>CP159991.1:0-1200000 GCA_040702985.1 Alloscardovia omnicolens | reverse complement strand
ATTGTTGCTGCTGCAGGTGCGGATGTACTCGTAGCAGGATCGGCTGTATATGGTGCAGATAATCCTGCTGAAGCTATTGCAGCTATTCGTCAAAAAGCAGAGGAAGCGTTCCGCGCATGAAATCATTTGAAGAATTATTCACAGAATTAAGCGCAAAAGCTCAGCAAGGAACTGAGGGGTCTTTAACTGTTGATGAGCTCAATAAAGGTACACATTTTATTGGGAAGAAAATTCTTGAAGAAGCAGGAGAGACCTGGACGGCAGCTGAATATGAAGGCGCTGCTCGTACAGCTGAAGAAATGAGCCAGCTGATTTATCACGTACAAGTGATGATGATTAAGAAGGGTATTTCTTTAGAAGACCTCTATAAGTACCTGTAAAATTCGTATATTTCAGACGAAAGAGAGAAGACGCATGTTAAAAATTGCTGTGCCAAATAAGGGAATGCTTTCGGAACCAGCGTGGGAATTATTAAAAGAAGCAGGCTACCAACTGCGCACTAACTCACGCCAACTTGTTGTGGAAGATCCTCATAACGGCATTCAGCTGTTTTACTTGCGTCCTCTTGATATTGCAGTGTATGTGGGCAGCGGAATTATCGACTTGGGTATTACCGGGCGCGATATGTTGTTGAATTCCCAAACTGATGCCATTGAACAGATGCCACTCGGTTTTGGAGATTCTACTTTCCGTTTTGCAGCACCTCAGGATAGCGATATTAGAACCGTGGAAGATTTAGACGGTAAGCGTATTGCTACCTCCTTTGACAAAGTAGTAGCTGACTATATGGCTGCTCGAGGTTTAAACGCCCATATTGTTCACTTGGATGGTGCAGTAGAATCTTCTGTCCAACTGGGTGTTGCAGATGCTATTGCTGATGTGGTGTCTACCGGAACAACACTGCGTAACGCAGGACTACGTATTTTTGGTGACCCGATTGTTACATCGGAAGCCATTGTGGTGCGTTCTCCACGCATTGCTGAAAATAATCCTGAATTAGTTGTCTTCCAGCGACGTTTAAAGGGTGTTCTTACTGCTCATACCTATGTGTTGATGGATTATGATATTCCTGTATCTAAAGTAAGCACAGCCGTTGCTATTACTCCAGGATTTGAATCACCAACGGTTTCTCCACTACATGATTCTCAATGGGTTGCTGTTCGTGCTATGGTTCCGCGCTCTGAGGTAAACTCATTGATGGATCAACTCTATGAAGTAGGGGCACGCGCTATTATTATTACGGGAATTCAAGCTTCTCGTATGTAGAAGGTGAGTATTGAGCACAGAAGAGATGACGCCAGAAACAAGCACACATACTGACGAAACCTTATTACTTAAGCCGAGCAATCGGATTGTTACATGGCCAAATTTTGTCAGCCTTGTGCGCTTACTCACCATCCCAGTTATTGCTGTTTTAATTAGCAAAGATCACTTGTTTAGTGGCTTAATTGTGCTAGCGATTTCTGCGCTCACTGATGGCATTGATGGGTATCTGGCGCGCCGCTTGAATCAAATAACGAAGCTCGGACAGATTCTCGATCCCATAGCAGACCGTTTACTGATTGTGTGCTCTATTTTAGCCTTAGGATTTGCGGGCTTCTTACCATGGTGGTTTATTATTGTGGTGGGCTCGCGTGACTGTATTTTAGGCGTGCTGATTATTGCCCTGGCGCAGTATGACTATGGTTCACTTCCTGTGCATTTCGTTGGTAAAACCGCAACAGCTATGATTATGACTGATATTCCAGCTCTCATGATTTCTGGCATGGGCAATTCCTTATTTTTCATAGCACTCAAGAATTTTGGTGTGGCGCTAGCCGTGTGGGGAATCGTGCTCTATTGGGTGGCTGGTGTCATTTATATGAAGCAGGGTTTGCACCTGATTCATAAAGCTCAACAGGAGAAAATGAACAATGGACAATAATGCTATTGTTCCCAGTGTTATTCCGCCAAAGGATGTAGAACCTCCTATGAGGAATAGAGCAACTTTCTCTAGTGAAGCTTCGCAGCTACGCGGGCATCATATTGATCCTCGTGATGCTGGTCGTTCTCATAGCCCCCGTAATCTTGGTCTGCACAGTAGAAATTCTTCGCAACTTCTTGAGGATCTCATGCGTCATCCGCTGGATCCGTTGTTTGAAGATGCCACGTTAACGGCGCATACGATTTCTCGAACTCAGCGTATTGTAACGCACATTATTTCTTTTATACTGTGTGTTGCAGTAGGTTTTGCTGGATCGCAAGCTGTGCGTATTTTACAAGGACGATCACGCGAAAAAGTACGTGGCGAATTAGCAGCTCAGTTGGTGACCACTACCCAGCATGCGCAAAGTCTTGAAGATGCTATTAAAAAGCAGCAAAAAGAGCTCTTGATTTTGACTCGTCAAACCAAAAATGAAGAGGGCGCAATTAATAAAATTCACAGTACTTTTATTACTACCGCGCAATCGACTGTACAAGGTCCTGGTCTTGTTCTTACTCTTACTAACCGCAACGCACAGGACAGTTCTGCCACTCAAGGTCGTGTTACTGACGGACAGAGTGAAACAGGAGTCACTGATGTGCAGTTGCAATATCTCTTATCGTTGTTGTGGCAGGGTGGGGCAGAAGCTATAAGTATTAATGATGTGCGTATAGGACCTCAAACTGCTGTTCGTAGTGCTGGAGGGGCTATACTTGTAGGCATTACTGGAGTGCAAAGCCCTTATGTTATTAGGGCTATTGGTAATGCTGATATTTTACGCAATGCGGTAAATGCACAGAGTGCAGCATTATCTGCATTCAAAGCAATGGGTGTGGCTATAGATCTTAATAACAGTACGTCCTTAACCCTCCCAGCTGCAAATGCTGTAACTCTTGAGCGAGCACGAAAGGAGTAGACATGGCAGCAGTATTAGGTATTATTGTTGGCGTTGTTACGGGAATTTTTGTTCGAACTGATGTTCCCGTCTGGTTGCAGCCATATCTTCCTATTATGGTGGTGGCGGCTTTGGACGCGTTACTCGGCGCTGCTCGTTCCTTCTTTGAACGCAATTTTTCGGATCGCGTGTTTATTATTTCCTTCATTTCCAATGTTGTTATTGCTGTGCTCTTAGTCTATATCGGCACCTTACTGGGCGTGAGTTCACAGTTGACCACTGCAGTAATCGTGGTGCTGGGTATTCGTATCTTCTCTAATGTGTCCGCTATTCGACGCTTTATTTTTAGGTCATAATCGGGGTACATATGTCTCGACGCGATTCACACAGTAATCATTCACCAGCAGATGATACACAGACGGGAGTTTTTCCGACTGTTGAATATGTTCCGTCATTGAAAAATAGCGCACAACGTACTATTTCATCGTGGGGTGAATTCTTCCATGCCGTGCGTAACAACAGTCATACTCGTAGTGTTGTCACTTCTCTAATTTTGCTGTGCTTAGGTGGTGCAGTAGGCTTCGGCTTTATGGCGCAGCAGCGTATTACTGATACGTCATATTCCTCACTGAGTGAATCAGAATTGGTGACGCTTCTGAGTGAAACAGATAATCAGATTTCTCGTTTAGAAACTCAGCGCTCTCAGCTTAATCAGCAGCTACAATCTATTCAATCTGCAGCCGATAAGCAAAAAGAAATTGAACGCGTTGTGCAAGAGAATAAAGATTCAAACGATATTCTCAGTGGTCGTGTTGCTGCAACAGGTGAAGGTGTCACTATTACCATTACTCAAGGAAGTAAGAAAAATATTTCTGCAGCAGCTTTGTATACAGTTATTGAAGAATTACGTAATGCTGGTGCTGAAGTTATTCAAATTGGTAATGTGCGTGTAGTAACATCCACGTACATTGTAGATACAGAATCTGGTTTGATGAGTGACGGGCAATATCTCAGCGCGCCATACGAGATTAAAGCTATTGGCGATCCATCAAATTTGCAGAACGCTGTGGATATTAATGGAGGAGTGGGCTCGTCGCTTCGAGTTAATTACGGTGCGAAAGTAACTGTTACACACAATGATAAAGTGGAGATTAAAGCTCTAGCTAATAGTTTTGAATATAAGTACGCAAAGACAGTAGAATAAAGATTATGGTTATTTCAATTCCAACAGCAGGTGAAACAACAAGTATTGGTATGCCAGCTATAACAGTTCCTGTTACAGCTACTGGTGAGCGTCCTTTGACGCAGGAAGATATGAATACGATTGCACAATTATCAAGCAATGCTGCCTTGTTAATTGCTACTCGTGGAGCCGACGGTGCACGTTATCTTTTAGATGCCGATGTCGTTACGGCGGGCCGTGACGCGCATAGCGATATTGTGTTGGATGATAATACCGTATCTCGCCAGCATACTATTTTTAAGCGTTCAGGTTCTGTTTTTAGTGTTGAAGATGCTGGAAGCCTCAACGGAACGTATGTGAATCGTGAACGTGTTGATTCTGCTCAACTCAAAAGTGGTGACGAGATTATTATTGGACGATTCCGCTTTGCATTCTTCACAAAGTCTTCAGCTGTAATCTAAAACAACAACATAATCGTCACATTTCTCACTTTAAAATATCTACTAGGAAGTTTGAGAAAGATGGAGCGATGCAAGAAATAGAACGTCCACATTTAAGTTTGCACGTGCGTTTAGCTGAACGAGAAGATTTAAGCACGTATAACGCTGTACAAGGAGCACTTTTCGATTTAGATGAAGATCGCGAAGAAGTGGGGTACAGGGGAGTTGTAGCCTCCAAGATAGCTGGTATTACCTATCGTCAGCTTGACTACTGGGCACGCAAACATATTGTAGAACCAAGTATTACTCCATCCACGGGTTCAGGTTCTCGTCGATTATATTCGTTTAAAGATATTGTTATTCTTGCTGTAGCTAAAAAGCTGCTCGATACTGGTGTTAATTTGAATAATGTCACCACAGCTTTGAGTTATCTCAATAACAGTAGCGTTGATAAGTTGGAAACAGCAATTATTATGTCAGATGGCATGAGAATTTTTGAGTGCACCAGTGAAACCGAGATGCTTGATCTGATGCGTGCAGGTCATGCTGTATTTGGTATTTCTGTGGGCGTTTTGTTCCACGAAATTTCTGAGGCATTGCGCCACGAAGAATCTACACAGACAAATCAGCACACAGCTCAGCCAGAGCGTGTACACACTGTACAAACTATTGACGAACTTGCACAACGTCGTATGCGTCGTAAGTTGGAATTACAGCAACGAGCATTGCATCAAGCACAAGTTATTTAAAAGGTTATACGTTACAGAAAAGCCGGTGTAGCTATCAGGGGATAACACACCGGCTTTCTTTTATAGATTTACGAATATTAAATCTGACATAACGTACATTATCGGGATTTTGTTCAGCTTGCTGAATTAGTTCTTAAAAACGGTATCAACAGCCTCAACTAAATCATCCACAGTGTGTGCAACAACATCGCAGTTATGTTCTTCAAATTCTCCAGGCGCTGCATAACCCCAGCCAGCACCAATAGCTGGAATGCCGTTTTCATGAGCGCCATCAATATCTGTCCAACGATCGCCAACCATTACAGCGCGATCTCCGTCAGCTTCGTTGTAACGAATTTTCTCGAATACGTAGCGAATAATTTCGTTTTTATGCAAACGACTGGTATCAGATCCGCCGCTTGCTCCGTAAATACCGGATACAAGATATTCCAATCCAATATGTTCGCACAACAAAATAGCTTCACGCTGAGGCTTTGCAGTGCACACAACGAGTACATAGCCTGCTTCACGCAACTTTTGCAGCTGACCTAAGTATCCGAAGTACATACGGCTCAAATATAAGCCAGGAATGAGCTGACCTGGGCTTTGAGGGTCATCGAAATACGGTTTCGTGTAGGATTCACGGAAGAAATCAACTGCATCCTGAGCGTTATCTTCAAAGCCGTGCGTGCTAAAGGAATCCAATAATGGAGGCCCAATAAAAGTATTGAGCTCATCATCGGTTGGCATAGGCATGTTAAAATGCTCAAAAGTTAAACGTACCGAGGCTAAAATTCCTGGATGCGATTCTACTGTTGTACCATCGAGATCAAGTAAAACAATGCGTCTATTACTCATAATCTGGGAACCATCCTTCACGCTTCATTTGCAAGCGCTTCTCAAGTAAAGTCTTTAACTCTTCAGGGGTACGTCGCTCTAGCAGCATATCCCAGTGAGTACGTGTTGGCTTGGTAATTTCGTTTGGCTCTTCGTCTTCAGCGTTTTCCAGCTTTGCAGTCTGACCGCAACGGCATTCCCACTCTACAGGTGGTTCTGCATCAGAAGACAAAGGTAAAATAGTTTTATGTCCGCGTGGGCAAATATAGCTGACATCAGTGCGCTCTGCGAATTCAACATTATCGTCAGATTCGAGAGATTTAGCACCAATGCTCATACCACGAAGGCTGCGCTCTGCCATACATATTCTCCTTAGTTATTCCCTATCTACCGTACAAAACACAGCAGACTGAAGTATTATTCCCGTATGTGTTTAGAGAGGATTTAACGCTACAATGCCGTGGTTTATGACATCGTAGGCTTCGTTTGCAACTTTAGTGAGATGCTCATCATGGCGAAGAGTTCCGATATGCGCTAACTGTGTGAGCACATCGTTAGTTCGTTGACAAGCTCGTACAAAATCTCCTGCTGTTAAATCACGCGCATTGCGTAAGACTTCAGTCAATGGTTTATCACTCACCCAGTCAAACATGATCTCAACCAGACCATAATCAATCTCGCCCAAATCATCAACATCACAAGATTCGCAGAGTAATTGCAATTCTTTATCCAGAATTTTTATGCGTGCCACATTCGTTGCTAGTGTTCCTTTAGCTCCACCCGGATAATGTGATGGTTCGCCAGCAGAACCGTAGCGAGATTCGTAGACGAAAGCTGTGACTAGAGCTGCACATTCCTGAGCATTCAAATCATCAAAAATGCCTGCTTCAATGCACTGTGCGAGGAGTAAATCATTTTCACTATAAATATGGCGTAAAAGATCTCCTCGTTCTGTAAGCTCAAGCTCTCCCCTAGAATCTGTATGCAGATAATCCAAATGAGTAAGCACATCACAAATACGATCAAAATGGCGTGATACAGATTGAGTGCGTGATGCTAACCGATTTTCTAAACGCTCTAATTCACGTGTTTGGCGTGCCCAACGATGTCCCCAGCGGATATGCTCAGAAAAGTCTGGACAGGTTTTACATGGATGATTATGCTCTTGATTTTTGAGCACTGAGATTTGTTTATCGAGTTGAGCAAATGCTTTTTTACGTTTCTGTTCAGAAGAAAAAACGGTTGATTTCACAATACGACGATCATGTTTTTCAATATCAGAAATTTTCATACGAATACGCATGAATTGCTCAAAATTACCCATATCACAGTGCATGGCTTGACTATATGAGTCTACAATCTTACGTGTTTCCTCAAGCGTAGACACAAGATTATCTGCTGAAGCATTTGCTTCCCACTGTGCAAAAGAATGGTCAAGCGTGCTGCGCGACTGCTCTAAAGTATGTGTGTGGAGCAAATTCACAGCCATATTAAAGGTTGGCGAAAAACTTGAATGGAGCGGATATACGCGCTTGGACGCAAGATTAGCAGCAGCAGCTGGCACAAAATCACGATGATCAACCACGAGTGCGTGGCCAATAGTATCAATACCACGTCTACCAGCACGGCCAGTAAGCTGCGTAAACTCCCCTGGCGTGAGATTGACGTGTCCTACCCCATTGAATTTTTCTAGCTTTTCCACAACCACGGTGCGTGCCGGCATATTAATGCCTAAAGCTAATGTTTCAGTTGCAAAAACGACTTTCAATAGCCCCTGCTCGAATAAAGCTTCCACGATATGACGGAAAAGAGTAATCATGCCCGCATGATGAGAGGCAAATCCTAATTCCAATCCTGCAACAAAATGATGGAAATGTAGAGCTTTCTTTTCATCAGCAGTAAGCTGTCCATCTGTCATCTCATGCACAATAGAACGAATACGGCGCGCTTCCTCAGGAGTAGTCAACTCCAGGCCTGCTTGTAAACATTGAGCTGTGGCTTTATCGCAACCATTGCGCGAGAAAATGAAGTAAATGGCTGGAAGCATATTCAAGAAATCCAGTTCATCAATCACTGCCCAACGTTTTGGTGTGTAATGACGTATAGGAGCTGTATGACGAGTACGCTTACGCCCATGATTGCCAGGCCCAAAAGACTTACGATCATGCGCCTGAGATTGACGGCGAGCCTGATCATCCAGCTGAGCAAGTGCATGAACCAACGAACGATTAATTTTCGTTGAAGCACGGTCTTGATACAGATCAAAAACTTGTGGTTCTTTACGAGGAGCTTCTTGAATCATCACGTGCTGAAGCAGAGGCACAGGACGCGTTTCCGAAATAATTAAAGAAGTATCTCCCCGCACAGAACGAATCCATGCCGTGAAATCTTCAATATTGGATACCGTTGCAGATAAACCAATAATTTTGACGGACTGAGCAAGATGGATAATGACTTCTTCCCATACTTGTCCGCGCATACGGTCAGCTAAATAATGAATTTCATCGAGAACAACATAGCCTAAAGCGTTGAGTGTAGTAGAACCTTCATAGAGCATATTACGCAAAACTTCAGTGGTCATAACCACAATATCCGCTTCAGGATTAATAGACACATCGCCAGTGAGAAGCCCTACCCTGTCGTCGCCATACATGTCGACCAGTTCATGGAATTTTTGATTGCTCAGAGCTTTAATAGGCGTGGTATAAAAGGCCTTCACATTGCGATGCTGTGCTAAGAAAATTGCAAAATCAGCAATCACTGTTTTGCCTGCACCGGTGGGTGCAGCAACAAGAACATTATGTCCGGCATCTAAAGCTTCACACGCGTCACGTTGAAAATCGTCAATATCAAAAGATAAGGATTGAGCAAAAAGGCCAGTAAGGCTTTTACGGCGCTTTTGAGATTCCTGAAACGCTGCATAACGTTGTGCAGGACTAAGAGATTCCTCGGACATAAACCGCCCATCATTCATTGCAATAACTGCTGATTAATCGTTATAAGATGCCCGCTCATCACTAGATTGGGCTGCATCATCGAGAGTGCTTCCTAAAGCTTCTAAATCTGACTGCTCATAATTCTTCCAGCGTTCTAAGGCGCGATCATGGCGAATAGAACGTGCAATATGTTTCTTCTCTACAGCTTCACGTGTTGCAGCATAGCGGTCTGTAGCGTCAGTGAGTGGACGCGTGAAGAAAGGTGTGGAATCATCCAGTGCTTGCTCCATTTCTTCCTCGCTCATGCGCGCCATAATAGTGCTAATATCCTCAGCTGTGCCACTCATAGTGTTGAGAGCACGCAAGCCATGACGAATAACGTAATACACGCCATACGCAAAATTCGCGAAGAAGAAAATCCACAAAATAACCCACACCCACACAGGAACCATATTTTAGTTCTCCGTATTCAAGCTGAGTTCATGCTCTGCTCGCGCAATACACATGGACTGTAACGTTGCAGGACCCACAGCTGTAATATGACGTGCATGGGCAATGCAGAATGCAACAAACCATGAGTCAGAAGACACAGTTAAATGTACTTTCTGACCTTCTCCACAATCTTCAATTTTTGCGTCAGGAAGATTGAGAATAAAAGGAAGATTCTTTTGAGCAGTCACGAAAACAGCAGGTGTACCGTTCTCAAAACTCCACTCCCGCAGCTCAGCTAATGGAACATCAGGAATGTCAATCTCATGACGTGGTTCCACACTCTCCACACGTCCAATGCGAGCTAAACGCAAAGTCTGCCATTGTGCAGAAGCCTCATTGCGGATTGGAGTATGACGTGGTGAATCAGCATCATAGGCGCGCGTGCTTGGAGTCTTACGATCCTCATCGCTGACGCCCGTCCATACAGCTGCATAGTACACGCCTTCATCCACATAAATCTGAGCTGGAGCAACCAACTTATGACGTGTGCGACCAGCACCATCCGTGTAATCCATATCAAGCAGATTTCCACGTTCAATGGCATCATGAACAACCTGATAGCTGGCAGGTTCAAGCTCATAGCCTGTTAAACTCAGCCAAGCAGTTCCCTGTGACGCAGCGCTATCATTCTCTTCTTGTAAACGTTCATAAAGTACTTCAGCGCTCTGACGGTAGCTTTCTGACATTAGTGGTGAATGCGCCAAATAGCTTACCGACGCAATGAGCAGACTCATATACTGAGGGGAAACACCAGCTAAACGCTCTAATCCTAATGAATTAGTAGCTGCTACAATACCTTCAGATTCAAGCAGAGACCAGTCAATATCAAAGAATTGACTTCCAGCCAGTTCACCATCATCCGATACTGTGGTTAAAGTACCAATATCTTTACGAATAATCTGAACGTTTTTCTTCTCCTCTTCAGGAGTTTTAGGTACTGCAATAAAACGCTCTGCAAGTTCGCTGAGCAAATATTCCTCGCCCAGATGTGCGGATAGGAACAGCATCAAACGCAGACGACGATCAACCTCTGAACCAGTTTGGAAGGATGATCCTTTACGCTCTGTTTTGCTATCCGCTTCATCTTCTTCATGCTGCTCTTCAATCTGCTGACGCAACTGTGAAGCAGCAATAAGGTTATCTGATTGCGCAGCAACATCAGCCTCTTCGAAAGCTACAGCCGCATTGAGACGGCGCACAAAAGCATCCACAGCTTCTTGTGGGCTCACAATTGTTGCACCTGGATGTTCTAAGACGTAGGATGCTAAATCATCAGAATCGGTATACGCAACATTGATATTTTCGCCATCGACCCTAACGGTGGCAGTAAAACGACGTGAATCCACTACGCGCATAAGATTCTCAGGAATTGTCTGCGTTCCTAAGCCTGGAGCAATGGAATCTAATCCCAAACCTGGAGTTGGTGTTTGGGCCACGTGCGGTTGAGTGCGTGAGGTTTTATGATTACGCTTATCTTCGGCCTTTTTCTCATCAGATTTAGCAGACATGGCTAAAGAACGAGCTAAATAATTAGCTGCAGCCAGAATAGGAAGTTCTTCAGCTTCAAAATGCATACGAGTACGAGGCTCATCGCCTAACTGCAAGCGATAAGACGCAAAATCTTGTCCTTCGGACTTAGATGAATACTCTGGCTGGCGTGATTCAATAGCAATACCCATAGCCGTCAGCTTTGCACGATCGCGTTGGAATTGCTTAGCAAAAGCTGCCTTTGCTGCCTGGTCGGCTAATTCACCATAGGAATCTGCATACGCTTTAACACGTTGCGCTATTTGACGGGAAGTTAACCATTGTGGGAATGCCGATGATAATACTGCTAATACATCAAGTTCGTGCTTGCCCCACTTATCAGAAAATCGTCGCCTACCGTGAGAAGATCCTTCAGCCATCAGTCCTCGCGTTAATTTAAGTTCTTAATAACTCCGTCTATTATAGAGTACTTTTTGGGAAAATGCACCTTTGCTGGACATTTTGCGATATGTGAAATTTCTTGTGTGTCATATGATGCGTTCGATCGGAGGCAAAAAGCATAAAACAGCATCAAAATCATAAAGAAAGGGTTTTGAACGCCCTCAGAAGAGTAGAACGTTACAAAACCCTTAAATGTAGTGCATCTCTTAGTTTTTTATTTGCGCTTTTTCTTTTCACGAACATTAACAGAGATCTGAATTGGAGTACCTTCGAAACCAAATTCATCACGCAGAGAATGCTCAATAAAACGACGATAACTGTGATCCAAGAAGCCCGTGGTAAAAATCACGAAGCGTGGAGGACGGTTCGACGCTTGAGTTGCGAAAAGAATACGCGGTTGCTTTCCGCCACGCAAAGGATGCGGATGAGCAGCTTGGATTTGACCGAGGAAGGAATTGAGACGTCCTGTAGACACTCGCTTATCCCAATTTTCCAAAGCTGTATCCATGGCCAGCTTCAAACGATTGGTATGCCATCCAGTCAAAGCTGATAAGTTCACTCTTTGAGCCCATGTAACGCGGTTAAACTCAGTTTTCCATAAGCGTTCAATACGTTGACGACCAAAATCGTCGAGTTTATCCCACTTATTAAAGACCAGAACTACTGCCCTACCTGCGTCCACAGCCTGACTCATGACTTTCAAATCCTGATCAGAAATAGGTTCGGATACGTCAAAAAGAACTAAGGCTAATTCAGAACGCTCAATCGCAGCCTGGGTGCGCAAACTGGAATAATAATCAGCGCCCGACTGCTTATGCAAACGGCGTTTAATACCTGCAGTATCAATAAAAAGCCAATCCTGACCGCCAACATTGACCACTTCATCAACTGGATCGCGTGTGGTGCCTGCAATATCGCTAACAACAGCGCGATTTTCTCCAGATAATTGATTGAGCAGCGAAGACTTGCCCACATTTGGCTTACCCACCAAAGCGATGCGTCGCAAATGAGAAGGAGTGAGCAGACCAGAGGTTTTTTCAGCTTGTGCGAGCTTATCTAATGCCACATCAAGCAAATCCCCCACACCGCGACCGTGCATAGCAGAAATTGGATAAGGCTCTCCCAATCCCAAACTCCAGAATTCTGAGGCCTGGTACTCGGACATCTGAGTATCTAGCTTATTAACAGCCACGGTTACAGGTTTTCCTGCAGCACGTAGCATAGATACAATACGCTCATCGCTAGCTGTTAAACCAACCACACCATCAACCACAAGCACAACCGCGTCCGCAAGCTGCACGGCAATTTGAGCTTGAGAAGCAATAGCGGAATCAATACCCTCTACATCAGCTTCCCAACCGCCAGTATCGACGAGTTGGAAACGCGTACCTGCCCATTCAGCTTCATAGGTGACGCGGTCACGAGTAACACCTGGAGTATCTTCAACGATGGCAGCTCGACGACCTAAAATACGATTGACCAGAGTAGATTTACCTACATTTGGACGTCCCACAATTGCAAGCACGCCCACAGTGTCATCGTGTTCTTCTTCATCAGCACTATCAACAAAAGCATCCTCGCTCAGGTATGCTTCGTCGCCTTCTTCCAGCTCGTATTCGTTCATCTGGTCGACGTAATTGTTGAAGAGCTGTTCATCAATGGCAGTATCCACCATATCGATTAACACTTGAAGTGTTTGGTCGAAACTCATATCTGAGTTATCTACAGTGGTTACACCTTCGCTAGCTTCTAAGAAAGAAGTAACTTTCGCATCTTTAGCATCGCGAGCAGCTACATTATCCGTAGCCGTGTTTGCTGATGAAGCATTTTGAGTGTTACGGCGTGCCTGGCGTACCTCTTCACGTGCAGTCAACAGCACGCGAACATCGGCATCAGGAGCCACAACAGTGGTAATATCGCGACCTTCTACCACAATTCCAGCGCCTTGTGAGAAGCTTTGAGGATTCTCTTCGCTTGCAATATATGCGCGCTGAGCAGCAATAAGAACATGACGAATGGGGATAATGGACGAAAGAGCAGACACATGAGAAGCTACTTCAGTCGATCGAATATCCTGACTAATATCCTGACCGTCACTGGAAATACCAGGATTGCTCGGATCAAGAGATATGTCTATATGTTCTTCGGTGAAGAATTGTGCGACGAGCTCGGTTAAACGTTCTGTTGTTTCCTGATCAGCATCAGTAAAATCTAAGCTTTCACCATGATGTAGGCACCACCATGCAGCAGCACGATACATAGCGCCTGTATCTAAGTATGCATAACCGAAATGCTGTGCCAGAGCACGCGAGGTGCTTGACTTGCCCACTCCTGATGGGCCATCAATAGCAACTGTAATCATAGACCGACCGCCTTAGCTAACGAATCTACTTCGGTTTTAGACAGAATACGATAAGATCCAGCTTTAATTTCACCGAGCTTAATAGGTCCGATCTGTGTGCGTACCAAGCGCACAACAGGGAAACCAATTGAGCCAAAAATACGACGCACAATACGGTTACGTCCCGAATGCAACACCACGCGAAGCATAGAAAACTCACGGGTTTGATCGAGCACAGTGCACTGATCGAGCTTAATCCAACCATCATCAAGCTGCACACCGGTGCGTACTAAACGACGGGCAACATTTCCCCCAATATGACCTTCAACCGTCACAATGTAAGTTTTAGGGATTTCATATTTAGGGTGCATAACGTGCTGAGCTAGCTCACCATCATCGGTCATCAAGATCAGACCTTCAGAGTCATAATCCAAACGCCCCATATGGAAAACACGCTCATAGCCATCGCCAATAATATCGCGAAGAGTCCAACGACCCTTCTTATCTTCCATGGCAGAGAGCACTTTTTTAGGCTTATTCAAAGCCAAAGTAATATGTTTGTCTGATAAACGAATACGTGAACCGTCTACGCGAATCTCCTGCTTATGGGGATCTACGCGAGTGCCCAATTCTGTGATGAGTTGACCGTCCACCTCTACGCGACCATCAGTAATCATGATTTCGCATTTACGACGAGAGCCAAAACCTGCTTGAGCTAAAACTTTTTGAAGACGAATTCCGGACTCGGATTCTTCATGTGCTTTTTTCGCACGGGAATATGGATGTGGCATCGTTCTCCCAACGTGGCCTAAAAGGGTACAATAATTATCATGTCTATTATAGGAGGAGGGCTTGATAGGATAGGCATCGTTCGCTATAAGTGAGGTATTTTATGACAGATAATTTAGTGTATACATCTCAAACTCCTAAGCCTTCTCATACTTTAAGCAGTAATCTTTTAGTTCGTGTTGCTGCTGAATTTGTTGGAACAGCAGTTATTACTTTCGCTATTTACGTATTAAGCTCTTGGGGTACCATGATTAACTCCAATTCCAGCTTAATTATGGTGGCCGTGGGCACGATGTTGGCATACGGCATTGCAAGTGCAACATTTGGTCGAGCAAGTGGTGGTCATTTTAATCCAGCTGTATCTTTTGCGGGTATGTTAACCGGCATCGTGACATGGCTTGAAGGATTGGCTTTTATAGTGGCTCAAGTGCTCGGGGCTTTGGCTGCCGCAGGCGTATGGTATGTGGTTACGCCAATTTCTCAGAATGTTCCACGCACAATGTGGTTGAGCATTACTGTTAATGGTTTTGGCGATAACTCCCCTGCTCATACGCTGCTTGGATCCTCATCTGGTTTGAGCTTCGGCATTACCAGCGCTATTGTGGTTGAACTTATCTTCACTCTTCTTGTTATCTGCGCATTCTTCACAACTGTGCGTCCAAATGGTTCTGCTCATAAGAATCATGCTGTGGCAGTGGGAGCAGCCTACGGTTTGGGTGCTATGGTGTCGTATCTGGTTGATGGTGCAGGCATGAATCCTGCTCGCTCTACCGGCATTGCTGTGATTGCTTCTTTCGAAAATATGGCTGTTAAGCCTGTAAGCCAATTGTGGGTCTTTTGGATTGTTCCATTAGTAGCTGCTGCAGTTGCTGCCTTTGGTTTTATTATTCGTGATTCTGTGCAAGCTCAGCGTGCTGAAACTCAGGCAGCTGTGGCTGCGTTACGTTTGGAGCAAGAAGCGGCAGCTGCTGCTGATAGCGAAGATAATTCATCTGAAGAGGGTACTTTTGATGAGATTTCTGAAGAACAGCTACCAGACGTTGTTATAGAAACTGAAGATAACGATGCTAACCGTGCTCAAGAATAAAAGCAGTATTAGTTGGTGATATGTGTGTGCCTCCTCATTCGGGTGAATGAGGAGGCACACACATAGTGAATTCAGTATAGAGTCTTAAAGCATCAAAATACTGATATAGGTGAGGACTAAGCCACCTGCTAATCCAAAACTAATAACAGCATCAAATGCTACTGAACGTACTTTCCACGGTGCTTTATCACGTGCAATGACGCGCCATAAGCCCATAATGAAAGCAAAAGCAGCAAACAAATAGGTTGCCCAGTCAACATGGTTAAACCATGCTAAAAGAGTGCCTACAAGAATTGTTGCTACGGTGAGAGCACTTGGCCATATTGGTTCAATATGATCAGCTTGATGTGTCATCGCTTCCCTATCACTTTTTCTTCTTCATTGATTTTAGTGGAAGAAGTGTCGTGTGCCAGTTACATACATAGTAATCCCAGCCTCTTCAGCAGCATGGAATACTTCTTCATCACGAATAGAGCCACCAGGATGAACAATTGCCGTCACACCAGCATCAGTGAGAATCTTCATACCATCAGCAAATGGGAAGAATGCATCGGAGGCAGCTACAGCACCTTTCGTACGATTTGCGCCATCAGCCAGCGTATTAGCGCGATCGACTGCCAAATGTGATGAATCTACACGATTGACTTGCCCCATACCAATGCCAACTGTTGCACCATCGTGTGCAATCAAAATTGCATTAGACTTTACGGAACGTACTGCTCGCCATGCGAACTGCAAATCTGCAAGAGTTTGCTCATCTGCAGCAGAGCCAGCAACCAGAGTCCAGTTCTTCACATCGTCGCCTTCTGATTGGAACGCATCCATGTCCTGAACGAGTAAACCGCCATCGATCTGACGAATCTGAGGATGCGCAACAGGTGCTACTGGAACTTTCAGAATACGAAGATTTTTCTTCGTCTGTAACAGTTCTAATGCCGCAGGTTCATAATCTGGAGCCACAATCACTTCAGTAAAAATTGGCTTAACAGATTGAGCCATCTCTAAACTTACGGTTGTATTGGCAGCAATAACGCCACCGTAAGCACTCATTGGGTCACAGGCATGAGCTTTTTTGTGAGCTTGAGCAACGGTTTCGCCAATTGCCAAACCGCATGGGTTAGAATGCTTGACTACAGCCACGGCAATCTGATTTGGGAAATCCCACACACTGCGCCATGCCGAATCAGCATCTACATAATTGTTATAGCTCATTGGCTTACCGCCGAGTTGCTCTGCATGAGCGAAATCACCAGTAGTCAATGGATCAACATACAGAGAGGCGTTCTGATGAGAGTTCTCACCATAACGCAAAACAGCAGCCTTATCCCAGGTGCGAGAATAGGTAGAGAATTCTTCGCTATCTGCCATACTTTCAGGCTTAGTCCAATGCTGGCTAGCCCATTCAATAATCGTAGAATCATATGCAGCAGTATGTGCAAATGCTTTGGCAGCCAAATAGCGGCGTTCAGATAAAGTAAAGCCTTCGCCGTTTTCAATGCGCTGTGCTAGCACACTATAATCAGCAGGATCCGTAATAACTGCAACAGTAGATGCGTTCTTTGCTGCAGCGCGAACCATCGAAGGGCCACCAATATCAATCTTTTCGATAATGGAGGCCTCGTCAGCGCCTGAACGCACAGTGTCTGCAAAAGGATAAAGATTGACAATAACAGCGTCGAAAGGTTCCACGTTAAGGTCACTCAGCTGCGATACATGATCAGGGTTAGTCATATCCGCCAAAATTCCAGCATGAATGCGAGGATGCAAGGTCTTAACACGGCCATCAAGACATTCTGGGAATCCTGTAACCTGTTCTGCAGGCGTAACGTTCACGCCATAGCTTGCCAGTGCTTGAGCAGTCGAACCGGTGGAGACAACCGCAGTTCCTGCTTCTTGGAAGGCTTTGGCTAGAACCTCAAGTCCTTCTTTGTGATAGACAGAAACAAGCGCACGCTTAATTGGGCGTGAGGTGGTTTCACTCATTATTATCCTCCCGTGGGTGGTTGTGGTTTGGGGAAAACTGTTCAGCTGCGTCATTGCTAGCTTGTGTTTCTTCTATATGTTTATTGTGCGCAGAGTCCTCAGAGTCCTCAGAGTCCTGAGAGTCCTCAGAATCATCATAATCATCAGAATCATCATCCATGAGATTATCTGTTTCTGTTTGTTGGTGTGCGTCTTCTTGGGTTGAAGTGCCCAGATAATTTCGCACATAGAGTATTCCTGACTGGCCGAGAGCAATGACGATAGCAACAAGCCATGCCAGAATTAATCCCCACTGCACGGGACGACCAAAACTGCTGAGACTATGCGAAAAATCTAAACCAATATGCGCAAGATTTTTACGCCCTAAAGCGCCTGATGAGCTAACGATAAACAGCATAAACACTGGAATAGTCACAATGATACTGGTGATAAAGCTTCCGATTGGATACACATAATCAATCATGTTGCGCAGAGTATATCGCGGTTTGATCAGTGCGTGCTCGCTCGGAATAAATTCGCTATATAATCCCACCATGATTATTAGAACAATAGGAATCAGAAGAATAATTTTCTGAGCTATATCTGTGGATACTGCTTCAGGAAGAATGCCGAAAATAGGGATCGGAGGTAAATGAGTGGATTGATCAATCCATAAATTAAAGTGTCCTAAAGAACCTATAGAAATCGTGGCACCCAGAGTCCATGCCAATGCCCATGTGACGAGATTAGGAAGCCATGCCAGAGTGAAAATACTCGACATAATTTGCGACCCAATCCCCATATGCGTCATATCAAAAACTTTTTGTACTGATTGGTATCCCAGGCTTATCCAGATAATAAAGGTAATGATACCGATGAAAGCGTAAACATAGAGAATACGGCGAGCTGTGCGCAATCCAAAGATTAAAGTTCTGCGGGTGGTTGCAGAGAAGAAACCTTCTATCTGAGTTTTGCAAACTGCATATTCGGCTGAATCACGTGTACAAGACCACGCGTAACTGAGTAACGCCATGCAACTTGGATACACAAAAATAGCCCACATAGGCGAGTCTATATTTCGTCGTACAAAAACAGCTGTAAGAGCCACCAGCAGAGTCCATGTAACAACGCTGGCAATATTGCCAATAACAGTATTTCTACGGCGTATAAAAACTGTGCGGAGCAGGCGTATGGCGATGAAACTGAGACCCAAAGGCGTAATTGATAAAACTAAAGAGTCAGTTTTTATGGCAATACCCTGAGAGATCACAATAAGCGATGCCGTAAACTGCGAGGTTATATTACTGATATCTGAGCCAGTTTCCATTGCGGTTATTAATAAAAATAGCGCAGAACTGAGAAATACAAACAGTGCAAAGAGCGTAAATGCTAAAAATGTGGAGAAAATTCCATAGAGGATTGCACTGCCGTGACTTCGCAGAGGCGCACCAGATGGCGGTATTGCATCTGAAGTGTGGTCTTTCGACGAAATCACGCGACCTTGTGCCATATTTATAGATTCTCCATAATATTTCGCATAAGTTGTGCTGTTTCACTTGGATTACGGCCAACTTGAATGCCGCAGGCTTCGAGAGCTTCTTTTTTACCCTGGGCTGTTCCGCTTCCACCTGATACGATAGCACCGGCATGACCCATTTGCTTACCTTCAGGAGCACTGTATCCTGCAATATAAGCCACAATTGGCTTAGTCATGTGCTCTTTTGCCCAGACGGCGAGTTCCTGTTCAGCATTTCCGCCAATTTCGCCAATGAGCACACAGGCTTTAATCTGGGGATCATTATTGAGAATTTCCAAGGCTTCTTGTTGGGTTGTTCCTACAATTGGATCTCCGCCAACACCAATAGCAGCACGGAAGCCGTAATCAGCTAATTCAGACATGAGCTGATATGTTAGAGTACCTGATTTAGATACCAAGCCAAGTGATCCGCTGGAAACAATTCCATCAGGAATAATGCCGAGATTTACGCCATACAGTCCGCTGCTCTGTTCGTCACTGTTCGTATAGGTGGACAAACCAGGACAATTTGGCCCGACAATACGAACTCCATGTTTATGAGCTAAAGCCACGCAATACGCTGTATCGGCTACTGGAATACCTTCAGTAATAACAACGATGAGCGGTATTTCGGCTTCGATTGCTTCGACCATTGCCGATTTTGCAAAACGTGGCGGCACAAAAATAACAGATGCTTCAGCTCCTGTTGCTTCTCGCGCCTCGTGGCACGTGGCATAAATAGGAACATTACGCGTGCCACTCAGGTCATCAAATTGAAGAGATTGTCCTGGCTTACGTGGATTAACACCAGCTACAATATTGGTTCCTGCTTTAAGCATACGTGCAGTATGTGTCATGCCTTGGTGACCGGTCATTCCCTGCACAATAACGGGAGCATTAGGACGAACAAAACTCATGATCACAACCTACTTGCTTTCAATACCTAAAACATCGGCTGCTCGTGCAACAGCGTTCTGAGCTGCCTCAATCATAGTACGAGCAACATGAATACGAGGATGAGAAGCCTGGTTGAGAATCTTCAATCCTTCGCTAGCCTCGTAACCGTCAAAACGAATAACAATATCTGTAATTTCCTGGACTGAGTTTTTCAGATGATCAACTGCCTGGAGAATGCCTTGTGCAACGAGTTTACATGACGTAATGCCGCCATAAACATTGACAAAAACAGACTGAACTTTAGGATCAGACATGACAATGCTCAGGCTCTCCGCCATAATTTCTGCCGATGCTCCCCCACCAATATCGAGGAAGTTAGCAGGCTTAATAGGCGTCAAATAGTTTTCGCCTGCATCAGCAACAGCATCGATAGAACTCATCACAAGTCCTGCGCCATTGCCAATAACACCTACTTCTCCGTTCAATCGCACATAATGCAGATCGTGCTCAGATGCTCGAGCTTCCAAACTATCTTGATCAAAATGCGTATCGAAACGCTGCCAATTATCATGACGGTAAGCAGCATTAGAATCCAAAGAAATTTTAGCGTCCAAAGCAATCAAACGCTTTGTTGACTCATCTTCTGGTTTTCCAATTTTAGCCAGAGGATTAATCTCAACTAAAGTAGCATCATTTTCAATAAATGTATGCCACATATCAAGCAAAACCTGAGCTGCTTGATCGTTGTCTGCATGATGGAAACCAATTTCTTGCGCCATTTTCTGAGCAGCTTCAAAATCGAAATTCTCCAGAGGATTAATATGCAAGCGCTTGACGAATTCAGGGTGTTCGCGTGCAATCTCTTCTACTTCCGTGCCGCCCGCTGCAGTTGCAAGCACATCATAATCGCGTGAAGAGCGATCCACAGAAATGGATACGTAATACTCATGCAAGATGGAGGCAGCTTTAACCACAAGCAAACCGCGAACCTTATGACCATGAATGGTCATGCCTAAAATATGCTCTGACATGAAGCGTGCTTCTTCTTCGTCATGCACAATTTTGACGCCACCGGCTTGACCACGGTGTCCAATACGCACTTGAGCTTTGAGCACGCATGGATACCCAATGCTGTTTGCTGCATCCAGCGCTTCTTCTACAGTGCTAGCAAAAATTCCATCAGGTATTGGAACATTATTTTCAGCTAGGAGTTCACGGGCTTGATATTCGTATAAATCCATCTATTATGCTCCTTAAGCGGGCATGACCATCATGGTGGACATAGGATGATTTTCAAGTTTTGATGTTCCATCCAAGCCATTGAGTTCCATAACGAAACTGAAACCAGCTACAGAGCACTCAATACTTTCAAAAAGCTTCATAGCAGCCCATGCAGTACCACCAGTAGCAATAAGATCATCCACAATAAGAATGCGCGAACCTGGCTCAACGAGATCTTTTTCAATCTCCATAGTCGCTGCACCATATTCCAAATCATAGCTTTGCGACAGCACAGGTGGAGGGAGTTTACCAGCTTTACGCACTGCAATAAAGCCTTTATCGAGCTTTTGCGCCAAAGCTGTTCCAATAAGGAATCCACGCGCCTCTAGCCCAGCAATATAATCAAATTCACTGGGTTTAACAGGTAACGCATTAATAAGTCCCTGAATAAGCAAATTCATGCTTTTTGCGTGGGCAAAAACAGGCATAAAATCTCTAAATAAAATACCCGCAGATGGAAAGTCAGGAATTGTTCGAATAAGCGAACATAAATACTGTGCATCCTCTTCAGGAAGGAGATTTGGGCTAGATAATGAAATATCAGAAGTCGTCATTACAAAGATATCTATTCTACTTGGTTGCGCTATCAGATTCTTCTGGCGAAAGTTCTTTTTGCTCTAAGGAATCTGCCTGATCTTCAAGTGGATTTCCTTCTTCATCTACTTCGTCATCGCTTACATAAGCAGGAATAATTGGAGGCTCAGTAATAGCCTGAATACGCCACTTGCTTAAGCTGCCTTCAGAGTTGATAATCACAATATCACGATCTAAATCAACTGATTCGATGGTGCCTAAAAGACCTGATACCGTAGCAACTTCTGTGCCAGGTTCCAAACTTTCACGGAATTCCTGTACTTTTTGTTGCTGCTTCTTTTGCTGACGAGTGCTCCAGAAAGTAAAACCGACCATGGCGATGAGCAGAATAATCAGCATTCCGTAACTCATGTAAAAACTCCTTGAGAGATAAAAAATACTTTTAGATTTTAGAACAGTGATGTGACATCATCGGGCGGCGTTAAACCTAAATGATTCCAAGCTTTTGAAGTTGCGATGCGTCCACGTGGAGTGCGAGTCATAAACCCTTCACGTACAAGATATGGTTCGCACACTGTTTCGACGGTTTCAGATTCTTCACCCACCATAGCGGACAAGTTGTTCAGGCCGACGGGTCTGTCCCCCGAAATTCTTGCACATTGCCGTCAACACTGCGATGTCAAGACGGTCTAAACCTTGAGAATCAATCTGATAAAGTTCTAGAGCATCCAGTACAGCTTCTGCAGTAACGCGCGACAAAGAATGAACAATTGCCCAGTCACGCACACGGCGCAGCAAGCGATTAGCCACACGAGGTGTGCCACGGGAGCGAATAGCTAATTCGTAGGCAGCGTCATCATCCACAGTTATGCCGAGAACATCCGAGGATCGTAAGATAAGTTTTTTCAATTCATTTGTTGGATAATAATCCAAATGTGCCGTAAACCCAAAACGAGCACGCAGAGGAGATGGCAACATTCCTTCACGCGTGGTAGCTCCAATAACGGTAAAACGTGGCAAAGTAAGAGGAATTGATGAAGCTCCAGGTCCTTTGCCCACCATGACGTCCACGCGGAAATCTTCCATAGCAATATAGAGAAGTTCTTCTGCTGCGCGAGGTAAACGGTGAATTTCATCAATAAAGAGCACTTCGCCTTCTTCAAGTGAAGAGACGATTGATGCTAAGTCCCCCGCGTGCTGAATAGCTGGTCCAGACGTAACACGGATGGGTACACCAAGTTCATGCGCCACAATCATAGAAAGTGTGGTTTTACCCAAGCCTGGAGGGCCTGCTAACAAAATATGATCTGGAGGTACGGATCGTAACTGGGCAGCATCAAGAAATAACTTCATCTGAGCTTTTAACTGAGGCTGACCAATAAAGGACTGTAACGTATCGGGGCGCAACTCTTCATCACTGACTTGCTCATTGGTATGAGGTTCAGCTGAAATCATGCGCAACCCTTCTTCGCGCGCATCATTAACCATAGGAGGTTCTTCCATAAAGTCCGCCACTAACGTCCCCTATCTAAACGAGTAAGTGCTTGACGAAGAACTACAGCAACTTGAGCAGTGTCGAGTGGAGCGTCTAGTCCCATGTCATTCATAGTGTGTTCCACAGCATCGGCAGCCTCTTTGAGAGGCCAACCTAAGGATACTAATCCCTGCACTACCTGGCGAGAGCCTTCATCGCTGAGAGCTTCATCAGTGCTAGAAGTTTTTGCAGCGCGTGGAGAATCTTCGGTAATTAAAGAATCAAGATTTACTGAACCGCTCAGTTCTACAATAATTTTTTGAGCACCTTTTTTGCCAAGACCGGGAGCTTTCGTCAACGCGGTAACGTCGTTATCGCGAATAGCTTTAATAAGTTCTTCGGTACTTAGCGTGGACAAAATTGCCATGGCGACGCGAGGTCCAATGCCACTAACCTTTTGGAGCTGAGCAAAAAAATCTTGGGTTGATTTATGAAGAAAACCGTACAAGGCAATAGAGTCTTGTGAGACCGTCATGGTCGTGAGCACATAAACCTCATGCCCGACGCGAAGCTGACTTAAATCCTTACCGGACATACGCAGACTGTAGCCTACTCCGGCAACTTCAATAATTGCCTCAGTAGCATAAACACCTGCCACTTCACCGCGTAAACTTGCAATCATACGAACCTCTTACCTGGAAGACGAGCAATTCAATAACACAAGAAATGTTAGAACATTTGTTCGAATATGTAGAATTCTAGATTACATATCACGGCGGACACCGCGACCTCTTCGTGCTTTGCGCTGCGCGTCAGCCCATTGTTTTTGAGCAGGAGTTAAATGCTGCTCACGTTCCCCACCTTCAATAGCACCTGCAGGGCGTAATGCGTGGCACATAGCCAGTGCTAAAGCGTCGGCAGCATCAGGCGGATTCACAATTGAATTCAATCCTAAAATTTTGGTAACCATACGCTGCATTTGAGGTTTATCGGCTTGCCCGTTCCCCGTAATCGCGAGTTTAGCTTCTGTTGGAGTGTGTAAAGCCACAGGAATATTGCGCTGAGCAGCAGCTACCATAGCAAGTCCTGCAGCTTGCGCTGTTCCTAGTACCGTCGCTCGGTTTTCTTGTGCAAAAACACGTTCAATCGACACAATATCAGGAGCAAATTCATCTAGTTTTGCACTTAACCCATTGAAAATAGCTAAGAGTCTTGCATCTTGAGGAGAGTTTGGCTGTGTGCGGATTACGTCTACGTGCATAAAAGAAAGCCGGCGCGAATGGCCGGCTTCAATAACACCGACTCCGCAGCGAGTAAGCCCGGGGTCAACGCCTAGAATAATCATAAAAGGATTATATTTTACTCTTCATCCAACTGAGCCATAACTTCATCAGAAGCAGTCCAGTTAGCGAAAATATCCTGAACATCATCAAGCTCATCTAAAGCATCGATCAAGCGATTTACTTTAGAAGCTGCTTCGAAATCGAGTTCAACTTCATTGAGAGGAAGCAAAGTTGATTCTGCAGAATCGTAGTCGAAACCTGCATCCTGAATTGCTTTACGAACAGTTACAACATCACTTGGAGCAGTGGTAATGGTGAAAACATCATCTTCCTCAACCACATCATCTGCACCAGCTTCTGCTGCTACTTCGAAAAGCTTATCGAAATCAACGCCTTGTGCTGGAACAACAATTTGTCCCTTGCGCTCGAAGTTGAAGGATACAGAACCGTTCTCAGCCAAAGAACCGCCGTTCTTGGACAAAGTAGAGCGTACATCTGCTGCTGCACGGTTACGGTTGTCTGTTAAGCAGTTAATAATCAAGCCAATGCCACCTGGAGCATAACCTTCGTAGGTAATCTCTTCATAGTTAGCGCCGCCTGCTTCTTCACCAGAACCACGCTTTACAGCGCGAGTAATGTTATCTGCAGGAAGGGAGTTCTTCTTAGCCTTAGTAATTGCATCATAGAGCGCTGGATTACCATCAGGATCTCCACCACCATTACGTGCTGCAATTTCAATATTCTTTACGAGCTTTGCGAAGAGCTTACCACGCTTAGCGTCAATAGCTGCCTTCTTATGCTTGGTGGTAGCCCACTTGGAATGTCCTGACATGACTCTCCTCGTAATATACGTACGAATAAACCGTGTTTATTTTATGTACCCCTTCAGACAGACAATAAAATTCTTCACAGTTTTTATCGTGATGAATGACTCAGTGATTGCTTATACACTGTGTAAATACGCTGCCATACGGTAATAATTCCTAGGGTTGTCAGTAAAAGCATCGCTAGACTTAACAGTGCGATAGGTGCTCCTAGGCCTGTAATACCAGTTGCAACAAGGGTGATAACTAAACGGTCTGAGCGAGTTGCAATACCGTTTTTTGCCTGAAAACCCACTGCTTCAGCGCGAGCGCGAGCATATGGTGTAACAAAAGATGTCATCATGGCAAGAAGCGTGCTGATCATGCCCAGTTGAGTCCAGAGGTTATTCATGGGAGTGTGCCATGCAAAATAAAGAAGGACGCCTAAGAGCACTGCCCAATCAGCTATACGGTCCAGAGTTGAATCCAAGAATGCGCCAAATTCTGTGCCTCCATTAGTGATTGCGGCTACTGAACCGTCGAGTGAGTCGAAGAGCACGAGAACAGTAAGTGCAAGCGTTCCTGCGAAGAGATGTCCGCTTATACCCATGATAAGAGCAACTACGATTGTGCCTACGGTTCCTACAATAGTTATGGTGTTGGCACTGATATGCATAAAGGCGAGCGCGCGCGCCAACGGCTCAATAATTTTTTTGAAGGGCAGACGCAGTTTTTCTAGCATAAAGGTGTCTTCTCTTTCGCAGTCTTTCTGTGGCTATATGGGTTATATGGTGTACGGTTTTTGAACAGTGCTATTTGTACGAGTTGCGTGCTTCTCTAAGACCAATGATGCGGTGAGATTGTATCGCTATAGCATAAGCTGATGGCAGAAGTTTGTTTTCTACAATCCAAAGTCTGATGCAATACGAGCTGCTTCAGTCGCGTAAGCTGCACGCTGATTTTCCAGAAGAATAGGCATGGTGCGTGTTTGGGCGACGATTGGCATAAAGTTCGAGTCGCCATTCCATCGTGGGACAAGGTGCTGATGTAAATGTGTAGCCACACCTGCTCCCCCAGCTTCTCCTTGGTTAATACCAATGTTGAATCCGTCTGGATGAGATACGTTGGTCATGACGCGCATAGCCATTTGTGTAGCTTTTTCAAATTCGAGAATAACAGCGTCATCGTTTAAATCAGTGAGCATGGCAACGTGTTCGTTCGGACATACCATAACGTGGCCACTGTTATATGGGTAGAGATTCATAATTATGAATACTGATTTTCCGCGCCAGACAATAAGACCTTCTTCATCCGTTCGCGTTTGAGCTGTGCAGAATGGACAAGGTTTTGGGGTGTTCTGTTGTGCAGTATCTGCTGTTTCTTGTTCTGCGCTAGGTTTTGAATCACGCAAGACATAGCTCATACGTTGAGGTGTCCATAAGCGTTCATAATGATCCTCTTGTGGAGGAAAATTATTTGGATGTTCGATGTGTACGTTCTGTGATTGAGTCATACCTGTGACTTTACGCATATGAAACGACCTTGTCACAGAAGACGCGCTTCATATGGCAAGGTCGTTATTGGTTTTTCAATTATGAGTTATTAGTTGATGTGCTGCGAGATGCTGATTTATTCAGCTACAGTCTCTTGTGGTGCTGGAGCATCTGTGTGCTGTGAAAAATCAGCGGCAGAATTAATCAGAGCATGAGAATCAATAGCCTGATTAATCCATGCAACGGCAGTATCAACTGCAATACCATTAAGCTGGCTACCATCACGGAAGCGGAAAGATACAGCATTATTATTCATATCTTCCTCGCCCACAATCAAAATAAATGGCACTTTAGACTTGGACGCGTTACGGATTTTCTTTCCGAATCGATCATTTGATGCATCTACTTCAGAGCGCACCATTGTTGCGTCAAGCTTTGCCATAATGGAGTTCACGTGCTCTAAGCAGTTCTCTGCCACAGGAACGCCGAGAACCTGTACTGGAGCAATCCATGCTGGGAATGCACCAGAATAATGTTCGAGCAAAATAGCGAAGAAGCGTTCGATAGAACCGAATAAAGCGCGGTGAATCATAACAGGGCGTTGACGAGTACCATCAGCAGCAATATATTCCAAATCAAAACGTTCAGGAAGATTGAAATCAAGCTGAATGGTAGACACCTGCCAGGTGCGTCCCAGAGCGTCGCGAGCTTGCACAGAAATCTTTGGACCATAGAAAGCAGCACCAGCTGGATCATCAACCAGCTCCAAACCGGACTCCTTAGCAACAGATGCCAAAGTATTTGTTGCTTCTTCCCAGATTTCATCGGAGCCTACATACTTGTGCTCATCCTTGGTTGACAACTCCAAATAGAAGTCATTCAAACCAAAATCACGCAGAAGATTAAGCACGAAGGTCAAGAGACTCTTGAGCTCATCGCGCATTTGTTCGCGCGTGCAATAAATATGAGAATCGTCCTGAGTTAAACCACGGACACGGGTTAAACCATGAACAACGCCTGATTTCTCATAACGATATACTGTTCCAAACTCGAATAAGCGCAATGGAAGTTCACGGTAAGAACGCTGACGAGATTTGAAAATCAAGTTATGCATAGGGCAATTCATTGGCTTCAAGTAATAATCGAAGCCAGCCTTCGTAACATTACCATTCTCATCGCGTTCTTCATCCAAATGCATTGGAGGATACATGCCATCCTTATACCATTGCAAGTGGCCTGAAGTTTCGTACAAGCCGCCCTTTGTAATGTGTGGAGTTTGCACGAAAGAATAACCGCTGCTCTGGTGAAGACGAGAGGAATAATCCTTCATAGCATTAATAATGGCAGCACCTTTTGGATGGAAAACAGCCAGACCTGAGCCGATCTCATCTGGGAACGAGAACAAATCCATTTCCGCGCCCAGCTTACGGTGATCACGCTTAGCTGCTTCTTCCAAACGCTGCATATAGTCTTTGAGCTCATCCTTTGATGGCCATGCAGTGCCGTAAATACGCTGAAGCATTGGATTATGCTCATTACCGCGCCAGTATGCTGCTGCCGCACGCTGAATCTTAAAAGCTTTAATAAAACGAGTGTTTGGCAAGTGAGGACCGTGGCACAAATCCTTCCATACCACGTTGCCGTCGCGATCAACATTATCGTAGAAGCTCAGTTCTCCCTGAGAAACTTCAATAGCCTCTTCCGCACTAATCTGATCTTCAGCAGCACCAATCAGCTCTAGCTTATATGGCTGATCTGCCTCTTCCGCGCGAGCTTCTTCTTCAGTAACTACACGACGTACAAAACGCTGGCTGGACTTGATAATGCGCTGCATGCGCTTCTCAATATCCTTCAACTCGTCTGGGGTAAATGGCTCGTCCACGTCAAAATCGTAGTAGAAGCCATCTTTAATAACAGGACCAATACCGAGCTTAGCCTCAGGGCGTACTTCTTGTACTGCTTGAGCCATGACATGGGTTGCAGAATGGCGCATAATTGCTAAGCCATCTTCGCTGTCAAGAGCAATTGATTCCACCTGATCGCCGTCATGCAATGGAGTATACAAATCACGAGGATTTCCATTGATACGAACTGCAATAATATCTTTGTTATCTGCGAAGAGCTCAACACCTGTGATGTGTGGCTCAATATTTTGAGATTCACCGTTGATGGTGACATGAAGAGAAGCTGCTGACACAGTCTATTCCTTTTCATCTATGGGTCCGCGTTACAGGTGCAGACCGCCTATATGTTCATAGATAGCTTAGAAGTATGAGGGGACGTTCGTGTGGTTTCTGGGTTCGGATGTTAGTGAGCTGACGGCCAAGCTTCATATAAGCCACTCCCCATTCAGTCGCTCAAATTACGCCATGCGCGCATTAGAGGAAATATCGGCAAGAATGATAAAGGCTGGGTTTGGTTGTGATGTCGTGTGGTGCTTGTCTGGGGCAAGTTCCGTTTTTTACTCGCAATCAACAAAATGGTCGTGAAAAGTGATTCATGATGGTTGATCACTTTTCAGGACGGTTGTTACTGCTATTTTTCGGTCTTTTTAAGGCCTTGCGGAGTGATTCGCTCTAGTGAATCACTTTTCAGGTCACATTTTGCCCTATATTGAGCTGTTTTTTAGCCCTACGAAGTGATCAGTAGTAGTGAATCACTTTTCAGGGCGGTTTTTAGGGTACTTTTGACATAATTTTCGGCCCTGCGAAGTGATCTGCTATAGTGAATCACTTCGCAGGACATATTTTCCACCCTTTTAGGGCATAATTTGAGCCGTAGGGAGTGATCTGTTATAGTGAATCACTTCGTAGGACATAAAACATTCCCACCACACACAGCATTTTCCCACCATAAGATGCTTGAAGTCGGAGAACACATCGTGAATACACGAGAAATGAGAAACTATGAATGCATTCAAGCTAATCACAAGAATTAATAGAGAGTGGGCGATACAGGATTTGAACCTGTGACCCCTTCCGTGTGAAGGAAGTGCGCTAGCCCCTGCGCCAATCGCCCAAATATGAGGTCATAACTCTTTTACCGACTACCCTGCTTGGCTTGTGGGCGATACAGGATTTGAACCTGTGACCTCTTCCGTGTCAGGGAAGCGCGCTAGCCCCTGCGCCAATCGCCCAGTCTTATAAAAGAGAGGTGAGTACGAGAGTCGAACTCGTCTATACGGCTTTGCAGGCCGCTGCCTAACCGCTTGGCTAACTCACCGTAAGAGGTCAACTCGACTGACCACGAGCGGACAACGGGACTCGAACCCGCGGTCTCGACCTTGGCAAGGTCGCGCTTTACCAACTAAGCTATGTCCGCGATGTGCTGTGCAAGTTGCTGAGCACGAGATATAACTATAACTAGGTGGCTAAGTTTGGTCAAGCATCGGCGTGTTGCTTAATATTACTGGTCATGTTCACTGATGAACACTCATCGTAAGTCCTTCAAATAGGCTCCTCATATCTTCAAGTGCTTTAGCTTCAAGCACAAAAATATGCCCCAGGCGAGAATAAGCAATCAACATATCGCCTTATTCGTATGCTTGCATATATGACTGAATTTGAAGAATACTTTGCACAAGAAGGGGTATCCCCTCGCGCTCATCGCACTGTTATGTTAAGTGCTTTCAGTGGATGGAATGATGCAGATCAAGCTGCAACTCAAGCATTAAATCATCTTATTAGTGTGTATTCTTCACAAGCTCGAGAAGTTGAACATATTTGTTGTGGTAGTTTTTATGATTACACAGTGATGCGTCCGGTGATTGTCAATATTGACGGCAAACGCAAAATTATGTGGCCAGAAACCACCTTTACTGAGATTAATGTCAACCCGGATCTTACTTTATTAATTCAGATTGCTCCAGAACCTAATTTCAAATGGACTGAATACTGTCAGCGTTCTTTACGAATTGCTGAGGAACGCGAAGTCGATGAAGTGATTACTATCGGATCGATGTACGCGGATTGCACGCATACAAGACCCCTACCAGTTATTTTTCGCGATTGGTCAGATAATACTGCTCACGATGATTCTTATACAGGTCCAATTGGCGTACCAACTGTTTTAAACGTTCAGGCAATTGATGACGGCTTTGCATCGCATGGGCTTCATATTTCTGTACCGTCATATGCACAATATGTGGATTCACAAGATAATCCGATGGCTATCCTAAGAATTTTGAATGTATTATCTGATTATCTCGGTGTTCAGCTCAAGTTGGGAACTTTGTCAGTGCGTAGCATAAAGTGGAAAACTCAGGCAGATATGTTAGCTGTAGACAATGCAGATATTCAACACTATATTTCTGCCATGGAAAAGCGCGATGATGATCAAGAAAAGCTAAATACGCTTACTGCTGAGGCTGCATCAGATTTAATTAATGAAACAGAAAAATTCCTTCGCGGCTTTAATACGGATAATCCGTCGCAGCAGCTGCCAGAGCAGGGATAACAGCAGGAATAACAGGAGCCTAAAACCCTGGCGACACGCATACAGAAGCACTTAAACTGTGCCATAGTCTATCTCACACGCGTACATAGATTCTCAAACTGAACATTATTTCTACTACAATGAAGACATATGTACTGCATGGAAGGAGCATGGCATGGCACAGATGGCAATTCATAGAAAATCTCGTTCCTTCGCACCTGAAGGTTTCTTCGAATGTGAAGCTAAAGGTTTGATCTGGCTTAAAGAAGCAGAGCGTGTAGGTGGACCACGAGTAGTTCAGGTGCACAATTGGGCAAACGATTATCTCGATATTGAGCGTATTTCACCAGCAAGCGCTACCCTAGACGCTGCTTATCAGTTTGGTCGTTCCTTAGCTCATATGCATGATTTTGGTGCTGATAGTTTCGGTCAAGCTCCTTCTGATTACGATGGCAAATGTTATTTTGGACCTTTGCAAGATCCAGTGGTCATGGATACAGGCGCATGGGATAATGCTGTGGATTATTATGCGCAGGGCCGTTTAATTCCTATGGTTGATTTAGGTCTTCATCGAGGACTTTTGACCCATGCGGACGCAGATTTAACTCAAGAAGTGTGCGATGCTTTACCTGAACTCATGGCAGATGCAGCTAACGATAAGCCTGCACGCATTCACGGTGATTTGTGGAGCGGCAATGTGATGTGGACGCGCACAGCGCCAGATGGCTCAGAATTAGAGAATGTTCAAGCAGTATTAATTGATCCAGCTGCTCATGGCGGACACCGTGAAGAAGATTTATCTATGTTGTCTTTATTTGGTATGAGCTATATGAGCGATATTCTACGCGGATATCAAAGCGTTCATCCTCTCAAGAAAGGTTTTGAAGATCGACGTACGCTCCTCTGGCAGCTCTACCCTATTGCGGGGCATTGCGTTTTCTTTGGCGGCGGCTACGTGAGCCAATACAGATCGATGTGCAGGCAACTGCTCTCTCTTCGCTAAATGAGATGCTTTGCTTACTGAATATCTAACACAATCCGGGCTGATTGTCACTCATCACAATCAGCCCGAACTTTTCATATCTGAAGCAATGTTTTAAGCGAAAGTGTCGCGTAATTTCTCAAAGAAGCCTTTTCCCTTCTTCATGGTCTTAGACTTCTGTTCCGGCTTATCGCTGAGCTGAGATTCCTTATTCAGCTGCTCGAAATCAGACATCAGCTTTTTTTCCTGATTGCTTAACTTCTTAGGAATAGTAATATCCAAATGCACAATCAGGTTACCGCGATCTTGACGATTCAAACGTGTGACGCCTAAATCATTCAGAGTTAATGTTTCATCTGGTTGAGAGCCAGCCAGGAATAGTAATTTCTTGGTCACCGTCAAAAGTTTCAATTTGCGTGGTGTGACCAAGCACTGCCCACGTCATAGGAATACGAATCCAGCAATGCAAATTGTTACCTTCGCGAGTAAAAGTTTCGTGAGCGCGAATCGTAATATCCACATAGAGGTCACCTGCTGGCCCTCCACCTTCACCAACCTCACCTTGGCTGCTTAAACGCAAGCGAGTGCCATCTTGCACGCCGGCTGGAACAGATACGGAAATCGTGCGCTGCTTCTTCACGCGACCGTGACCTAGGCAAGAGCCACAAGGATTTTGAATAATTGTTCCATACCCTTCGCAGCGCTCACATGGCTGAGATGACATCATCTGACCAAGCATTGTGCGCACAACACGTTGAACTGAGCCTGAACCTTGACAATCTGGACAGGTTACAGGAGCATTGCCATCAGCACTGCCTGAACCTGAGCAGACATCACAAACGCTATATAGTGTAGCTTTTAGAGACTCAGTGCCACCAAAAACAGCAGTCTTCAAATCAATAGTCATAGTAGCTAAAGAGTCACGGCCAGGCTGCGTTCGAGAAATTGGTCCAGAGCTTGCTCCAAAACCGCCTCCAAAGAAGGAGGTGAAAATATCTCCGAAATCACCAGCAGCTGCACCATATGCGCCAGCACCGCCACCAGAAGAAAGTGGATCGACTCCCTGATCATACAGGGAACGCTTTTGCGGATCCGATAAGACCTCGTATGCTGTATTGACTTCTTTAAACTTATCCTCAAATTTCGGGCCTGCAAGATCAGGATGATATTTACGGCTTAGTTTGCGGTATGCCTTCTTAATATCATCATCACTTGCATTACGTGAAAGGCCAAGAGTTTCGTAATAGTCTGCCATGGTGTCCTTTGTATAAGAGCGACATTCATTATCTATCCCACAAGATTAAACATCGGTATGGAATAATCGCTTCGAACGAACACGACATCAAGTATATGAACAAAACAACACAGCAAGACAAAGGTCGAAGATAAATAGGTCATATGAACACGCTATATAGGCTCGCATAATTCCAACACAGGTACAGAAATAAAGGCGTGAAAGGTCTTTATACCTTATTAGTATGAAAAACGTAAACGAGTAGCTTAGCGCAATGATTTGAGCGCGAAGTTACTTCATCTATTGGAAGGAAAGTTGATCTACATGGTCGATTTCACATGGACTGAACTTGACGAGCGTGCAGTTAAGCTCGCTAAGGTTCTTTCAGCAGATGCAGTAGAAAAGGCAGGATCTGGTCACCCTGGTTCACCAGTTTCTCTTGCACCAATTGCATACACTCTCTATCAGCACTTCATCAAGCATGATCCAAAGGATCCTAACTGGGAAGGTCGCGATCGCTTTATCCTTTCTGGTGGTCACGCTTCTTTGACTCAGTACGTACAGCTGTACTTCTCTGGTTATGACTTGACTCTTGATGACTTGAAGAAGTTCCGTACCATGGGTACTCGTACTCCAGGTCACCCTGAGTATGGTTTGACTCCAGGTATTGAAATGACCACAGGTCCGATTGGGACAGGGCTTGGCTTCTGCAGTTGGTTTTGCAATGGGTCAGCGTTTCCAGCGTAACTTGCTCGATGCTGATGCTCCTGCAGGTACTTCCCCATTCGATCACAAGGTTTGGGTCATCTGCGGTGAAGGTGATGTTGAAGAAGGTATTTCCGCTGAAGCAGCATCTTTGGCAGGTGGTCAGAAGCTCGGTAACTTGACTGTTATCTTCGATGCAAACCACATTCAGATTGAAGGCGACACCAACTTGACCTTCTCTGAAGATATTTTGAAGCGTTTTGAAGCTCAAGGTTGGTACACCGATGAAGTATCCTTTGTACAGCCAGATGGCTCTTACAAGGAAGATACTGAAGCTCTTGCAGCAGCATTGCATAAGGCTGAGCAGGTAACAGATCGTCCACACTTCATCAAGGTAGACACTTTGATTGCTTGGCCAACTCCAGGCAAGACTAACGATGAATCTTCCCACGGTTCTAAGCTCGGCGCAGAAGCTGTTGCTGGTCTTAAGGAAATTCTTGGTTACGATCCTGAAGTTGCATTCCCAGCTGATGATGAAGCTCTTGCACACGCACGCAAGGTTGCAGACCGCGGTGCACAGGCTCATAAGGAATGGGATGAGCAGTTCGCAGCATGGCGTGAAGCAAATCCAGACAAGGCTGCTTTGTTCGATCGCATGGCTGCTGGTGAACTTCCAGCTGACTTCAACAAGGCTATTGATGAACTCGAAGCTGGCATTTCTGCTGGTTCTTCCGTTGCAACACGTAAGGCTTCTGGCGCAGCTTTGAACGCAATTGCTGCTGTTATGCCAGAACTGTGGGGCGGTTCTGCAGATTTGGGTGGATCTAACAACACCACTATTAAGGGTGCTGCATCCTTCCTTCCAGCAGAATATGCTACAAAGACTTGGCCAAACGTATCCGAGGGTGGCCGCGTGCTGCACTTCGGTGTACGCGAACTTGCTATGGGTGCAATTACCAATGGTATGATTCTTGGTTCCCATACTCGTCCATTCAACGGCACCTTCTTTATGTTCTCTGACTACGAGCGCCCAACTGTGCGTCTTGCAGCTTTGATGAACATTCCAAACCTCTACGTATGGACTCACGATTCCGTCGCAGTTGGTGAAGACGGTTCCAACCCACCAGCCAGTAGAAAATCTTGCATCTGTACGTGCAATTCCTAACTTGGAAGTTGTTCGCCCAGCTGATGAATTCGAAACTGCTGAAGCATACCGCTACGCTTTCGAGCGTGACTCCAAGGCTCCAGTAGCAATGATTTTGACTCGTCAGAACGTTCCTACCCTTGCAGAAACTATTGCTAAGGCTAAGGATGGCGTGAAGCGTGGTGCATACGTTCTCGTAGATACAGAAGGTACTCCAGACGTTATTCTCATGGGTTCTGGTTCTGAAGTACAGCATGCTGTAAAGGCTGCTGAAACTTTGGCTGCTGAAGGTATTAAGGCTCGCGTGGTATCTGTTCCATCTATGGAATGGTTCGAGCAGCAGTCTGATGAGTACAAGGAATCTGTGCTCCCAGCAACTGTGAAGGCTCGTGTATCCGTTGAAGCTGGTCTTGCACTCTCCTGGTACAAGTACCTCGGTTCTTACGGTAAGGCTGTATCTATTGAGTCCTTCGGTCTCCAGGGTGCAGGCGACGAGAACATGGTTGCCCTTGGCATTACCCCAGAGCATGTTGTAGAAGAAGCTAAGGCTTCTATTGCAGCTGCTCGTGCATAAGTAAAAAATTTCGGGCGGTTTAACGCACTACCGCGCTAAGCCGCCCTTATTAAAACAACTCCACACAAAAGGAGAAAAACTATGGCACAGAATGTGCACACACAGAAGACCAGCGACTCTGGCGTATCCATCTGGCTCGATGATTTGAGCCGTTCCCGTATTGAGTCCGGTTCTTTGCAGGATCTTATTGCTCACAAGAACGTTGTTGGTGTAACCACTAACCCATCCATCTTCCAGAAGGCTTTGGCTGAAGTTGGTCCATACGATGAGCAGCTTAAGGAACTCGGCAAGGTTGATGTAGAAACTGCTATTCGCGAGCTCACCACCACCGATGTTCGTAACGCAACTGACATTTTCCGTGAGATTGCAGAAGCATCTGACTATGTTAACGGTCGCGTATCCATCGAAGTTGATCCACGCCTTGCACACGATACAGAGAACACTGCAAAGCAGGCTGTGGAACTGTGGGAAAAGGTTGATCGTCCAAATGCAATGATCAAGATTCCTGCAACTCTCGAAGGTTTGCCAGCAATCACCGCTACCCTTGCTAAGGGTATTTCTGTGAACGTAACCTTGATCTTCTCCATCGAGCGTTATGAGCAGGTTATCGACGCTTACATCGAAGGTATTAAGCAGGCACATGCTAACGGTCATGACCTCACTAAGATTGCTTCTGTAGCATCCTTCTTCGTTTCCCGTGTTGATTCTGCTATTGATGCACAGCTTGAAGAAATTGGTACTGACGAAGCAAAGGCTCTCGAAGGTAAGGCAGCTGTTGCTAACGCTCGCATTGCATACGAACTGTTCGAAAACAAGTTCGCTAACGATCCAGCATGGGCTGAGCTCGAAGCTGCAGGCGCAAAGCGTCAGCGTCCACTGTGGGCATCTACTGGTACAAAGAACCCTGCATACTCCCCTTCCAAGTATGTAGATGAACTCGTAGCAGAAGATGTAGTAAACACTATGCCTGAGAAGACCCTCAACGCTTTGGCTGAGCAGGGTGACGGTGCTCCTTCCATCAAGGGCACCTATGAAGAGTCTCATGCAGTTATGGATAAGCTTGCTGAGCTTGGCATTGACATCAAGAAGGTTACCGACAAGCTCGAAGCTGATGGTGTTGCAGCATTCATCAAGTCTTGGGATTCTGTAATCGCTGATGTTCAGGCTGGTATTGACCGCGTAAACGCTTAAGTTGCGTTTATAGCCTGTTCTGAGACAGTAGAATAAATCTAAAGGAGACGTATCCGCTTAATTGTGGATACATCTCCTTTATGCTATATACGATATCGTTAAGACTGTTAAGACTATGACATGCTTTATGTTTTACAATATACAAGTCCTTTTAAAAGACTTTGCAGTGTTCACATGATTTCTTCTATAGTGTCTCATCCGAGTAGTTTTTTGTGCATGTTGCTAAATGGAGACCATTACACAATCGATATATACCACGCCCGATTGCTTATCAGCTGCTCATGCTATAAAAATCACCTAAAAATTTAAATATCTCTTACCGTCTTCTGAAATATTCTGTTTTACTCTTCGATTTAATGGATGAACTGGTTGGTTCTGTTTGGTTAGAGGCGCGAAAGAAAACACACGAATTTTACTCTGCTTAAGAACAGATAAGAGGTGATCTCTACCTTTAACTAAGGATGGATGTTTTGATTTCCCCAGGCACCCCACACTTCCTTAAAACCATTATCAAGTAAAAAATTCTTAACTGATTGAACATTCAATTCTGACAAATCAGGATTAAATGCGTCTAAATCAATTGCCTTGGTAGCACGTTCAGGATATACATTAACTATTACCCAACCATCGTAACCTAATTTTTTGCTTACATTGATTATTCGATTGGCGGTTTTATCACTATATTTTTCATTTGCCGTCGATGGATTCATACAAACTGTAACTAACGGATTTGTACCTATTCGACCAAGTAGTATTCTGTAATACTCATTATATGTTTCAGGAATACTCAAATTAGGTTCTTCACCTTTTGGATACGGTATACGAGCACCGGTAATTTTATTATTCATAGATCTCCGTATCTAATTATTATATATAGAATTCTCTATCTGTTCTGCCTACTGCTTGTGTGTTGATTTCTTGCAAGCGTGATACCATGTAGCACACTCACATTATGCTCACTAAGCAGATAAGAATTTTAGCGATGATATGTGAAAACGAAGAAAACGACGAGATTTTAGCACTGATAATTTCGTAGTGTTTTAACCTGAGAATCATGTGTCATGATATCCCCTCTTCTCTTGAATATTTATGCAATTATTACTATACGAAGCATATGAATGGCTTTTCATAGCACATTATTAACGTTATTTCCCCCCCGAGATTTGAAGTGGATTCAGATGACTGAAGGTATAAAATATCTTCCACTACAGTCATATAATTTTGAATGTATGGAAGCTTTCACGATGCACAGACTATCGGTACGGGATTTAAGGTAACTCTATACCTATAGTTTTCCTATATGATCCTTGTTTTGCTACTCATCTTTGAGTAGCAGCTGTAATGGCTAGTCAGTTCAGCAGAAAAGATCTACGCTATTCTAAACTGCAATCATTTTTCTTGTCGTATGGTTTTACACAATAAAAATGTGGACTCGCCTCATAGCAAGTCCACATAATAAGTATCTCTAATTGAAAAGCTTAAGCGCCCCAGCCGTATTTGACCATGAAGTCGAGAACAATAATCAAAGCAATCCAAATCAATGCAATGGTTACTGTAATACGGTTCAAGTTGCGCTCTGCCACGCCAGAGGTTCCAGCATTTGCGGAGATACCTCCACCAAACATATCGGACAAACCGCCGCCCTTACCCTTATGCATAAGGATGAGTGCTGTGAGCATAATGCTGAGAATAACGACGATAACTTCAAGTGTTACCTTAAGAACGAACAACCAGTTCATTGCACCTCCAATAAAAACCTCTTTAAGAATACAGTATGGGCACGAAAAATGCCACTTTCGCTCCCCTACGACAAAATACAGTCTCTAATACCACCTGTAATTTTATCCGCGCTTTTTCGCAGCCTTATGTGTTAAACGAATAATAGATGAGAATTCCTCAGGTTGTAGGCTTGCTCCACCAATCAAAAAACCATCCATATCACGTGCTTCATTCATAATCAGCGTAGCATTATTAGCGTTAACTGATCCTCCATAAAGAATGCGCACGTGGTCTGCGGTTTCAGCGGAATATGTGGTGGTTAAATGTTGGCGAATAGCGTGAGCTGCATCCTGTGCAGATTGCGGAGTGGCTACTAGCCCAGTTCCGATTGCCCACACTGGTTCATACGCAATAATGAGTTTACGTGCATCCTCTTCTGATAAATCACGCGTAATATCGTCAACTTGTCCTACAGCATAGTCAAGTTCAATACCTTCGCGGCGTTCCTCGTAGCCTTCGCCCACACATAAAATTGGTTGCATACCAGCAGCTAAAACTGCGCGTACTTGGTCAACGAGATTTGCATCATCATCAGAATGGTAGCGACGGCGTTCGGAATGCCCCACTAACACATAGTGGCATCCTAAAGCGGACAGCATATCGGCTGATACATCTCCTGTAAAAGCCCCTTGTGCGGTCACAGATACTGTTTGAGCACCATAGCTAATGTTGAGTCGGTCAGCTTCTACGAGGACTTGTACGCTACGAATTGATGTGAATGGTGGTAACAGTGCAATATCGCATTCATCGTAATTGAAATGAGCGTCACGTAAAAGCCATACGAGTTTTTGCACAAAATACGTGGCTTCCCTATGATCAAGATTCATCTTCCAATTGCCCACAACTAAAGGGCGTCGTGTATTGGTCATGTTGTGCTCACTTCTTTGCGTCAATGATTGCTTTGTAGCTCTGTGCCTATTATAAAAGATGGCAGCTAAACGTTGCACCATACAACGCATAGCTGCCATCATTATGTATGTGAGTTAGTCGAGAACGCTCAAACCTGGCAAAGTCTTGCCTTCGAGGAATTCGAGGGAAGCTCCACCACCAGTAGAAATGTGGGAGAACTTGCTTTCATCGAAACCGAGGTTACGCACTGCAGAAGCAGAATCGCCACCACCAACGATGGAGAATGCGCCATTTTCAGCAGTTGCGTCAATCAAGCCTTGAGCTACGGCACGAGTACCGCCAGCGAAGTTGTCGAACTCAAATACGCCCATTGGACCATTCCATACAACTGTCTTAGAATCAACAATCTTGTCGTGGAACAGCTTCTGAGATTCTGGACCAATATCCAAACCAATCTTGTCAGCAGGAATTGCATCAGCTGCAACAGCTTCATAAGCAGTGTCAGCAGCAAATGTATCTGCAGCCAAAATATCGGTTGGGAGAACGATTTCTACACCGTTTTCCTTAGCTGTTGCCAAGTAGCCCTTTACAGTTTCTACCTGATCTTCTTCCAGCAAGGACTTTCCTACCTCATAGCCCAAAGCCTTGAGGAAGGTGAAGACCATACCGCCACCAATAACAAGACGATCAGCCTTGTTCAGCAAGTTGGAAATAACGCCGAGCTTGTCAGATACCTTAGAACCACCCAATACAACGGTGAGAGGGCGTTCTGGATTGTTTGTTGCCTTAGACAGAGCGGTTACTTCCTTTTCAACAAGCAAACCTGCTGCAGCTGGAAGATCAGTTGCTACATCGTAGTTAGAGCCCTGTGCACGGTGTACAACACCGAAACCGTCGGATACGAAAGCATCACCCAAAGCAGCAATCTTGCTAGCATATGCTGCACGCTCTTCAGCATCCTTAGATGTTTCTTCCTTATTGAAACGCACGTTTTCGAGCAAAACAACGTCGCCATCGTTCATGGCAGCTACCTTAGCCTGAGCATCATCACCATAGGTGTCAGATGCCAAAACCACAGGTGCGTCCAACAATTCGCCCAAGCGAGCTGCTACTGGAGCAAGACTCAGCTCTGGAACAACTTGACCCTTTGGACGACCCAAGTGAGCCATAACAATAACCTTAGCGTTCTGAGAACGCAAAGCATTGATGGTTGGCAATGCTGCACGGATACGACCATCATCAGTGATAGTTGTTCCGTCCAGTGGAACGTTGAAATCTGCGCGAACAAGCACACGCTTGCCAGCTAGATCACCCAAATCTTTGAGAGTCTTCATGAGCTTCCTTTCTATTGTCGCTAACTATGAAGTTTAGTTCTTTTCCGCTGCAGCTGCACGCTGTTTCTCAACCTTTGTTGCTAATTGCAAAAGGCGGCGGATTCGACCTGCAATAGCGTCCTTCGTAATCGGAGGATCAGCTAAACGGCCAAGTTCTTCTAGACTTGCATCGCCATGGTCAAGACGCAGTTGACCTGCAGCGCGCAAGTTTTCAGGAATATCGTCACCAAGAATTTCAAATGCTTTACGCACTTTTTGGCTTGCTTCAACAGCAGCTTTTGCACTACGGCGCATATTCGCATCGTCGAAGTTTGCCAAACGGTTTGCTTTACCTCGAGTCTCACCTTCCACACGCTTACCGCTCCATTCGCGCGCTGTGGTGTTGGCGCCCATCAAAATAAGCATACGCTCAATCACATCAGGATCACTTAAACGCACACGCACAGAAGAATGAACGCGATGTGGTTTAGCAGTAATTCCTAAACGGCGAGCTGCAATAATAAGATCGTTTACAGCCTCAACACTTGGGCAAACAATTTCTAACAGACTGGATTTACCAGGATCGCTGAGGCGACCTTTAGCCAGAAATGCACCACGCCATGCTGCTTTAACTTGAGCAATATTGCCTTGAATATGCGCTGGCGCAATACCGGGCACTTCCACGGAACGCTGATCGAGGAGGCCGGATTGTAAAGCAAGACGCTTACCATCGCGGGTAATAGCAACAAGATAATATTCTACTGTTTCACCAGATGGTAAAGAAGATGTTCCCTTGCGTAATTCAGCATCGTATCCCCAAATCTCTCGAATAGACTTTTGGAGCCAACGGGCTGCAGTTGCGCTCGTGAATTGACCAACAACAATAGGAATATTTTTCACGACCTGAATGCCGCCACCAAAACGTAGCATAGCTGAAACCTGTGCTTGTTTTGCTAATGACGAGTCATCAGTGATTGCTGCGAGTTCGTTTTTGACCTCGTCGAGCAGTGACACGGCGCCTCCTTGGGGTTGAAAGCAGATTATCCGAAGATTAGTGTAGCTATAACCGTGGATAGATAAAGCTACCAGATAATTTTTGCTGGATTATCTTGAAAAGATAGTAGTCTGCTGGTGGAAATTTTTCTTATCAGTATTAGTTGTGACGCATTCTTTCCAGTTCACGTGCTGAAACAGTAACCGTTAAGCCATGGTTTTTCAAACGTTTCGCGAGTTCGTAACTCATAGCAACGGAGCGATGCTGTCCACCGGTGCATCCTACGGCAATGGTAACGAAATGCTTATCTTCGCGCGCGTAACCGTCCAAAGCAACTTCAAGAGCTTTCTCGGTAGCATCAAGGAACTGTTCGGCACCTTGACTCTCAAGCACATAATCACTGACTGCCTGGTCGGTTCCGTTCAAATTGCGCAATTGCGGCACCCAGAAAGGGTTTGGCAAAAAGCGCACGTCGAAAACAAAATCAGCGTCAGAAGGCACACCATGTTTAAAGCCGAAACTGAAAATGTGCACATTAACTGTTTGGGCTCCAGAACCTACAAGCGATTCATACAACTGTGTGGACAGCTGGTGAATGCTTGTGCGAGACGTATCGAGAATAATGTCTGCACGCTCTTTAAGCATCTGTAAGAGCTCACGTTCTTCTGTAATTCCATCAATAAGGCGGCGACCATTTTGCAACGGATGCGGGCGGCGCACCGATTCATAACGCTTAATAAGAACATCATTACTCGCATCGAGGAAAAGAATACGTGTTTTTACGCCTAAATCCTCGAGGTGTGCCAATATTTGACTGAGGTCATCAAAATATGAACGCGAGCGCACATCAATAACTGCTGCCAGCTTGTGCACTTTTGAACCTGATGAGGTCATCATATCTACGAGCGGAATAAGCAACTTAGGAGGAAGATTATCGACCACATACCAGCCAATATCTTCTACACTGTCTGCAGCACGAGAGCGTCCTGCACCAGACATACCGGTGATGAGCAGAACTTCGAAATCATCTGCTACTGAGGTTTGCGTTTGTGAAACCATCTTCTCCATAACTTCTTAGTGTAAACCTAGAGCTGTTCAAATAAAGCAGTTTTCATATCAGCGAAAGCAGTATCTAATACGGTGCGTACTGGAATGCCAGTCATATACGCTACTTGTGCAATAGCTTGACGTAAGAGCATATGTTCTCCCCCACGCACATGGGCTGATCGTTCAGATAGTGCTGTCATAAGAGCTGTTGGCCGCGGATCATAAATCACATCGAGCACGTGCATATCGGGGAAACTAATAGATTCTGGTAATGCGCGTACAGCTTGAGCAATGGTGTCGGTTGCGTGTGCTGGAACTGCTGCCACTACTATGTCTGCTTGAGCGATGTGATCAACAGTGTTATCCCATGGCTGTACTGTAATGCTGGCATTGGCACACTGATATGTACTCATTGTTTGTGCCATATGTTCAGCCTGTTGAGAATCTGCAGCGCAAAGAGTAAATTCTCGTGCTCCTATTTCCATGAGCGCTGCCATAGAAGACATAGCTGTGGATCCAGAACCAATAATGCATACGCTCGCATTATCAGCTTTCGAGATGCCATATTCTTCAGCAAAGGTGAGTTTTACACCGTCCACATCCGTGTTATATAAGCTGATATGCGGCATATGGGGATGCGCAGGATTGGTGCGTGACCAATCAAAAACAGCAGTATTGCTCACACCGAGGAAAGATACGCGTTCGTCACCGATTTCACCGAATTCTAGTGCTTTTTGCTTGAGCGGCATCGTCATGCTTACGCCCGCCCATGATGAATCACAATGTGAGAAAAACTCTTCAAGAGTGTTTTCATTCACATCATGACGGTCATAACTCCAGTCAGATAAGCCAAGCGAAGCATAGGCAGCATTATGAAGTACTGGCGACAAGGAATGTGCGATAGGTGAACCTAAAACGGCTGCATGATGTTGATTCATATCTTTAATCCTCTTGATGAGTATGGACGAAATATGCGTTAATCATCAGATTGTTCCGTATGCAGAGAGTTATAAAGCACTTCAGCTTTAGAACGTCCCACTCCAGGAACAGCCATAAACTCTTCAATACTGGCACCTCGCATAGCGCGTACTGAGCCAAAATGATTGAGCAGTTTCTTTTGGAATGATGGACCAATTCCTGGAATATCATCTAATGCAGAGCGTAATGCTCCTTTACGTCTTGTTTTACGATGATATGTAATAGCAAAACGGTGTGATTCATCACGCACTCGTTGTAACAGATACATACCTTCAGATTGACGCTTCAAAATTACCGGATAATCGTCATCAGGCAGCCACACTTCTTCTAACTTTTTAGCCAAACCACATACAGCCACATCGTCCACGCCACAGTCATGAAGCGCACGTTGTGCAGCCTTGACCTGTGGCTGCCCACCATCAACAACAATGAGATTTGGCTTATACGCGAACCGACGACGGTTGGTGTCTTGTTGAACCACATTCTGCTCTTTGTCAGCAACCTGTTCTTGTGAACCGTCCGCACTCTGCTCGTGCGCTTTGGCTGCGCGCTGTTCATCTTCCAAACTCTCTCCGGTATCGCCGGAAATATTGCCATGCTTAAAACGTCTAGTCAAGGTTTCATAAATAGCTGCCGTATCGTCTACTGCTCCCCGCCCATCAGCACCTCGAATAGCGAAATGACGATAATAATTTTTCTTGGCTATACCATCTTCAAAAACCACCATAGAGGCTACTTGGAATGAACCACCTGAAGCATTAGAAATATCAAAACACTCTATGCGCAAAGGAGCCTTATCCAGCATCAACGCATCAGCAATATCTTTCAGCGCCTCAGAGCGTGCAGCGAGGTCGGTTACACGGCTCGCTTTAGAACGTTTCAAACTTTGCTGAGCATTAGCAAGAGCACGGTCAAGCAAAGTCTTCTTTTCTCCTCGCTCAGCCACACGAATTGTTACCATAGAGCCACGCATAGCAGACAACCATGCTTCCAACTCTTGCTGACGATCAGGCGCAAAAGGCGTGATAATTTCACGTGGAATAGGAGAAATCGGTGAAAGTAAATCACTGCGACCAGTCATATCCTCGCGTTCTCGACGTTGTTTTGTGGCTTGAGCGCGACGAGTACTATCGGTAGCAGTAGCTTGCTGAGTGGGAGCTAAAGCACTTCTATTTTCCGATACAACAATGGAGGACGCATCAGCAGAATCAGTTACATCAGATGAATCAGTCGCGGTTGAACGGTTCTCCTCTATTGCAGCCGAATACACTTGAGTAATCAAATCGCTGAGCAGTTCAGCATCATCCACATCTTCAACGCGCTCAACAGACCATCCACGTTCACCGCGAATTGTTCCCGCACGCACAAAGAAAGTATGCACGCTTGCTTCTAACTCATCAGTATCAATGCCAATAATGTCTGCATCTACATCTGTGGAGAAAACAACCGCATTCTGCTCTAAAACGGAATCTAAAGCCGCTATTTGATCGCGCAGTTTTGCAGCTTTTTCAAACTCAAGCTCAGCGCTCGCCTCTTTCATGTGAGCTTCTAATGTCTTACGGAATGACGAGCCCAAACGCCCGGTTAAAATCGCCACCAATTGCTCACTCATAGCGCGGTGCTCTGCAGCAGAAATTCTACCTACGCACGGTGCTGAACATTTACCAATATGCCCTAACAAGCAGGGACGCCCAGTTTTCTGTGCTTTATTAAAAATAGACGGAGCACAAGTGCGCACAGGATACGCGTGGAGCATGGAATCAAGTGTTTGACGCATATTCCATACTTTGGCGTATGGTCCGAAATAGCGTGCTTTCCGATTGTTCTTATTACGCGTCACCCACACACGTGGGTATTCTTCTTTAATAGAAATAGCAACATAAGGGTAGGTTTTATCATCCCGAAAAACAACATTAAAGCGCGGATCAAATTCTTTAATCCACGTGTACTCTAACGTTAGAGATTCTAATTCTGTACCCACCACAGTCCATTCAAGACTGCGTGCAGTAAGAACCATATTTTGGGTACGGGGATGTAAACGGTTCAAGGGCTGAAAATAATTCGATAACCGGTTACGCAGGTTTTTCGCTTTACCCACGTAAATTACTCGACCATCTTCATCACGCCATTTATACACCCCAGGATTGGTAGGAATATCCGATGTTTTAGGACGAAAGAGGTCGCGCGTATCGCCGAGCAAAGGAGCACCATTAGCATTCACGCCAGAGGAATTGACATCAGGCATCTGCTCAGCATTGTTTGTTACCAATGCTTGAGCTGTTTTTCTCCACACTCCGGGTGAATGCTTTTCAATCATGGAACTCATCTGCAATCCTTACTATGGCTACACGTGTATGAGATGCACTTATTGACGAGCTAAAAGTGGTTTAAGGAATTTACCCGTCCAGCTATCTGCAATATCTGTGACCTGTTCTGGTGTGCCTTCAGCTACAACAGTACCGCCGCCGTCACCGCCTTCAGGACCCATATCAATAATCCAATCTGCAGATTTAATCACATCCAAATTATGCTCAATAACAATAACGGTATTGCCTTTATCAACCAAACCTTGAAGCACAACCATAAGTTTATTAACATCTTCAAAATGCAATCCTGTAGTTGGCTCATCCAAAATATATACGGTATCGCCATTAGAACGCTTCTGAAGTTCAGTAGCCAACTTCACGCGTTGACTTTCACCACCAGATAAGGTTGGAGCGGGCTGACCTAAACGAATATAACCCAATCCAACATCAACAAGAGTATCTAAGTAACGCGCGATAGCAGGATATGCTTTGAAGAATCGTGCAGCCTCTTCAATCGGCATATCAAGAATATCAGCAACAGATTTGCCATTATAGGTGACTTCCAAGGTTTCACGGTTATAACGCTTACCATGGCACACTTCACAATCCACATACACGTCAGGAAGGAAGTTCATTTCAATTTTAATCGTACCGTCACCATGGCAGGCTTCGCAGCGACCACCTTTTACATTAAAGGAGAAGCGGCCTGGTCCATATCCGCGCACCTGGGCTTCAGGAGTTTTGGCTAAGAGGTTTCGAATCTTATCCCACACACCCGTATATGTTGCAGGGTTCGATCGCGGTGTGCGGCCAATAGGATTTTGATCCACGTGAATAACTTTTTTCACCTGATCAACGCCATCAACACGAATATGCTTTCCTGGAACAAGGCGAGCGCCGTTGAGCTTATCAGCCAGAACAGGGTACAAAATAGAGTTGACGAGCGTGGATTTACCTGAACCAGAAACACCACTGACCACAGTCAGCACGCCAAGAGGGAATGCTACATCCAAATTTTTCAAGTTATTTTCGCGAGCGCCCACCACGCGCAAATTCTTCGTTTTATAAACGCGGCGACGCTTGCTAGGTATGGCAATTTTGCGACGTCCAGCAATGTATGCTCCTGTAATGGATCGTCCTGCTTGTGTAATGCCGCCAGCAGGGCCTGAGTAGATGATTTCTCCACCGTGTTCACCTGCTCCGGGACCAATATCAACAAGCCAGTCTGCTGTGATAATAGTATCTTCATCATGTTCAACCACAACAAGAGTATTGCCGAGGTCGCGTAGCTCATGCAATGTTTGAATCAGGCGTTCGTTATCGCGCTGATGTAATCCAATTGATGGTTCGTCAAGCACATACATTACACCTACAAGACCTGAACCAATTTGAGTGGCCAGACGGATGCGTTGTGCTTCCCCACCAGACAAAGTGGCGGCTGCACGAGATAGTGTTAAATAGGTTAAACCAACATTGTTGAGGAAGCCGAGTCGGGCTTGGATTTCTTTAACGATTTCAGTAGCAATTTGTGCTGCTGAGCCTTCTAAATGCAATGTGTTAATCCAGTCTAAAGCGCGTGCAATAGGCATATCGCATACGTCAATAATGGATTTATCGCCTACGGTTACGGCTAAAACTTCTGGCTTAAGACGGCGTCCCTTGCATACTTGGCATGGAACTTCACGCATATATGCTTCGTAATATTGGCGCATATTTTCGGAATCGGTTTCATCATGACGGCGCATGAGAGCGCGTACCACGCCTTCAAATCCTGATGTGTATTCGCGCATACGTCCCCAACGGTTTCTATAGCGCACATTCACTTTGAAATCATGACCATGCATAATAGCATCGCGCACATTCGCGTCTAGCTTGTTCCACGGCGTATTCATGTCGAAGCCTAGGTCTTCAGCTAGTCCTTCAAGTAAATGCTGATAGTATTCAGACTGGGTTTTGGACATATTCCAAGGTTCAATAGCGCCTTCAGCTAAAGATTTGGTGACATCAGGCACAATGAGTTCAGGATCAATCTCGAGTTTAGAACCAATTCCTGTACATTCCGGGCATGCTCCATATGGGGCATTAAAGGAGAAAGTGCGTGGCTCAATTTCGTCCAGCTCCAGGTCATGACCATGAGGGCAACTGCGATTTTCTGAGAAAGGCTGACGACGTTGTGGATCTTTTTCATCAAGATCGACGAAATCAGCAATAACAAGACCATGAGATAAGCGCAATGCTGTTTCAACAGAATCAGTTAAACGCTGACGAATGCCTTCTTTCAGTGCTAAACGATCAATAACTACTTCAATTGTGTGCTTATTTTGTTTTTTCAGTTTAATATCTGAATTGAGCTGCACGAGTTTGCCGTCAATCAAAGCACGAGAATATCCATCAGTGCGCAAACTATCAATGAGTTCTACAAATTCGCCTTTGCGTCCACGCACCACAGGAGCTAAGAGCTGGAAACGGGTTTTATCTTCGCGTTTAAGCAGCGTGTCAACAATGGCTTGAGGAGTTTGAGCAGTAATTAATTCACCGCAAACAGGACAATGTGGAACACCAGTGCGAGCAAAAAGCAAGCGTAGATAATCGTAAACTTCTGTAATTGTTCCCACAGTAGAGCGAGGATTGCGATTTGTGGTTTTCTGATCAATAGCCACAGCTGGACTTAAACCATTAATCATATCGACATCTGGCTTATCCATCTGACCTAAAAATTGACGCGCATACGCAGATAAAGACTCCACATAACGGCGCTGCCCCTCAGCAAAGAGTGTGTCAAAAGCCAAAGATGATTTACCTGAACCAGACAAACCGGTAAACACAACCATTTTATTGCGTGGAATTTCCAAATCCACATTCTTCAAATTATGTTCGCGAGCGCCTTGAATAACAATTTTGCGATCCATAGGTACATCGTTCAAATTTTCAATAATAATATCTTGTGTCACAAGCATCTCCTCAATATGTCGGATTACATTTTAACAAAATATTCGAACAAATTTTCGAATACTCTGTTATAACTTTTGTGTGAGCGAAATGAACTCTTGCTTTTCTTGCGTTTCTATTACTATCGAACACAGTTAGTAAAAGGGTTTTGAGGTAAAGAATGGGTATTTCAGCTCAGGGTTTAGAAATTCGTATTGGCGCTCGCCAGCTCCTTGCTCCAACTGATTTTCACGTGTCTGCAGGAGACCGTATTGGACTTGTTGGTCGCAATGGTGCTGGTAAAACGACGCTTACCCGCGTGATTACTGGCGATATGCTTCCTGCAGCTGGAAAAGTGACGTATTCGGGTAAGTTGGGTTATTTACCGCAGGATACTCATGCTGCTGATCCTGAACAAACAGCGTTAGATCGTATTATGTCTGCGCGTGATATTGCTGCGATTGTGTCACGCATTCGTAAAGCTGAACGCGATATGACTAATCCAGATCCAGATATTATGGCAAAAGCTATGCGCCGTTATGATAAAGCGATGCAGGATTTTGAGAATGCCGACGGTTATTCTGCACAATCTGATGCCACGGTTATGGCAGAAAGTTTAGGCATTAATCAGGAAGTTTTGCCACGCACATTAGGAACACTGTCGGGCGGTCAGCGTCGACGCATTGAGTTAGCTCGTATTCTGTTTTCTAACGCCGACACCTTGATTTTAGATGAGCCGACAAACCATTTGGATGCTGATTCTATTGAATGGTTAAAGAAGTATTTGAAAAGTTATGCCGGTGGTTTCCTCGTTATTTCCCACTCCACTGAACTGTTGGGTGAAACTGTTAATAAGGTGTGGCATTTGGATGCTCAACGTGCACAAATAGATATGTATTCTCTGGGATGGGCAGCGTATTTAAAGCAGCGTGCAGTTGATGAGGAACGCCGTCGCCGCGAGCGCGAAGTGGCTCAGAAAAAAGCTGAGCGTTTAATGCAGCAAGGAATTCGACTTCATGCGAAAGCTACGAAGGCAGTGGCTGCACAGAATATGATGCGTCGCGCTGAGAAACTTTTGGAATCTACGGAACCGATGCGTAAGAAGGAGAAGGTAGCTGATTTACGCTTCCCTACTCCGGCCCCATGTGGACGTACTCCGATTATGGCTGAAGATATTTCGAAAGCTTTTGGATCTAATATTGTGTTTGCTGGCATTAATTTAGCTGTGGATAAGGGTTCGCGCGTTGTTATTTTAGGGTATAACGGTGCGGGTAAGACCACGACTTTGCGTATTTTAGCGGGCGTGGATGCGCCGGATACGGGTGAAGTGAAGCTGGGGCATGGCGCTAAGATTGGTTATTTTGCGCAGGAACATGACACTTTGAATACGTCTGCAACTGTTTTAGAAAATTTGCAGTCTGTGGCTCCTGAACTTGATGATACGCAAGCGCGCACTATTTTGGGTAGTTTCTTGTTCTCTGGTGATGATGTGATGAAACCTGCTGGAGTGCTTTCCGGCGGTGAAAAAACTCGTCTAGCATTGGCTACTCTAGTCACGTCTAAAGCTAATGTGTTATTGCTTGATGAGCCGACTAACAACTTGGATCCTGCTTCGCGTGATGAAATTTTGAGCGCTATTGCCAAATATGAGGGTGCTATTGTGCTGGTAACCCACGATGAGGGTGCGGTGCAAGCCCTCAACCCTGATCGTGTGCTTCTTCTGCCTGATGGTGATGAAGACTTATGGAATGATTCTTACTATGATTTGGTTGCTTTAGAGTAACCGCTCATTTTGGTAAATACTGATTGATAGGCTAATTAATATGACACTTCTTCAGCTTCAATACATTGTGAAAATTGTGGAATGCGGTTCCATGAACGAAGCATCCCACGCTTTATATATTTCTCAGCCTGCTCTAAGCTCAGCGGTTAAAGAACTCGAGAAAGAAATGGGTATTGAAATTTTTACCCGTTCTTCTCAAGGTATTGCTTTAACTGTTGATGGTGTTGAATTCCTACAGTATGCTCGTCAGATTCTTGATCAGACAGAGCTGATGAAGGAACGCTACAAGAATACGAAGCCTCGTAAACAGCTTTGCCAAGTATCTACCCAGCATTACATGTTCGCAGTTGAAGCGTTTGTGGATATGATTAACTCGTCTGATTCTGAAGAATATGAGTTTTCTATTCGTGAAGATCGCACACGTGACATTATTGAGTCTGTAGCTAATATGCGTTCAGAAATTGGTATCCTGTACACCTCTGATTTCAATCGTAATGTGATTAACAAACTTTTGCGTGAAAAGCATTTGGAATTCCATCCTCTCTTTACCGCAGGGTTGCACGTATTTATTTCACGTGAAAATCCATTAGCACATCGCAAGACGATTAGTATGGAGGATTTGAAACCGTACCCATTTATTCAGTTTGAGCAAGGTGAAGAAGGCAGCTTCTATTTCGCTGAAGAAGCCTGCTGGCCAGAATACGCGTCAAAACAGATTAACGTGACCGACCGTGCTACGATTTTGAACTTTATTGTGGGATTGAACGGTTATACTATTTCGTCTGGTATTGATAATGAAGATTTGAATACAGAAAAAATCGTAACCATACCATTGGAATCTGATGACCGTATGCTCGTCGGATGGATTACTAATGAGCGCGCTCGCCTTTCTCATGCAGCGCAAACGTACGTAGAAAAGCTGAAGGAAGTAATTCATAGGCACGGTTATGAAACGATTGAAGATTAAATCTGCCGATTAATGAAGTGTGTTGTATAGCCTATAAAACTATACAACACACTTTTTTAAAAAAAACGTATGAATCCTCGTGCTCAAAGTTCTGAACTATAAAATCTAGTGATTGCGGTTGCATTTCATACGATATGTTTCAACGCTACAGACAATAATAGTTGCTCCTATAATCAATAGCCGTCCCCCATAGCACACCTGCTACAGCAATTGGGTAAAAGCACGTCAGCGCAAGTATGCGTTGCAGAAAAGACCATACAGTGAATTTGCGGGTAACAGCTGAATATATCCCGTGCATTCACCAGAAGATTAAGGGTAAGGATTGTGCCAACCCCGTCTAACACTTCCTTATATGCAGCAAGGGCACAACCGGCGTATATGCACACAAGAATCCGTATATCTCATGTACGTATAGCATAATCTCCTGAACCTTATTCACTCTTTATTTTAGCTGGTAGTACCTTCGCCTGAAAAATCTAGGAATAGATTATCACGGTGAAGCATACGGATATACCAGCAATGAGGTTTCTTCTCCATATAAAAACTCACAGACGATATTCATTGTGTTAAGCAACAATATCATCTGTGAGTTCATACAACTCTCACGTCTTATTTAAGCCCCATACTGAGCGAAATAGTCCTCAATCTGCTCGCTGATCTGTTCCGTAATAACAGGTGAACCATCAGCATGACTCAGCTGGCATGCAGCATCAATAATGTCATGAATAGTTGCAATAGCAAAAACAGGGAAACCAAATTCCTCTTCAACAGCCTGCACAGCAGACTGATCAGAATCCTTAGTTTTCTCCATACGATCCACAGAAAGCACTAAACCGACAACCTCTACATCTGCAGCAGCTTTCAGCTTCGGCAAAACCTCACGCACTGCAGTGCCTGCTGTCATCACATCATCAACCAGAAGCACTTTCATACCATCGCGCAATGCAGTACCTACGAACATTCCACCATCGCCATGATCTTTCGCCTCTTTACGGTCGAAAGTGTAACCCACAGCGTTGCCTTGAGCCATACTCAAAGCCATTGAAGTGGTTACAGCCAAAGGGATACCCTTATATGCTGGACCAAAAATAGTATCAAACTCCCCCAGCTTTCCTTCAGCTTGAGCTGTACGGATTGCCTGAGCATAGAACTCGCCTAAACGAGCAATACGCTGACCGTCATTAAAAGATCCTGCATTAATAAAATAAGGTGACTGGCGGCCAGACTTTAAGGTAAAAGAACCGAACTTCAACGCCTGACAGTCCAGTAAAAACTGCGTAAAATCAGTTGATGCACTCACGATATTCTCCCTTATTGTCATTGATATTAATCCAGTTATTACCTTCAGCTAAAGCTGCTGCAAGTTCTGGACGTTCATCGAGAAGCTCTTCCAATTCACAGGCAATACGTACGGGAGCAGCAGGATCAACTAAAGCTGCAGAACCCACTTCAACTGCATTCGCACCGGCAAACAGAAATTCTAAGGCATCTTCTCCAGTAAAAGTGCCTCCCATAGCAATAATAGGAAAATCGTGGAAAGTTTGACGGATTTTATAGACCATAGCCACTGCCATAGGGTGAACTGCAGGACCGGAAACTCCACCAGTAATATTAGCTAAAATCGGCTTGCCTGTGCGTGTATCAATACGCATTCCCACAAACGTGTTAATCAACGATACAGCATCAGCGCCATTCTCAATAGCAGCACGTGCAATAGGTACTACATCATCCACATTAGGTGTCAGCTTAATAATGAGCGGCTTGTCTGTGAGCGGACGCAAACGCTGGAGAAGATGAGCCAAAGCAACAGGATCTTTTCCTACTGAAGTTCCTGATTTCACATTCGGGCAGCTCACATTGATTTCTAACATATCTGCAGGCGATTGTGCCAGCTTTTCAACCACCTGAGCAAAATCATCATCGCTGTGACCTGCCACATTAGACACCACAGTTGCTCCCATAGCTTTCAAGCGAGGCAAATCGTCAACTAAATAATGATCCACACCAGGATTTTGCAAACCTACTGAATTCACAGTTCCGGCTGGAGTTTCTGCAGTACGAGGAGCGGGATTCCCTTCCCACGGCACAGGTGATACGCCTTTAGTAGAAACTGCTCCAATCGTAGCGGGATTGTAATAAACAGAGCACGCATCCAGATTATATGTGCCGGCAGCAGTACCAATAGGACTTTTCCATGGAATACCAGCTACAACAGTGCCATGCGTGAAAGTATATGGTTTGGTTGCGTCAAACATTTAGTTCCATCCCAATTCTTCGCGAGTAAAGACCGGACCGTCAATACATACTTTTTTATTGCCGTCAATCGTTGGCGTAATACACACTACGCACGTTCCGTACCCACATCCCATGCGCTCTTCTAAACTCATCTGAGTATGTACACCATGCTCACGCGCCCATGTTGCCACGGCTTTCATCATAGGATGTGGGCCGCACGTGAGAATATGCACATCAGACAAATCAGCATCGTCGCTCTGCTCATTGAGCCACTGATTGAGCAAGTCGATAACATTGCCTTGAGCATTATCAATACTGCGCACCTCATCACAATATTGCGCCGCATAATCATCAGCAAAATGAACATCGCGATACCCATACATAGCAGTGCACGTGGCATCGTCACGTTGTGCAAGTTTTTGTGCTGCATGGAGCACAGGTGGTACTCCTAAACCGCCTCCAATAGTGAGATAACGCCCTGGAGCGCTCATATCAAAAGGCTTACCTAAAGGTCCAAGAATATCAATAGAATCGCCCACACTCATATCACGAAATTCTGCAGTACCTTCGCCGACCACAGCGAAAATAAAACTCACCTCATCGCCGCTAACTTGGGCAATACCAAAAGGACGAGGCGAAATCTGTTGAGCATTTTTCGAGTATAAGTTGGCAAATTGTGCAGCTTGAGCATGGTGAGCAATATATTCATCGCGCACGGTTAAACGCACGATAGAAGGCGTGAGCAGTTCATGCCCCACAATCTCAACAGTGCGTCGAGATGGAAGGTAGGCTTTGCCTTCTGGATTCGTTTTGAGGAATGTTTCAGCAGTCATAATATCCTTATCGTTTAAGAATGCGAACGAACACTTGCAATATCAGCTTTCATAGCAAGAGCAGCCTGACGAGAGCAATCGGCAACACATGCTAAAGCATCGTGAGGTGATGTAAGCGCATCAGCTTGAGGTGAACGAGCCCACGCTCCAATAATGCCACGTGACGAATTAATCAGAGCACCTAAACCTTGGCTGTCAAAAAGTCCAGCCAAATCAGCAGCAGTACCTCCCTGCGCACCATAACCAGGCACCAGGAAGAAGGTATGCGGCATAGCTTGACGTAATTGTGCACCTAATACCCGATGTGTAGCACCCACAACAGCTCCCACACGCGAATATCCATACTGACTATCGCGTGAATCTTGCCCCCACTGCTCCACCAACTGCGCAACATGAGTGGCAACTGTTTCATCTGTGGAATCTACACATAAATCTTGCAGTTCGCATGAGCTAGGATTACTTGTTTTAACGAGAACAAAAATATCTTTATCTGTAGTCTGCGCGGCATCAATAAACGGCTTAATGCCATCTGATCCTAAATATGGATTAACAGTTACAGCGTCTTCATGCCATACATCTACTGTTTTCACGCTATCAATCTGCGGCGTTCCTTCAAGATGCGCTGCATATGCTGCTGCTGTGCTACCAATATCTCCACGTTTAATGTCGCCAAGCACATAGAGTCCACGTGAATGAGCATATTCATTTGTGCGCACATACACACTGATCCCTGCTGGCCCCAGCGCTTCATACATAGCAATCTGCGGTTTAACAGCAGGCACAATATCGTGTACGGCATCAATAATGGCGCAATTAAAAGCGTAATAAACCTCAGCAAGTTCCTCAACCGTATGTACTTCGTGAAGTAATGCGTCTGGGATTAAAGTAGGTTTAGGGTCAAGTCCCACAACGCTGGGATTGTCAGTTGCTTGAATCGCATCGATGAGGGCGCGCATTAGTTTACTCCCTCTGTGTCGTAAACATCATGAGTATTGTTTGCATCGTGCTCTTCCGCAGCGCGCATTATTTCATACTCGTCTAAACGAGAATAGCTCAACGTGGCATTACATATGGTGGCTAACACGCGACCTCGCACAGTCCAGCCATCAAACGGAGTATTACGTGCCTGAGAAGCAAAGTCACGGGAGCGAAGCACCCATTCTTCTTCTGGAGCTAGAATAACCACGTCAGGATGCTGTCCAGGAATATCAGTTTGCGACATATCATGTGTTGCATATGCACGCACAGCATCACTAGCAAAATCAATCTCACCGTTATGTTGAGCAGCAAAATCAGCAATATTAAAACTTTCAGAACCCATCAGCTGGTTAGGTTCAACAGAAAGCAGCTCAATAAGACGAGAATCATCAATATATCCAGCTTCAACCAGAACCTTACGCAAAACTGGATATGCTGTTTCTAAACCAATAATACCGTTAGGTGCTGTAAGCATTGCGTCTAAGGCTCCATATCCCTTTTCTTGAGCGGTATGTGGCGCATGATCTGTGGCAAGCATATCAACAGTTCCATCGCATACCGCTTCCAAGGTAGCTAAACGGTCATGCGCTGAACGTAGAGGCGGATTCATTTTGGCGTATGTACCGTATTTTTCCACATCACTATCATCCAAAGCCAGATAATGAGGAGCTGTTTCACACGTGATATTGACGCCATCACTTTTCGCTTGACGGATTGCATCAAAGGCTGCAGCAGTAGACACGTGCTGCAAATGCACGTGTACACCAGTGGTTCGTGCAATATGGATATCACGTTCAACAATAGCCAGCTCAGTATCTGCCGGAATACCAGGCAAGCCAAGCCTGCGAGAAGTCTCCCCCTCATTCATCACACCAGTTTTATGATGCTCACAGTGGTCAATAAATGGAATTTTCGTGTCTCCACAATTGCGTGCAACCTCATCAATGGTACGTGAGGTAACAGCAGCACCATCATCAGACATCGCCACAACAGGATGCATGAAATGAGCTTCCCCACCGCGCAGCATCGCTTTCCAATCAGTAGGATTTGAGGCTTCATCACCGTTACGTCCCTTTGAAGCGGATACGCACAATGAATAGCGCACTGGTAAATGGTGACGCTGCTCCAAATCTTCTAAAACATTCACGCCATCATAGGTGCAGCCATCAGCAGCAGGCTCAGTGTTGGGCATGATCAGCACATTTGTATACCCACCACGAGCGGCAGCGGCAGCACCGCTTTCCATATTCTCTTTATCTGTTTGACCAGGATCGCGAAAATGCACATGAGGATCTGCAAAACCTGGAGCAATAAGCCAGCTACTGGCATCCCATACGCTAGAATCATCATGGCCGTCAGGGATGCGTACTGTAATATTCTCTCCAGTATCCCATACGCGAATATCACGCAAAATAATTGTCATCGCTACCCTTCCGTTGCTGTTTTCTTCTCACCGTATTCTCAGAATGCTTATTGTCTTAGCTTGTGCTGATAGAGTACAAGGTTTGGTGTCGTCCTCTACGCGTTTTGCCGTTGCGCTCGTTGTGTTGTGCTCGTTTAGAATTGCGCTTCTTCATCGCAGTAATCACAACGATACTGCATTCCCAGTGCATCTTCATGTCCTCGAACAAGATGGAACTGTTGCTTAATACCGCGCTCTGTAGATGTTACGCAGCGAGGATTCACACAGCTCATCACATTCGTTACGTGCAGTGGTAGCGCAGGCTTTTCCTTAGAAATAATAGCGCCATCGTGCACTATATTTACTGTAGCCGATGGGGCGATAAGTGCCAAAATATTCAAATCGACCACAACATCACTTTCAATTTTAATAATGTCTTTGGTGCCGAATGTTTTACTGTCTGCATTCATAATGAGCGCAAGACGTGTTTTGCGCGGGTCAATTCCTAAAAAGTCAAGAACTTTAAGAGCATGCCCAGCCTGCACATGGTCAATAATAATGCCGTTGGTAATACTTGTAACTTGCATTAGATACGCACCTGTTCTTCCATCTGAGCTGCATTATATCCCGGTAATTCATCACCCAGCACGGAGCTTTCCAAAGCCATGCGCATAAGCATACCGTTTTTCACCTGTTCAAAGTACAGTGCTCGCGGATCATCATCAACGTCAATAGAAATTTCGTTCACACGTGGAAGAGGATGAAGAACAGCAAGATTATCGCGTCCGCGCGAAAGTTTATCCGCATCTAAAATATATGTATCTCGCAAGCGCAAGTAGTCATCTTCATTAAAGAAGCGTTCCTGCTGTACTCGCGTCATATACAGCACGTCTAAATCGCCAATAACATCAGTCATATCACGTACTTCCACGTATGAACATGATGGCGTGTTGTTAATGCGATCGAGAACATATTGTGGTGTCCGTAATTCTTGAGGTGAAATGAGAACGAAGTTCACATCGCCAAAGCGGCACAATGTTTCAATCAGAGAATGAACTGTGCGCCCAAAGGTTAAATCGCCACACAATCCCACAGTAAGCTTGTTAAGCCGTCCGTAGTGATTATATATTGTGGATAAATCAGCCAATGTTTGGGTTGGATGCATATGGCCGCCATCTCCAGCATTAATAACCGGAATATCAGCTGCTTGAGCTGCCACGAGTGCTGCCCCTTCTTTAGGGTGACGCATGGCTACCACGTCCACATAGTTGGAGACGGTTTTGAGCGTATCGGCAATAGTTTCCCCTTTGGAAGCGGAAGATTGGTTAGCACCGGCAAAACCAATAACCTGCCCACCTAAACGAAGCATTGCTGTTTCAAAACTTAAACGAGTACGGGTTGATGGCTCATAAAATAAAGTGGCTAATACACGTCCGTCACATGTATGAGCCACTTCTTTACGATGCGCATCGATATATCGAGCTTTTAATAATAAATCATTAATTTGAGGAACAGATAAATCGTCTAATGTAACCACGCTCATTCCGCTTAAGGATGAGCTCAATTGTGCAGACATAGGGCACGCCTTTCTGTCTTTAACCGAAGGGCACTGCATGTGCTGTGACCTCATTAAGGGTAGTGCAAAAATGCGACATTATTTTTTATGCGTGTGGCGAATTTTTGGTTACTTCATACTTTATGATAGAAGCGTATAAAACGCTCAGCACACCGGAAAGCAGCCTTCCTCTTATGGGATCCTTCTTACTCATTATTCAAATCGGTATAGCAATTGTTATTTCTTCCCTCTTAAGCCCTTATATTCCAAGAGTTTCTATGCCTTTGGTGCAAATTATTTTGGGTGTAATATGGTTTTTTATTCCGGGATTGCCACTGATTAATTTGGATTCTGAGTTTTTCATGCTCGTGTTTATTGCACCGTTACTGTATTTTGAAGCAATGCATATTTCCCGTTCCGGTTTGCGTAAAAATTTGGGTATTACGCTTTCTCTCGCAGTGGGTTTGGTGTTGGTATCTATTCTTGTATCCGGATATACACTGACTGCTTTTATGGCTGCGATTCCTCTTGCTGCTGCTTTTGCTTTGGGTGCTGCGTTAGGGCCAACAGATGCTGTGGCTGTAGCTCAAATTAGTTCAGATGCTCAATTAACCGAAAGGCAACATACCGTATTATCTACGGAAAGTCTGTTCAATGACGCCTCCAGCATTGTGAGCTTCCAGTTTGCTCTCGCAGCTTTAATGACGGGTATTTTTTCACCAGTATTCTTTACTCTCAACGTTATCTACAGTTTTATTGGCGGCGCTGTGGTGGGCTTTATTATGGCTATGCTGCTCAATAAGTTAATTTTATGGCTGCGCCGCATGAGACTTGAAACCACCACGAACCGCATTCTTATTGAGCTTATGATCCCCGTGCTCGTGTATTGGGTTGCCGATGATATGTTGGATGTTTCTGGTGTTATTGCCGTGGTGTCTGCTGGTTTAACAGCTATCTATCATCGTGTGGGTGTGGGAGAAGATCTCGCAGAAGTCAACCGCGTATCGAACGCTGTGTGGGAGGTGGTTGCTTTTGTTCTCAACGGTTCTGTTTTTGTTCTCCTCGGCATTGAACTGCCTTTAGCAATGCGTCAAACTATTCTCAATCCAACAGTAAATACGTGGAGTATGGTGCTCACAGCAGCCGTGCTCTGCATGGTACTTTATATCGTCCGATTCTGCTGGTTAGCGCTGATGCTGCGCACTACGAAATCGCATGACACAGGACTTCGCCGTAAAATGACAAAAGAGCGATGGCATTCAGCCCTCGTCATGACTTTTAGCGGCGCAAAAGGCACTATTTCACTGATTCTGGCTTTTAGCTTGCCATCTCAGTTAGATAATATGACGGACTACCCTATCCGTACAGCATTCTTATTTATTGCCGCCACCTATATTATTCTGTCTTTGCTCATTGCCAACATAGTCGTACCTATTTTGGCGCCACCAGAAAAAGATGAAGATGGTCAAAAATACGCTGTGGCCAATCTAGATATGCTCAACCGTACGCTTGTTGCCATTTCTCGTATTGATAATCCTGACCAGCATATTGCTATTGAAGCTGTTATGCGTTCGTATAATGCACGTATTGCCCGTCAGCGTGGAAAAGTTTTATCTCCTGAAGAATTGGGAGCTCTGCACTCCACGCGTATTGAAATGCGTCACTGGCAAAGCCGATGGTTGGAAAATTATGCTAGGCGTAATCCGCAGTATAAAGACGCTTGCCAACGTTTACTTGCACCTATTGAATACTCTTTAACTCATGACGAAGCCGGTTGGTTGCAGCACGCTCGCGCTCGCATGTATTTCGTACGCTTGAAAACTACCGTATGGTTGCGTGCTATGAGGGCAACTCTTCGTTTCTTATGGCAACGTACTGTGCAGATGACAACGCGCAACGATGATATGGATTATCGTCGTTCCGAAGTAACGCGTATTCAGTTGCAGATGCTGCAAGATTCTATTCATCATGCTTTTACACTGATTAATTACGATCAAATACCTCCAGTTGTCGGCTCAACAATTGTCAGTGAATTACGTTTGCTCATTAAGCACTTGCATATGCCATCTATGGCTACCCCAACTACCACCAGTGTTGAATCAATTCCGCATCAGTTCAACGCTGTGCTATCTCAAGCCTACGCCATAGAGTTAGAAACTATTCGAACTATGGCAGAGCATAAAGAAATTACACATGAGCAAGCGAAAATTATGCGGCATAATGTTTTTCTTATGCAATCTGATTCAGCAGTCTAGCACGGTTAAGGTCATGAGCAATTTCTTGCCCATGACCTTGATATGTGGTTAATTCAACGGTTACGCCTCGCAACCATAAAAAACGCGGTCAACCACATCACGGCATTTACGCATTACGCCAATCACATCATCCATAAACTGTAAACCGCGATGAGCTTCATGACCTAAACAAACAGCTAAACCACCCATATCAAAGTAATCATCAGGAATAATATCTGCTTGATGAGCACGCCCCGACCATAAGAAAGATGCATTACGTAAATCAGTACAGACCTGCCACGCATGACGCAGAATATGCGCATCCTCAGCACAAAAAACACCATGACGTTCTAAAGCATCTAAAGCATCCATGGTTCGAGTGGTGCGCAGATCTTCCCATTGAGCAGCATACTTGAGTTGCAGTAATTGCACAGTCCATTCCACATCAGACAAACCGCCGCGACCCAGCTTAATATGACGGTCAGGACGTACTCCGCGCGGCAAACGTTCCGCCTCCATACGGGCTTTGAGCTGATGAATACTTTGTATTTCCGAGGCCGATAAACCATGCTCACTGTAGCGCAAAGGATTTGCAATGTGCTCAATAAATTTATGACCAAGCTGTTCATCTCCGGCTGCCGCACGTGCTCTCAGCAATGCTTGACGCTCCCACGTTTGAGACCATGATGCGTAATATTCTCTGCACGATTCCAAAGACCTGACAAGTGAACCATTCTTACCTTCTGGACGCAGATCCATATCAACATCCAGCTTCTGCTCTGTGCCGGCTAAACCAGTCAAAACAGTGCGAATTAATTCTGCCTGAGACTGTGCAAAAGCTCGAGCCTGAGCATCGTCTGCTGAGTCGCTTGGCTCATACACCAGCATTAAATCAGCATCAGACGAGAAATTGACTTCTTCGCCGCCATAACGTCCCATAGCAATAACAGCCATACGAGCAGGCGGTTGATCATATCCCCCATCAGCCATTAAACGTGTTGTAGCCCATTGTAATGATGCATCAAGCAACGCATCATACACTCGCGTCATAGCCCGCAAAGCCTCTTGGGAACTAATAACTGAACTCATCCAACCTAGACCCACGCGCTCAATTTCACGACGACGCATAGCACGCAGCAAAGTTGAAAACTCAATCTGAGAATCAGCAAAACGGCTTAACATCGTGGACGTTCGCGTACGTAAACTTTCTGCCGAGCGCGGCTGCAAAGTTTTATCATCCCCCAACCATGTCGTTGATTCAGACGACTTCATTAACGCTTCACTCAAATAACGTGAATTAGCAAAAATGTGACATAAGCGTTCCAACGCAGTTGGCGAGTCACGCACAAAACCTAAATACGGTCCCGAACTGCCAATCGTTTCAACCCATCGTCGCCACATCATCAAACCCATATCAGGATTTTGACCGCTACCAATCCACAACAAAATCTGCGGCAACAAAATACGATTGATACGGCTTGCACGTGAAATACCCGACGTCAACGCATGAACATGACCCATTGCTGCATCGGGATCAGCAAAACCAACCGATTCAAAACGTTCACGCATTGCCTGATCAGACAAGCGAATATCATCTTCAGCCATAGCCGACAGATGCGGCAGCATAGGACGATAATAAATATCCATATGCAAGCGACGCACCTGCAAACGCACCGCATCAAAACGCTCCACCAACTGCACAGGAGTCAGAGATACAGCGCGAGATAACCGCACAATATCAGGATTCTGAACAATATCGCGCTCGCTGATTTGACGTGAACGGGTAAAAATATCTTCTTGCGTGCTCGAAATTTTAGGGAATAAATGCGTACGCTTCATTGCCCACAATTGCTGACGATGCTCGAGCACACGCAAAAAACGATAATCATGCGATAAATCTTGCGCTTGCTGACGGTTCATATATCCGCCTTGCGCTAAATGCTTTAACGAGGTGAGCGTATCTTTTGTGCGCAGACTTTCATCAGTACGCCCATGCACAAGTTGCAACATTTGCACCGTAAATTCCACATCGCGCAAACCACCCTTGCCCAGCTTTATCTCTCTATCTTTATGATCACGAGGAATATGCTCTTCCACGCGGGTACGCATAGCACGGCAGTCATACACGAAGTTTTTGCGAGCTGAAGCCGACCATATCAACGGAGTAATCAGATGCAGAAAATCATTGCCCACCTCTATATCGCCGGCAATAAAACGGGCTTTGAGCAATGCTTGGAATTCCCAATTCTGAGCCCAATTTTCATAATATACTTGCGCTGATTGCACAGTACGTACGAGTGCGCCTGCTTTGCCTTCAGGACGCAAAGCAGTATCAATATCCCATAAAGGTGGAGCGCTTACTCCCGGCAGAATAGCAGAACATACCGCTTGGAGCACTGATCCAATCTGAGTTCCCACTGCAGTAAGATCGCCATGAAAATTCTCAGTTTTATCAACGATATACACCAAATCTACGTCAGAAATATAGTTGATTTCTTGAGCGCCTAACTTACCCATACCGAACACGGCAAAACGGCATTCTTGCCCTTGCGGAACTTTGTGCTGTGCGATGGAGAGAGCTGAGCGTAATGTGTCATCAATAAGCACACTGAGACGTTGAGAAATAACAGGTTGCACGTCTAACGGATTCGCGCTGGTCACATCATCTGCAATTATATGGAGCAAATTTTTCCAGTAAATCATGCGCAGGTGCTGCACCTGATCTGTATATGTTTCATCCACACGAATATCGAAAGAATACTGTGGCAGCGCCGCCTGCATAATCTCGCTGATAAGAGGCGGCTGCGCCGCCAAGAGCTGGCCTACCCATTGTGAAGCACCACATACCGCGACCAGACGGGAGATGCTATGAGCAGAAGCACCAAAAAAATCGTGTATCAGATCATGATGGGCGCTCGCAATTTTTTCCGCAATATCAGCAATGTGACGCACGGCGCTATCAGGATCATCAGCTCCAGCTGCCTGAGCAATAATATCAACTAGAGACCATCCACACTCATGATTCTCAGATACGCTACATATGCAATTATGCAAGCGTTCAGCATCGCGCATAGCATGGTCAATACTATGAAAGCCGGCACGAATAAGCTGAGTGGATGATAGCGATAATTCCTCCATATTTAATTGCAATCCTTAGCAGAAATAACAGCCAGCACATCTGCTTCATGAACATCCCATTCATGAATCGGCTTGTTTGCTCCCAGAATCACACAGGCAGCAGGAGAAAGTCCTAGCTGCAATAATTCATAAGCACTGTCATTCTTATCTGATGTGTGCGCCCACCATTGAGCACCTTCGCTCATGGTTGGCTCATGACCAATAACCATCACAATATGATGTTTTTTCTTGCGTGAATACAAGATGTCGGATAATTCCGATAATCCGTCCGTATACAGTTTTTTATGATACGTTACATCAGGTTTATCGCCAAAGACTTTCAGCATTTTTTCTGCTGTTTGGCGTGCACGTTTTGCACCAGATACCGCCATAACATCAGGAACAAGATTGATACCGTCCAAAGCTTTAGCCACGTGTTTTGCTTGCTTACGTCCTTTATCGGTCAGTTCCCTATCAGCATCTGAAGGTGCTGATTTTTCTGTTTTCGCGTGCCGCATCAAAATACAAATATATTCATAGTTGCGCGCGTGTTTACCAATTTTTGTCAGGTTTACAGCCATAGTCATATCCTATCAAATGCTTGCGTTTACAAATTATTGAGCTGTGCGTCTAAATCTCGTAAAACCTTACGCAGCTTACGGTCGGACATATCTCGCAATTCCAAGCTGGACATATCCACACCTGCTTCATCAATATCCGTTGTGGTGTCTTTATGAGGACGCTCGCGCTTCTTCAATGCTGTAAAACCATCAGCCATTGCACGAGCAAAGACAAGAAAACCAGTATGACCAATCATAGAATGCTGTGGGCGAACCGCTAAACCATCAACCTTCCACTCGCGTTCCATACTTTCCTGAATGCGTGGCTGAGTCCACTGCCCTGATTCTTGTAATTTTTCCACAAGACGGCTTAGCTGTGTGGTTGTGGTGACGTAGCAGACAAGAACACCACCAGGAGCAATAACACGATACGCCTGGTCAAGACGATTCCACGGGTCGAGCATATCAAGCACAATGCGATCAAAATAGTCAGAGTCGCATTGCACAATGCGCGAATCAAAATCACCCACAATCATGCGCCACCATTGAGGAGGCTGACCGTAAAACAGTGTGGCATTTGCTTGGCAGATTTTTGCAAAATCCGGACGCATCTCAATTGTTGTCAGCTCACCCTGATCGCCAATTGCATCAAGAAGATGCAAGCTCATAGCGCCAGAACCACCGCCAGATTCAAGCACACGCATCCCAGGGCGAATATCACCCAGTTCTATAACAGTGGCAATATCTTTCGGATACATAATCTGAGCACCACGAGGCATAGAAAGCACATAATCAGCTAAACGTGGACGCATCACCGTATACTGCCAGCCTCCAATACGACGGCTAGCTTTCCATGGCTTTCCTTTGGCAGTATTGTCATTGTAGTCCTGAGAACTACCTCCCACAGTTTCAATAATGCGTCCTTGGCTGCCACCAATAATGTCATCATGACGAATCTGACCATGCGCAGTATCCGTTACCGCACCGCAAACAAGTTGGAAAGTAAGCATATCGCCTTTACGATCGGTAAGCTGCACCTTTTCACCTGCCTGGAGAGGCACCTCGCATATACGTCATAATCTGCCTTTACTAAAAATCTGTACTAAAAATCTGTGCTTGTGTTCTGAAACCCTATTGTATACGCATAACGCGCACGTGGTGAGACCATGTGCGCGTTAAATCTGCTAGAGCGTAACTTAATAATGACCTTTAGTTATCATCGTTTTTACCAGCAAACTGCGAGTTATACATTGAAGCGTATGCACCATTCAAAGCCAAAAGCTCATCGTGACTTCCCTGCTCCACAATATTTCCGTGATTGACCACAAGAATAATATCCGCATCGCGAATCGTAGACAATCGATGTGCAATAACGAAAGCCGTGCGACCCGAACGCAAGGTATTCATGGCCTGCTGTACTTTAACTTCTGTACGCGTATCCACAGAACTGGTAGCCTCATCCAAGATAAGAATATCTGGATCAGACAGATAAGCGCGGCAAATGGTCAACAACTGCTTTTCGCCTTGTGACAGTTCTGTTGAATCATCGCTGAGGACGGTATCGTACCCCTCTGGCAAGCGACGCACAAACTCATCCACATGTGTGGCGCGAGCAGCTTCCATTAATCGCTCTTGAGTATGCGCAGATACATCATGCACACCATAGAAGAGATTCTCACGAATCGTTCCCTCAAACAACCACGTATCTTGCAAAACCATACCGAAGTGACTACGCAAATCTTGACGTGTCAGCTGCTTAGTATCCACACCATCCAAGCGAATGTGTCCGCCATCAATCTCATAGAAACGCATGAGCAAGTTCACTAAAGTAGTCTTTCCAGCACCTGTTGGCCCCACAATAGCAATAGTCTGACCTGGCTGTGCTTCCAAAGACAAATCACTAATCAGTGGATTATCTGGCTTGTATGAGAACTTGACATGATCAAATTCCACATGACCTTTCACGCCTCCGCGATCTGCAGTGAGTTCAGCCAAACGAGGAGTAGAAGGATCTTCCTGCTCTTCCTCTTGAGCGTCCAAGAATTCAAAAATACGTTGAGCGCTGGCTACAGCAGACTGCATCATAGAGCCCATAGATGCTAACTGTCCCAAAGGTTGAGTTGCTTGACGCGAATATTGTGTAAATGCCTGCAAATCACCCAAGGTAAGCTGACCGTTAATCACACGCAATCCACCGAAAATAGCCACAATAATGAAGGACATATTGCCAGCAAAAGAGGTCAGCGGATTCATAAGACTAGAGAAGAAGTTGGCAATAAAGCTGGACTTATACAAGTTATGGTTATATTCTTCAAAAGTTTCTTCAGCCTCATGCTCCTGACCATATGCTCGAACAACCATGTGTCCAGAGAACATTTCCTCAACATGGGAATTGACTTTACCAGTGTTATCCCACTGCTTGATGAATTGAGGTTGCACCAGCTTAAGAATAGCGCCAATAATGAGCAACAAGATCGGAATAACGATTACTGCAACCAACGTTAAGGTTGGAGAAATCGTCAACATCATCACAATAGTGGCAATGAATTGGAATACCGAGAAGAAGAATTCCGCCAGAATTTGCTGCAAAGACTGCTGCACATTATCCACATCATTGGTGGTGCGGCTCATCACTTCACCACGAGGAACGCGGTCAAAATAGCTCAAAGGCAAACGATTGATCTTCTCTACAATTTCGTTGCGTAAACGATACACCACATTACTGGTGATATGAGCCATGGTAAAAGCTTGAAGAGCACGGAATCCCATAGCAACAACATAAATAGCAACAGTGATGAGCATAATGCGTGCAAAAGCGTTCCAATCCACGCCCTTGCCCACTTCAACATTATAATTACTCAGCAAAGAAGCTATCTTATCTTGACCGTTGCTGCGGAGCATCTCAGTTACAGTGCTCATAGGCGTTCTTTCAGGAACATGCATAGTGTTTTTGAGCATTGCTCCCAGAATACCCGTGAAGAGAATATCGGTGCCACGAGCCATGACTTTAGGGCCGATAACAATAAGGGTAACGCCAATAAGACCGCTCAGAACCATAATAAGCATGCGAATACGGTCATGGATAAGATATTTAACTAAGCGTGCGAGGACTTTAGTGTTCTCTCCCTTTTTCAGTACTGGGGATGTTTGAATCTTTGCCATATTAGTCCTCCTTTCCTAAACTCAAGGATTCAATATCGGGTCCTTGACCACCTTGAGATTCCACAATTTCACGGTAAACGTCGTTATTCTTCATGAGATCATCATGTGTTCCCTGACCCACAATGCGACCATTGTCCATAACAATAATCATGTCTGCATGGCGAATTGACGACGCACGCTGAGCAACCAAAAGTTGAGTAGCATTACGAGTTATAGGTTCTAATGCCTGGCGCACCTTGCGGTCTGTTGCCATATCCAAAGCAGAGAAGGAATCATCAAAGGAATATACATATGGGCGACGAACAACGGCACGTGCAATGCACAAACGCTGCTTTTGACCGCCGGAGAAATTTGTTCCTCCTTGAGCCACGTGAGCATCTAAACCTTCAGGAAGTGCACGCACGAAATCTTCTGCTTGTGCAATACGCAATGCTTCCCACAATTGGTCGTCATTGGCATCTGGATTGCCATAAAGCAGATTAGAGCGAATTGTTCCAGAAAAGAGAACAGACTTTTGAGGAACAGGTCCGAAGAATGTAGCTAACTGACGAGGATCATACTCTTTAACGTTATGACCGTCTAAGAGAACCTCACCACTGGTCACATCAAACATGCGTGATGCTAAACGAATAACAGTGGATTTACCAGAGCCGGTGGCACCAATAAATGCAACCGTTTGTCCTGGCTGTGCAGTGAATGAAATATTGTTCAATACAGGTTCTTCTGCTCCTGGATAGGAGAACGATACATTCTTAAATTCCAGCACACCGTGAGGCTGCGCATTAGTATAAGGCTGTGCAGGTGCTTGCAAAGAGCTCTTTGTATTGAGTACTTCCATAATACGCTTAGCAGAAACAGATGCGCGTGGAAGCATAACAGACATCATGGCAGACATCATCAAGCCCATCATAATAATCATGAGATATTGAATAAAGGCTTGAAGTGAACCAATACCCATATCGCCAGCTTCAATGCGTTTACCACCGAACCACATAATCGCCACATTAGAAACGTTAATAATGAAGAACATGGCTGGAATCATGCATCCCATCCAACGGCCAATGCGCAGAACAAGATTGACCACAATATCATTATTGTCGTTAAAACGGCTATGCTCAGTTTCTTCACGTGTAAAAGCACGAATAACACGCACACCGCTAATTTGCTCACGAATCAGATTATTAACGGCATCTAAGTGCGTCTGGAATTTCTTAAACAGTGGCATAAGCTGACTCATAATAGTGAATGCCACACACAGAATAATCGGAATAATAATGGCAATAGACCATGTCAATGGGCCATCCTCACGAGCAGCCATAATCACACCGCCCACAAGCATAATAGGAGCTTGCAAAATAATGAGCATGGACTGCATAGTTGCCATCTGAACTTGTTGCACATCGTTGGTTGCGCGAGTAATCAAAGAGCTGGTAGAGAAGGTTTCAATTTCATGTAATGATAGATTCTCCACAGATGCGAAGTATTCTTTACGGACCTCATAGCCAATACGCATAGCTAAATGTGTGGAATAGTATACCGCAATAATATTGGCAATAATCTGAATAACAGATACTATGATCATCGTCCAGCCGATACTCCACACTTTATCGGCATCACCAACAGTTACACCATCGTTAATAATATCTGCTTGAAGATTAGGTAAATACAGGTTGAGCACAGTCTGCCCTACCTGAACAAGCACCAAGATGGATACTTGCAACCAATGCCTGGAGAGGAATCTCCTCCATAGTTTAAGCATAGGAAACCTTTCTGTACAATAAACATTCATCGCCTGCATAGGCGTACTGTGAAGATTGGTTTTTTAAGAATGAAAAATGTGTGAATGCGTTTTATGAATATGCATGCGCACTTGATCAGGACTTAAATTCTTATTAAAAATCTCTGGATCTGTATGCGCTAACACTAACGATCGCGAACGTTTAAAATTCGGCACAAGAGAATCCATCGTTTTCCAATGATCGTCATCCTCCAAAATTGAACGCACATGATTGCGCATAGAGTCGTGTGATGCATTAGAAATTAATCGTGACAGCAAATCATTAAGCATGCGCACATCATCAGAGCTAAAACCTTCGAGTAGCTCATCTCCTATAGAAGAAGCTACATCCTCCAAGTCATGCAAAATGTTAAGCCCTTCTTCAGTAATGCTCACAATGGTTACACGGGAATCTTCAGGAGATTTCTCACGTTCAATTGCCTGCACCTGCTCGAGCTTGTTAATAATCTGCGTTACGCTTGATGGCTTAATATCCAGCTGTTCAGAAATCTGCCCCGCCGTAAGACTACCCTGAGTGTTCAGCATACGCAGCGTATTAATGCCATTATCTGACCAATTATAGAAATGCGCTACAAACAAAACATACGGGTAATGATGTAAACGAGCTAAATTATGGAAAATCGTGTAATCCGACATACCCATCACCTTATTTAGTTTACTTTCATAAGAACAAACTAAACATTAAAACTTGATATTTAGTTTGTCAAATTATTAACTAAATAAATAATGACGGTGTGTCGAAAATATTCTCATCTAGCGTGCGAAAGCTGACCATCGATGCTGTTCATAAACAACGCGTATTGGAATTTCAAAAAGCTCGCTGAGCCGCTCACTGGTGAGCCCTTCTTCAAGACTTCCTGTATAAATAATGCTGCCTGGCCGAGGATTAATAATGCTCGCACCATCAGATGGCTGCTCCTGCGACTCCTTAACGGTTGCATTAATCTGTGCAGAACGTTCTTCATCTAAACGACCCAAAATAGCAATATGATCAAAACCCTCAGGAATTTCTTCCAAACGATGAGTTACTAAAATAGCACTGCGCTGCGATTCCTCATAAGCAAGATCATGCAAAGCACCCACAACCAGTTCCCTACCGCCCAAATCAAGCCCTGTTGTTGGCTCGTCAAGAATCAAAAGTTCAGGATTTGTCATCAAGGCTCGGCAAATACCCACTCGCGTGCGCTCGCCCTCGGACAGCTTGAACATTTTCTTGCCGGCAAGATATTCAATACCATAATGGCGCATCAAACGGCGAGCTACTTCATAATGTTCTTGCGCATAGGTTTCAGATCTTCTACCTATATGGGAATCAATCGCAGATACAATAGCATCCAGCGGATCATCAAGTGGATCAAAAGCTCTATTTAAGGAACCCGAGGCTAAACCAATGCGATGACGGTAAGAAAATACATTGACTTTACCCAAGCGATTGCCCAAAATATCTACAGTTCCTTCAGTAGGAAATAATCGCGAGGCCATCATAGAAATCAGCGTTGATTTTCCAATACCATTAGGACCAAAAACAATCCATTTTTCGCCTTGCTTCACAGACAAATTGACGTCAGCGAGAATAGTTCTACGCTGACGTCGAAAAAGCACATTATTCAATTCCACAGCATTAGTCATGGAATTGATTCTAACGAAAAAACTAGATGGCTGTGCCGTATTGATCTAAGTGTGGGTTGTTTTCTGAAGAATCAGCCACAATAAAGAGGTTGAGCACACCCAATGCAAAAGCAATAACAATGCCCATAATGACCCAAATATTTGGAGTCCAGAAGAGCAAAGACAACAAAGTACCTGCTGCGCACACGATAAGAATCCAGTTGAGCACGCGCACCCACCATTTGAGCGAGTGAGCTACAGGAGTGCGCTGACCTTGATTTTGAGCGGCACGAATATCTTCCATACGATCAAGACGAGCCAACTGCTCATATTGGTTTTCTGGCTCCAAGCGCGCTAGAACAGCCAAAACAATGAAGGCAATCACAAAAGGAATAACAGGAAGACCATAGCTCCACGTTGGCGTATGCAACACCATTAGAACAATGGCGGCAACCACAGAAAGTCCAGCAACAATCCATGCTGCTAATGCAGACCACCAGCGTGCTGACTGAGCAAAGAGTGGATGACGTGCTGTGCGAGCCATTTCCTTTTCTTTTTCAGCTTCCTGACGCTGCAATTCCTTTAATGCGCGTTCACGCAGCTTACGTTCTTTCTTAGCAGCTTTTGCCTGTGCACTTGCGCCACGTAGCTTAGGATCTGCTGAAGGAATAACTTCCTCTGATTCTTCTGCTTCTAAAGTAGAGCTCGTTGGAACCCATGCGCCACCGCGTTTGTTCTTCAAGCGGACAGAACGGTCTTGCAAGGATTGTTCATCCAGCAGACCAGCACGGGAACGCTGATTGAGTTCTGGCTCAGCTTGACCTCGACGCTGACGCTTCTCTTGTGCACGACGTTCTGCTCTATTCGGCATCATTACTCCTTTACTCAGCGATGAGTCATCTCCTCACCATTAACCTGCACCTAGTATAGCGATGCAGTAGAGATATTAACCATTCTGTATGGTTATTGTACTCTCTACCTGCCCACCGCAGCTAAAAGTTGAGCGATCATAGAATCGTTGAGAAGACGACCACGACGTGTAGCAATAAGCTGACCGTGGGTGAATTGCGCTAAGCCTTCTCGTTCAAATTCTGCAAGAGTTACCTCAGGAACACGCATACCGGCTGCCTGTTCAAACGCTTCAAGATTTAAACCATCACGCATACGTAAACCTAGCAGAGCCATTTCTTCGATATTCATCTGCTCGTCAATTTTTTCGCTGCCAGCCCATGGTATTTTTTCTTCATGTACAGCATTGCCCCATAATTTCGGATGATGAATATCCCATGACCTTAAGTGTGCAGCATTGTAATGTGAATGAGCGCCTGGACCGATTCCAGCCCAATCAACATTGCGCCAATACCCCAAGTTGTGCTCTGACTCATACCCTGGTTTACACCAGTTCGACACCTCATACCAGCGCAACCCAGCTTGCTCAAAAAGTTCATCTGCTATTTCATATTTGAGTGCTTCATCGTCATCATCAGGCTGCTCTAGCTTGCCAGCGGCAATCATGCGCCCCATTTTTGTGGTTGGTTCCAATGCTAAGGCATACGCAGAAATATGATTGACATTCAAATCAAGTGCAGCACGAACAGACGTTCGCCAATCTTCAAGACTTTCACCCGGCGTGCCGTAAATCAAGTCCACGCTCGAGCGCAAGCCGATTTCACGTGCCGCCTGCACGTTTGACACGACATTGTCCTGATTATGCGTGCGATCCAAAGTTTTCAGAACATGAGGCACAGCTGATTGCATACCAAAGGAAACGCGATTAAAGCCGCCTTCTTTAAGCTGAGCTAGATACTCATAATTAACAGTATCAGGGTTGGCTTCCGTCGTAATTTCAGCGTTGTCTTCAATCCCCCACACATCACGGATCTTATGCACAATACGAACCAAATCATGCGCAGGCAAAATAGTTGGAGTGCCACCACCAAAAAAGATGGTATGCACTTTCGGCATCTCAAGACCATGTTCTTCCTGCCACGAGCGCACAATGTCTATTTCACGCATGGCCATATCTGCATACGAGGTACGGCTTACGCCACCGCCAAGATTGACAGCCGTGTAAGTATTGAAATCACAATATCCACATCGGCGTAAACAAAATGGCACATGCACATATACTTCAAATGGTGTGGCTGCTGGCACGTTAATTAGCCTTCTGTGCTGCACGAATTTTGTCTTTAGTATCGCGATCTGTTGGCTCATCTGTAGACAGAGCAGCAATGAATGCTTCCTGCGGCACTTCTACATGACCGAGCATCTTCATGCGCTTCTTACCAGCCTTCTGCTTTTCAAGCAGCTTACGCTTTCGAGTAATATCGCCGCCATAGCACTTAGCTAACACATCCTTGCGCAAAGCACGAATTGTTTCACGCGCAATAATACGCGAGCCAATAGCTGCCTGAATCGGAATTTCAAACTGTTGACGCGGAATAAGCTCACGCAACTTCTTCGTCATCATAACGCCATAAGAATATGCCTTATCACGATGAACAATAGCGCTAAACGCATCCACAGTTTCACCTTGAATAAGAATATCTACTTTCACCAAATCTGCCGTCTGCTCGCCCGACTCATGATAATCCAAGCTCGCGTAGCCTTTAGTGCGGCTCTTAAGCTGATCAAAGAAATCAAACACAATTTCTGCTAATGGAATGGTGTAATGCATTTCTACACGTTCAGGAGAAATATATTCCATCGTTCCCATTTGTCCACGATGGTCTTGGCATAGCTCCATAACTGAGCCGATGAATTCTTTTGGCAAAATAATATCTGCAGATACAATTGGCTCGGTAACTGAGCGGACTTTACCTTCAGGGAATTCGCTCGGATTAGTTACATGATGTTCGCTACGATCTTCCATTACCACGTCGTAGGTTACAGATGGAGCGGTGGAAATCAAATCCAAATTAAATTCACGACGTAAACGCTCAGAAACGATTTCCATATGAAGCAAACCGAGGAATCCGCAGCGGAAACCGAAGCCCAAAGCTACAGAAGTTTCTGGCTCGTAAATAAGTGCAGCATCATTGAGTTTGAGCTTATCCAAAGCGTCACGCAAATCTGGGAATTGAGCATTATCAATCGGGAACAAACCAGCATATACCATTGGCTGTGGGTCGCGGTAGCCAGGCAACGGTTCAGCAGCAATCTTATCTTGAGCCGTAATAGTATCGCCCACTTTAGATTGGCTTACATCTTTTACACCCGTAATAATATAACCTACTTCACCAGCTCCCAACGCCTTCGTAGGCTGCATTTCTGGGCTAATAACACCTAATTCAATAGGATCATGAACAGTTCCAAGACCCATCATACGGATTTTTTGACGGCTCTTGAGCTCACCATCAACCATACGAATATAGGTAACAATGCCGCGGTAGGAATCATAAACTGAATCAAAAATCAGTGCACGTGCAGGCGCTTCTCGATCTCCTGTAGGAGCCGGAACATCACTAACAATGCGGTTGAGTAACTCGTCCACACCGTCACCCGTTTTACCGGAAACACGCAGCACCTCGCTAGCATCAATTCCCAATAATCCAGCAATTTCTTCTGCGTGCTTGTCAGGATCTGCAGATGGCAAATCAATCTTGTTCAGCACAGGAATAATAGCTAAATCATTATCAATAGCCATATATAGATTAGACAGGGTTTGAGCTTCAATACCTTGTGTTGCGTCAACGAGTAATACTGCGCCTTCGCAAGCTGCCAATGAGCGTGACACTTCATAAGAGAAATCAACATGACCTGGCGTGTCAATCATGCCTAAGGTATATTCAACGCCGTCAACAGTCCAAGGAACACGCACTGCCTGAGACTTGATAGTAATGCCTCGTTCTTGCTCGATATCCATGCGATCGAGAAAACGATCATGCATATCGCGCTGCTCAACAATGCCACTAAGCTGCAAAATACGATCTGCTACAGTGGACTTACCGTGGTCAATATGCGCAATAATACAGAAGTTGCGCACCAGCTCTTGATTGGTGGAACCTGGCTGATTATGAGCCGTAGTATGAGGCATTATGAATTCTTCCTTGGTCTATGCTGCTAAACTGCATTCAATTCTACATGACTCATGGTATGATTATGGCTTGTATGCCGTGTAACAAACGTTTGGAGAAATAAAAGTGGCAAATATTAAGTCGCAGAAGAAGCGCGTTCTCACCAATGAGAAGGCTCATAAGCGTAACGTGGCTTTCAAGAGCCAGTTGAAGAACACCATTCGCGCAACTCGCGAAGCTATTGCAGCTGGCGATAAGGCTGCAGCTGAAGCAGCTTTCGCTGTAGCAGCTCAGAAGCTCGATAAGGCTGCTGGCCGCGGTGTTATTCACAAGAACCAGGCAGCAAACCGCAAGTCTGCTTTGGCTCTTGCTATCAACGCACTCTAAGCTTTACTTGTAAGCTTATAAAACCGCATATCTTCCGCTTTTGGGAGGTGTGCGGTTTTTGTTATGCGGGTTTTGATGGGGGGTTGATGGGTTTTTTGATGGCGTGGAGTTAATCATGGTTCCTGAATCGTGATTGGCTTGAGCGAAACATGATTCACGTACCATTTCAAGCACTTTTGGAGCATTTTTTGGTTCCTGAAACGTGATTGGCTAAAGCAAAACATGATTCACGTACCATTTCAAGCACTTTTGGAGCATTTTTTGGTTCCTGAAACGTGATTAGCTACAGCGAAACATAATTCACGTACCGTGTGAACGTCCACAAGAAGCCTAAATAGTTCCCGAAACATGATTCGCTAAAGCAAAACATGATTCACGCACCATTTCAACTACTGGAGATGAGTCCCACCACGTTTCCGCGCCCAATCCCCACCCCTCCACACCACAACATACAAAACGCGCCTGCCAGCAACACATATATGTACCGGCAGACGCACTTTTTGTCGTATAGTTCGTATACTCGTATAGCTCTTATACGCAGAAGTTCCTAGTCAGTAATCTTCCACATCCAGTTGTACTTGTCCTCGACTTCGCCCCACTGGATTCCCATCAGATGTTCACGCAAATGAGCGGTGTATTCTCCAACAGCTTCACCGTTAACGGCTACGTCAAAGGTTTCAGACTTGAAGCGTCCAATCGGAGTAACAATCGCTGCAGTACCGCACGCAAAAACTTCTGTTACTTCGCCAGAACGAATATCTTCAATCAAATCGTCAAGCTTAATCATCTTTTCAACAACGTCGCGACCCTCATCCTGAACAATCTGAATGATAGATCGGCGTGTCACGCCTGGAAGAATATTTCCATTCAAACTTGGAGTTTCTAAGTGTCCGTCCTTGTGCACGGTAAACATATTCATGCCGCCAAGCTCTTCTAAATATGTTTTCGTTGCAGCATCTACAAAGCACACCTGTTCGCAGCCATGAGCCATGCCACGATATTCGCCAACCAAGGATGCTGAATAGTTTCCACCGCACTTAGCAAAACCAGTTCCGCCAGGACCGGTGCGGAAATATGTGTCTTCAACCCAAATACTTACCGGCTTCACACCTTGTGGGAAGTATGGTCCAGATGGAGAAGCAATAACACAATATTCCACTTCCTTAGCTTTACGCACACCCAAGAAAGATTCAGAAGCGAACATGAATGGACGCATATACAAAGTGTAGTCGTGACGGCTTGGCACCCATTGACGATCAGCCTTAACTAAGGCAGCAACGGAGCCAATAAAATCTTCTACTGACAAATTTGGCAAGGCGAGACGAGTTGCAGAATTTTGGAAACGTTCTGCATTTGCATCCGGACGGAATAACCATAAGGAGCCGTCAGAATGACGATATGTTTTCAAACCCTCGAAAATTTCTTGAGCGTAATGCAAAACAGATGCACCTGGATCCATCTTTAATCGAACCGTAAGGTTCTACACGGCGATCAGACCAGCCTTCGCCCTCAGTCCACGTCATGTGAACCATAGAATCAGAGAAAATCTGACCAAAAGCAGGCTTATCGATGAGCTGTTCACGCTTTGCATCAGCTACGCGGTTGTTATGTGGCAGCACGGTAAATTTATCTGCCAGAGTATTAATATATTCAGGATCGTGATGTGTATTCGTCATTCTTCTTCTCGATCAAACTATGGATAACTCAGTCAATGCGTTTGTGACGCCTGCTACATACTTTACACACAACAGAGCGAAATTCTATGTTTTTCCACATACTGAAAATAAACTACGCAACAAGCTTCGCAAAAATGAACAGGCCCACAGAAAACTGTGGACCTGCATTCATACTGTTACAAAAGGTAGAGATTTTCTCGACTACTCTGCAGCTGGAGCTTCAGCTTCTTCAGCAGCTTCGTCGCCTTCGCCTTCTGGAACGGTAACAGTTACTACTGGCTCTTCAAGATCATCCATAGCCAGTTCAGTACCTTCAGGAAGAACAACATCCTTAACAAGAACCTTGTCACCATCCATTAAGCCTTCTACAGAAACAACAATGCGCTCTGGAAGGTTTGCAACGTCAGCCTTAATGGACATTTCCTGAATATCAACGAATGCAACAGCAGCACCCTTTGGAGTACCTTCAGCGAATACTGGAACGTTAACAACGATCTTTTCGCCAGCCTTTACTTCGTAGAAATCAACGTGTTCTACAGTGCGCTTAACTGGGTTGCGCTGAATATCCTTAACAACTGCAGTCTTGGTTTCATCGCCGAACTTAAGCTCGAACAAAGCGTTGGTATGACGCAATGCCAAAGTAGTTTCCTTTGCAGGAAGCTGCAAGAAGGATGGTTCTTCGCCGCCTGCATAAATGGTTGCAGGAATGAGGTTCTCTACACGCATACGACGTGCAGCACCCTTACCGAACTGAGTACGTACTTCACCAGTTAAAGTGATATCTGCCATAATATTTCTCCTTGTAATATCTGGCTTTGGGACACTCGAAAACCAGCAGGAGAAAAGCATAAAGAATTTCTCTGATGGGCCAAGTCGATTACGGGACTACTCCCCTCGCCAAAGTAACTTTTCAACAATAGCATAAGGGGCAGAAAACTCACTGTCCTTCTGCCCCTTAAACCCTATACGCTGTGCGTTAGTGCGCTACTGCGCTAGCGTGCTGTTTGATTACTCAGCAATCAGCTCTTTTACTGCAGCAATAATGGACTGCAATTGTGCTTTTGCATCACCAAAGAGCATCTGTGTATGTGGATCGAAATACAGCTCGTTTTCAATACCCGCATAGCCTCGACCACGTCCGCGCTTAATCACAACAGTGCTTTGAGACTTATCAACATCTAAAATAGGCATACCAGAAACTGCTGTTCCTGGTTTACGTGCTGCAGGATTAGTAACATCATTTGCACCAACAACCAAAGAAACAGATGTGGATGGGAATTGCGGATTAATATCATCCAAGTCGATGAGCTGTTCGTATGGCACGTTTGCTTCAGCTAAGAGCACGTTCATATGACCAGGCATACGACCTGCTACCGGATGAATAGCATAAGACACTTCGATGCCACGTTCTTCGAGCAACTGTCCCAAATCAGCAAGTTCACGTTGAGCCTGAGCTTGAGCCAAACCGAATCCAGGAACAAACACAACTTTATCTGCATAAACAAGCTGAACGGCCACATCATCTGCAGTGGTTTCACGCATTGTGCCTTCAGGACCGTCACCAGCAGCAGCGGCAGCACCGGTATCACCAAAGCCACCCAAAAGCACAGAGGAAAGTGGTCGGTTCATAGCTTTTGCCATCAAGATGGACAAGGTAACACCTGCAGATCCCACAAGAGCACCTGCCACAATCAATGCAACATTATCAATTGCTAAACCGCTCATAGCTACTGCAGTACCCGTGCAAGCATTAAGCACAGAAATAACGACCGGCATATCTGCACCACCGATAGGCAGAACAAAAAGCACACCGTATACGCACGCCACTACAACGGTTACAATGCTCCACAATACGCGCTGTTGTGGCTGAATGCACAGCATAATAAACGATGCAAAAGTACCGATAATCAAAACAACATTGATGAAATTCTGTGCTGGTAAGGCAATTGGTTTACCAGGAATAACACCTTGCAATTTTCCAGCTGCAATGAGCGAACCGGTAAAGGTTACTGCACCAATAATCACACCGAGACCTGCGGTAATAAGCAAAACGATAGAAAGCGCGCTCATTTCCACGCTGAGAATATCATTTAATGCAACCAAAGCTGCAGCGCCGCCACCTACAGTATTAAACACAGAAACCAGTTGAGGCATATCTGTCATTTGCACTTTAACAGCAGACCACACACCTGCCACAGTGCCCAGAGCAATACCTGCAATGAGCACGTACACGGCAGTCATATCTTCAATACCTGTGGCAAACATATGCACAAACGCCATAACCACAGCTACAACCATGCCTGCAGCAGAAACGAAATTACCTTTACGTGCGGTTTTTGGCGAATTCATATAGTGCAGGCCCATAACGAAAAGCACTGCAGAGAAAACATAAACGAACCATGTGATGATATCAAGAGTGCTAGCAGTCATTCTTATTCACCATCCTTAGCATCGTTCTTAGCGTTATCTTTCTTTGACGACTTAAACATTTCCAGCATACGATCAGTAACCACGTAGCCACCCACAACATTCATAGTTCCCAACACTGCTGCAAGGAAAATAAAAACATATGATAACGGGCTATGTGCGTGAGCAGCCACAATAACTACGCCCACAATAATGATGCCGTGAATGGAATTAGCGCCGGACATCAATGGAGTGTGCAAGGTGGCTGGCACTTTACCAATAACTTCCACACCAATAAGCAGCGCCAGCACAAAAAGCGTAATAGCAATAACTAAGCTTGGCATTTACTTGTCCCCTCCTGCAACAACCATGGCTGCATCAATTTCATCGGTCATATCTACTGTCAAAGCAGTTGCGTCATCATGCGTGCGCACAAAATGAACCAGCGTATCTGCCAAATTGCGAGCAATCTGTTGAGAAGCAGTTACAGGAACACCACTAGCTAAATCAGGCATTCCAAGAACAGTAACTCCACCCTCAGTAATAACAGTTTCCCTAGGAACAGAACCTTCAACATTGCCGCCAAAGTCACTAGCTGCACAGTCCACAACAACCGCGCCACGCTTCAAACCGTTCACGCCCGCAGCGGTGAGCAACACAGGTGGTTTACGTCCAGGAACCTGAGCAGTGGTAATAATAACGTCAAACTCCGCAGCCTTCTTATCTACGGCTGCTTGTTGAGCAGCACGCTCCTCAGCGGTTAATTCGCGAGCGTATCCGCCATCTCCCTGACCTTGAGATAAATCAACCTCTAAATCAAGGAACTTAGCGCCTAAGGATTCCACTTCACTCTTTGCTGCAGGACGCACATCATAAGCAGTTACCACAGCACCTAAACGCTTGGCAGTTCCAATCGCCTGCAAACCAGCAATACCAGCACCCAAAACAAGCACTTTAGCTGGTCGAATCGTTCCTGCAGCCGTTGTCATCATCGGGAAGAAAGAACCATACGCATCAGCAGCCTTGAGCACTGCCTTATAACCGGTTACGGAATTCTGTGATGTCATTTCATCCATGGACTGTGCAGATGACAGCTGACGAGGCAAACGTTCCATCGCCACAGCAACCACGCCACGCTGTTGTAACTGTGTAAGATAATCCTCATCAGTGAAAGAATTCAATGCACCAATAACCCATGTTCCTGGCTTAATCTGGTCAAGAACCTCGGCCTGAGGACGACCAACAAAACCTAACACATCGCTGGACGTCAACACCTCATCACGAGAAACCACACGTGCTCCAGCTTTTTCATAATCGGCGTCAGTAAAATGAGCATCGATACCCAAGCCTTTTTCTACAACACAGGCGACGCCACTACGCTTTAATCGCGTAACGATATCAGGGGTTAAACCTGTTCGCTTTTCAACCTCAGTGCGCTCTGAAAGCACGCCATAGGTAACGACTATTTCTTTCTCTGCCACGAGTCCTCCTCAACTCATGTCGCTCATGCTGGCATATCTACACTGACATCTACACATCATGACCTCTCATATCTAGATATCTAGCCGATATACAAGGACAGAATATGTCAGTGTGAGATATATATCACAGCGTCTTTCTTACATGAGTTAGTTTAACGGGTGAATGTTACGAAATGGCGATATATGTTTACAAAGTCCACCCACTGAACACTATGCCATAGTTCACACTGCTATCACGCTCAGTTATGGCGCTGTGATTTTGTTCCAGAAGAGGAGTATGCCACGCGTATGTATGCAGCTTTTCATGGCTTATATAGAGGTTCTTTTTATATCCATTCTTTGTATATAGCCGCTGCTTGTGACTGCACACCGCAATAATCGCTTCTCTATAACCACTATAACCACGTTTAACAGCAGCACTCTACAACTCTTTAGCCTTGATATGTAGCGCTTAGGAAGCTTCTCTTGAGCATGACATATGGCAAGTCATCCACTGTACGCCGTAAACTATATCTGTTGTGAGCATTTCAGACGCGATTGTAGAGAGGTAACTCATGGGCGTTCTTGACACAGTATCTTCAGCATTTAGCCGAACAGTAGAATCCGTAAAATCCACTGTACAATCTGTTGTATCGTCATCAGATTCAGAGCAGTTTGTTACGTTTGGAGCACCTACTGCTTTTGATAAGTCTGCTTTTGGCGATCCTCGTATTATGAACTGGTCGTCTCCTGAATTTCCAACGACCACATACATTGATCCTGAATCTGGCTTGCTAACGACAACCACTGAAGGTGTGCGTTCAATTCCAGATAATATGTCCGTCTATCATTTGTATGAGAAGCGCGCCCACGATATGGGTAACGAACCTATGTACACCTTTAAGGTCAATGGCGAGTGGACAAGCCGCACTGCTAACCAGGTTCTCGCCGATATTCGTAACGCTGCTAAAGGTTTGCTCAAGCGCGGCATTAAAAAGGGTGATGCTGTTGCTTTTATGTGCCAAACCAGCTACGAGTGGGATGTCTTTGATGCTGCTGTGCTAGCTGTTGGTGGCGTACTTGCAACAATTTATGACACAGATTCTGCTGAGCAAATTCGCACCATCGTTAATAATTCTGATGCCATCTTGCTCATGACTCAAACTAAAGATATGTATAAGAAGGCTGAGGGCGCTATGGATGATTGCCCTAGCTTGAAGTACATTAGCTGCATTGAAAATGGTGCTCTAGAAGAGCTTCAAGCATACGGTCATTCTATTTCTGATGAAGAACTTGATGAGCGTATTGCGTCCATTCATAAAAATGATTTGTGCTCTATCGTCTATACATCCGGTTCTACATCTGCTCCAAAAGGTGTGGAGATGACCCACGCAAACTATTTGGCTTTTGCTTTGAACTTGCGTGCTTTTATTCCTGATTTGTTGGAAAACGAAACCCATACTGTTTTGCTTTTCTTACCTCAGGCTCATAGCTTTGCTCGTGCAATTAATTATGGTGTGGTTAACTCTCGCATTCGTATTTATATTGCCACCGGTATTAAGACTCTTCTGCAAGATTTGGCTGTAGCTCGCCCTACGGTCATGATTGCTGTTCCTCGTGTATTTGAAAAGGTCTATAACGCTGCGTCCCAAAAAGCTGGTCGTGGTGTTAAGGGACACGTTTTCAATGCTGCTGCCAATGCTGCACGTGATTATATGAATCAGATTTCTGAAAGTGGACATGCAAGCGCTTTGGCAACTGCTCGCCGTGCAAGTTTTGATCCAATTGTTTACTCTTCCCTACGTCAAGCATTGGGTGGACGCGCCAAGTGGCTGGTGTGCGGTGGCGCTCCGCTTGATCCGCAACTTCTGTCTTTCTTCCGTGGAGCTGGATTGCCTGTATATGAAGGCTACGGTATGACCGAAACAACTGCTCCATGCGCTTTCACACCGCTGAGCGTTCCTTATCACGCTGGTTCTGTGGGTATTGCTTTCCCTGGATTTACTGTGCGTTTAGCTGAGGACGGCGAAATTCAAGTGAAGGGCGCCGGCTGCTTTAAGGCATATCATAAGAATGACGAAGCAACAGCTTCTACCTTTACCGAGGACGGCTGGATTGCCTCTGGCGATTTGGGTGCATTGACTCCAGATGGTTTGCTGTATATTACAGGCCGCAAGAAGGATTTGATTATTACAGCAGGTGGTAAGAATGTTTCGCCTACCCCAATTGAAGCATCTATTAAGCGCTGTTCCTTAGTATCTCAGGCTCTTGTTTTGGGAGATAAACGTCCATTCATTTCCGCCTTGATTACTTTAGATGAAGAAGTAACACGTTCATGGATGGAGAAAGAAGGATTGGATTCCTCGTTGTCTATGGACGATATTGCTCAGAACGCTGCTGTACGTGCTGAAATTCAAAAATATGTGGATGAAGCAAATGAGGGCGTATCTCGCGCTGAGTCTGTGCGTAAGTTCATTATTCTTCCGGAAGACTTTACTCAGGATAATGGTTTATTGACTGCTTCCATGAAGGTTATTCGCCCTAAGGTTTTGGCTCACTATCAAAATCTTCTGGATACCCAGATGTACAAGCCACGTAAGAAGTAGCTGAAAACTTACACCATTATAAAGAGGCAGTATCCAATGGGTACTGCCTCTTTACTATAAAAGTAGTTACATTTTATTCTTTTTCAAATGGATAAACCATGCCCCATTGTTCACGAATCTGATCCATAATTTCGACCATACGTAAACTTTCTGAATGTGGCATTGCTTGAGGTTCAATATCTCCACGTCCAATAGCTTCAATCACAGCATCAACTTCATATTCAAAACCTGTGAGCTGCTCAGGAATATCTGGACGCTCAATAACCTCATACGCTTTATTCATGACCACAATTTCTTCAGGATTATTTGCATTTTCCACGCGAATCAATCCCTTTGTTCCACGAATAAAAGCGCAGCGATCTCCCACTTCCCAATATGAAGAGGTAATATCGGCCATGGCCTTATTATCAAACCACAAAGTAGTCTGCGATACTTCATCCATACCCTGATCAGACAGACGTGCCGACGATACAATCTTGTCTACCAAGCCAGGCATGAACATGGAAACAAAATTAAGCGGATAAATACCGACATCGAGCAAAGCGCCACCGGCAAGTTCAGGATTGGTCATGCGCTCTTTTGCCATCATAGGATAAGACAAGTTCGCGCTCATCGACGTAATATCGCCAATTACGCCAGAATCCAAAATATTTTGAATAATACCGCGAGATGGCTCATAGCGGGTCCAGATAGCTTCAGCACAGGTTAAACCAGTTTCTTGGGACTTTGCAATCACAGCACGAGCTTCACGCGCATTAACAGTAAACGGTTTTTCAATAAGAACGTGCTTGCCTGCTTCCATGCATTGAATCGCTTGCTCAGCATGGAAACGATGAGGTGTAGCAATATAGACCACATCTACTTGCGGATCAGCAAGCATATCGGCATAAGAACCATAAGCTACATCTATCCCATACTCCTGAGCAAATTCTTGAGCACGCTCTACAGAATTACGCGTAGCCACTGCATACAGATTCACTCGGCCTGCCCAACGTTCGTCCTGTGCCATCAAGTTGACTGTAGTCGCCATTTTCTTAGCAATACTACCTGCTCCTAAAATAGCAATGTGTGTTGTGAACGACATTGTTCTCCTTTCTAGAACCTTTTGATGGTGTTTTTCTAGGCGTTAAAACCTAAACGTTCAAGTTTCTTCGGGTCGCTCTGCCAGTCTTTAGCTACTTTAACGTGCAGAATAAGCGTTGATTTCATTCCCACAAGTCGGTTCAAAGGCGTGCGCAGTTTCTTTTTTACACGCACTAAGTTTTCAGCTCCACGACCTAAAATAATTGGTTTCTGACTGCTGCGTTCAATATATATGGACGCATACACGTGTGCACGACCATCGCCCTCGGAATCATCATCCTGAGGATACTCAATATCATCAACAGTTACTGCCAAAGAGTGAGGAAGCTCATCGTTTAACTGCTCGAGGAATACGCCACGAATCAGTTCTGCAATGGTATCTTGAGTGCTTTCCTCACTAATCTGCTCTGTTGGATACATTTGCGGACCTTCAGGCATATGCTGAGCAAACACAGCACGCACTTCATCCACATTATCGTGTTCTAAGGCAGATACAGGAACAATATCAGTAAAATTACCAAACTGGTCGAGTTCGAGAAGTTTGGACATAAGTTCAGATCGATTCAGTCCATCAATTTTGGTGAGCACACCAATAACCGGTTTTGTCCACTGCCATTGACCGTTTTCATCTTTGCGTGAGAAAGCTGAACGTAACCGTGCAAGAATGCGCTTATCGCCAGGACCAATCTCTTGATCTGCAGGCAGCAAAAAGGCAATAGAATCTGCATCAGCCAAAGACTCGTCCACCATATCATTCAAACGCTGCCCCAGCAGAGTGCGAGGACGGTGGATACCAGGAGTATCCACAAGCACAATTTGGAAATCAGATGTGGTTAAAATAGCGCGGATAACTTTACGTGTTGTTTCTGGACGTGATGACGTAATAGCCACCTGAGTTCCCATTAAAGCATTAATAAGCGTTGATTTTCCCACATTTGGGCGGCCTACTACTGCTACGAAACCGGAGCGGTACTCAGATTGTTCAGTCATTCATTATCCTTACGCATTATCGTGAGCTGAATTATCTGTATCAGCTTCATCTTTTTCGATTGTATCAGCAACACGATGAATTTCGATGGTAGAAACTTTCTTTCGACGACCAGCTGAATCTACAGCTTTCAATTCCAATCCGCGTGTCTGGGCTGACGATCCCACAATAGGTACACGGCCTAATGCCTTGGTGAGCAAACCGTAAGCAGTGTCAACATCGTTTTCATCTAAATCAATTTCGAAAAGCTCTTCAATATCGGTAATTGATGTGCGTGCTGGAACTTGCCATCCACCATCGTCCATGCGCTCAGGTTCATGACGTTGCACTTTATCGTGCTCGTCTTCCAATTCGCCAACGATTTGCTCAAGCGCATCCTCAATAGTGACCATACCAGCTATGCCACCGTATTCGTCCACAACAATAGCCACATGCTGACGCTTCGTCTGCATATCGTGGAAAAGATCATCAACCGGTTTAGACTCGGGAACAAGCATTGGCTCGCGCATAATTGTTTCAATACTGCGCTCACCTGCTGATGGATTAAAGGCGGTGGCACGAACCACATCTTTCAAATACGCTATACCCACTAAATCATCAATTGTTTCACCAGTTACTGGAACGCGTGAAAAACCAGAACGTGAGCAATCCTTGAGCATATCGTTTAAGGTCGTTGTTTTTTCCAGCGAAAACATATCCGTGCGCGGAACCATAATTTCTCGAGTTAAGGTATCCGTCAAAATCAGCACATTACGCAGCATTTCAGAGATTTCAGCGTCGAAAAGATGCGCTTCAATGAGTCGGTCAATGGTTGCACGAGCCTGCTCATGATGAATCTGTTCAAGCTCCTCATCGTCGGATAAAGATGGTCGTGTAGATAGACGATCCTTGGCAATATGTGGAATAAGTTTCATAGCACGCGCAATAAAAGGCGCATACTGGAGAAGAATAGTAACTGACTGTTGGTTAGAGGTGCGCGGAGAGATAGTCACAGCAATAAAGGCGCTAACTACAGAAAAGATAATCGCCACAAGTAGTTGAAGCCAGATAGCAAAGCCACATAAGGCAGATGCAATAGCAACCAAAGCACCGATAAGGATGTTAGCCATAACTCGCCAAAAGGTGCAGGTGAGAATAGCACGTTGGCGTTGAATAATCACTGTTTGAGCATGGCGAATGCGCGTAATAGTCTTTTTGCGAACAAAATCTGAATCTTCATTGGTACGCACATCCAACATGAGATTATTCAGGTTGGATCGCGTTACGCGCGAAATAGCTGCCTCGCTGGATGCCATTAGTAAGGAAAACCAGAGTAAAGCTAAAGCTAAAATACATAAACTTGCAACTATAAGAGCAATGGGTATGCTCATTTTATGCCTCCTGGGCAGAACCGTCTGCTGACGTATGCTGAGCTATTTCGTAAGGCAGAACTTCGCTGAGAGTTCCTGGACGTGCCGCTAAAAAGGTGAGTAAAAGTTGGCGCTGCAAACCGAACATTTCTCGTTCTTCATCAGGATTGGAATGGTCGAAACCCATCAGGTGCAAACATCCGTGAATGGTTAAAAGAAGTAGCTCTTCAATGGTGGAGTGTCCAGCACTTTGCGCTTGAATAGCTGCCACTGCTGGACATAGCACAATATCGCCAAGCATACCTTCAACTGGTTCTGTACCATCTCCTGGCCGCAGCTCATCCATAGGGAAACTCATCACATCGGTAGGACCTTCAAGATTCATCCACTTCAGGTGTAGCTCTTCCATAGCATCTGGTTCATTGAAAATAATAGTCAAATCGCTATGGGCGCTCACTTTCATTTGATCCATGACCCACAAACCCAGCTGAGAAAAGACCTGTGGTTCTACGTCCCATCTGCTTTCATTGAGAACATCTACGCTCATGCTTCACTTCGCTTTTCATGATTCTTCTGATGTGCTGCTTGATACATATCGTATGCGCTCACAATTCGTCCCACAAGGTTGTGGCGCACAACGTCATCTGATCCTAAATGAACAAAAGCAATATCTTCTACGTCGCCTAAGACGTTTTCAATCTGTAATAATCCGGAGCGATGCACAGAAAAATCTACCTGCGTAACATCACCGGTAATCACCATGCGCGTGTTAAATCCAAGGCGTGTTAAGAACATTTTCATCTGTTCAGGAGTTGTGTTTTGGGCTTCGTCCAAAATAACGTAGGCATCGTTGAGAGTGCGTCCACGCATATAAGCTAAAGGAGCTACCTCAATCGTATTATCTGCAAGATAACGCTGCATTCGCTCATTGCCTAACATATCAGAGAGCGCATCATAGAGTGGGCGCAAATATGGATCTACTTTTTCGTTGAGAGTTCCAGGAAGAAAGCCGAGGTTCTCCCCTGCTTCTACTGCTGGACGCGTCAAAATAATTCGACGAATAGCTCCATCTTCGAAGGCACGCACAGCTTTGGCTACTGCTAAATAGGTTTTACCTGTTCCAGCTGGTCCAATCCCAAAAGTAATGGTGTGGGACTCAATAGCATTCACATAGTGCACTTGTCCAGCTGTTTTAGCTCGCACGGGCACGCCATGAGCCATGGTAATCACACGTGGAATATGGTTTCCTCCCAGCGTTGAACGCATCCCAGACACCGAGTGCGCCATATCGGACTCTGTATGAGAACGTCCAATAAAATGTGGGCGTTCATCGGTAAAACGTGGTGCGGCCGACTTAATTTTACGTTCTTTACGATCAGCTTTCTGACTGAGTTTATTGGATAATAAACGCTCCACATCATCCACGCTTAATGGACTGGTATAAGCGGTATCAATAATATTGTTCAAAAAATCCTGAGCAGCCAGCGCATCAGCTTCTGTGCGTGCCGAGCTGGAAACAATAGCAATAGTATTTCCACGAACTACAAAGGTCAGCTCTGAATATGCTTTTTCTATCAGTCTCAGAATACGATCTTCAGGGCCGCATACACTCACAGGGTTGAGTTCAGAGGGAATCGTAACAGTACGAGTTGTCGTGCCAGATTGTGCCAAAAGTTTTATTCTCCTTCTAACTTTTGTCCTGTCAATACGTGAGCATGGCAGTGGAAAACAGATTGACCAGCATTTTCACCAGTATTAAAAATAAGGCGGAAATGACCGTTATAATGCTCATCTGCAATAGCTTGAGCGGTGGAAACAATTTCTGCTAGCAAGCTTGGATCTTCCTTAGCAACTTCAGATACACATGCGTAGTGATCTTTTGGTACAACCAGAGCGTGCACTGCTGCTTGAGGATTCAAATCCGCAAAAGCGTATGTACGTTCTGTTTCCATGATTTTTGTGCTTGGAATCTCGCCAGCAATAATTTTGCAGAATATGCAAGTGTTATCGTGTGCCATATATGCTCCTTATACAGTATTTCTGTGATTATTCTAGCAATACGCGCTCATAAAACAGCACAAGAACATACGTCTTATGCGTAACGCTCAAGAACTCGACTCAGAAGTGCAAGAGCAACACTTCCTGCACTGGAAGCACGTAAAATATTGTGACCAATAACGCACACGTGTGCACCAGCGTTTGCGAACTCGCGCACTTCTTCATCACTAATGCCACCTTCAGGACCCACAACAACCCATACAGTGCATGGAGATTGAGCAGCACGCACATGCTCTTCGCATTCTATCCACGTGTCTGTGGCATCTTGATGCAAAACGAGAACAATATCACCACACTCCACTGTTTCCTTCACCCAAGGAATCAACTGTTTCGTGGTTTTCATTTCAAGCACATTCGGCATAAAACTTCGTCGCGATTGCTGCGTTGCCGATACAACCACATCAACCCACTTATTTAATGCTTTAGCAGCTTTATTGCCTTTCCATTGCACAATGGAGCGCTGAGATTGCCATGGCATAATGCTATCCACACCAATTTCTGTAGCCATTTCAATAGCTTGCTCATCACGCCCCGATTTAGCTAAGGCTTGAATAAGTCCCAATTTAATATCAGGTGCTTTCTGTTCATCAATCTGATCAATGCGAACACTGCCCGTAGATGCATCAACGATTGTTGCCACCGCTATTCTTCCGCATCCATTGCTTATGCCTAACTGCTCGCCGTCGTTCATCCTCATAGATTTAAGAGCATGCTGAGCTACTGACGATGGCAAAGTATAAAGCTGCCCCTGCGTTGAAGGAAAAGTATCGTTTTTATCTGAAATATCACGAAGAAGGAAAACAGGTAAAGTCATGCTATCAAGCCTTCCGAGAGTGCGTAAAGATGCGCGCAATATAATTTTTCAACGAAATCATTAAAGCAGCTATCACAATAATAATCATGCCTACAAAATCAGCAGGGTAAAAATGAAGATGGAAAAGAGCCACAGTAAAAATAACTGAAGCTACTGGTTCTACAGACGCCAATAGACTTCCTTGAACTGGACCAATATATGCTGTTCCTTTAAGAAAGAGGGTGTAGGCAATAATAGTTCCCACACCAATAATGCCTGTATAGCCGAGAAGAATAGGGCCATCCCATATAAAACGTTGAGTCCATATGCGTGTGACGAGCGAAAAAATAATGCCTCCAACTAGCATAGACATGCCGATGCTGAGCAAACTTCCCCACTGTTGTACGAGTTTAACGGGCAGAATAATATAAGCGGCATAAGTGAATGCGGAGAAAATTCCCCAAAAGAGTCCAGAAGGATTAATAGCTAGTGCATCTATCTGACCGTGCGTGGCAAGCAGATACGTCCCACTTATAGCCAAGATAACCGCTAGGATTTCGAGCAAAGCCGGTGGGATTTTATGTTTTACACAGGTATAGGCGAGCACAATAACCGGCGTTAAATATTGCAAAACTGTGGCCGTTCCCGCGTTGGTGTATTTAATAGCTTGCAGATACGCAAATTGGTTGGCCATAAGTCCGAAAATACTAAAGATGAGCACATCTTTAATGAATGATGCAGAGCTGCACGCCTTGCGAATACTACGTGGATTACGTATAAGCACAATGGCAACAAGAACGGCTCCCGCAATAATAAGGCGCAAGGAAGTGAGAACACTTACTGAAATTCCTCGTTGCAGCAAGTACTGTCCACTTACTCCTGAAATGCCCCAAGCAATGCTTGCACAAAGCACCATTGCACTGCCCATAATTTTTGGCGACATTGCATCCTTCCGTTGTGACTTATTTCGCGTTAGTTTTTAGATTGGTTTGAGGTGTAACGCCCGAGCCAGCATCAAGTATATGCACGTGTACATATATGCATAACAGAAGGTGTTTTGTGTTGATTTTTTTAGGTTTTGCGCGTCAACCGAGCTGATTCATAGGACTGCCGACACGCCCATATGCACAAGCTCACATACTGTGGTATTCTTTCTAACTGTTGCTTAATGCACTGTCCGGGTGGCGGAATGGTAGACGCGCTAGCTTGAGGTGCTAGTGCCCATTTTATACGGGCGTGCGGGTTCAAGTCCCGCTCCGGACACAATTTTGAGGATACATTCGAGGATGTATCCTTTTTTCTTTTTCTCACCTGTCTTCTTACATCATTCTACCCTGATAATTCTTCGACAATCGTTGACAATATTATTTATGTCTATGCGTCCATAGAAATATCTTTCTCACTCATAAACAAATGCTACCCACTCAAGGCATGTAGAAAAGATTAGGCGTATACCTTTTCCGCAACGAAAAAATGTTAAGATTATCTTAACGCCAGTGCAGTCACTCGCTTCGCAGAGGTCAGATTCAATGTATCAACTCATATCAATCGGTTTGGGTGTTCTCCATCCTAGTGGTCGCAGTCTCGTTAATGGTACTAGCACATGCCATGCGTAAGGATAAGTTGCCTCCGAATTCATGGCGGGTATCAGAACAAAGGAAGCATTTGACTCAGAGCTAGCCTGGTATCGAGTTCAACGTGCAGGTTCAACACCGCTCATGTGTCTGTCTATTGCTTATGCCAACTCGAGTTTACTGTTTGTGCTGCAGGGGATTTACTATCAGACCATTTCTGAATTCATCCCGATAACTGCTCTGATTGTACAGAGTTTCGTTGGAATCATCTGCATTTATCAAGCAACCCGAAACCGACATTCATCACAGATATCAAGCCAGAACTGCTGACATTGTATGAGAGGATTGAGCACAAAATGGATTCGCTCAAAGTATCCGTATCTCGTCACCTATGACATGTCAAGATAGCTTCTGCATAACACAGCTTCTTATATGCTTGCTGCATATAATATCCTTTTCGATAACTTGTTGACGGGGTATAATCACACGATGTCTTGCTGTATCTCCATGAGCTTTGTTAACCTCGTTATACTTGAGTCAGAAACTGAGAGTCTCTTCTCTGAGGTTTATTGCACAAATATACAAAAGTTACTCAATGAGACGTTTATTAGTCCTCAAAATTGATTACATGTCCATTGCACACTGTAGCTTTCTTTCTCTCCCCTCCTCGCGCTACCATCAAGACCATGCAGATAATCCATGTTCAAAACTTAGAAGATGACCGTTTACGCGCCTACATTAATTTAACGGAAGTTCAGTTACGCAACCGTTTAGAACCTGATGAGGGCATTTTCATCGCTGAAAGCCCAAAGGTTATTGACCGTGCTTTAGCTGCAGATCGTGAGCCGTTATCTTTCCTTGTCGAAGAAGCGTGGCTAGAGGGTATGCGTTCCACTTTTGAGCTTGTAGACGCTCAATGGGGTGAGGATATTCCTGTTTTTGTGGCTAGCGAAGAGTTATTGAAGAAATTGACGGGTTACCGACTACATCGTGGCGCTATGTGCGCTATGCGTCGATGGACGTTGCCTAGCGTTGCTGACGTATGTGCTGATGCGCGTCGCATTGCTGTGATGGAAAACATTGTGGATTTTACTAATGTGGGAGCACTGATGCGTTCTGCTGCAGCCTTGGGTGTTGATGCAGTTTTAGCCACACCATCATGTTTAGATCCGCTGTATCGCCGTGCTATTCGCGTGTCGATGGGAACGGTTTTTCAGGTGCCGTGGACACGCATTGGTGGAGATAATCGTAAAAATTGGCCAAACCCATCTATCCAAGAGTTGAAAGATTTAGGTTTCACAACGGTTGCTATGGCTTTAACAGATGATTCTATTAGTATGCAAGAGCTATCTGCGCGTATGCATAGCGATAAGACAGATCCCCAGCATATTGAAAAAGTCGCTTTGATTTTTGGTACTGAAGGTGACGGACTGAGCAGATATACATTAGCAGCTACAGATTTTACAGTGAAAATTCCTATGAGCCACGGTGTTGATAGTTTGAATGTTGCAGCATCAAGTGCAGTAGCGTTTTACGCCACAATGTAAAAAGGTCGAGGCTTATTGCCTCGACCTTCTCAGTATTCTTTACTTCTCGTGTACTGAATATGGTGTGTCTGGATTATCTCCAATATAATCATCTTCATCCACAACAGCACCGGTGAGCTTACCAAGGTTCTTCAAACCGTGATACACAATCAGCGCTGCGAAAGAGCCAATTGCAATACCGTTGAAGCTAACGCCCTGAACAGCAAATGTAAAGTCTGCAATACCTACAATCATCACAACTGCAGCCACCATCATATTTACATTCTTACCGAAGTCAACCTTGTTTTCTACCCAGATGCGCACACCAAGCATACCGATCATGCCGTAGAGCAAGGTAGTTACACCACCCAAAACACCTGTTGGAATGGTGTTAATAATCGCACCAAACTTAGGGCACAAGCTCAAAATTAAAGCGAATCCAGCAGCAAACCAGTAAGCCAAAGTTGAATATACCTTCGTTGCAGCCATTACACCAATATTTTCTGCATATGTGGTTGTACCAGAACCGCCGCCAATACCAGCGAACATTGTACCCAAACCATCAGCGAACAAAGAACGTCCAATCTGAGCGTCATAATCGCGACCAGTCATCAATGCCACAGACTTCACGTGTCCAATATTTTCAGCAATCAAGACTAATACAACCGGCAAGAACATGAGCAGAATAGAGAAATCTGCCTGTGGCGCGTGGAAGCGAGGCAAACCAATCCATGCGGCCTCGCCTACTGGCTTAAAATCAACTTGCTGACGAATTACTGCGTATACATAACCAATCAAAACGCCAACCAGAATATTCAAACGGCCTAAAAGTCCTTTGAATAAAACAGCACAAAGCATAACAGCAAGCAAGGTGACTAAAGCAGTATCTGGAGCACTCTTAAAATTGTTCCATGCTGATGGAGCTAAATTGAAACCAATAATGGCCACAATAGCGCCATTCACAACTGGAGGCATAACCTTATCAATCCATGCGGATCCAGCATAGTGCACAATAATACCTACAGCTGCTAAGGCAAGACCGGTACATAAAATACCGAAACTAGCTACTCCCAATCCCTTATGTGCAGATGTTACTGCTGCAATAGGTGCTATAAAACCAAACGAGCTACCTAAATAACTAGGTAGCTTGTTGTTATTAATAAGCAGAAACAGTGCTGTGGATAATGCTGTAAAGAATAGCGTTGTTGACGGATCAAAACCAGTCAAAATTGGAACGAGGAAGGTTGCACCGAACATTGCAATAACGTGCTGAGCACCCACACTCATCGTGCGTGAAATAGTTAAACGCTCTTCTGGCTCAATAACCTCACCTGGTGCAATATGCTTACCATCGCCATGAAGTTGCCATGTGAAATTCAACGACATAATCTCTCAATCTTTCTCTCAAAAAGACGCTCCCAATTAGCTCCAGTCATGAATACCATGAACCAAAGCTCACTAGGAGCGTCTTTACTACATCGTTGAGATTTTATTGTAGCGCGAGGCTACGAATTCCTACGATCAGCTTTGAGGTGTTTTCGCAGCAACGTTCAGCCTGAAAGCCCGGAAAAGCTTAGGCATAGGCGCGAGGGAGATTATTGAGATTGAATCCCAACGCGGCGAGTTGTGCCGCCCCATCTTCGGTAATCATATCTACATTCCATGCTGGAGTCCAGGTCCAATCCACGCGGAACTCTTCAACCAAACCGGCAAGCACAGCAGCACATTCATCTTCAATTAAATCGGTTAATGGACATGCTGGAGTGGTTAATGTCATCGTCAAAATAGCACGTCCCAGCTCATCAATTTCAATTCCATAAACCAAGCCTAAATCAACCACATCTACGCCTAGTTCTGGATCAGTAACTTGATGTAAAGCTTCTTTAACATCCTTGGCAGTTACTCTGCCGATTTCATCGAGGAATGTCAAGGTGACGCCTTCAAACTCTTCTGTATTGTGTGTGTCACTCATCTCAGAGGCCTCCTTGACCTGAGCTTTCTTATATGACTCTTCCAGCATACCTGCTGATGAAGGATTCTGGGCGATTTGGTGCGCTAACTGCGTATCATCAAAAACACGAGAAACCGCATCAAGAATGCTGCCAGATGGTTGTGGAACGAGGTTATCGTTAGCCATAATCTTTTCTCCCCTGTTTTTTACTTACCTGAATCAATACGTGTCAACGCTTGAGCTGCAGAATCTTTTAAGCCTTCCCAGCCCAGCAAGGCGCATTTAATGCGCATTGGATATTTCGATACACCTTGAAAAACAATGGCATCATCGAGTGCCTCAATCTCTTTTTCATCGCTGAGCCCCGCACCACGTGACTCCATGAGCTTATGGAAAGTGCGGAATAGTTCCATTGCTTCGTCCAGGCTTTTGCCGTGCACAAGATCATACATAATAGACAAACTTGCTTGCGAAATAGAGCAGCCTTGTCCATCCCAGGCAAGTTTTTCAATGCTGATGGGCGCTCCATTACTGCCATCTGACAACTCCACACGCACCGTCACTTCATCGCCACAGGTTGGATTAAATTGATGTGATTGTGCAGTCACGCAATATTCATGCTCGGCATTCAGCGTCACAGTAGCACTCTGAGCGTTTTCCGCTCCAGAACTTGTAATATCTGCAGCGAAATGTTCTTTACCATGAGGTGCTTTAGATGCTTCTAAAATCACTTCCTGATACATTTGTTCCAACTCAGCATTACTCATGCCGTCATACATAGAAGTCCTCTTTCACTCTTCTCCACGATAATACGGCTTAACGATGGAAGAATCCATACACCTCAGATACTGCCTGATGCAAACGACGAATATCATCTACAGTGTTATACACACCTAAAGATACGCGATTAGAAGCATACACTCCAAAATGCCTATGAATTGGTTGTGCGCAATGATGTCCTACACGAATAGCAATGCCACGAGAATCAATAAACTGCCCCACATCATGAGGATGTACATCATCAATTTCAAAGGCTACGGTACCAATGCGATTATCCGATGTGGTAGGCCCTAGAATACGAACATGGTCAATGTCTTGGAGCTTTAAGAGCTCGGGTACCAGTTCACGCTCATGTTGAGCAATATTGTCCATTCCAACGTTCATCATCCATTGTGCGGCTACGCCAGCTGCTACCACTTGAGCAACAGGTTGCGTGCCCGCTTCAAATTTTGCCGGTGGAGCCATATACTGGGCTGGTTTATTGAGCCATGCCAGTTCTACCATGGATCCGCCAAACTGAGCTGGAGGAAGTTTTTCGAGCATAGCGCGTTTACCGTAGAGGAAGCCCACACCAGTTGGTCCATACATTTTATGGGCGCTAAAAACAGCAAAATCTACATCGAGAGCATGAAAATCGATGGGTAGATGTGGCACGCTTTGGCACGCATCCAGTACAACCACTGCCCCTACTTGTCGTGCACGGCGCACGATAGCAGCAACATCGCTAATAGCGCCAGTTACATTCGATACATGGGTAAAAGCTACGATTTTTGTTCGCTCGGTAATGACGCGCTCTAGGGATTCAGCGCTTGTAACAATACGTCCTTGCTCATCTAAGTCTAAGAATGAAAGCGTAGCTCCCCTGCGTCGTGCAAGTTCTTGGAAGGGTAAGAGAACGGAATGGTGCTCAGCACGAGAAATAACAATCTCATCACCGGCACCGACTGCAAAAGGCTCAATACCATCTACAGAAGCATGGTCGAAAGCGTGAGCGAGCATATTTAATCCGGCTGTTGCTCCCCCAGTCACTACTATTTCATCGTTGCCTTCACCGTAATCTGCTCCCACTAAACGGGCAAGAGCATAACGCCCATTTTCGTAGGCGTCAGTACTCAGCGATGCTAACTCATGCGCTCCACGGTGCACGCCAGCATTAATAGTGCGATAAAACTGTGCTTCCGCTTCAATAACAGATTCAGGCTTTTGCGCTGTTGCTCCAGAATCTAAATACACAAGAGGATGTCCATGCACTTCTTGATGTAAAAGTGGAAATTGTGCACGAATGGCTTCACTATTCAATGACATGATTAATCCCCTAAATGCAACGTATACATGGTGTATGTCTGCTTGATGCAATGTATGAATAACAATACAGCTTATGGCAACGTTTGTGGAAACATCGCCATAAGCTGAACACATCAGAAATCGTTATGCTTGAGCAGATTCTGTAGTTCCTTCAGGAAGATACTTATCGTAACCATTCTCTTCCAAGTAATCAGCCAGTTCTGGTTCAGCTGTTTCTACAATATGTCCATCTGCGAAAACATGAACAATATCTGGTTTAATGTACTTCAAAATGCGGGTGTAATGCGTCACCATCATAATACCCAAACCAGTATTATCTTTAGCGCGGTTCACACCTTCAGACACAATGCGCAATGCGTCCACATCGAGACCAGAATCAGTTTCATCCAAAATAGCGAACTTAGGCTTGAGCAGTTCCAGCTGCAAAACTTCAGCACGCTTCTTCTCACCACCAGAGAAACCTTCGTTCACAGAACGCGTTGCAAATTTGGAATCCATGCGCAAGTTCTTCATGGCAGCGTTCAGATCTTTTGTCCACTGACGAATAGCAGGAGCTTCACCGTCAATGGCTGTCTTTGCAGTGCGCAAAAAGTTGGTCATAGCCACGCCTGGCACCTCAACTGGATATTGCATAGCCAAGAACAATCCAGCCTGAGCACGCTCATCAGGAGTCATAGGCAAAATATCTACGCCGTCAAGCAAAACTTGGCCTGAATCCACTTCATACTTAGGATGACCTGCCAGCGTGTACGCTAAGGTGGACTTACCTGAACCATTAGGGCCCATAATAGCGTGAGTTTCGTTGGAATTAATAGTTAAATTAACACCTTTAAGGATCTGCTTACGACCCTCGTTTGTCTCCACAGAAGCGTGAAGATCTTTAATTTCAATAACAGACATGATTACCTTTCAAGACGGGCGTGAACTGTGTTCATCAAATGCTCAGAAATAGCGGGAATACCGATTTCTTCAATCAATTCATTAAAGAATCCAGCAACCACCAACTTTTGTGCTTCCTTTTCTGGAATACCGCGACTCATTAAGTAGAACAGTTCTTCATCGTCAAAACGTCCTACAGATGAAGCGTGTCCAGCTCCCACAATATTTCCGTTTTCAATTTCCAGATTTGGCTCAGAATCAGCAATAGCTCCCGGAACCAGAATGAGGTTACGATTGAGCTCATAGGAGTCAGTACCTGGTGCAGTTGGCTCAATCAAAGCATTACCCACCCACGTGGAATGAGCATTCTGCTCGGAAAGAGCTCCCTTATAGATAACGCGCGACTTGCATTCTGGATGATTGTGCACCACCATTGTGCGATGCTCAATATGTTCTCCGGATTCAGAGAAGTAAATGCCCAACATGGTTAAATCGCCCTGCTCGCCGCCGAAGTCTTGATCCATGCGAATGCGCACAACGTCGCCGCCAAGGGTAACAACACTATGGCGCAAGGTGGCGCCTTTACCCACATGAATGCGATGATTGCCCACATGCTTGGACTTATCAGACCACTCATGAATAAAGGTGGCAGATACTTCAGAAAAATCTCCAGTAGAGATTTCCACGCCCTCAGCAATACGAGCATCACCGAAATGTTCTACAACAACATCGGCATGCACATGAGGTGCAGTAGTAATAACCAGATGGAGGCTGTCCAGATCAAAACTATTGCTTGTGATTTTCAAAAGCACAGGAACGCGAGTGTCTTCACTCATATGGAGATGAAGTGCTTGGCTGCCGCTCGCCCATTCGACTGCAGATACACGATCATTTGGCTGAGATACTGTACCTGCTGGCGCCTGACTTTTGCTGATTGTTTCAAAACTGACTCCAGCAGGAGCTTCACTTCCATCAATAGAAGTCAGCTCAAATGTCAGCTGCTGGGCTGGTTCAAAGATATCAGCAAACTCTGCAATACGTTCAACTGGGGTGAAACGCCAATCTTCTTGCTTTTTATGTGGCACAGGGAAATCTGCTACATCAAAAGAGCGAGGATTACGGTCCGCGCTAGATGGCATAGCTGCTGGAATAGCATATGGATTATTAGGATCTGCTACTGGAATATTGATTTCTTTACGTGTGGCCATTATCCCACTGATCCTTCCATTTGCAGTTCTACCAAACGATTCAGCTCCAAAGCGTACTCCATAGGCAATTCGCGAGAAATTGGTTCAACGAAGCCGCGCACAATCATGCCCATTGCTTCTTTTTCTTCAATACCGCGGCTCATCAGATAGAAGAGCTGATCTTCAGACACTTTAGAAACGGTTGCTTCATGCGCCATAGATACGTCATCTTCACGCACATCTACGTGAGGATAGGTATCGGAGCGAGAGAAATCATCAACAAGCAACGCATCGCAGACAACGTTTGAGCTTGATCCTTCAGCGCCCTTAACGATTTTCACCAGTCCACGATATGCTGAACGCCCACCGCCGCGCGAAATAGACTTAGCAACAATAGTAGAACTGGTATGAGGTGCTAAGTGAATCATTTTCGCACCAGTATCCTGATACTGTCCCTTACCAGCGAAGCCCAAAGACATCGTTTCAGCTTTAGCATATGGTTCAGCCAGAATGCAGGCAGGATATTTCATGGTTGCTTTAGAACCAATATTTCCATCTACCCATTCCATTGTGCCGCCCTCACGCACATATGCGCGCTGGGTCACGAGGTTATACACGTTATTTGACCAGTTCTGAACAGTGGTGTAGCGCACGCGTGCGTGCTTTTCTACAATAATTTCCACAATGGCTGCGTGCAAGGAGTCTTCACTATAAATAGGAGCTGTACATCCTTCTACATAGTGCACATAAGAGCCTTCATCAGCAATAATCAGAGTACGCTCAAACTGTCCCATAGCAGGAGTGTTAATGCGGAAATAAGCCTGCAATGGAATCTCAACGTGCACGCCCTTAGGAACGTATACAAAAGATCCACCCGACCATGCAGCAGTATTTAAAGCACCAAACTTATTATCTTCAGGAGATACAACAGTACCGAAATACTTTTTAACTAAGTCCGGATACTCTCTCACTGCTGTATCAGTATCCACGAAAATAACGCCTTGAGCAGCTAGATCATCGCGAATGGAGTTATAAATAACTTCAGACTCGTACTGAGCTGCAACACCAGACACCAAACGATTCTTTTCAGCTTCAGGAATACCTAAACGATCGTATGTATTGCGAATATCGTCTGGCAGTTCTTCCCAGCTTTTTGCTTGCTTATCAATAGGCTTAACGTAATACTTAAAATCGTCTGCATCAAAGCCGCTGAGGTCTACTCCCCAATCCGGCATTGGCTTCTCAACGAAAGCCTTATAACCGCGCAAACGTATGTCCAGCATCCATTCAGGTTCGCCCTTGTCTGCTGAAATTTCTCGAACAACGTTCTCATCAATACCCTTTTTAGCAGCTTTACCTGCTTCATCAGAGTCATGCCAACCGTAGCTATATTCACCAAACTGAGAAATTAATTCATCATCTTGTTGAAGTTTTTCTGCATTTACGCCACCGCGAGCATCGATGTATTTATTCATCTCTACATCTTCGTGAGACACGTGTCACCTCCTTCATGACGTCCTGTATCTAACCCCTTATTGTAGAAAATCCCTGAGCGAGTTTCCACGAAAGCGAACATAAAGCGCCACAGATGTGAGAATACTCACAACTATGGCGCCTCTGTATAGTCAGTGTTTCTTCACTACGCGAGCAACCGTGCTTTAAGCAGCTTGCTGATGCTTACGATCAACAGCAGCCTTCACTAAACCAGCAAAGAGAGGATGTGGCTTAGTTGGACGGCTCTTAAATTCAGGATGTGCCTGCGTACCAATATAGAATGGATGCACGTCCTGAGGAAGTTCAACGAATTCAGCAAGCTGACCATCTGGGCTGGAGCCGCAAATGGACAAGCCTGCAGCTTCCAACTCTGGCTTAATTGCGACAGCTACTTCATAGCGGTGACGATGACGTTCGCTGACGCGTGTAGAACCATACAAATCAGCAGCTAATGACTTTTCCTTCAATACTGCTGGATATGCGCCCAAACGCATGGTGTGTCCCATATCTCCATGACCAGAAACGATTTCTTTCTGCTCTTCCATGGTGGCAATAACTGCATGTGCAGTGCCCTCTTCGAATTCAGAAGAATGAGCATCAGCATAGCCGAGCACATTACGAGCGTATTCAATCACCATGGACTGCATACCCAAGCAAATGCCCAAAGCTGGCAACTTGTTTTCGCGTGCATAACGCAAAGCATTAATTTTGCCTTCAATACCGCGAATACCGAATCCACCTGGAATAACAATGCCATCGAGATTGCTCAAATAACGTTGAGCGCCTTCATCGGTTTCGCAGTTATCTGCAGAAATCCATTCAATTTTTGCACGCACGTAGTTGCCGAAACCACCGGCTTTAATAGCTTCAGTAACAGAAAGATATGCGTCCGGAAGATCAATATACTTACCGATAATACCGATAGTAATTTCATCCTTTGGATGGTGTACGCGATCAAGCAGATCTTCCCATTCAGCCCAATCCACATCGCCGCAGTTGAGTTCCAAATGCTCTACAACATAGGAGTCAAGACCTTCAGAATGGAGCATGGTTGGGATTTCATAGATGCTTGGAACATCAACGCAATTGACCACAGCTTTTTCAGATACATCACACATCAAGGAAATCTTGTCTTTAATTCCCTGGTTCAGTGGACGATCAGAACGCAGCACCAAAGCATCTGGACGAATACCTAACTGGCGCAACATCATCACAGAATGCTGGGTTGGCTTCGTTTTCAGTTCGTGAGCAGATGCAATCCACGGCACTAAGGAAACGTGTACGAACATACAGTTCGTTGGTCCGAGTTCTGTACGCACTTCACGTGCTGCTTCCAAGAATGGCTGAGATTCAATATCGCCAACGGTACCACCAATTTCGGTGATAATAACATCTACATCATCACCAGCTTGAGAACGCATACGCTCTTTAATCTCATTGGTAATATGCGGAATAACCTGTACGCACTGACCCAAATATTCTCCAGCACGTTCTTTACGCAGAACATTTTGATAAATCTGACCAGTCGTTACATTAGCGCTTTGGCTCAAAGGAACGTCAAGGAAACGCTCATAGTGACCAATATCCAAATCGGTTTCAGCACCATCTTCGGTCACATATACTTCACCATGCTGGAAAGGATTCATAGTACCTGGATCAACGTTGATATAAGGATCCAACTTCTGCTGCAGCACGCTTAAACCGCGGCTACGCAAAAGACGTCCAAGAGAGGATGCGGTAAGACCTTTACCCAGAGAAGAAACAACGCCACCGGTGACGAAAATGTGTTTTGTAATATGCTCAGAATTTGTGCCATGTTCATTAACCATGGAATTTAAGTGTATCAGTTTCGCATGACCAATAACAGATGCAAACACGCGGTAAACTTTCAGTGCCTATACAGCGATCCTTCAGATTTTACCAAGCTGTTATCTATGTTTTCTTAGCTTGTATGGACTGCTCAGGCACGCTAAACAGTCCATACAAAACAGACCTCAGCCACTGTTATCGCACTGTATAAGCGAAGATCACGGCAGTTTTAGTGAGTAAAACGCCTTTTATCATTAATTATTTCAAGGCAGTGTCAAGCTCATTAATCATCTCTTCGGTGGTATCCCAACTCGTGACAAGTCGCACAATATAACGCCCATCATGAGGTGGCTCCCATAAACTGACCGTAGCGCACGCTTTTAAGCGTGTGAATTGTTCTTCATTCATCACAAAGAATTGCTGGTTTGTAGGGCTATCCATATACTGTTCGAAGCCATGTTTACGCATAACCTGTACAAGTCGCTGCGCCAATCGATTCGCCTCTTTACCGATATTCTCATACAGATTATCGGTAAAGAGAGCATCAAATTGGACTCCCAATACTCTGCCTTGAGCTAATAATGCTCCATGCTGTTTAATCTGTGTGCCGAAATGAGCTGGAGCTGAGCCGCGTGGGAAAACAACAGCTTCTCCCAACAATGCGCCCGCTTTTGTTCCACCAATATAGAAAGCGTCTGCAATCTGTGCAATCTCAGCAAGACTCATATGCTCATCTTCAGATCCCAATGCATAGGCTAAACGTGCGCCATCAATAAATAAGCGCATATCAAATTCATCACATACAGCGCGAATAGTGCGCAGCTGCTCTGGCGAGTATAAAGTTCCATATTCAGACGGATAGCTCAGATACACCATGCCTGGAAAAACCATATGCTCATGATTAGGATCACGATAGAAATCTGCAACATAGTTACGAATATCTGATGGATTCATTAAGCCTTGCGCACTAGGTATGGTCAGAACTTTATGACCGCTATATTCAATTGCTCCGGCTTCATGCACGCTTATATGACCGGTGTCAGCGGATATAACACCTTGCCATGGTTGAAGCATGGTATCAATAACAATCTGATTGGTTTGCGTGCCTCCAGCAAGAAAGAATATATCTGCTGAACTATCGCATATAGCTTGACGAATTTTATTGCGTGCACTGCTACAATACTCGTCCTCACCATACCCATTTTGTGCTTGACCATTTGTGCGCACTAAAGCGTCCAGAACACGTGGGTGTGCGCCAGCGTGATAATCATTGTGAAAAGCGAGCATATACTATGCCTCCAGCGCATGAACTATTGCTTCGAGAGCAAGTTTATATCCATAAAAGCCCATACCTGTTATGGTGCCCGTAGCAATAGGTGAAATCACAGAATGCTTACGGAAAGACTCACGTGCAGATGGGTTAGAAATATGTACTTCAATCAGCGGAATATGCATATCTGTTACCTGAGCTGCTGCATCAGCTAAGCCGTATGAATAATGGGTAAAAGCTGCAGGATTGAGCACAATTGGTGTTTTCTCATCAACTGCTTGATGCATCCAACGAATAACATCTGCTTCATCATCGCTTTGGCGCACTTCAACATGCACGCCAAGCTCCTGACCCCACTGTACGCACGCAGAACGCAAATCTTCTAAAGTAGCACTACCATAAATTTCTGGCTCGCGCACACCTAAACGACCTAAATTTGGCCCATTAACAACAATAATTTTTTCTACTTGCGAACGTGTAAGCATATGTATTCCCGTCATATCACTTATGAATAATCGTCATAATCCTACTGTTATGCGTGTGTATTGATTCGATGCAAGGCTTCAAGAACGCTGTCTTCACTTGGATTTTCTAATCGACGCGCATGGCCTATCTCATCGACGATGACAAAGCGCAACATATGACCGCGCGCTTTTTTATCTCGATGCATAACCGAGAGAACCTCATTGTCATCTGGAACTGACCATGAGGTTGGCAATCCCACTGAATCAAGAATAGAGCGAGTATCGTGCACAAATTCTTCGGATACAATTCCGTGAATATGAGCAAGCTCAGCAGCAAAAACCATGCCAACCGATACCGCTTCACCATGGCGCCAGGTGAAGTGCTCCAGCTTTTCAATAGCATGTCCTAATGTATGCCCATAGTTGAGGAATTCACGCAAACCGTGCTCTTTCAAGTCTGAACTCACATGACGCTCTTTCACACGCACACTGCGCTCAATAAGCTCAACAATCACATCCATCTGTTCATCAGTTATATCTGCCGGATTGAGATTTTTGAGCATATCTGCGTGCTGGCGCACAATCTGGAGAATCTGCGGATCAGCAATATAGCCAGCTTTAATCACTTCTCCTAAACCTTCAATAAAAATACGCTGATCCAAAGTACGTAATGTATCGACGTCAGCCAGTACTGCGGCCGGAGTGTAAAAACTGCCCACTAAATTCTTACCGGCATCGGTATTTATACCTGTTTTACCGCCTGTTGACGCATCCACCATAGCCAGTAGCGAGGTTGGGCAGTTCACGTAGCGGATACCACGCAACCATGTAGCAGCAATAAAACCTGCCACATCAGTTGCAGCACCGCCGCCCACACCAACAATGGCATCTGAGCGTGTAAAACCAATCTCCCCCAGCGTATTCCATGCGCGCGAAACAACGGGCAATGTCTTGCCATGTTCCGCATCAGGAATAACAATTTCGGTTACATCATAGCCAGCACGACGCAAAATAGTGCGCGCTTTATCGCTGTGACGCTGCACCGACGTTGTGTGAATAAGAGCAACGCGCACCGTATTCTTACCAAGAATATCTGGCAGATGACGCATTGTAGATGTACCGATACGCACATCATATTCTGGTTGCGCTCCCTCAACGTGAATAACATGTTCACTTAAAAGATCAATCACTGTTTGTGCCGCCTGTCGTGGTGTTTTACCGTGAGTTGGTAAAACATAAGTTGCTAAATCCATATACGTATCGTGACGCTTGCTATATAAATCCATCCACACTTGATGCGGATTATGCGCTAATAATGGTCGGTTACCAGAACGAGTGGCGTGTTCAATCGCTTCATCTGCTTGAGCATTCAAATACACCACATGTCCACCAGCGCGCGCATAAGAACGTAAATTCTCTTGAGTTTCTGGCGTCATAGGCGCGCCTCCCCCTAGGGATAATACGCCATCAAAAATAATGCGCTCGCCATCTCTGATATGGTCAGTGCTCACGAAATCTGCAATAATATCTCGTTCTATCTGACGAAAACGCTGTTCACCGTATTGTTCAAAGATGTCGGGAATGCGCAGTCCTTCACTGCGCTCAATCTCATCATCAGAATCATAAAAGGCTGCTGACATCAGTGATGAGATTTCTTTGCCAATACGCGTTTTACCTGAACCTGGCATTCCAATAAAAACAACTTGTGGAACACGCGCCATAGGATCCCCTTCCCGTGCTTGTTCACGTATGTTATTCAGCATTATTGCATTACTGCATTACGTGTATGAGTGCGTGCCGATATGCGCTATCCGTGAATCCTTTACTGTGTGCAGATAAAAGTTTGCGCACAGTCGGCACCTAGAAAGCATGACGCTTTCTATTACTGCTGAGGTTTACTTCAAATATTCTGGCCAGCTTGCCACGTAGGACTCAATATTGCGTCGTGTTTCTTCAACGCTATCTCCACCGAATTTCTCAATAATATACTGGGCAAGAGTTAAACGGACCATAGCCTCTGCAACCACAGAAGCTGCAGGCACTGCAGTGGCGTCAGAACGCTGGTGGATAGCCGTTGCTTCCTCGCCAGTGAGTACATTCACGGTGCGCAATGCTCGAGGCAAGGAAGAAATAGGTTTCATAGCTGCGCGTACACGAATTGGTTCACCATTGGACATAGAACCTTCAATGCCGCCAGCACGATTGGTTACACGCTGAATGTGCCCGTTGCTATCACGCACAATTTCATCGTGAGCATCAGATCCTAAACGGTCGGCTTCCTTAAAGCCATCACCAATTTCCACGCCTTTAATGGCTTGAATACTCATAACTGCTGCAGCTAATGCAGCGTCTAAACGGCGATCTGATTCCACATATGTTCCTACTCCAGCTGGAACATTGTATGCAATAACTTCTATAACGCCGCCAAGAGTATTTCCTGCTTTTTTCACTTCATCAATACGTTTTTTCATACGCTCAACTGCTTGCGCATCTAAGCTGCGTGTAGGAGAAGCATCCAAAGCGTCCACATCTTCAGGGGTTGGCAAGGTGTAACCGTCTGAAACATATTCGCCACCGATAGAAATAACATGAGCTACTGTTTCAATCCCTGCTACCTGCTTAAGGAAGTTAGCGGCAACTTGACCGAGCGCCACACGTGAAGCGGTTTCTCGAGCAGAGGAACGTTCAAGAACAGGACGTGCGTCAGTAAAACCGTATTTACGCATTCCCGTGAGATCAGCATGGCCTGGACGCGGATTACTTAATGGCGCATTGCGACCACTGTCTGGCAACTCAACATCGTCAGGCAAAGGATCCGCACTCATCACCTGCGTCCATTTTGGCCATTCCGTATTACCAATTTCAATAGCAATAGGTGAACCGAGTGTAGAACCGTGACGCACACCAGTGAGCATACGCACCTGATCTTGTTCAAACTTCATGCGAGCACCACGACCATAGCCTAAACGTCGGCGAGCTAAAACCTTTTTAATGTCGTCGCTAGTAATTTCTACTCCGCTTGGAAGACCTTCAATCATGGCAACAAGTGCTTCACCGTGAGATTCGCCTGCTGTCTGCCAACGTAACATGTATGCTCCTCAACTATGCGCGTATGCCACACCCTACTTATCCACATATCCACTTTATGATGTGTCAAGGTTTGTGCAGCGTATCTTTCTAGGGTATATCTTACGGAATGGACTACCTTTTATATGCCTTTTATGTGCTCCCCTGTCTAATAGGCGGACTCCACCTAGCTATACGGGATATAATCGAGCGAAAAATTTCACGTCTGGCAGTGCTGTGCTATCTGATTATTCAATTAATTTGGTTTGGTGTTTTTATTGCGTTTCGTGTGCTGGAGCCTTCAGTCTTGCTCACTGCGCTTATTTTTATGACAACTGCCTATATCTGTCAGTTTATCCTCTACTGTTTATCGCGTGGTGCTTTAGGCTATGGCGATGTGACGGCGATATGCGTATGCGCTCTTCTTTTTGCACCTGCTAGCATGAACAATGTTGATTGGCTCATAATCTGGTGGCTGCTGATGTCTATTCTTGGCCTGTTGCACATAGCATATGTTCTGAAAATAAGAAAAGGGCGCACCATCGCATTTGTTCCTGCTGAATACATATCGGCAGTGTTAACGGTGGCCGCCCTGATCTTTACTCAGTCACTCTAGCTTGGATTGTTGGCTTCCCATTCTTTATATTCTTTCACGTATTGCTCGAATTCGCTTTCAGAATTGGTGAATTTTGTTTCTCCGGTAGACAGGTTCACGGTAACAAAATACAGCCAATTACCTTGTTCAGGATTGAGCACTGCTTGAATAGCTGAATCACCTGGATTGTTAATGGCGCTCGGTGGCAGTCCAGTATGAATGCGGGCATTATAAGGATTGCTTGAATCGTTAAGCTGAGCGTTGGTCAAATCAACACCTCTTATTCCTAAGCCGTAAGCAACAATCGTGTCCATTCCCAAAGGCATATTAATGGACAGTCGGTTCTCAATAACACGGGCTACCTTGCCGTAGTATTCAGATTTATTGACTTCAGCATCTACAATAGATGCCTTGATCAAAACTGTACGATACTGATCTTCTGGAATACCAAGTTTTTGTAGCTTGGCAATACGCTTGCTAACCATTGCGGAAATAATCTCTTGAGCGGATTTTTGACCTTTAGTATTATATGTTCCCGGTTCAAACCAGCCTTCATAATTTCCTTGTGCAGCTGCTGGAAGAATGCCTGCATTAGGGTCTTGCATCACACGGTCAAATTCAGATTTATCGATGCCGCTGAGTTGAGCAGCAGCAGTAATAACATCTGAATTCCTCTCGCCAGGTTTAACTATTAAAGACCCAGTAATTTTTGTTGGATCAGTAATAATAGTTACAACATCGGCAGCAGCCATCTTTTTTTTCAGCTCGAAAGAACCTGCCTGCAACTTATTAGCAGCCTGGGCAACTTCAACTGCCTTAATAAAAGCTCCACTGGAACGTATAACATCTGCGTCAACAAGCTTTTGGGCAATTTTAGTTGTATCATCACCTTCATCAATTGTGATGACCACGCTTCCCGTTCCTGGACCTGGATAGTCAAGATTTTGGGATTCTTTTTGAACACTGGTATGTGTTACATGACGCAGAACTGTAACAACTTTATAACCGCCATATGTTATGCCGCATAACAGCAGAATAGAAAGAAGAAGTGCAAGAATTTTTCGGCGCTTCTTTTGCCTTAATTGTTTGCGCGCTAAACGCACATCACGACGACGTTGAGGAGGCAAAGGAGGTGCTGCTGCATCCTCATGAATTTTCATATCCGATACTAACTGAGCAGCTCGTGAAGAATCTACATGGTCGCGTGCAGCATCCTTGCTAAACACGTCAAATAAATCATTGTCGTTGGTCATTAAATTTCTTTCTGGCCATGAGCTCTATAATCATCTAAGGCTGATTGTAACAGGATTACAGCAGCCTGGCTATCAATCATTTTTCTGTGTTGACGCATGGAGATTCCGGCATCAAGCAACTGGTCGTGAGCTGCAACAGAGCTTAACCGCTCATCTTTTAGCTCAATGGTTACCGCTTCCATGCCGTATTGCGTAAGTTTCTTGCGCAGTGCTTGAGCCCAACGCTTCGCTTTTTTAGCACTCTTACCCTCTTCTCCATTTAATTGCAACGGATATCCCACAACAATATGGGTGACCTCATATTCCTCTACGCAAGCAATAACGTCGTCAAGAGCGTAAAAGTAATCTCCAGAAACAGCAATAAAATCTTCTGGATGTGCCAGGAGTAGATGAGGATCGCTCAATGCTATTCCCACACGAGCATTCCCTAAATCTACTCCCATCCATATGTGCATATTCGTCACACTGAGCCTATCGTGACTGTACAGTAGCAGTCAAATCTTGCAATGCCGCATCAATACGTGATGCATCTTGACCGCCACCTTGAGCGAAATCTGGCTTACCGCCGCCACCGCCGCCAAGCATCTTGGACGCAGTGCGCACCAAATCTCCAGCCTTCAATCCCTTATCGCGAGCTGGCTCATTCGTAGCCACAATAATGACTGGGCTGCCTGATTCGCCTACACCTGCTAAAGCAACAACAACTGGCTTGTTATCACCAATTTGTGCGCGCACATCCATAACAGCTGCACGCAGAGCATCAGTAGAGCCAAACTGCCCCACATGAGCAGCTACAACAATCACATCCTCTTGGGAACTACGCGCTTGCTCAACAAGAGTAGGAATTTGTGCCTTGAGTTGTGCCTCATAGAGGGCTGCCAACTTACGATCAGATTCCTTGAGCTTATCCATAAGAGTTGTGATGCGCTCAGTTAATTCCTCTGGACGTGCATGAAGCACATCAGAAAGCTGAGATACCAATGCGTGTTCACGAGCGTGGAAGTCATAGGCTTTCTGTCCCACAACTGCATCCACACGGCGCACACCTGTACCTACGGAAGATTCACTCATCAGAGTAACTGCACCGATCTTACCCACATGATCAATATGAGTACCACCACACAACTCTCGGCTCCAGCCGTCTTCGCCAATAGATACTACACGTACAATATCACCATATTTTTCACCGAATAAATGCATTGCTCCTAAAGCAATAGCATCATCGAATTTCATTTCATCCGTGGTCACAGCCAAGTTCTCGCGCAGTTTTTCATTTACGCGTGCCTCAACAGCATTCATAGCTTGTGTAGACGGTGCGGATGCCCACTGGAAGTCGAAACGCAAACGGTTTGGCGCATCCTCAGAACCACGCTGTGTTGCCTGAGGACCCAATTCCTCACGCAAAGCCTTATGCACCATGTGCGTTGCGGTATGTGAACGAGCAATAGCTCCACGGCGTTCAATATCAATGGATGCTGTAACAGACGCATCAACAGTGAGAGTACCTTCAACCAGACGGCACTGATGAACAATCAAATCCTTAATAGGTTTTTGTACATCATCAACTTCCAGCACGGCACCATCATCAGAAAGAATTTCACCTTCATCAGCTAACTGACCACCAGCTTGTGCATAGAATGGCGTGCGATCCAGAATAACTTCAACGTTTGCAGGAGCAGTAACTGCTGGAACAGAGCCTTTACCTTCCTGAATAATGCCCAGAACGCGACCACGAGCAGACATATCGGTGTAACCCAAGAAGTCAATCGGAGCTTCAAGGCTCTTCTTCACATCGTCATAGACGCTTAAGTCCACATTACCGCGCTTCTTCAGAGCATCGGCACGAGCGCGAGCTTTCTGCTCAGCCATAAGGCTACGGAAAGCTTCCTCATCAACCTGTACTCCCTGTTCGGCAGCCATTTCCAAGGTCAATTCAATAGGGAAACCATAGGTATCATGCAGGGAGAAAGCGTCAGCACCGGAAACAGATGTGCCATTCTTCTTTGCTTTAGATACTGCCACATCCAAAATGGTTGTTCCGTTATCCAAAGTGCGGCGGAATGCATCTTCCTCACCGTATGCAGCATTTTCAATATCGGCGAAGGAATCGTTCAAGTCTGGGTAGCTAGCGCTCATCAATTCTTTAGATACCGGCATTAAGTGTGGAAGCACTTCCTCTTGCACACCCAAAGTCTTCATGGAACGCATAGTGCGACGCAGCAGACGGCGCAATACGTAACCACGACCCTCGTTAGATGGCCGCACACCATCACTCATAATCATCAAAGCAGAGCGAACATGATCAGCAACCACGCGGAATCGAATATCATTATCTTCATTCTCACCGTAGGTTAAACCTGATAACTTTTCAGCAGCCTCAATAACTGGGAAAAGCTCATCAGTTTCATACATATTTTCCTTGCCTTGCAGCAAGTATGCCACGCGTTCCAAGCCCATACCTGTATCAATGTTCTTATGCGCCAGTTCGCCCACAATGTGCAGATCGGTCTTAGACTTCACATTGTCTACTTCGTAGTTTTCAAAAACCAAATCCCAAATTTCGGTGTAACGATCCTCATCAGCAATCGGACCGCCCTCCTTACCGTACTGTGGTCCACGGTCGACGTAAATTTCTGAGCATGGTTCGCCAGGTCCTGGTCCGCCCATAGTCCAGAAGTTATCTTCCATGCCCATAACCTGCATGTGTTCTGGATCCATGCCTTCATTACGCCAGATAGCGCGAGCCTCTTCATCATCAGTGAAAGTGGTGACCCACAGCTTCTCTACATCAAACCCGTAGCCGCCCTGATCTTGAGGAGTTGTCAGTAACTCCCATGCATAATGAATAGCTTCTTCCTTAAAATAATCACCAAAAGAGAAGTTTCCCAGCATTTGGAAGAAGGTGCCGTGACGCGTTGTTTTACCTACTTCATCAATATCCAAAGTACGCACGCACTTTTGATTACTGGTTATACGCTTACTTGGAGGAGTTTGCTCGCCCAGCAAATAAGGAACGAAGGGAACCATACCTGCAATGGTGAACAGAGTAGTTGGATTAGGAGAAATTAAAGAGGCAGAAGGAACAACCAAATGCCCCTGCTTTTCAAAGTATCCCGTAAACCGCTGTGCAATTTCTGACGTGCGCATAAACGCATAACTCCTTGGATTGTTTCTATCTAAAATCTATGACTGATAGTAGGTAATAGTGAACGTATTGCTTTGATATTTTTACTGCTGAGAAAACTTACGAGCATAGTGCTCATTCATTTCAGCTTCTTTTTCGCTGCTGTATTTCTTGAAGTCCTCAACAAAGGCCCCCAAAGTACGCAAGGCTACATTATTTTGATCAGGACCGAGCACAAATTCACGAGCCATGCGTGGAGTGTGTGCTCGCACGTACGCCTGGGCTTTACTTGCCACAACCAAACCCGAAGCAAAACCTACGAGAAACCAGAAAATTCGCTTGAACATCTACTCTCCTCTTTTTGTATCGGCACCAGTTAATGCGCTACCGTCATTTTTCTTAGTAAAACCATTTATTGCCTGACGAGCACCATAAAAAATGGCTGCAACTTTAATCAACGGCTTGCCCAAAACAGCACCATACAAATCAGTTAATGCTCCAACATTGTTAGCTGTGGTGGAGGCAGCTGAAGAAATCTGATTAACATCTTCGAGGGATTGATTGACTTTTTGAACAGTGGTTACACTTTCATCCAAAGCTGGAATAGCATGGTCTCCCGTGTCTTTAACTGTTTGCGCGATTTGATCAAACAATTTACCCAAACGAATAAGAGGATAAATAAGAAAGCCTGCAAGAATAGCAAAAACAATTGCTGCAATCAGACTTGCTACTTGTCCCAGATCCATAGTGTCTCCTTTATGAGCGGTTGTGCCTGTGTAAAAGACATATGGCACAAGGCTACCACTAGGCGTAGGCGTGCGCACTGTCATTTGCACATCAACGGCGAGAGCGCACCGTCATCACCTGATTATTGTGAGAAATTACACGCTACCTGAGGCTGCATTGCTTAGGCAATAATATGCTTCGGTAATAATGCTAGATAAATAGTAGATACAGCCTGCCAACTCTTCTATTCGTTATACCCCACAATGGTTAAGGCTTCCTCAAAACTTGATGCTCGCGGATTAAAATCAATACGCGTCACACTCCCATTTTCAGGGCGCACGGTTAAATCAAAATCTTGTGTATCTTGAGCGCATCTGTGCATGAGGCTCAACAAGGTGTTGCCGTGTGAAATGAGCAGAACGTTACTATCATCGTGAACACGGCGCGACTTGGCAATAATCCCAAATCCACGCTGAATACGCGCCCAATACTCCTCATTATTTTCAGCGTGATGGAAAGGATCAGCATCTTTGAGAAAATCACGAGTGGCTTCACGACCAAACTGCTCCACAATCTGAGCATAGGTATGAGCACCATGCCCAGCACCTGCAGCCCACCATGCTTCATTCATATCTTTGCCCTCAAAATAGCCGTAAAATTGCTCACGGAATTCCATATGCGCTTCAGCTTCTATTAGATTACTAAACTGAGCGCTAGGATTTTTCAGCAAAATTGTGCGAGCTGTATCTTGTGCACGCGTGGTATCTGAACAAAAAGCTGCATCAAATTTAATATGTGCTAGCTTTTCTCCTGCCCTTACAGCATCAGCTTTGCCTGAATCTGTGAGTGGAGAATTCGACCAGCCCTGAAGGCGATTATATAAATTAAAATAGGTTTGACCATGTCGCACCAGATACAGATGAATTGCCATGCCTCTACTCTATCCATACTCTTGACTTATGGTGCTCTTCACTCGTGTTGTTTTATACTGACATGTATGAAACGTTTCCTCATAAATTGGCTTATTCTCACTATTGCAACTGGTATTACCGTGAGTTTGTTGCCTGGACTGCACATGGTAGGCAACTATTCGTGGATTTCCTACGGTAGTTTTGCACTATTCCTAGCTCTGATTAACGCGTCGATTAAGCCTATTTTGCACATTTTTACTCTTCCTCTGACTTTCTTGACTTTTGGGCTATCAGCTCTGGTGGTCAATACTTTTTGCTTTGAAGTAGCTTCTGTGCTATCACACGAAGTTTTTGCAGTCGGTATTAGTTCCGATGGTTTTGGATGGTCATTTATTGGTGCTATAGCAGTATCTGTTGTTTCTCACCTGCTCAATATGCTAGCAATGGATTAAAAGTGTATAGAGTCATAAAGTAGTTTTTATATTTATCGCTGAGCTAGCTAGTTCTCATGTGAGCCATCAGAATCTGTTCGCACACCTGCCAACAAGAAAAAGAAAAGAGAAAAGCAAAAGTCCACCGCATATAAGCGATGGACTTTTGTGTATGTATGCCGTAAATATAGTTTGCTTCTGCTGCGTATATTGCCGTGTAAACAGCAGAAATACAGTTCTTTTTAACGAGAGTAGTGTTCGACCACGTACTGAATATTAACAGTTACTGGAATTTCTTCTACTTCAGGCTTGCGAGTCAAGGTAGCCTTGAGAGCTGCCAAGTTTACATCAAGATAGCCTGGAACTGCTGGGAGAACGTCGCGGTGTACACCTTCAGCTGCAGCCTGGAATGGCTCCATTGTCTGGCTCTTTGGCTTAACCTGAATGGTCTGGCCTGGCTTTACATGGTAGCTTGGGCGATCCACGATGTTTCCATCAACGAGAATGTGACGGTGAACAACGAACTGACGAGCCTGTGCGCTAGTGCGAGCAAAGCCTGCACGAAGCACGAGAGCATCGAGACGAGATTCGAGGTTGACCAACATTGCGTTACCGGTCTGACCAGCTTCGCGACGTGACTTTTCATAAATCGCACGCATCTGCTTTTCAGAGATGCCATACTGTGCGCGCAAGCGCTGCTTTTCGCGCAAACGTACTGCGTAATCGGACTCTGCACGACGACGATCGCGACCATGCTCACCTGGACCATATGGACGCTTTTCGAAGATACGCTGAGCCTTTGGGGTCAAAGCGATGCCGAGAGCGCGAGAAAGACGCACCTGACGGCGTGCACGCTGTACCTTAGTCATTTATTTTCCTTCTGTTGTAGATATGCAAGATGATTAGACGGTTTGTCTAGTCACCGAGTCAGCCACTCCTGCGCTTAGCGCTGAACATTGTCTACTCGTTCAGCGTTTAACAGTTGTCCGTAAAATACTTCTCACTGCCGACCCGCAGATGGGCCAAGACTCCAGAGCTATATGCATAGAAAATCTACACACATAACATTGGCTACTCTACACCCGCATATCTACAAAATGGCTTGCTAAGCTTTAACTTAGGTTCAGCTTCTTAGAGTTTCTCGATTGGCGCTAAACGAATCATAAGCCGTTTCGTACCAGACGAGCCAAAATCAACCACCATCACAGAGTTTCTACCCTTATCTTCCAGGGCTTTAATCGTACCTAATCCATATTCATCGTGAGTTACTTTTTCACCCACATTAAAATCGGCAAGAGTAAAACTGTTCTCGTGAACTGTTGAAGATGTCTGGCTCTTTATGGCTGCAACGCGGCGAGTTGTTATACGCGAATTACGTGCAGATGATAATCCACCTGAGCGCTGAGAACGCGAAGTAGATGCACCTAGACTACTTGTCCCATAATGCATATGAGGCGAGGATGATCCAGAACGCGACGTATGCGTTTTACCACTACCAAAGCTAGAACGTGCGGAGGAACTGGAATCATAATCACGGCGTGACCTTGCAGACCCTGCTGATTGTCGATCGGTGTAACTGCGCGATGATCCATATGAAGAGCCGTAGGAAGATCCAGAAGCACCGAATGACCGTGAGGAGCCGTAGGTTGAGCTACCCGAGCCGCGCGATGACCATCCACCATAATCAGAAAAATCATCCATATCATCAAAATCATCGTGGCTAAACTCATCACCATTTATCCAGCTGCTGCGCATCTTTTCCACGGTGGCTTCACGGCGTTCCCAGTGAATGAGTTTGTCAGGAATTTCATCGAGGAATTGGCTTGGCATCATTTCGCTAGCTTGCCCCCATTGAGAGCGCACAGCAGCACGTGTTACGTACAATTTGCGTTGAGCGCGAGTAATGCCCACATACGCCAAACGTCGTTCTTCCGACAGTTCTTTTTCATCTTCAATACTGCGTGAATGAGGGAAAGTTCCTTGTTCCATACCCGGCAGAAAGACCACAGGATATTCCAAACCTTTAGCAGTGTGCAATGTCATCAAAGTGACGGTACCGCGGTCTTCGCCCTCCCCTGGTAACTGATCAGAATCAGCGACCAGAGCTGTGGTTTCCAAAAAACCAGCTAAACTGGCATCCGGTGTGTTCTGCTCATATTCAGCAGCTACCGACTGAAGCTGGCTGAGATTATCCACGCGCGTAGCATCTTGAGGATCTTCTGATTGACGCAAAGTATCCAATAAACCAGTTTTATTGAGTACCTCGGCAATAATTTCACTTGGATGATTATCATGCTCTGCAGCAAAGGCTCGTAAAGAGCGCATCAGATCACGGAAAGCAATAATGCCATTTTTACTGCGTGCAGCAATAGCACTATTACGTTCCACAAACTCAATAGCACTCCAGAAGGTATCTGCCCTTGCTGCTGCATCATCATTGAGTAAAGCTTCAGCACGTGCTCCCAAGCCACGTTTAGGTACGTTTAAAATACGACGTGTGCTCACATCATCAGCCGGATTAGCAATCGCATGCACATACGCCATAGCGTCTTTAATTTCTGCTCGCTCGTAAAAGCGCGTACCGCCTACAATCTGATACGGAATATGCTCATTAATCAGCCCCTCTTCTAATGAGCGTGACTGCGCATTCGCACGATACATAATCGCAATCTGAGAATATGGGAATTCCCCTTCAGCTTCAATGCGCGCAATTTCACGAGCAATCCATTGTGCTTCCTGCTGAGCATTATCAGCAGCAAAACCAACAATAGGAGAACCTTCACCTAAATCAGTCCATAACTTTTTTGGCGTGCGATTCGAGTTTTGAGAAATAACAGCATTTGCAGCATTCAAAATAGTTTGCGTTGAACGATAATTCTGCTCGAGCATAATCGTACGAGCATTATCAAAATCTTTTTCGAAATCTAAGATATTAGAAATATCAGCGCCACGGAAAGCGTAAATGGACTGATCTGAATCGCCCACAACAGTCACCCATGCTGGATGCATGGTCGCAGTAGCTTGTGCCAGTTCTTTACTGGCGAGCAGACGAATCAAAACATACTGAGCATGATTGGTATCCTGATACTCGTCCACAAAAATAAAACTAAAGCGTCGGCGATAAAACTCTAATGCCTGCGTATCCGTGCGGAATAACTCCACTGTGCGGACAAGCAAATCATCAAAATCAACAGAGTTTGCCACCTGCAAACGATGCTGATATTCGGCATAGCAAACGGCATACACTTCTTCACTATTGCCTAGATGAGCAATATGCTGCCCACGTTTACCTGGCACATAGTCTGAAGCAACATGGCTTAAAGCATCACGCCACCCGATAAGCTGATTTTTGTAATCAGAAATGGCATTCAAAATACTGCGCGGCGTGTAACGCTTGGTATCGATATTCAGTTCGTTGGCGATCAGGGTAATCAGTCTCTGACAGTCGGCAGTATCGTAAATAGTAAAACCGGATTTTAAGCCAATAGCATCTCCATGGCGGCGCAAAATACGCACACAAGCGGAGTGGAAAGTAGACACCCACATTTTTTGAGCAACTGGACCAATGAGAGATTCCAAGCGCTCTTTCATTTCTGCCGCTGCCTTATTGGTAAAGGTAATAGCTAAAATTTGGCTCGGATACGCGTGCCATTGTGTCAGCGCCCATGCAATACGGCGAGTCAGCACGCGAGTTTTTCCTGAACCTGCACCCGCACCAATAAGTAAAGCAGGACCCTCATATTGCACAGCCTCTAGCTGCTGCTTGTTGAGACCACTGAGTAAATCATGAGCGGTACGGGCATATACTCCCGTTTCATTGAATGCTATGCCATCGTTGTGCGTCTCTGAATGAGGTGAATAAGAGCCTTCAGAGCTTTCTGACTGCATATTCGCGTATGCTTTGCTATTCACGCTGCCTTCTGCATGATGCTGTTGAGTATAAGCATTACCAGATGCAGCTGGCTGCTCATTCTGGTAGGTATGCGGATTATAAAAACCTGATGCAGACGATGTTGCCTGCTCATTGCGTCCAGAGAACTGAGCATCCTCATGAGAAGCGTACTCAGCGTGTTGCGTCTGAACATTCTGATGATCTTGCGCATCAGAAAAACCGTCAAAATCAAAACCAGACTGCGAAAAACTCATTGCTCTTTTTTAGCACAAGAGGCTTACACAACAACCTCAATCCACGTCCTGCCTAGCCTTTACCCCGTACTTGTTTGCTTGGCATGAACGCCACACGCCGCCCTACAAGGTTCACTGCCCCACTGCCCAGGTCACATGGGCGCGTTATGCTATTTTTCACATACACTATCCGACACAACTTGTCTGCGTTTATGCATGGTCATCATGTAAATGGTCACCATGTAAAAACCTGCACAAGCGTATGAAGAATTGGATTCTCCATGAAACTTCTTGAAGATCGCATCCGCGAAGAGGGAACTGTTAAGCCAGGCGATGTGCTCAAGGTTGATGCGTTTTTGAATCATCAGTGCGATGTTGCTTTATTCGACAAAATGGGTGAAGAATGGGCTCGTCTATTTGCCGATGTTCACATTGATAAAATTTTAACTATTGAGGCTTCTGGTATTGGTATTGCGTGCATAGCTGCTCGTCATTTCAATAACGTTCCTGTGGTCTTTGCTAAAAAAGCTCAATCTATTAATTTGGATGGCGAACAGTATTCCACCACTATTTATTCTTTTACTAAGCAAAAAGAATTCCCTGTTATTGTGGGTAAAAAGTTTCTTCATGAAGGTGAGCACGTGCTCATTATTGATGATTTCCTGGCTAACGGCAATGCGCTCAATGGTCTGCTCCATATTTGTGAGAATGCCGGCGTGATTGTTGAAGGTTTTGGTATTGCTGTAGAAAAAGGTTTCCAAGGCGGTGGAGATACTCTTCGCCAACGCGGTTATCGCGTGGAATCCTTAGCAAAAATCCGAACGATGGATGCAACAACAGGAAGCATTGAATTTAATTAAGTTTTAGGCTGTACGGATATTATTCGCACAGCCTTTTTCTATGCTCATATTCTCGTGTGAGCATACCCTTTGAGAGAAAGAGAAATCATGAGTCAGACATCTACTGACCCTATTAAAGAAGATACAGCTACTGGCGCTGCATTGCGTCAGTTGGACGGGAAAATTTCTATCTGGGCTGGAATTCCTTTTGGAATTCAACATGTGCTTGCCATGTTCGTAGCTAACCTCACTCCTATTGCAATTGTTGTGGCGGCTGCGAAAATGCCTGCTGAACAGAGTGCATGGATTATTAGTTCTGCACTTCTGGTTGCAGGCTTAGGAACATGCTTGCAGCTTTACCCTCTGTGGCGCATCGGCGGTCGCCTGCCTATTGTGACCGGCGTATCTTTTACCTATGTTGCTGCAGCGTGTTTAATTGCCGCTGATCCTCAGCTGGGTTATGGTGCTGTTATTGGTGCTGTTATAGTAGGCGGTTTTATTGAACTTATTCTCGGCTTAACCGCTCACTATTGGAAGCCTTTTATTAATCCTATTGTTTCTGCCGTCGTTGTTACTACTATCGGTTTCTCTTTGCTCTCCGCGGGCGCAGCATCCTTTGGTGGCGGTTCTGGTTCCCCAGATTTTGGATCATGGCAGAATTTAACTGTTGCAACCATAACTTTGGTGGCGTGCTTAGCTTTCCAAGTCTTAGCTCAGGGAATTTTTAAGCAGCTTTCGGTGCTTTTTGGTTTAATCGTCGGCTATGTTATTGCTTTGATTTTTACTTTCAGCGGCATTGCACCTGGCATGGTTGATTTCACTAAGTTTTCAGGATTAAGTATTGTATCCTTACCGCATATTGCTCCACTCATGCCATTTGGCATTAAGTTTGATCTGAATGCTATTGTGTCCTTCGCTTTGCTCTATATCGTTTCCTCTGTTGAAGTATTGGGTAATACCTCATCTTTGACTCAGGTCGGTTTTAACCGTGAACCATCTGAAAGAGAAACTGCTGGTGCTATTGCAGGCGACGGCTTAATTTCTTCCGTTTCAGGCTTCTTTGGCGCCCTGCCGTTGACATCTTTTGCACAAAATGTAGGGTTAGTGGCTATGACAAAGGTTGTAAATCGCAAGGTTATTTTAACTGGCGGTATTATTCTGATTTTAGCCAGCTTTTTCCCAGGATTGGCTGCTGTCTTTAATTCTTTGCCTCAGGCTGTTTTGGGTGGTTGCACCATTATGATGTTTGGTTCGATTGTATTGGCTGGTATTCAGATGATTGCAAAGGCTGGATTCTCTCAACGCAATATTACGATTGTGACTTTAGCTTTAACCATAGGTATTGGTTTTACGCAGACCGACGGTATTTTCCAATACTTCCCTGCTCTTTTCCAATCCGTTTTCTCTAATGCAATTGCTATAGCTTTCGTGGTCGCTCTGGTGCTGAGTTGGGTTCTTCCTGATGAAAAGCATTTCTTAACAGATTCTGATAGCTCAGCACAATAAGAACTGACATCTATCTGCTGATATGAAAAGTGGCCGATGAAAAACATCGACCACTTTTTTGTTACTATGCTGCAAGTATTGCTTCTTTGTCAAACTCATCAACACGCTTATTTGCCTTGTCAAAGTCACGTGTTCCCGTAAAGACTTCTTGCTTGTATGGGTTGACGTGCAGCTTGTGTGCGCGGTATGCAATATAAGAAATAGCAGCAATATTAGCTACGAGTGCAATCACAGATACCCACAGGTTTGCTGTTGCATTCATCGTTGAGTTCACAGCGAATGGACTGTCCACTCCCAACTGTGGCATGGATGTTTGGAATTGTGGGAATACTTGTGCAAACATACACCAGATAGCCAAAGTATTAGCACGATTTTGAATCCATCCGCCCTTATTCCACAAAGCATTGGCGACTGTTGGAGCCAGTAGCAAAGCAAAACCACAGTACCATGCATGGTTAGGCAGATTATTGTAGGTATAGCAGAAGTTCCACAAATCATAGGAGAGAATGAAAACCCACGTCATGTCTGCCCAAATCATGTCATCTTTCTTTTTGGAAGAATAGACTGCCCACCAGCCGGTCATACAGAAGATATTAATTAAGCCTGCAACACCATTAAACACGTTATGCCATCCGGTAACCACCGTAATATGTTCAGACGTGGTCCATACTGGCGAACCGTTGAGCATTGTGTAGTTTCCAGTAAAGAAATGTGCTGCTGATTCAAAATCAGATACAACTGCAATCAGAATATTAATAGCTACAATAACGAATGGGAATGCTCTAAACCACCGTGCTTTACCTAAAGCTCCCCAACGATACTTAATCACCATAAAGCCCAGGCAGCCGACGAGCGCAGCGTACACTTTTGCGTAATGGAACCAACCGTTAGCAAAAACAACTGTTGGATTATTCTGCGCCCAGCTAGTTCCCATGGATGCTGCTGTGACTACTGTTATGCAATATACTGTCATCAGCGCTGGCAAGGCTGCAAACATAATCAAACCACCTGCGCGTGAACGTCGTGAAAATTCGTTCAACGCAATAAGTGCCACGAAAACCAGTATCCATCCCAGCCATTGCATAGCAGCATGGGCACCGTAAACTTGGAAAAGCATAATGTTTCCCTTCCCTAAATCACTTTTGTGATTCTTTACGTATCTTTTTCTCTATTCCACATCCTTATGGAATTTGTATGGAATATCTCGATACTATTTCACGGCTGATGGCTGCAACACGTGAAGTGACATAAAAGGGGAATTGTCACCATATGCGAAAAAGTATTGGTGGTTATAGTTCAACTTCTTCAAAACGATATTTCTGCTGTGCTTGCGGATATTTTTCATGATCGACGGGAGATAAAAACATATCTAGAGGACGCACCCATAATCGTCGTTCACCATAGAGAGGGCGATATACAACTACAGTCTGGCCTGTTTCGCTATCCGTAGCACAATCTTCAACATAATAATGTTGACCCTTAAAATGCCGATATACCCTATGTATGTGAATCGTTCTCTTATCTGTCATTTTTTATTCCTTCACTGTGTGTAAGCCAAAACGATTCATGCGAATAACGTGCCACGAGCACCACGCGTTGAGGAGAACAACAAGTGCCATAGCCCATGCAAACGATATGCCTGGCATAGCATCGGCATACATCCAGCCATATAAAACAGGTCCTGCTGCTGCAATGAGATATCCGAATGATTGCGATATGCCGGAAATATCCGCAGCATCTGCAGGAGTCGCTGCTTTGATGGGATAAAAGGTTAAGACCATCACAAAAATAGTGGTGAAGAATGCACACGCAATAATAGAAAAAACATACCAATATGCTGTTCCCAAGATGCTATGCAAAGGGAAAAGACTTATCGTGAGAATCTGTACAGCTGTTAAAACCGCTAAAGCCATAACATGATATCGTCGCGCAGTGCGTGCCACGAAGAATGGAATTCCCATAGAAATAGGAAGTCCCATTGCATTAAAAATCAGCATAATAACCGTGTAGTTGAGGTCGTTCACCGCTCCAGCATTTAATATGCTTGGCAGCCAGGCACTAATCGTGTAGCTGAGGAATGACTGTCCTGCGAACATACCAATAAATAACCATGTTCGTATATCCTTAAGAAAACGCACATTGAGCAGATGAGAAGAGTTTTCATTATCAGCAGCGCGAACCACGATGCGCGGTAAAAAGAACGATATGAGCATGGGAAGCAGAGCCATAGCAGCCATTATCCACAGCATACTGCGCCAGCCATAATGTGCTGTGGCATATGGTGAGATGAGAACGAGGACAATAGCACCCACTACAATAGCCGCACAATATCTCATAGTATACAGACCGGGCTGCTGTGAGAATTTTTGAGAAACCAAAGTCGGCATAGCAATATTCAAAATAGCAATTCCCATACCGACGAGCACGGTACCCACAATCATGGCATTCCACGTCATAACAATGCGCAGAGCACATCCCACAAAAATGGCAATGGTTCCTAATTGCATCGTATGCGTCAAATTGATTTTTTGTACCAGCACGGGCACACACATAGACACTATGACAAACATGATTAACGGCAGGCTTGTCAAAATTCCAAAGCTGGCAATATCGCGGCCCATGTCGTGAGCCATAAAATCAATGTATAAAGGCAGAACCACAATAGGCGCACGCATAATTAAGCCCGCGAGCATCAGAAAAACAGATAAAAGTGAGTGGTGCTGTGACTCATCGTCTACCACATCATTCAACGTGTCATGTGCGACCATTATGTGCTGATACTCCCCGACCGCGCGCCTACTTTTTATTCCCTCAGCACAGACGTGTCACAGTCACACCATCAATCTAATATCCCGTAGCAAAATTAAGTCGATGATGCTCTGGCCGTCCTTGTGTAAGGAACGACTCAAGATTATCAAGAAAAGACGTTAAGACTCGCTGAGTATACATATCACTAAAACCTGCTGTGTGAGGAGTACATATAACGTTAGGCATATGCCATAGTTCATTGTCTGATGGAAGAGGTTCAACTTCAAAAACATCTAAAGCTGCTCCCGCAATGGTCTGACTGTGCAATGCCTGCACAAGATCTGACTCTACAGTTGTTTTGCCACGTCCCACATTAATGTAATATGCAGTATGCTTCATAGAATCAAAAAGATGCATGTCAACGCTATGATATGTGCTGCACGTAAGCGGTAATGCATTAACAACAAAATCAGCGTCACCTGCCACTGAACGAGCATGAGCTATATCAACACAAGCATCAAAATGTTCAGCTGTATGCCCGTTAGTATTTACTCCCACAGTTGTCATATCGAAGCTATGACACAGACGTGCTACTTCTCTACCAATTTCACCAGTGCCTAATACGACGATTTTCTTGCCTGTCAATTCGCTCCACCCACCCACAAGCGTCCATGGCGCGCTCGCAGATTCTCCTGGCTGATTGGTGAGTTTGCGCATAAACATGAGCATATACGCCAATACTTGTTGCGCAATATTACGAGCATTACTGCCACTGGCAGTGGTTATATGAATCCCAGCTTGCGCCATCGCCTCGAGTGGCACATAGTCTGCTCCTGCACTAAAAAGTTGAATCCATTGAATACGCGAATTATTCTCATGCACGGCTTGCTCCAGCAGCTCGTGCCAACCAAAAATAACATCGCACTGAGCCAACTGACTGGCGAGCAGATCGCAATGAGCAACAGCTCGAGGAGTATGCTCATCCTTATCAGAATGAATTGGCACGAAACTGAGCACTTCAAGACCTGGAATAGATTCAATCTGCGCAACGTCACTGTTATGAAGACTTACTAAAAGACCAAGAATGCACGTTTTACGTGTTGGTTGCATAAGTATCTCCCTTTTTTAACGAACTTATCTGCCTTCTCCATACATACGGTCAAGACGGTTGATATATGGATAGCTACTTTTCTACAACACGGCGCCCATGCCTGAACAAAACTGCACCATCCATAGCGCACAATGTTATTTATGATACGCCTGGTGATTCATAATGCGATAAGAGCGATAAATCTGCTCGCTCAGCACCACACGTGCTAACTGATGAGGCAACGTAATACGCCCAAAAGAAATCAACTCATCTGCACGTTTCTTCACTGCTGGCGATAAACCTAAAGATCCGCCGATAATAAAAGTAATTTTACTGTGTCCGCGCAGACCACATTCTTCTAGAGTAGATGCAAGGTTTTCACTTGTTATCAGCTTGCCTTCAATGGCTAAAGCGATAACATACTCATCCTTGCCGAGTTTTGCAAGAATACGTTCGCCTTCCTTGTTGAGAATAATCTCATCTTCTTTCGCGCTGGCTTTATCAGGTGTTTTTTCATCTGGTAGTTCCACAATGCTAAACGTGCAGTATGCTCCTAGCCGTTTGGCATATTCCTCGATAGCATTTTTCCAGTATTTTTCTTTCATCTTGCCGACTGCTATTACCTTAATGTTCACCAGATCTCTCACCTACTTTAGGTCATCACACAAGTTCAGACGTATGCGTATTACATATTTTGTGCTGAAGAACGCCTATACTGCCTTTATTATAGAGAAACAAACAGATACAACATCTCCTATAGTGTTTAAGGTGTGTGTGCCTCGTATACGGTATAGCGCAGCTCACAATGCCCTCTATACGGCATCATATTGAGGAGGAACTATGAAGAATGGCGTCATGCTGCAAGCATTCCAATGGGATACTCCAGCAGATCATCACCACTATGTTCGCTTAGCGCAAGCCGCGCAGAATTTGGCGCGATTGGGTATTACTGGCGTTTGGCTTCCACCTGCGTCAAAAGGCATTTCTCCTGATGACGTGGGCTATGGTAATTACGATTATTGGGATTTGGGTGAATTCGATCAGAAAGGTTCCGTTGCCACAAAATATGGCACGCGAGCGGAATTAGAAAACTGCATTCGCGCTTTTCATGAGCAGAATATGGAAGTTTATGCTGATATGGTATTTAACCATAAAGGCGGTGCAGACGACAAAGAGCTTTTTCAAGCTATTATGGTCGATCCCCATAACCGCAATCAGGATATAAGTTCCGCGCATGATATTGAGGGATGGACCCGTTTTACTTTTCCTGGACGTAACGGGCAATACTCGTCGTTCACTTGGGATTTCAATCATTTTACTGGCGTTGATTATGATGATGCCACCAGTACGAGCGCTATTTTTCGTATTGTGGGTGATGGAAAATACTGGGCGCAGAACACGGATCGAGAAAATGGCAACTTCGATTATCTCATGAATGCCGATATTGATCACAATCATCCTGATGTTATTGCGGAGCTGACTCGCGTTGCAGATTTCATGATTGATGATATAGGTGTGGATGGTTTCCGTTACGATGCTTTAAAGCATATTTCGTCAGATTTTATCGATAATCTATCAGCCTATATCATATCGAAGCATCCTCAGTTTTATTTTGTGGGAGAATATTGGACAGATAATGAACAGTCCATTAACCATTATTTGAATGACACCGATTATCAGGTTGATCTTTTTGATGTACCGTTACATTTCAATTTTATGGAGGCATCGCGCAACCCTGATTTTGATTTGCGCACTATTTTTGATGGTTCTTTAGTACAGCAATCACCTGTTAACGCTGTAACTTTCGTTGATAATCACGATACGCAACTTGGTCAAGCTCTGCAAAGTTGGGTTGATACATGGTTTAAAGACTTAGCATATAGTCTTATTCTCTTGCGCGCGGATGGTTATCCATGTGTTTTTTGGGGCGATTATGATGGTATTCCTACATCAGATTACCCAGGTATTCGTCAATCTTTAGAAACAATGCTTATTTTACGTAGTCATGCTGCATATGGTCAGCAGGATGAGTATTTTAGCGATGCCCATAAAATTGGTTGGGTTCGTCGTGGTGACGATGAGCATCATCATCCTCTTGCTGTTCTTCTCTCCTCAGCAGATGCGGATCAAGAGCGCATGTTTGTTGGCGAGCGCGAAGCTGGTAAAACGTATAGGAATTGGAGATCGCCACAGCAAACAGTGGTCATTGATGATGAGGGTTATGGACTGTTTACTGTAGATGCTGGTAGTGCGGCATGGTGGACTGATGAGGAGTTGTATAACAGCTTCTATCCTCATGAGCAATAGTGGCGGCGCATGCCTAATTTTTTGGGCGACAAAATTGGTGGAGCATATATCTTTCAGGGATATGTGCTCCACCTTTATGTCTTGAGCCCCGTCAGCGCTGAGTTGCCAGAGTGTAATCTTTAACGCGTCATGCGCATAACAAAACTAGTGGCAAGATATGCGCGCTGCTTGTACGAAGATACAACAGAGTATTCGTCTTTACTGTGCGCACCATCACCGCGAGCGCCTAGCGCACATAATGTAGGAATTCCCAGCGCACTGGTAATACCTGCGTCCGAGACTCCATTAACGTGAACTGGCTGCACCTCACCATAACCTATAGCACGTGCCGTTTCTTGGTACACTTTAAAAAGTGCGAGTGACTCATCAGTTTGCTGCATAGCATCCATAATGGTACGAATAGTCATTGTTGCGCGGGTGCCTTCTACGTACGCTTGTTCGGTAATAGACGTCAGCTCACTGATAATAGTGTCACGTTGGGTGACAGTGTCAAAGCGTGCTCCAATGCTAACTTTTGCGTAATCTGGAATGACGTTTTCTCCTGTTCCTCCTTCAATTTTTCCGCAGTTGAGGAGTTTTCCGTTGTCAATATCATTGAGTTGTTCAATTGCAATGATTTTATGTGCTATGTCCAGGATTGCGGAACGTCCCTCACGTACTGCCATTCCTGAATGTGCAGCTTTACCGAATACTTCAATATCTACAATCATTCCGCCTTTACGGCTCACAACAATACCGTCATTAAGCTGACCGGTTTCAAAGTTCAACGCATAGCGACTTCCTTGTGCATACTGTTGAATGAGCGCTCGCGTGTTGGAGAGCATATGCAGGTTTTCTTCATCACTGACCAGCATAAGGGTTACGGGATCAGTAAAATCTTCAATCTGATGAAGTGCAATCAGCGTATATACTGCTATGACTGCTCCCGGTTTCATGTCTACAATACCGGGACCATGCGCATGCCCCTTGCTATCTATGGTGAACGGATTTTTCTCGGCAGTACCATCAGGGAAAACAGTATCTATATGCCCTAAAAAGCTGATATGCGACTTGCCAGGATTATTGTTAATGCGCGCAATAAGCATGGAACCGGCACCTTGCGTATCTTGCAAAAAAGCATCAATCCCATAGTGCTCTAAGCGTTGTTGTAAAACAGTAGCAACCGCAGTATTTCCTTCTTTATTGCGTGATCCGCTATCGATATTGACGATTTGTTCAACGGTATTAATCATTTCTTGCTCATGCTCATTAAAAAATGATTGAATAAGAGAATCATATGAGGTATTCATAGCTAGTATCCTTCTCGTGATTGTTAGAAGTAGTGAATAACTGCTCCGGCCATAAGCACGGATGCAACGGTAACTGTAATAATGCCTGCTACAAGCATTTTTGGAACAAGATAATTTTCGATTGCTTGTTTTTCTGTATCATTAGTTGCTACGCTTGCCGCCACTTCTTGAGGCATCACAAGAGTTGTTGGGAAACCAAAGGTGCAGCTAATTCCTAAAGCCATCGCCAAATATGGGCTCATGCGCATTACTCGTCCAGCAATATAGCTCACTGTTAAGACGCCTACTACGCCCATCGTCATGAACAGTATGAGAGGCAGAATAATTTGCGCAATCATGGACGGAGTAACAGACGATAAATTAGAGAAAATAAGCACAGTAACTAAGAACATGATCAGTCCATCAGATTGAGTTTTCTGCAAAATTCCTGATTCCAGAAAACCAAGATAATAAGCGACTGCACCTAGGATGAGGCACATGACGAAGAAGTGAATAACACCGTGCGTCAATCCTGCCAAAACATAACTGAGACCAGCCACACATGCCAGTTTCGCTAAATAGGTTGAAGCTTTCTGCTGGGATTGAGGAATTTCCAAAAGCTTTCGTTTGCTCTTTTTCTGATCGTGTTCTTGGCGACTGTACTGTTCGCTCATGTGAGGTTGCGATATAAACTGACGGGCCTCTTTTTTCAGGCAGTACGATGCAATAGGAATGCCCACAAATTTTTGGAAAATAAGCAAACCGAGGCAATAGGTGATAATGAGTTCGTAGCCTTTACCGTCGAGCGCAGTGGTAATCAGCAAGGTTGCTGCACTTCCACCAGCAAAAATTGGACTGCCTGCGAGCGCGAAATCAAACATATGGAAAGCGTATCCGACAGCAAAAATAAGAGCTGTGCCGCCTGCTAATCCTAGTAAGGAAATAATAATTACTTTTACTTGACGCTTCATCTCAGCAAAATCCAGCGTGGTAGCCAGCGATGTGATGAGCAGACCTGCTATTAGCGTGCCAAATGTTTTAATGCCGGTCGTTTCGAAAATATCTTTCGGTAACACTCCACTCCAAAAGCCAGCTAAAAACAAAACTGCGAGCGCGAGAACGCTGGAAATGGTTGCGTGAGTTTTCATCGCAATGAATTCACTGAATGCAAAAAGTAACATGAGTGCTGCGAGTGCAATTACTGGTGTCATGTCAAGAAATCTTTCTGAATTGTTGTGTCTGTATTGTTTTCTGTGCTGCTTCTGTGCAGTCTTTTAGGAGCGGCGTGCGGATAATCGCGAACCTTTTTTCAGAAAGAAAAAATTCTCATCTGAATGTATCTAGATGAGAATTCACATATTTTTTGGTTTTTATACCAACTTATTTTATGAAGAAATCTCCACATAGATACAGGTTCTGCTGTTGAGTTTGCATCTATGTGAAGCACATACACGCAATCTATCCTTGCCAGCGACGCCAAGTACGCCAACCGCGCCATGCAACGAAGGACAGATGAAGCATGTCGTGTTCCTTTCTTACGTGAATGAAGTCTATTGATGAGAAAACTATCATATGCAGATAATAAGAGGTGAATGCGTATCACAATATGAGCAACAGACACACTTTTATTTGTTCGTCTGCTTTATCCGCTTGATACTGCCGATAGCTTCTTCAAGTACTTCTTGCAGTACTTGAAGAGTTGCCCCGCAGAAAATAGCCCTTCTTCTAGAGTGTTTTTAATATATATACACACCCCTCCAGTAGAATGAGCACTGCCATAATTCACATTTAAGACTGGGAGGACTTAAATGATGTGCAAAGAAGCATATTGGAATTCTGAATTAAGCGTCGATGAACGCGTAGCAGATTTGCTATCACGTATGAGTGTGCGTGAAAAAATCGGGCAAATGCTGCAACTGAATGCTCAAGATGATCTTGAGGATATCATTATCGGCAAAACAGCAGGATCAATTTTACATACGTCACCGCAGGATTTACAGCGCGCTCACGATTTAGTGCAGCGCACTCGTTTACGCATTCCTATGCTCGTGGGCGATGATTTGATTCACGGATACTCTTTCTATCCGGGAGCAACTATTTTCCCGGAGCAGCTTGGCATGGCTGTGAGCTGGGACGCGGATAAAATCGAAAATGCAGCACGTATTACTGCTAGAGAAGCTGTAACCACTGGCGTGCAGTGAACCTTCTCCCCTGTGCTATGTATTTCTCGTGACACTCGCTGGGGTCGTGTAGGCGAAACTTTTGGTGAAGATCCTTTCCTTATTGGACACTTAGCCTCTGCTATGACCCGCGGATATCAGGGTGGCAGCATGACCAGCGGCGATAAACCATTAGGCAAAAACTCTATTTTGGCCACAGCCAAGCACTTTGCCGGATATTCCGAAACACAAGGTGGACGTGATGCTTCTGAAGCTGACCTCTCCCACCGTAAACTTGCGTCGTGGTTCCTTCCTCCATTTGAGCGTGTTGCTCGCGAAGGTATTGCAACCTTTATGCTCGGATATGAGTCTATTGAAGGCGTTCCTATTACCGTGAATAAATGGTTGCTCAATGATGTACTGCGTGATCAATGGGGTTATAAGGGCACGTTAATTACTGATTGGGCGAACGTGAGCCGCCTAGTGTGGGAGCAGCGCGTTATGAAAGATCCTGTTCAGGCTGCTGTTGCTGCCGTGCGAGCAGGTAATGATTTGATTATGACCTCTCCTGAATTCTATGAGTCAACTTTTGAAGCTATTGAACGCGGTCTGCTCGATGAGAGTGAGCTTGATGCTCCAGTAAGCCGTATTCTCGCTCTAAAATTCCGTATGGGATTATTTGAAGATCCGCGTCTACCTGATGCTCACGAAGCTGAACGTATTATTGGACGTGCTGAGCATACGCAGGCAAATCTCGAGTTGGCTCGTGAAAGTATTGCTCTGCTGCTCAATGACGGCACTTTGCCTCTAGAAGCATCCTCTGGTTCCATCGCTCTGATTGGACCGCTTATTGATGATGCACAAACACAGTTGGGCGATTGGGCAGGAAGCTCCGGTCAAGTCGCATGGATTAAAGATGGTCATCCGCGTGAAAAAATTGTCACTATTAAGGATGGCTTGCAGAATCTTCTTCCGAACGGCTGGTCGATCACCACTGCTCGCGGAGCCGACATTATTGATTTGGTTCCAGATCCTGACGGCGAATTCTTCCCAGACGGACAGCCTCGTCCTCTCGTAGGTCAAAGTGCTGCAATTAACCAAAAACTGATTGATGAAGCCGTAGAAAAAGCTAAGAACGCTGATGTTGCAGTAGTCGTTGTAGGCGATGTTATGCAACTTATTGGTGAAGGCTGTTCTACCGCAACCCTCGAATTATTGGGCGGTCAGAACGCTTTGATTGACGCAGTAACAGCTACTGGCACGCCAACAGTTGTTGTTCTTATGTCAAGCAAGCCGCAGGTTCTGCCACAGAGTGCCTTACAGGCTAACGCACTGCTCTGGGCTCCAAGCCCAGGTATGATGGGAGGTCAAGCGCTCGCAGAAATCATCTATGGTACGGTTAACCCATCTGGTCGTTTGCCTATTACTTTCCCACGTCATGCCGGTCAGCTCCCGGTGTATTACAATCAAATCCGCGGTCAGCATGGCAACAGGTACGCTGATTTGACTCAAGATCCAGCTTTTGCTTTCGGTGAAGGCTTGTCATACACCACATTTGAGTATGGCGATATTACGCTATCAGGTGCGCAAGGTTCTCAAGTGAGCGTAGAAGATATTTCTGGCACCGTTTGGGCTATGCCCGATGAGAATATGCCAACAGTGACGATTCCTGCGTATCAGCACGACTCAATAGTTCATGCGCATATTGATGTTACTAATACAGGTCAGCGAGCTGGCACTGAAATCGTACAACTGTATATTGGCGATATTGTCACTTCGGTGAGCTGGACAGATCGTGAGCTCAAAGCATTTAAGCGTATTACCTTGGAACCTGGAGAAACTCGCAGAGTTGAGTTTGATATTCCAATTTCTGACTGTTCAATCGTGAATGCTCAGGGACACCGTATTGTAGAAAATGGTGAATTTGAAGTTCTGATTGGGCATTCTTCGCGTCGATCTGATCTCAAGCGAGCTGTTTTCGCTGTACAAGACTAAAACAACACATAGGGCGGAAGAATTACTAAACTCTTCCGCCCTATTTTTATGCATTCTCATGGCAGTAACGCCAATCCCAAAAACGCTTCCATGATGTTTTTAATTTCTCTCTTTTCTTAGGCTCGCGTTCTGTCTGGTAGCTCCACATGAATTGTGCGCATACGCCTGCACGCTGATATGTTTGCATCTGCAATTCTTCAAATTCATGCAGATAATTCTCATGCTCTTTGCTCTCGTTATTTTCCAGGCACCACTCGCCCACCATAACGTCCACACCGGTAGCGCGTATCATGTTCATTTTTAGCCTCTGAAGAGCAAAAAAGAAGCGGTAATATTTCTTTCGCCAGCTGGATAAACGAACTACACGTGCTAACCATTGTGGAATTTCTTTTTCGGCTACGCTAGCGTAAATATGCGTATCCAGAGCAATGTTATGCATGGATCTCAACGTCGTAGCACATACTCGCACCCATGCAAGCAGTCTAAAACCGTCATGGAAAACGATGACTTTATCGTTACCTAATACTCTGCGCAGTCTTGTATATGCTGCTTTATAGAAGCGAACCAGAAAACGCAAAGGCACATATTGTGAGCCTTGTGCCTCCTGAGAATCTACAGCAGTATATCTTTTTCTATTCGCCCTAAAAACTGACCAGCTAGCCGGTTCATTCAAGACTTCTATGCCATACAATCCTGGTCGTTTACCGTAACGCTTCCCTAAACGTTCCAGCACTCCTAAAGCAAAAAGCACATCGTTTTCGTTCTTATGCCACTTTGCCACACCAGATAAGCCTCCATTGTCAAAAGCATTTTGACTTCCTGGAACGGTATGCAAATCCAAAAGAATACGCATATGCCGTTGCTCAGCCCATTCAAAAGCGCGATCTACATATTCTATGCAGCCTGGAAACGTCCCATAATCTCCAAAAACAAAATACGGCACAGGCAGACGTATCAGCTCAATTCCGACTTGGTGGAGGTTCTCAAAATCTTCTTCAGTAATATACGTTTGTCTGTGCTGATGTAACTGTTCACGAAGTTGCTGCGCTGGCAGTTGACGGTGCAGCCAAACTTCATCTTCAGCGCTACTTCCCGCAAAAGGCGTGGAATCCATCCATTTTTCGAGTACGAGCCAGTTCCCTAAGTTCACCCCGTGCAACACGTTACATCACCACCGATGCTATAAGCTGAATATTCAGTATGGTAAGCACCGTTGCCACCATATATCCCACAATAGTATTCCATCGAGCATTAGCAAAACGTCCCATAACAGTTTTCTTCGAGGTCAAATAAATCAGCGGGTAAATGGAAAAAGGCAAAGCCAGCGACAAGAAAACCTGAGAATACACAATCAAATCGTCCAAACTATGCTCTGCACCGTGACTGAGCACAGCCACAATAATCACCGGAACCAGTGTAATCACACGGGTTAAAAGACGAATAATCCACTGCGGCGCTTTAATGTGCAAGAATCCTTCAAGCACAATTTGACCGGTGAGAGTGCCCGTAATCGTTGAATTTTGTCCGCTTGCTAAAAGAGCAATCGCGAAAAGTGTAGCCACAAATTTACTGGCAATCACCCCGGCAATCTGCGGATTAGCCAAAGCATTGTACATCTGCTCAAAAGCCATTACATCTTTTGCATGACCGTAAAATACGGCAGCACCCAAAATCAAAAGCAAGGAATTCACCACAAACGCTAGAGATAATTGCACATTAGAATCCCATGTCATAAAACGTACAGCTTTATCAAGCTCATCTTTGTCAGAAGCGTCCACTTTGCGAGTTTGCACAACAGAAGAGTGCAAATACAAATTATGAGGCATAACCGTGGCACCAATAATTCCCAAACTGAGCGTCAAAATAGTAGCCGAATCTTTCCCACTCATAAAAGTTGCAGGCTGCGGCACGTAGCCCAGTGCAATCTCCCACGCGCTCGGACCAGATAACGCTACTAAATACCCAAAAATCACCACAATCGTAAAAATCAAAGCAGACACAACTGCCTCAATTTTTCTAAAGCCCAAATGCATCAACCCAAGCAGAACAACAACATCCAGTACGGTAATAATAATCGCTACAAGGATAGGCACATTAAAAAGCAGGTGTAAAGCAATAGCTGAGCCGAGCACTTCCGCTAAATCAGTTGCAACAAGAGCAAGCTCAATAATCACAAATAAAATCCACCGTAGCCATGATGGGGAACGTGATGCCAAATGCTGAGCTAAATCCCGTCTCGTTACTAATCCCAATTTGCCACACATATGTTGGAGCTGCATCGCCACCAGAGATGACAACAAAATAACGCTGAGAAGCGCATATTTGTATGTTGCCCCGCCTACCACGCTGGTAATCCAATTACCGGGATCCATATATCCCACTGCAACGAGAGCGCCGGTTCGGAAAAGGTGAAGAAATTACGCCAAAATGAATGAGATTGCGGTACAGAAATACTTTGATTAACTTCTGACAGGGATGCACGCGGCAATTCACATGAATCATCTGTGTGCTGATGCGCATCACGTACTTTCATATTCTGCTCCCCATCATGCGGTCTGTATGCAATCAATCGTGCAATCTATTTTAGTGTAGGAAGCCGCGGGTACATAGAGAACATCATGGCATTTTTACGACTGACCAAGAAGCCTTGTGCCTACAATAGCAGTATGACCAAAGCCGATATTCGCGCACACGCCTTGTCCGCTATGAAAATGCTGGATCCGCATCTTAAGCAGCGCTTAGACGAGCAGTTGACACGCCAACTGTGTGCTACGGCACTATATAAACAAGCCCATACTATTGCCACCTATATGTCTCTTCCGCATGAATTCAACACCATGCCACTGATTGAACGCGCTCTCGACGACGGAAAACAAGTGCTCATTCCTCGCACACGACCATGTCATCATATGGATTTTTGCGACTACAAAAATAGTACTTTTCAGCAGTCGCGTTTTGGAATTCGTGAGCCACAGCCGCACAGTGATGACAGCATTGTGCCAGCTGAGCAGATTGATATTATCCATGTTCCCCTTCTCGCCGTCAATTCGCAGGGTTTCCGCATTGGTTACGGTGGTGGATACTATGACCGTTATTTAGCTCATTATGCTGGCTCTACCATCAGCACTGCCTATGAGTGCCAGCTTTATGATTTTGAACCCGATAGTTGTGATATTGCGGTACAACAGGTTTTGATTGCCGAACACTAAATAACAATTGTTTCGTTCCCTATAGAGTACACTAAAAGGGACTAGATTCTCGATTCGAAAAGAACCACTATGACGCATTCAGTACCACAGCATAAGCGCACATACAAACGTTCAGTTAGCCGTATTATTTCCACAATTCTGCTCATTGTAGGTATTCTGCTTCTGGCTACTGCTGGTGGACTATACGGGTGGCAGCAATACAATTATTGGAATCAAGAACAAGTTACGCAAAAACTCAAGAAATATGTGCACATCCCCGCCTCACATACGGGGAAAAAGTCTGATGCGAAGTCAGAGCCTCCCACGGTTGACTGGGCAGGGTTGAAAGCTATTAATCCTGATGTTGTGGCGTGGATTTATATTCCAGGAACTGTGGTCAATTATCCGATTTATCAAGGTCCTGATAATGACAAATATTTGCGGCATACTGCTGAAGGCGATTGGTCTATTGGCGGACAGCTTTTTATTGATTATCAAAACACTGCCCCAGGTTTAGTTGATAATCACACACTGGTCTATGGGCATCATATGAATAATGAAAGTATGTTTCAGCCGATTGCTCGCATATCCAATCAATCTGATTTCGAACAGTTGCACAGTATTTGGTATATCACCGAACAGTCTGCAACTGAGCTTACGCCTTTATTTATCTACAATACAGTGGCAACAGATGTGGAGACACGCACCCTTAATTTTAATTCTACTCAGGCGCTTCACTCTTTCTTCCAGCAAGATGCAGATCATGCTTACGCTAAACATTCAGACACAGACGCAATTATCCAAAAGGCCTCTCATTATCTGAGTCTGATAACGTGCAAGAGTCTATTTGGTGATGGGCGTACTGTACTGGTTGCCGTGCCTAAAAGCGAAATTTAAAATACCGTTAATATAAGTATTGAAGAGTTTCTTCAACGAGCACATCTAAAGCGTCAATCACTCGAGATTGATAGCGCGGGTCTACGTCAATGATGCTCAACTCAGTACAGGCAAGAATACCCACAGTATTCTCATCACAATATTTTGACAACATTGCGTTCAGCTTCTCGCCTTCAGTTGAGTTTTTCTCTTTAATTGAGTAGATAGTCTCCATAATGGCATGACGATCTTCCTCAGCTAGCTCAATAACGGTAATGCCATGCTGCTGAGCATACTTCTCATAAATCTGTGAAGCATACGTACCCTCAGTGCAGAAAACACACGCCTGGGAATACCCTAAACGCTTGACCTGTTTAATAGAGCTTTCCACCATATTCACAATAGGAATATCGGTAAAAGTAGTCAGCTGGTCATAATAGTAATGACTGGTATTACACGGAATAGCAATAACCTGGACTCCCAGAGTATTTAAGAGGTCAAAATCAGGACGAATAGCATTCAAAAACTCTTCATCCTTATGATGAAGAATGCACTGCGTGCGATCAGGTATGCTTGCATGATTTAAAATCACAATATCAGCATGCTCATTATCGCTATGTGCAGGACTCTTATGCACCAGTCGGTCGTAAAACTCGACGGTGGCTAAAGGCCCCATTCCTCCAATAACTCCGGCTTTATACATGATTTATCTCCTCGTTATTTTGCGCCATACTTTGCCCATTATCATCACATTGAATGCAAACCATGGCTTCAGATCTGACCACGCAAAAATTGCAGGAGCTAATTTCTTAGTGAAAATCTGGAAGAATCCTTTGAAGAAAGACAGTTGCTTTGTTTTCGAGTATGCTCGCAAAGCAAAGAAGTCTTCCAAAGCATAAATAAACGCGTAGTTCGTATCATGCGTTAAATACTTTGTCTCATTGAGCTGGCCAGTAACATCAAGATACGCCACATACGGCATATTTAAGCCAACCTTATAAATCAGATTATTGAAATTCGTCGTTCGAGCATTAATTTCGATCAAATAAATTTCTTTGGTTTTTTCGTGCTCTTTGAATTCAATCTCTCCAAAGCCACGGTAACCAATTTTTTCAACAAAATCCTTGCCAATATCTACCAAACGCTGGTCATACTTCTGCTCAGTAAAAACAGAAGCACCAAAGTTAATAGGCCACTGTCTAAACTTGTGCGCGGTCATGTAATGCGTGGTTGTGCCTTCCCTATTAATGTAAAAATCATAGGTGAGCATATGATCATCAAAACCAGGCACAAGCTCTTGCACGAAAACTTCTATGTTATGATCTGCACAGGCTTTAATTTTCTCACGCAAGGTTTCCATATTGTCGCATAAGAAAATTTTCTGCCTAAAAACTTTAGTAAAGACGACTGTATCAACCGGTTTAATCATGCATGGGAAACCGATAGATTGAACTTTTTCTTCTAATTGCTCATCGCTAACACTAATAGTTTGTGGAATACGCACACCATGTTTTTGTGCCAACTCCCCTAAAGTCCATTTATCCAGAACTTTTGAATTCAAACCATCTGCCGCTTGACTAATTAAATAGTACTGTGAAAGCTGATCATAATATGTGTCAATAAACTCCACATACTTATCGTGCGTAGGAAATAGTACTGGCTTTTCTGACTGCTTTTTTCCATATGCAACTAAATCAGCACAAGCCTGATCATCAAAATGATTGAGTGTGTTTACCGTGAGAAATTCTTTCACATACTTGGAGCGTGCAGCATATGATTTCTTCAGGTTATAATCACATGCCACAACATGAACGCCTTGAGTTCCCAAGCATCGAATAACGCTCAGACCGATATAATAATTGCAGCCTAAAACTACGGCTTTATTCATGTTCTGCTCCTGAATGTTCAACTGCATTCTCAACCGTATTCTCAACGAAATACGTGTTATACCATACAAGGAAAGTATAAATTGTATACACTTTACGACCATTATTTTTCACACCATGATAATGATCATCAAGTAACGTATTAATCTTGTCCACATCAAAGAACTGGCCAACATATGGTTGGTTGAACATATTCTTCACGATGTTATAGTACTTCTCTTGCTCAATATACTTAATAAAAGGCACTACAAAGCCCAGCTTACGACGCTTAGACCATGCTTCAGGAAGAGCACGATGCGCAGCTTCTCTAAACGCATACTTTGTTAGCGTGTTATGCACTTTATACTGTGGAGGAATACGACGCGCTAAATTCCACATCTCTTTATCGAGCAAAGGAACACGCAACTCAAGTGAATTAGCCATTGTCATCTTATCGGCCTTGAGCAGAATATCTTCTACAATCCACATATTCATATCCAGATAGATGCGCTTAGATATATCGTCCATATCTTTAACATCATCATAGTATTTCTTGGTTAAATCACTGGCTTTCACAGGATTCTTATATGCCTGCTGCAAAAGATCGTTAGCTTCATCATCACTCATGATTTTAGCCAAACCAATATAGGCGTCTTCTACTTTTTCACCAAACTTGGTAATGATCGTCTTACCGTGGAAATGAGGTAAATCCTTAGTTTTCTTATACAGCCAATGACGTAGCCAGAATGGTAGTACGCGGTACATACGATTGAGCAAAGGCATCTCATACTCATTGTATCCAGCAAAAAGCTCATCAGCACCCTCACCAGAAAGCACAACTTTCACGTGCTCTTTTGCCATTCTTGCCAGGAAATACAGTGGAACTGCAGACAAATTGGCGTGAGGTTCGTCAGAATAATACTGAACTTTTTGCACGCCCTCAAAGAATTCATCAGGCGTAATCATTTTAGTAAAGTTCTCAATGCCTAAATCATTCGACAGTTCGCGAGCATACATAGTCTCGTCGAAGCCTTTATTTTCAAAGCCAACGGAGAAGGTCTTATCCACGTGTGCTTTAGACACAACGTAGCTGGAGTCTACTCCACCGGAGAGGAAAGAACCGACTTCAACGTCACTGCGCTTGTGGTAGCGGATTGAGTCTTCTACTTCTTTATCAATATTATTGACGGTCTGTTCGAAGCCCTCGTCCACATAGTCAAGCTCAATCTTAAAGTATTGTTTAATGACCATCTTATTGTTCTGATAAATAAAATAATGGCCAGGACGCAACTTGTGCACGCCCTTAAAGAAGGTTTCTCCCAAAGGATTATATTGGAAAACTAAGTAATTCTTTAAAGCCTCGTTATTGAGTTCTTTCTTGAACTTTGGATATGGCAGGAAAGACTTGATTTCAGAACCGAAAACAAGGTCATCGCCAATTTGTGTATAGTAGAACGGTTTAATACCGAAATGATCACGAGCTGCAAAAAGCTTCTTCTCTTTATCGTCCCAAATGCTAAAAGCAAACATTCCACGAAGTTTCGCGAGAATACCTTCTTCCCCCCATGCTTCATAGCCGTGGAGAATTACTTCAGTATCGGTATTCGTTTTGAAAGCGTATCCTAAATCGATCAGCTCTTGGCGCAGTTCTTTATAATTATAAATTTCGCCATTAAAAACAATATACACATCGTCTTGCGCGTTAGAAATTGGCTGTGAGCCTTCTTGAACGTCAATAATACTCAGACGGCGGAACCCGAAATGTGCATAGCCGTTATCGTAATATCCGCTGCTATCTGGACCACGGTGAGCAATAATATCGCTCATATTTTTAATAACATTTTTATCCGAAATGTCAGAGCTGAGATACCCTACGAAACCGCACATACATCCTCCTAAAGCAATCTCTGTTATAACACAGACAAAGGAACTTCACAATACCAATAAGTCTTCACTTATCTTACCTTAAGACCCGCAATCTTACGTATAAAAAAGAAATACTCAGCGCATACTGCACAAAATATACGCTGATGTCTTAAAGTACTTCATCAAGTACTTTAAGAAAGAAGTGTTGATATTTCAACGAAAATTTAGACGCTGTACAGATGATAAAAAATAATTCAGCCTTAGAACGACATATCATCGAACTAAGGCTGAAACATATTTCGTGAATGAATTTACACAATCACAGGCTTATAGGGAATGTGCGCGCAAATCTTCAGCAGAGTGAGCGGATAATTCTCCCAAAGTCACGTCAAACATGGTGTATGCACCAGTTGATCCAGCTTGAGATTTCTTTGTACATGCACGAGCTGTTGCAACCAAAACAGAACCGGTAAACTCTGGATTGGAATCGAGCGTCAATTCGAAGTGAATAGAATGGTTTACGCCTTCAGAAGTGCTGCCGGTGCGAATAACCTGACCGCCATGAGGAATACCACTGTGCTTTTCAGCCAACTCGTCAGCAGAAATAAAGTGCACTGTGGTGTTGTAATCAGCAAAATAGTTTGGCATAGAAACAATCTCATGCTCAATGCGCTCTAAGTCTGCGCCTTCTTCTGCCACAACATAGCATTCACGGGTGTGCATGGTGCGAGGAGTAAGTTCTACTTCTTCCCCAGCTTTAACAGCTTCAACTGTACTTTCTACAGGAACTGTATATTGGCGAGCATCAAGAACTCCCTCAATACGACGAATTGCGTCGGAATGGCCTTGAGAAACTCCGCGACCCCAGAAAGTAGTGCTGCGACCTTGAGGTAACACTGATTCACTGAGCACGCGAATCATGGAGAATACACCTGGATCCCAGCCGGAAGAAATAATAGCTGTATGTCCATTCTCGCGAGCTGCTGCATCCACAATAGCAAAGTGCTCAGGGACTTTAGCGTGGGTATCGAAAGAATCAACCACGTTGAAGAGTTTTGCAACCTGAGGAGTTTGTGTTTGCAAGTCAGTTGCAGAGCCTCCACAGTTGATGACCACATCAATTTTGTCAGAAAAATCTTGTAACTGGTCAATCGAAAATACAGGTGCGCCGTAAGTTTTTACGGTTTCAGGATTACGACGAGTAAACACGCCTACGCATTCCATGTCAGGAGCAATATCAAGTGCTCGCTCTACACCACGTCCAAGATTTCCATATCCATTAATTGCAACTCTGTACATTTGTCCTCCTTAAGCATTCACGACATTATGCAGTTGAATAGCATAATGCCCCCTCAATAGGATACGTCACAATATGATGAAATTTAAGATTTTATTTCACTCAGGGAGACAAAAATATTTTATAGCACTTCGTAGGCGTCCCCTTTCACAGAAAACGTCATGACTTCTATTGCTCACCTCTTTATAAATTGGGGGCTTTTGGGACAAAACGTGTCTGTTGTGCATTATTTTGTTTGTCCAGCATGTATATTGTCATGCATTTTTATGGTCGTGAAAAGTGAACCGCTAGGGTCAATCACTTTTCGGGGTCTATGTGGTGTCAATTTTAGCGGCAAAAAAAGCCCTGCGAAGTGATTCGCAGTAGCAGATCACTTTTCACGACAGTTTTCATAGGGTTTTTAGGGGTAAAAAGGCCCTGCGAAGTGATCCGGTATAGTGAATCACTCCGCACGGCTATTCTCATGCCTGTTTTAGGGTGTTTTGACGCCCTGCGAAGTGATCTGCTCAGGCGAATCACTTTTCACGACAGTTTTCGTGCCATTTTAGAGACAGTTTCCTGCCCTACGCAGTGATCCGCTACAGCAAATCACTTTTCAGGGCTAGGCTGGGACTGACAACGATGATCACAAACACCCCGAGCCATGATCCGCTCATACGGATCACCACCCACGACCGTTTCCTTCGTTTTCAGCCCTATAAGCCTAAAACGTATAGGCAGCAGTACCTGAACTCATACACAAAGGCTCTCTTGAGATGCATACACATCCTGAAAGAGAGCCTTCGCATTATGGCACATCACACTTACCCATGCACCATATGAGTACTTCAGCCTACTTGCGACGCAAAATCACACCTGCAATTGCGACGAGCACACCAAGAGCTGCAAGAATCCCAATAATCAGAGTACTTGCATCATTCGTGCGAGGAAGAGTTCCTCTCTTGTCAACTTTCACAGTAGTAGAATTCTTCCCCGTATTCGGTTCCGGTTCCGGCTTCGGTTCTGGTTCCGGTTCTGGCTTCGGATCCATATTCGACTTTTGTTCTTCTGAATTCGTAATAACTACGCTGTGACCATCATCGCCGAGCTGATACGTAACCACAAATGTACGATCACCTAAAGTAATTTTCCCAGAGTTCTCGCCAACTTCTTTAACAGCATAGGTAAATGCTTTTTCAGCATGTACATCCGCTTGACGTGGCAGGTTTTCGAACTTGTGTTCCCACTTATTTGTCTGGGAAAGTTCTACAGGCGCACCGTATGGCTTGTCATCACGCATGAGCTGAACCTTGATTGGTTGTTTGTTCTGAGTGTTCTTCCATTCTTTACGCACAGTAATCGATGTGAGTCCTGGAGTGAGCTCAATCATGTCAAAAGTACGTGTATTGGTAATAGTGAATCCGTCCTGAGCAGATCCTGTTACGCGTGATGTGTACCCCTCAACGCTGCGCTCTTTAACGGAATATTCAAGAGGTTCACCGTTCTTATCATATGTTGGAAGATTATCGAAACTAAAAGCCCACTTTGTTGCTTCACTCGCAGATGCTGTAACGCCATCAGCCTTACCATTTACTGTCAGTTCAACCGTAATTTCAGCTGGACGGCTTGCAGCATCTTTCGGATCATCAACCCATACTTTCTTACCAGAGATACTGACATGAGGGTTTACCAAGGTATTAGTAATAGTGATGCTATGTGCTGCCTTGTCATGACTATAAGCAACACTATAGTTCTTATCACCCAGAGCAATAGTTCCTTGTGCTTCTCCAATCTCTTTTACATTATATGTGTAAGCAGATTCCGCGTGTGCATCAGCTTGAACAGGCAATTGAGTAAAGGTATGTGACCACTTATTATCCTTTGAGAGCTCAATTGGATCGCCTACAGCTTGACCATCGCGCTCTAATTGTACTTTTACCGGTGTTGTCTGGGTCGTGCCTTCCCACACCTTCTGCACCTTCAATGTGGTTGTTGCAGGAGTGATAGGCGTTGAAGACGTTACACGTGTATTGGTAATGATGAATCCTTTATCAGCATCGCCGCTATAGGCTACCTTAAAGGATTTATCGCCGATATTGAGTTTGTTCTCGGATTCTCCTACCTCTTTAACCGTATAGGTGACGGTGGAAACTTTACCATCAAGAACCTCAACAGCTGGCAGATTCTTAAACACATGCTTCCACTCAAAATCTGATGTTAAGCTCACTGGCGAGCCTTCATTAGCACCATTCTTGAGAAGTTGAACTTCTACAGGAGCTTGATCTGCCTTAGGGGCAGACCACACCTTTGTCACTGCAACATCACGAAGAAGCTGATTTGTGGCAGTGAAATGAATGACGCTGTCATCCTTTTCTGGCTTTGAAATAGTGCTACGATATGTGCGTCCATCAAGGCTAATGATGCCGTTCGATGCGCCCTTTTCTGCAACAGTATATGTGTATTCGTTACCATTTGGCGCGAAGCGAGGAAGATTCTCAAATCGCAATGGTTGCGAAGAGTCTGCCGGCAAAGTTTTTTCTACTGGAACAGCTCCACCGTTCACAACAAACGTAATATCATGCTTGGTATCGTCAGTAGTTTGCCATACTTTAGTTACTTCTACATTGATTACTGCATCATATACAGCGTATGTATGCAAAGTATTATGAGAGTCTGCATCAATAATCTCAGTGACTTCATCTGGAATAGACCAGCTTCGTGCGAAATTAGCTGTGGAGAAATTATAAACTTCGCTATCTGCTGGCGTCTTCTGTACAGCATCATAAATAGATTTATCCTGAGCTGCAGAGGTGTACCAGTTCCTGAAATTATAGTCGATTCCATCACGACGAAGCTCAGGCTTATCACCGATAACTGTCAAATCAGTAGCAGGAACATTGTTTACAGAAACCTTATGCGCATCGTAGAAGGTATATGTCTGCTCAAGTTTTTGACCATGAGTATCTGACTGCCCATCCTTAATCGTGGCATTATCATGATTCGTGTGATAGACCATTACTGCGCGCTGTCCGAGAACAGCTGTGTGTGTTTCAGGATTATATACATAGTCCCATTTTGCAGGAGATGTATGGTCGTTAAAAGCAGCAATCGTATCTGCTGGAACAGTGTTAGACACATAGTGCAGAGATTGAGCGTCCTGAGGAGTCAGTGTATATGGTGCAAGGCCTTCAGGCGTATACTGTGCTGTTAAGTCAGCAGACTGAAGACCGCGTGAGACCACATAGCCAATGTGTCGATGCGCTTTTTCGCCAAACAACGTAGACAACTGAGAGTTACCTGGAGCATTTTCTTTTTCACTGATTGAAATATTGAGCTGCTGTGTGCGTGAACCACTGAGAATCACGGCTGATTGTCCGTCAATTACGCGCACATCATTGCGAGCAGAGGTATCGAAACGAGCATCAGTTCCAACAATCACATTTTGCTTAGCGTAAATTGTACCGCCGGAATGCTCCCCCTCAGACAGCTCATGATTGCCACCGGCAAAATATGCATCTGTTGTTTTCTGGTTATTTGTCAACACTGCTGAATGAACATTAAGGTATCCATCATTAAAGATGCCGCCAACCATTTGCGTAGCATTATTATTATTGATCTGTGCTTTATCAATGAGTGTTAACGCACCTTTATTAAAAATTGCCGACCCGTAATTGGCTTGCATATTGGATATACGGCCACCAGAAATAACAACCTCAGAACCTTCTGATATGTACATACCAGCACCAGCTCCAAGCGCATTCCACACATACGCGCGCCCGCCGTCCAAGATGGTGTTATACATATTAAGCTTTACGCTCGTATGTCCAAAGCTATCGGAAATTTGTGTACCGGTGCGATGTCCAACAGCAATAACACCACCCACGTGATCGGTCGTAAAGTTTGTAAATGTTGTATCGCGAATCTCTGCTTTGACGCTTGCTCCGTTTTCAAAGGCCAACGCTCCACCATATTTTGCAGATGTCAAGTGTGGTGAGTTCCATGCAATACCATTGCCGGAAAGCGTGGAATTGAGTAGCTTAAATTCTCCTGTGCCCACCACATCAATATGACCACCAGCAAAGCTCACAGCTGGAACATTGTCCATAGTAAATGTTGAACGATGAACAGTAAGATACGAGCCTTCAGACATAATTGCTCCGCCTGAGGTACCAAAGTATGTGCTCGCGACAGGAGCAGTAGGTAAATTCTTACCGACTAACTTGAAGGTAGAATCTTGGATTTCGAAATGAGCGTTAGCTGATCCGCTGCGTTCAAATTTAATTGCACCACCAGTGTCGAAGCCACCTTTAACCACAAAATCAGTATTGCGGATTAAACCGCTCGTTTCAGTCGCTTCAATCGCTCCACCTTGTAAGCCACCCACGTTTGCAGCGGACTTATAATTATGATTTCCCTCGAATCGAGTGCGAGTATCGCCCGACTCATTAATTTTCAGAGTCGATACTTCAAGCTTAATCGCTCCACCTTCACCATAATATTCAGTACCTGTTGCACCCGAATAGTTATCCAAGAATGCGCCACCAGTTATGTTTACCGTCGAGGCTCCAGCATAAATTGCTCCACCGTGAGTATTAATATCTGGCTTTTTATCTGGTTCTTGGAGTGGAGCATTAAGCTTCGTATAGTTATTGCTAAATGTTGCGTTGACTAAATTTACTACAGCATGCTCAGCCCAAATCGCTCCACCTTGATAGCGTTGTTCGTTGACCCCATTAACAAGTTTCTTCTCAAAACTATCGGTAGAACCATTGGTAACAGTCGAGTTTTCAATAGTCAGCTGCGAACCATTATGCACTTCTACCAAACGACCATGTTTTTGCCCATCAAGCGTGCCATCAACAAGCTTGAGATGACCTGCTGAAGAAACAACAAACATAGAGTTGACACCTTCAGCTAAAGTCAAATTGCTCACATGGATGGTCACTGCACGCTGCGTAATATTGATTGGCTGAGTAATAGTAATCTGTCCAGTCGTTGTAATTTCCGATTCACCGTTCGCGAGCGCCTGGATAAGTTCTGTTTCATTTGACACAGTAACTGCAGCATACGCTGGGCGAATAGACCATAACAGTGCGCACATTATAAAAAGCGCACAGGTCACAACAAGACGATAAGCAAGACGTTTCATTGCATGCCCTCTTCTAGTATTTTCATATCTCTCTAACTCACACTATTTTACAGGATTTTCACGTTTCAACTTCTTATTTAGGCATTCTTAAGCATTATTTTTAAAATAGATAGGAAGAAAAGCATCTCTGCTCTCTGTAATATGGAACAAGACATCTTTTTACGATAAGTTCCTTTTTTCATTATTGCTTGCGGGAAATAAGATTTTTCAACCATACTGTTATGCAAAGCATACGCACGATTCACTGTTTTCGAGCACGTATACATCAGTTGCTCATGCTTCACAATGTGGACTATTGATTATTGAATAACTCTTTGAGTCATATTTTTATGGTCTTATTTTTATGGGTATGAGATGTTGGTTATCCCATAAGTTCTATAAAACTATTCTTAACTAAAAATGGTGGGAATACGGATATATCCCCACCATGATGCTCTTAAAGATACATCCCACAATTGAAGAATTCTGTTATAACATCAAGCGCATATAGAAGTTTTGCTGGTTAGGCTTCATGCGCTCGCCACTGACATTCTCCTACATGCATATCGGTGAAGACTGCAGCAAATGATGAATCTTCTGGACTGCATGCATATACACCAAATTTGATATGCCCTGCCCCTTCATAAAAATGGCATACACGCATTTGGTGGAATGTAAGACCATCATCAGAGCATTCAAAACAATAGTCATCTTCTCGCCTACTAAAGCGATACCACATAGATTTTATTTCAGCTGGAATCTCGGTAGTAGCCCAATCAGAATATCCATGATTAGTAACAACACTTCCTAAATGTTGAAACTGCTCATTTTCATACTCAATAGATGCTTTCATCCAGTTATCACTATCGATATATGCCACAATTCCACACTGATCAAAGCGGCGCTTGCTCCCCGAAAAATCCGTTTTTACTGTGAAAGAGAAATACTTTTCGTCTGTGCCCAACTGCAGCACGGGCGCATTATCGTTACGAAAATGATAGTACGTTCTTTGCCATAAATCAGTATGAGGCTCAGTCACAATCTCAATGCGTTCATCAGTGATTGTTGAATGTTCAGGTTCACGTATCCATTGCAGTTCCTGCGATGACCACTGCATGTATCTGACTTTTCCCTATTGTCGTATTTTATCCTTGCATGACTTACATTGTCTTGTCTTTTGATGTTTTATTATACGACATACAGATGCACACAGCCGCTTGGACTTCTCTATGATTCCGCTCCACTAGAGTCTTGTTCTTAGCTTGAACTACACGTATCGAAAGGATTATAAAAAAGGAATCCTAACTCTCATTGCCTCACAACACGAAGAACTATGATGATAGTTTGCGCACTATGAAGCACTTGCCGAGAATTAGGATTCCTTATATTACTGATTTAATGCATACACACCAAGCAGTACGACTTACTACTTACGGCGACGCATCAAAACGACTGCGCCAAGGCAAGCAGCACCAACAAGAGCCAGAGCTGTTATTGCCGCAAGAATACTGATATCAGCACCTGTTTGAGCAAGAGCCTTCTTCACTGTCTTCTTAGGCGTAGTAGGTGTAGACGGGACTAGAGGCGGAATTTCAGTATTCGTCACTGTAAACTCAGTCTTTGCATTCCCGGTAATCTTTGAAGAATATCCTGAAATAGAATCCTCAGAAATGGTATATGTAATCTCAACACCATCCTTGAACTTAGGTAAATCAGTGAAAGTTCCCTGCCACTGTGTTGACTCGTCAAGTTTCAAAGTCTTACCTGTATCGACTCCATCTGCTAAGAGACGTACTGTAACAGAGCTAGCTTTCTTACCAATCCACGTCTTACTCACCTTCACCTTCACAGTTTCAGGCATATGTGTATTGGTAATAGTAAAGCCAGAATCAACGTCACCCGTAATCTTTGCGGTGTAGTCAGCCACATCATCTTCAGACACCGTGTAGACGATCTTAGAACCATCCGCATTATATTTTGGAAGATCATTAAACTGACCTCGCCACATATTTGACTCGTCAAGCTTGATGGATTTACCGGTGTCTTTGCCGTCAGCAAGGAGATGTGCTGTTACAGATGTAGGACGCTTTCCATCCTGATTGTTTTTGTCGTCCCACTTCTTAGCAAGACCAACAGATACTTTTTCGGTATTCATATTGGTGATGGTAAAGCCCTTCACTGCATCACCAGTTATCTGGGAAGAATAATTCTTTATTGGATCTTCAGACACAGTGTAGACGATCTTAGAACCATCAGCATTATACTTTGGAAGATTCTTGAAAGAGCCTTCCCACTTTCCAGCTTTATCAAGCTTCACAGTTTTACCAGTATCTTTACCATCTGCCAGCAAACGCACAGTAACAGAATCTTTAGCTGGACCCTTCCATACTTTCTTTACAGGAACATCAACCTCTTCAGTATTCGAGTTCAGAATCGTAAAGCCCTTCACTGCATCACCAGTTATCTGGGAAGAATAATTCTCTACTGGATCTTCAGACACCGTGTACACAATCTTAGAACCATCAGCATTATACTTTGGAACATTCGCAAATGTGTCACTCCAATTATTCGCTTCACTCAGCGTGAGTTTCTTACCGGTATCTTTGCCGTCAGCAAGCAAACGAACGGTTACTGGTCCTGCCACAGGACCACCCCACAACTTCATGACCGGAATGCACACCACTTCGTTATTGGTATTAGTGATAACGAAGCCCTTCACTGCATCACCAGTAATGTCGGAAGAGTAATTCTTTATTGGATCTTCAGACACCGTGTACACAATCTTGCTACCGTCAGCATTATACTGACGTAATCCTTCAAAAGTACCTTTCCAACCATTCTGAGCAGACAATGTGAGCTTCTTACCCGTATCCTTGTTATCTGCAAGCAAACGAACAGTAACGGAGTCCTTCTGAGGTCCTACCCACTTTTTCTCCACAGATACTTTAGTTTTCACCGGTTCATTTGAAATAGTTTCAATTGCACCGCGCGATGCATTTACAGTTAATGTGTATTCTTTGTCGCTCTTAACATACCCCTGAGGAGCAGTTTTTTCCTTAACCTTATAAGTTCCAGAGGTTAATGCTCCCGAGGTAACGGTTCCATCAGCACCTGTAGTGAGATCAAAAGTTGAGCCGTCAGGACGTGTTACTTGGAATGTTGCATTCGCAAGCGTTACTTTCTTATCTTCTGCATCAACTTTGATGAGTTTAATCTTATTGGCAAGATTACCGGTACCATCTCCATTAGCATCAGCAGAAACAAATGTTGATTCGTGTTCGACTTGTACGTCATGAGATGTCAGCGTAATCTTGTTGTGCAATGTTGTACCGATCGTGTACGTCGTGCGATACGTAAAGAAGTACTGATCACTAGTATCACCAAGATTCAGGGAGAACGATTTACCATCGGGATTAATCTTAAGCTTATCGGACAAATCCACTTTACTCAGGTAAGTTTTTACATCGCCCTGTTCATCAAATGTTACGCGCCACAGCTCAAAGGTATCTGGAATATACTTTTCAGAACCATCTCCATTGGAAAGCTGATCAGAAATCACCGCATTCTTGAGATTTGCTTTGTTGTAGTTAATACGAGTCCACCATGATGCTACGTTGCGTTGACCTGAAACTGCTGCACCCCATTTTACCAAGGTTTCGTTAGTGATTCGGGAGCGCCCTTTCACAGTAACTTCTACTGACTTAACAGTGGCGCCTACCGACACGTCAAATTTATTTTTCTCATTGTCCTTCACTAATTTATGGTTAAATTGAGCAGCAAGACGAAGATTGCCTTTAATATTCTCTTTACCTTCGACCCAATCAGTGAAAATTACTCGTACAGTACCTCCACTTGGTTCAGTACCTCCACTTGGTTTATTCGGAGTCACGTGCGCGTTAGCAATAACAGTTGACCCATCTTCAGCATACAAAGGAAAAGTTGCCTGATCCTCTGGATACACCATCTGCTCAGGTAGCTTAGCATCGAAGTAATCGCCCTTATGAACATCTGCTCCCAGCGAGCTAGCATCCCACTTCATAGCAAGATAGAATCTGTCATATTTATACACGGCATCTTGTGTCTCGCCGTTAAGATTTTGAATCTGTAAATCAGAAACCGTTGCTTTTACTTGTTTTGCAGCTCCTTCTGCATGTGCTACACCTCCTCCCATTACGCTTGCTACCAATTATAATGGCGCTTAATACTGCCATCAATAGGTATCGTATTTTCTTCAATGCCATACTTGTTCCTTTACCTCATCGTCATGATATAGAAATATCACACACATAATGCAAGTTTTAGAAATAATTACGTAATTATTTCATCCCTCCACTATATACGATTTCCGCAAATTTACTAAATTAAATGTAACTAATTTACATTTGCATAAGTATTTTATGAAAGAAAATACTACTTTTTATTGATTTCAAAGGATTTATTTAACCCACAACACGGAAGAAAAGTTACATTTTCAGAAAAATGTCTATATTTTTTATGTAAATTTGCATGTTATTTCAGTAATATTTGCGTAAAGTTTTCTGAACAATTGTTATGCTGATGCATCACTCTATAAAGACAATCACCACAAAGAAAACAAAGCGCTGTAAATCGGCAATAAAGCGTATTCTCATTCAACAAGCTTCTGAACTTTTACCATTCAATAACACGAACATATGTACTACTCGCCGATAGATTGCACAAACGTGTACCACTTTGGCACTGGTGCATGGTGCGAGATTAATCGTCATACGATTTTCAACGTTTTTCTCAGCGAGAGCACGTATTACAATTTGAGCATAGATATCCAGATGAAGACTATCTGTGTGCAGAGTACGAGAGTGAGGTAATCGATGAAGAACAAGAAAAATCTTCTGGCGGCAGTGTTCGGCATTGCAAGTGCTGCACTTGTTGCAGGCACAGTAATATGGCGTACTCCTACATTACGTTTGAAGCCGTTTAGATGGATCTTTGAGAGTGCAGAACGAGCTCAAGTCAATAAGCCACTCAACGCTGATGATATTGCCATACAAAAAGACATTGCCTATATTGATGATGGAAACCGCGGCCACCTTTTAGATATTTATAGGCTGAAAGATGCGCCAGCAGACGCCCCAACCATTATCGGAATTCACGGCGGAGGACTTTTCGCATCATATAAGGAAGTGAATCGAGATTACTCATTTGAATGGGTACGAAAAGGATACACCGTTGTAAATATCAGCTATCGTCGCATACCTGAAACAACGTTGTGGAACCAGATTCATGATTGCATGAGCGCACTGCAGTATCTTCATGAGAACAGTGAAGAGCTCGGATTGAATTTAGATGACAGTTATCTTGTTGGAGATTCAGCCGGAGCATTGTTATCACTTTTTGTTAATTCCATCAATGAAAGCCCTGAATTACAGAAAGATTTTGGCATACAAGGCACTCCGCTTCATATAAAAGCAATGGGTCTTGTTTCCATCATGCTCGAAACAAACCGCCATGATTTTATGGACTTCATTACCCCACTTATTACTGATGACTCTGATGTAAAAACTCAGTATTACAACTATCTCCTAGATCCTGCAAGCATCATTGCTAAGACAAAGCTCCCACCTATTTTCTTAGTTACAGGCAAGCAGGATATGATTCAAAATGAGACTTTAAAGCTCAACAGCATACTTGAAGATTATGGTATTAAGCATGCTTTAAAAAATTATCCGTGGGGAAAAAAGCATATACTTGATCATGTATTTGCAATCAAAAATCCGAAATGGGAAGAAAGCCAAGAAGTTATTGAACTGATGAGTAACTTCTTTTCACACAATAGCTAATTCTATATAAAATCGCTTAAGGTGGTTTGCTGTTGAATTCTTGATAGCAAACCACCTATTTTCATACGCAAATCATAAAAAATCAGATCTTTGCTTGATGAGCTATCACTTCACATTATCTATCTTGATCAAAAATACAGGAGTAAATTTAGCTAAAACTATCATAAACAAGGGAAAGAATTAACACGATTAAAAGAATCCCCTCCAAAAACTATCACTGTAATAGTGTTTTGGAGGGGGAAAACATCCGCTGCGAGTTTATTCTTTCGCTTCGGTTTCCTCACCTTGTGCTTGCAAACCTTCAGCAAAAGAACTGTTATATTTCAGCATAACTTTTCGAACAACCTTCATTGCCTTAACAGATTCTTCCGCATTATTAATTGCGTCCGAAAGTGACTTTTTCTCATCACCTTGAGCTACGTCTTTCTTCAGCCTAAGCTCAACTAACCCTTTCTCAATATCAGTAATGTTTTGAAGATATTGCTCATAAACACTGTCGGCAAATTCAATATCATGTTCGTCATTAAGAAAAATCTCTTTCACGGAAGTAAGCAGTTTCGCAGACTGGATTATTGTATTTTTCTTTCCTGTTAAGCCAGCAGATGCAACAGCACCGCCAACTCCAGCACCAACACCAATTCCCAGCGCAGCACCGCCACCAACGATAGAAACTGTTCCGCCCAGCATTCCTGCTCCACCTGCTGCAATAGCACCGCCACCAAGATATGCTAGGCAAGCATTAACTAACGCAGCACCATGAAGTTCAACGAATTTCGCTCCTACTAATGCTACAGCAATTGGACCAGCAAGCACTCCTGCAACAACGGGAACTCCAATCGCTAGAGCTACTGCAGCTAATGGGACAATCATCTTTTTCGGATCGACATCGAGCTCCTTCATCACCTGGTCATAAGACTTTCGCAGTCGTTCCACATACCCCTGATCACAATACTCACCTGTGAATTGTCCGTTTAAGAAGCGGTATCCCTCTGCGTTTTTGAAACCGTTAATAGGATTATTCAAGAAACTGTACTTTTGCGATGGCACACTATTATCCTTATTATCTTTCTCAAGTTCAAGGGGATAATAAGGTTCGAATAACATAGCTTCAAGAAGAACTAAACGATACCACGGCTCACTAGGATTATTCTGAGCAATATGCTGATCCAGCTCTTCCCTACTGTACCAATGTATCTGCGCACCAGAAACCTGGGTAAAACTTTCAAAACCATCAGAAATGAATTTTTTCCACTGCTCAATCCATTCCTTTTTCAACGCTTTTACAGACTCGCCCGTTATAGGAATATGAGTCACTTCAACATCATGAAGTGTTTTATAGTATTCAATGTTATACAGTATTTCAGTCTGTTCCAGGGAAAGACCTAGTTTATCCAGTTGCACGGCCATATTGGTTCCCTCTCTCTTAATATAATTGTCAGTTTTTCTGTATGTTTGCTGTTTTATATTTTCATAAAAACTTCTAATCTTTTTTACTTTATGTGCTTTAAGTCCCCAACTGATGTCGGAACCTATAGCGAGCGCGAAGCGGCCCACCCCAACATAATTGACCGATACCCAATATTTTTGACTTACTATTGCTTCACCAATGTCAAGAGTTGTAAATACTCCAGTAGCAATAGTGAGCATACGAGCAATTGTTGGATTATTTACTGGCTTAACATCATCCCAATTAATCTTCTTCATGTCAGCAAGAGAACTGACATGCTTTTTCTTCATAGCCATGGCGAGACGTCGTATGAAGTAGAACGAGCGCACAATACACTCATTAGCAATAACAGGAATAGCTTGTCTTCCAAGTTCCAGAGCTACACCAAGTTCACCACGCAAATCAAACTTAAGAACCGAGTCTTTGATTATCTTGCCTTTTTCATCACGTTGCATAAACAGCGTGCCATTAAACAATTTTGAGAGGAAGAGAGATAACGAGGTATCATCATTAACTTTAATGTTTGAGAAAAAAGGCAGAGCAGACATTTCCTTTGCTAATGAAAGGATCGGCCCTGGAATACCTGTTCCTCCAGTAATTCCAGCAGTGGCGCTTGATCCAGCCATGTCACTGACCAAGTGGAAGAACCACGTGATTGTCCCCATCAGTATTTTCTGAGGAATATCCTTACCAATTAAAAAGGCTGCGCGTGCTGGCACATCAAAGACCATGAATGTTCCGGCGGCATTGGTTCCGTAGGATTTGCTCGTGAACTGTGTTAGCAAAGAAAATATTAAGCCCACAATTGTTGGGTGATGAGCAAAGTCTCGCAGATGATGTTGCAAGCCTCCTCCAAAATCTGGAGTATTTGCATCACTTGGAATAGGGAATCGTTCTTCTAATGCTTTCACCGCTGATTTCACATCTTTGAATTTCTTGCCTTGAAGGATTTCAGCAGTCTTTTTCACAAACGAATCTACTTTAGCACTGGCTTTATTACGTCCTCTTGCTAAATCAAACTCTCCAACCCACAGGATGTCCAATAAAGCGCAAGCAGTACCGCTTGCAACTGCAATAATATAATCCAAATTATCTGCTTGACTTGATAATAAATCAATTTGACTATTTAAGTCATAAATAATCTTATCAAAATCAAATTCTTCAGAGCCTACAAAATTATCATAGGGTATTAGTTCGTATTTAACACTCCCCACATCTTCGCACATATGCTTCTTACCGAACTTTCTCTTACTCCATGCACAGAACACCCAGCCTGCACCGGTACACTTACAGATAATCTGCTTTGCTTTTTGCACAACAGAAAACATTTTTCATCATTGAAAACAATGTTCACTACGATCTCATTCGCCTGGTGACTATCCTTTCTTCAAGATACAACCCTTTGAACTTTTGTTTTCCCCATACTACCCCCCCCCCACGGTCAGATGCTGATATCGCTTGAATTCCTCAATACCGCGAGCGCCACAGTGTATTCACAAGAGAGTAAAAGGATATAGCACCGCAACAACGGCAATAGGAGAAAGCACTACTTACATTCACAATAGAGCACAATGTTAATTATTGGCTACTTCGCGCATCCATGCGTTCAAACTTCGGCATCGAAACGTCTTAGAAAGTTTGCCTTTTATTCCCCGAATCTGAGATGCGTATTCATCAGTCATATGGTTGAACGCGGCATCCTTATAGGCGTAGTAAGAAATAAGCAAATGCCATCGCGGACTAATAATGCGTTGCCCATTTACATTCTCGTAGGGGTCTAAAACGTTAATCTCTACGCAAATGTTCTCGCCGTTGCTGAGAGGGAAAGTATAGTGATTCTTATCTTCAAGGTTTTCTAAATACTTATAGAAATAGTAATCGTCTGAATCTATGTGTTCATCTATCTGATCAGCAGTTCTGCCTGCAAAATCTTCAAAACTTCTAGCGAGCGCTCTATATGGATTACCCTTCTCAGCCTCGCTGTTATATGCTTCAAGGAATTCAATGCATTCGCCCAACGGCTTGAGACCGGATCCACCATAGAGTTTTAATATGTCTTGCACGCTATCAAAAAACATCATTGTTTCATTTTCAGATTTCATACTCAGAAGTATATAGCAACGAAATTAAGCGATACACTCTAGCGATTATCTTAAATGATTAAAATTTTCAGGTTCACCATGACTTTATGCGCAAACCGACTATGGCATTATATAAAACAGAGCATGATCATTGCACACTCTACTGCGGAAAGTGATAATTTAGCCTTACCATATACAGAAACTGGTTCGATGATACATGCTCTGCCATCTGACGAAGCAAGTCAGAACTTCTTGTAAGTTTAAGGTCAAGAATCCTTGAACATCACGCCTACTAAAAAAATACGCTGTGTGCCGATTTCTTCTAGAAGCTTTTTGGATATGAGAGACTGTTTTTGCCGTGAGAGATTTAAAAAAGTGTGCCGTCTGCGCTTTGTTACAGTTAACGTAACAGAGCAAGCGTACAGAAAGGTCTTACGATGTCTAAATTACTAGCTCCAGCAACAGTGGGCGGACTTGAGGTAAAAAATCGTGTGGCAATGTCGCCAATGTGTATGTATGAGGCTAAAGAGGATGGACTGCCAACGCCGTTCCATTTTGCTCACTATGGAGCACGCGCAATAAGCGGCGTGGGACTGATTATTCAGGAAGCAACAGCAGTTACTCCTAATGGTCGTTTAACGAATCACGACTTGGGTCTGTGGAATGATGAGCAAACAGCTGCACTAAAGGAGCTCGTGAGCTCGGTGCATTATCTAGGATCAAAGATTGGTGTGCAGATTGTGCATGCAGGACGCAAAGCTTTGAATGTAGAGCATCCGCTCGCCCCCAGTGAACTTGCATATGGCGAACCATACAACGCGCCAACTGCGATGACTACACAACAAGTGCAAGCTACAATACAAGAATTCGTAAACAGCGCGCGTCGAGCAGAAGAAGCTGGATACGACATGATTGAGATACACGCTGCACACGGTTATCTTATCCATCAGTTCATATCTCCGTTATCGAACCGGCGTGAAGATAAATACGGCGGCAGCCTGGAAAACCGTTATCGCTTCTTAAGAGAAATCATTGATGGTTGTAAGAAAGTTTTCAGTAAACCAATTTGGGTGCGCATTTCCGCTTCTGATTATGATGAAACTGGTCAGCAAAATTCTATGCAAGCATGGCAACAAATGGCGCGCTGGATGGAAGAACAGTCAGTTCAATGCATAGACGTGTCAACAGGTGGACTGCTGAATAAAAAACCAAATATTCCAGTACATGCAGCTTTCCAGACACCGTATGCAAGCGCAATCAAAGAAGTAGTAACTATAGATGTGGCAACTGTCGGACTTATTACAGACCCTGGCTTGGCTGAACATATTTTACAGACGCAAGAAGCTGACATGATTATGCTTGGACGTGTGCTATTGCGCAATGTGAACTGGCTCAATGACGCTGCGCAAATCTTACACGATCATCAATATAAGGTATTTAATGATTCCTATGCTCGAGGACAAGAATATTCGAGATAATAATATTCTCAGCAGAATAATACCGAATTCTTTGTAGATTCTCTAACTCAGCGTACGCAACATTTAGCGCTGAGCACTTCCTTGTGTTTACTTGTACAGATTGAATACTGTACAAGTAAACACATTTTATTGAAGAATACTGGATTCTTGACGACTTTGACGACGGCGCGAAACCTGTTGTAACAGATTATCAAAATATTTGACATTCCCCATCAACGCACTACAAGTCACAGCACAATCTTTTTCCATTTTCTTATTTTTGTTCTAAACGTTCCAAAAGGCGCAACCGTGTTAACGTGAATAAACTTATACACTTCCCATACCGCTGTTTTAGTGGCTTCATCAGCCCATTTTCTCATATGAGGTTGGAATAACTCTTCGTCACTGAATGCATCAATCATTGCGTTTATGGATGTAATATTTGCTCGCAACCGCTGCTTTAATTCTTCTAACGATAAACAAGCGTACGTATCGCTAAACCACTGATACAGTTGTCCCAACTGATTCCATCGAAATTCGTCAGACGGTGTCTTTACTTGAAGTCCTTTTCTTTCGTCTTCCTCCCACCTCAAAAGTAATGTCGTCCATCCAAGTTGGTAAGCAAGATTTTCTGCTGGCGTTCTATCAACCTCATCAACCCTTTTATCTTTGAGAGATTCAGGGATACTATCAAATTCAGAAATATACTTTTCGAAACTTTTATTTATTTCAGATTTGAGTTCTTTTTTATTGCCATATACTCGCAAATCAGCTCCACACCGTTAAATTTCTTCATTTATATAACTCATTTATTTTACTTCCATAGTCATTACAGTTTTTCCTTTTGAATGACCGTTGGCAATCTTATCCAAAGCAATATTAATGTCTTCAAACGGATAAACAGCGTCAATCGATGGCTTGACTTTTACTTGTTCAAAAATATCCGCCACTTCCTGCAACTGCTGACCATTTGATTGCACAAAAATAAAGTGATAATTCACACCATAACGTGCTGCAGCTGCATCAACTGATCGTCCTGCGAAACTAAAGAGTAACTGCTTCCACCAAGGCAAGCCCATACGTTTTGCAAAAGCACCATTAGGCATTCCACGCAGCGAAACCAAAGTGCCACCCTTCTTAAGAACAGAGAACTGCTTTTCAAGCTGCGCGCCGCCGAGTGTGTCCAACACATAATCGACGTCTGACAGCAAGCTAGCGTAATACTGAGTTTTATAATCAATAAACTGATCTGCACCAAGAGCTTTAACACGCTCTTCATTGTCTGCACTACCGTTAGTAATGACGTGAAGACCCTTAGCCTTTGCAATCGGTATAGCCATAGCACCAACACCACCAGTACCACCCGAAATAAAAATAGTTTTGCCTGCTTCCACACGCATCAATTCATACGCTTGCATAACAGTGAGAGCAGTTAAAGGAGTAGCCGCTGCTTCTACATCAGAAAGATATGCAGGCACGCGCGCCAAAGCGTCCTCAGCTACAGAAACATATTGCGCAAAAGCACCAATCTTTTCTAACGGTAGTCTTGCAAACACGCGCTCGCCTACCTGGAAATTACTGACTTGTGAACCGATTTTTTCGACCGTACCCACAACTTCATTGCCCGCAATAAGCGGCAGCTTGTATGAAACAATCATTTTCACTTCGCCGCGTGAAATCAGGTTATCAACCGGATTTACCCCCGCAGCCAATACCTTTATGAGCACATCTTTCTCGCCTATGCTCGGTGTGTCTACGTCAACTATCTTGAGTGATATATTTGCCTTATTGTACTTTTCTACCTGAGCTGCTTTCATTTTCTCTCCTCTTTCTTGTCTTACTTACGTGAATCGTTGTAAATCTCATACATATCGTCAATCAATGATTGAAGGGTTTTCTTTCTTAAATTCCCCATAAGTTGTTTCTCTGATTCTTCAAAAATCGGTAACAATACATCCTTGATATTTTTTCCAACAGGACAGTCCTTATTGGCCGTATCGTGAATATGAAGCAATTCTTTCTCGGGATATACTGCACTATATACCTTGTCCAAAGTTAATTTACTTTCTGGGATTTTTAAGGCAATACCCTTTTTCCCCTGATTACTTTCAACAATATCCGCCTCTTTGAGCAAGGTGATAATTTTTCTAATATGGCTAGCATTTGTACCCACACTGCGAGCTAGAAGCTCTGAAGTAACTACCGCATCTGCTTCACTGATATACGCCAAAATGTGTAGCGCGATAGAAAATTTTGTATCCACGCTCAAGGCCTTTCGTTCTTTGAATCTAATACTCTTACCCTATCATGTACTTGTATTAGATACAAGTACATGAATGTAATGTGTATTCCTTCTTTCTTATTCTCTGCACGGTACTGCATTTTTACAGCACTGCCCCCTATCCCCCCACTAAGCCTAGGCACGCGCGACCTTTTGTATATTCATGAAAGCGAGTTTTATAACCTTTGTTTTAGAATGAATAATATTCATACAGTCAGTGATGACGAGCAATCAGGAGTGAGCATGAAATCAAAGTTTTCTCTAACCCACAAAATTCTGCTTACTCTTTCAATTATCCTCGGCACTATTGCAGTGTTCTTCTTTCGCAACCGTACCCGCGCATTTATATCGACCGATACCTTATGGATCGTTTTCATAACTCCAGGAATATGTCTGACAGTTAGTTATTACCTCATACTTACTCTCGTGGAAAAGATCTTCACACGGTGGAGAAAATCGGATTCTAACGATGTTCAGAACATCGAGAGTGAAACTCAGCACATACCGTCACGAAATGATGAGCTACCAACAAACAGTATTGAAGATATTTCTGCACAGCACTATGTAGATCAGACATCTCCTGCTACCAATGATCCTCATAAAACACACCCTATAACCGCTAAGACGACTGTGCAGAATTATGAGCCGCACAGTAACAAGATTCTTCCTGCCATTGGACAGGCTCTTCTCTTCGTTAGTAATCAGTTACGCAAACTTAAAAAACCCAAAATTGATGTAAAGCGTTATGACGTAGACAACTCAACCATGCGCGCAGTTATACCTGCACCTTTTAATCAATGGGCATATCCGCCGGGTTCCTTCCTCCTCGGATGGGATGCAGCAGGTGCAGTCTCGTGCCTTGACTGGCCTCAAAATGGTCAGATGCCGCCTCATCCAAACCTTTACAGTATGGGCGTGCTCACTAGCGCAGTACAAGTAAAAGGTCATTGGCTCTTAAGTACCTGGCTTCCTGAATTTGACGTCAACGGTGATGAAAGGTGGCTAGTCTGGCCAATTGTCGACTTCAATGGACTGCCCTACCTCTTGGCTACCGACGAACAGCGCGCGCTCGGGTTTGAACCATGGGACGGAACTGGCAATCCGCCATACTATATTGAAGTTGCACCCATGAAGTTAAAGGCGCACATTTACGGCTCTGGGTGGGACCAGTGTGGCAAGCACATAGCCGCACTATTGATGTTGATCCTGCCAAGCCATTCGAAGATATAAAACGCCTGACTGCATGGATCACGCAGACAGATATCTCAGCAGACTCAACAAAAAGCCCTAATCAACGTGAGTGGATAGGTTCATCATCATGGCTCGGCTATGGACCGGACACGCTTGGTGGAACTGGCAAGGTTTTTGGCTACGTTGAGCCCGATGAAACGAGGCTCACCAATTTTCCACCACAGTCAAATGTGTACGTGATAGAGGAAGAAACTCCTGAGCGGCTCAGCATTGTATCCAAGCAATGGGCACGCAGCAACGGTATGTCAGGAGCACAGCTTTGTCTGGCTGTGAAGGTGGAAGGACACTGGGTGATCGCAGACAAACCGCATGAAAATGTATACCGCGTTTTTGGCTGGGAAATTATTGATGGCACAGTCCAATCAATTAGCTCACACGCACGATACCGCGAACTATGGAAACTGCATATCGGCGCGGTAGGTCGTGATTCTGCCGAATATGGGGAAATCGATATCAGCATACCCGAGGAAGTGAAACCGATCGTGATTGGCACAGATCACCGTTGTGCCGATGTAGAGAGCGCTGATGGCACAATTGAACAGATTAATTATCAGAGCCTGGGCGAAGCTATTCGTAAAGTCACAGCGTGACAATGAACTGGCTTTGGACTTCTTCACCGCACAGTAAGCCCATTTATGAAAACGTCTTAAACCGCAACATAGAAATCTCGTTAAAGTTTAAAGCGAGCTTCTAACGATCTTGTAGCATCCTTCCCAATAAAAACGCAAATAAACCCGCTGGACTCATATTCATGAACTGTTTTTTATTCTTAAATATCTAAAATTGCTAGATACAGATCTAGTCTCTGATTTAAAAATCTAGCAAACATACCTGCCATTACCGATATATCATGTTTCGCGTGATATTCATCAAAAGCCTCATAATATTTCAATCGAAACGGAATAATAATGCTTATGGAACAATATCTTTTATCGGAATAGCATAAACCACCATAACGGAACAATCTTTTATTTACAACAGAAAATTCGTCTATCGTCATGGACATTTCTGTGTTTTATTTCCACATCTTATGGCCATATCTCATGCAACGATGCTAGAGCAACAACGCATCACATCTTTGCTATGCAATTTTTCTTTTATATTTTTGTATTCAGAGGGTTCCTGCTAGAACGGTTTGGCTAAATATTACCCATCGCTTTTCATATGAAACGCAACACAGCAGTATTTCTGATTTTACTTTCTTCTCGGTTTTTTACAACGGATATAAAACGATACAAGAAAATCCTCGCACGTTTAATATTTACATTGTGACCATTGAATGATGAATCAAATTTTTAGCTCGTCCATTTTTTCTTCAAGAAAAAGACTAACGCAACTTTCGAAATCAAACCCCATACGATCTGATAAAGTCGCTAACCACCATACGCATTCACCAATTTTTTGAGGAAGTTGCTCTTCATCGTCACTAGACCATCTTTTTTCAGATGACATGGTTAAACGACCAATTATTCCCGCATCTGTTAAAAACGCGAGCGCGTCTTCTTCTATTGTCCACTCACTGCCATGATACTTTCGTTCAAGTTCATGATATTTTTCTCTTAACTCATGTGACTTCGCATTAACTTCTTTTAAATCCATATTTCATCACCTTTATCTAAACGTTTATATTGAAATACATCTTTGTAATATCTCAGCTATCACTTCTAGTTGACTTGTTTCATAACAAGTATCTGCAGCTACTCTATCATCCAAGACTTATCAAAAAGACGTTGCTTAATCAGCGTTACATTTTATATAACACTCAAAAAGCAAAATACGCCTCGGCTCAATCTCAAAGAACCATACTTTTGAGCTATTTTAATTTCACCCGTATTACGTTGCAGACATGAAAATCAATTCTGCCGTAGCAAATTGACGATCAGAGAATGCACTGCGATATACATGCACTCTTGAGGACTAGCCAATCTGCACGATAGTTCACAACATTCAAAAGTCAGGACACGCTCTTTGATGTGACGCTACAGGGGTGGAACACGCAGCCAATCACATAGACGTTCATGAGGTTTTGCTTCTCTGTATGAAAATTTGATAAGCTAAAAAGTAGCTAAGTAGCTAGAATTATTACTCATAGAAGAGGGATGCAAAGTATGTTTGGACGTACCAGTGCAGCTAAACGATTATCCGCTGTTCTTAAAACCGTGCTAGGGGTATTTATCATTAGCCTTTCGTTGTTATCTTCCTCGCTTTTTATTCAAAAGGCTTATGCAGCTGACGAGACACAATTTGAACACCCTGACCATATTATTGTGAATGTGATAGCAGAACGCTATCCTCTAGGCCCTGATAGAAGACCAGACAAGACGAAGGATACTTATTCTTCTGTAATTGCCACATACAGAATTACCAAAAAAGGTGGCGAAGTAATAAAGTGTGCTTATCCTGGTCAGGAGAAGCAGTTTACAGCATTAGTGAATCCAAAATCGTCTGAAGATAGCTGGATGTTCTATCTATTTATTCCGAAAAATGAACCAGGGGGTATTGCAAATACATTCCTCAATGTTTCTATAGAGGAAGTGCCAACGCCTGGTTTCAGCTATCGTAAAGTAGAAACAGTCGATAGTGATGGCGACACTCGCTATAGCATTTATAACACACGCAAAGCAGGCAGTTTTGCCTGGACAAAAGCTGATAGAGAAAACGGGCAAGCACTTGCCAGGCTCTGAATGGCTTGTTGAGGGTGCAGACGGTTTCTCACTCAAAGTTGTAGATAACGGCGACAACGACGCCGACCCTACTCCTGGCTCCATGCGTGTAGATGGTCTTATGTGGGGTAAGAAAAAGGACACCGGTGCTGTATGGGGAACCTATACTTTGACCGAAACTAAAGCTCCTGAAGGCTACGCGTTTGATCCGAATGCTGCAGCAGCTGCTAAAAAGACTGTTCACTTTGACGAGACAACAGACTTTGATAAGCCTATTGACCTTGGAGCTATTACAAACGCACGTAAGTTAGGATCTGCTCGATGGACAAAAGTAGACGCAAGCGACTCTACCTTATTGCCTGGTTCTGAATGGCTTGTTGAGGGTGCAGACGGTTTCTCACTCAAAGTTGTAGATAACGGCGACAACGACGCCGACCCAGAGCAAGGTGCTTTCTTGGTAAATGATCTTGCATGGGGAACCTACACCTTAACCGAAACAAAAGCACCAACAGGCTATCAACTTGCAGACAAGCCAACCAACTTCGACGTGAAGTCTACAAATCTTGATGTGAAGCTTGAACCTCTAAGCAACACGAAGACTGAAGTGCCTGAGCCACCTACCAAGAACGAAGATAAACCAAAGAAAACAACACCTACGAAAGAAAAGCTTCCGCAGACAAGCGACACCTCGACACTTGTTATTGCTAGTGTCGCAGTAATTGCTTTGGCATTTATTGCTTCTGGCGCTGACATGAGGTTACGCTCTGCTCGATAAGCTTCGCTAATTATAGACCGAGCTACTAAGCTACGAAACTGTCCCTTGTTTCTTATGAAATGAGGGACAGTTTTTGTTTTAAAAATAAAACCGTCTGAAGTTTTTGAATTATCACAGATGAATGCCTATGTTTTTGAGTGCATGTGAGTCTATATGAGTCAGCCCATCTGCATCATGGAGCCATGCACATATAAGAGATGTACCAAAAGATTAACGTTGATGGCAATGCTTATATTGCATGAGGCATCCAAGAAATTAGCTCAACACTCAGCTTTCCACGTCGCCTAATCCGCAAGCTTCTTTCAGACGTTCAATCATTTCGTCCTCATGTTCCTTACATGCTGTTTCCTTCCAATATAAGCTTGCCCCCATATCTCCTTGAGCCTCCGTAAGCTCGCTCATTTTTCTTAGTTTCAGACTGCCATTCGAAATCGTATCCTCGAAGGTGATTTTCTTCGCTTCCGGTGACATGTTAGAAAATTTAGAATTTACCCTTCGCTGAACGATACATAAATTCCCGAACTGATCAACTCCATCTTCCCATTTCCCAAAAGTACCTTCAGATGGATTCTGTGGATACCAATGTTCAACCGAAGTACGGAATCCAAAAGTAAAATCGCTGTACTTCTTGTCGCTGGATTTTTGATCGTCAAGCCATAATAGATAATCCAAATAATTAAACACAATGTGAGGCGTGCCTACACCCATAGCATATTTACCGTCATCAGCACACGGATTCAAGAAATTTGCCTTTACAGCTGCTATCGCTACTTTCTCCGCCTCATCGGAATAATTAACAATATCATTGTCAGACGTGTGTTTGCAGTCATCTTCAGAAAGCCAAGTCAGCAACCTAGTAATCCAGTGCATTCCCCTCGGCGATGTGTATGATACTCTGAGCGCAGACTGAATCATGATGTTTTTTTGAGTCGTTGGTTCACCGAAATCGGTATCCTTATAATACGGTTGAGCCTTTTCCTTACCGTCCGAACGCAAGCTTTTCAGGCTCCACTTTCCATCAAGATCTTCGTATGTATATTCTCGCTTAACTATATACTTGTCGAACAAATAGCGTGTTCTTAGTAGACACATAACAAAATCGCGTGAAAAATCAGCTTTGCTATATTGTCCTCCTTTTTCGTCAGAACCGCATACATCCTTAATGACTTCATCAAAACTATCATTGAGTTTTTTATCATCCATGTGTACTTCACTAATTGTGGATTTGTCATATTCTTGCGTATTAATCAAAACTTTTAAGGTGTGGAGCAAAAAATAGGGAAAGTCAATAATACTTTCAAACCTGACGCGAGTTTCGTCATCAAGATCCCCATCGCTATCGTCTACATCAACTGCCCCATCGATAATTTCAGCAATTGTATGACCTGCACCTCGCTCACCATCAGTTCCTATTTCTTTCACATAATAATCCCAATCTTTGGGCGGTAGTCCATCCCATTGTGCATTGAAAATTTTTTCACGCACTTCTTTAGTGACATGCATTTGGACGTACCCCGTCATGTCAGCGCAAGCCTCCCATATTTTCGCAAAAACCGATTGCTCTTTCTCTGGCAGATTTCCCATTAAAGTTGCCTTCAGAATGTCATTCTGCTCAAGCTGCTCACCACGGGTATTCATTACTTCAAAGTACCTGTTTAGATCTGTGTGCTCTGGCATCTCGATGCGATAAAGGATTACTCTTTCTAACTTCTTAATAAAAGCATCCCGATCAAAATCTTTTTGGGCTATGAGTTCGTTCAGAATATTAATTCCGCTCTGAATTCCCTCTTCAATTTGACCCATATCAAGGTTATTACCGTTTTCTTGTGGAAGCTTAGAAATTTTTTCCAAGGTATCGTTTGATTTTTTTCGGCAATCAAATGTTAATGTATGCTCGACATTTAACTGAGGAAGCTGCTCGTATTCCGTTTTAAAAGTTTTAAGACAATTTAGCAGCAGATATAGCGAGGTTAGTCTCTGCTGCCCGTCAACAACTTCATATCCTGCTTCCCGCTTTGCAACAATCAATGATCCGATGTAATAATTTTCATCTTCGGAAACATCATTAATATCTTCGATCAACTGAGTAATCTGCTTGTCTTCCCAAGCGTATGCACGCTGATACAAAGGGATAATATACTTATCTTTGCCATTAAAAAGGTTATTATTGCCATCTATAATATGCAGCTCTTCAATGTTACTCATTTGTTACCTCTTCCCCACTCACAATACTTTCAAGACTATGGTGCAGCTCACTCCAATTTCCGTCATTGCGCCTACGTAGTACTATCTGAAGACTTGAAATTTCATTATGTGTGCGAGCGAGTTTTATTTTCTGAAATATCGCAATCTTATTTGTATATTCTTTGTTTGGGTCTCCAATTGCGTAACAGTTAACACTTGCAAAACTAAGACTCTTCATATCAACCCTTAGCATCATTGCCCAGATAAACAGTTTCTTAACAGCCATCTCATCAAAATTATGGAACCTATCGTAGTAGCAAAGCAGTGCACAATAAAAGAGATTCTTAGCATATCGAAATCCTCCTGCCTTGTTAAAACTCTTGTTGTCAAAGACCTCGTTTATCTTTGCGAACTTCTTATTATTTTCATCATTAATCTCTTTTTTTATGTCTTCCAACAAAATCAAGTAATGATCGACCATTTCAAAGAAATCTTCGCCTGCAATAAACGGTTCAGTAATCTGGAAACAAGGCATAGCCTTTCCAACACGTTTTGCGTAAGAATAACCTGTATTTTCTGTTATGCCTTTATATGTATCGATTTCTTTTACTGTGAACGTTTTACTTTTAAATCCGTAAGACCAGTTCCAAATGGGGAATAAATAGAAATCAAATAATTCTCTGATGTCTTCTGTTTTCTTCGCTTCCCACTTTTTGACAGCGTGTTGCATTTCATATGGAGAATCCTTCATCTCCCGCAGATGATACGCCTTGAGTAAATCGTGCGGATCAAGTTCCTTTCCTCTGGTATTTTGAGAATCAAAAAGCTGAAACGCTTCAGACATTTTTTCAACGCATATTACGGTCACTTCAAGAATTGAAGAAAAGGCTTTTTTAAACTCGTTTTTTGCAGAATTGTTCAATGAAAACCAGTCACGTAAAAAGGTATAATTCCTTAGAATGTTGCGCTGTGTATCTTTATTGTCGAATTTCTTTTTCAATAAAGTACATGAAAAATTATCGTCAATACACAACTTCAAAAGAGTTAGTGTAATAATCCGCTGCTGTCCGTCAACGATTTCATAAACAATTTCATTATTCTCGTTTTTATTTTTATGTAGAATAACTGTCCCTATACGGTATGTAAAACCCTTGTGATACCTGTCTGATTCCGCAATTGAATGAGAAATATCGCTAATCAAATCTTGAACATTCTGAATTCCCCATTTGTAAGGTCTTTGATAGTCCGGAATAACTAAAGACATTTTCAGAAGATCTTCTACACTTTTTATCTCAGCCATAGTTTTCTCCACACGCTATTAATGACACAAGTATCCCATATCCGATGAACCACTACTTCTACATTACTACTTAGCATTGCTCTTGCTAACCTCGTTAAAATCATCAATATAAAACTCCATTGTTTTCAAGTGTAAAAAGTCCTTCCCGCCCTTCCCTGTTCCACACGCAGATCAGAGGCCAAGATTTGTGAAGGCTGTACAGAATAAATAATACATATTGTGATGCTCGCAATGCACAGCTTGCGCAGAATGAGCATCATTATTGCCAACCAGACAGCAGCCACGTTAGATACGTACATCTATGTGAAAGCACTGTCGCAGGAATTCAGAAATTTATATAAATAAACAAAGGGTAAAAGAAAATGATAGATTATAGCGAAATCGAGCTAAAATCTGCATCGGCAGAAAAGGCTGTTAACCTTCCAGCTGACCAAGCTGTGTTCCATCCGACGTTTTCCAGAGAGCGTTGCCACTGAGGCTTGCACCACCTACAAATTTTGCAGCTGCGGAGGGGCTAGAGAAGAGCAAATCCGCAAGCAATACACCATCTTCGGCAATTTTCGTGGAATAAAGCTCGCGATGTTTAAGCACAGCAGTCCCCGCACTTTTTGTCAGCTGAAGCGAAATTCTATTGCCTGCAAAAACAACGAAACCCTCTGTTGTACGTTGGCCTGTAGCCCGTGCTTCTTTGTACTTAAGATAAAGCACAGGTTCATTGCTTGAGGACTCTGGCTCTAGGTCTTGCATCTGAGGCTTTTCTCTAAGCGGCTCAAAGAGCTTATAGCCAAGTGCTCTCATAAACACACCGAGTTTTTACCCTTGTACGTTCCCTGAAACAGGTCAAAGACCTTGCTCCTATCTATAAATACAAATCCACAGATTTGCCGACTGCTCCAAAACCTCGCTCTGACGGAACATGTCCAAAATCCCATCCACTCTACCCGACTCAGTCTTTATTTTCCTTGACCACCATGCTTTCCCCTGGTAACAATAAATAGGACGACACTGAAAACCATGCCCACTGCGCCTAATGCGCCATTTCTAATATTTGCATCTTTTTCGCGTCTGCAATTATCACATAGCTTGTGCTTATTCGTGCTTACAAGTTCGCATCTGCACTTCTTGCAGTAACGAATTTCTGAATCGTTATTATTGCTTATCAGAATCACCTCCGATATGTTCTGTTTCTGCGGTCAACAGATTATGTACTGAATAGTCAATTTGTGCTTTCGCTTCAAAGGCTGTAATCCTCGCTGCAATATCAGTAAATTGATCAACTACTTCGATCCGCTTCTGAGAAGAATTCTCATTGAGCAACAATAATGTATCTCGCTCATTAAGTTTATTTTCCACAATGAATGATTTGAATTCCTCTAAGCATTCCTTGCATGGTTCATATTCTCCCAGCATAGCGTATCCTACACACTCGGTCTGCACAGTGTTAGTAATGTAAACAAGTGCCTGAAATGCGTCAATTGCCTTCCTACTGACGTCTTTTTCTCCTTTAAAATCAAGTATCATTTGAAAATCCGGCTTCTGGGCATGTTCGGTGATATGATGCATACTCTGGGCAAAGTTCCGCATCAATACTCGCTTTGCATCTGTCGCACTATGTATAACATCCAGCATTGCCGCTTCTCTCAACTTTGCATCCTGAATCAGCCTTGACTGCATTAGTTTATCCCTTGCACCTTCTGCCATAGCAAGACGATCATTCTGAAGCTCTACATGGATCTCTCTTATTGCTTCACCGATATATTCTATTTCATCAAGAATCTGAACCATTACCGCGTGAGTCGATAAATTGTTTAAAGACTGCGTGAGATTAGGTGTCAAGGCCATGTCCTCAAGTCTTACCTGTTTAACAAATCCATCTGCATCACGAATTGTTGGAAGTATTTCTCCCTGCTTATCAATGGTGAATCGATAGATTCCCTTATCTATTAAATCCTTCACATAGGTATCCATCTTAGCAACCATGATGTACTCCTTGCCTACCATAGCTCCTATTACTTCTGCAATTGCAGGAAGCTTTACCTTGATATTTTCCCACTTACCAAAATACTGAATAAGACTTTTATTATCTTCATATGAGATAATGCTCAGCTCTCCACGATTCGGTTGCCACTCTTCAATATCAAATTCAAAGATCGGAACCATCTCGTATTTGTCCTGCTCACTGATTGGCCTCTTCGAATCGGCACTTTGAAATCCACAATACGGACACTTGGTAGCTTTATCTGATATTTTTGTCCCGCATTTCGGGCAAAGCATTCTACTCATTTATTCGCGACCTTTCCTTTTTAATTTTGATGCTTCATAAGAGGCCTTGTAATTTTGCGGATTTATTAATCTCACTCGAAAAAATTGCGTGCGGAAAACCTTAAAAGGTTAGCCTGCGCTCCAGCGAGACTAAAAAACACGTTTGACATTTTTGAGACCGACTTTCACTTTATCAAGTATGTCCTTCCAACCCAAGTGTCATTCTTACAGTCATCAGATATCGTTTTACGACTGTTCTAATATCTCGCAATGAAGCTTTACTTTAGTCCAGTTTGAAGGACTGAACACCCTATTGTTTTGGCTTACATCATCAAGTGTAATTTCCCTTCAATCCTTGACATCAACACCACACTCAACATACCACCAGCTACAGCGATTGATGTCTTGAGTTTCTTGAGTATACTCCGCTACGGCTACAGTGCCTATTTACGTGCGTGGAAAGTCCAGCGTAATTGGTCGTATGCAGAAATAGGTCAATAATTTATACCCGTTTGCGGAAACAAGTCCATATCCTTTGCCTGTTTGTGGAAATAGGTCGATGCAAAATGGGCGTATGTGGGAACTGGTCAACTATGCAATAAAGCCATTACCTGTGATATGCGCTAGGTCGTAATCAATCCCCAGCCTGACGAATCCCTCACCTTTTGCGAAGCGCAGCTTTCAAAGCGAGTACGGTACCATCGTATGCAACTGGAAAAAGGAAGTGGGACAGATGTTCTATCATGTGGAGATCCCTCGCAATACGACAGCCACCATCATTCTTCCCGACGGCACAGAGCAGGAAGTCGGCAGCGGCGTATATGTTTTTGTAGCCAAACTTCACTGAAAGGCGGTAAGACTGAATATTCACGATAGAAAGCAAAGTTAAGGAAGTGTACCGAACCCCGGAATTTGCGTCTTACAGTGATTTTGTCATTCCCGATATGGGGCCACTCAATCCCATCATACGGCAGCTCAGGATAAAATCCCTCATCAAGGATTAGCCCAAGCAGGCCATGGTGGACGGGTTGAATTATTTGTTGGAAATTCAGCACGAGCATGGTCCAGTTTTGTACCGTTATATGATACGAACGAGATACGAAAAGACCCAGGGAAGGCCCCGGCGGCGTTACTCCATTTCCCGGCGAAGGAAAAAGTCAAATTCGCTGTTATAATCGCTGGCGGTGCGTATTCCAGTGTAGCTTCCATCGTGGAATCCTTCCCGGTGGCAAGCGCTTGAATGAGCTAGGCTACTCGGTCTATAATCTTCCAGGGCTCGGCTCCATGATCCTGGCCTACCCGGTAGTCACCATGGGGAAGTATACCCACAAAGGCTCAAGGAATAATTTTCTGGGCAAGGAGAATAGGGACAACTCGGAGCTCATAAAGATGTATTCTGTGGAAGAGCAGATTAGCGATATGTATCCGCCCAGCTTTGTATGGCAGTGTGAGCGAGACAACCAGATGCCCATCGAAAACACCCAGATGCTGGTTCAGAAGTTGAAAGAGCACAATGTATCGTACGAGTATAAAACCTCTGACAGCGACGCCCATGGCTGGGGAATCGCTACAGGGACGAGCGCGGAGGGCTGGCTGGAGGAAGCCATTTCCTTCTGGAAGAACAGCATAAAAAAGTGAAAGGTCAAGTGTAAAAATGAAGCATTCTCTTATCCGATATTTACAGAAAAGTATATTCCATGTAGGCAATAGCTTTGAACCCCGGAAAACCCAGACAGAGCCTTACCACTCGGAGAAGTACCTGTACTGGCCCGATGTGAACTACGGAAGCAAATATCCCAACGGCTATCTAGATATCTATACCCAGCCGGACGCCAGAGAGAACCGTCATGCAACCTTGTTTTATGTTCATGGTGGCGGCTATACATGGGGCGACAAGATTGAGGGCGACCCCAACGCGAAGGGAGCGGAGACGCAGTGGTTTTTTGAGGCTTTCCTGAATGCAGGATACAACGTAGTATCCATGAACTATGCTTTTGCCCCGGAATACCACTATCCCATTCCGATTATCCAGATGCATGAGGCCATAGGTTACCTGAAGGAGCATGCGGGAGAACACGGCCTAGATATGCACCAAGTTATTCTGTGTGGATCAAGCGCTGGTGGACAGCTGGTGGGGCAGTTCGCCGCTCTTCAGACCAATTCGGACTATGCGGATGAAATGGGGATAGTCCCCGTACTGCAAAGCGCAGAGCTGAAGGCCATACTGCTCAACTCCGCGCTTTTGGATAATGAGCGTTTCGGAAAGACGGATAACGCGGTGGTAAGTTGGCTGTTTGCCAAATGTGGTCGCGCATACTTTAATTGTGAGCAGCTTCCGGGTAACGAGCAAGTCAAGCAATCCAACGTTATTACCCACGCGACAGATGAATTCCCGCCGGCCTTTATATCAGACGGGAATTTTGGGACTTTCACCGATCAAGCCCGCGACCTTGCCCGGAAGTTAGAACAGATTGGCGTAGATACGACGGTAAATTTCCACGAGCGGAAAGAAGTCCGACTGCCACACGGATTTGAAAATCGGAAAGATACATACGGCCTGGATAACATGGAAAAGATGTTGCAATTTATGAAAAAACATACGACTTAAATCCCCTCGTGATGTACAACATGAATCTGCTCACGGACTGCATGCAAATGTACCTTTTTCAATTTTTGTAGCTTCTCTACCATATCTTTTATCTTGTTTATAGATAATGGTCCTGTTTTTTCCTGCTCATTTTTTGAAGTGAGTTTAAAAGGTATTTTTGATTGCAGGATGGATTTGAACTATCGGCTCCCGCCTTTTCGAACAGGTTTTAAGAGATTTCTGACTGCCGATATCTGAATTTCTCGGATTTTGAAAAAATATTTCAACCAAAGTTGCAGATCAATTTGCCAGGACAGTTTTGCAAGATGTTCAGTAAGCGACTATACACACAAGTAAATAGTTAAATGAAGCAGCCGGTTATTTTCTGGCTCATTGCCAACTGTAGTGGACTGAAGAAGAGTTAACATCTGGAGAGGACAAATTTGGTCTTCTCTTTTTGTATCTCTAGTTTCTATGAGACAAGCTAAAAGGGCTACCCCAGCCCTTTTTACTATTTAATTTTAACTATTTAAAACGATAAGAATTCGTTTCTTAAAGTTGCTATCTCCTTTGACATTAAGATAACCTCATCATAACAAGATTGGTTTGGAGATTTTATCACAGAAAAAAGGACTACCAATAAGATAGTCCTGTCATCTATGCTACTTTGTTTCAAATTACTTTTGTCACAATCCCAAGTACCATGAGGATATTAAAGACAAGATAAAAACTCGTAAAACTCCAAATACCATTGGTCGCTAAATCTTCAGTGAAAAGGTATCGCTCTTTTAGCGCTCTGTCTAATACATCAATTTGTTTCATGGTAGGTATCTCCTTTTCTTTTGTTGCACACATATTCCCGTACTATCGGAGATTTATCAAGTCATTTATCAAAATAAAAGTGATTTATTCCTGCCAGTACAAAGCATACATTTGGCAGTGCCACTCCATTGCCCCACATCTTATATTCAGCGCTATCTGTGTGAGGACTAGATAGCCATTTTCTTATCTGTTTTTCACTTTTTGGTTTAGTAGCTTTCGTGACTACCTTTCTGTACGTTTCAAAAACCTCTGTCCAAAAAATTAGTTCTTCTTCGGTAGGATTTTCTGTTTCAAGTCCATCGCACCAACCATCTGGAAATCCTTGTAGCATTCCACATTCTTTCGGTGTGAGTCTTCGTACAATCCTTGCATCACTAATGCAAGGTGGATCTAGTTTCACGATGTCTTGGATACAATCAGACCATTACTCACATAAAATGAAACTTTTCTCAAACGATGAAACCATCACTGAAAAGCCTTGTTTTTCAAGGGGGTTTAAGGCAATAAAAAAAGACGATATTGCTACCGTCAATCGTGAGTTTATTTAACTCGACAAACTGTAATTTGTTGAAGTAAACTTAATTTTTGACTTAAATAATATAAGCTTATTTTTATATTAAAACTTGAGTTTTAGCAATTAAATCCCCTAAATGTCTTCTATCATTTCTTATAGTTCCCATTAAAAATAAAAGTAACAGGAGGCCAACTGCTAATACTTCTAAAACTATACTAATGGTATCAAAGCCTGTATACATTCCCCTAATAGTCCCCATATGACCTAATTGCCATGGTAAGAATTTTATTATGTTTCGTACTAAAGCAGAGCTATAGTTTTTATTTTTATAAACCAGTTTTAGTTTCATCTTTCTTTTTCCAATACTTCCACCATTATAATCAAGATAAGTAAAATAAAGTACAATCGGCATAATGGATGAAACAAACACAATAATCTGAGATTGTATATGTGTAAATGTAGGAATTCCTTTTAATATCCATTTGTAAAATAAAATGCAAATGATAAATAGAAATACTAGGTATGCACTTATGATCAACCAGTCTATAAAAAGTTCTTTCACTCTGGTTAAAAAGTCTATTTTATTATTTTCTTTATACATGGTATCCTCACAAATTCTAATTTATCTTACTCCGTTATACCTCTAAATCACTCACCTTTAAGACTACAAAAACACCGCAAAAAACATCTACCCTAGATACTCAACCCCAAAAAACATCAAGCGTAAACACTCAACAAGCCAAAACATCTATCTTGCACACTCGAGGTCAGGCAATCCAAAAACAAGAGCCAAGCACCTAACGTAGACCTGTTCCCACAAACACACACTGTGCGTGAAAACGACACCAACCACAACATGTAGAACAGGCATTTTAGCTGAATACTAGCCCTTGTGTGACAGCAAGCACACCGTCTCAACATGCCACGAGCTACAACGATTGATGTCTTGAGTTTCTTGAGTATACTCCGCTACGGCTACAGTGCCTATTTACGTGCGCGGAAACAAGTCAAGCGTTAATGGTCGTATGCGGAAATAGGTCAATCATTTATACCCGTTTGCGGAAACAAGTCCATACGCTTTGCCTGTTTGTGGAAATAGGTCGATACAAAATGGGCGTTTGTGGGAACTGGTCAACTACTCGATAAAACCGCCACCTGTGATGTGCGCTAGACCTATTAAGCTGATGTACTTGATACCATTGCACGGCAGTACAGCATTAAGGATGGAATGCCAGACCCCTGTAAAACAAGGGTTTCTGCTTGATTGTAGCTTGAAGGTCGCCGCCGGCAAATCTCTCTGACGGTGGTCTCAGAGGGGCATTTTAGGTTGCTTGCTTGAGTGACTAGCAGAAAAGTTCGTGCCCCTCGGAGGTCTGCGTTAAATTGTATAGCACTTCGTTAAATTGTTTAGACAGTTGCGTTAAAAGGTTTACTAGCCTTCCAGTTGGCCAAGCGACGTTCCATCCTCCGTCTTCCAGAAGGCGTTTCCATTCAAGCTCGCACCACCAACAAAGCTCGCTGCTGCGGAGGGGCTAGAGAACAATAGGTCGGTAAGCAAGATGCCTTGCTGGTCGATTTTCTCAGCATAACGCTCTCGATGTTTTTCCACAGCCTTGCCTGCACTCTTCGTCAGTTGAAGTGAAATGCGACTGCCAGCAAATACAACAAAGCCCTCAGCTGTGCGCTGGCCTGTGGCTTGCGCTTGACCGTACTTAAGATAGAGAACGGGTTCATTGCTTGCGGACTCTGGCTCCAGTTCTTGCGCCTGGGACATTTCTCTAAGCGGCTCAAAGAGCTTATAGCCCAATGCGCCCATGACAATCTTGGCGTAATCGATGTACTCTTCTAGCTCGCTTTCCTTCTCCTCGGTGATGTTGCCAGGATTAGGATCGTTTCCATTTTTTGTTTGGTAGCGTCCAGCTTCTGCTGCCATGTTATAGAAACGGTTTTCTAGGTAGCTAATCTCTGTAGGGCCGAAGCTGTTATTTGATGTGGTGAATGCAATAGCTGCTGTCCACCAGCCTTCTTTAGCAGAACGTTTATGCTCATCGAGACGACAATGAATGCCCTTGCCATTCTTGCGAATTCCAGCTTGTCCCACATAACACTGCGGATTGCCTGTTTCTTCATCCTCACCAAATAAGAAGTAAACGCCCGTCTGGTTGAGGAAGTCAATGTGCTTGGCTTGAGCAAGAAGGGTGCGTGGAATCTTGTATGCAAGTCCTGTCCAATTAGCTAGGGTGCTCTTAATGAGACCACTTGGAGTGCCGTCCATTAGAAATAGATTTATACTTTTACCTCGTGCCATAATTAGTTCCTTTTTGCATTACGTGCAAACTTATGTGTTATTTTGTCATGATGATTGCGTTAAAATTTTATCCCTGTTCAGCAAACCTGTTTATTCATCATTCATGCCCACAATAGCTCTTTGACTTCGAAGGCTTGAGTTAAAAGAGCGGCTCTCAGGACGTAGAATCCGCTCTTTTCAATTGAGCTACTCTTCACAGGCTGACTTAATCACGATATTGAAAAAACACTATATATGTTTATCTAATCCATCAGCCACGCGCCGTGTTAGCCTCTACCCAACCTTCGTCTCTGTAACTTCTTCCATATGATTCTGCATTTTTCGCACCATTCAGCATCGATGCCAAGACCATCAATGAGAATTTCTTTATCAACGATGTCGAGGGCTCTTTCAATGTCATTACCCTCGCGAACGATTATATCAATCCGATTTAGTAAAGATTGACATGTTTCTTCATCAATATCATCAAGTTTGGGAAGCATAATGTTTCCCATTTCTCCAGGCAATATCTCAAGAACGCCGCCACCATAGCTGCGTCCGCAGATTTCTGTAAAGGCAAATGAAATACTGTTATAGTATGCGAGAAGGATATTTTCTGGCTTTACATTCGGATTGAATCTCATACGATGCATTGTGTCGGTCGATACCGCATTGCAACTATTCAGTACAAATTTGGGATAGAGATTGTTCCTACGAAGGAAGAATGCATCTGGCACCCACACAGATGGAACTATATACCAGCGATTTCTAATTGAGCATTTGTACCCTTTATTTTCACCATTGGCTTCTCCCAACGTTATGTACGCTTTATGCCGCTCCGGGTAGTCCGCAATTGGAATATCTGGAAAACTTACAAGCCGAGCATTTTTCCCAGATGCTTTGTTTTTCTCCCAATCTTCGTCAGTAAAGAATATTCCATGAGCATGAGAGCTCCTTCCAATCAGCGGAAGCGTAACATTTTCTAGGTCATATTCATCACAGAGCTCTTCTGAAATTGAAAAGTAGCGATTGTTGCCAGTAGTGATACCTACGTTAATGGTCCCATAATCGGCAAACTTCGCAAATCTTTTATCGTTGCGGATGGTTTGGATCAGTTCCATCTCTTTTGCTGTTGTGAAGTATCTTGTCCATTTTTCTTTTACATGCTGCATCTTTTGGAATTCATTCTGATGCAGGTCAAGTGTTTCAAAGTCTGACAGATTATTCACCTCAAAGATACGAATGCCTTTTTCTGTTGAGCCTTTTTCTCCAATCAAAACAACGACTTCTTGCTCAATATCAGGAAAAATAAGCTGTTCAAATGTAATCAACGTAATCTTCGCAAGATGCTCGGAAAGAAAAAGTCGCAATTCCTCTGCATAAGCCACCTGTAGGATTTCGGCAGGAATAACAAATGCTATTCTCCCGTTTTCAGACAGTAATTGAACGCAGGCCACCAGAAAAGCCACCCATGCGTTAATGAGCTTATTTGCTTTCATGCCATGTGATGTAAGGATATTTGATTGGAGTTCTCTTTGAGTTTCTGTGAGGTATTGATATCGAATGTACGGAGGGTTCCCTAAGATGAGGTCATACTGCCTGTGGGCACTAATCATTCGAGAATAAAACTCAAAAAAATCTTCGTGCAAGATATGAACATTATGATAGTTGCAATAATTATTCTGAACTTTTTCGGCCTCTTCCTGCTCAATTTCCACTGCATCAATAGTTCCTATCTTTTCAATTAGATTCAGACGACTAAGGCTATCAAGAAATACGCCGTCTCCACAGCTCGGTTCGAGGACAGTATGGATGTCCTCAGAGACACAAAGATTTACCATTGCGTTTGCAAGTTGCAACGGCGTATAATAAGCCCCTCTCAATTTCTGTTCAGAATTGTCTTTCTTGAGCCTCATGGCTATAACCTCACTTAAAAATCTAACCGATATACTTTAGCAATCAGTCCTTCTATTTCCTTTATCAATGCGTTTTTCCGAGCTTGAAGAAGTCTTGTAATGCGTTTTGCGGGACGGCTTGAAAGGTTAGTGTTTATTTCATAAACCTCTCTGCTGGCTTCAACGACACGATTATAGATGCCTTTCTGAATGGCATTTTCAAAATCCAGCTCTACAAACGGAAGTGTCGAAAGAACGAACGTGCCACGTGCAATGAAGCCGCCTTCAAAATCGCTTCCTACAACCTCAAGAATTTTCTCTGTAATTGGATTAGTAAGCCATGCCTGAATATACTCAAGAGCATAGGGGCTATCTGCCTTTTTACTAACGGCACAGTATCCAGCGGTACCGCCAGAGGCAATTAAGATGTCGTTATTGTCAAGAATATACATCGGCTCTTTACTAAGAACACCAACTATCAGTTTCTGTGTATTGATGAATGCCGTCAATGCCTGAGTTCTTCCGTATTGATACCACGTGTCTTCCGTTGCATTAGGAACATCACGAACACCCGAATCGGATACGCATTTCGGAACCAATCGGTCATAGTGTGCTTCAAGATAGGCGTATGTTCCAGGATAAGACATCTTCATTACGTCGATTGGAATAAGATGCCCTTCACTGTCATATGGGAAGATAATACGCTTATCTGTCTGCAAAACACTATACGAATTTAATCCACGCTCGTCATGACGTGTAGGCTTAAAATACGGGCGCAGTATTGCCTTTTCAATCGTATAATTATGGCCATCCCTGCGGATTTCAATAGTATCCTGGCTCTCGCCAATAATGTCTTCTGTAGAGAACCAATATATTGGAGTGGGTCGCTCGGCGCTTGTTTGAATCCCATTGAAAATCTCGGCATGCTTTGTGAGAGAAACCGATATTGGATCTAACTTTTGGAGCATTTCAAGAAATTCTATATCAGTTGTCAGACGCCACGGAAGTTTATTCAGGATAGAGGCATTTAATTCAATTTTTCTCACTTCTTCGCCAGACCAAAGTCTGTTTGCAGAATCAATACTTGAATATATAAATGTATCCCGTTTCTTTTTTTGAAGAAGCAATATCGAGCTATAAATCGTCTTATCCTCAAAAAGCTGGGCATCACCAAAATCATCAAGACTTACAAGTGTTTGATCTTTTGATATCAAAGCCCGTAGCTTTTCTCCTGCTCCGATTTTGAAGAATTTGTTCGGAACGATATAGCAAATATATCCATTTTCCGCAATTTTACGAATAGCCTGCTCAATGAAGATGAAATACTTATCAAATTGCTTATGGGAAGTCTTATACTTCTTTTTGTATATTTCAACTTCTGGAACTGGAAGTAGCGCGTGCATTCCCTCTGTATTAACATAGGGAGGATTTCCAATGATTACGCTAAACGGGTTACCGCTGTTGATGGAATTCCAGTCAAACGGAACCATCTCTATCAACTCATCAGCAGATGTCCTTATTCCCTGTAGCTCCTCATCACTTACGAGTGAATTACCGAAGAGTATATTTGTGCTTATGTCAGGCAGTATAGGTGTTTCATCCACAACAGAAGGGGCTGTTTCATTTTCAATCAGCTTTACTAGAAGCGAGAATTTTGCCACTTCGACGGCATGAATGTCTATGTCAATACCGTAAATGCAAGAACAGAGAATACGCTTCTTTTCGTCGAGGGGGAGTTTGTACGAGCCGTTTCCAATCTCAAGTAAGTGTTCTTTCTCTCCATTGGCGAGATATTTCTGAACGCAATAATTTTGCAGATAAGAAAATGCTTCTTCAAGGAAAACTCCTGATCCACAGGCTATGTCAGCGATTCGGACATTCAATATTTCTGCTGGCGTCTTTCCTTCGCAGACTCTGCTCAAAGTCTTTTCAACCATATACTTCACAATCTCCGTCGGAGTTGTGACTACTGATTTATTGAGACAGTCCTTCTTTTTACCTAGCCCAATTGTGCCCTCTGGGAGAAGAACCAGTTGTTCCGTCAGGAACAGTTCATAAATCTTTCCAAGGAGGTTTGGCTCAATAATGTTGAACAAATAGGGGCTCTGCGGGTAATAGAGTCCCTTTATCATTTCAGAAATTATGGCGCTGGACAGGTCAAAAACAATATCGTCTCCAGAGAATAAGCCAGAGTTGTAACGACGGTCGGCAGAGCGGAACAGTTCCTCAAGCTTTGCTTGAAGTTGTTTTGAATCAGAAACTGTATCTTGGAGCTTGTGATACAGAGGTAGACTCTTATCTTCACAAATCCGAAGGAAAACAATCTGATTAATAAACTCCTGAACGACATCATTCAGAACTTCAAGCGACTTATAACGTCCGCCTTTTCTATAAAGCTCATTACTCAGTGAAACTCGCCATTCATTGATTTGTTTTAAGAACAGGGTATCTACCTGCTGTTTCTCACTGCCTGTTGCAGGAAAATTTTCATCTAAATACTTATCAAATTCGCCAGAATAAACTATGTCTCTTGAAATGAGGGAGGCAATCTCATAATACTGGTCTGCATATTCAGAAAAATGGAAGATTCGATAACGTGCCGCGGCACATCCATCTTCCTCTTTAGGAATGTAGCAAGTATCATATATCGCCAGGTATTCAAAATTCGTAAGAACAGCAATTCTGTGATTGGCATTCCAGCCGTACTTCCGTGTCTGAAAAGCTGGGGCAGTTACTCTTGCAATATCAACCGCGGGCTTTTTAGCTTCAACAAAAAATTTTGCAACACCTCTTAACGTCATTGTATAGTCTGGACGATCCGTCGGTGTTGAATAGTTTTCAGCAATTACCTCACGATATTGTGGTGCAAGACCCTTTTCATTAGCAACATCCCATCCGAGGATTTTCAAAAGAGGATCAATGAATTCAATGCGACAAGAGTGTTCATTGTAATTATTTCTGGCATCTTTGTAATATGCTAGATTTGCTTGAAAACGGTTGGCAAGATCTTTCAGCTTTTCAACATTATTCATTTGTGATTCCATCCTTTCTCTTGTCGTTAGTGGGCTTTTCAGCGTCTTCAGGAATAATCCAAATACGACTCATCCTTGCTGCGCCAACAATACGATTGTTTTTACAAAGTATTTGAACCTGCCTAGGGGTGATTTTCCATTTTTCAGCAGCTTCTTGTACCGTAATGTAGCCATTCATAGAAATCACCTCTACCAATAAATAACAATCCGTTAATAGTGTATTCGTTTAAACGAATACACTCAAGCTGAAATAGCTGATGAGCGCGCCTTTCTTCCTGTCATCAGATGAAGTTTACTACTTTAAATTTAGTGGGAATCTATTACAAAATGTCAGCCAACCTCCGCCTTAGCCGAGGCATCCAATAGATTCCATTAACTTCCAGAAGTATCATCCACAAGCTTAAAGACTTGTTCCTAGACAGCGACGAAACTAAAGATTCGCCATTACTTGTTTTCCTCCTTGATGACCTCACAAATTTCGTTAAGCTCACAATCCAAAGCTTCGCAAATCCTCACCAATGTTGGCGTGGTTACGGTCCCATCTTTACTAAGCTTTGCCATGGTTGCGCTCGATAGCCCTGACAATTCTTTCAGTTGCTCTCTACTCATTTCCTTATCAATGAGGAGCTTCCATAAGGGTTTAAAGGTCAAATGCATTATTCGTCCTCTCCTTTGGCGACGGTAATATCGCCCCATGTTCTTCCATAAAGTGCCCCAGTGTTTTCTCCAAGTCCGATGACTCGAGTCTCCTTAATAAGCTGAGCTGTTTCTGTTCCGTATACATGGGCGGCATCGAAGGCAAAAAATACCTGTTTTGACTCTCCAGCTTTTGATTTCAGTTCTTTTGCCTTGACATACTCTTGAATGAGTTCACCAACCGGCTCATGCGCCACCTGTTTGATTAAGGTTGAATCGTGAACCAGGAACGGTAAATCTGTTATTTGTAGCAGCGTATAGTCAAAAATTAGCAGATTCATGGACTTGTTACCGATACTGCTGTTTCCTTGGTGGTCAAGATTGTAGCCAATGCTCGGTCCTTTAATTTTCATTGATAAAATGGCTGGGCGCGGATGGCTTTTCTGGTTACGATAAATAATTTTTTTCGTCGTAGCCAGCCCTTGGTTAATCCTAACAATAAAGTCTTGAACCAAAACAAGCTGTCGTTCGAGTTCTGATTTAGCTTCTTTCTTTTCTTTTTCGCGTTCTTTCTTTAGTTCGTAGTTTTTTATTTGAGTTTGTAACACCTGAATTTTTTGAGCTAATTCGGCATTCTCATCATAGACTTTATCGTCTAACGCTACAGATTCACCTAGTTCATGAACGCGCATAATCTGTTGCTGAATAGCAATATTCAGTTCTTCTAGTTGCGCATTTAGCGCATGTTCTTGTTCTTGCAGTTGAAATTCAAAAATCTCGGAAAGACGGTGATGGAAGTACTCGATTTCCTCTAACTTCTTTCTATCAGCATGCGGGAAGAATCGATAAAACTCTTCTAATTTATCACTTGCAAATCTTTGCTCTCCTGACAAGGTGGCCTTGATTAAAGCTAGTCGAGCCCCTAATGCTGTAGCCCTCTCTTGCAAGGGAATAAGCTCAGCACGTGCGCCTTCTTGTTGAAGTCTGCTAAGCCTTTTAGCTTCAAAAAGGTCTAGATCCGTCTGACTTCTTAGTGCTTGGGATTCCCGTTGATAGGAAATTAACTGTTGCTTTGCGTCCTCGTATTCAGATTTTTTGGTTAGCTTGAGCGCATCAAAAAGGCCTAGCTTTGTGGTTTTTTGAATTAGGTTATAACTCGTCTGTAGTTGGATACTACGTTTTATAGCTACCTCCAAATCCGTGTAAAAGTCCAACAGCTTTATGAGTGCGATTGCGCCCTCAGCATCATTTGCTCTGGGATCAGCTGATAAGGGCTTATCTAGGTTGGCAAGGTCATCCTCGCCAATTCTTACGTAACGGCCAACTAACTCTCTAAAAGATCCGCCTCGGTTTTCTAATCCATATTCTTGGAGCAAAAAGTTTGTGTATTCATCCAGAGGCCATGTTTCAATCTGATTTTTCCAACCCGAATCTTCATAGCGATCAACATAACCCCGTCGGTCTGTAGCTCTAGAAAAATGGTATTCAACACCGTGTAAGCGTAGAGAAAAGAAGATTGTGTGATGCCCTATAGCCTCTGAATGTTGAACCACGTCAGAATAGATGAAAGAGCGTCCGCCATACACAAAGTCAATAAGACTTAAAACAGTTGACTTACCGATAGCATTTTCAGCTTTCGCTCCACCTTCAACTGTGTTAAGACCAGGGTGAAAAAGAATTGGATTCCGTGGCTGGTCCCCGCACTTAAACTCGGGACTCCAGATACTAAGCAACACGTCTAATCACTCCTTTCTCAAAATCAACCTCAATTGTATTGAGAGCATAAAGTAGAGAAAGAACTTCAAGAAAATCCGATACGGATGGAAGTTCCTGTTTGAACTGAGCATACAGTTGAACTAGTTCTTTCTCGGTTTCTAATTGTTTTAGGATCGGAACAAAGTAAACAAGCGATGTTTGTTCAAACGAGTATAGTTTGTTTGGCAGTCTCATATGCGCCTCTGTTGATTTTTTGGTGTCAATACTTCGCAAATTTGAATGAGGAAGCTTACAAGGATTCCGCAGACATATTGTTTACTGTTCGTATTAGACACAAGCCATTTAGTGATTCTTTCAAAAATTTCTGTTTCATCTAGCCCTAGTGCTTCAAGATTGCTTGATGCGGCCTTCGCTTTCCCGCATAACTCTGAAAAACTTAATTGTCCTGCTTCTTCTTTCTGTTTTAGCACCGCTTCAATGTGGGGCTTGTAGAGCGACATTGCATCGCTACACCTGTGTAGCAAATCCTCGTCATCTATTTTTCGACGTAGGGGAACAACATTGTAGCTTGGGTCTCTATTTATAGCCTCATAGGAAAGCTCTTTAAGTTGGCCTAAAAGTTCGTCGATTTCTTTATGTAAGTTGAGTGGCAATAGAAGTACTGAGTTAGCGTCACGTTCCTTGCCTTGCTTGACCAGAGCAAGCTTTAACCGCTTGATGTCTTCATCACTGTGTTTTAGCTCAAACTTTTCAGCACATGTTTTACAAAGCGGAGCAAAATCATCAGCTCGATAAGTTTTTACTGGCTCATCTGTCAAACAAACGATTTCGTATGAGCTAGAAGCCACATCATAAGCATTCACCTCAAGAGGTGCAGAGCAGCTTAAGCAACCTCTACTTCTAGCTAATATCAAATCTCGATTTCTTCGCATTGCGGCCTCGCGATGAATAGAGTCAATTCTATCCTCTAACGGGGTCTTTATTTTTGCTTTATCGGCCAAAATCCTTAGAACTGTAGCGGTAACTTCGTCAGAAAAGTCATCTAGAGAAATTTCAATTCCATAACTTGCGAAATTGCTAACGATAATTTCTTGGGCGGGAAGGTCAAGGCACTCTAATCGGTCAATGAAGTTATAAGTATCGAGACGTGAATACAGAGCCTCAGCAAATTTTTTCGTGAAATCTCTTTCTCGAGAGTACATTGACTCCAGCGTCTCACTGGATGGAAAAACTGAAGGGTCAAATCTATGACCAAGTTCTGATTCAGGAACGCTTGTCAGCATAGAAACCAGCTCACGCAAATAGTTCGAACGATTCAGGCTGCCAGGAACAAGTGGCCGAACTGCATGCGCAAATTCAAAAAACTTCACTCTCAACCTCCTCCTTTCTGTTTCCCATGGTTTCCCACGGTTTTATCCCACGAAAAGTCACAGGTTCAAAAAGCCTATTTCGTATCCTCATCTTGTAAGCGACATGCAAGACAAAAGATGTCCGTTTACAGAGTCATTTTACCACAGGAACGTGTAGCAAGTAAATAAAAACTTCACGTTCGTAAATGTTTCTAGAACTGGAAAGGAGATGATGACAATGGCACGAAACAGTAAACAGACCAGCCGCAAGGTTGCGTCCAAGGCTGCACGCATTTTACATGACGGCCGCTATTCGAAGAATAGCAAGTCCGTAGCTGGTAGCGCTCTGGCGCAAACCAAGCCTAGCAAACGCAGCAAGTAGCGTTTACACCTTGGCGGATGGCGACTGTTTTCACGAGTAAACAACCTGTCCGCCAGCCCTTCGGGGGGGGGTGAGTATCTCGGGACGATGTCCCGTCAACAATTGTAAATCTAAGCCTGATTTCGAATAGGGCGAGGGTTTGAAAAGAGCTTTGTTTGGTCCATACGACCAAGCATAGGCGCTTTTTACACCTTCTCTTTAATGCGCCCTAAATCAGGCTTCATTTCTAAGAGTCGGTGTAGCAAAACGCCGGCTCTTTTTTATTTCCTCGCTCCTTATCCGCAGGTCAGGCAGATAAGGAGCCAAGAAATGTCAATCAATGAAAAGAAGCATCTAGTTTATTTCCGTGGCCAAGGTCTAGTCGAGGTCACAGCAGAGTTCAAAAAAGAACATGAGCGTGAGTGTGCTCGCGTCCGTATGCAAAAGCAATATCACGGTGAATGCATCTGCCGTAAGTCGCAAATCAATCTGTGCGATGGCATGTGTGTGGACTGTCCGTTTAGAGCACCAGGCAATTTTGTATCAATGGACGACCCCATCTCTGACACCGACGGTCTTACGCGTGGTGATTTGATTCCAGCATCAGAGGATTACTCGGTCGAGTACATCGTAACCAAGCACTTCTTACAAGAGCGTATTGCTGCCATTTTTAGTGGTTGCACTGCTACTGAGCAACATATTCTTCGCGGCATCGCTTGCGGCATGTCTGAACGCGACCTAGCAGAAAAACTTCATATGCCTCGCACCACTCTCTCATATCAGAAGCGCAAGCTCCTGGCGCGTCTTCGCAAAGAGAATTCTGACCTTGCAGACCTCCTCTAAAAATTTCTCTCAAATTTTTCGTCCAAAAACATCCCATCTCTTCAGGTGAGGGTGAGGGCAAGAAAAACAAGCTCCGAGAAAGGAGGTACGCAATGGAACTTAAAGAACGCCCGGTTGATGTGGACGTGAGCAGAGACGAGCTCATCGAAGTCTTAGGCTCTATCTCCATCATCACCAAAGAACTGACAAAACGCTTATCCAAGACAACGAAAGGAGAAAACTATGGCACACATGAAACGTTACGCCGCTGCGATTACAAGCCTTCGCGAATGTAGCCAGGCAATCACCGAGATTGCAGACGACCTCGAAGCACTGCTAAGCGGCACCCCAGAAAAGACTGAAGCACCAGAGCCGAAGGCTAAGCCTGCTATCAAGCTCGAAGATGTCCGTGCAGTGCTGGCACAGAAATCCCGTGAAGGACTCACTGACCAGGTACGTGCTTTGATTGAGCGCTATGGCGCAGACAGGCTCTCTGCCGTGGATCCTGCAAACTATGCAGCGATTCTAAAAGATGCGGAGGTGCTCCATGCCGAGTAAACACGCATTGCTATCACCGTCGGCTGCACATCGCTGGATTGAATGTCCACCGTCTGCAAAGCTCTCTGCTGAGTACAAGGACGAGGCTTCAAGCTACGCAATGGAAGGAACGGACGCTCACACTCTCGGTGAGTACAAGCTGGCATGCGCGCTTGGCCGTGAAGCAGATGACCCTCGTGAGTCGCTTTCGTACCTTAACGAAGAGATGGAAGCTTGCACCGACATCTATGCCAGCTTTGTGACCGAGACACTAAGCGCTATCAAAGCCACGACCGCTGACCCGCTGGTCCATCATCGAGCAAGAGGTGGACTTTTCCAAGTGGGTACCCGGTGCTTTTGGTACAGCAGACTGTCTCATCATTGCAGACAAGACGCTCACCATCATCGACTACAAGCATGGCCAAGGCGTGCTCGTATCAGCTGAACACAATCCGCAGATGATGTGCTATGCGCTCGGTGCCTATGAGATGTTTTCTGCGCTCTATGACATTGACGAAGTGCGTATGGTTATCTTTCAGCCGCGCCGCGAGAATGTCTCAGAGTTCCAGATGACGGTAGACGCCCTCCTTGAGTGGGCTGATAAGACACTTGCACCTGCTGCAAAGCTTGCTAAAGCCGGTAAAGGTGACTTCAAGGCTGGAGCCCACTGCATCTTTTGCAAAGCCAAGGTCGACTGCCGGGCACGTGCGGAAGCAAACCTCAAGCTTGCACAGTTTGATTTCAAGCTGCCGCCGACCTTAAGCGACGCAGACATTGAAGGCATCCTGCCGATGCTGGATGACCTGGTGCGTTGGGCAGATGACATCAAAGAGTACGCCTTAGGGCGTGCCATGTCAGGCAAGACGTGGAGTGGCTTCAAGCTAGTGGAAGGCAGGTCAAACCGCAAGTACACCAACCCTGATGCTGTAGCTGAAGTTGTTAAACAAGCAGGCTTTGATCCCTTCGAGCAAAAGCTTCTAGGCATTACTGCAATGCAGAAACTTTTAGGCAAGACTCGCTTCAACGAACTACTAGACACACTGATTGAAAAACCTGCAGGCAAGCCAACGCTTGTACCTGAAGCAGACAAGCGCCCTGCACTTTCAACGGCAAAACATGATTTTAGAGAGGAAAACTAACTATGAAGAACACATTCGTAAACCCCATGAAGGTAATCACCGGCCCTGAGACTCGCTGGAGCTATGCTAACGTGTGGCAGCCTAAGTCCATCAACGGTGGCACTCCTAAGTACTCCGTGTCCCTTATCATCCCCAAGAGTGATGTGGTTACGGTAAACAAGATTAAGGCTGCCATTGAAGCAGCCTACAAGGAAGGAGAAGCCAAGCTCAAAGGAAACGGTCGCACCGTACCCGCGCTTGCAACGCTTAAAGTGCCACTGCGTGACGGTGATGTTGAGCGTCCTGATGACCCGGCTTATGCTAACGCGTACTTCTTGAATGCCAACTCTGCCAATAAGCCTGGCATTGTGGATACCGACCGTAACGAAATCATCGACTCATCCGAGGTCTACTCGGGCGTCTATGGTCGAGCATCGATTACCTTCTACGCCTTTAACTCCAATGGCAACAGGGGTATTGCATGCGGGCTGAACCACTTGCAAAAGGTACGCGATGGCGAACCCTTGGGTGGCCGTACTTCCGCTGCGGTTGATTTTGCAACTGATGATGACGATGATTTCTTAGCCTAAAGGGAGGTATACGACATGAATGCAATTAACGACATTATCGTGACACTTATGCTGATTGATTTCTTGTTTGTGGGCGTATTCCTTACCGTGGTGACCGTCATCAGAACCCTAGAGGAACGCAAGGATAAGGCCCGTCAAATCGAGTATGAACAGCGCCGTGAACAGCGTGAAATTGAGCGAGACGCACGCGACCTTGAGTACCACCAGGCACGCATGCGAGCCTATGAAGACTAAAATAGCCCTTTAACTACTGGGAGGTGGCAGGATGCGTCTTGCCACCTCTCTTTTTGCAAGGAGTGCCAAACAGATGAAAACACTATCCATTGATATTGAAACCTACTCAGATGTGCCCATTGGCAAAGCCGGTGTCTACAAATATGCCGAGTCGGATACCTTTGAAATCCTGCTCTTTTCCTACGTAGTCGATGAAGGACCAGTGCAACTTGTCGACCTTGCTCAAGGCGAGCCAATCCCACGAAACATCCTAGGTGCACTGCGTGATGACAGCGTGCTGAAATGGGCGTTTAACGCAAGCTTTGAGCGCATCTGCCTCTCGGAATACTTAAAACGTCAAGGTCTACTCGGCAGCGGCTATCTCAGTCCACGCTCGTGGCGCTGCTCAATGGTCTGGGCAGCATCAATGGGCTTGCCACTTTCCCTTGAAGGTGTGGGTGCCATTCTAAAACTGCAAGACCAAAAGCTCAAAGAAGGTAAAGACCTCATCAAATACTTCTGCGTACCGGCAACACCGACTAAGGCAAATGGTGGCAGAACAAGGAATCTGCCCTTACATGCGCCTGATAAGTGGCTGCAGTTTTGTGCCTATAACAAAAGGGACGTTGAAGTCGAGCTGGCTATAAGGTCACGCCTAGAAAAGTTCCCGGTGCTAGATGCCCTCTGGGAAGAATACGCATTAGACCAGCGCATCAACGACCGAGGTGTAGCCATCGACCTAGACCTAGTGGAGCGTGCAGCTGACATGGATAGCCGATCCCGGGAAGAACTCATGGCTTCCATGAAAACACTCACCGCACTAGAAAATCCCAACTCGGTCGTCCAGCTGAAAGGCTGGCTAGCTGAACACGGTATGCCTACCGAGTCGTTAGGCAAAAAGGAACTAAAGCGCCTGATTGAAGACGCACCGCCAAAGCTACAAGAACCCCTGCGGCTTCGAAGCCAGCTTGCCAAATCATCGGTGAAGAAATACCAAGCCATGCAAACTGCCACCTGCAAGGATGGTCGTGCTCGTGGCATGTTCCAATTCTTAGGTGCTGCAAGAACGGGCAGATGGGCTGGACGTATCATCCAGATGCAAAATCTGCCGCAAAACCACCTAGCAGACCTAAGCGCTGCCCGTGCTCTCGTCAAAGCTGGCGATTACGGGGCCGTCAAACTCTTATATGACGATGTACCGGATACTCTCTCTCAACTGGTGCGCACAGCCTTTATCCCAAAAGACCATACACGCTTTATTGTCTCTGACTTTTCTGCCATTGAAGCACGCGTCATCGCATGGCTTGCCAAAGAAACTTGGAGGCAAGAAGTCTTTGAGCAAGGCGGCGATATCTACTGCGCATCTGCATCGCAAATGTTTGGCGTGCCGGTTGAAAAACATGGCATCAACAGGCACCTGCGCCAAAAAGGTAAAATCGCAGAGTTGGCATTGGGATATGGTGGCTCGGTTGGTGCGCTCAAAGCTATGGGCGCTCTTGATATGGGACTAGCCGAATCGGAGCTTTATCCTTTGGTGGAAGCCTGGCGTGAAGCCAATCCGAACATCGTGCACCTGTGGTGGGATATCGACCGTGCCGTCATTGAATGTGTCCGCACGAAAGCCAAACGCGCCTGCCACGGACTTGCCTTCACGTGCCGCTCTGGCATGCTCTTTATCCAGCTTCCATCCGGTAGAAAGCTCGCCTATGTCAAACCACGTCTGGGACTAAACCAATTTGGCAGCACCTGCGTCACCTACGAAGGTGTGGTGACTGGTAAGAAGTGGGATCGCATCGAATCCTACGGTCCAAAGTTCACCGAGAACATTGTGCAAGCAATCGCTCGTGACCTTTTGGCATATGCCATGAAAAACCTAGCGGATAAGCAAATCGTGATGCACGTACACGATGAAGTGGTCATTGAAGCAGATGCTTCCACCACGCTAGAAGGCATCACGGCTGCAATGGCCAAAACACCTGTCTGGGCTAAAGGGCTTTTGCTTCGAGCCGATGGCTATGAGTGCCTGTTCTACCAGAAAGACTAGGTGGATACGATTGGCAGATATCGCTACACAGCTATTTCGCGATGGAAAAATATGCAAAGAAATATTTTCCTATCACCAAAAAGCATATCCCCATCAAAAAATATATCTGCCCAGCGCCGCCCGATATATATATCCGCATCTCACCTTGGCAGCCCATCAGGTAGCCAAGGTGATTTTTTATGACGGTGACGGAGTGAGCAAAACTTTTTTCAAATTCTTTCGTCCAAAACGCTCCCAACTCTTCAGGTGCTAGTAGAGGGAGCAATCCGGCTTCCTCGAATTACACCATAGGAGGTCGTTTATGAAATACCTTATTCCTAAGGATGAGTATGGCGTCTTTGCCGATGCTCACGACACAGCACGTGTGGACTCACGCGTGGTAGCCAAAGTATTCCAAAAGAATCATCAGCATGTCATGCGTGACATCAGACAGCTGGATTGTTCTAAGGAATTCCGACTGTCCAACTTTGGACAGTCCTCCTACATCAACGAACAGGGCAAAACGATGCCGTGTTGTGAGATGACAAGGGACGGATTTGTATTTCTCTGCATGGGCTATCGCGGCAAGAAGGCTGGTGCATTCAAAGAAGCCTACATCAAACGCTTTAACGAGATGGAACGCTTCATCGAAACACTGGTATCCGCGCGCAAGGATTTCCCACTGCTTACAGAAAACATCCGTCTCATCTATGACAATCCGCGCGCCTATCACTATTCCAATGAGTGCGACATGTTAAACCGCATTGTCCTCGGGCTGTCCGCTAAGCAATTTCGTGAAGCGCACGGTATTCCTAAGGGCAAGTCGATTCGGCCGTATCTTTCCCAAGAGCAGATTGAAATGATTGAAACCTTGCAAAAAGTCGATGTGGGACTGCTTGTTTCCACTCCCGATTTTCAAAGCCGCAAACGCCACCTCGAATGGTACGCACAAAAGTTAAAGGAGAAAACCAATGACAGCCTGCACCTACTCTAATTACAATCCTGACAACTATCTGACTGGTGATATTCATCCTAAGCGCTTTCCCTTTATGCCCTTGGTCTATATCGCATCTGCCTTCTCAGGCGACATAGAAGCTAACACCAAAGCCGCTCGTGAGTATGCGCGCTATGCCGTGGACGAAGGCTATATCCCCATCGTGCCGCATCTGCTCTATCCACAGTTTTTAGATGAGGATACCGAGCGCGACCTAGGGCTGTTTATTGGTCTGGTGCTTGTTGACCGCTGCCGTGAGCTTTGGGCTTTTGGCGAGCCAACCTGTGGCATGGCTCGTGAGATTTCTTATGCCAAGCGTCACGGCAAAACCATCCGCTATTTCAACACCAACTTCGAGGAGGTCTACCGATAATGGAATTTAGTTTGTATCACGCTGACGTGGTCGGAAACCCGACCAACTGCTCCTACCCGCACCTTATCACCGTAATCGACGAGGACAGTTTGAAGGAAGCCGTCTCATACGACTACGTGTGTGCGGCCTATAAGAATAACTACCGTTCAAACGACCATTTCCTCTATGCAGATTGTCTGCCTGTGGAGTGCGATAACGACCACTCGGAAAACCCCGATGAGTGGATCACTCCTGAGGATGTGGCGGCAGCCTTCCCAGACGTGGCCTTTGCTGTCCATTTTTCCAGAAACCATATGCTGGCCAAAGGCTCTCGAGCTCCTCGTCCGAAGTTTCATCTCTTCTTCCCGATAGCACGCATCACAGACGCGTCGCTTTACTCTGAGTTGAAACACCAGATTGCACGCCTGTTCCCATACTTTGATACTAAGGCCTTAGATGCAGCTCGCTTTTTCTTTGGCACGCCTGATGCGAGCGTTGCTTTCTTTGAAGGTGCGCTTACCATCGATGACTACCTTTTAGGCGCTGACTTTGATAGCGACCTGCCACAGTTCGATGAAATCCCGGAAGGCTCTAGAAATGCAACACTCTCTCGCTTTGCCGGGCGCATCTTAAAACGCTACGGCAATACCGACATTGCCAAACAAGCCTTTCTGGATAAAGCCGCTACCTGTACGCCGCCACTGGATAAGGAAGAGCTGCGCTCGATTTGGACATCGGCGAAACGCTTTTATGCCAAGATCCAAACATCGCCTGACTATATTGCACCGGATGCGTATAACGATGAAAACAGCTATGTGCCAGATGATTTCTCAGACGTGGGACAAGCCGAAGTCCTCATGCGCTATTTTTCAAGTGAGCTTCGCTATTCACCTGCCACGAGGTATTTGCGCTACTTGGAGCACTTCTGGCAAGAAAGTGAGGAAGGCGCACAAGCTGTGGCACACGAGCTGACCCGCCGCCAGCTGAAAGAATCTAGGACTATGATGGCACAAGCTCTCATGCGCCTAGAAGCCACAGGAGCCAATCAGCTCATGGCGCAAATGTCGCAGAAAAAGGCTGAGTCTGCCATGACAGATGACCAGGCAGAAGCCTTTGAACTCTACACTCGGGCTAAGACCTATCAGACCTTTGCCATTAAACGAAGGGACTCTAAAAACATCACAGCCACGCTTAAAGAAGCGCGCCCAATGCTCGAAGTCTCGGTCAAAGACTTAGATGCGGATGCATTTTTGCTGAACACCCCATCTGCCATGTATGACCTGCGACGTGGCATCTCTGGTGCTCTGCCTCATGATCCCACTCGCTTTTGTACGAAGATTACAGGTTGCGCTCCCTCCGATATTGGTGCATCTCTTTGGCAAGAGTTTCTCGGCACCATCTTTTGTGGGGACGTGGATCTTATCGGCTATGTTCAGCGCATTTGTGGTCTTGCTGCTATTGGCAAAGTGATGCTGGAAGCTCTCATCATCGCCTACGGTGACGGACGAAATGGCAAATCGACCTTTTGGAATACCATCAGTCGCTGCCTTGGCACCTATGCCGGCAATATGAGTGCCGACACCTTAACGGTTGGGTGCAAGCGAAACGTAAAACCCGAGCTTGCAGAAGCTAAAGGCAAGCGCCTCTTGATTGCTGCTGAGATGGAAGAAGGCATGCGCTTTAACACCTCAAACGTCAAACAGCTGTGCTCCACCGATGAGATTTATGCCGAGAAGAAATACAAAGAACCTTTCTCCTATACGCCTTCTCACACGCTGGTGCTCTACACCAACCACCTGCCCAAAGTAGGTGCTATCGATTCTGGTACCTGGCGGCGTCTCATCGTCATCCCGTTTAGCGCCACCATCAAAGAAGACTCGGACATCAAAAACTATGCCGACTACCTCTTCGAACACGCATCTGGCGCAATCCTTAGCTGGATTATTGAAGGCGCACGCCTGGTCTATAGCGAAAACTTCCACCTTGCGCAGCCTGAGGTGGTCGTCCAGGCCATCAAAGCCTATAGGGACAACAACGACTGGATCGAGCACTTCTTGGAAGAATGCTGCGAGCTAGATCCTACCTACATTGAAAAATCGGGAGCCGTCTACAGTGCCTATCGAGACTTTTGTGTCCAAACTGGCGAGTGGACCCGCTCTACCACTGATTTTTATACCGGCCTTGAATCGTCAGGATTTGAGCGCAAACGACTAAAGACTGGCCGCTTTATCAAGGGCCTGAAATTGAAGTCGGATTTCTTGGATTAAGGAAATGGTGACGGTACTTGACTGTCTCTTATAGAACTTTTCTATAGGGAAGTAAATTTACACCCCTATATAAAAGTATAGGAAATGCCAGTCTCTTACCGTCACCCCAGCAGAAAGGAGGTTGACGACTTGAGTGAAAAACAGATTGAACAAGAACTGGTCAGAGCCACGAAAGCACGAGGAGGACTGTGCATTAAGTTCGTATCCCCATCGTTTAATGGCATGCCCGACCGTTTGCTTATTTTGCCGGATGAGCATATCGGCTTTGTGGAAGTCAAGGATAAAGGACAGCTGCCTAGAGCCTTGCAGCTCTACCGCCACGAACAATTAAAGCGACTAGGTGTTGCAGTGTTCGTATTGGATAGTTCGGATGAGATTGGAGGGATCTTGGATGCACTACAAGCCACATAACTACCAAGCTCATGCGAGCCATTTCATTGAAGAACATGCGCAGGCCGCCCTTCTCTTAGATATGGGACTTGGCAAAACGGTTATTACCTTAACCGCTCTCTCGTCCTTGCTCTTTGACCAGTTCCTTATCCGCCGCGTGCTAGTGGTAGCTCCTCTTCGTGTGGCAAGAGACACTTGGGGCACGGAGCTTACCAAATGGGAGCACCTTGACCACCTTACCTTTGCCGTGGCAGTCGGCACTCCCGCTGAGCGAACACGGGCTCTCTTGCAAGGCGCAGACATCACCATCATTAACCGAGAAAACCTCTCCTGGCTTATGGAACAAAAACGCCTGAGCCTATCCTTTGACATGATTGTGATAGATGAGCTTTCCAGCTTTAAGAATCGTGCCACCAAACGCTTTAAGGCCATGATGGCGCTCCGTAAAAACGCCAAGCGGATCGTAGGACTTACAGGTACCCCTGCTCCCAATGGGCTGATGGACCTGTGGGCTGAGTTTAAGGTCTTAGATTTTGGCGAACGTCTCGGGCACTTTATATCCCACTATCGCGAGCGCTACTTTGTGCCTGACAAGAGAAATGCGCAGGTCATCTTTTCGTATAAGCCAAAGCCTGGTGCTGAGGATGCCATCTATCGTGCGATTGCTGATATCACGCTTTCCATGAAAGCCACCGAGCATCTATCCATGCCTGAGCTTGTCAAAGTAAACCATGAGCTTGAAATGAGTGAGCGTGAGCGCAGACACTACGAGACCCTTAAGCAAGATTTGATTGTGCACCTAGACGGTGCGGACATCAGTGCTGCTAATGCTGCAGTCCTTTCTGGCAAGCTCACCCAGCTGGCCAATGGTGCCATCTACACAGACGATGGTCAGGTCATCAGTATTCATGACCATAAGACAGATGCCTTAGAGGATTTGCTGGAGATGGCGTGTGGCAAACCCGTCCTTGTAGCGTATGGCTTTAAGCATGACCTTACGCGAATCACCAAACGTCTAGAGAGCATGACGCTTTCTTTTGCCAAACTGGACAGCTCATCTTCCATCAAGGCATGGAACGAGGGAAAGCTACAGGTCGGACTCATTCACCCGGCATCTGCTGGGCACGGGCTTAACCTGCAAGCTGGTGGCTCTACCCTTATCTGGTTTTCGCTGCCGTGGAGCTTAGAGCTTTATGCACAGACCAACGCACGCTTGTGGCGGCAAGGACAAACAGCTACAACCGTTGTGGTCTACCACCTCGTGTGTAAAGGCAGTATCGATGAGCGCATCCTGCAAGTCTTAGAGGGTAAAGGCAAAACCCAAGACGCCTTAATTGATGCCGTGCGAGCAGAACTAATGCCGCAGCAAAACGAAAGGCAAACAACATCCGAGACCAGGAAAAACTAGACAAACCTTAGCCAATTGCCGTCAAGCCCAGACAATCCCAGCCAAGCTTTAGCCAATCAGAGTAAATCACTGTCAATGAGAGTCAATCCGAGGAAGCAAACCAAAATAACTTTCACGGAGGAATAACTCATATGCTTTCAGCAAAAGAATACTTGCGCCAAGCCTACCGGCTTGATGAACGCATCGAACTTGAGATTGAAGAAATCAAAGCCCTACGTGAGCTTGCCAGCTCCGTCTCTTCGATTTGTTCAGACACTGGATCCATCCAGACCAGCAAAAGCATCGATGCACCTTTTACAAGAACCTTGCATAAGGTCTTTGAACTGGAAGAAGACTTGTGTAAAAAGCTCGAGACGCTATGCCATCTGCGTCAAGAGATGACTCAAGCCATCAAAGACCTGGCAAATCCAAACGAGCAGATTGTTTTGCAACTGCGCTACCTATCGAACCTATCGTGGGGAGAAATTGCAATCCGCCTTCACGCCGATAGAACCACCGTCTACCGCTGGCACGGACGCGCACTCCAACACTTCAAAATCCCTGATGATGCAGTGATTATTTAAAAAGTCGCAACACGATGCAACATGTTGCAACACAATACTACGAGACGCACCAGCCTATGATCTGTTATAGTTAAGGTAGCAAAAACTAGAACACGAAGCCTCGACTGAGCACCAGCTCAGCGGGGCTTTTTTCATGGGCAAAGGAGGTTTGTTATGCCAAGAAAACCCAAGCGTCCCTGCTCATACCCCGGATGCCCACGCCTGACCGACGAGCGCTTTTGCGAAGAACACTTAAAAGCCTATAACCGAGCGTATGAAAAATACGGACGGGATAAAAACACCCGCCGCAGGTATGGCCGTGCGTGGAAGAGAATCCGTGACCGCTACATCAAAGCGCACCCACTGTGCGAGCTCTGTTTAGAGAAGCACATGTTCACCAAGGCAACGGAGGTCCATCACAAGCGTCCGCTTTCTTGGGGTGGCACCCACGATGAAGCTAACCTTCAGGCGCTTTGCCATGAATGTCATTCACGGATTACTGCCCTTATGGGAGACCGCTGGCATAACAAAAAACCGACTGAGATGTGATCCCTAGGGGCCAATCAAATCTCTACGGCCTTAGCCCTGGGTAACGGTGCCGGGGTACCGTGCGCACAAACGCTAATTCAAAGGCCCTATAAACCCAAGAAACCAATAAGGAGGTGATACGCATGGCAAAAGACGGCACAAACAGAGGCGGCAGACGCACGAGAGCTGGCTCAAAACCAACGCCCTTGCGCGAGAAAATCGCCCAAGGCAAAGACGCCAAAGTCTTAGACGTCCACCTGCCAGAGGTCACCCTCCTTGTTGGTGAAGACATCGGAGAAGGCGCAGACCTTGAAGGCGAAGACATGCCAGAACCATCAGCGTATCTCTCCGCCAAACAAAAAGACGGACACGTCTTATGCGCTGATGAGCTGTACCGAGAAACGTGGGCATGGCTCAAAGAACGCGGCTGCGAAGCCCTCGTCTCACCACGCCTCCTAGAAGCCTATGCACAAAACTTCGCACGCTACATCCAATGCGAAAACGCCATCTCCACCTACGGCCTTTTAGGCAAGCACCCCACCACAGGTGGCGTGGTCACCAGCCCTTTTGTATCCATGAGCCAGAGCTTCCAAAAGCAAGCCAACCTCTTGTGGTACGAAATCTTCGACATCGTCAAACAAAACTCCACCGTCAGCTACCAAGGACAAACACCTGCAGATGACTTGATGGAGCGCTTATTAAATACCAAGAATTGAGGTACCTGCCCATGTTTGAAAAAGTAAATCCTATGCACCCCGATAAAATCGCAGACCGCATCGCCGGCGCTATCGTGGACGCCGCCTACGAGCGGGAAGTGAATCCCAAGATTGCCGTAGAAGTCTTGATTGGTCACGGCGAATGCACGGTCATCATTGAATCCAGCTGCAACATTGCAAGCGAGGCCATCGTGAAAATCGTGCAGCGTATTGCTGGCAATGTGTATGTACACATTAGTATCTGCCCCCAAGATACACATCTAGCTCAAAACCAAGAAGGTGTGTTTCGAGCTGGCGATAACGGTATCTTTTGTGGCATGCCCCTCTCAGATGAGGAGCAAGAACTCTCAGAAATTGCTCGTGACATCTTTGACGCATACCCCACCGATGGCAAATACATCTTGGACGGCGAGCGCCTTATCATCTGCCAATCAGGCGCAGACACAGCTGAGCTGTCCTCCATCTTCCCGGAAGCGGATGTAAACCCGCTTGGCAACTGGTCTGGCGGCACCAACGTAGATACGGGAGCTACCAACCGTAAGCTTGGAAGCGACATGGGACGCGCCATCACAGGTGGCGGCCTTCACGGCAAAGACCTCTCCAAAGCTGATGTCTCGGTCAATATCTATGCGCACTTAAAGGCACAGGCGCTTCAAAGGCCAGTGCACATCGCTTGTGCCATTGGAGATGAGACCGTAGACGGTCGTCCTTTTTCTGAAATTGTTGAAATCGCACGCGAATACATCGAAGCTATCGGTGGCTTTGAAGCCTTCGCAGAATGGGGGCTTATCTAGATGGATACAACAAAATTTGAACTGGTCGCTATCGACAAACTCATCCCTTATGCTAGAAACGCACGCACCCACTCGCCAGAGCAAATCAGGCAGCTTAGGTCCTCGCTTCGTGAGTTCGGCTTCGTGTCACCAGCTGTCATTGATACCAACTACACCATTTTGGTAGGGCATGGACGCGTAGCCGCTGCACGTGAGGAAGGCTATACGAGCGTGCCCTGCGTGTTTGCAGAAAATCTCACGGACGCTCAAAAGCGTGCCTACATTTTGGCCGACAACCGGCTCGCGCTTAATGCTGGCTGGGACGAGGAACTCTTAACCGTGGAAATCGCTGATTTGGACGCAGATGCTTTTGACCTGTCCCTTTTAGGCTTTGACGATGATGAAATTCTCTCGCTCTTAGACGTCTCGGAAGATACGGTCAAAGAAGATGAGTTTGACGAGGCCGCTGAACTTGGCGAAGCTCCCATCACACGCGAAGGTGACATCTGGCATTTGGGCAAGCACAAGCTCATCTGCGCAGATGCCACAGACCCTGAAACCTACCAGAGGCTTCTAGGCGATACGAAAGTCAACCTTGTATGCACTGACGCTCCGTATTTTGTAGACCTGGACTCGGCTTCAGGCAAAATCAAAAACGACAACTTAAGCGACAAGGAAGCCTATACGTTCCTCATGAAAGTGTTTTCGAACTTCAAAAACGTGATGGCTAAAGACGCTTCCATCTATGAGTTTTACGCCACCTCCAAGTCACGCATCTTCTTTGATGCCTTTGATGATGCTGGCTTTAAGCTGGGTGCTGGTCTTATATGGCGAAAAGAACGCGCACCGCTCATGCGTACCGACTGGAAGTTTAACTTCGAACCCATCATGTTTGGTTGGCAAAAAGACGGCAAGCACAAGTGGTATGGCGACCAAAAGCAAAAAGCCTGCTTCGACTTTGACGGCATTAAAAACTCCAAGACCGAAGGACACGGACATCCATCTTCTAAGCCTGTGGCTTTGATTGCACACCTGATTAAGCAATCCACCCAAACAAACGCCCTGGTTTTAGACGGTTTTCTCGGCAGCGCCTCCACCCTTATTGCAGCCCATGAGCTAGGTCGCATCTGCTATGGCATCGAAATCGAGCCAAAGTACTGCGATGTAGCAGCCGCCCGCTATGCAGCCTTGACCGGCACGACCGATGACATCTACTGCATCCGAGACGGTGAAACCTTGCGCTACCAAGACCTGCTAGACACAAGGGCAAAGGAGGCAAAAGATGACTAAACCTTTGACCTTAGGCTCGCTCTTTGACGGATCAGGCGCATTTCCTCTGGCCGCCAAACGAGCAGGTATCACGCCCATCTGGGCAAGTGAGGTTGAGCCTTTTGCCATACGCGTCACCACCAAACGCCTAAGCGACGTTAAACACGTCGGTGACATTCAAAAACTAGACGGGACCACGCTTCCTCCGGTGGATATCATCACCTTCGGCAGTCCCTGTCAGGACTTATCGATTGCAGGAAAACGGAGCGGGATCCAAGGATCTCGCTCTTCTCTTTTCTATGAAGCAATCCGCATCATAAAAGAAATGAGGTCACACACCAATGGATTATTCCCACGCTACGCCATCTGGGAAAATGTACCAGGTGCCTTTAGCTCAAACAAAGGCGAAGACTTCCAAGCAGTCCTTGAAGCCTTCGCTGACATCAAAGGATATACGCTTCCTCAAACTCGACCTAAAAAATGGCACACAGCTGGAGAAATACTGGGAGACAATTTCTCGCTCGCATGGCGCGTACTTGATGCGCAATACTTCGGAGTACCCCAGCGAAGAAAAAGAATCTTCCTTGTCGCAGATTTTACAGGCACAAGCGCCAGCCAAATACTATTTGAGCCCACGGGCATCAAGCGGAATCTTGCGAAGGGCAAAAGCCAAAAACAAGACGCTTCCCGAACCCCTCAAAACAGCACTGATACTCCAAGCACGCTCATCCTAAACGACCAAGGCGGCCAGTGCATGAACGTCAGCATTGACGTGGTAGGAACGCTGCGTGCACAAAGCAATCATCCACCACTGCTCTTTGAAAACCACGCACAAGACGGACGTGTAAAAGGACCACTGGATAAGGCAACCACGCTTACCCAGCGTCTTGGCACAGGTGGCAACAACCAGCCACTGGTCACAGAACCCAGTGCCAAGTCAGAGGTGTCTATTCCTCTGGCCTATTCGCTTGCTGCCAAGAAGCACAAAGCACTGCTCATCAGTGAAGACGCAAAAGGTCAAGCAAGCGTTTCACGCACCCTTGATACCAAAGGCTCAGACCCATGCTGCAATCAAGGCGGCATGGCCGTAGTCAGCTTTGGTCTGGACTATGCCTCCATGAATCAAGGCAAAAACGCACGATATGCGCCCACCATCTTGGAAGAAACCCAGCCCACACTGGTAGCCAAAGGACCAGGAGCTGTGGCCACATCGGCTGACAATCACTATAAGGTACGCCGCTTAACACCCCTTGAGTGCGCACGCCTACAAGGCTTCCCTGATAACTGGTGCGATGAGCTCGCTGACGAGAACCCAACGGATGCTGAGTTTGCTTTCTGGCGAGATGTCTTTGACACCTATGCCACGCTGAGCGAAAGCAAAAAGCCAAAGACCGATAAGCAGATCCGCACGTGGCTTAAAAACCCGTACTCCGATACGGCCGCCTACAAGCTCTGGGGAAACGGCATCGCACTGCCGTGCGCCATCTACGTACTGGAGCGCCTGGTTAAAAACAACTCATAAAACTCGCGCTTTTCGCTTGCTATTCATGGCAAACAGAGTGATGTATAGACATGCAAAAACCCTTGTAAAAGGACAATTTAAGGAGGAAAAACATGGATTATCACTTTGGACTAGAAGCTGGCGAGCGAAAACCATTAGTCAAAGCACTCAAGGACATCTTGGGTGTCAACAGCTGGTGCTCTCGTGCGCCTGAGTTTAGCTACCACCTAGGCGAGCACATCACGCTGGATAAAAAGGGCTGCCTACACATTGAAGGCTTCGAGGAGGAAAACAATCTCCTCGCCAAGCTTGGCTACCTAGGCTTTATCCCTGAAGAGCTAAAAGACACCGACTCGGTGAGCATTAGCGTGCCACGCTCTCAGTTAACCGATGCTGGAATAGAGCGGCTTCGCGCACTGCTCGCATCAAAAGAAACCATCATCAAACGCGCCCTTGCCATTGAAAGCGTAGACATCAAGGTCACCGATGAGGTGATTGTCTTTGACTGGTTTGACCGGGTACCCCCATCCGATGAGCTTTCTGCCTACACGCATTTCATTTCACTTCTGATCAAAGGTGCAAACGACGCAACACGGATCGTTGGCAAAAACAAAGAGCACGAGAACGAAAAATACTACTTTCGCTGTTTCCTTTTGCGCCTAGGCATGATTGGAAACGAATACAAAGACGCAAGGCGCATCCTACTCTCCAAGCTTTCAGGATCATCTGCCTTCAAACACATCAAAGAGGAGGACAAACATGCAACCACTGTCTAAAGCACGCCTAGCATGGCTTCGCAGCGCCTACCCGAAAGGCACCCGAGTGGAGCTCATTTCAATGGACGATGCCCAAGCACCACCTGCTGGCACGAAAGGCACCGTATACGGTGTAGATGATACCGGTTCCCTTTTGGTCAGCTGGGATAATGGCTCCACTTTGAATGTCCTTTACGGCATCGATTCGGTGCGAAAAATTGGCTAAACAGAAGCCTTTGATTCGCTTTGCGGCGCTGGTGTGTAAGACACACAAGTTATCAAAAATAGTCAGAAATTATCGCGTAATTCGCTTGCTATACCAGGGCTTTAGAGTGATATATAGACATGCAAGAAGCACACAAGCAAAGACAAGAAAGGACAAGACAATGACTAAGAAAGAAGAAAAAATCCTCCTGACAATCGCAGCAAAACACAACGGCGAAATGGAAGAACGCCAAAGCTTTGAAACCTTCCACTCAGACGCAGACGACTTTTTAGAGGTTTCCATTTGGGGACTCAAAGCCATGCTTGAAGAAGCCTTCGATGCTGGAAAGAAAGCTGCAAAGAACTAAGCAGCCGAAAAACAAACCAAGCGCTTAGAGCCTAAAGAAAGAAGGCTCTAAGTCTCGTAGTACAAAGAAGACGACCGGCCCGCAAGGGCTTTTTTCATGCCCAAAATACGGATAAGGAGGATGTGCATGCGAAGGCTAAAAGACTATACGCCCACCAGATTCATGGCAGATGACTCTCACTACGACAAACGTAAAGCTGACTATGCCGTAGCCTTCATCGAGTGTCTGCGCCACACCAAAGGCACCTGGGCTGGAAAACCCTTTGAACTCATCGACTGGCAAGAACGCATCATTCGCGATCTCTTTGGCACCATCAAAGAAAACGGATATCGCCAGTTCAACACCGCCTACATCGAGATTCCCAAAAAGATGGGCAAATCAGAACTCGCCGCCGCTGTCGCACTTCTGCTTTGCTGTGGCGACTGCGAGCAGCGAGCCGAAGTCTATGGATGTGCGGCAGACCGCCAGCAAGCCTCCATCGTTTTTGAAGTGGCAGCCGACATGGTACGTATGTGCCCAGCTCTTGCAAAACGCGTGAAAATCCTCGCTTCACAAAAGCGCATCATCTTTGAGCCAACCAACAGCTTCTACCAAGTCCTCTCGGCTGAAGCCTACTCCAAGCATGGTTTCAACATCCACGGTGTGGTATTCGATGAGCTGCACACCCAGCCTAACCGCAAGCTCTTTGATGTGATGACCAAAGGCTCGGGAGATGCCAGAACCCAGCCCCTCTACTTTCTCATCACCACTGCAGGCACTGACACCCACTCCATCTGCTACGAAACCCACCAAAAAGCACTCGACATACTAGAGGGAAGAAAACATGACGCCACTTTCTATCCTGTCATCTATGGTGCAGCAGAAACGGATGACTGGAAAGACCCCAATGTGTGGGCAAAAGCCAATCCAAGCCTTGGCATCACTGTTGGCATCGATAAAGTGCAAGCCGCCTTTGAATCTGCCAAGCAAAACCCGGCAGAAGAAAACGCCTTCAGGCAATTACGCCTCAATCAATGGGTGAAGCAAGAAGTGCGCTGGATGCCAATGGATGTGTGGGATGCCTGTTCAGATACCTTCGATATGGAAGCTCTCAAAGGCAGAGTCTGCTACGGAGGTCTTGACCTGTCATCGACCACCGACATCACCGCTTTCGTCCTCATCTTTCCACCCAGAACCGAAGAGGAACGCTACATCATCGTGCCCTATTTCTGGATCCCCGAAGACAACATCGATATCCGAGTAGCCCGTGACCACGTGCCCTATGACCTGTGGCTCAAACAAGGCCACATCATGAGCACCGAGGGAAACGTCGTCCACTACGGATTCATCGAAACCTTCATCGAAAAACTCGGTGAAACCTACAACATTCGAGAAATTGCCTTTGACCGCTGGGGAGCCATACAGATGGTGCAAAACCTTGAAGGCATGGGCTTTACTGTTGTGCCCTTCGGACAAGGCTTTAAAGACATGAGCCCACCGACCAAAGAGCTGATGAAACTAGCCCTTGAAGGAAGGCTCTCACACGCTGGACACCCCGTGCTTCGCTGGATGGTCGACAACATCTACATCAGGCGCGACCCAGCTGGAAACATCAAATGCGACAAAGCCAAATCCACCGAGAAAATCGATGGCGCAATCGCTGCCATCATGGCGCTTGACCGCGCCATTCGCTGTGGCGCAGACGCATCCGAATCCGTCTATGAAACCAGAGGTCTACTCGTCTTATAACACTACCTTGAAAGGAAAAGCCCACATGAATATTTTTCAAGTCTTAAGCCGCAAGCGTGCAGGTCCTAAAAATGCTACGCAAGGCAGTGCCTATCGCTTCTTTCTAGGACAGTCCTCATCCGGTAAAGCCGTAACTGAACGCTCCGCTATGCAGATGACTGCTGTCTACTCGTGCGTTCGTATCCTTGCTGAAGCCATTGCAGGACTGCCCTTACATGTCCTCGACACCGACGGGGATAACGTGCAAAAGAAAGCCACCGACCACAGTCTGTACCGACTCCTCCACGATGAACCTAATCCTGAGATGACAAGCTTCATGTTCCGTGAAGCCCTTATGACACATCTCCTGCTTTGGGGAAATGCGTATGCGCAAATCATCAGAAACGGGCGAGGTGAAGTTCTTGCACTTTATCCTTTGATGCCCAAACAAATGCGTGTTGGCAGAGACGAAAACAAACGCCTCATCTACACCTATCAAATGGGCTCAGATGAGCCGACCGCAAACGCTGGAACCGTCACGCTCACATCCCGTGAAGTCTTGCACATTCCCGGTCTTGGTTTTGACGGGCTGGTCGGTTATAGTCCCATTGCAATGGCGAAAAACGCCATCGGCATGGCAATAGCCTGTGAAGAGTTTGGCGCTAAGTTTTTCGCCAACGGTGCAGCTCCCGGTGGCGTGCTGGAACATCCCGGTGTCATCAAAGACCCTGAACGAGTACGTGAAAGCTGGAATGCCACATTTGCAGGTGCGCATAACGCCAACAAAATCGCTGTGCTAGAAGAAGGCATGAAATACACGCCGATTTCCATCTCCCCGGAAGCCGCCCAGTTTTTAGAAACCAGAAAGTTTCAAATCGATGAGATTGCGCGTATCTTTCGTATCCCACCGCACATGGTAGGCGATTTGGATAAAAGCTCATTTTCAAACATCGAGCAACAGTCCTTGGAATTCGTCAAATACACCCTCGACCCGTGGGTAGTTCGCTTTGAGCAAGCCATGACCCGTGCCCTTTTAACCGACGAAGAAAAAAGCCACCTCTCCATTCACTTCAACGTGGACGGGCTACTCCGAGGGGATTACGAGTCACGCATGCGAGGATACGCCACCGCACGGCAAAACGGATGGATGAGCGCAAACGACATCCGCGACCTAGAAAACCTTGACCGCATCCCAGAGGAAGCCGGCGGCAACCTCTACCTCATTAACGGCAACATGTGCCGCCTAGAAGACGCAGGCATATTCGCACGCACCAAACTACCTATAGAAAAGGAGGAAGATAAGTGAATAAACGCTTTTGGAAATGGAAAACACCAACAAACGAAGCCAGCGAAGCGTCCGAGCCACCTATTCGGACGCTTTATCTATCAGGCACCATCGCTGAAGAGTCCTGGTTTGACGACGATGTAACCCCAGCCGAGTTCAAGCAAGAACTCTTCTCAGGCACAGGAAACATCTGCGTCTGGATCAACAGCCCTGGCGGCGACTGCGTGGCCGCCGCACAAATCTACAACATGCTCATCGACTACCCAGGCGAGGTCACCGTCAAAATTGATGGACTTGCCGCCAGTGCTGCCTCGGTCATCGCAATGGCAGGCACAAAAGTACTCATGAGCCCTGTGGCTACCATGATGATTCATAATCCAGCCACCTTGGCCTTTGGAGATACCGCAGAGCTTGCGCGTGCAGGACGCATGCTTTCTGAGGTTAAAGAATCCATCATTAATGCCTACGAAATCAAAACAGGCCTATCCAGAGAAAAAATCTCTCGCATGATGGATGCCGAAACCTGGATGAATGCCCACAAAGCAAAAGAGCTGGGCTTTATCGATGACCTGCTCAGGCCTGGTGACATTTCATCTGCAGACATCGCCGAGATTACAAACCCGACCTGTGCCGTACTGGATACCACCAAGCTTTACAACCACTTAACCCAAAAGCTTCAAGATGCCTGCAACATCGCCGGCAAACCAGCCCAGACTGGTGCCAGTGTCGAGAGCATCTTAGCCAAACTTCACACCTATCAAAACCAATAAAGGAGGAACCCTACATGGACATCTACGAACTCATTCAAAAACGAAACGACGCAATCAACGCAGCAAAACTCTTTGCCACCTCGCACAAAACCGAGACAGGCACCCTAAGCGACGAGGACAATGCACGCTGGGAGGAAATGGACAAAGAAATCAGCGCCATGAGCCGAGAGATTGCACGCATGAGCCGAGAAGCAGAACTCGAGCGCGAACTGGAAAAACCGCTGCACACACCCCTTGTCACCAGTCCTGGAAACACATCGGAGGATACCCCTATGACCACAAATTACCGTGCAAAAGCCGACTACAAGCGCGCAATGGTAGACGCACTCAAATCCAACTTTAGGAACGTTTCAAACGTACTCCAAGAAGGCACGGATGCCGATGGCGGCTACCTAGTGCCAGAAGAATACGACAGCCGCCTGATTGAAAAGCTCGAAGAAGAAAACATCATGCGAACTCTTGCCACTACGCTGACCACATCTGCGCCGCACAAGATTAATATCGCTTCCACCAAGCCTGCCGCTGCATGGCTTGAAGAAGGTGGCACCTTGTCCTTTGGTGATGCCAAGTTCGAGCAGATTCTCTTGGATGCCCATAAGCTCCACGTGGCCATCAAAGTCACCGAGGAACTCCTCTATGACGCGCAGTTCAACCTCGAAAACTACATCCTCGATGCCTTCACCAAGGCACTGGCAAACGCTGAAGAAGATGCCTTCCTAAACGGCACCGGCAACGGCCAGCCCCTTGGCATCTTTGCAGACAAAGGCGGCGGCGAGAACTTTAAGAAACTCACCGCAGACCTCAAAGCGGATGACGTGATGGATCTGGTCTATGGACTCAAGCGCCCATACCGCAAAAACGCAGCCTTCATCATGAACGACCTGACGGTGGCTGCTATTCGCAAGTTCAAGGACGCCAACGGCAACTTTATGTGGCAGCCGTCCTACACCCAAGGCGAGCCTGACACGCTTTTGGGTTACCCCATCTACACCTCTGCCTTTGCACCTGCCAACAAGATTGCCTTCGGAGACTTCTCCTACTACAACATTGGCGACCGAGGAACGCGTGCCTTTGGTGAGCTACGAGAGCTTTTCGCTGGAAACGGCATGATTGGCTTTGTAGCCAAAGAGCGCGTAGACGGAAAGCTCGTACTCGCTGAAGCCGTACAAATCCTGACCCTCAAGGGATCTGGCACAGCAAACGCTTAAGCCATACGACTGAATACATCTTGGTGAAGGGTGGCCTTACGTAGCTGCCCTTCACCCTTGTTTGAAGAAAGGAGCGTGAAAGAGATGATTGACCTTGAAAGCGTCAAACAGTACCTACGCGTGGATTTTGAGGACGATGACGCCCTCATCGAACTACTCATTACAAGCGCAAAAGAACTCGTTGCCAGCATCGCACGCGAAGACAATCTTGCTGACAGCGCACAAATAGACGTGGCTGTCAACTACGCAGTTGCGTACCTCTACGAACACCGTGAAGAAGCAAACCACCATGAGCTCACGCTCACGTTGCGCTCCCTTCTTACAGGCAACCGAAAAGAGGTGTTTTAGATGGACATTGCACGCATGAACTGCCACATCACCTTCCAAAAACGAGAAATCGTCACAGACGCTATCGGCAACCAAAAGGAAGTCTGGACGAACGCGTACAGCTGCTATGGCACCGTTTCAGGGGAAGCCTCAAAAGACGTAAACGCTCTCGCTGGTGAGGTTGATAAAAGCGACATGGCCGTGACCGTGCGCTGGTGTAAAGCAACGCAGGTGATGAACACCCATGACTATCGCCTTTGCTTTAACGGAGAAGTCTTTGACATTAGCCGCATCGACCACTTGGCTTACAAAAAGCGTGCCATCAAGTTTTACTGCACCAAGGAGGAATCTCATGTCCCGCAAAGTGAAAATTGATGAAATGGCTTCTGCCATCAACCAAGAACTCATGGACTACAACAAGCTCTGCGAACAGGACATGAAACGCGCAGTCACCAAAGCCGGACAGACCGTGCGAAAAGAAATCGCAGCCGGAGCACCAACGCACACGGGCGCATATAAGAAAAGCTGGTCAGTAAAGAAAGTCTTAGAAAGCGCACACAAGTTACAAGTAACGGTGCACTCGAAAAACCGCTACCAGCTGGCACACCTGCTCGAACACGGGCACGCCAAACGAGGCGGCGGCCGTGTAAGCGCTCGCGTGCATATCGCACCAGCAGAAGCAAAAGGTGAAGAACAACTTCTAGCAGACATTGAAAGGAGCCTTAAAGATGGATGACATAGTAAAACTCATACAGTCACTAGGCCTGCCTTTTGCCTATGACCATTTCGCACCAGGAGCCGCCCCTGACCCTCCCTTTATCTGCTACTTCACCCCAGAGACGCACCCCTTTGCTGCAGATGGACGCATCTACTTGCAAGTAAACCTTTGGAACATCGAGCTATACACCAACCAAAAAGACCCAAAGCTTGAAGCACTGCTCGAAGAAAAGCTTGCAGCAGCTGAGATTTTCTTTGAGAAAAGCGAAGTCTATATCGAACACGAGCACCTCTTTTTGGTGCTCTATTCATTTGAAATGAAAGGAAACTAAGCCATGTCTGATAAAAACAACAAGGTCAAATACAACATCAAAAACGTCTATGCCGCCAAAATGAGTGAAACCATCACCGACGGCACCTCCACCTTTAGCTACGAGACGCCCCGTGCCATACCCGGTGCCGTCTCGCTGTCTTTGGACGCGGAAGGAGAATCCTCACCGTTTTACGCTGATGGCATCGTCTACTTCCGCTCAGTAACCAACAATGGCTACTCGGGCGAACTAGAAATCGCTCTCATCCCTGAATGGTTTAGGACAGACATCCTCGGTGAAACCCTAGATACCAAAGGCGTGCTGGTAGAAAACTCCAACACCGCAGAATCAGTGAAGTTCGCACTCCTTTTCGAATTTGACGGTGACATCAAAGCCATCCGCCACGTGCTCTACAACTGCACTGCATCTCGTCCGTCCATCGAATCGGAAACCAAAGAAGACACCATCGAACCAGGTACGGAAACCTTGTCACTGACCGCTGATCCACGTGCAGACGGTCTGGTGAAAGCCAAAACAGGTGACACCACCGATAAGGCAACCTACGAGGGCTGGTATGCACGCGTCTATGAATCTGCACCTGCAAAACCTACAAGGGAGGGCTAAACCATGATTGAAAAAACCATCACCATCTCAGGAAAGTCTGTTGCTTTTCGCTCATCAGCCGCCATCCCTAGGCTTTACCGTGCCAAATTCAAGCGCGACATCTTCAAAGACCTGTCCAAACTCGAACAAAGCTACAACAAAGATACTCAGGGCGGCTTTCCCATTGAAGACCTTGAAATCTTTGAAAACGTAGCCTACATCATGGCCCTACATGCTGATAAAAGCATCCCTGAGAGCATTGATGCCTGGCTTGATGGCTTTGAGATGTTTTCCATCTACGAGGTCTTGCCTGAAATCTTGAGCCTGTGGGGAGAAAACATCGCCACACAAGTTGCGCCAAAAAAAGGCAAATGAGAAGCGAGCGTGAGATGACCACGCCACTTCTCATGCTCCGCGCCCTTGAAATTGGCATCCCCATAGCAGATTTGTCCCTCATATCCATAGGTCTTCTCTTAGATATGTGGACAGAAAAAGCAAACGACACGGCCAGCTATAAACGCCTTGCCACACAAGTTGATTTCGACCGCTTCTAAGCACCCGCATCCCGGGTGCTTATTCATTTAAGAAAGGAGGTAAAGTTTATGGCATCTCGCATTAAAGGCATCACCGTAGAGATTGGCGGCGACACCACAGGCCTTGATAAAGCGCTTCGCAGCGTGCAAACACAAATCAAGTCCACGCAAAGTGCCCTTCGTGATGTCAACCGGCTCTTAAAGCTCGACCCGAAAAACACCGAGCTGGTCGCTCAAAAGCAAAAGCTTCTAGCGCAAAACATTGAAGCCACCAAAGAAAAGCTTGCTACGCTTAAGACCGCCTCCGAACAGGCCAAGACCAGTCTTGAAAAAGGTGAACTTGGCCAAGACAAGTATGATGCACTCCAGCGAGAAATCGTTGAAACCGAAGAGGCCTTAAAACGCCTGCAAAAAGAAGCCATTGAAACCAACTCCACCTTCCAAAAGCTCGACGCTATCGGCGAGGGCTTAACGAAGGCCGGCGGCAAAATCGAGGGCGCAGGCAAAAAGCTCATGCCGCTCTCGCTGGCTGTGGGTGGCCTTGGCGTGGCTGCTGTGAAAACTGCAGGTGACTTTGATGCCGCCATGAGCCAGGTGCAAGCCGTCTCTGGTGCTACAGGCGAGGATTTTCTAGCCCTGCGTAACAAGGCACGTGAGATGGGTGCAACCACTAAGTTCTCTGCTACTGACGGTGCCAACGCACTCGGCTATATGGCGCAAGCTGGCTGGTCTACCACCCAGATGCTTGAAGGCATTGACGGTGTCATGAACCTGGCTGCTTCCTCCGGTGAGGACTTGGCAGCCGTCTCAGACATCGTGGTTGGATCCCTTACCGCTTTTGGTCTTAAGGCATCGGATGCTGCACACTTTGCAGACGTGCTGGCAGCCGCAGCCGCTGCATCGAACACGGACGTGTCCATGATGGGTGAAACCTTCAAGTACTGCGCGCCCGTGGCTGGAGCCTTAGGCTTTTCTGTTGAAGAAGCAGCTGAAGCGGTCGGTCTCATGTCAAACGCCGGCATCAAATCCACCCAAGCCGGTACCGCACTTCGCACCATCTTCAACTCGCTGTCAAAAGACTTCACCATCGCTGGTGATGCTATTGGTGAGGTGGCTGTCAAAACCACCAATGCTGATGGATCCATGCGCAGCCTAAATGACATCCTAGGCGACTGCAGACAAGCATTTTCTGGGCTCACCGAGTCCGAGAAAGTCCATGCAGCCGAGCAGCTGGTTGGCAAAAATGCCATGAGTGGCTTTCTTGCCCTCATGAATGCTGCCCCTGAAGACATCAACACCATGCGCGATGCCTTAAACAACGCCACAGGCTCTGCCCAGGAGATGGCATCTGTCATGATGGACAACCTGCCCGGGCAAATCGAAGAACTCAAAAGTGCCCTAGAAGAACTGGCCATTTCCATAGGCGATGCGCTGATGCCTGTGGTGAGAGACATCGTATCCCACATTCAAGGCTTCATCGACAAACTCAACCATATGGATGAAGGCACGCGAAACACCATCATCAAAATCGGGCTCCTTGTTGCTGCTCTAGCACCTGTGCTCATTGTGGTCGGAAAAGTCGTATCTGCTATCGGAACCCTTGTCACAACCTTCTCAGGTGCAGGAAAAGTCGTCAGTGGTTTTTTGACCAATGCTGGTGGCTTGAGCGGCGTGTTCTCTAAGGTCGCCACTGCTATCGGTGGAATCTCTGCACCTGTTGTTGCTGTGGTTGCTGCAATTGGTGTCTTAGTCGCAGCGTTTGCACACCTGTGGCAGACAAATGAAGGCTTTAGAGAATCCATTATGAGCACCTGGAACACCATCGTTTCTGCCTTCCAGAGCTTTGCTGATGGCATCATCGAGCGCATCAACGCCCTTGGTTTTAACTTTCAGGACTTCGGTGAACTTATCTCAGCCATTTGGGAAGGCTTCACCTCGCTTTTGGCTCCCGTGTTCACAGCCGCCTTTGACGCAATTGCATCCACCTTAAGTGGTGCACTCACCGTGATTACCGGCATATTTGATGTATTCATCGGTCTTTTCACGGGTAACTGGACGCAGGTCTGGGACGGGATTAAGGGCATCTTTGAAGGTGTCTGGAACGCCATCGTCGGTATCCTTACCGCTGTCTTTGATGCTATAGTCGGCGTCACCAACACAGTCCTTAGTTGGTTTGGAACCAACTGGAGTGAAGTCTGGGGCGCTATTCAATCCTTCTTTGAAGGCATCTGGAACGGTATCGCAGGCTTTTTCACCAGCATCTGGGAAACCATAAAAACGACGGTCAGCACGGCCATTGGTGCTGTAAAGTCCACGGTACAAACTGTCTTTAGTGCCATCTTTAGCGTAGCAACAAACATCTGGACAGGCATCAAAACCAGCATCACGAACGTGGTCAACGGCATTAAAAACACGGTTTCAAATGTGTTTAATACCGTCAAGTCCACTCTCTCCAGCGTCTTTAACGGCATTAAATCGACTGCCACCAGCGTGTGGAATGGAATTAAAAGCGCTATTACCACGCCTATTGAAGCCGCGAAAAACACCATCAAGTCCATCATCGATAAGATTCGTGGATTCTTCTCCGGTCTTAAGATCCAGCTGCCTAAGATTAAGCTGCCACACTTCAACATCTCTGGTGGCTTTTCCATTGTGCCACCACGCGTGCCACACCTTTCCATTGACTGGTACAAGGAAGGCGGCATCATGACCAGACCTACCGCCTTTGGCATGAATGGAAGCTCGCTCATGGCTGGCGGCGAAGCAGTGACCAGAAGCGATTTTGCCGCTCAAAGCGTTCTATTCCAAGCTCGATGACATGCTCTCTAAGCGTGACACGGCCGTCATGGAAGAATACCTCGCTATCATCGCTGAAAACTCAGACAAGCAAATCCTGCTGGACGGAAAAACCCTGGTCGGCGCCCTTGTTGGCAGCTTGGATACGGCACTGGGACGAAACCTCGCACTCGCAGAAAGGAGGACCAGATGAACCAAAACATAGGATATGGGGCCACCATCAACGGCAAACATACCTGGCGAGACTTTCAGCTCGTGGTATCAAACACCGATGTGGTGGGCATGCCTGAGCCTAAAACCATCTACGTGGATATCCCTGGCTCATCCAAGCGACTGGACTTAACCGAAACCCTCACGGGTAAGTGCGAATATGGTCCTCGCACCTTAAGCTTTACCCTTGGCGGCATCAGCGATATGCGCGCATGGCCAGAAAGGCTCTCAGCCTTTACCCGCCATGTTCACGGCAAACAGGTACGCGTGATTTTAGATAGCGAGCCTGAATACGTCTACGTGGGCAGGGCCACTGTAAAAAGCTTTGAGCGCACAAGAGCTCTTGGAAAAATCGAGCTAAACATCATCTGCGAGCCTTACAAGCAAGACCTCGTGAGCACCGGTGAAGACTGGATCTGGGACCCCTTTAACTTTGAAAGTGGACGCATCCTCGACTACCAAAACATACAGGTCACGGGCTATAAAAAGGTGAAGGTAGAAGGCTCACACATGGACTCTGTGCCAAGCTTTATTCTCACTAGCCGCACGCCTGGCACCACACAGGAACGCGTCTATTCCGCACGGCTTAAAAAATACTTCAACTTAAGCGTTGGCAATAACCGCTTTGCCGAGCTCATCATCAAACCAGATGGCGATGAGCTCACCTTTTATGGCACCTACACGCTCACCATCGATATGAGAGGAGGGAGTTTATAACCATGTACCAGGTATACGCAAACGATAAATTGCTCCACCAACCAGGAGACGACACCTGCGCACTCACTGACGCTACCTTGAGCCTTGCCGTAAACAAATCAGGAAGCTTTGAAGCCACCCTTGCATGCTCGCACCCACTCTATAAGAGCCTTCGTGAAATGAGCACGACAATTCGCATCGAGCAAGACGGAGAACCTCTCTTTTACGGGCGCATTATTTCTGTACAAAAGGACTTTCAAGGAAACAAACACATCAGCTGTGAAGGCGAACTGGCATATCTCCTTGATAGCGTGCAACCACCCCACGAGTTTCACGACATCAGCGTGCGAGCCTTCTTAGAGCACCTAATCGCCGAGCACAACAAACAAGTAGGTACGAATGGCACACAGTTTAAAGTCGGACAAGTCACGGTCACAGACCCGAATGATTCGCTCTATCGCTACACCAACTGGGAAACCACGCTGGATGCCATAACAGATAAGCTCACCGAGCGCCTTGGAGGCTTTATCCGCACGCGCCACGTGGGAAGTGTGCGCTACCTCGACTACCTAGAGGATTATGGCCACACGTCCAATCAGTTAATCGAGTTTGGTGAAAACCTGCTGGACTACTCTGAAAACCTCGATGCCACAGAGCTTGCAACGCGCATCATCCCACTGGGTGCGAAAAAAGAAACGTCGAGCATTCAAGCCCTGGATGAGCACGTCACCATCGAGAGCGTAAACGCTGGCAAAACCTATGTAGAAAGCACTTCTGCTCAAAAGCTCTACGGCGTTATCACTAAAACCGTGACCTTTGATGATGTGACGCTTCCAGAAAACCTTAAGCGAAAGGCACAGCAGTACCTAGCTGATACGCAGTTTGCCACGCTTTCCCTCATGCTAAATGCTGTGGACTTACACCTGCTGGACAAAACCATCGAAGCCTTTAGGCTGGGAGACTCCATCCGTGTTATATCCGCTCCCCACGGGATGGATAGGCGCTTTACGCTGATGGCGCTGACCCTCAAGCTAGACGATCCGGCAGGCTCTACCATCACGCTTGGCGATAAACAGCGGGCAAGCTTTACCGAGCGAAGTGTCAGTGCCAATCAAGACATCATCAAACGAATCGACACGCTGCCAAGCCAAAGTGAAACCCTGCGCCTAGCAAAAGATAACGCCACTGCTCTTATCACAGCCCAGACCACAGGCAATGTGGTCACACGAGCAAACGAAATCCTCATCATGGACACCAAAGACACCAGCTCTGCGAAAAAGGTCTGGAGGTGGAACATGGCAGGTCTTGGCTATTCCAAGACCGGCTACAAAGGCACTTATGGCACAGCCATCACCATGAACGGTGCCATCGTTGCAGACTACATCACCGCAGGCACCTTAAACGCTGACCTCATCCGCGTTGGCACCCTCAAAGATAAGCAAGGAAACGTCAGCTGGAATCTTGCCACAGGCGCGCTCGATGCCAAAAACCTCTCCATTACCAGCCCGAACTTCACCTTAACCAGGACGGGCTATCTGACGGCAAAGTCTGCAAACCTGACCGGCAGTCTTACCACAGAAACAGACACCACCAAGCTCCGCGTAGGCTATGGCTACATGGCAATTGACTACAATGACAAGGAAATCGGTCTCGTTGGTGGAAATGGCTTTGCAGGATCTGACACCATCGCAGGACTTAACTTCAACCTCAAGAACACCGGTGATTACATGAGCTGGTCAGCCCAGCCAGCAAGCGGCGGCAATTTCACCATGATATGGACTTATGCCAGAAGCAGATTTGGCAACTTTAGTGCTGGGTGCTTAAACGCAGGATGCGATATCGATATGCACGGGCACGCACTCAAAAACGTGCGCTTTGATGTTGGCGGCATCACAGGCACCTGCAACTTCGTGAAAATCAACTCCATGTCCTCTGATGGCACCGTTTCCAATTGGTCTAACAACTGCAAGATGGTTTTCAAAAACGGCATCCTCATATCAGGCACCTTCTAAAAAGATAAGGAGAAATCAACTATGCAAGAAGCCATTCTCATTGAGAAAAAGATAGTCGAGCAAAAACCAACCAAGCCCAAAGTCAGTACCGCCACAACTGTTGTATCAGCACACGATAGAGCCTTAGAAATTCTGCTGGGACTAGACGGCAACGAAACCATAGAGTCAGAAGTGCTGCTCGAACGTGCCAAAAAGCTCAGAGCATCCCTTGATGCACAGATGGAAGAAACAGGAGAAAGCTTATGACAGACAAAGACCTACCACTTATTCTGCGAGCCGAAAAAGCCCGCAATGAACTGAACTACCAGGTTAGTCAAATTGCCGTGAAGTATGACCTTCCCGGCTTTTTTATTGACCTCATCCTAGAAGCCGTGCTCTCACAAGAACGAGCCCAGCGCATCGCACTTATCGCAGAGCAAATCACCGTTGATGTAAAGGAGGACGAACATGGCGGACGTGAAGACCCAGTTGAATAAAATTCAAGCAGCCGTTTACGGCAAAGATGTACGCGGAGCAATCCATGATGCCATCGACGCCATCAATGAACAGGTCGATACCACGACCCAGGCTGAAAATGGACGCAAACAAGCAGAAAGCGCCCGTGCCAGTGCTGAAGAGACGCGCAAGAGCCAAGAAACATCTCGCAAAAGCGCCGAAACCAAACGCGCCGATGCCGAGAGCACACGCGAGGCGCAAGAACAGGCACGCCAAGTAGCTGAAAACAAACGTGCGCAAAACGAGACGCGCAGAAGCAACCAGGAAAGCGAACGCGTCAAAGCAGAAAAAATTCGCCAAGGCGAAGAGCGAGTGCGTGCCTACAATGCAGAGCTGCGACATTTATCCGAGGAGTCTTACCGAAAAGCAGAAACTGCCCGTGAGGAAAATGAAACCAAGCGCCAAAGTGCAGAACAAACACGCAGCAACCAAGAGCAACAGCGCATCCGTGCTGAAAGTACACGGCAAACAAACGAGACTGGACGCACTGCCACCTTCCAAGAGCTAAAAGCAAACATTGATGCCAAGATAAAACAAATGGATGGCATCATCGCTGGCACCAACACGGTCGTGGTGGATGCGACTCTTTCAAACGTAGGACAAGCTGCAGATGCCAAAGCCACAGGGGATGCAATCAAAGATGTCTGCGAGGTGCTGCGCACGCAAGAAACACTCACCAATCAAATGCGAGATTCGCTCAAAAAAGAGATTAAAGAAAAAACAATCACAGATACCACACTCTCTAATGAAAATGCACCAGCCAATGCAGCCACTGTGGGAAAACAGCTGGGCATACTCAAAGAAGAAATGGACCGGATGCGCTACCGCTTTGGCTTTGATACGCCAAGGCATTTTGAGCTTCAAGACGACTTGGCTGTTACAGATGATGGGCTCTTAAACATCACGGTGGTGCGAATTTCTCCATCTTCGGGTGAAGATACCTTTGCAATCCTTACTTCCACAGATTCACACTCGGACTCACCCGAGGAAAGTTTTCGCAGTATCGTATTCGTGGCAAAACTCACTGAAGCTAACAAACCTGCTCACGCACTCGTGCCCCTTGTGAAAGATACGAATTATAAATGCGAAATACCTAAAGGAATACTAGTCAGCGCTACCTTCTATCCCTTTACATCCTTCAAGCTTTAACTCAACAGCTTAAAGAACGTTCTCACTTGGCCGCTTCCGCGGCCTTTTTCATGCCCAAAACAGAAAGGACAACAACATGAAAGAATTTTGGACCAGCATACAGCTCACCTATACCGCCATCGGAGCGTGGCTTGGCTACTACCTCGGTGGCTTTGACGGGCTGCTCTATGCCCTCGTCATCTTTGTCATCTGCGACTACGTCACCGGGATCTTGTGTGCCATCGCAGACAAAAAGCTCTCCAGCTCCGTAGGCTTTAAAGGCATCGCCAGAAAAGTACTCATCTTCATCCTAGTCGGCGCAGGCCACATCCTTGATACCCACATCATTGGCACAGGTAGCATGCTCAGAACTGCAGTCATCTTCTTCTACCTGTCCAATGAAGGCTTGTCTCTCATCGAAAACGCCACGCACCTTGGCCTCCCGGTTCCTGACAAGCTAAAGCGCGTCCTAGCACAGCTCCATGACCGCACCGAAAAAGACGAGAAGGTATCAAGCGATGAGAAGTAGAAACCTTTTCTGGCTCCTCCTCATCCTTTGCATATTCATTCTCATCATTACCTGCACGGTACTTTTCATCTTTTATCTCTTAAAACCGCTGGTTTGTCTCCTTGTAGGCATCTTCTTTGTGCTTACAAAAGCAGCCTAGCTAAAAACAGAAAGGACTACCATTATGAAAAACTGGAACACTCTCGATGCAGACGTCAATCTCATCTTGAACAAACACTACTCAAAAGGCCGCCAAGGTGCGTCCATCAATAAAATCATCATTCACCACAACGACGGTAACCTCTCCATCCAAGGCTGCTACAACGTCTGGCAAACCAGAGCTGCATCCGCTCACTATCAAGTCCAGTCGGACGGTAAAATCGGACAGCTTGTCTGGGACAGGGATACCGCATGGCATGCAGGAAACTGGAACGCCAACATCACCTCCATTGGTATCGAGCACGCAGACATCACAAGAAACCCGTACCGCATCTCCGATGCTTGTTTGGATAATGGCGCGCACCTAGTTGCGGCTCTCTGCAAGTACTACAAGCTAGGTCGCCCTCAGTGGCACAAGAATGTCTTTGGTCATAAAGACTTTGCCGCAACCGAATGCCCGGCATCCCTTGCAGGTTCACAGCACGGTGCCTATATGGCACGCGCCCAGTACTGGTACGACAAGATGACGGGCTCAACAAGTGCTCCCGTACCAGCTACTCCAAAGCCAACGCCGCCTTCGCAAAGTGCTGCCAAGGACGTAGACGCTTTGGCACGCGCTGTTATCCGTGGAGATTATGGCAACGGAGACGAACGCAAACGCCGACTCGGACAAAACTACTCAGCCGTTCAAGCACGTGTCAATGAAATCCTATCCGGCAAACCAAGCCCAAAGCCAGCGTCTAAGTCCGTGGATGAGCTGGCACGTGAAGTCATCCGTGGAAACTGGGGAAACGGACAGGCCAGAAAAGACCGGCTCACCCAAGCTGGCTATAACTACGCAGCTATCCAGCGCCGCGTCAACGAACTCCTCCGATAATCCAACCACACCATTTGTAACCCGTATGCAGTTATGGCTTAAAACCCTTAGCTGCATACGGGCTTTTTTATTGCCCAAAATTATCCGATGATTTTTCGTCCAAAACCGCTCGTTTTCTTCAGGTGCTCAGTAGAGACATTCTTTTTGAGCACAGGAGACAAAACATGAATACTTACTACACCGAGCAAAAAATCATTGACGAAATCTACTCACGCATGGCCAAACACGTAGCAGATGGCCTGCGGAAACAGCAGCTCATCAGCCATGAAGAGCATCTTGCTTTTGAGCGCATCAATCACACTTCTTTTCCTTCGCTGTATGCAGAAATAGCTCCAAAAATACTTGATATACCAGGCAAACAGAGTGATGTATAGAGAGCAAACAGGAGGTGATGCATACATGAAAAAAGTAGTAACGATTAACGCGAGCAGCACCGAAAATACGCACCCACGCGATCTACGTGTTGCTGCTTATTGCAGAGTTTCAACCGATAGCACGGATCAAGAAAATAGTCTTGAAGCACAAAAGCAGCATTACGAAACACTCATCTCCAGTCACATCGGCTGGTCGCTAGTTGAAGTATTTTTTGATTTTGGTATCAGCGGCACAAAGAAACATTCACGCCCTGCCTTAAATCGCATGCTGGAACAATGCCGTCAAGGCCTTATCGACCGCGTCTTAACCAAATCCATCTCAAGGTTTTCTCGCAACACCACAGACTGCCTTGAAATGGTTCGCGAACTCACTGCGCTAGGCATATCTATCTACTTTGAAAAAGAACAAATAGATACCTTGCAGATGGAAGATGAACTGTTTTTAACCTTGCTGTCGAGTTTTGCTCAAGACGAGTCCTACTCCATCGCGCAAAACCTCAGATGGTCTATTACGAAACGCTTTCAGGCAGGAACATTCAAACTGTCCAGCCCACCCTACGGTTATATATGGAATGGTGAAAACCTCGTCATCGACGAACACAAAGCGCCCGTTGTTCAAGACATTTTCGCTTGTGCTCTATCCGGAATGGGAAGTAGCGCCATTGCTAAAAAACTCAACGATGCACACGTCCCACCATGCCGAGGCACGGTGTGGAGAGGCACGGTTATTCGCTCGATTTTGAGAAACGAGAAATATACCGGTGATGTTATTTTCCAAAAAACCTATACCGATGATGCCTACAAACGCCACACGAACAGGGGAGAAAAAGAACACTACCATGTAACCAATCATCACGAGGCAATCATCAGCCATGAAAAGTTCGAAAAGGTCCAACACTTGCTCTCGCTTCGTTCCAGTCGAAAGAACAACCCCCAAGGAAGTAACAAGTGTCTTGCACGCTATACTTTCTCGGGAAAAATCACATGCGCAGTATGCCATTCCACATTTAAGCGCATAACCTACGGCAGTCAAAGTGATGCAGTGAAATGGGGATGCACAGGTCACATAGAAAACAAAGATACCTGCCCGATAAAAGCGATCCCAGATGAATCCATCAAAGCCGCTTTTACCACCCTGTTCAACAAACTCATCTTTGCACGCCAAATGATCCTTGCACCCTATCTTGCTGATTTACAGTCACACGCTCAGGACAACTCAGCGCAAAGAATCTATGTCCTAAACAGCTCGGTATCAAACCTAGAACAAAGCCTGAGCGACTACCAAAACTTGCTGAAAGAAGGTCTTATCGACCAAGCCTTATACCTCAAGGAAGCAAGCATCGTAAAAAGCAAAATACAAGCCGCAAAAAAGGAAATCACTCAAATCGAGCACGGCATCGAAAACTCAGTCGACTTTGTCAAAGCTGCCCATGAACTCTTCGATAAAACCAGTCGAGCAAAAATGCAACAAAACTTTGATGACCAGTTGTTCTTAGACACCGTCAATCGCGTACACATACAAAGCCAACATGAGCTGGTCTTTGAACTCAAATGCGGACTACTTTTACCAGAAAGGATATAAGAGCATGACACACATTACCTTTGGCTACACCATAGAAAACGGCCACATTGAGATACATCCTGCACAGGCTAGACAGCTCAAAACCTTGTTTGAAAGCTACCGTGACCACCAAAGTCTAATCCGCGCAGGCAAAGACGCTGGAGTGACCTTGACGCATTCGCGCATTGCGCGAATCCTCGCCGATAAACGCTACCTAGGTGATGAAATTTATCCTGCCATCATTGACCTTCAGCTCTTTGACACAGTGCAAGACAAACGCCGCACCTTAAAAGAAAAACACCACCTAACAGGACGGCGAAAAGAAAAACGTACACTTCGTATTCCAACTGTGTTTCACATCCGTCCAGAGCAAGAACACTTTGACACCATTCGTGAACGCGTCCAATACATCTATACACTGATTGAAAGCGAGGACGAGACATGCCACAAGTAACCATCATTCCAGCTAAACCACAACTAGGAAATCGCTCCAGCACAGAGGAAATCAAAAAGCTTCGCGTTGCCGCATATTGCCGCGTATCCACCGATACCGAAGAACAAGAAACAAGCTACGAAGCACAAGTCGAACATTACAAGCACTATATAAAAGCTCACCCAGAATGGACGTTCGCTGGTATCTATGCGGATGACGGCATCTCGGGTACCAACACCAAGAAGCGAGAAGAATTCAACCGGATGATTGAAGCGTGTATGGCAGGTGACATCGACATGATTATCACCAAATCCATCTCACGTTTTGCAAGAAACACGCTGGACTGCCTCAAATACATCCGCCAACTCAAAGAACAAAACATCGCTGTTCTCTTTGAAAAAGAATCCATCAACACGCTGGACGCAAAAGGCGAAGTACTCTTAACCATCATGGCAAGCCTTGCACAGCAAGAAAGTCAATCACTATCGCAAAACGTCAAAATGGGAATTCAGTACCGCTACCAGCAAGGCAAAGTCCAAATTAACCATAACCATTTTCTGGGCTACACCAAAGACACAGACGGTAACCTCATCATCGATCCCGAGCAAGCAGAAACCGTCAAACGCATCTTTAGAGAATTCCTTGATGGGAAAAGTCCCCATAGCATTGCTAAAGGCTTGCAAGCAGACGGGATTGTCAACGGTGCGGGTAAAACAAAATGGTGGGAATCCAACATCAGGAAAATCCTCAGCAATGAGAAATACATGGGAGATGCTCTCTTACAAAAAACTGTGACCACGGATTTCTTGACGAAAACACGAGTGAAAAACACCGGGCAAGCCCAGCAATACTATGTGGAAAACAACCACGAAGCAATTATCCCAAAAGACATCTTCATGCTCGCGCAAGAAGAGCTCATCAAACGATCCAAAAGCTACCTCAGCCCTGCTGGTGTTCGGCGCAACTATTCGAGCCAACATCCACTGTCCCAGAAGGTCATATGTGCCGAGTGCGGCGACCTGTTCAGGCGAATCCATTGGAACAATCGTGGTAAGAAATCCATCGTTTGGCGCTGCATATCACGAGTTGAAGCTGCCCACGCACACATGGTTTGCCATGCAAGAACCGTGCCCGAAGACGAGCTCAAAGAGGTCTGCATTAAAGCATTCAACATGTTGCTTGTCTCCAAGCAAGATTTCATCGACCAGCTCACCCACAACCTTGAACAAGCCATTGAGCCCACAAACGATACGAACGCCCTCGAGATTGATAAAAGGCTCGAAGAACTCCAACAACAACTCATAGGTAAAGTTCAGCAAAAACAAGACTACGCTCAAATCGCAGAAGAAATACACGCCCTAAGAGCCAGACAAGTAAACATCGCACAAGAACAAACCCGCCAGTCAGAAAACCTCATGCGAATGAATGAACTCAAAGCATTCATCGAGCAACAAGACCTATCAATCCAAGACTTTGACGAAACCCTCGTGCGCCGCCTCGTCGAATCCATCACCATAGAAGACGAAGGTTATACCGTAACCTTCAAATCAGGCACAAGCCTACACATCGGCTAAAACCAAACTCCCTAAAAAAACTAACGGTCGCTCCCAGCACGGAAGCGACCGTTCTTTTATGCCGCAACAAGGCGTTTGACCTCGTGTTATCAACCCTACACACTCAAGACCAAAAAACATCTATCCTAAACACTCAGCACAGCAAAATATCAATCTTGCACACTCAGCACCGTTAAAACATCTACCCTAGACACTCAACCCCCAAAAAACATCAAGCGTAAACACTCAACAAACCAAAACATCTACCTTGCACACTCGAGGTCAGGCAATCCAAAAACAAGAGCCAAGCGCCTAACGTAGACCTGTTCCCACAAACACACGCTGTACGTGTAAACGACGCCAACCACAACATGTAGAACAGGCATTTTAGCTGAATACTAGCCCTTGTGTGACAGCAAGCACACCGTCTCAACATGGTGAGTCATCGGATAAATATCATGTGCATGAATAAACGTAATGTTGTAGCCTCGTTCACCAAACACTGCAATATCACGCGCAAGTGATGCCGGATTGCACGACACATACACAACCGTCGCAGCTTCAGACTGTGCAATCTGTTCAACAACCTTTTTACCTGCTCCAGCACGCGGCGGATCAAGAATAACCAAATCCGGCTTTGCCAGATGAGGATAATTCTTCTTAACATGACGTAACGATTGCAAAACATCGCCAGCAACTTCAGTCACATTATGAATATTATTGCGTTTCGCATTTTTTATTGCCGACGATACAGCTTGTTCAGCACCTTCAATAGCTAGAACTTCGCCGCCGGGGACAAGTCGAGAAGCGGCAGGCATGGTAAATAAGCCGGAACCAGAATATAAGTCCCAGATCACGCCATTGTCTGGCAACAACCCTTCAGAAACTGCGTAGGTCTGCGCTAAGTTCATCACATCGCGAGCTAAAATTTCAGGTGCCATGCGGTGCATCTGCCAGAAACCAGAAGCGAGAACACTGTATTCACAAGCTTTGCCATCAGCAAGTTCTACGCGTTCACGCACATATTCATGCCCATCAGCAAGCTCTTGGTTAATCATCAGCGACCAATTACCGGAGCTCAGCACATCAGTCTGCCCCTCACGCGGCTCTGGCGCTGTAATGCGAATATGAGCACCAGGCTCGAAACGGCGATTAAAAAGATCAAGATGCTCAGCCACTTTGAGCACTTGCTGTGAAGCTAATGGCATATCTTTCACACGCACACGATCATGCGATTCACGCCGACGCATGGATACGAAACCCTCATCATCAGTAATAAATTCAACGCGAGTACGCCAATGCAATCCCTGAGTATCTTCATCTTCAGGCACACGCAAAACAGGCACAGATGGATTCTCTATTTTTCCAATCCGCTCAAGTTGTTCCTCAATACTGGCTCGTTTCCAAGCAATCTGCCCTTCTAAAGACACATGACTGAGGTCTGCTCCCCCAGCTCCTCCACCCCATGCGAGCGGTCCTGCTAAAGGCCATGCTGGTTCAACTCTGTCTGAACTTGCTTCATACACTTCGGTTACTTCAGCTGTCCAGAAACGATCTTTACGATTATGCGGCTCATCAATGCGTATGCGTACTTTTTCTCCAGGCAACGCAAAGCGCACAAAAACTACTCGCCCATCTACATGCGTTACGCAACGTCCTTGATCGGCATAACGTTCAATAACAACGTCAGCTTCTAAACGTCCTTCTCCCACACTTTCAAGTTGAGATTGGTCAGCGTTGTGTATCATGTGTATCGATCTTTCTTATGACTGAAAATTTCGTGTGGCAATTGCCTCATACAGAAGCTTCTTGTCGCACCTAATTCTCGTGTGGAGCTTGTGTCTCTTGTGTCTGCTGAACTTGAGGATCCAACTTTTTACGTGCCGGAGCAATAATAAACCAAGAAATCCCAAGCATGCATGCAAATAACGGAACACCCGTAAGAATACGTGCCACTCCCAAAGCGTCCACATAATGCATGATGTACAGTGGAATTTCTATCACAAGCCGCAGCATAAAACCTGCAATCCATACCCATGTTGCTTGCACGTACTGCTTATAGAGAGCGCTCATAGTAGATTCACCACTAAACTGATCGACTATCCAACCAATGCCTGGCTTCTTGAGAATCAATGACGCGAACAGAACCACCATAGCAATACTATTAATAAATATTCCCGGGCTATAAAAATGCCGCGCAGAATGACTCACAGCTGCAAATGCAACAGAAATTAAAGTGACAATCATGCCAGAGAATGCGCCCATAAGCGTTTGTCGCTGCATGAGCCGTGCTGCAACAAAAGTTACGATGAGTATCGACACAACGATCAGAGCGGCGATTAGATTTGTCGTCGTCATAAAGATAACGGTGAAAGCAAGAAATGGAATAACTGATTCAGCTATGCCTCGAAGCCCTCCGATAGCATCCCACACGGAGAAGTTATCGGAAGAATCTGCTAAGGCTTTAAGACCTTTATTGTTTTCAGACTCAGACATTAGCGCATTTCCGAGAAGAGTGGGCCACGGCGCAAAGTGTGCTGTACTTGACTTTGCTGACCATATCCGTCTGGATCTTCAGGCAGTTCCAATTGGCTGTGATCGTCTTCTTCATTCTGTGCACGAGCTGCAGCAGCTTCCATCTCTTTAACTTGAGAAGGAGTAAGTGGTCTACTCAAGAAGACACGATCACGCGGTGCAAGTGGCTCACTTCCACGGTTAACAACCACATCGGAGAGGAACTTATCTAAAGCCTGCTTCTCTTCGGAATCATCGTCTGTTGCTGCTGAGCCAGTAAAGATGGCACGCACCATCCATCGTGGACCATCCACACCAACAATGCGAGACATAACTTCTTTGTTCTGCACGGTTACAGGCAGAAGAATCTCTTGGCCAAAAACACCTTCAACTTCTTGTGCTTTTGCTCGACTATTCAAAAATTCTTGACGAATGTCATCCCAAAGTCCCATAGACTTTGGAGCGGCGAATACTTCCATTTCCAATGAGGAATTCTTATAGGTAATTGTTGTGCTCACAATATTACCGTCACTATTTGATGCCTTTAAACGTAGCTCAATACCAAACAGGAATGGCAAATACAGAGCACCCATATTCAAATATTCATCATAATCTGGGGCATTATCATCATTGATATCCCAAGGACCATGAACGTCAGCGTCCTCAATGTCTTCAGTTTCCTCAGCTGTTTCATCGAGAACATCTTGATTAACAACATCTTTTTTCTTCTTACCGAAGCCAAAGAATCCCATAATTATCCTTTCACAAGCGTTCCGAAACTCAAGAATACAGTAGGGTACGCACCTTAAAAAATGCTGAATGCCATGAGCAGTCTGTGTCGGCTTACTCATGGCATACGTGCGCTAGAGATTATAGACATTTAGAAGTCCTAGACGTGCTAGACCTCGTAGCTAATGGTCATTGCAGCATGGTCAGACCATCTGGCATCATATGACGGTGCTTTATCAATAACAAAGCCTCGTGCTGTTGCTGCCAGCTCAGGGGTTGCGAACTGATAATCAATACGCCAGCCTGTATCATTATCGAATGCTTTACCGCGTTGCGACCACCATGTGTATGGTCCTTGAATTTCCCGGCTAAGTCGCGCATTACGTCCACATATTCTAAATCACCTAACCATTTATCAATGTAGACGCGCTCTTCAGGGAGGAATCCAGCAGACTTTTCATTCGATTTCGCGTTTTTAATATCAATCGGAGTATGAGCAATATTAAAATCGCCACACAGCACAGCTTGATTGCCACCCGATGCTGCAATATCTTGCAGCTGGCTCATGCGCTCTGTCATCTTCTCGAGAAAACGGAATTTTTGCTCCATTTTATCTGGATGATCCACATTACCAGCATGAACATAGACGCTCACCACTGTAATAGTGTAGCCTTCAGGAGTTTTAATATCTGATTCAATCCAACGCCCTGAATCCACATCTTCTTCTAAATCAAGCAAACCGTAACGCTGCTCTACTACCGGCAGCGCACTGAGTAAGCCAACTCCAGCTCGACCTTTAATGCGGCAAATCTCATTTTGACGAGTTAAAGGTTCATCCATAATCTGACCTTTAGCAGACTGAGCATAGATGCCACTAATCTCATCAAAAATAGGATCAATTTCGCTTTGAGGCGCACGCACCTCTTGCATAGCCCAAATATCCGGAGTGTGCTGCTCCACCCAAGAATACATATCCTTGCGCTTTGCAGCACGAATTCCGTTCAAATTTGATGTCGTAATTGAAATAACCATGTGGTTTTTAATCCAATCCGAGTTCTAACTTTCCTCCTGGAATAGCATCCAAGAGATCACGCGTATACTGCGTCTGAGGATTATTGAACACCTCATCGGTTGACGCATGTTCTACCAGCTTACCGTGCTGCATAACTACCACATCATCAGCAATTTGACGTACCACTGCCAAATCGTGAGTAATGAACAAGTATGTTAGACCACGTTCTGCCTGCAAATCATTGAGCAAATGCAAAACCTGATCTTGAACAAGAACGTCCAAAGCCGAAACAGCTTCATCAGCCACAATCACATCTGGGTTCAAAGCCATAGCACGTGCCACTGCAATACGCTGACGCTGACCACCAGAAAGCTCATTAGGGTAACGACTCATCACAGACTGTGGCATCTCTACCATGTCGAGCAGCTCACGCACACGAGCTTCACGGCTCTTTACATCACCAATCTTATGAATACGCAAAGGTTCTTCAATAGAACGGAAAATTGTGTACGTTGGATCCAAAGAACCATAAGGATTTTGGAAAACTGGCTGCACATGGCGACGGAAGTCAAGCAGCTGCTTCTTATCGAAGGAATGAATATTTTCACCTTCGTAGGTAACAGTACCACTTGTAGGATCAAGCAAATGCAAAACCATATTCGCTACAGTTGATTTACCGGAACCTGATTCACCCACAATGGCAAGAGTTGTGCCACGCTTAACGTCAAAGGACACATCATCAACCGCTTTGAAGAGCTCTTTGCGACCTGGAATTTTAAATTCGCGCACAAGATTCTTCACAGAAATAACTGTGTCGCGGGTCTTGCCTGCAGAAGTATTATCTGCAGAAGCATCCCCTGCTGCTTTTTCACTGACGCGAGCGGATTCTACGGTAGATTCCATACGCTGAGATGCCAAGGAAGGAGCTGCTGCTACAAGACGCTTGGTATATGGATGCTGTGGATGCTGCAAAACCTCCAAGCTTGGGCCGGATTCTACCACTTGACCTTTATACATCACCACAATATGCTGAGCGCGTTCAGCTGCTAAGCCTAAATCATGAGTAATGAAAAGCACAGCAGTTCCCAAGGAATCTGTTAGCGTGTGCAAATGGTCCAAAATTTTCTTCTGCACCGTAACATCCAATGCTGAGGTTGGTTCATCAGCAATAAGCAGTCGAGGACGAGCAGCCAAACCCATCGCAATAAGAGCACGCTGACGCATACCACCCGAATATTCATGTGGATACTGACGTGCACGCGCTGCAGCATCTGGCATACCAGCTTCGTCAAGCACACCAGCAATACGATCACGCATGGTTGAACCAGTAACATACTTGGTAGCAACCTCTGCTGCCTTTTCCTTACTGATTCCAGCCTCTACCATATCTTGCAACACGAGCCAGCGTGTAATAGAGCCAGGAACCCATGATTCTTCCCACTGCTTATAGGTGTCTTCAGAAATTGCAGAACCGCCTGCTTGACGCGCTGCAGCTATTAAATTATCACGTTCAGCTGATCCCAAGAACAGCTCATCATTATCATCATGAACGTATTCATCTGCTGAAAGCTCAACATCGGACCGCTTCAAAGCATCCTCTAATCGAATGCGCTGTTCACGACTAATATCCACATTATTAGCAGTTAATGCTTCCTTGATTTGTCGTTCAATACGATGTACCGGATTCAAATTTGACATAGGATCTTGAGGAACTAATCCCATTTTAGATCCACGAATAGCTTCGAATTGCTTAGACGTATAACCCGAAATTTCTTCACCTTCAAGCTTGATACTGCCTGAAGTAATATGACCAGTTCCAGCAAGCAAGCCCAAAGCTGCCATTGCTGATGTGGATTTACCCGACCCGGATTCACCTACAATAGCCACCCACTGACCTGGATACACATTAAAGCTGGCATTGCGCACTGCCTTAACAGGTCCTGCAGAAGTATTGAATTCGACGTTGAGATCTTTCACCTCAAGAAGAGGGGATGGAATATGCATATTATCAGTCATCAGTTAATCTCCTCTTTTTCTTACTCAGTACGGCTCTTAGGATCCAAAGCGTCGCTGACTGCGTCACCCAACATAATAAAGGCTAAAGCAGTAATAGCTAATGCTGCAGATGGATAGAACAAAACCATAGGCTGAGTACGCAACATAGTTTGAGCTGTGGAAATATCTCCACCCCAGCTCACGTTTCCAGACGGCAAACCGAGACCTAAGAAGCTTAGAGTAGCTTCCAGCACAATATAGCTAGCCAATGATGTGGTTCCAACAACCAAAACAGGAGCTAATGCGTTAGGAATAACATGGCGGAACAGGTTACGCATAGGGGTTGAGCCCAAAGCTGTGGATGCTGTATTAAATTCGAGGTTCTTTGTTTCCAGAACAGAGCTTCGAGCAATACGTGCAATAGATACCCATCCGAACATTGCCATCACCAAAATAATCTTCCAAATTGATGAGGAGGTACGGAACATTTGGAGAACGACGATAGCACCAAGCAACAAAGGAATAGCGTAGAAAATATCCACAATGCGTGAAAGGAGCGCATCAATCCATCCGCCGAAAAATCCTGCAACTGCTCCAACAAGACCACCAATGACAACAACAATCAAAGTGGTAGCAATACCTACAGTCAAAGAAGTACGTGTTCCATAAATAACACGTGCGTAAATATCACATCCTTGAATGTCAAAACCGAAAGGATGTCCTGCACGAGGCAAATCACGAGAATAATCCAAGGTGCAGTAATTTGGATCTAACTTCGTAAATACTTTTGGAAACAGTGCTACGAAAACAATAAAGACAATAACAATAGCAGAAATAATGAACAGCGGATTCTTGCGTAAGCTACGCCATGCATCAGCCCACATACTGGTTGCTGGTGCATCGGTATCAACTGAATCCACTGCTTTGAGTGGTGTTTCTTCCAGAGGAGCCACATAGCGTTCTTGACCTGGAAGTGGTGAATAATTCTGAGTCATCTTCTATGGTCTCCTTTATGCGTAGCGAATTCGAGGATCGAGTACAGCGTAAATCATATCCACAATCAAATTGCAGATAACGAAAATAAGCACGAGCAGAGTAACAATCGATACAACCAGATTGGATTCGCCTTGTAAAATTGCTTTGTACAAAGTATTTCCAATACCGTTAATATTGAAGATTCGCTCAGAAATCATAGCGCCACCCATGAGTGCTCCCAAATCTGCACCCAAATAGGTAACAACAGGAATCAGAGAGTTACGTAAAATATGGTGCACAATCACCTGACGATTACTCAATCCCTTAGCACGTGCGGTACGCACATAATCAAGAGTTCTATTAGTAGATACTTCCCTACGGCTTAGGCGAATGATATATGCCATAGAAACCGATCCCAGCACCATTGCTGGCATGAGCAAATCAATAAAGCCTGGATTTGCACCCGCGGTTACCGGGAAAATTTGCCATTTTACGCCTAAGAAGTACTGCATAAGGAAGCCAACAACGAATGTAGGAACCGAAATAAGCAACAAAGACACAATTAAAATAGCGGAATCGTACCATGTGCCTTTTTTCAAACCTGAAATAATACCAAAAATTACACCAAAAATAGCTTCAAATGCAAAAGCCATCAAACCCAACTTAATAGTCACTGGGAAAGCTGCTGCAATAACATCAATAACTGGTCGGCCGCCTCGCAACGTGTTACCGAAATCTAAAGTCAAAGCATTCTTTAAGAAGTATAAATATTGAATAATAAAAGGCTGGTCAAGATGGTACTCAGCTCGAATCTGTTGAGCGATAGCCTCATTCACCGGCTTATCACCAAACATTGCTACAACCGGATCACCTGGAAGCGCGAATACCAATGCGTAAATAAGCAATGTGGTACCCAGCACAACTGGAATCATTTGTAGCACACGGCGTAGAAAGTACTTCCACATATTGTTTCTCCTTGTGCTTTTCCCATATGTAATGGATGTCCATGAACATGCTAGCCATAGTACACCTAACAGTATGAGCTGTACATTATTGTGCGAATCGGAATTATTGTCTATTACACCTCGAAGGTGCTCACCTCGAGTTCACTTCTCGAAATGAGCACCGTTCAAGTTTTCTTGATGGATGAAATCCTTACCCTACTACTTTGTTAAAGCACGGTAGTCAGGCATAGAGTTCCAAGCCATTGTGAAGCCCTTCACGCCCTGAGCTGCAACGCCCTTGCTGTTGGCATAGTAGATTGGGATGCTTGGAAGATCCTTGAGAAGAATCTCTTCTGCTTCCTGATAAATCTTATTTGCATCCTCAATGCTTGGTGCAGCATTCGCCTTGGTCAGCAAAGCATCAAATTCAGGATTCTTGTAGTCACCATCATTAGAACCGTTGCCATCAGCTGCAGCAGAGCTGTAGAGAGGCTGCAAGTAGTTTTCTGCAGATGGGTAATCAGGCATCCAACCAGCGCGGAAAGCAGCCTTGAGAGAGCGGTTGTTGATTTCCTGACGCAGCTGCTGGAAAGTAGCGATTGGAGTTGCTTCTACATCAATTCCTAAAGCATTCTTGATGGAGTTTGCATATGCGTCGAAAATGTCCTTATGACCGCCATCAGCGTTGTAGCTCAAGCTCAACTTGCTGTTGCCCCAGTCGCTAATTGCGTTAGCTTCCTGCCACAACTTCTTTGCTTCGTTAGCATCGTACTTGAGCACTTCATTGCCCTTGAGATCTTCAGAGTATCCAGGCATTGCTGGAGTAATGAAATCTACTGCAGGAGTACCTGTACCACCAAGTACCTTCTTAACAATCTGTTCACGGTTAATAGCACGAGAGATAGCAGCACGACGCAAGCGTCCCTCATCATTAATGCCAAAATGCTCTAAGTTAGTTGGAATAGTCAAAGCCTGGAAAACAGAACCTGGCTTGTTATAAGCTTGTACAGAAGAATCAGATTCAAAAGTGGTGGTTGCAGATGTTGGAACAGAGTCCATAACATCCAGGTTACCTGCCTGAACATCTGAGTAAGCGCTATCCATATCGGTGTAAACCCTGAAGTCAATTTCTTGGCTCTTACCTGGGAAACTACCCTTGTAATCTTCATTCTTTACAAGTTTAATATACTGATTGTGATCCCAAGCCTTCAACTTGTAAGCACCGTTACCCACTGGCTTTTGTCCAAATGCCTTTGGATCCTTATAGAAAGATTCTGGCAAAGGCATAAATGCCTGGTAACCAACCTGAATTGGGAAAGTTGAAGAGCTGTTCGTAAGTTCAACACTAAAGTGAGTGTCATCTGTAACAGTTAAACCACTCAACTGAGCATCGCTTGGAGTACCTTCAGCCTGAAGCTCATCGTATCCCTTAATATTGGCAAACCAAGAGCTGTTCAACATGGAATTAGATGCTACTGCTGCGTAGCTCCATGCCTTAGTGAAAGATTCTGATGTTACCTTAGTACCATCAGTAAACTTCCAATCATCACCAATTTCAATATCATATTTAGTGTTGTCATCATTTGCTTTGATGCTCTTAGCAACTTCATTCTTTACATTGCCATTAGCATCGAAGTTTACAAGACCAGAGAATAGCAAGTCAACAGCACGCCAACCACCAGATTCATTGGTGCTTGCTGGGATAAGTGGATTTTCTGGTTCACTAGCAAATGCGGTAATAACAGAATCAGTAGAGGCGCCTTTGGAAGAGCCACCCTGAGAAGAGCCGCACGCACCTAATGCCATGACTGCTGCAGCCACTGCTGCAGTCAGCACTGTAATCTTTGACTTCTTCATGTTTATCTCTTTCTTTTTCTCCGCTCCCAGCGGATACTATGCACGAAGTACACTCACACGATTTCTCGAATGAACATAGCGACAATGTAGCAGAAAAATGTTTCGAATGAATAACAATTTTGAGCTCATCTCGTAATTTACAGTATATATTTATGCATAGTCATGCATAAAAGATGCAGAAAAATAAGGCAATACGCGAATTTTTGTGAGTAAAAAATTTATACTTATGCATGTATCATAATATGAAATTTATGCACGCGGAAATGCTTGTGCATATGTTTGCTTCAACTTCTCCATCGACACATGCGTATAGCGCTGCGTGGTAGACAAAGAGGAATGTCCTAAAATTTCTTGAACTTCTCTTAAATCTGCTCCCCCATCAAGCATATGCGTTGCAGCAGAATGGCGTAAAGCATGGGGAGCAATATCAGGAACTCCAGCATCCTGCGCACGCTGATGCACAATAGAGCGCACAATGCGTTGATCAATACGCCCTCCTCGACGTCCTAAGAACAATGCACCTTCCGGCGTTTTATCGCTCAGAAAATCTGCGCGTGCCTGCTCCACCCACTTCTGCAATGCTCGTGCAGCTGGAAGCCCAAAAGGAACCACACGTTGTTTATTACCTTTACCAGTCACTTTAATAAGCCTATCGTTCATATTAATGTCCGATATATTCAGCCCTACAAGCTCAGATACACGGATTCCCGTGGCATACAGTAACTCAAGCATTGCAGTGTCACGCATATCCTGAGCACTCTCGTGGACTCGACCACTGCTGCTATTACTGCTATCTCCACCCTGCACCTGAGTGCTATCATCATGCGGCGCAGCTTCCACAAAAGCCACAGCCTGCTCTTTAGTCAGGATCTCTGGCAAACGTGATGAATGTTTAGGAGTCGCTAAAGATTCTGCAGGATTCTTAGCGCACAAGCCATGTGTGTACGCGAACTCAAAAAATCCACGCATGGCAACTACTTTGCGTGCTACTGTTGCTTTTGATTCACCACGATGAAGCTCATAAGCCATCCATGAACGCAAGTGGTCGCGATCAATATTATCTAAAGACTCGATTCCGCGTAAAAACAATACATGCAAAGCATGGGAAATATCACCGCTATAAGCACGCACCGTTGCTGCGCTCAGCCCTTTATTTACACGAATATAGTCTAGATATTCGCTCATAGCTTCGCGCATAGCAGGGCTCATAGATTCCAATTGGTCCTGGCTTTCCACGTGGCATACTCCTTCACAGTGTTCACTCTATGCCTACACCCTGCATATCCGTGAGCTTTTCAGTATATCGTGACGGTAGCTCTTGAGCTGGTCATCATACAGATTGTAGAATACACTGTATGCTCTCATCTGATTCTCTTAGCGCTATTCCTGCTGGTTCGCGCATTGTTGCTCGCACTTTTGACGGCGTGGATGAATTCAGCGGGCGCCCCGAATATAGAGATTTTGTGGGACACGTGCTGAGCACAGATGCTCACGGCATAACACTTGAGCGCGATGCTGCTGCTAATGGCTCACGCCCCTCTCAGATTATTTATCTCCACTTGGAGAAAATAGTTCGTCTTAAGCCTATTCCAGAAAGACCTCCTCGTTCTACTCATCGTCACGCAGATGAGGGAAATGACGCACTATAGCATCAAAATTATCTATCTGTTCTACACGTCCACCACGCCGTGATGCTGTGATAAGCTGCTGCTTCCAGTCTTGTGCTGATTCATCGCATGGCACAGTAAAAACGCCTTCAGGAATTTTTTTGCTTAATTTTGCTTTGACATCACGGTATGGTTGAGCTGATTCAAAAAACTGGCGTAAGGCAGTATCATCATGCATACTATTTTCGACCATAACAGCACAGTCTTCTAAACGTGCTGCAATATCATGCAATAGCGCCGCAACATTATCTGGATTTTCATCGACCATTGCTTGCGTTCGATCAGGAGTTGTTAAGGCAACGCGCGTCATATCACGCCATGATCCAGCAGCTAAAGCAAGAGCAATATTTGAATTCTTATTATTGACCAATTGGCATGCTAAAGCTGTGGCCACAACGTGCGGCATATGAGAAATCTGTGCTGTCGCCTTGTCATGATCAACAGCAGTGGTCACAATAAAACGATTTTTTACACCCTCACAGATCATCTGTCCTACACGAATAAAACGCTCACGTTCGGTGTCATCTTCTACAGTTACAGCCCATGTCGCTCGGTCAAAAAGACGCGCATCAGCAGCATCAAAACCCGCTAACTCATTACCTGCCATAGGGTGTGCTCCCACAAAACAGTGTCTCAAGCCATGCTCATCAACGCTCTCCAACACTTGACGTTTCACACTGCCCACGTCAGTAAGTGTTGTGCGTTCATCCAAAACAGGTGCTAACCGTGCTAAAACAGAATCCATAGCTTTCAGAGGAGTGCACAGCACAAGAATATCAGGTAGAGCATGCGCTAAATCTTCTACGCTGCGCACACATTCAATCCCTTGCTTACGTGCTGCTTCGTACGGAGCACTACGGTGATTCCACGCCACCACATCATGCCCAGTTTCACGCAAAGCTAAGGCTAAAGAACCGCCGATCAGGCCTAATCCTGCTATAGCAATTTTCACTGACTACTCCTCCATTAACATCGGATTATGACCTACATGCGGTAAATTCCATTGTGACGCAGGCACATGTGTGGTATCTCTGTGTGGATACACCGCTAGAATTTTTACCCAGTCACCATGCTCTTGAATTTCTTCAATAACTGCTTGCATTTGCGCATCCCACGGTGACGCATCAAGAGTAATTACAAAACTATAAGTACCGTCCACAGCTTTAATTGGTCGTGAAATAAGGCTCGTCATATTCAAACCATTATCGCGAAACACATCCAGAAGATTCGCCACCACACCCGGTCCTGTAACGAGCGGAATAACAGTAATAATGCTTTCACACACTGTATGTAACTGCTTGTGCATTCGATTGCGTTCTACAGTATCGTCACGTGATGCCAAGACCAAAAAATCTGTATGTGCTCCCTGATAATCCTGCACCTGCGAGCGATAGGTTTCTAAGCCATATAACTTGCCGCTACCCTGAGGGCCTAAAGCAATTTGGTGAGCTTGAAGATTTTGACATGCGGCCGTATTGGACTGCTCAGGAACCATACGTAAATGATGCTCGGTAATAAATTGCGAGCACTGCGCCAAGCCATGAGGATGAGCGCTTACTTCTGTAAGATCCGTATGATCAGGACGTACGAAAGCATCAAATTCTACATTGACGCTAATGCGCTCAATTCCTGCAATATTATGCGCATCAATAAGACGGTCAAGATTTTGGGCAATATAGCCTTCCACATTATTTTCCCAGGCAATAATTCCCCATCCGTCGCCGCGCTCAACATGGTCAAAAATTTCTCTTTCGCTGACGCACGCTTCAAGCTCATAATCGAGTGCATAACTGCGAGAAACTGCTTGTGCGGCTTGATAGGTAAATGATCCTCGAGGTCCTAAATAAAACAAGCGCATAAGCATCCTTAATCTTTAAAAGCATTCACCCACTGCTGCGGAATAAACATGATGATCAGATGTATCACAATAATGCCATAAAGCCAGTAGAGAGAACAATTCTTCGACCAATACGTAATCAAGGAAGAACCGCCTAAGGCTACTACCGTACTCGTGCTAGTACTGCTTAAAGCCATAGCCCACACAATTGATATAGACACAAGACCATGCACAAATACGTGCCATACAGAGCCACGCACTGCACCCATAAAGCTTGACATACCCACCATAAGAAGGCTTAAAAATAAGCCATAAGGAATATTGTAGGCAGCCCCTAAGCGGTAAGTAAAAGTGCCCACGATTGCCACCACGCACGCGGAAACGATTGTAATTATCCACGCTTTTACAGTAGATGGCTTCGCAGGCACTTCACTTCTATGTGTCATTACACGCTATTTCTGCTTGGATTGGCGGCGCTGCTGAGCATGCCACTTATACCAAGCGTCACGGCTCAGAATAATTTTGCGCACACGAATGGATTCAGGAGTTACTTCTACGCACTCATCATCATTAGCAAAATCCAAAGACTCTTCCAAGCTCATCTGAATTGGAGGTGTCAAAGTCTCCAACACATCTGCAGTAGCAGAACGCATATTAGTCATATGCTTTTCGAGGGTGATATTAATATCCAAGTCTCCAGGCTTACCGGTTACACCAACAACCTGACCTTCATATACTGGCGATTGTGGCTGAACAAAGAAGTTTCCACGTGCCTGCAACTTCTGCATAGCATATGGGCTTGCCTTACCTTGACGGTCAGCAACCATAGAACCATTTTGACGTACAACAATTTCTCCAGCCCACTGATCATAGCCAGCAGAAATTGAGGATGCAATACCTGTTCCACGCGTGCTAGAGAGCAACTGTGTTCTAAAACCGATCAGACCACGGCTTGGCACAGTAAACTCCATACGAACCCAACCAGAACCATGGTTAGTCATGGAATCCATGCGACCCTTACGAGCAGCCATCAGCTGGGTAACAGCACCCATATACTCTTCTGGCACATCAATAGTGGAATGCTCAAATGGTTCCATAACCTTGCCATCAACTGTACGAGTTACTACCTGTGGACGACCAACGGTGAGCTCAAAGCCTTCACGGCGCATTTCTTCAGCTAGAACAGCCAGAGCTAGTTCACCACGGCCACGTACTTCCCATACGTCTGGACGATCTGTATCTACCACTTGAATAGACACATTACCAATAAGTTCCTTGTCCAAACGATCTTTAAGCATACGTGCTGTGAGCTTATGATCCTTGCCTTCAGTACCAGCCAAAGGAGAATCATTCGTACCGAAAGTCATAGAAATAGCTGGCTCATCCACGTGAATAAGTGGCAATGGCAAAGGATTTTGTGGATCAACAATGGTTTCACCAATCATAATGTCGTCCACACCAGCAATAGCCACAATGTCACCAGGACCAGCAGTTTCAGCAGGAACGCGATCCAAGCCTTCAGTGCGCAAAATCTCAGTCAGCTTAAAGTTCACAACCTTGCCGTCTGTACGAGACAAGCCGTACTGCTTGCCCTTCACCAATTCACCGGAGTAAATACGCACTAAGCCCAAACGACCCAAATAATCGGACGCATCAATGTTGGTGACGTGAGCTTGAACAGGAGTATCTTCGTTATACTGAGGAGCTGGAATGTTCTTCACAATCATTTCGAAGAGAGGTTCCAAATTGTCATTATCTGGAACATCACCATCAGCCGGCTGATTTACAGACGAACGACCAGCCTTAGCAGCGCAGTAAATAACAGGCAAATCAAGCAAGGAATCCAAGTCAAGATCCACGCCTTCCTCAACCACGTCTTGAGCCAAACCGAGAAGCAAATCAGTAGCTTCCGACACCACTTCGCTAATACGAGCATCAGGACGGTCAGTCTTGTTAATAGCCAAAATAACAGGCAGCTTAGCCTCTAATGCTTTACGCAAAACGAAGCGAGTCTGTGGAAGAGGGCCTTCAGAAGCGTCCACGAGAAGAACAACACCATCCACCATGGAAATACCGCGTTCTACTTCGCCACCAAAATCAGCGTGACCTGGAGTATCAACAACATTAATAACAATGCCGTCTTGCTCTCCCAAAGCTACTGCTGCAGGACCGTTATAATGAATAGCGGTATTCTTAGCAAGAATAGTAATACCCTTCTCGCGTTCAATATCGCCAGAATCCATCACGCGATCTGGAACTTCTTCACGCTCGGAGAAGACGTTAGACTGCTGGAGCATAGCGTTCACCAGAGTTGTTTTACCATGATCTACGTGTGCAACAATTGCCACATTTCGGATATTTGAGCGAATTGCCATTCATTACCTCTTTAATAGCTGAAAATAAACCTTTGCAAGTGTACGCTTGTGCGCAGACACACCGAAGTAAAATTTCTTGATAAGCATATAGCTGTGATGTACAACTGATATACGGCTGATTTACGACTAATTTCGCGCTTACGACATATTCATATCGTTATTTATATCGTCGGCCATGTCTGCATCGTGAATAACGGACTCAGGTAAGAACGGAGCTAAACTTGGCAATTCTTCTAATGATTGCACACCCATTTTGTCTAAAAACAAGCCTGTAGTCACCAGTAATGCTGCGTGCGTTTGCTCGTCACTTCCCTGCTCACGAATCAGTCCGCGTACCGTCAACGAACGAATAACACCGTCAGAGCTCACCCCACGAATGGCACTGACTTGCGCGCGAGTAATCGGTTGTTTGTAGGCAATAATTGCCAAGGCTTCCAAGGCTGCTTGAGAAAGCCGCGCTGTTTGTCCCTCGGTAATAAAATGCGCCACAATCTGCTCATACTCTACAGCATTCACTAATTGCCATCCCTGCAGATTATGGTGAAGCTCAAAACCTCTGCCCTGCTGACTATATTCTTTCGCTAAATCATGAAAACCATTGTCGATTGCTGCACTCACCTCATCATCAGTTCCTGAAATGAAACCAGCATCGCGCATAACATTCACAACGTCCGTAGCCTGAAGAGGATGATCACTGACCATAAGAATAGCCTCTAAAGCACTATACAAATCCGGCCGATTACTCACGCAAATTCTCCTTCAGAAATGTCAGCCACATCAACCATATCAGCAGTATCTTTTTCATACAGCCATCGAATATGCAGCTCATCGAAAGGTTGATCTTGTTTAAGCTGCACCACACCTTGCTTAAAGAAAGCGAGAAGAGCAAGAAAGCGCGCCACAACCTCAATTTTTTCCGTAGTATCGGAAATCAGCTGTGCAAATGTCACGTCTGCCCTATCTCCTGCGCTGCGTAGACGATCGCGCACAATCGCCGCCTGTACACGTAAATCTACCAACGGAACATGGAGCTGAGATACAGACACCTCGCTAGCTGGAGCACCAGCAATGACCTGAGCAGCTAGACGCGCGAAATCATCCGCCTTTATATGCAGATCAACATCTGGCATAAGTTGAGCAATTGCTTCGGTTAATGCGGCAGGATGAGCAAAACGTCCAGAGTGAGCAGCAAAACAGCGTCTAAATTCTTCACCGGCCTGCTTAAACGCCCGATACTGAAGTAGCCTCGCAAACAATAAATCGCGTTGCTGTAATGCCTCTAAATGGGCTTCAAAATCTTCACTACCCACTTCTCGAGGAATAAGTTGAGCAGATTTTGCCTCTATTAAAATAGAAGCCACATCAATAAAAGAGCTCACCTGATCAGCATTTTCACGCATATCAAGCTGTTTAATATACGCAACAAATTCTTCGGTAACAGCCGATAACGAAATCTGAGTCAGCTCAAGCTGACGTTGGCTCAGTAAGCTAAGAAGCACATCAAAAGGACCTTGATATCCTTCAAGATTGACAGTAAAAGATTCAGTCACGACTTTTATCTCTCAACTTCTGTGAGCGCGTACAGTTACCTCATGATGTGCTTGTGAGCACCTACTAAGCGATAATTTAAGCAACGATTCCTTGAGCTACAATTTCTCGCGCAACCTCACGATACTCTTTTGCCGTGGCGTGCTGTGGCGAGAACATAGTAATAGGTTTTGCTGCCACCGATGCATCAGCAATTTTAATGGATCGTGAAATAACAGTATGGAAGACTTTGCCCGGGAATGCATCATAAATTCGCTGCACTACCTCTTCTGCATGGAGAGTGCGCGTATACATGGTGACAAGCACGCCATACACTTCGAGTTGCGGGTTAATGCGGCTCTTCACTTTTTCAATAGAATCCATGAGCAAAGCAACACCACGCAGGGCGAAGAATTCTGCTGCTACAGGAATAATCACGCCATCTGCCGCTGTTAATGCGTTCACGGTGAGAAGACCGAGCGATGGCTGGCAATCAATCAAAATAACATCATATTCATGACGCACCTGGCGCAGCACTGAAGCAAGTACCTGTTCACGCCCCACCTCAGTAACCAACTGCACTTCCGCCGCCGATAAGTCAATATTGGCTGGAATCACATCAAGATCTGGGAATCGCGTATGCTGAATAACCTCATGAACATCCATGCTGCTATTAAACATGGCAGTATAAATAGTGTTCGGCACTTTATTGGCATTCACGCCCAATGCAACCGAAGCAGCACCTTGCGGATCAAAATCAACAATAAGAACACGGCGTCCGTATTGGCTCAAGGCGCCAGCAATATTAACGCTACTGGTGGTCTTGCCAACGCCACCTTTTTGATTGCACATTGCAATGACGCGAGCAGGACCATGCTGTTCAAGTGTTTTCGGTGCGGGGAAAGTTTCGTACTCTCGACCCAAGAGATCTGTTGGCATAATTATTAGACTAGCACGCATAGGCGAACGGCAAGCAGCTGCGTTGATACTACCTGCCGTAAAAATATATCTACGAAATATAGCGAGCAAAGACTCGCTCAGTAAATGGTATATGGAACATGAGCGCACTTCCATAACCACAGACTATTACAAGGAATAATGCAGGAGGAAGAAGAATAACTGTTGCTACAACAAGTGCCACAAAAAGAGCGTCTATCGCCACTAAAATCAGTGTAAACACAATATGATGCACGCCAAAAACTAAACTATTAAACCATGTGAGCGCCACAGTATTGTCAAAACGTGCTTGCACAGCAAAAGTCCATTCAAAACCAATCAGCCACACTATACTTAACCCGTATTGAATAATGAGCAATTCAGGCACACGCACAAACAACCACATATAAGCCACAATCACACCACATAGGAGATACGGAATCCACAAAAGCGTGGCCTTTACAAAATTGGATGTAAACGCAGCCCAGTATGTACGCACAACGGAACTTCCCTCGCCCTGCAAAGTCTTGCGAGCTGTGACATGGCCAGCAGTCAATGAAGCGCCTATGGTTACGAGTGGTATAGACGTGACCAGCATCAGCAAATTGATGAGAATACCATCGGTGGTGTTATTCCACGCTTCCATGAATTTCGATTCAGGAGACAGCCAATTCATAAAGTATCCTTACCTAAAAACCTCTACCTCGCAGGCAATGCTTCGGTTATATGCAGTCACTGTGTTTATATGCTATTTACACTATATAAGCGGCGAGCAAAACGCTGGGCGAAGCGCCGGGTATCACCCCTTCTAGCATGGACTCAGACATAACGTAAACGTGTGAATACAAGCGGCCCCTATGATGGTCACATGCTATTCTTCACGCTTCTTCTGCCATAAATAAAGCGGTTGTATGTAACCATATGTTCCCATATGTACAACCGCTTTATTAAGACGATGTAGGACTTTGCTGCCTGTTTATCCCTTGACAGCACCTGCCATAACACCGCTGACGATGTACTTCTGGCACGCAAGATAGAAGATAATAATAGGAATAATTGCCAAAACTAAGCACGCCATCATAGCACCCATATCAATCGAACCGTATCCTCCCTTGAGATACTGTACTGCCACAGAAATGGTCTTATACTTACCCAAGTCAAGGGTCAAATATGGGAGCAGATAGTCATTCCAAATCCACATAGCTTCCAAAATCGCCACAGAAATAATAGATGGCTTCATAATCGGCACAACGATTTGGAAGAAAGTACGAGGAACAGACGCACCGTCAATCATTGCCGACTCTTCGAGGGATTTTGGAATGCCCTTAATCACACCGGTAAAGATGAACACTGCCAGACCTGCACCGAATCCCAAATAGATAATCCATAATCCCCATGGAGTATTCAGTTTCATCATGTCTACCAGCTTAGACAGCGTGAACATGACCATCTGGAACGGAACAATCATGTTAAACAAGAAGAGCGTGTAGAGCAGTTTTGCTGCCCAATTATCTACGCGTACAATCCACCATGCGCACATGGCTGTGCACACCAAAATGAGGGCTACGGCACCCACAGTAATGAAAACAGTCCATCCAAAGGACGAGAAGAACTGCGTGCTTTCAATACCTCGCGTATAGTTCTCTAATCCCACGAATGCTTTGCCGACTGGAAGAGAGAATGCATTGGCAGAAATATAGGCTTTCTGCTTAAACGAGTTGATAAGAACTAAAATAATCGGGAAAATCCACAGAAGGCTGATTACTGCAAAGAATGCAGACCACAATCCACCATGCTTAAGCTTACGAGAATCGTTATTCATTATGCCTGCACCTCCTTGCTTGTGGTGATCTTATTTTGGATCAAAGCAATAACTGCCACCAAGATAAAGAAGATCACAGCCTTAGCCTGGCCGACGCCTTCCCAGCCCATACGACCGTAGAAAGTACGCGTAATGTTCATGGCTAAACCTTCAGACATATTACTTGGAGCACCGTTGGTCAATGCCAAGTTCTGGTCATAGAGTTTGAAACCATTTGTTACGGTTAAGAATGAGCAGACTGTGATGGATGGCATCATCAGTGGAATAATAATGCGGAACATGGTTTGAGTTCCTGTTGCTCCATCCACAGAAGCTGCTTCAATAACGTCTGACGGCAAAGCTTGCAAACCAGCGATATAAATAATCATCATGTAACCAATCTGCTGCCAGCACACCACAATAACCAGGCCCCAGAAGCCATAAACACCTGAATAGGTTAATGCACGACCCCAGTGAGCGAGAATGCCGTTCAAAAGCAGGAGCCAAATGTAACCAAGCACAATACCGCCAATAAGGTTAGGCATAAAGAGTGCAGAGCGATAGAGTGACGACCCCTTAATGGCTCGCGTCAACATATATGCAATAGCAAACGCAACAACATTAATAACGATGGTAGTAACAATTGTGAATGCTGCTGTGAATCCCAATGCATGCACAAATTCTTTATCTGCTAGAGCTTTCGTATAATTCTTAAGTCCCACAAACTCACCGTCGGTTACAGTAGTAAATTCGCAGAAGCTTAAGTACACACCCATAATGAATGGCACAATAAAGCCAATTATAAATGCCAAGAAAGTCGGCATAGCAAACAATGCCCACCACTTTCTGACCGCTTTTCCAACCATATCGACCATATGGCTCTCCTCCTTCAAAACACTGCCTCGTGCCTGTACATAGTATTGTGTACTGCTCACACTCCGCTGTGATTAAGCATGACAGAACTAAACAGTACATCCATATTAGACATCGTTTGCATTGACTGTCAAATTTATTGCACAAATGTCGAGTTTCTTCATGGCTAATAAAAGTGTATTTTACAAAGGCTTACAGAAGAAGAAAGTTCTTTAAACGCTCATTTTTAGCGTGTCTTATGGTGTAATATTAACAATATTAAAGAGATAGAACGACTGTGCGGTCGATTATGCAAACGTTTGTAATCATGGATTTCACATGCTGATCTAGTGATGCAATATGCTACTTTTATTATGGAGGTTTAACAGTATGGGACATACTATACAGGATGTAGCCGAAGCCGCTGGCGTTTCTACGTCTACCGTTTCGCGTGCTTTTACGCGACCAGATTTAGTATCTGCAAAGACGCGGCAGCGTATTCTTGATGTTGCCGCCCAGCTGCATTTTTCTCTTTCGCGATCTGCTGCAGCCCTGAAATCTGGAAAATCTTTGCGTATTGCCCTGCTGATGAGCGGAAAAATGAATCTATGGTTTATTTCTTCCGTATTCGAAGGTCTCAATGAAGTCTTTCATGAAGCCGGTTATGACGTGTCCGTATTCCAGATTTCAAGCGTGGACGAGCGAAAAGAGTTCTTCCAAACTTTGCCGGTACAACGAAATGCAGATGCTGTTATCGTCTCCTCCTTTAGCATTGATCATAATGAAGTGGCACAGCTTAATTCCATTGGCATTCCGATTGTGGGTATTAATGCTGATAATTCTAAAGAATTAGGCTTTACTGCAGGTGTCAATATTGATGATATTCACGGTTCAGAAATTGCCGCTCGTCATTTGATTCAACTGGGTCATAACAATATTGTGTATGTGAGCACTCATCGCGAAGTTTCTTTGCACTTCTCCGTACAAAATCGCATTGATTCTTTTGTATCGTACTGCGCACACCACGGCATTTCCTTACGCACTATTGCCTGCGAGGTGGACACAGACGGACAATACAATATTAGTGACATTGCTTCACAAATTTTAGCAATGGATCCTTTACCAACCGCTATTGCCTGCCAGGAAGATGGTATTGCTATTCCTCTGCAATTTTTGCTTGAACGCAGTGGGTTACATATTCCTCAAGATATTTCCTTAGTTGGATTTGATGATGCCGCATACAGTGCTGATCTTGGGCTCACTACAATCCGCCAAAATCCGATTGACATGGCGAAGAAAGCCGCTCATATGACTTTATCTTTAATCGAAGGTAAGGAGTTAGATGAGAATTTTGTGGTCGAAAAGGCTGAGTTAATCGTACGCTCTTCAACAACACGGCCTCGTTCTTAGAAGGTTTCGTTCTTAGAAGGTCGCAAGCATTCAATGCGTTTATTAAGGTAACTGTCAAGTCACCAAATTTAGAGAATCCATGAATTTTTACTGATCCAGATTCACGATTGTAGGATTGGAGACTATCGCGCGCCGTTCCTCACGTCAGTGTTCGGTTTAGATATAGCGTTTAGTCTTTCTATGGTCGTGGATCCTGATTTGCTTGAGCGTTTCATGATTCAGGAACCTTTTGAGGTGATGTGCACGTTCACATGGTTCCTGAAACATGATCGGCTCAAGCGAAGCATGATTCAGGAACCATTTTAGCTCATTTTCATGCGATTTCAGGACGTGAAACACAATCGGCTAGAGCGAAACATGATTCAGGAACCATTTCAACCAATTTTCATGCGATTTCGGGACGTGAAACACGATTGGCTAGAGCAAATCATGATTCAGGAACCATTTCAACCAATTTTCATGCGATTTCGGGACGTGAAACACGATTGGCTAGAGCGAAACATGATTCAGGAACCATTTCAACCCAATTTCAAGCGATTTTGGGACGTGAAACACGATCGGCTAGAGCGAAACATGATTCAGGAACCATTTCAACCCAATTTCAAGCGATTTCGGGACGTGAAACACGATCGGCTAGAGCGAAACATGATTCAGGAACCATTTCAACCCAATTTCAAGCGATTTCAGGACGTGAAACATGATCCGCTTAAGCCAAACATGATTCACGCACCATTCCACCACACGCCTACACAAGACAAAACAAAATCCTGAGCATAACTACTATGCTCAGGATTTCATACAGATTTCATACAGACTTCACGCGTACAACCACTCACACGCTTTTAGTGCGATGCGTCATATTCAGTCTTCCAGCCGTCTACGAATGCGGTCTTTACTGCATCCCACTTGCCCGTGCCTTGCGCATACTCAAGCATGGCACTACCCAAGTTGTTCTTCCATGTTTCCGATGGCATAAAAGTAAAGTTCCAGCTGACAGGCGTCTTGTCTGACTTAGCATCTTCAACAGCAATCTTTACCAATGGATTGTCTGGCACCGAATCAGAGAAGGTCTTAAATGGAACAGTAAAGCCCATTTCTTCAGTCATAGACTTCTTACCTTCATCAGAGCTAATAACCCACTTGAGGAAGTCTTCAGTCGCCTTCTTATCCTTATCAGATGCTTTCTCATTAATGCACCAGTAGTTTTCAGAACCAGTAATCAATCCCTGCTTGTCTTCACCCTTAACACCAATGTAGATTGGCATCATACCGACAGAATCAGCGCTCATGCCAGCCTTCTTCAAATCAGACCATGCCCATGTACCGTTCTGATAGAAAGCAGCCTTACCTAAAGCAAACTCAGAATTAGCATCATCGCTCGTCTTGGAGCTGAGCTGAGTCTTTGGAGTAGTTGAATCTGTAATGTACAAGTCGAAAATATTCTTGAAGTTATTAAGATACTTGCCCTTAACAGTGGCTGGCTGAGAAGTAACCTTACCATCTTGTAATTCATAATATAAAGGTAGGTTAGCTAAGTGTGTCTTGAAACGCCAATCAGAGCTAGAATCAAAGCCTGCGGAGGTAAAAGCACCGTCAACGCCAAGCTCATCTTTGTGCTTTTGAATTCCATCAGCAACTTCCTTGAGCTTGTCGAAGCTATTAATCTCATCTGCTGACTTAACTGCAGCGTCAGACAAAGCGAAGTACTTATTGAGGATGTCCTTATTGTAAATCAAGCCGTAGGTTTCAGTTACGTATGGAACGCCAACTACTTTGTCCCCATCTTTCAAAGCAGTATCTTTATCCACGAGTTGGTCATATAAATATGTCTTTGACAAATCAGCAGTGTACTTCTTCCAGTTCTGATAGCCGACTGGACCGTTAACCTGGAACAAGGTTGGAGCGTCGCTCTTAGCAATTTCAGATTTCAAAGTCTGTTCGTAGCTACCAGATGCAGCATTTTGAACTTTTACCTCTACACCTGTTTTCTTTGTGTAGTCCTTAGCCAGTTGCTTCCACTGATCAGCGTTTTCAGGCTTAAAGTTCAGGAAGTAAACCTTTCCTTTGCCGTTATCTGAAGAACTAGAATTTGAGCAAGCAGCCAATGCACTCATAGACATTGCAACAACTGCTGTTAACGCTACTGTTGATTTTACAACTCGATTCATCATCGAACCTCCTCCCGATATGTCTCCACCATATCGATTTTCTGAGCAATAATCGTCTGCGATTAGAGCACCGTAGAACGGTTATTCCAATTATGCATCAATTTTTCTTTTTATGCAAACGTTGTCAGAAATGTGTCATATATTTTAGATGCCAACTCCTTAGGAACTACCCCTAAAGCCCCCATACCCTACTTATTCTCTTACTTTTGTCGCTTTTCTTTCAATAAAAATGGAAGTCATACAGACACAGTCCGCATGACTTCCTTTTGCAATCGTTCTCTATTAGGAGACGGTATTTAAAGCAATCCTAAGAATATCATCATCAGCAAGCTAGAAATGGTGATACCAATCCAGCACACAGCACCTAACAGCAACGGCTTGCCACCCGTTTTTACCAAGCGCACAATATCACTATTTAATCCAATCGCAGCCATCGCCATAATAACGAAGAATTTGGATAGCTCTTTAAGCAGCGTGAAAGATTCAGGTGGCGCCATTAGAAATGTCGTCATAACAGTGGTAATTACAGAAGCAAGAATAAACCACAGAATAAACTGTGGGAATGCGCGTTTAAGAGAGAAAGACGATCCAGTTGCCCCATCCTGCGTGCTCTTCTTGCGCTGCGTCATAATAGCCAAAACGAGGGTAATCGGAATAATAGCCAACGTTCTCGTGAGTTTTACTGTAACTGCTTTATCCAGGGTAGCTGATCCTAATTGCCACATAGTATCCCATGTTGCTGCAGCAGCAGTTACCGACGACGTATCATTTACTGCTGTTCCAGAAAAAATACCAAAGACTTCCCCGCTCGTTGTGCTCATACCACAAGCCATGCCAAGGAGCGGAAAAAGTAAAGCAGCAATCACGTTAAAGAGAAAAATAACCGAAATAGATTGAGCAACTTCTTCATCACGCGCATTAATCACAGGAGCAGTAGCAGCAATAGCGGATCCTCCGCAAATAGACGAGCCAACGCCAATAAGTGTGGCTGTATTCGCTGTCATATGTAATGCTTTACTCATTGCCCATGCTAAAAGTAAGGCAACGCTAATAGTGACCACAATAATTGGTAAAGATTGCCAGCCAGTTTGTCCAATAACCCGAAGGTTAAGACCAAAACCTAATAAAGCTACTGCTGTCTGCAACACGTATTTAGAAGTAAAACCAATACCTGCTGCAGCAGATTTTTTATCTTTCCACCATATGGCAATAACCATGCCAAGCAGAATAGCAAAAATAGGACCGCCAATTTCAGGAAGCAGTTTACCTAAGCCCCACGCAACAAGACCTATAACAAAACTTACTGCTACTCCTGGCAGCAATGTTACACACGAATTCCACCAGTTTTTCATACACTTACTCGTTTCTCTCTTGTCACACCACAGTGCAACCTATCTCATCTCGTACTAATCTAGTCTTTACCCTTTTTCTAGCATAATAATTTCGTAGGATATGAGCGCAGCCGTTCGGCATTATCGCGTGCTGTAACGCGCCAAAAGATTCCCGCGCACTACCTATACCATCTACCGAGCGCTACCACGCTCTACAGCGCGCTACCGCGCACGCGGATGGGACAAAATATAACTTTCTATAAGCGCTTGCGGGGAAACATGGGTATAAATCTGTGTAGTTGTTACAGACGCATGGCCCAGAAGCTCCTGAACAGTACGCACATCTGCTCCCCCTTGAATAAGGTGAGTAGCACAGGAATGACGCAGGGTGTGAGGATGTATTTCCTTGTTAATGCCTGCCATATGAGCATACTGTTTTACTATTTCCCACACGCTTTGCCGTGACAGTCTTTTACCGCGTTTATTCAGAAAAACAGCTCGCTGCTCTATGCCCGTTTTAGATTTAAGCGCTAACTGTTCACGTGCCGAGTTGAGATATTCTTGTAATGCGTCACACGCAAATGATCCTAAGGGGACTAATCGCTGCTTATCGCCCTTACCTAAGAGTCGGGCTAGACGATCGTTGAGGTCAACATCGGAGAGATTCAATCCAACCGTTTCAGACACGCGAGCCGCTGAGGCATACATAAATTCAAGCAATGCGCGATCACGAATGTTTACCGGATTATCGCTATGAGCAGCAACTGCAGCTGCATCAATCATGCCCGTCACTTCATCAATAGTTAAAACGTCAGGCAGAGAACTACCTATTTTAGGCGCCTTCACGCCTTGTGACACGTCCGCAGGAACAATGGATTCTGCACTGAGGAATTTATGAAATTCATGTACTGAAGCTAAACAACGCGCAATACTACGCGGACTCAAGGCAGACAACGAAGCTACAAAGAGCTCTACATCTTCCCGATGAATATCTGATGCGTCCGTTATACCGCGAGATTGCAGCCAGATCATATATTTATTCATATCTGATTGATACGCGCTAACAGTGGCTGGGGATAATCCTCGCTCCACACCAATATGCACGATAAACTGTTCAATCAGATGCTCAAAACTCATAATACGTAACTCTACACAAAAACCTTCGTACAGAAAACTGCACGAAGGTTGTGTTTACTTACAGGTTAAGCCAAGTATGCTAAAAGATACTTAAGCCTCAACTGGAGCGTTTACGTCAGCTGGAAGAGCTGCCTTAGCCTGCTCCACAATTGCCTTGAAGGTCTCTGCATCGCTTACAGCGAGCTCAGCCAAAGCACGGCGATCGAGTTCGATGCCTGCTAAGCGAAGACCCTGGATGAAGCGATTATAGGTGATGCCTTCAGCGCGAACTGCAACATTGATACGGGTGATCCACAGCTTGCGGAAGTCGCCCTTGCGAGCCTTACGGTCGCGGAAGTTGTAGTTAAAGGAGTGAAGGAGCTGTTCCTTTGCCTTACGGTACAGGCGAGAACGCTGACCGCGGTAACCGCTAGCGCGTTCGAGAACAACACGACGCTTCTTGTGAGCATTAACTGCGCGCTTTACACGTGCCATAGTATTTCCTCTGCTTTCTAAAAAATCCTAATCCAGCACGCGCTTACTTAGCGATCATGCCCTTGAGCTTCTTGCTCTGTGCTGGTGCGAGTACCTGGTCTGCCTTCAAAGCACGACGCTTACGTGCGCTCTTGTGCTCCAAGTTGTGGCGCATTGCAGAACCTGCCTGCATGAGCTTACCGGAACCAGTTACGCGGATTCGCTTAGATGCAGCGGAGTTACTTTTCATCTTAGGCATTGCTGCCCTCCTTGCTTGTCGTCTTCTGGGAAGAAGTCTTGTTCGCAGTTGCGTCTGCAAGCTTGCTTTCAGCTTCAGCCACGGCTTGTGCCTGAGCTTCACGCTTAGCATTGAGACGAGCGGCTTGACGGGCTTGACGCTCTGCACGAGACTCTGCACCACGACGGCGCTGTTCAGACTGAGTCTGAACTTTCTTGCCCTTTGGTGCGAGCACCATGATGATGTTGCGACCATCCTGACGTGGACGAGATTCAATGGAGCCGGACTCCTGTACTTCGTCAGCTAAACGCTGAAGAAGTTCTACGCCACCAACAGGACGAGACTGCTCACGTCCGCGAAGCATAATAGTGACTTTAACTTTATCGCCACCATTAAGGAATCGCTCAACGTGACCCTTCTTCACTTCAAAATCATGGTCATCAATCTTAAGGCGGAAGCGAATTTCCTTCACCTCAGCAGTGCTTTGGTTGCGGCGTGCTTCACGAGCCTTAATCTTTTCGTTGTACTTGTACTTACCATAGTCGATGAGTTTAGCCACCGGTGGCTTAGCATTAGGTGCTACCTCAACTAAATCTAAATTTGCTTCACGAGCAAGATTAAGAGCCACAGAGGTTGCAACAACGCCCACCTGTTCACCTTTAGGGCCAATCAGGCGTAGCTGTGGTGTACGAATTTCATCGTTAATACGCGGTTCAGTGATGATGTCTCCATTCGTAAAACTATGCGTGGGTACATCCCAGAGACCCCTGCCATCCATATGCACATGCGGCATAAAGTATGCAACTTTATACTCTTAGGTGCACGTACCTATAGTGACTAAAAGTCTAACCCGAAGTCATAAAAAACTTCCAGGTGGGAAATTCCACTTTCTTGATTTCTCAAGCCTTGTTAATATTACCACAAGCCTAGACAAAGCGATGCGCCTACCCGGCATGGTATAGGCGCATCAGCAATTCATTCAGCTATTTTCTCACTTGTTCTTAGGCTTCTTTTTCTTGAGACCTAGAGTTTGCATAGCTTCCTGAGTGTACTTTTTAGCTTCCTCAGTGTAATGACGAGGATGTTCGAGATGATCCTGCTCTACGTAATGGTTCCTCACCCAATGCTCGTTGTGAGCGTGCGAACCATGGAAATGATCAGGATATACTGGCTGAGTGCCGCCGAAAGGTCGTGGTGTTTTTGCTGCCTTAATCTGGTTCCGGTTTGTTGCATCCATCACCGCAATTGGAGGCACTACTTCTTCTTCTACTGCACCAGATGTACGGCTGGCAATCCACTCTGGCATAAGCTCTGCAATGCGGGACACAATCCAGCACACCACAAAATAGACTACAGCTGCAATGGTTAGTGTTTGCAAAATATTGAAGTACATAGAACCCAGACGACGAGATTCCTGGAGCAGATCGGTATATAAAATAATCGATCCCAAAGCTGTATCCTTCAAAGCAACAACTAACTGCGTAACTGTTGCTGGAAGCATAGCAAAAATAGCCTGTGGAACTTCAATACTCATCAGCGACTGAGTACGAGTCAATCCCAAAGCCAAAGAAGCCTCGCGCTGACCGCCTGGCAAGTTCCCCACACCCGAACGCACGAGTTCCGCAATAACCGAACCGTTATACAGAATCAAAGCCAGGACAACAGAATAATAGGAGGAATGCTTAATACCGACTCCTGCAAACCAACGCCAGAAGAAAACCATCATAATCAGCACTGGAACAGCGCGGCAGAATTCCACAATCAAGCCTGCAATACTGCGAATAATCACATTAGGCAGCAATCGCAGAACGCCAAAGAATAAGCCAAAAATCAGCGAACCGATAATACCGGTTATCGAGGCTCCAAGCGTCAATCCTAAGCCTGGAAGATAGAAATCAGTCCATGCTTCTAAATCTAATGCGGGTTTCCATAACTCCCACGATAACTGATTTTCGCCCTGAGGAGGGTTATGCAAGCGCAGCAAAACAAATACCGCTGCAAGCACAAGAAGAACAGATGCTACCCAGTTGAGAATGCGGATTCGACGGCGACCGCGTGGACCTGGCTCGTCGAAGAGCAATTTAGTTGAAGTATCTTGATTTTTCATCGACGCACCGCCAATCGGTTAGACAAGTAAGTAGTCAGCAAACCAATAGGAATAATCAGAATCAAATAACCTACAGCAAAGATTAAGAAGATACCAATAATGTGTTCTGAATGGAACTCAATCATGCTGCTCATCAAACTGGAGGTTTCAGTCGCCACGGATGCAGCTGCTGCAACGGTAGAGTTCTTCAGTAATGCAATCAAGGTATTTCCCAATGGCGCCACTGCACCGCGGATAGCTTGCGGCAGAATAATCTGAGTTGCGGATTGCATAAAGGTCAAGCCCAATGCTCGCGATGCTTCAGCTTGCCCCACTGGAACTGTATTGATACCGCTTCGCAAGGATTCACATACAAAAGCAGCTGTATACACACCCAAACCAACAACAGCAAGCCAGAAGAAGTTCACGCTGAAAGTATCAGAGAAGCTCACTTTTAACTGCCCAAATACGCCCAACACCATGAACACCATGATGATTGTTAATGGCATATTCTTGAAGAATTCGCAATATCCGGCAGCAAAGCCACGCATGGACGAAATCGGGCTAATACGCATCATAATAAGGAAAACGCCAAGAACGGTGGCAATAACAGCAGACCAGAAGGTGAGTTGAATATTGACCCAAAACGCGCCTAAGACGTCATATTCAGAAAATAATTGAAAAATAGCAGTCATTATTTCCCCTCCCCTTCAAATGCCTTTGGCGGATTATATTTCGAATCAGGAGTGAAACCAGTTCCACGAGTGTTATCTTTAATAGCTTGTTCCCATGCACCAGTGCTGACCATGTCATTGATTGCAGCATTAATCTGGCTAGCTAAGCCTGTGTTGCCTTTATGAATGCCCACACCATAATATTCTTGAGTGAATGGAGCAGAGACAAGCTTTAAGCGTCCTCGAGAATTTGCAGCCAAACCTGCCAGAATAATGTTATCTGTGGTAACTGCATCTACGATGTCGGAGAACAAAGCAGTTGCGCACTCTGCATAACCTGGCTGTTCCATCAACTGAACTTTTGAGGAATAACGCTCTTTGATGACCACTGCGGAGGTGGAACCTGTAACGGAGCACAGACGCTTTCCATCTAAGTCCTGAGGACCTTTAATGGTTGTGTTGTCGGAGCGCACCAGCAAATCTTGACCAGCTACAAAATATGGACCGCCAAAATCAACAGTCTTTTTGCGATCATCGGTAATGGAGTATGAAGCTAAAATCATGTCCACATCATTATTCTGCAACATGGCTTCACGCTGCTTAGATGGAGCTTCTTTCCATACGATTTCATAGTCCTCATAGCCCATATAGTTAGCAATGTAACGAGCTACAGATACATCGAAACCGGTGTATGTTCCACCTTTTTTGAATCCTACACCTGGCTGATCAAATTTAATACCAATAGTAATTCTATGTTCTGTTCTACTACTTGAGCGTGCGCCACAAGCAGCAAAAGAAACAAGACTGAAAACAGCAACAGCAGCTGCCACAGCTTTACGTACATAATTCTTCATGACCACTCTCCTGCTTTAGTGCTTGAGAATCTTGGACAAGAAGTCCTTTGCACGACCCGTTTGAGGGTTTTCGAAGAACTGTTCTGGAGTTCCTGCTTCAAGAATCTTGCCGTCTGCCATAAAGACGACATTGTCTGCAACCTTGCGTGCGAAGCCCATTTCATGAGTGACGCAAATCATGGTCATACCTTCTTGAGCAAGCTCAGTCATGGTATCAAGAACTTCGTTTACCATCTCTGGATCTAGAGCCGAAGTTGGTTCATCAAAGAGCATGACCTTAGGGTGCATAGCCAAAGCGCGAGCGATGGCTACACGCTGCTGCTGACCACCAGACAGCTGTGCTGGCATTTTAGCCGCCTGGGAGTCCACACCCACACGAGCCAACAATTCCATAGCTTCATCTTCTGCCTCTTGCTTGGCAATATGGCGAACTTTCATAGGGCCAGAGCCACATTTTGCAAAATAGTCTTATTGGCAAATAGATTAAACTGCTGGAAAACCATGCCCACTTCTGCACGCAGATTAGCCAGGTCGCGACCTTCTTCTGGAAGTGGTTCACCATCAATGCGAATAACGCCAGAATCAATAGTTTCCAAACGATTAATGGTGCGACACATAGTGGATTTACCTGAACCAGATGGTCCCAAGACCACCATTACTTCGCCTTTGCCCACTTTAAGGTTAATGTTTTTGAGCACGTGCAAATCACCATAGTGCTTTTCTACATGGCTAAGTTCAACAAGCGGATTTTCAATATTTTCGCCAACATGAACACTTTTGACTGCCATATTTCCTCCTTCACTTTTATTCCCAAACTTTTACACGTAATTGTATACACTGCTCGATAACGAACAATATATCCATGTAACGTTTATGTTTCCCGCTTACGCAGCCCGGACCAGCATTCACTTGCATTCAGCAGATTTTTGTACGCTGAAAACCGTAACTGTATGACCGTATGCACTGAAAAATGAGCGGATAGAAGGCGACCGCACAATCAGACGCAGCTAAGAAACTATCTGAAACTCAATACCTCGTTATGACCTCATGATGATTGAGCCTGTGAGGTATGAATGTTTCACTATGTGGTTTTCGGTGTTTTATTATACACCACGCAATGTTTCTGCTCAGCGCAATGCATGAGACAAGCGTATCTTTCTTCCACGCACTGCTGTAAAGAAATGAAAAGATGAAAAGATGTTTCTTGCTGTAAAAGCAAGAAACATCTACGATCGCACGGCTATGCACACCTAAGCGGTGTGATGCTCATAACCATAAATAGCCATAAAATTCAGTGCATACAGGCTCAGAAGCGCTCATACACGCAAAAATCGTATAAAACGCATATGCGCCGCAAGCATATGCCCAAACATATACCCAAACATATACGTAAACCGAAAAATTTTACTGCTCACCGTCCTGCAGAACCAAAGGAATCAAATCCTTATATCCTTGCTCTTCCATCTGTTCAAGTGGAATAAATTCAAGAGATGCAGAATTCATGCAGTAACGCAATCCACCCATCTCCTGCGGACCATCAGTAAAAACGTGACCTAAATGAATATTTGAATCCTTGGCGCGCACCTCCACACGAGGACGCCCAAAGAGCGAATAATCCATAACTTCCACGAGATCATCATTATTAATCGGCTTGCTAAACGACGGCCACCCACAGCCAGAATCGAACTTGGTGGACGATACAAAAAGTGGCTTTCGAGAAACAATATCCACGTAAATTCCTGGCTCGAAAGTATGGTCATATTCATTAGCAAAAGGCTGCTCAGTATCTGCGTTTTGTGTAACGTTATAGCTCAGATTGCTCAGCTGCCAAATACGCTCAATGTATTTTTGCCGTTGAGGAACACGCAGCATAGCCTGAACAGAAATATGGCAATACCCTTGCGGATTCTTGTCTAAATAATCTTGATGATAATCTTCAGCGGCAAAGAAATTGCGTAACGGCACAACTTCTACAGCGCAATCCTTCTGTTCGCGAGATTCCAACTGGCTAATTGCCTGGGTAAAAATAGCAGCCTGGTCATTACGCTCATCTTCTGAACCGTGCAGATACAAGCCAGATCGATATTGAGCACCGACATCGTTACCTTGGCGATTCTTGCTCCATGGGTCAATAACATCAAGGAACAAAAGCGTGAGCACACGCAAAGAAACACGTGATGAATCGTAGGTCACTTCAACGGTTTCTGCTGCCTGCGTTGAGCCCGAACATACTTGCTCATAGCTTGGATTATCAACAATCGAATTTGCATAACCAACTCGCGTTGCTACCACACCGTGAACTTTCTTGAAGTATTCTTCTAATCCCCAAAAACACCCACCAGCAAAATACGCAATATGGTGTGTATTTTTTGACTGACCGTTCACTGTGCCGTCCTTGGCATTATCTGCAGCATTATACGTTTCTGTATTACTCATAAGCCCACAGTATATTAGAACCATGAGTAATACCAGCAATACACATATGAGTTTACGCAGAGCTAAAAAAGCTGTTATTTTTGGCGCCGGAGAATATTTTGACGAAATGCCTTTTATTCCTGCAGATGCCTATGTTATTGCTGCTGATGGTGGATATGATCAGGTGACATCTTTAGGAATTACTCCCCATGCCTTTATTGGAGATATGGATTCTGTGATGGATGATTATCCTGTTGCTAGTTCCACACACATTATTGAGTTGCCTTCCGAAAAAGACGATTCAGATATGATGGCTGCAGTACGTTATGCTTGGCAATTAGGCATTCGCCAATTTGAATTTTATGGAGTTTTTGGCGGACGCATAGATCACAGTTTTGCCAATATCCAGTTAGCAGCCAAAATAGCACAGTATGGTGGGATTGCTTTTATGCATGGCGATCATGTGCTGTGTACGGTTATTACTAATGCAGTGCTGCGCTTCCCGGCTGGATATGTGCCGAGCAAACGTCCACTCTCCGTTTTTTCGTATTCCTCGCACTGCAATCATGTATCGATCGAAGGATTAAAATACACGCTCACTGATGTAACGATGAGCAACACAAATCCTATCGGTTTAAGCAATGAATTTTTGCCTGATACACCTGCGACTATTGCCGTGGACGGCGGCTCTCTAGTCATTATGTATCCTAGTGAAGCTCCTACCCCATCCGTTGAGTCACATATGAGTGATTGCGAGGATTTTGGCGCACTGAGTCAAGAAACATCTGAGCATCTCAATCAAACCAGTTCGACACAGCGACGCGGTAAGCACGCAGCGTAAAACTTTGCGACACAGATTTATCAGTACATACTGCACATTAAAATGAATCACGTTGGCAATAAGCCTCATTACGTGCTCCATAGCATATAGAGCACGGCACAGTTAATAAGGAAGTATTAAATGACAGTAAAGATTGGTATTAACGGTTTCGGCCGTATCGGTCGTCTCGCATTCCGTCGCATTCTCGAGCTTCAGAACCGTGGCGGCGAAGCTGGTGACATCGATGTTGCAGCAATCAACGATTTGACCACCCCATCCATGCTTGCTTACCTGCTCAAGTATGACAGCAGCCAGGCCATTCAAGCACGATGATGGCACTGCATATGAGATTTCCGCAACTGACACTGCTCTCGTTGTTGATGGTAAGGAATATCCAGTATATGCAGAGCGCGATGCTAAGGATATCCCATGGGTAAAGAATGACGGTGTTGAGTATGTTCTCGAGTGCACCGGCTTCTACACTTCTGCTGAGAAGTCCCAGGCTCACTTGGATGCAGGTGCTAAGAAGGTTCTTATCTCCGCTCCTGCTAAGGACGACACAACTCCAACCGTTGTATATGGCGTAAACCACAACATTTTGAAGCCAGAAGATGCAATCGTGTCTGCAGGTTCCTGCACCACCAATTCTATGGCTGCAATGGTTCAGCTTCTCGATGAGAAGTGGGGCATTGAAGTTGGTTTCATGACCACCATCCACGCTTACACCGGTACTCAGATGATCCTCGACGGTCCTCGCAACAAGTCCGGCCGTAACAACCGTGCAGCAGCTGTGAACACCATTCCTCACAGCACTGGTGCAGCTAAGGCTATCGGTAAGGTTGTTCCTTCCGTAGACGGCAAGCTCCAGGGTCACGCACAGCGCGTTCAGGTTCCAGATGGATCCATCACCGAGCTGACAACTCAGCTTCGTGAAAAGGTAACCGCTGATGAAATCAACGCTGCATTCAAGGAAGCATTCGAAGGTTGCGAATACTACGGATACAATGCAGATGGCATCGTATCTTCCGATATTATCGGCGATACCCACGGTGGCGTTTTCGATCCAACTCAGACCGTTGTAAACACTGCTGGTGACAAGCAGCTCGTACAGACTGTTGCATTCTACGACAATGAGTACGGCTTCACCTGCAACATGATTCGTACTCTCTTGCACTTCGCTGAGATTAACGAGTAAAGTTCTGGTTCAGTACTAGAAAATTACTGAGTATATAGTGGCTTTCTGCTCTGCACGGGGCGGGAAGCCACTTTTATATGTTTAGGGTAATAGGCTTTAGGCTTTTAGGCTTATGGTTTTGACTTTTGGCTGATAGGGCAAAATGTGGGAAAACTGTCGTGAAAAGTGATTCACATGAGCGGATCACTGCGTAGGGCAGGAAATGCCTCTAAAATGGCGCGAAATCTGGCGTGAAAAGTGATTCGCTTGAGTGAATCACTGCCCAGGGCCTCAAAACCCCCTCAAACAGGCATAAAAATAGCCCTGCGAAGTGATTCATTATAGTGAATCACTGCTCAGGGCCTTTTTTACCCCTAAAAACCCTATAAAACCTGTCGTGAAAAGTGATTCACTAGAGCGAATCACTGCTCAGGGCCTCAAAACACCCTCAAACAGGCATAAAAACAGCCGTGCGAAGTGATCTACTACAGTGAATCACTGCTCAGGGCCTTTTTACCCCTAAAAACCCTATAAAACCTGTCGTGAGAAGTGATCTGCAAGAGTGAATCACTGCCCAGGGCTTTTTTGCCCTAAAAGTTGGCACCACATAGGCCCCGAAAAGTGATTAACCCTACCGAATCACTTTTCCGACACCAAGAAAAAGACATATCGAACAAACGAAATAACGCTCATCAAACACCCCAAAAAACCTACTTTTACAGTGTCTTTGAAAACATCAACACCGAAAACCTTGCTAACAGGAAAAATCATCTGCAAAAACATCTGGAGCATAGATAAATATATTGTTGTAATATCCGCTCCCCTCATCGCTACTTCAAGAACAGACTACTAAGAGGAACAAGCGCGCATAAATCATTTTCTATAACGAATAATAAAGCCTTGTTTGTCAAGCGGCTTTACTTTCTTTCTCGCTTTTTTGTCCATATATTGAATGCTATTCTTTCTCTCTTCATATACGCACATTTATTTAGGTAATTCATTGAACTTTCTAAGAACACGAAACTAGAAAACCGAACATTTTCAACGTTCGAACGCGTTCGAAATATACTATTTTCTATTGTTCGTTCATCTTCTTGCACTACAACATCAGTCACAAATACCGCCCATAGAGTCGGCTAGTGATTTTTTTACCGAAGAAAAATAATTTCAATCGTTTGACGTCAAACGATTGAGTGCTTATTATGTTTGACTGTTTGGGCTTTTAGCACAAGTGTTCACACTCGCTAAAATAAACAGAAACGAGAGCGAAAATGAAACAACGCAGTTCACAAACATGGAAAAACCCTTCGTACTTACAAAATTCCTTAGGCATTTTTCTGTTTTTCTGTGCATATGGAATATGGTGGTCTTTCTTTCAAATTTGGCTTAAAGAAAGCGTCGGTCTGAGCAGCACCGAGGTCGGACAGATCTACTCTGCCAATTCACTTGCAACCCTCATCCTTCTGCTGATCTATGGCGCCATCCAGGATCAACTTGGCATTCGTCGTCATCTTATTATTGCTGTATCCGCTATTGCAGCACTTATTGGACCTTTCGTCACCTTTGTGTATCAGCCTATGCTTTTAGCTGGCGGAGCAACTCGTTTTATGGGCACATTAATAGGTGCTCTTGTGTTATCCGCAGGTTTTATTGCTGGCAACTCTTTAGTTGAGGCAATTGGCGAAAAGTGCTCACGTAAGTTTAACTTCGTCTTCGGCCAAACTCGTGCATGGGGTTCCTTCGGCTACGCAGTAGTAGCGTTATTTGCAGGACTTGCCTCTTCCATTAATCCTCTCCTCAACTTCTGGCTAGGTTCGCTTTTTGGTCTGGGAGTTTTTGCGGTCTACACCTTCTGGATTCCTGAAGAGCAAAAAACACTGATGCATCAAGAAGCAGGTTCAACATCGCAAGCAGCCACAACGCCATCTCTTCACGATATTTTAGGTGTGCTTCGTATGCCAGAAGTATGGATTATTATGGCTTTCATGCTCTTCACAAACTCTTTCTACAATGTTTTTGATCAGCAGATGTTCCCTTCCTACTTTGTTGACCAGTTTGACAATATTCAGGCGGGCAATAACACATACGCGCTAGTTAACGGCGTGCAGGTTTTCTTAGAAGCTGCTTGCATGGCATTGGTTCCACTCTTAATGGAAAAGATTGGCGTGCGCAATTCCCTCCTTTTAGGCGGGTTTGTAATGTTTGCTCGCATTGGTCTGGTTCTTATTGTCCATGATCCTATTTCTCTTTCTGCTGACCGTATGCTGCACGCTCTACAGATGCCATTATCCGTATTACCGGCAATGCGTTACTTTACGTTGCACTACAATACAAAAATGTCTGCAACCCTCTATTTAGTTGGGTTCCAGTTCGCTTCGCAGATTGGGCAGATTGTTTTCTCTACTCCACTGGGCTATTTACTGGGGCAGACCGGTTCTCAAACCACATTTAGCATTATGACTGCTATTGTGTTTGCAGCTTTCGTTTATGGCTTGATTGTTATTAAGAAAGACACTCAAGACGTTGATGGTGACCCTCTGCGCAAACATCTTAACAAGACTGCACACACTCAAAAGTAGCAGCATCTGAACAACTTGTATGCAAACAGCGTCTCCTTAAATGAGAAGGCGCTGTTTTCTTATCTGTCTGCAATCTTTAACCTTGCGCACCATATAGCAGTAATGTGATGGTTAACACTTCGTGTATGATTCTAACGTGTCTTATTTGTCCATTCATAGGCGTTGGACGCACTCAACGACGATAACTCGAGCCTGAATAAGGATAGATTTTATGACAACGATGAAAGAAATTTCTCAGATTGCCGGCGTATCTATTTCTACCGTTTCACTGGTATTGAATAATCGTGACTCGGGGCGCATCAAACCACGCATCGCAGCTAAAATCCGAAAAATTGCTAAAGAACGAGGATATACTCCCAATCTTATGGCGCGAGGTTTGCGTACTAGCCAGACACATATTTTAGGCTTCCTCAGTGAAGAAGTTGCAACCACACCTTATGCAGGTTTAATGATTCTAGGCGCTCAAGATGCCGCAAGCCAGTACGGCTACGTCATTATGACGGTATCTACAGATGGAATTTCCAACGAAGAGGCTGAGATTAGTGCACTGCAACGATACGGTGTTGATGGGTTCTTTATAGCAAAAATGTCGAATCGTCATGCAACCGTGCCAGAAAGCTTGAAGAATTATCATACTATTTTAGTCAACGCCTCAGATGCAGCACTGTATGCAGATACCCCTACAGATAACCATGCGCCATCGGGACGCACAGGTATTGCTCCTGACGAGGTTTCTATTGGATATGATGCTACCAAACGTCTTATTGATGCAGGCTGTCACAAAATTGCATATATTGGCTGTGAAGAGCCTATGCTTGCAGAGGGGCTACGTTTAGAAGGCTATAAAAAAGCGCTTGCTGAAGCTGGACGAGAATTTAATCCTGCGCTGGCCATCCAGGTGCATCGAAATGACGAAGCGCTCCAGAAGGTGCGCACCCTAATGAACGATGAGCATCCAGATGGATTCTTCTGTTTTAATGATGCGCGCGCCTGGTATGTGTATGATACAGCCGCTCGCATGGGCTTAACCATTGGCGAAGATATTCACGTTGTGGGAGTCGATAACCACCGCGTTCTGGCTGAAACACTCTCTCCCCAACTATCGACGATTGAGCTACCTCACTATGAAATGGGATATTGGGCTGCATGCAAACTTATTAGTCTGATTGAGCATAAGAACCCGGATAGTTTTACACTACCGGAAACCACTGCTGCTCTCCCTCCGTTATCATGCGATGGCAATGTGTCTATTCACTGCTCGCTTATTGAAAAGAACTCGGTAAAAAAGGCTCAGCAATAGCCCAGCCCATAGCCAAAAGCTGAACACACTCCAATTGTCATGTTCATATGATGATTACTTTTATGTGAACGTATTCCAAAATTTGAAACTGGCTTGTCTATCGTTTGACGTCAAACGTTTGACGTTATAAGCTATCTCAGTGTTAGCGCATGAGCAATGTTGATCGCACACGCTAGCTTCTACCAGTTTGAGAAACGAGAGAAAAATGAAACAAAGTCGTTTACAGGTGTGGAATAATCCATCCTACTTGCAAAGCTCCTTCGGCATTTTTATGTTCTTTTGCTCCTGGGGTATTTGGTGGTCCTTCTTCCAGCGTTGGCTGAACACCATTGGTCTTAATGGCGCTGAAGTTGGTCAAATTTATTCCATTAATTCCTTGGCAACACTGGTTATTATGTTCGCATACGGCGCTATCCAAGATCAGCTAGGAATTAAGCGTCATCTTGCAATTGCTATTTCCGCTATTGCAGCTTTGGTTGGACCTTTCGTTCACTTTGTTTATGCTCCGATGATTGTTGCAGGCGGATCTATTCGCTTTATCGGCGCACTGCTTGGTTCTGTTGTCTTATCCGCAGGTTTTATGGCAGGCTGCTCACTCATTGAAGCGCTCACAGAACGTTATTCACGTAAATTCAACTTCGAATTTGGTCAAGCACGCGCATGGGGTTCTTTTGGATACGCGATTGTAGCTCTCGCTGCTGGCCATCTCTTCAATATCAATCCAATGATTAACTTCTGGGTGGGGTCATTCTTTGGATTGGTCATGTTGGCCGTGTATTCCTTCTGGGTTCCAGCTGAACAAAAAGAAGCATTGAAAACTAACCACGATGCTGATGCTGCTCCAAGCAATCCGTCACTGCGCGATATGCTCTCTGTGCTCACTATGCCAACGCTATGGCTCTTGATTATCTTCATGCTGCTCACGAACACTTTCTATACTGTTTTTGACCAGCAGATGTTCCCAACCTACTACACCAGCCTGTTCCCTACTGAGGAAATTGGCAATAGCACCTACTCCACTCTGAACGGTATTCAGGTCTTCGTTGAATCTGCCATGATGGGTGTTGTTCCAATTATTATGCGCAAAATTGGCGTGCGTAATGCTCTGCTGTGCGGTGCTTTTATTATGTTTGCTCGCATCGGTTTGTGCGGCATCTTCCACGATCCAGTTTCTATTTCTATTGTGAAAATGTTCCACTCTATTGAAGTACCACTTTTCGTTCTGCCAACCTTCCGCTACTTCACCCTCCACTTTGACACTAAGCTGTCTGCAACGCTCTATATGGTCGGCTTCCAAGTAGCATCTCAGGTAGGACAAGTTATTTTCTCCACTCCTTTAGGCGCATTGCACGATCATTTAGGCGACCGCACCACATTCCTGACCATTTCCGGTATTGTTTTGGCAGCACTGATTTATGGATTCTTTATTCTCAAAAAGGATAATCAGGAAGTGGGCGGCGACCCATTCTACACAGACAAGCAGCTCAAGGCTATGCAGACATCTCAGGCATAAATGTGTGGCTTACCAAAGACACTTTACATAGATTAAGGACACTATAATGAACAATTTTATCCCTCAAGAACCAGTTGTGCACTCTATTACAGATCACGATGAAAAGTTAGCACAAGCTGAAAAAAGTGTTGCCCAGTTAGCATCTACACGTAATAACCGTTGGTATCCACATTTTCATATTGCTTCTAACGGCGGATGGATTAATGATCCTAATGGCTTGTGTTTCTACAAGAATCGTTGGCATGTGTATTACCAGCTCCACCCATACGGCACACAGTGGGTGCCTATGCATTGGGGCCATGTCTCTTCTGCTGATATGGTCAATTGGAAGCGTGAGCCGATTGCTCTTGCGCCGAGCTTAGAGGAAGAAAAGGACGGCGTTTTCTCTGGTTCTGCAGTTATTGGCGATGACGGTAATATTCGCTTCTACTACACAGGACACCGTTGGGCTAACGGAGTAGATAATACTGGCGGCGACTGGCAGGTGCAGATGCTTGCTGAACCAACTGATGACAGCCTCAACACTTTAACTAAGCGCGGCATGATTATTGACTGCCCAACAGATAAAGTGGATCACCACTATCGCGATCCAAAGGTCTGGAAAACTGGCGACAAATGGTACATGACTTTCGGCGTATCTTCTGCTGACAAGCGTGGGCAAATGTGGCTTTTTAATTCCGATGACATGGTGCATTGGACGTATGAACGCGTTCTCTTTGAACATCCAGATAAGAACGTCTTTATGCTTGAATGCCCTGACTTCTTCCCTCTTCGCGATGGAGAAGGCAATGAGAAATGGGTTATTGGCTTCTCTGCCATGGGCGCCAAAGCTGATGGCTACATGAATCGCAATACCAATAACGCTGGTTATATGATTGGCACATGGCAGCCAGGCGAAGCTTTCAAGCCAGAAACCGAATTCCGCTTATGGGATTGGGGTCATAATTTCTACGCTCCACAATCCTTTAATGACGGTTCCCGTCAGCTGATGTACGGATGGATGAGCCCATTTGTTGAGCCAATTCCTATGCAAAGTGACGGCTGGTGCGGTAATCTTACTCTTCCTCGTGAAATTACTTTGGGCGCTGATGGAGATATTTATACAGCTCCTGCAGAAGAGATGAAAGATTTGCGCTCCTCTACTCGCGATTTAGGTTCGGTACAGGTGGCTCAGAATTCTTCTGAATGCCTTGCAGATCATGCTGAAGCGGTAGAAATTGAACTCAGTCTTGATTTGACTGCCACAACAGCAGAGCGTACTGGACTGCGTGTTCATGCAACTCAGGATGGTACATATACTTATATTGCTTATGATCAGCAAGCACAGCGTGTGATTATTGATCGTCAAGCAGCCTATGCTGGAGATCGAGGCTACCGTGCTGCTCCACTGAGCGCAGCCGAACTTGCTAGCGGACGCCTTGATCTGCGCATCTTTGTGGATCGCGGTTGTGTGGAAGTCTACATCAATGGCGGTAAGCAAGCCATGAGCTCGTACAGTTATGCCGGTGAAGGCGATCGTGCTCTTCAGCTGCTCAGCGAATCTGGTTCCACAACGTATTCTTCAATTCGTATTCACGAGTTGAAATCTCTTGGCTTAGAGTAATCTCAGCCATATCATTAAAGACTTCAGGGTAGTGTTTTTTCGCTCGCACTGCCCTGATTTTTTTATTTCCACAGCTCTGAGGTGTTCGCCCCAGCTCAGTATAGTGAAAATATGGCTCGTACGAAGAAAAATCACACATCATCAGGTACTGCTGCTCTTCAAGAATTAGATTCTGCCAGCATTGAATACACAGTATTTACATATAACCATGATGCAGACCACATGGATCAAGGCTTTGGTCTTGAAGGTGCAGCGCAACTTGATGTTCCTGCTGACAGTATTTTTAAAACTCTGCTTGTTGATATTGGCGAGAAACCAGGTCAAAACATGGTAACGGTTATTGTTCCGGTGACCTGCCACGTCAATCTCAAAGCCGTTGCTGCCACTTTTCATGCTAAAAAAGCGCACATGGCCGAGCCAAGCATAGCTCAACGTCAAACTGGTTATGTTGTGGGCGGAATATCTCCTTTTGGCCATAAAACACAGCACGACACTGTACTTGATGAAAGCGCCCAACTCTATGACATGATTCTCGTATCGGGTGGCAAACGCGGTCTGAGCGTAGGTGTTAAACCAATTGACTTAATAACGCTACTTAATGCTAAAATTGCATCTGTTGCTTCCGAAGGCAGCCATCCGCGCTAAACACATACGAATAATCTAATAATATGGGCGCGCACAATGAAGTACGAAAGAGGTACAGATGACAGGTAATCTCCCATCACGGGCAGGTAATGAATATACGATTCATGCTGGCGGCTACACTGCAGTAGTTACGCAGCAGGGTGCAGCTTTAGAAAGTTTTACTCTGGACGGTAAGGATATTATTGTTCCTTTCGACCCTAACCATCCAGTCAAAGCGTGCAGCGGACAGATTCTTATTCCGTACCCTAATCGTATTGAAGATGGTGTGTATGAGTTTGAAGGAACAGAATATTCCTTCCCTATTGATGAGCATGAACGACACAATTCTATTCACGGTTTGGGCTATCGCTATCCTTGGACGCTGCAATCCTTATCGAGCAACAGCGTCAGCTTAACGTGGCGCACACCAAATTTGCCAGGCTATCCATTCGACCTTGTGGTTACAGTAACGTATACGCTGCACGAGGATGATGGATTACAGATGAGCATTGAAGCCTACAATAACGGCTCCACCAATGCTCCATGGGCTTTAGCTACTCACCCATGGTTCGCTAACGGTACCGATAGCGATACCACAGCGCAAATGGACGCTGATAATGGCGCTTGCCGTTTGACTCTACCTGCTCGCACCCACGTGCAGGTTAATGATCGACTTCTGCCAACAGGTTTGGAGCCAGTAGACGGCACACGATATGACTTGCGTGAAGGAAATCCAATGGGTATTCAGTCCTTCGATGACGCATGGACAGACTTGGATTATGCTGCTGATGGCAGTGTTCAAGCCATCTTTACTCGTCCTGATGGCATTGAAGTAACCATTACTGGCGATGAAACCATTACCTCTTTCCAAGTATGCAATGGTTTCGGCTGGGAAGCATCTCACAAGCCTGCAGGCGTGGCTATTGAACCACAGACTGCCTATGCTAATGCTTTTAAGACCGGAAAAGATGTGATTGTTATTGAGCCAGGCCGCAGCAGCCGTACTACTATTTCGTATGCTGCTCGTGTTCTTGCATAACACTGCTCTTGGCATGCTCTGGTCGTGACTGTATGGCATACTCTATAAAGTAAATTTACAAGTAAAAGGAGTTTACCATGGGTAAGCGCGGACGTATGCGTCGTGAACGCCGTAAGAAGGCTGCAAACCACGGCAAGAGGCCAAATGCATAAGCCTCGTTGATTTTCAACGTAGCATATACTTCAAAAGGGATTACCTCACACGAGGTAATCCCTTTTCTCAAACTCTGTGCAGTACATTGAGCATCTATAAGCGCAATTTCTTTTATACCTGCCCTATTGTCCGCCCTATTCCTCGTCATGTCATGCCGCACCCATTCTTGCTATCTCAAGTCTTAGCCTATGCTCAACAATTCATGCTACGTAGGCTCTCAGCAGATACTTGCAATACAACGCTACTTCTGTGCGTTCACAACAATTAATTATGCTATAGCTGACCCGTAAAACTGCCCACGCAATCTCTAATCGCACAAACAGTCAATGCACTCATGTAAACGCTCATACAAAGATGCTGGCGCCTGAACAGGCCTTAAACACTCTTTAATAGCTGCAATCATATCTCGTTCGCGCGCGTCACAACAGGTGTCTGGATCGAAACATTCCCCATTCATACCAGGCATCAGCCCTGAACGCATTTCTGACACTAATGAACAGGTGGATACGATAGCACTCGGACGTTCATTTAAATCGATACGTGTGTAACGATTAACCATCACCGATGACCCGCAATTAAAGTTACGGCGCACAGTAATAACCTGGTTTCTACGAACATATGTGCTCATTATTCCTCCGAAAATCTCTCTGCTCTACTCAACTCAAAAAATATCTTGAGCATTACTCGTCTTCACGCTGAGCGTAAATACCACGTTCAGCAGCGTATTGCTCCAGCTCTTCTTTTAACTGCTTGCGAGCGCGGTTGAGCCTGCTCATAACTGTTCCAATTTTTATGCCTTGTTCTTGTGCTACTTGTGCGTAGCTTTTTCCGTCAATAGCGGCGGCAATAAAAACGTCTCGGCGTTCTGGCGATAGCTTATTGAGCGCGGCAATAATTTCTTCGGGAGCGAATGCGTCCATGAAGGTTTGTTCTGCTGATTTGAGTTCTTCTGATGAATGTTCGTGTGCAGCGTATATATCCCAGTCGTCATATTCACCCGTGCTGGAATTGGCGCGTTGTGGACGTCTTTTGGCTTTATTGTATTGGTTAAAATACACGTTGCGCTCAATAGTGGTCATCCATGCGGCGAAGTTTGTTCCTTGTTCGAAGGAGTCATAATTTTTGAATCCTCGCTCGAAGGTGTCTTGTACAAGGTCTTGCGCGTCTTCTGGATTATTTGTTAGTTTCATTGCAAAACGATAAAGTTGATCCACTATAGGCATAGCCTGGGCTTCGAACTGTGCTCGTTTTTCGTGTGTTGTCATAGGTCTTATTGTTGCACAATAATGGTACGCATGACATCTTTAGTCGATACTGTGAATGCACTGACCGCCCAACCGCGTGATTTAGCTCTGTCTGAGAGTTATTTTTTGGGGTTTGATACGGAAACAACGGGAACTTTTTATGGGAAGGATTCTATTGTTTCTGCTTCTTTAGTATTGCGTAAACCTGGATCTGATTTTTCTGCTGATGTGCGCCAAGAATGGGTGATTAATCCTGGTATGCCTATGCATCCTGCAGCAACTCGTGTGAATGGTTTTACGGATGACTTTTTGGCTGAGAATGGTCAAGAACAGTCGAGCGCTATCCGTGAGTTGAGTGATGTTATTGTAACTGCTCAGGTGAAGAATATCCCTCTTGTGGCATATAACGCTCCGTTTGATATTGCGATGCTCAATGGCGATGTGAAGAAGATTGGTTTGGCGCAATTATCGGTATTGATTAATGATCGTGATGATGATGCATTTTTGACGGGTAACGAGCGTGAACTGTTGGTTCTTGATCCGTTGGTGATTGACCGTGCTGTCAGTAAGCGTCGTGGTGGTCGTAAGCTCATAGATACGACTGAATATTATGGCGTATACCCTCACGGTGATTTTCATACAGCTACTGCGGATACTGTGGCCACTTTGGACGTATTGCAGGAAATTATTCGATTACACTCGAATGTGGCTTCGTTGCCACTCACAGATATTATGGCTTTCCAACGATCTAGCTACAATGCATGGAAAGAAAATTTTAATTCGTATTTAAGTTCTCAGAATCGTCCACTTGTTCAAGGAAGTTGGTTGTAATGGCGCAGATTACTCTGGCACGTGCAGTTGAAGTATTGCAAGACTTTAATTTACTGCTTTCTCCTACTCCTGAGGCTTTGAACGATACGCAGAGCATATTTGATCATATGGCGTACGCCAGTAACGAGGTAACTGCTTCTACCCTGCTGGTGTGTAAGGGAGCGTTTAAGGACGCTTATATGCGTGATGCTGCATCGCGTGGATTGCAATGGTATGTGGCTGATCATGAGTTTGATAGCCATATTGCTGGTCAGGCTCAGGCTCTTGTGGTGTCTAATACTCGTCAGGCTTTAGCTGTGTTAGCTCAGGAATTTTATGATCATCCTGAACGCCAGCTCTTTACTGTTGGTATTACGGGCACAAAGGGTAAAAGTACAACTGCATATTTTACCCACGCTATTTTTAACGATTATTTTACACATAAAACAGCGCTTATTTCTTCCGTAGACAATTGCACCGATGGCGTCACGTATGTGGAATCTGATTTAACCACACCGGAATCTTTAGACTTATATCGTATGCTGCGCGAAGCTGTGGATAACGGTTTAACTCATGCTGTTATTGAAGTATCGTCACAAGCGTACAAGGTTGACCGTGTTTTCAATCTGCATTTTAATGTCGGTGCCTTTATCAATATTTTTCCTGATCATATTAGCCCTCTCGAGCATCCAAGCTTTGAGGATTACTTCGCTTGCAAACGTCAGATTATTCGCCATAGCGATGCGATGGTCTTAGGAGCTGGCATAGAGCATCGTGAGGAAATTGATGCCACTATTACAGATGCTCAAGTTCCTGCCTACTTTGTAGATGCTAGCAGCATAGCCCGTGACCGCATTGTTTTGGATATGCCAGGTGACTTTAATTACGATAATGTTGCGATAGCTGTAAAAATTGCTGAGCTTGCCGGTGTTCCTTCTGACAGTTCAAGTTTAGAAGCAGCTAATCATGTGAGCATTTCAGGACGCATGGAAGTTTTCCACGGTTCACACACAGACAATAAGAATGTTGTGGCTATTGTGGATTACGCACACAACGGTATTAGCTTAACCACTCTTTTAGATTATGTGGATTCTACGTATAGCAGTCACAATCCTCATATTACTGTGGTCACCGGCAGCGCTGGAGATAAAGCGGTGAACCGTCGTGTTGATATGGTTCAAGCAGCTCAACATCGCATTGATTATTTTATCTTCACCGCAGAAGATACCAATACTGAACTGGTTGAAGATATTTGTGCTCAGATGGATGCTGCAGTAAGCGATGAACGTGTACAGCATGAGATTATTCTTGACCGCACGCAAGCTGTGGAAACTGCTTTACATAATGCAGCTCAACAACCTCGTTTAGCTGTTGTGCTTGTTATAGGCAAGGGTGATGAACGCTGGATTAAACTACATAACAAACATGTGCCTTACGAGGGTGATGATGCGATTGTTCAGCGCGTACTCAACTAAATGATTTCTTACAGTGTGGCTTCTCATAGTGAGTGAGAAGCCACTTTTCTATGCGTCCGTCACAGTGCCTTGCGCTAATTTTTGAGATACGACCGCTGTTACGCCATCTGAACGCATGGTAACGCCATAAAGCACATCAGCAATACTCATTGTGCGCTGCTGGTGAGTAATCACAATAATCTGTGCTGAGGTACGCAAATCATTGATAACGTTCAGTAAGCGCGTCAAATTCACGTCATCTAAAGCAGCTTCAACCTCATCCATAATGTAGAACGGGCTAGGACGTGCTGTAAAAATAGCAAAAAGTAAGGCTAAAGCGGTTAAACTTCTCTCGCCACCCGACAGTAAAGTCAACTGCTTCACACGCTTGCCAGCAGGGCTAGCTTCCACAATAACGCCAGTGTTCAAAATATCATCAGGATTGTCTAAGCGTAAACGACCTTTACCGTTGGGAAAAAGTTTGGCAAACACTGTTTGGAAAGCTGCCGCTGTATCCTCATACGCAGAGCGGAATACCTCAATCATGGTCGTATCCAGCTCTTTAATCAACCCCAATAAATCATCGCGCGAACTGACCACATCATGACGCTGTTGCGATAAATAGGAGTGACGAGCTTCTAAAGCGTCAAATTCCTCCGTAGCTAACGGATTGACTTTACCTAAAGCCACAAGATCTCGGCGTGCTTTATCCAATTTCTTCTGCTCACGCTGCGCATCAAAAGTCTCAGTTTTGTAGCCTTCTTCTTCATTATCAGGATTGAGGAAAATCAGGTTCCCTGAATCGTCAAAAACTGGCACAGGAACATCTGGACCATAATTGTCAATAAGAGATTCAACCGTTGACCCTACTTCATCGAGAATGCGTTGAGTCAGCTGTCCCCACTGCGTAGCCACACGTTCACGCGTTACATCTAAGTCATGCTCTTGTTGGGTGAGCTTTGCGACCACAGGTTCATACTCATTGCGTTGTGCACGCAATTGGTTGAGCTCATGATCATGTGCTGATGCTTGAGCTTGAATATCTGCACGCTGATCAACCACGCGCTGAAGATGCGCCGTCATCTGCTCGGCAGCATCTTGCGCTTTATGCATAATAACAGCCGCAGCCTGCGCTTTAGCCGTCATCTGCTCGTTGCGCTGCACAATTCGTGCTCGTCGTTCCACTGCTTGCTCAGCTTGCGAGCACAACAATGTTATTTGTCGTTCAAGCGACTGCGCATGGGATGAAGCATTATTCCACTCTAACCGAGCTGTGACTTCATCTTGGCGCGCCGTATTCAAACTTTCGTCTAACTTCTGCTCACGTTTGATGGTGGAGTCAATATCTAACTGTGCATCGTCCGCTTTTTCAGCTGCATCTAATTGACCACGCAACTGGTCAAGCGTGGCTGTTTGCGACTGTTGCTGCGCAGTAATATCGGAAATCTGTTCCTCTATCTGCGCTATACGTCGCGTTAAGCTCTCTACGCTATTGGTAGCGGCTGTAATATCTTGAGCACGCTGCTGAACGCGAACGCGATGTTCAGTTATAGCCGTGTGAATGGTCTGCAATTGTGCACGCGCCGCGTCAAAGCGTGTATCAATCTCAGCTTTCTGTTCGCTCAACTGCTTTTTGTTGACCGTATATTCAGCAACTTGGGCAAGGGCTTTATCGCGACGCGCAGTCAAACTTAAATCGCTCGGGGTGCGTGAAGTTCCTCCTACAGCGCCCACAGCAGAAAAAGTATCTCCATTAAGCGTCATGACGGTAGCAAAAACGCCGGCATCAACCAGTTTCTCAGCTTCTTCACTGCTGCGCGCAAGTCCCACATCTGATAACAGCAGCTGCACGGATCGCACAATTCCACGTGCCATTTGTTCACGATCAGAATTAGCAAGCGCAGGATTTATCTGTACTGCAGCGGCAGCGCTCTTATTCTGGTGATTTTCCGTGCGCACAGTGTCGACGGGATTCATAACAACTGCGCGTCCCATCTTCTCTTTCTGCGCTACTTCTACCAGTTTTAAGCGTTGGCTTTTATCGGGAATAATCACAGCATTAGCAAAAGGGCCAAGGGCTTTAGCAATAGCTTCTTCCCAGCCTTCTTCAATAGAAATATAATCTGCCAGATTTCCCAAGGTTTCTATGCTGCTGCGTTCTACATCACCAGAGGAGTTTCTCGCTTCCAAAGTATCGTTGAGCGCATCTGCCTTAGCCTGCAGAGAAATGATGGCATTATCCACGTCGCGAATCTGAGCATCAATAGTTTCATGCTCGCCGCGTACCTGTTCTAGGTGTTCTTGAGCCTCCTGCTTTTTCAGTTCTAGATCATCAGTATCGGTTTGATTATCCTGTTGAAGAGCATCTAATTTTTTCCGCGCTTGATCGGCGGAGTGTTCATATTCAGTTTTTTGAGCATTCAAATCAGCAATACGCGCTGTAAAACCTTGAATATTGGCTTCTTGGCGTGCAATCGCTTCACGTAATTTAGCTTTATGCGCTTCTTGTTCTTGAGCAGTCGATCGCAATTGCGTAATAATTTGACGCAGCGAAGCTACTTCTTGCTCCACCGCAGCGCGATGCTGTGTAGCTTTATCAAAAGCTAAGCGCGATTGATCCACCGTGGTGTGCGCAGCGTCTAACTGTGTGGCAAGCTCATCAGCTCGAGCAATAAGCACATCAGGGTTATCACCTGTTACTGGGCTAACCTGAGCACGCCAAGATTTTTCTCGCTCCTCAGCCAAAGCTGCTAACGATCGTAAACGCTCCTGCAGCTGAGACATGGAGTGATATGTCTGATTGATGGAATTAATAGCTGGACTGGTTTTGCTGCTATGTTCCTCTAAACGCTCAATATTGAGTTTAATAGATGTTAATTCTCGTTGGGCTTCTTGCAGTTTCTGACGCGTTTGAGCCAGTTCGTGACGCACGGTATCGCGTTGTTGCACCAAGCCGTGAGCTTCATGAGCTAAGAGTCGGCTTGTAGCATCGCGAATAATAACTTGAATGCTATCGGCTCTACGACTGACGCGCGCCTGCCGACGCAAAGGCCCCAACTGGCGTTGAATCTCGGTGAGCAAATCATCTAATCGATCCACATTATCTTGTGTGGACTGGAGTTTACGCACAGCGCGCTCTTTACGTTTGCGATGCTTTAAAATACCTGCTGCTTCTTCAATAAAAGCACGATTATCTGCAGGTGTTGCTCTCAGCAGCGAGTCCAAACGCCCCTGCCCCACAACAACGTGCATATGAGCACCTAAACCAATATCAGAGAGCAGCTCTTGCACATCAAGTAAACGCACAGGCGACCCATTAATAGAGTATTCAGAACCGCCATTACGGAAAATAGTACGGCTAATAGTAACTTCAGAATAGTCAATATCTAAAGTTTTATCCGTATTATCAATCGTTAAACTCACTTGAGCGCGCCCTAAAGGCGGACGTGTGGATGTGCCAGCAAAAATGACATCTTCCATGGAGGTTCCGCGTAAGCTTTTGGCTCCTTGCTCCCCCATAACCCATGACAAGGCATCTACAACATTTGATTTGCCTGAACCATTAGGCCCCACAATCGCACTCACGCCTGGTTGAAATCTCAACGTAGTGGCGTTTGCGAAGGATTTAAAACCTCGAATAGTGAGTTCTTTAACATACATAAGCGGCGGCTTTAATCCTGTGAATCACTGGTGGCGTCAAGGTCGGTGTCAAGACTGTCTGAATCAATAACCCCGGTATCTTGCGAGAAATCCGTGGTTGTTCCTGCAGCACGATCTTCCTTTGTGTTGCGAAGTTCTGTATTGTGCCGTTCTTTGAGCAAAATACGCGCATCTCCAGCAGTAACGAAGCTACCAAAAATAAGAATGCCGTGTCCAAAGCCAATACCTAGCTCATCGTGGGAATCGACTTCATCAACCGCTGTTTGAATTGCATCTGGCATTGTATCTGCACGCAGCACACGATCCTCACCGAAAACGCTGATTGCAATTTTTTCAAGCTCTTCAACTGGCATCACTCGAGACGTCCATGAATTCTGTGTAACGACTATTTTCGACAGAATCGGCTCCATAATGCCCAGAACAGTTTCTACCTCTTTGTCTTTCATCATAGAAACGACGCCTACAAGGTCATTAAAAGAAAAGTTCTCTTCCACGGCTTCACGCAAAGCACTGACCGCATTCTCATTATGTCCGCCATCAATAATAATGGTTGGTGAACGACGGATAACTTCAATACGTCCAGGAACCTTAACCTGGGAGAACGCTTGAGCAACTATATCTGAATCCAACTGTCCAGCAACAGGAATTACCGCCTCAGCTGCACACAGCGCCGCCAGAGCGTTATGTGCTTGATGTTCACCAAACATAGATACTGGAATCTGCTCATAGACCCCGTTTGGTGTGCTCATAGTAACAACCTGACCACCCACCGCAGCAGCACGTGCAGTTACTTCCGCTTCAGCGCCATCATGAATAAGTGATTGAACGCCGACTTCACGCGCATAATCATCTAATAATGCAGGCACCTGTTCATGTGGCTGCGGCCCAATAATAACGGTAGATTTCGGTTTCATAATGCCAGCCTTTTCGCCAGCAATCAATTCAACTGTGTCACCTAACCATTGCATATGATCCATATCTACTGAACCAATAACGGCGGCATCACCATCGAGAACATTCGTAGCATCCCAACGACCGCCCATGCCTACTTCTACAATGGCCACATCAACGGGAGCATCAGCAAAAGCCCATATAGCCATGGTGGTCAAAACTTCAAAAAAGCTCATACGAGGCTGACCATCACGCAGGCTTTCACGGTCAACCATCTCAATAAAATCTTTAACTTGCAGCCATGTATCAATAAAACGATCCTCTGAAATCGGCTGACCATCAATGCAAATACGTTCAGTTACTGATTCCACATGGGGCGACGTGTATAAGCCAGTGCGCAAACCGTATGCGCGACATAGAGATTCTGCCATGCGCGCTGTGGAGCCCTTACCATTCGTACCAGTGACATGAATAACCTTGAAAGACTGCTGAGGCTGCCCCAAATAATCCATCACCTTGACCATGCGATCCAAACTAGGGTCAAAATCATGTTCAGGAGCACGCGACATAATTTCGCGATATACATCTGCTAGGGATAGGTTTTCAGATTCAGGTACTTCATACGACATAGGCCACATTTTATGCGCTATTAAGGACGGTTTGAACGCTTGAGCTGTCGTCTTTGCCTGTCTATTTGGTATCTAGTTCGCACCCAACGCTCACTGTCATGCTGAGGCTTTACAGTGGAGTCATTCGAACAATTGCTAAGGAGCATCATTCTATGGTTTCAGTTACTCATGATGAGCCACAAACTCGCGCTCAAGCTGATGCTGCAGATTCTATGGCAGATCGCAAGCATAATCGCACACTTCGCCCTGAATCCACTACTTTTTCTGATTTTATGCTGTCAGGATGGGGCGAAGAGAATGCCAACGTGCAGCCTTTGGAATCCAGCGCATATACTCAGGCTCGTTTAACTGCTTTAGGGCAGCGTTTTAAGGGCGAACGCCTAGTTATTCCAGCAGGTCAAGCAAAGGTACGTAACGACGACTGCGATTACGCTTTCCGCCCAGACACTGCTTTTGCCTATTACACGGGACTCGGCCAGGATTATGAAGCTGGCGCTGTTCTCGTGCTCAACCCAGTGGCAGAAGATAGCGCTGATGCCGTGCGTGGCACAACACATCATGCTGTTATTTATTTGCACCCACGCTCTGACCAGAGCACACAGGAGTATTACCGTTCGGCAGCGTATGGTGAATATTGGGTGGGCGCTCGTCCAGGTCTAGACGGCATTAAAGTTATGACAGGGCTTGATACTGCTGATATTGCCGGCTTGCATGACGCTTTAGCCAAAGACGTGGGCACGGAGCAGGGCGCTATTCGTATGCGCATTATTCGCAATATTGATCCTGAGATTACTGCCGCCGTTGATACTATTCGCCACAATAGTGGTTTTGATAATCCAGACGCCTTAGAATCTGATGATAATACGTTCTATGAGTTCGCTTCCACTGCTCGTATGATTAAGGATGAGTTTGAAGTACGAGAAATGCGTAAGGCTATTGCTGCCACTCATGATGGTTTCACCCGTATGCTTGAAGCCTTGCCAGACGCACGCGGCAAGGAGCGTTCAGAACGTATTTTGGAGGGTAAGTTTAACGCTAATGCGCGTGAGCAAGGTAATGCTGAAGGCTACGGCACTATTGTAGCTTCTGGTGCTCATGCTCCAACCTTGCACTGGATGCGCAATACCGGCACTATTAACAATGGTGAGCTCCTGCTTATTGATGCTGGTGTGGAAACAGACTCCTTATACACCGCAGATATTACCCGTACTTTCCCAGTTAGTGGAACTTTCACTCCTTTGCAACGTGAACTCTATTCGGTTGTTTTGCAAGCTCAGAAAGCTGGTTTTGAAGCCGCACAGGTGGGAGCTACATATTCAGACATTCATCATGCCTGCATGCGCGTGCTCGCTGAAGCATTGCATAATTGGGGTATTTTGCCTGTGAGCGTGGAGGAATCTTTAAGCCCTGAAGGTCAGCAGCACCGCCGTTGGCATGCTTGTGGTGTGGCTCATCATCTCGGTTTGGATGTGCATGATTGCTCTCAAGCTCGCTATGAGTCTTACCAAGGCGCTCAAATTCAGCCAGGAATGATTTTTACTATTGAACCTGGCTTGTATTTCCGTGAAAATGACATGCTTATTCCTGAGGAATTCCGTGGTATTGGCATTCGTATTGAAGACGATGTGCTCATGACCGAGAATGGTCCGGAATGGTTGTCACATGATATTCCAAAGGAAATTGAAGATGTGGAAGCATGGATGGCTCAGGCTGCCGCATCTGCTCGCTAAATTCAACCATACAAGCGCATAAACGTGTGGGAAGAGTTGATTTATTCTCCTCTTCCCACACTTTTTATTTTTGCTTATTGTGCTCGTAAGTCTTATTCTGAGGGGCATTCTTATTCCGTGCGTAAGTATTGCCCAGCCTGGTCAATAAGTAGACGCAAACCAAATTCAGCGGAACCACGCAACGCTGCATGATCATCCACAGCAGGAAAAGTTATGTGCAACTTATTTTTATGCACGGCATTGAGCTGGGTACTCACGGAGGTTTCTAGCTGATTAAGCCAGTTAAGACCAAATCGCGTCCAGAAGCCACCAATAATAACTGTGGTAATATCCAATACATTAATCGTCGATACAATCGCAGAAGCCATGGCACGCGTGGCCTCCACCATAACATCGTCGACCTTAGCGTCAGATCCCACGAGTTTTTGACTTATCCAAGCAAACCCACTATCTGCATCGAATGTGGCTGATTGCGCACAGCCAGCAGCATTAAGAAGAGCTTTACGTCCAGCATACATTTCCATGCATCCTCGACGACCGCATCTGCACACCGGTCCGCCCATAGAAACAGACAGATGACCAATTTCGCCGCTAACTCCTGAATTTCCAGACACTAAGGTGCCCCGATCAACTACAGCACCACCCACACCAACATCCGTGGATATGTAAATAAAGGAATCAGCCGATGCAGCATGAGAACCAGACACATCTTGCTTTAAACATGACACAGCATATCCTGGAATTTGTGCTATAGCAGCCAGATTAGCTTCATTGAGTGGAGTAAGATCGTAGTGCTGCACCAGTGGAGTAGCCATAAGATCTATGTTTTTCCACCCTAGGTTTGGAGCATCAACAAGCACGCCATCGCTTGTGACCATGCCAGGAACAGCAAGCCCTCCCCCTAAAATATGAGCGCCTTGTGCTTTCAATTCTTCTACCACGGGATTAATCATTGTGTCGAGCACGCGCAACACAGCCGCAGGATTGCTCAGATTATGAACGTCGTCAACCCACTTCTCATGCACTACCGTGCCATTAAAATCTTGGAGCATAAAACCATACCCGTCGGTATGAACCTGCACTCCGAGGCCTAACCACTGCCCTGCCACAAATTCCAAGGGATTACTTGGCTTTCCGGTGCTTGCTAATTGCTGTGGCTCACCCTCTTCTAAAACCTTATGCTCAATAAGGTCGGAGACAATTATGGATATGGCAGCTTTGGTCATACCGGTGGTACGTGCAATATGAGCGCGACTGACTGGCTCACGACTGCGCAGTATGGCACTTAATACCACTCCGATATTATGTGCTCGTAAATTTTCCTGATTTAATGCTTTCTGTCGCGCCATTGTCACACCTCCGTTCGCTTGTAATGATACTATGGAATAGTTAGTTAAGCCAATTGACATACTTGGACGTATGATGAACTTAATTATGCAAGGAGGCATAATGACACGAGTACTCGTTGCTGGCGTAGATACCTCTACACAGTCCTGCAAGGTACGCATTACAGATGCGACCACTGGTGAACTTGTCCGCTTTGGACAAGCATCTCACCCTGACGGAACTTCCGTTAATCCTGAAGCATGGTGGAATGCTTTTCTGCAGGCAGCTGAGCAAGCTGGAGGTTTAGATGACGTGTCTGCTTTGGCCGTAGGAGGCCAACAGCATGGCATGGTGTTGCTTGATAAGCAAGGTCGCGTTATTCGTGACGCATTGCTCTGGAATGACACACGCAGTAGCGTGCAAGCCGAGGCGCTCATCAACACAATGGGCACGTCACCAGCTCAAGACAACGAGCCTGAAGATATTCATGCACGCGGCATTCAGCGCTGGGTTAAAGCAGTGGGATCATCTCTTGTTGCCTCGCTAACTATTACCAAAGTGGCATGGGTAGCAGAAAATGAACCAGACAATGCTGAGCGCATTGCAGCTATCTGCCTTCCTCATGATTGGCTCAGTTGGCGCATTGCTGGCTACTGGCGCAGTTGAAGAGGGCGAAGCACATCTCAACACTTTGTTTACCGATCGTTCTGATGCCTCAGGCACGGCATATTTTGATTCTGAAAAAAATGAGTATCGCACAGACTTGCTCGAGTTAGCTATGGGGCGTTCGAATGTCGTCTTACCGCGCGTGCTCGGACCGCGTGATATTGGCGCAGTTGCTGACCCTACTATTGCCGGCAAAGACATTGAAGGCGGTTGCGTTATTGCCCCTGGCGGCGGCGATAACGCTATGGCAGCTTTGGGCTTGGGTATGAGTGCTGGAGATGTATCAGTATCGCTAGGCACTTCGGGAGTTGCTGCAGCCGTCAGCAATACACCTGTGCACGATATGACGGGAGCTATTGCTGGATTTGCTGACTGCACCGGACATTGGCTACCTTTAGCATGCACAATTAACGGTTCGCGCATCTTAGATGCCGGACGCCACGCTTTAGGCGTTGACTATGACGAACTGGCTCAATTAGCTCATAACTCTGTTCCAGGCGCAGGTGGCATTACACTCATTCCTTATTTTGACGGTGAACGTACACCTAATCGCCCAACAGCAACGGCACAGTTCTATGGTTTAACCCTTGAAAATACCACGCGAGAAAATATGGCTCGTGCTTTCGTTGAAGCTGTTCTCTGTTCTCAGCGTGACTGTTTGGAATACGTGAAAGCATTGGGCGCTCAAGTCAATAATATTTTGCTCATTGGCGGCGGAGCTAAATCCCCTGCTGTTCGAGCTTATGCACCAAGTATTTGGGGCAAAGAGATTACTCTTCCTCATGCAGATGAATATGTGGCTATTGGTGCAGCACGTCAAGCTGCATGGGTTTTAAGCGATGATGAACAGATCCCACAATGGCAGATTCCTATCGACGGTACCTTAACAGGACAATCAACACCTGAAGTATATGAACAGTATGCGCACTATCGTGCATAAATTCTAAAATCTTCGAACGCTATTCCCTGCTCACGCTGCGCGTGGGCGGGGATATTTTTATACACCACATACCACGCGCGCCTCGTACCGTGCACTCCCACCCTATTTCTACCCTCATCAAAGCCGTAAAACACATAAAGAAGCTGGCGCTTACGCACCAGCTTCTTTATGCAGAATATTGGAAGGAAAGAACAGGATATAAGTCTTACTTCAAAGCCTCAAACATGTAGTTGTTAATTGTTGCCTTAACAGACTCGAGATGATCAGACTGTGTTGCAGCAATGAGCTCGGACTGTGGCTTATCCAAAGCATACTCTTCGAGACTTGCCAAAGTTGCAGTACCATCTTCGATGGTTGCACCAATACCGGAATCGTAAGAGCTGTAACGCTGAGCCTGAAGATTCTCAATGTACTTGTCTTCATGCATCTTGTCTGCAATAAGCAAACCAGCTGCAAAGGCATCCATACCAGCAATATGGGAGCGGAAGAGATCTTCTGCTACAAAAGAGGTACGGCGTGGCTTTGCATCGAAGTTCAAGCCACCGCGAGGACCAATCTGTCCCTCTGCCAAAACTTCCCACATAACAGTTGTTGTCTCATACAGATCTGTTGGGAATTCATCCATATCCCAGCCGATCAGCTTGTCACCCTGGTTAGCATCCAAAGATCCGAGAACGCCTGCTTCACGTGCAGTGCGGATTTCGTGCTGATAGGTATGACCTGCCAAGTTTGCGTGGTTACCTTCGAGGTTGAGCTTCATAACATCCATGAGATTATATGTCTGCAAGAATGCAATTGCAGTTGCTGCATCGAAGTCATACTGATGCATTGTTGGTTCCTTAGCCTTTGGCTCAATGAGGAACTGTGCATCTAAGCCAATTTCCTTAGCGTAATCGTTGCACATGTGGAAGAACTGAGCCATATGTGCCTGCTCACGCTTCATCTGAGTATTCCAGAGGTTTTCGTAACCTTCACGACCACCCCAGAAGACGTAGTTTTCAGCACCCAAACGCTTAGCAATTTCCAAAGAATGCTTGAGCTGACCTGCAGAATATGCATAAATATCTGCAAATGGCGAAGTGGATGCACCGGAAACGAAGCGAGGGTTAGTAAACAGAGAAGATGTATTCCACAAGAGCTTTACTCCCGTAGCCTTCATATTCTCTTCAATCTTGTCTACAACCTTATCCAGGTTTGCGTTGGTTTCGCGAAGAGTGTCGCCTTCTGGAGCAATATCGCGGTCATGGAAGCAGAAGTATTCTGCGCCAAGCTTGGTAAAGAATTCAAAAGCATAGTCAACCTTTGCCAATGCTTCATCCATTGGATCTGAATACTTGCCATACCATGGACGATGAGAGGTACCAGTTCCGAATGGATCGACCAATTCCTGATCGAAGGTGTGCCACCATGCCACACCGAAACGCAGCCAGTCCTTCATCTTCTTACCTGCTACAACACGATCTGCATCATAGTAGCGGAATCCAAGACCTTGCTCTACGTTTTCAGTACCTACAAAAGGAATCTTGTCTACATCCCACAAACCCATATTTAGCTCCTTTGCCGGAATTGTGATGTCAATATTTTCGATATTTCTTATCAGCCTGAGCTGTTGTTTATGACATTACCAAAAGGTATAGAGTTTGTAAAGTGGTTTAACTAACTCAGCGTTTCGCGTTGTATTTCAGCATAAATAAGGGCGCCCAGCCCTGGTAAGAACTAGACGCCCGAACTATTTACTCTTCTTTTTTATTCCGAAGCTAATGCCTCAACCGGACTGACCTTAGATGCTTGTCGCCCTGGCAACCATGCTGCAAGCATAGAGGCAAGTACAACAATGAGCACCAATCCTCCTAACTGGCCATATGGCAGTGCGATGTGAATACCACCGGCAAGACCATCAAACGGCAATGTGTTCATACCTATAATGGCAAAAATAATGCCGAGTCCAATACCCATAACAGTGGACACAAACGCTGTTAAGAAGGATTCCAGCACAAGCAGCCTGCGCATTTGACCACGGCTCAAGCCCAATGCTCGCAGCAAACCGTTTTCCTGCGTACGCTCTGCCACACTTAAGCCAAGGGTATTTGCTACACCAACCAGAGAAATAAGAACAGTTACGCCCAGCAGCACCATAAAGACCGTCACAATGACATTAAGCATCTGCATATACATGGCACGAATAACATAGCCACCGTTTAAAGTAATATCATTACTTACTTTCTCAAAAGTAGTAACCACTTTATCAAACGCAGTACCGTCTTTAATACGTAGAATCATGCCTGTTTGAGGAGCGTTAGGAACTGCCTGATCTAAGTCATGCTTACTAATACGCACAGACCCATAATTAACATGATCATCTTTCACAACCTTATAATCCTTGCACATACGCTCGGTTGAAGCATCGGCGGACATATAGCACAAGCGAAGCGTGGATTTCTTAGAATTTTCATCTCCCGATGATACGTGTGCCGTACCATCAGCAATGGCTGTCATCTCAGAACGAGCAATAGTGGAGACATCTGGATATCCCTGAACACTAACAATATTGTCTGCATTATTATCAACCGCAGCTGTTGCACTCTTAACCACAGCGATTTGATCAACAAAATTGAAATCCTCTATCTTCTTAATTTCATCAGCCGTAAGACCATTCTTTGTGCTCACAACTTCTGCATCAATAGGATACTCAATACTTAATGTTTTATCGATAGTAGTTTGCACCGACGCAACGCCCACGCAAATCGTAGACATGAGCACCACACCAATCATAACTGCCACACCCGTAGAAGCAGTACGGCCCGGATTACGCACAACATTCCCGCGCGCCAAGCGCCCCACTGCATTACGTATGAGAGAGCCGAAAGCATAAATAACATATGGCAGCACTATCGTAAAGATAATCATGGCCGCAATCCAGCATACAAACGTAGCTAAGACCACAATGCCAAAACGTGCATAGATTTCGTTATTTGTTTCGCTCGTCATATTGAGCCCATAAACAATACCCGCAATACTTGCAGCCAGCAGAACACCGCCAACAACAAGACGCACAATATGACTGCGTCGCACTTCTTGAACTGTTTGCACAGGTGACAACGCTGCTAATGGAGAGACTTTAGAAGCACTGCGAGCCGGTGCGATTCCAATAAAAATAGTGATAAGACTTGATGCCAGCCATGTGATAGCAATACCCGTCCATGGCAGCATTGTAAGAGCATAAGCATAGTTTGCCGAAATTCCCATACCCACTAAGAGGAGTCCACCAAGAATTGCCCCTACCGACACGCCAATAAGAGAGGACACCATACCTGCAATAGCAGTTTCTCGGAAGATAAGAGCGCGCACCTGGCTAGACTGCGCTCCTACTGCTCTGAGCAAAGCAAGCTCACGGCGACGTTGCAATGCAATCACTCTAAAGGTTGTACCCACAATAATAGCGGCTACAAAAGCAGCCAAGAGAGGGAAAATTAGTGCAAGTGAAATCATATATGCAGATGCGCTCATCTGATTTTTCTGACCGGATTCCACAAAACGCTGAGATTCGTAGGTTGTAAATTCTATGCCGCTTTTCTTTGCTTCAGCATTAACATCAGCCAAAGCAGAACGAACATCCTTAGCTAGCTGCTCTTGGGATTTTACGGTTGATTCTGGCGAGCGCATAGATGCCGTATTTGGCACAATCTTATAGCTTTGAGTCAAACCACCATCAGCAAGAGCTCGCCCCGCTTCTTCTGTCATATACACGGAAATCGTGTTGTTAAATTTAGGTGTTTCAACAATGCCTGTAACAGTGTATTCTACAGACTTGTTACTAGCGTAAGACTCTACTGATACAGTATCGCCGACACCCGCTTTGAGACGCTCCGCTGCTTGGCTATCAATAGCAATTTCTGTGGATGCATGTGGAGCTTTTCCTGTGCGATACTGTTCTTGACTCAATGGCGCTGTTTGTGAGTATTCAATAGCACGTAGAACAGTTTCGTCATTTTTAGCAATTTTAATATTGCTGCTCACGACCAAAGCAAGCAAACTATCAGAATCCATTACTGTTGCTGGGGTGGGTACAACCTCTTTTACACCTGGAACTGCCTTAAGCGCAGATAGGATTTGAGATTCAAAATCTGATTCCTCTTGAACAGCAGGAACTTGATCACTTTCCGCGCTATCTTCCTCGCCCCCAGAAACGTAAGACGTGCTAACAACCACAGCAGTGCCCCGTGTTGCACCTTCATAACTTGCCTTATATTGACTGGTGAGAGCACCCACAAGAGTTAAGCACAGCACCACAAAGGTAGAAGCAATTGTTACAGCAATTGCTGTGGAAATATATCTCGATGCATGATGACGCACATTAGCGCCCATCAACTTGTTCATTGCAGAAGCCATATTCTTTTCCTCCCTCCTTTTTTGCGGTGCTTATAACAGTGAAACAACCTGATCTGGTGATGCCCCCACCAAATCTGCCTTAATAAAACCATCGGAAACCACAATGACACGATCAGATACGCTTGCTACCGATGGGTTATGCGTTACCATAATGACTGATTGTCCAAATTCATCAACTGCTTGACGAAGAATGGAAAGAACTTCATCACTGGTTTTAGAATCCAAATTTCCTGTTGGCTCATCAGCCACAATAATTGCTGGACGAGAGACGAGTGCACGAGCCACAGCCACACGCTGCTGCTGACCTCCAGATAATTCAGATGGACGATGCTTAAGACGATCAGTAAGTCCTAAGGATTCAACAACGCGATTCATCCATTCCTGATCAATTTTAGTATTGGACAGCTGCATAGGTAACAAAATATTGTCACGCACATTCAATGTTGGTATCAGATTAAACGACTGGAAAATAAAACCAATGCGAGAACGGCGCAGCTCTGTTAGTTGCCTATCCTTTAAGTGTGTAATATCCACGCCATCTACTTTTACAATGCCTTTGCTTGGATTATCTAAGCCCGCAATAACGTGCAAAAGAGTGGACTTACCAGATCCAGAAGGACCCATTATAGAAGTAAATTCGCCCTTATTGATATCTATATCAATGCCTTTAAGCGCGCTTACGCGTGTATCACCGTGTCCATACACTTTGAAAACACCTTCGAGTGATACAACAGCTGATTTTGATTCCTGTGATATGTAAGTTGTAGTAGTCATACTGTTATTTAATCACTCGAAACACACACAATATACCCTTTCTTTCACCTAAAATATCCCTGAAATTCCACACACCGCTCAGGGTAAACCCTGAAGAAGTCTTCTCATATCCACACAAACGTTAAACGTTTGACGTATGTTTTGATATAGTAGAGAAGATAGGTCTTGCCTAACCGTTTCAGGTGCATATTTTCTGCGGTTAGCGCTAGACTATCGTGAGGAAGAAAGGAACACCATGACACAACCAATCGTGGTCAGCCTCGGCGAAATCTTGTGGGACATGCTCCCTGAAGGAAAGCGCGCAGGCGGCGCCCCAGTAAACTTTACCTACCATGCTTCTCATAACGGTGCCCTAGGACGCTCCATCAGTGCTGTTGGAAACGATTCTTTGGGCGATGAACTTGTTGCTGCAGTAAAAAATGCTGGCATTGATGCCATCGTGCAGCGCAACGACTACCCTACCGGAACTGTTGGAGTGGTTCTCAATGATGGAATCCCAACATACGAAATCGTTGAAGGCGTTGCATGGGATCATATTGCACTCACTGATGAGCTGATTGAAGCAGTTTCCCAAGCAGATGCCGTATGTTACGGGTCTTTGGCTTGCCGCGAAGAGGAAAGCCGCAACACTCTTCTTGAATTGCTCAAGCACACCAAGCCAGGCGCTTTGAAGTACTACGATATCAATATTCGTGCAGATTACTTCTCTCAGGAATTGATCGAAGCTCAACTTCAGGCAGCAACAGTATTCAAGATTAACGATGATGAGCTTGAACTCTTGCGCCCAATGTTCAATATTGAAGGCACTGACGAAGAAGCCTGCTCATGGTTTATTAAGAACTATGATTTGGACTACATGATTTTGACTGGTGGCTCACGCTTCTCCATTATTATGGCGAAGAATGGCGAAGTATCTCATGTGAAAACTCCACGCGTGAAGGTGAACGATACCGTGGGAGCAGGTGATTCCTTCTCCGGAACTTTCACTAGCGAAATTCTGCGTGGCACTCCTTTGCATGAGGCTCATGTGCGTGCTTGCAATGTTGCTGCTTATGTGTGCACTCAGGCTGGTGCATGGCCTGAATATCCTGAACAGATTCCTGATTACGTTCAGCAGCAAGGTCTTGACGACTAATAACTTAAGAACTAATAACTTAAGGAAGGGATAGCTTAATAGATTAGGCTATCCCTTTTTTAATCTGAATCCGCGCGATGTTTGCGCTATGCAGAGTTTGTTTCGGTAGGCACGGCAGTTATTTGTAGCCGTAGCCAGTGATATATACGGATCGGTCATGTTTTGAAGCAGGAGAAAGGCTAACTTGGGGCTCAAAATAGTCGTGGGCAGTGATTCACTTTTGTGAATCACCTCGCAGGGCTCATTTTGAGGCAGAAACGATAGAAAAACTGCCCTGAAAAGTGATCCACTCTTGTGAATCACCTCGCAGGGCCGAAAAAGAGAGTAAAAACAGGGCAAAACTGGTCGTGAAAAGTGATCCACTATTGCGAATCACCTCGTAGGGCTCTTTTTCCACGTAAAAACCGCATGAAAAAAGCCCTAAGAAGTGAACTGCTCTTATCAATCACTTTTCAGGACACTTTTTAGGTCTAAAAACACAACGAAAACTGCCCTAAGAAGTGAAGCACCACCGCGAATCACTTTTCAGGGCAGTTTCGCATCAGAAATGCAAGCGAGCCTCTCCCACACAAATCTCCTCACACACTCCCTCGCTGAACTATCGTACTGATTTCAGGGCTTTAACCTCTACCCCACTAAAAACAGCACTCTCAACTTGTTCGGCAAGACTTCCAAGAATTATTGTGGATTGCGATAATTCTCCCTCAGCATCAAAAATAAATGATCCTGCATCTTCACCATGATTAATAAAAACTTCGCACACGGATCCGTCCATAAACACTTCCACTGTATCCACATCAGCATGGCTCAGATGCGTTGAATAGAACAGCTGATCCATGTTCGTTCCGCGAATATTAACGCCTATCTCACCGTTTCTGCGTTCAAGATGAAGGGACGCGCTACCTTTGCGAGCAAGTGCGAGGTCAAAATCTGAATCTATGGCATCGTTCAGATGAAGCTGAGCATAGTATGAGCTATCTGGATTATTGCGTACGAGGACGTTTCCTACTAGATGTTCAAAAACTTCCCTTACAGGATAGCTGTGCACAGCTGAATCAATGACGTGAAGTTGACGAGGATAAGTCATAACACCGTTGGCAGCACTGGTGCTCTTCTTGCGTTGCTCATACCAGTCCGCTAACCAGCCAAAAGCAATACGCCTACCCTGCTCATCTTCAAAGGATTGCACAGCGTAAAAGGCACTACCAAAATCGCATAAGCCAACATTCTTCACATTCAAACGCAATTGCACACTGTCCGCACTAGCATCTGCACCCGCACTCGCATGACCTATGTTGTCAATATCGCCCACATACCAGCGCACTGGCTGATAAGCTCCACGATTGTCGCGCACGTGCATCAAAGCACCGATAGATACTTTGCGCCCATCAAGTTCAAACGTGTCTGGGCACTCAAAAGTCTTCGCAACACCGTACTCATAATCTGCAAGCAAAGCCCCAGTGTATCGCCATGATTGAGGTTGCCGCACATCAGCATCAGGACCAGCTATATAACCGACGATAACCGGAACAGTCTGTGTGTTTGGCGTCCATCGCTGTGAGTCGGCTCCATCAAAAGCACTCTGAGTAAACCAATGACCCTTTGGAGTCATGTCTTGCGCATTAAACTCGCGTACGCCTTGAGCGTTACTGAAGTAGCCCTGATCAAAACCTATAGGCAGATTAGTGGCGATTGAAATAAAACTGGATCCTTGCTCCACGCCGTCAACTCCACGCAGAGCTGTGACATCGATTTTAGAGTCACGGAAATCCACGCCGAAATCATCTGCATCGCGTTCAATAATAATGCGTGGCTGCGTAAAATGAATCCCGTCAATGCTTTCGCACACGCTTTGATACTCAACTTGTGTGGCTGCAGTTTGATCTGGAATTTCATGATGATATGTGAGGAATAATGCGAGCGCGGCAGCTTCTGCACCCTTGCATGGCTTGCCTTGGGCATCAACAGGAAGTGCCGATCCCGAAAAAGCGCCGCCAACCCAATCATCATCGGCATAAATGACGTCATGGGCATCTAAAGCAATTGGCAAATGCGTCCAATGTATCAGATCACAGCTCACCGCATGACCCCAATGCATTGGCCCCCATTGCCATCCGAACGGGTCGAATTGGTAGAACATATGATACAGTCCGCGAAATTGCACGAGTCCATTAGGATCATTCATCCAATTCACCGGCGGCTCAAAATGGCTGACGCTCTGCGCCTCGCGAGGAGAATCAGGTTGCGCACAATATGGCAAGACTTCAATACCTTGGTCAAATATATTGTCGCATTCACTCAAATATGCAAAGGTTATGCGCGCCTTACTCACCTCAATATCACAGTCCGTATTATGAGGAACTTGTGCAAAAAGATGAAAATAGCGATCAGAATTTTCCACTTCAAGACGTTGAACGTCACCATTAATGTTGAGAACTATGTGGGCGTCATTGCCTTCACGCACACCATAAAAATCGATACGCTGATAGTTGCGAGTATTGTATATCATGATGTTCTTTCTGTTGTGTCAGGTTGTTTGTGGTTTTATGGAGTTACCACTGAATCTCTGTGTATCATCTTGCATTGCACAAGAGTAGAATCTAGTGACTGCTGAACCAGTTGCACATCACTATCGAATGGTTTCATGGCAGGAATGGTAACGGTTGGGTCAGCAATTTCCTGAACCAAGGTATATACTCCCCAGTACCCCATTTCGTAATGTGGCAGCTCAATAGAGGTTAGACCAGGGCGCAGTGAATTGATAATAAGAGGTTGATTATCCACGCTTACTACGCTGAGATCCTTACCTATACGGATTCCTCGGCGCTCTGCCTCAGCATAAATAAAACTTGCTCTAATATCGTTGAAACAGACAACGCCATCCGGCTCAATACTGTCGAGAATATGTGCAGCGCCATGAGATAACGCCTGGGCATCATCATATTCAAGATTATATTGAGACAATCCAGCTTCTTCTATTGCACGCTGGTACCCTTGAGCGCGCAACTTTTGAGCTACGATGCCCTGCTGAGCATTGAAAAAAACAATTCGAGTGCAGCCAGCGTCAATAAGTTCTCGCGTGGCCATATAGCCAATTTTTTCCTCATCAGGGCAGATAGAACTGACCTTGTGCGCACCATCAGTTCCATCGATAATTACTGTTGGTTTATTCTCAAGAGCAGGCGGAATAGTAACTGTCTGATTGTACATACACGCATACAGATAGCCGTCTACACCATAGCGTTTAAGAGCTTCGATTTCTTGTGCTTCCAGCTCTTTATTGCCTTGACTATTAACTATGACAAGAAGATAACCCAGTTCACGAGCCGCTTCCTGAGCACCCACAACAATGCTGCCTGCAAAAGGAGTACTGGCAATATGATCGCTGAGAAAACCTAAAATACGTGTGCTATTTGTTTTCAAACTTCGCGCCATGAGATTTGGCTTATACCCCATTTCTCGGGCTTTTGCTTGGACTTGCTCAATCATCTGCGATTTAACACGTTTTTCGGCTTTACCATTGAGAACCATGGATACTGTGGCAGTGGATACATGTAACTCACGGGCAATATCTTTAATAGTAACCACTTTCGATTGCCTCTCTGCTACGATAAACGTTTAACACTCTTGTATGTATCATAACTGAATACTCTGCAATGCTCTAATCCGTTCGTGCCGTTCAATGCCTTGACATTTAGGCCGCGCAAGATTTGCAGATGTTATGATGCTCGGGCTTCAACGCGCACTGGCGTTAGGCCTGGAAGTTTTGCGAAGGAATACACAAGAACTTGCGTGGCACACGCATAAGCGGACAATCCAAAAGCGATAATAAGTCCCGGCCATTGCACATAGCACCACGAGATGATAAACATACTGCATCCGAGCATTATTGAGCATAATGGCCGTGCTATAACCATGCTGAAGGAATAACGCATAATCCACATGATGCTTTCTTCAAAATGCGATTGAACCGCCCACACCATTGCGCTGTGTATCAGCATGAATGCCAAGAGAACCACAAAAAATCCAGAAAGCACAACGCCGAGCATTCCCGTGCGCACATTCCAATTCACAATAAAGTAGTCATAGGCAAGCAGCAAGCTGATACCCAGTTGAATCCAACCGAAGCGATTCGCTAGCCCGAGGTTAGCCTTCCATTCACGATGAAAAACCAACCATATATGACGCACTCGCCACGCACGGTCTTCGCTGAGAAGCCATACTCGATATGTGTTATGTGCAGCCGCTATCGAAGGGAAAAATCCCACTACAACAACTCCTACCAGGGTGTGCACAAAAATAGCCACATTAACTATGAAGATCATAAGAATCAAGCGACATAGCTTCTCATAGAAGACCGCGAACTTAGCCATAATGTTATCCTTGCCTTCTTTTAGCCTTTAACAGCTCCGAGCATAACGCCCTTATTGAAATACCTCTGTAAGAATGGATAGAGCACGAATAACGGCACTGTGGAAACGATAATAATAGCGAATTTAATTTGATCTGCTGCGCGAATCATATCCAAAGAATTCACATTAGCCGTGTTATTGACTTGGTTCACCAGAAGTAACTGCTGCAAGATGTTTTGCAAAGGCTGCTTATCCCAGTCGGTCACAAAAATCAAACCTGTCATAAAGTCATTCCAATGACCAACAAAATAGTACAAGCCAATAACCGCCAAAATTGCGCTCGACAATGGCAAAACAATGCGTACAAAATAGCCGATATAGCTCATGCCATCAATTTTTGCCGCATCAAAAAGTTCTTCAGGTATGGAGGTTTCGAAGAAAGATCGAGCCACAATCACGTTATACACGCTGACTGCTCCCGGCAAAATAAATACCCACATGGTATTCAAAATGCCCATATTCTTGTACAGCAGGTAGCTAGGAATCAAACCACCGGAGAAGAACATCGTCACAGTAAAAAGGAAAAGGATAATACGTCGTGGCTTAAATTCACTACGCGATAATGCAAAAGCGCAAGGAATGGTTACGACCATATTAACCAGTGTTCCGAGTATGCAGTACAGTAAGGTATTTTTATAGCCTGTCCAGATTTGGGAATTTTCAAAAACCTTGGCGTATCCTCCCCAGGTAAGACCATGAGGAAGTAGCTTAACTGCACCATTAGCTACTGCTGCAGGATCTGAAACAGAGGAAATGGCAACAAACCATAGTGGATACAACATAGCCAGCACGGTAAGAATAAGCAGCCCATAAATAATGACGAGGGCAACATAGTCAGATAGCTTTTTCTTATAATGCACCTTCGGATTCCATGGAATATCTGCTGAACTACGAGCACGAGCCGAGTTAAGAGCCACTTTAGGAGCATGTGGCAATGCCTGAGAATTCTGCGTCATAATAGCTCCCTAGAAAATACTTGATTTAGTGGCCTTCTTCGACAAGAAGTTAGCCGCAATAAGGAACAGGAAGTTCACCACAGTATTAAATAAGCCGATAGCTGTGGAATAAGAGAATTGGCTGTTCAGAATACCAATCTTGTACGTGTATGTGGAAATAACTTCCGTTGCAGGCAAATTAAGAGAATTCTGCATAAGGAAAATCTTGTCAAATCCTACGCCCAGCACAGATCCCATACTCAGAATCAGAAGCACGGTCATAGTAGGCATAATGGCAGGAATATCAACATAGCGAATTAACTGGAAACGTCCTGCTCCATCAATTTTAGCTGCTTCGTAAAGCGAGGTATCTACAGAGGACAAAGCCGCCAAATAAATAATGGAATTCCAGCCTACATGCTGCCATACTTCAGAAATCCAGTAAATTGCAGTAATAAAATGCGTATCTCCCAAAATATTTGTTTCGCCGAAGAACTGCCCCAAAATACCTGTTTGAGGAGTCAGGAAAATGTTGATCATGGAGACAATAACAACCACAGAAATAAAATGTGGCATATACGTAATAGTTTGAACGAAGCCTTTAATTTTTGGCGATGCAATTTGATTAATCAGCAAAGCCAAAATAATTGGAGCAATAAAACCCATAACCAAAGTCCACAAACTAATGCGAATGGTATTGCCCATAATCTCGCCAAATAAAGGACTGTGAAAGAATTTTTCAAAGTACTCGAAAGCAACCCAGCGTCCACCAGTTAAGCCTTTATCAGGATCAAATTCGCGGAAAGCCAGCTGAATTCCCCACATCGGAATATAAGCGAAAATAAAAACGAAGATTAATGCAGGAGCTGCTAAAAGCCAGAGCTGCCAATACAGTTCGATATGTCGTTTAAACGAAGTAAGAGGTGAAAGTTTTTTCTTATGGTCGGCGGAACTTTCTACACCGCCTCGTACTGCACGTGCCATATGTCCATCCTTGAGAGCAGTAAACATAATGTATTCAGGAAAGAAAATTGAGGAAGCAAAACTGAGAGAGAGATAACCTAGGCACAGCTCATCTGGGAGGAAAACCTAGGCTCAGCGCCCCGAGCCGAAGAAAACCTGGGTGCTTGTTTATACAGAAACGAGAAAAGAAAACAAGCACCCCGGAAAATTCGCCAGCTTACTTAACGGCTTTGTCGTAAGCCTTTTGCCAGATGTCAATATTTTGTTCTAAGCCCAAAGACTTATCATTGACTTTCTTAACATATTCATCCCACTGCTTCTCAATTCCACCTTTTTGGAACCATGTTGCCAACATATTGTCCGTGTAGTTGAAGATAGAAGTGTTATTGGTAGACAGAGTATCCAAATCTTTAGCACTTGGAGCTGCATAAATTGGAACAACATCTTTCACAGGATCAACGTTATTCAAAGCTGGCTCTACTGCTTGATTATCAGCGGATACAGCGTCAGCATTCGTATCGTTGACGATGTTAAATTCATCTGGAATCCATCCAGCAAAACGATCTTGCGCTGCAATTTCACGAGTATCTACATACTTTTCGTAAACCTTGTCTGAGATGGTATAGGTGTTGTTCTCACCCTTAGTCACATACTTACCTAAATCACCGTAGTATTGCTGCACGGAAATTTCTGGATCATACATGGCGTTTACAACTTTCCAGATTGCATCCTTATTAGCTGCCTTCTTGTTCACAATTAATGCATTAGCAAATTCTGTGTAATCCTGGCTATAATCCCATTTCACATCGCTATCTGCCTGCTCTGCTTTCTGCTTCAAGACTGGAACAGATACATATTGATCCGCTAAAGGACCGTAATCATTTGCACGCGACCATCCGAAGGAGAAACCAGTAATAGCTGTTTTGCCATCGCTCGTCGTTTGCGCTGCATATTTTGAATCATCACGAGTTAAAGCATCTTTAGGAATAAGACCTTGAGACTGCAACTTATGCAAGAAGGTTATTGTATCTTTGAGAGCATCGCTGGTTAAATAATTCTTCACCTTGCCGTCTTCAACATAATAACCCTGAGATTCAGCTGAAGATCCCATAAATGCTGTGGTTACTCCGGTGGAATTCATTAAGGTTAAGGATGACCATAGCCCGAAGCTCAAACCGTGAATATTCATTGGAACTTCATCAGCTTTACCATTGCCGTTAGGATCTTGTGTCTTAAATGCTTTTAACACAGTTTCCAACTCATCCCAGGTGGTTGGCATAGCCAGTCCGAGCTTATCGAGCCATGTTTTATTAATAAACATATGCGTTGCAGATACGCGATAACCCTTACCACGATCAGAAGGAAGAATTTGAATCTTGCCTCCATCTTCAACCATCTTCCTCGCCGTTGGACGCGCTTCAAAGAATTTCTGAACGTTTGGCAACTTCTTCATATAAGGCGCAAAATCCTCAAATTGGCTCGAATACTTTGAGATGTCATTGCGATCATACATAGCCATTCCAATATCCGGAAAATCACCGGCAGCCATTTTTGCGCTCTTTTGCTGACCCCATGCGTTATCAGTAATTTCCGTCCATTCAATAGCGCAATCACATGCTGCTTCGAGCTGCTTAGCCCAGCTTGTTGACGCAAGTTTTACAGCAGTTGTATTACGTCGTATGGAAATGCGCACAATAGGTTTACCATCTTTGGTAGTTGTTGGCTTTGAGTTACTGCCACACGCACCAAGACTTGCCATGCTTAATGCAGCCACGCACGCAACAGCGCATGCCTTCATTTTTCGAGATACTGCTGGATTGACCATCACAATCCCTTTCTTCTGTGTTTTTAAGGGAAAGACCCTGTCCTTACTCACCACCGTGGTGTGTAAGTATTTATAATTAAATAACGTTAATCGTTTAACGTCAAACGTTTAACGTTGGTTCGGCGTGTCGCGATTGGTTCTTTGTTTTTGGGTGAGCGTGGATACTTGCGCGATCCAGTCTTTTCTCAACCTTTTTCTCAACCTTTTTCACAACACAAAAAGCCCTCACATATACGATGCGAGGGCATTGACGATGCAGTTATTATTTTTTATCTCATAAGCTGCTATATCTATAAACCAAGGAATTGTATTGCCTGAGGACGCACAGAAATCGTAATATCATTGGAGCGATATTCAACTTCCCCATCAGCCTGCACCCATAACGGATGGCTGCTGCGTATACGATATTCTTTCCCGCGCTCAATAGAGACGCCATCTGAGGTTGTGTGCTTGCCTTTCAAAGCGCGCGGTATAAGATGAATAAGTTCTCGCTTCTTAATTCCACACGCTATGCATGAATCAAGTAAACCATCATATGCTGATGCGTCAGGACAGAACTTAAAGCCTCCACCCTCATACGGCTCATTCATAATGGCTGCAAAAAGAACATCGTCAAAATGATAATCTCGGTTATCTATTGTTACATCAAGAGCAAAATTGCGATGCTTAAAAATAGAAGGAAGTGCAGCACACAAATAGGCAAGTTTAGATAGATGAAAAGTTGACAGTTTCTCGCTTAATCGAGAATGAAGGACTTTTACACACACATCTGCATCAAAACCAATACCTATTGCATTATTAAAAAGTCTGTGCTTAGGAGAAAGATTCAAAGGCCTGCCCTGATCATCAAAAAGTGTGTTATACGTTAGCACGCCCACATCAAGAGAACGCACGCGATGAATATCGGTAATACGATCGAGAACAGCTTCATAGGATTGGGGAATTGATTGAGAACGTACAAAATCATTACCGCTCCCCGCTGGAATCAATCCAATATAAGTTTTCTTAAAATTGACGATTCCATTAATAGCCACGTTGAGCGTTCCGTCACCGCCGACAATAATAAGATAGACATCCTCATCAGCATCGCTAACGTTGGTTAAATCCCTGACAATATCTTGAACTACATAAGTTTGCGTAGGAAAATGCACGGAATACTTCAATTTTTTATCATGCATTATGCTTTGAACTTCGCGCCACGCAAGTAATGCACGACCACTTCCACCGCTTGGATTCACAACAAAATGAAAGCGCATATGAACATCTTTCTGCTTTTATTTCTTTCAGACCATAATACTAGCGAACACACTAAGGACACACAGATTTTCTTATCGACTTGCGCAACAAGAGTTTTGCTGTTATATTTATTTCTCGTGCTCAGGTGAGTGCATAGCACATTGCTTAGCATCATGCGGACATAGCTTAGTTGGTAAAGCGCGACCTTGCCAAGGTCGAGACCGCGGGTTCGAGTCCCGTTGTCCGCTCTCTTTTTTCGGTTTATTCTAATTCTCTTGCGATTCTCTCGATAAAGTTCTTTTTCTGCTACTTTTTTCGGTGGTTCTTTTGCGACTTTTTTAGATGCTTTTTCTGTGTGCTAGGTGATGCGTTGATTACGCGCAAATAGGGCTACACCACCGTATGAAGTCGGATGCTGTTGAGTCTCAATGGGAGCCTCGGGCACTTTAGAAAACCTCCGATCGTATGAAGTCGGATGCTGTTGTGCTCTCAATCTCTCGAAACGCACACTAACGCAAAGCGCGGTTACTCCGATTTGTGTCGTGAAAAGTGATCGGCTATGGTAGATCACTCCGCAGGGCCATTTTCATACCACTTTTAAGCCCAAAAAGAGCCGTAGGAAGTGATCCACTATAGCGAATCACTCCCCAGGGCCGAAAATCAGGCTAAAAGTACCCCTAAATACGTCGCGAAAAGTGATCCACTATAGCAGATCACTTTTCAGGGCACTTCTGTGAAGTAAAACCCCTCGCCTGCTCCCTCACCATCGCCCCCCCCACAGGAGCACAGCAGTTACAAGTTACAACCACCTACCAATACTCCCTGCGTCCCCGTAACGCCATAGCATACAAGTACAACGCTTATAACAAAGCCTAAACCACCCGAGCCAAAACACGCTGTTCTCAGCGCCAACAATACAAGGAGGAATGATGTCCCGCCACATAAAAACTGATGCCGGAAAAAGTACAATTCGTCTTATACTTGTGGCTCTCGCCTTCCTCATCCAACTTGCTGTCATTGTACTTTTTGTTGTGCGCTTCCAACAACACATCGTCTGGGCGACCACCGTATTACAACTTCTAGGTCTGTTCGTTACTTTTTTCATTATCGGTTCAGATACCAACGCAGCGTTTAAAATTACCTGGCTTGTTTTTATTGGACTCGTGCCTGTTCTCGGTCTTATTGTTTATCTCCTTTTTGGAACACCAAACGCCACGCGCATGAGCAAACGTGCGTTTAATAAAAACCACGCAGCACTAGCTGAATTCTTACACACAGATAAGAACGCGCTTAAACAGCTTGAAAGCATCGATTTTGGTATTGCCAATCAATTCCGTTATGTGCAAGATAACGAAGGATATCCCGTTTATCACAATACTGATGTGACTTTTTATGCTGATGCATCCGATGGATTAGAAGCGCAATTAAAAGATTTAGCACACGCCCAAAAATTCATTTTTATGGATTATCACGCTATTGAAGATAATACGTCATTTGAACGGATCGCGCGGATTTTAGAAGAACGTGCGCATGCCGGCGTGGAAGTACGTCTTATGTATGACGATGTAGGATCCCTAGGATTTATCAATCACACATTCTTGCGTAAAATGCGAGATCGCGGCATTCAGTGCAAAGTATTTAACCCGCTGCTGCCTTTCCTCAATATTTTTGTCAATAATCGCGACCATCGCAAAATTACTGTAATTGATGGAGAAATTGGTTTTACTGGTGGCTACAATCTCGCCAATGAATATTTTAATATCGACAGCCCTTATGGACACTGGAAAGATACTGGGGTGCGCTTGCAGGGAGATGCCGTTCAGTCACTGACAGCAAGTTTTCTTGAAATGTGGCATTACGCGCAGAAGGATGATGAAGATTTTTCTGTATATCTTCATCGACCTTCATATACTAGCCACGAGAAAGGTTTTATCGCTCCTTATGCCGATACGCCAACCGATAATTCTGCTACTGGAGAGAACGTCTATCTTAATGCAATTAAGTATGCCAAACACAGTGTGTATATAGCCACGCCATATTTTATTATTTCGGATGAAATGAATCGCGAGCTTGCACTCGCAGCAGAACGTGGAATCGATGTTCATATTATTACTCCAGGCATTCCGGATAAGAAAATCATTTATCGTGTAACGCGATCGTATTATGGACGATTGGCTAGCCGCGGCGTACATTTTCATGAATATACTCCTGGTTTTATTCATGAAAAGCAGCTTCTTGTTGATGACGAATTAGCTATTGTAGGAACAATTAATTTCGATTACCGCAGTTTGTATCATCATTTTGAAAACGCTGTTCTCCTCTATGGGTATGAGGCAATTCAAGGCATAAAAGAAGACTTCTTGGAAACGTTAGACGTGAGCACAGATGTAACGCAAGCACATAAAAATAAAGCGCGTCTGACTAATTTTAGCGATATTATTCTGCGCCTTATGGCTCCCCTCTTTTAGATCTTTTAGATCGTTTAGAACCCACAAGGAATCTGCGCAGAACCCTGAGCAGCTACAATCTACTGCCCTTTCGCAGCTACTGCCGTTATCGTCGTGGCATAAAAACTCATGGCACGACGATAATGCGGCAAGAGAAGATCAACAGTATCAATCATCCATTGACGAGTGCTCTCATCAGTGCGTAGCAACTCACTGCCGCGCTGAGCAATCCTGCCAATCATAAACTCCGCTTTTTTAACGCGAGCAACACGTTCAAAAAATGCTGCACAGTCAACATCCGATACAGCTATAAAATCTTTAACAGTATGATCAGGAATAATCACATAATCTGCTGGAAGTTTCTGAAAATCTGCAGCATGATCAGCAAAATCTTGTGCAATTTCTTTCTCATGCGTAGGGTTATCTATGCACGCGAGCGCGATAAACACATAATCAGCATTAATTCCTATCTGAAAATGTGGGAATTTTTTGTATCCTCGTTTATTTCCACCAACAGCCACCCACGTACCCTCAGGAGCATATACCGTACGGCGGGCATGCTGCGCAATATGAATATTGCGCACTTCCTCACTGTGTAATTTCTGCTCAAGATGCGCGGAAATATCCGACGCAAAGTTCTCAAAATCAGGCCATATTTCTTCTCGAATTGCCGCCATGCGTGGCTCTAAGCCTTCTACTGTAAACACGTTAAAACTTTGCGTATTAAAAGTCATATAGCGATTGTAAAACACGCTGTTCAATTCACACAGCATTTCTGCGGTTTATCGCGATTGAAAACAGTGGCATATATCACATTACTCAGCTTTACTCTGCTGCTTATATCTTGCTAAACTGTTGCTTGTTATATGACTGACGGAAGTGGATTAACCACATGGGAGTATAACCGTAAGAAGCCGACCGTCTGGGCGAAAGAATCCCAGCATATTGGTTGGGCTTCTTTTTTGTTGTCTATTTACGCGAGGTTACCTCTGTGAAGAACAAATGGACAGTGGCTGCTATACCAGCCCTTCTCATTCACGTAAGTATTGGTACTGTATATTGCTGGTCTTCTTTTAGTGAAAGTCTTTCAGCTAAGGTTGGAGTACAAACATCAGTATTGGGCTGGGCTTTTAGTTTAGCAATTTTCTTTTTGGGGATGTCTGCTGCTTTTGCTGGCTCTTTTGTAGAACATAATATTCATAAGGCATCGCTCATTTCGTGTATTTGTTTTACTATCGGCATGATAGGAACAGGTGTAACTGCACAATTTACCGAGCAGTTAGGCTCCACCTTGAGCTTGATTCTTATTTTCCTTTTCTACGGCGTGATTATGGGCATTGGCTTAGGAATTGGATACATTACGCCGGTCAAGACCTTGATGCTGTGGTTCAAAGATAATAAGGGTCTGGGAACTGGCATTTCGATTATGGGCTTCGGATTGGCTAAGGCGATTGCTAGTCCGGTAATGAATTCTCTCCAGGACAGCATGGGTATTCCAGCTATGTTCTACATTTTAGGTGCCGTATATTTTGTGATGATGCTTCTGGGACATATTCTCTTGGAGAAACCTGCCGGTGTGATTGAAGATTCCTCGCAAAGCACCAGGCCGGACTTCACTATTTTCAAGAATAAGCAATTTGTAGGCATATGGTTAATGTTCTACATTAACATTACCTGCGGTTTGGCTTTGATTTCCTACGAAAAATCTATTCTTAAGGTTATGGGCGTGGGCATTGCTGCTATTTCGGTTATTCAGATGCTCACTGCAGCAAGTAACGCTTTGGGACGTTTAGGATATTCTATGGTCAGCGATTATCTCAAGGATCGCAATACTGTGTATAAGATTATTTTTGCCTCTAGCTTGCTGTTCAGCCTGTTTACTTTCATGTTTAAGGGTGTTGCTGCCGGTTTGGTTGTTCTTGTGGTTGCGCTGCTCCTAGTTATTAACGCAGGTTATGGCGGCGGTTTTAGTACTTTGCCTGCTTTACTTTCTAGCCGTTTTGGCATGGATAAAATTTCTGGCATTCATGGCGTTGCTTTGTCTGCATGGGCTTTTGCAGGATTAACGGGAAATCAGATTACCGCTTCTGTTCTCAACGCCACTGGCTCCTATAATCTTGTCTTCTTGATTTTGGCAGCTATGTATGGAATTGCTTTGATTATTTCCTACGCTATGATACGCAGCAAATAAAAGACTAAACTACGGCTGCTTGCACTGTATTCGTTAGTGTAAGCAGCCTTCTTTTATACTTGCCCATCCTTGGTATCTGACTTAGTGTCTGAGTGCTGCTCAATTTTTATATGCTGCATGGCGTTGAATGCTGCATGCGTGGGTGGAGTTTTTATATCGTTACTGTCATCATCATCGCTTTCATTCAAAATAATCATTAAATCAGCCGTCAAAATAGATGATGGAAGAGCAATAACTGCAATACCTAAAATAGAGGAAAGCATCGTAAACGTCTTACCCACAACGGTGACTGGATATAAATCACCATAACCTACCGTTGTTAAAGATACTGTCGCCCAATACAATGCGTTAAAGAAGGTTTTAAAGGTTTGCGGCTCAACGTTATAAACAATAAGAGCAGATACAAAAATATATCCAATGGCAATACAGAAAATAATAGTAAAAGGTTCGCGCTGCTTTTTCAGTGCCGTAACAATTAAATCCACGGACTGACGACGGCGTAAATTCTTAAAAATCATCAACCCGCGCACAATACGCAGCAAACGGATAAGACGGAAAATACGCCAGCCGTGATTAATCGGGAAAAATCCTGGCAAAATCGATAACAAGTCAACAACCGCCATCGGGCGGAATGGATACATGAGAAAACTCATAAAACGGCTACGATCTTTATGCTGAGGTACTTCTGAAAGATCGGCACATATCCAATGCAAAATATAATCCACGACGAAAATAAACGTAGCGAGCATATCGAGCCACTGCATCCATTGTGGAATATGCGTTGCCACCATGAGCGGGATAAGACTCACAGCAATAACGACTAGCATGGTCTTATCGTAGGAAGACACATCTTCATCAGCGTCGGGTTCAATAAAGAACCATAACTCTCGTCGATTCATAAGAATATTCTACGATATACCCACTCGTAGTGGGCACTAAGCTAAGCTTAATGTTATGCGTATTGTTCTTCAAAAAGTATCACAAGCCAGCATAAGTATAGATCCAGAAGAATCTATGCCTGAAACTGTCGGATTTAATAAGAAAGCATTATCTGAACGCAGCATTGAACAAGGCTTTGTTCTGCTTGTAGGCGTGGAAGATGCGGACACAGATGCAGATGTAGAGTGGGCGGCTAAAAAAATTGCCAATATGCGCATCTTCGAAGATGACAATGGCAAAATGAATCTGAGTATTCTGGACGTTTCTGGCAGTATTTTATCTGTTTCACAGTTCACTCTATATGCCAATATTCGCAAAGGAAATAGACCAGGGTTTACTGAAGCAGGGGCACCAGAACACGCTGAAAAAATGTGGAATAAACTTAATGCCACACTCAGTAACGAGTATGGCATTAGCGTAACAACAGGTATTTTCGCGTCTCATATGCATATTGAACTCAATAACGATGGTCCGGTAACCATTATTGTGGACACGGCAATAATGAGAAGCTAAAACTTAGTTCTTATTTCTTGCTCCTTACTGCTTGTTCCTTACTGCTTGTGTGCGTGGTTTACTCATCACAACAATCGATGCAATCACGCATACGAGCAGTAAGAACTGGTAGAACAAGAACGGAATAATAGATACAGCACTGATATTAGCAATGCTTGCAGCGATTAAAAGCTGAGCGCCGTAAGGAATAATACCCTGACCAATACATGAGAAAGTATCAAGCAAAGAAGCTACCTGCCGCGGTTCAATATTAAATTCTTTACTAATATCACGGGCAATAGGTGCAGCCATCACAATAGCCACAGTATTATTTGCAGTGGCAATATCCATAAAGAGGGTGAGCAGACCAATTCCTAAGCTGCCTCCCCTACGCCCATTAAAATGAGTTTTAATTTTTTCAACAATCCAGGCAAAACCGCCATTGTGCTTAATCAAAGAGCCGATAGCTGCCACCAAAATGGCCACAATAATGGTTTCATTCATTCCCGCAGTACCATCTTTAAGAGCTGAAAGCATAGATATAGCATTCAAAGAATGTGTTGCTAATCCCACGAGAGAAAACAGCACCACACCACCGCATAGCACACCAAATACGTTAAAACGGCATAGAGAAGCCACAAGAACTGCTATGTATGGCACAACCTGCCAGAAGTTGAAATCATAGTGCAAATCCACGCTCTGGGATGATTGGAAAGATAAAACAACTAAAATTGCGAAAGTTCCCAGAGCAGCTGGCAAAGCAACTTTAAAATTGGTCATGAATTTATCAATCATAGCCACGCCTTGCGTTTTGGTGGCAGCAATTGTGGTATCTGAAATAAAGGACAGATTATCGCCAAACATAGCGCCACTGACAACGGTGGCAACACTCAAAGGAATAGATAGTTGCGCGTGCTGCGCAAGATTGACAGCAATAGGAGCAAGCACAGTAATAGTTCCCACACTCGTACCCATCGCCATAGAAATTAAACACGCGATAAGAAATAATCCTGGCAACGCAAAACGTCCCGGAAGAATAGTCAGCAGCATATTAGCAGTCGATTCAGCTCCCCCAGCTGCTTGTGCAACGCCGCTAAAACAGCCTGCCGCAATAAAAATAAAAATCATGACGGCAATATTTTCATCACCAATTCCGCGAGCGCACAGCCGAATTTTTTCGTCAAAGCTATGACCTCGGGTTTGCAGTAATGCAACAATCAGAGCTATAAAGAATGACACAACCACGGACATGACATAAAAGCCTTTTTGTCCCTTAGTTGGGTTGATGAACTCGAAATAAATGCCTGCACCTAAATAAATAACTAAAAATACTATGATGGGTATGAGGGCAAGACCATGTGCTTGCGGTTTTTCTTGATTTTCTTGTGTTCCTTCTTGCAATGTCACACTATCACTTCCTTGTTTCTTATTGAGAATCATGCTAGCAAGGAAGGCGTATTTTTATACGCAATCACTCATCAGCCTGGTGATTACAGAGTATTGTGACTTTTTCAGCGATAAACTTGAAAAAGAGGAACGCTCAATGCACACGCCTTATTATCGAAGTTATGATGATCATTTAAGAAAAGGTATCCCTCCGTATGAGCACGGGAACAATTCCCCTATGAACCTCGTACTGGACGCGATCAGCAACTCGTACGTGAAGCAACAGCGAAAATACGGACACAATCTCAGGAGAATAAGTACAAGAACTACTCCGTATATAAAGGTAGAACTATTGATATGTAGTTTTTCGCTCTAGGCGAGGTGTTCTTAGTCTTATCTATGTATACTAGAGAAGGTGCGCTGCTATATTGCGTGCGTACGTGGTTTCATAACTATATAAGGGGTCGACTGGTTTCGACGGTGATCTGTTCGCTGTAGAGAAGCGTGCCGAGAACGCGGGGGTCCACTCGTAAACGTGCCACCCGTAAAAAATAAGTGCTAAATCTAATCGCACTGAGTTTGCACTCGCTGCCTAAGCTTCGCGCTAGGATTTAACCAGCTGAGTATTCAACTCCGTTCACTCTCTCATGTCTTTGGGGAGATGCTGAGCGTCATTTAAAGACTTGCTTTAAGTTTTGAGTTTCAGGGGACTTAAAGGACTTTTACTGCAACTATTCCTGCAAACCGTAGTTTGCGACGATGTTTGAGGAAGATAAATTGCCATAAGGCCAGCAAACTACGCACGTAGAAGGCTAGAGGTACGGTCATCGGAACCGGGTTCAATTCCCGGCGGCTCCACGAGTAGGGTTTCATATGGTAAATATGAAACCCTTTTTTATACCTCAATCCCCCCCCCCACAAAAAACTATGGTGGAGACCAAGTTAGTCCCCAAATAAGGAATGCAGATCAAAACAGCATAATCCGATGGATCACCAATCACATCTTTCAAGGATTGGAGGGTGGTACAGAAGTTGGGCGTATTATTTCTGTTCTTCACACCTCGACGTGGGGGTGCTGAAATCTGTGCACTAATTTTATTGATGCATTGTGGGCTAAATACTTTTACCTTCCACGCCATTTATCCACGACTCCTCACCTTTCACACCTACAACGCCCGAAAGCAGCCTACTTCACAATCGGCCTGGACGGTGCAGACACATCAATAGTTCCCGTAGCCGTCCCCTCGGCTTGAAGCTGATTGATAATAGCTGACACAATCTTCTGTTTCGTCTCAATACTGGAAGAGTTACCCCATATAACCGTATATCCTGAGTCTAAAACAGTAGTAATAGAGTCCTGCGTTTTAGCTTGAGTTGAGGTAATATGCGAGCGCATATCCTTATCCAGCCCTGCCAATACAGCAATGCTTTCACGCACAGTTTCATTGCGTAAACCACTTTTTGCAGTAGGAACGTTAATCACAGGAATACCTGCTTCAGCTTGTTTTACAGCGTCCATATGGCGAGCCTGATCATCTACCGGTACGTAATTACCTTTATCTTCAGCAAAAAGCAGAGCAGTTGGCGTATCCTCCTTCAGACTTACTATCAGACCATGAGGATAGTCTTTCGTCACATCTGCAGACGCAATCCCAGGAATTGATGCCAATTTCTGTTCTATATCACTTTCAGACACAATGACCAGCGATTTATTGATAACTGGATTCGTATATGTCTGAACTTTCGCCACCGACACCCATTTTTGCACGCCGGAAATATAAATTTTATCTGCGTGAATTTTCAGCCATGGCGAAAAGACGAGCGCCCACACGCCGAAAGTAATTATCGCAACAGAAAGCACAGCTATGCTTATGCGTATAAACCAGTATCGTCTACGCGCCGTGCGCTGCTCTTTTTTGCGTTCTTCAAAGTCAAGAGTTTTTGGTCGTGCCCGCAGCTCATCGCGCATATCAATACCAATATTCTGTTGGTACGACTGCTCTGCGTCATCTAATGAGGCGGAGCTTAAACTTGAGGCACGAATAATACGCGGCTTGCGCTGCTCATTCTCTAATGAGTGTGAAGAAGTTAGACGTGATGATGCTTTTCTAGCAGCCATTAGAGAACTCCATCACCACCATGAGCTGTATCATCAGTAAATCGTTCGCGTAGTCGTGCAGCTAAGACATCTGACATAGCGGTAATAGATCCCGCACCGACTGTGAAAATAACATCTCCCACCTGTGCTGAATCCGCTAAATAGTTTGCCGCTTCCCTCATATCTTCACACGCACGAATATGAGCGGACAAACCTTGAGCGTCAGCAGCATTCGGAATGGTCTGAGCAGTGATATCTGGCCAATCTTTCTGGAATTCACGCGCTGGGAAAATTCCTGTGACGATTGCTTCATCTGCTTTAGCTAATGCTTGCGCAAATTTATCTGCGAAAAAGTGCGTGCGCGAGAACAAGTGAGGTTGGAAAAGAACACGAATACGTCCTTGAGGGTAGCGTACGCGCGCAGCGTCCATTAAAGCGCTCACTTCGGTTGGATGGTGCGCATAATCATCTACAACAGTAATACCCTCAACTACTGCTTTAATATCGAAACGACGAGCCGCTCCACGGAAATCGTCAAGTGCACGTGCAGCATCTGCTGGCTCAACCCCAGCAATAAGAGCTGCAATCAAAGCAGCCGTAGCGTTACGCACATTATGTTCACCTGGAACACGAATATGAGCATGAATTTTTTCTTGACCATACCGTTGTTCCCACTGAATGGAGAAATCTTGACCGCCGTCATCAGTACTAGCATTGTCGCTGTCAATGCGAACAAGCTGCGCGTATTCTAAGTTCAGCTCAGGATTCGTTGTATAGACAATAGCTCGCTGACGTTCATCATCGCTCAGGGAACGCACCACGTTGAGAGCACCAGCATCATCGCCACACACAATAACATGAGATTGGGCATGTTGAGCGTGTTGAATAAAAGCATGAACAAAGGCTTGAGCATCTGCATAATGATCAAGATGATCCGGCTCTACGTTCGTAATCACAGCAATGGTCGGCTGGTATTTGAGAAAACTGCCATCAGATTCATCAGCTTCAGCAACAAAAACCGAACCTTTACCAGCGTGTCCTCCATCTTGTAGTCCGTGAGGAGTATGAATAGATCCGCCAATTGCGTAGCTTGGATCTGCTAAATTATCACGCCCGGCACTTGTGAAAATCTGAGCAATCATAGCACTAGTCGTTGTTTTGCCATGTGCTCCAGCCACTGTAATGGAGGTCTTGTGCGCCATAAGGGTAGCTAGAATATCCGAGCGATGCATAACAAGACTTCCCTGCTCAAAAGCACGCACAATTTCAGGATTATCCGGCTTAATGGCTGAAGAATATACCACAATAGACGCCCCATCTACATTCTGCGCAGATTGGCCTTCATAAATGGCGGCTCCCATGGCTTCCAGTTTGTCTGTTTTTGCGTTGCGATGTGCGTCAGAACCACTGACGGGAACACCGTTTTCAAGAAGCATTTCTGCAAGAACACTCATTCCTGCACCGCCAATACCAATAAAGTGGACACGCTGCCATTTCATCACGTCCACCTGCTGGTAATCAATTGGCTGATCAGTTGGATCCAAAATTATCTGTACCATTATTTCGTCCTCGCTGCGTATGCCAAATCAATAATTGTATGAGCCATTTTTTCAGCTGCATCACGTTTGCCGTAATTCCACGCTATAGCACTCATTGCTGAAAGTTTGTCTTTATCAGCCAATAATGGCACCACGTGTTGCCTAATCCATGCAGCCGTAAATTCATCATCATGAACCATGATGCCACCTCCTGCGTTCACCACAGGTTGAGCGTTAAAGGATTGTTCACCATTGCCAATAGGCAAAGGCACATACACTGCAGGGATTCCTAAAGCAGTGAGTTCAGCAACTGTTCCAGCTCCAGAACGGCATATCACCAGATCTGCTGCAGCCATCACAGCATCCATATTCTCCCAGTATTCAGCAATATGATAATCTCCATCGCTTGATCCCAGGTCGCTCAGAACATTTTCTCCTGCTAAAGCAGAAACAACAGCACGAACAGATGCGCTTTTACCTTTACCCGTTAAATGGACAACTTGCGCGCCCGATAAAAGTTCGTGACTTGCATTCGCCACAGCCGTATTCACATTCACGGCTCCTAGAGATCCACCAGTAATAGCCACAATCGGAATATCTGGATCTAATCCTAGCTCCAATGCTGCAGCACGCTTGGCTTCTCCTCGATCCTTTTCTAAGGCTGCAGCACGCTCAGAGATGACTGTACGCAACGGCAAACCCACACGTTCCACTTGAGTATGTGCACGAGCAGTCAATCCGCAGTCATCGTATGTTACGCCCACATATTGCGCCCAACGAGCGCCTAATTTATTCGCCATTCCTGCACGAGCATTCTGTTCATGAATGACGAGCGGAATACGCATAGAATGTGCCTGTACGTAGGCAGGAGCTGCAGCATAACCTCCCACTCCCACAACAACATCAGCCTGACGGCGTTGAAAAATCTCTTTCACTGTTTTCAGCTGCTTCATAAAACGAGCAGGAAACATTAAATTCGATGGCGCTAAAGAACGAGGAAAAGGCACTTTTTCAATCGTATCTAACTCAAAACCAGCTTGCGGAACAAGGCGTGATTCCAACCCAGCGGAAGTTCCAATAACAGAAATCTGCGCCTGCGGTTCCAGCCGACGAATACATTGAGCAATACTCAACAAAGGATTAACGTGTCCTGCTGTTCCGCCGCCTGCCAGAACAATATGAAGATTGTCAGATTGATTCATACTCACCATTATGACGCGACCGCCCTACCCGCGTGCACGGCTAGCTCGCACATCTTCCTGTTCTCTTGCCATGCGTATGCATATTCCCGCTCCAGCCAAACACATAACAAGTGCAGATCCACCAGAAGAGATAAACGGCAATGGCAAACCCATAACAGGTAATACACCGAGAACCACAAAAATATTGACGAAGGATTGCGCGGCAAACCATACACCAAAACACATTAAGACCATTTGCATATAAATATCTTGGTGACGCAACGACAAGTTAATCAACGACCAAGCCATGACAATAATGAAGAGAATAACAACTAAAGCGCCAATAAAACCTAGCTCTTCACCAATAATGGCAAAAATATAATCGTTGTCTTGAGCTGGCAGATATGACTTTTCTCGTGAATTACCCAAGCCCACACCAGTTAAGCCACCAGTTGCCAGCGCATAATCGCCATGCAGAGATTGGAAGCAAATAGCTTTAGACTGCGCAGCCTCTCGAGTTGAACATCCACCGTACGTTGCCTGAATACGAGCCCAACGATTCGCGCTTCCACGAATCAAAAGTAAATATACAAATACGCCAAGCGAGGCACCAGCTATGAGCATATAAGACACGGGGAACCCCACAATAAAGAAAGCCGCAACACCAATAAGCGCTACAATTGCTGCTGTACCCACATCCTTACCTGCAACGACTAAGCCTAATGCCAGCATAAAATAGAGTACCGGACGAATATAGGGGATCAGCCTTTTAAAACGATGATGAATACGATCACTTTCTTTTTTAGCAGCTATCAAAGCTGTAGGAAGCCAAATGCATAAAGCAAATTTTAAGATTTCTGCAGGCTGAAAACGAATCGGCCCCAGAATAATCCAGCCCACGTTACCGCCAGCACTTGATCCGAAGCTCGTAAAAGTCATAGCTTGAAGTATCAAGGAGACGAGTAAAAATAAGCCACTTAATTTACGCACAACAGCAGGCTTCACAAGCTGTAAAACACCTAAAGCAGCAAAACCCATGACGGCAAAAGCACCTTGACGTAGCAGAGTTGCCCACATTGATTGATTTGTGCCTACCAATTTGGCCGTAGAACTGGAAAACACCATGACCAATCCAATCACGGTGAGAACAACAGTACTGCTGACCAATCCCCAGTAACTCGCCACAGGATTATAAATCATACGCCAGCCAGAATAATTCACATCGCGGTTATCGTCAGAATGCTCAAGACGAGATCCTACGGTAAAAACTCTTACTCCCCGATCAATGAATCGATTACACCATTGACCTGGATTTTGTATGAATTCTTGCACTTGAGCTAGAAAACGATGGGCAAGCGACGAACGTTTACTGCTGGTCTTACTATTCGCCATGACCACTCACCCACTCTTGAGCATAGTGAGCGAATTGCTCACCGCGGTCAGCATAGGAGACAAACTGATCCATTGATGCACAGGCTGGAGCCATAAGAACCACGTCACCTGGCTGAGCATATTGAGCAGCAGCTTCTACCGCCTGCTGCATAATTGGTGTTGTTTCCGCTGAGTCGGGGTCAATAACTGTTAAAGGAATCTGCGGCGCATACTGCTTAAACGCTTGCAACATAGGCTGCTGGTTGCGCCCAATAATCACAGCTGCTTTCATAACATCATGGTGATTGCGAACTAAAGAGTCAAATTCTGCACCCTTAGCTAAGCCTCCAGCAATCCACACCACACAATGAGGAGCATAACTGCTTAAAGAGGCTGCTGCAGCGTGAGCATTGGTGGCTTTTGAATCATCAACAAAACGGATATCACCATTGCCGGTATGAGCGGTAGCCACGGTTTGAATTCGGTGTCCGCTAGGGGCAAAAGATTGCAAAGCCTTTAACGCCTCATCTACGGGCGCTCCTGCAGCAAGACTCAAACATAAAGCGCACAATGCATCAGCCAACAAATGTGGATACACGCTGCCATCAGGCTCTGTTAAATGAGTAAAAGATGCTACTGGAGCAAGCTTTTCATCAGGAGTATCTAAACTACTGCGATTAAGAATCCAACCGTCCTCTACACCTATCTGTCCTGGTAGAGGTTTGTTAAGAGTAAAACCTATGAGCTGGCAACTGACCACCTTGCGCTGAGCATAGGCATTCTCAGCAAGTGTGGTCACCCGAGCATCGTCAGCATTATAGATCATAGCAGTGCGCACACCAGCATATATTTTTGCCTTATCAGCAGCATACTGCTCAAAACCACCATGCCAATCTAAATGGTCATCAGCCAAATTCGTAATAGCCGCGCATTCCAGTTCCACGCTGTGCGTATAGTGCAATTGGAACGAGCTGAGTTCAGCCACAATGGTGTCCAAACTTTGGCTTGCAATAGCCGGCACAATAGCATTACCAATATTTCCTACTGCAGCGCTCTTACGCCCTGCAGCGCGCATAATAGCTTCAGTCATTTCTGTGGTTGTGGTTTTACCATTTGTTCCCGTAATACCAATCCACTGCTGGTGCTCAGCCATATCCATACTGTTGTGCATTTGCCATGCCAACTCAACATCACTGATAACAGGCACACCAGCTTGCCCAGCTCGCAGCACAAAGTCAGTTGTCGGCTTAAAACCTGGCGAGGTAATAATGCAGTCGAAGGAACTATAATCGCAATCTTCGCGCGCTAAATCTGCCAGAGTGTAATCAGCAGGTTTTTTATCGTCCGCAGTCTCAACACGCATACCTTGTGCGCGTAAAACATCTACAACGCTTTGTCCAGAAACCCCTAAACCGACTACCAGATATGTTTTCATGTTGACCTTCACAAACAAATAAATATGGGGAACGAGTAATAAAACGTATACAGCTACCGCTCGCTAAATTCCCGAACGCACAACCCAATCCAAATAGAAAATAACAAGAGCGGCAATTACACAGACCATTTCAATCATCCAGAAACGCACCACAACTTTATTCTCTGACCAGCCTTTTAGCTCATAATGATGATGAATAGGAGCCATCTTAAATACACGCTTATGGAAAACTTTAAAGGAGAAAATCTGAATAACATCAGAAACCGCTTCCCATACGAATAAACCACCCAAAATCACAGCCAGAACTTCTGTGTGCGTAGCGATAGACAAGGCTGCAAACAGTCCACCTAAAGCTAATGAGCCGGTATCGCCCATGAAAATAGTGGCTGGATTGGAATTAAACCAGAGGAATCCGAAGCACGCTGCCACAGCACATAGAGCGATAATAGTTAAGTCTTGAGGATCTTGAACAGTGTAACTATAGGACTGCGCAGCAGGAATCATATGGTAGCTTTGCCACATACCGATAATAGCAAAACCAATAAAAGCAACCATGGAGCTGCCGGAAGCTAAACCATCTAATCCATCGGTAAGATTCGTTGCATTCGTCCATGCAGCAAGCAAAAAATTGACCCAGACCACGAACAAAATAGTAGACAACACAAAGCCTAAAGACTCAAAATTAATAAAGGGTTTCTCAATAAAAGTAACACCGGAATGAGCAGATACTGCTCCATTAGGCGCTTTAAGCGTTAAGGAGAGCACAGCGTATAGCGTTGCGAAAAGAATCTGACCTGCAAATTTAGCGGGAATACTCAATCCCTCATTCTGCTTTTTAGCCACTTTTGCAAAGTCATCAATAAAACCAAGGAATCCCATCGATACCATAACGAAAAGTACTAACAGCGCATTAATAGAAATTGGCACCCCAAAGGACACGTGCCGGTAAAGAGCAGATGAAAGCCAGCCGAGCACAATCGCCAGGTTAATAACAATGCCACCCATGGTTGGTGTACCGCGTTTAACCAGATGAGATTGCGGACCGTCCTGGCGAATATATTGACCATAATGAAGCTGTTGAATTACTTTGGTCACTATTGGCGTGCCCACAAAGGTAACAACCAAAGAGACCACAAGTCCAATAAGTACGGCAATCATGACGGACAACTCCCCTAATTCTGTGCTTTCATTGTGCGTTGTTTTACGAGTATTCTACGTGTGGCTCTTGTCAGCCGTAAAAGCTGTGCACTACTCGCTGGCTTTATCGCTAAATTTATCGTTATTGTTATCTAACCATCGCGTAGCTAGTGTGCTTATTCCAGACGCATGAGACCCCTTGAGGAGCACGACTGCACGCTGCGAACGAACAATATTATCGACCACAGTATGCGCCTGATCAATATTTTTTACTGCATAAACATAAGGCTGCTGCTCGGCGTTAGGTTCTGATGATACGCAATGTGCAATCTGAGAAGACCGACCCTGATCTGCCTGTACGCTCGCCGCGCCCTCAGCTAAGCATCCTGCTAAACGATTTAAATTCTCATCATGGTCGGAGCCAACAGCAATAACTACGTCAGCATTATGTGCGGCATAATCTCCCATATCACGATGAGCCTGCTCCTCGCTATTACCTAGCTCAAGCATAGCGCCCAGAACAGCCACACGTACCAGCTCATTATCAGCTGCTTGGTAATTCTTAAGTGCATTCAAACCAGCACGCATGGAATCAGGATTAGCATTAAATGAATCATCAATAAGTGTAAACTGGCCAGCTGCAATATGTACTGGTGCAATATGCATACGATGAGGGCTAATTGTAGTCATCTGAGAGAGCACGCTGGCTGCGATATGTTCAGGAATATCTAAACTATAAATAACACTGATCACAGCCAAAGCGTTGTATACGTTATGTTCACCGCTAATTCCTAAACGCAAGTCAAAGCAAGATCCATCCGGCAAGGTCACAGTGAACCGTGGACGATTATATTCATCAACAACCGTATCTGTTCCACGTGTTATGACTGAAGATACTGGCCCTGATACTGCTGGCTTAGGCTGAGTCTGCTCACTATGACGGCTAAACCAAATAATGCTTGATGCTTTGGTCATAGAAGCCATAGTGCACACATTACTATCATCAGCGTTGAGCACTGCTACTCCAAAACTGCTGAGAGCACGCACAATTTCTGACTTAGCGTCACGAATAGCTTCTACACTTCCAAAGCCACCTAAATGAGCAACGCCAACTTTTAGAACTACCGAAATATCTGGTGGAGCAATCGTGGTTAAGTAAGCAATCTCACCTACGCCCGAAGCGCCCATTTCAGCAACCAAAAAACGTGTCTGCTCGTTTACGCGCAAGGCTGTTAACGGTAATCCAATATCGTTATTAAATGATCCTTGTGGAGCAACTGTTGGAGCAAGTTTTGACAGCACGGCATTCAGCATATCTTTGGTGGTTGTTTTGCCCACGGAACCCGTTATGCCGATAATAGTAAATTCGTTCATGCCGCGAGCAGCAAAAGCTTTGCGCTGAGAAATGTTGATACGTGCAAGATCTCCTAAAGCTTTTACTGTATCTTTTACCAGAATTTGAGGAACCTGTGCTCCCTCAATCACATGATCGACAATAGCCAAGCATTGAGCTGTTAAGCCAGACACATAATCATGACCATCTACGTGTTCGCCCGCAATAGCCACAAAAATACTACCGTCTGCCACTTCACGTGAATCAGTGGTCACATGGGTGAAAACAAGATTGTCCGATTCTTGAAGCGCATCAACACGCTGACCATGCATAAACAGTTGACCTAAATCATGAGACAGGAGTTCGCTAAGATGAGTTGAAATCATGATTATTCTGCTTTCATTTCTCGCGCCAAACGCAAAGCGCTTTTAATGCTATTTCTTTTTACTCCAGCAGCAAGAATCATTGTTACTGCTGTAGCTATTTCATGGTGTGAAGCAGCTGTGCTCTCACCAAGTACTTCACGCACAAGAGCGCGCGCGTCATCGGTTGTTTCTACGCACCGTGTGGCTTCACGAATCTGTGCTCCAAAGGTGTGCAGATTTTGTTGAGCAAGCTTTTTGAGTTCTTCGCCATTATCTTCTACACTCTTGCGGTTAAGGAAGGAACGGCGAGGCTCAATTTCCGGAACGTTAAAAGCCTCATGAATAGTATTCGTATACACGTCTATGCTCACGCTGGTCAACGCTAAGGATTCAAGCACAGCATCATCAACATGAATAATAACCGATGTTGCACCATCTTCAGCCATAACAAAAAGCATACGTTGAATATCTAATGGTGAAAATGGCGTGCTTATTGATAACTCACGATCCAAACTCATACCGCCGCGTGCATCAATAACACCCATGGGATTACCTAAATAATGCAAAATATCATAGAGCTGCTCGATTACTTGCCCTTCGCGATCTCCCTGGACTGCAAAAACAGCTAATGCTGCAGATGGATCCCCTGCCATATCTGCTGCAATACGAGCTCTTTCACCATTATTAAGTTGAGCAAAAAGAACAGGAATTTCTGTTTCTACGGGAACGACCTGGTTATCTGCAGACTCCGCGACCATAAAAACAATGGCATACGCTCCTCTTTTAGCTGCAGCATGAACAATACGCGGATCATACTGGGCAGTTGAGCTAATATATAAAGCACCTGGTGTGATGTCTTCTAAGGCATCTGCTACCGATGTTAGGGTAACCCCATCTTGACGCAAACCTACGGCAGAAATACCGTATCGACGCCGAATATCACCTATAGTGATGTGCTCTGTAATTGATTCACTTACGCTAGACATATCTACTTCACATTACCACTGACTCTACCGTTTATAGAATGTATTATCTTACGTACCCCATGTATCTGATATATAACTATATAAACCTTGTTATGTGTCCTGCGAATATATAACAGCTCCGCCCATCCTCTAGCACACGTCACATAAACAGGAGAAGGTCATATCGGCTGACATATATGCAGCCATCATGAGTGTCACATCGTATGGTTAGACATCTTTATCTCGCATTGTTCTAGCCGTTACTGCCTTTACCATGTGATCGGAATAGCATCAGTGCGAGGCGATGACGGTTGCATTTGATACTTCTGTATTAAAAATTGAGTAACATTCTTGACTACCGGTTCCGCGGAAGCACCACCATAATATGCCTTCGCATCTTTTAAGAATACGGACACCACAAATCGTGGATTATCTGCAGGAAAAGCAACAATATAATCTCCCACAATGCTGGTGAGATTTCCATCTTTACCAGGAACCTCAGCAGTACCTGACTTTCCAGCCATCCTATACCCATCAACAGAAGCTGTTCGAGCATAAGATTCAGCAACATTTTCCATCATATTGAGCACAGTTGATGCTGTTTGTTCCGAGACTACACGCTGCGATGCGGTAGCTGGCGGTGTGGTATCACGACCTTGAGCATCAGTAGATTTCTCTACAATTCGCTGCCCTACGCGCACTCCTCCATTGGCAATAGTAGATATCACGTTCGTCATCTGCAAAGCATTAACAGTATAGCCTTGACCGAACAGAACAGTTTGCAGTGTTCGAGTATCCCAATTCTTATAATTGGTGAGTAAGCCGTTAGATTCGCCTGGGAAATTAATTCCTGTTGGCTGCCCCAAGCCAAACTTCGTAATATACTCGTAGCGTTTTTCTGGCGACAAATTATAAGCAGTCATAATTGTGCCGGTGTTATAAGAGTTATACAAAATTCCCGCTAAAGTCAGATTTTCATCAGGATGCGGTAAAGCATCATGGTAGCTCTGACCCTGATATTCCAAACGATATGGAACAGTAAACTGATCTGTTGCTTTGTGTAAACCTTCTTGCAAAACAGCAGATGCAGTAATGATTTTGCCTGTTGACCCCGGATCAAAGGTAGATTCCATGGCAATAGAACCTTTTGTCAGTGCGTCCGGCGAGTTCGCTGCATACTGATTAGAATCGGAAATTGCAAGAATTTTACCAGTTTTTACTTCTTGCACGACGCCAATACCCCACTCGGCATTTTGATCTTGCACACGAGTTTTGATTTCTTTATCGAGGAACCACTGCACATCAGAATCAATCGTGAGTTTTACTGTTCCCCCTGGCGTGGCAACTGATTTGACTTCTTCTGTGCCAGGAATCTTTGCTGTTCCATAAGCTGGATTAGTTTGCTGATAGTTTTCAACGCCATCAATTCCTTGTAAAGATGCGTTCTGCATCGCTTCAATACCAGCAACACCCTTGTCTTGATCGTTCACACCGCCAAGGATAGAACCGATAAGAGTCGGATTGGTATACACACGCTGACTAATCAGCTCAGCACCGACTACACCAGCAAGGTGAAGCTTATCAATTTTACGCTTAACTTGCGGTGTCACGCTTTTGGCTACCACTACATAGCGCGTATTACCTGCTATCTTTCCACCCAGCTCTTGCACATTGAGATGAAGAACAGGAGCAAGAATACGCGCTACTGCCGATGCACCTTTACCTGGCACATCCTTACCCTGAAGACTGTGGCATATATTTTTACGTTCTTCAACTTTTTCCTGATACACCTCATCGCTCATAGCACGAGTACGTGTGACTGTGCATGATGTTGGTGTAAAGTTTTGAGCGCCTATCTGATCGACATAAATTTTGTAAGCCTCAACACTTTGCGCAAGAACTTCGCTATTTGTATCCACAATTGTGCCACGCATGGCTTGAACGCGGGCTGTAACGGTACGAGAGTTCTGAGCTTCTTGAGCAATTTCTGGAGCGCTGATAAGCTGCAGATCCGCTAAATGCCAGACAGACGTTGCCAGAAGTATAGCTAAGGCGAGGATAATTGCTAAAGTGCGACGGCGAATTATATGAGCATTATGAGCATCATAGTGTCTGCGCGTAGCATTTTTAACCATTACTGTGCATTCCCTAAATCAATAGTCATGCTACTGGAGCCTTGCTGCATTCCCATGTCCATGGCTCGCTGTGGTAGCTGTGATTCTAACTTATTGAGTTTAGCTCTATCTTGTTGTACATCCTGTGTGAGTTGCACCACAGAATTTTGCGTTTCTGTAATGCTAAAAGCGTTCTTCGTCATTTCAGTACGCAGAAAAAGAGTCACTCCTAAGCTCGTTACTAAAAAGATTACCGAGGTCATAAGAACCACAAAAGAGCGTTGACGATTATGAGCAATAGCCTGCACACGGTTGAATAAACTTGTACCAAAACGAGTGTCTTCCCTGCTGTTTACGCGCAGCTGAGGTCTATCTGAAACCGTACTGCGTGTGCTTGGACGTGTTGAACGTACAGCAGAACTATTCATACTCAGAGAAGTACGACGTGCCTGAGATGAACGAATGCTTCGTGCTTCAGCGGTTGCCATAATGTGCCTTACCATGAGTTGTGCGGTTACTATTTTTTAGGTATGTCTTTTTGCGTAGATGATGAGCATGCTGCCTATCAGCTGTCTTTGCGCGATTGTTCTGTACATCAAAAGCTGATTGCGGAACTGTTCTTATTACTTCAACGGCACGCAAGCGCACAGATGCGGAACGAGAATTATGCTCAATTTCTTGCTGATCAGCTTTCATTGCTCCCCGCGTCAGATCTTTCAAATATGGCTGAGCGTCATCAGGGATGACTGGCAAGCCAGGAGGAACATTTGCTACAAGACCGCGCGTGAAGAACTTTTTTACGCAACTATCTTCGAGAGAATGGTAGGACTCCACAACTATGCGTCCACCCACTCCTAAAGCACGTAAGGCTTGAGGAAGAGTATTCGCCAGCTTAGTGAGTTCGCCATTGACTTCAATACGAAGAGCTTGGAAAACACGCTTTGCTGGATTTCCAGCCGGACGTTTTGCACGTGGCACCACGCGATCAACAAGATCAGTGAGCTGATGCGATGTGGTAATAAGCTGTCCCGATTCACGCAGTCGAATAATGTCGCGCGCAATCACATTACTGAAACGTTCTTCACCATACTGTTTGAAAATGCGTACCAAATCAGCGTATTCATAGGTTGCCAAAATATCTGCAGCAGTAAGAGATTGGCTGGTATCCATGCGCATATCCAACGGAGCATCATGCGAATAGGAAAATCCTCTATCCGCTTCGTCAATTTGCAGACTGGATAATCCTAAATCCATGAATACTGCGTCAACGTGAGTAACACCCGCGCGTTCGAGCACTTCAGAAAATTCATCAAAGGCTGCATGAGCAGGAATGAAACGCTCACTCAAGCCGAGTTGAGCAATTCTTTCGGTTGCTAACTGCAAAGCCTGCTCATCACGGTCAATTCCAATAACTTTTAGATTTGGCACCGCCTGAAGAAAACCGCTCGTATGCCCAGCTAAGCCGAGAGTACAATCAACGACCACTGGGTATTCTCGACCGTCACGGTGAGCAGATTCCAGAACGTTGCTTGTTACCAAGTCAACACATTCATCAAAAAGTACAGGCTTATGAATATTCGTAATATCGACGTCGTTACGAGGCTGAGAATTTACCATGCCATATCACCTACCGGAAGAACATCGTCAGCCATATTGCTGTAATCGTCTTCTTGGTCAGCCAAATATGCCTCCCAATCTTCACGATTCCATAATTCAGCTCGGGTTCCCACGCCGATGAGCACCACATCATCACCTAAATTGGCATAGCTGCGCAGCATCTGCGGAACCATAACGCGGCCTTGTTTATCTGGCTCTAAATCCACGGCACCTGAAAGAAAAACACGCAAATAGTTTCGAGCAGCTTTATTACTTAAGGAAATATGCTGAATTTGCTGGGCAATACGCCTAAATTCGTCATTCGGTAATAGGTACACACAGCGCTCTTGACCACGGGCGAGCACACAACCCTCACCTAGCTGACTGCGCATTTTCGCAGGAATAGCCACGCGACCTTTGGAATCAATCTTTGGCGTATAAGTACCTAAGAGCAAATCAGGCAGAGGGAGATTTTTGCCCATAACACTGTTCTGACTCTCAGTATCCCCTGCACCACGAGCTGCAGCAGCATCGATCTCAAAACCATTATTAAGACCAGTATTTTCAGGCATTCTCCCCTCCTTTCAGCTTTTGAGGTACACGTCAACAAACTCACAATGCTCCCCACTTTACTCCACTTCTCTCCACTTTTCCCCACAAAACACAAAAAATACAGAAAAATGAGAAGATAAAACCGCCAATCGCACAAATTCGGAAAAATCAAAAACTACCTGGGGTAAAAACTGCGCTTCACGGCATAAACTTCAGCCAAACCTGAGCACATCGGGCACATGCCCCATATCTTCACTGAAAACCGCAGCTGGGCGGATACCCACAACCACAAAATCACAAGGTAACGGTCAGCCAAGCAGACAGCATGAACTCAACTGCAGAGCCGCGTTCAAAGACTTGGTCTGCAATAATGTAGAGCCTCATCAGTATGCTTATATGGCAGTTTTTGACTCATTAAACAAAGGGAATGCGCGCGTGTCCGATTATTCAGACCAGATTCGTGAAGAACAGTCCATGGTGGATGAAGCCTACTTGCGGCTTGATGAAATTCGCCAGCAAACTCAAAATCGTTTAAAGGAAGTGCGTTCTCGCGGTGCCCATGGTTCACCTACTCAACGCTCTGAGCGTGATTCCTTTGCCGCAATGTATGAGGATCGACTCTACCAGCTGCGTTTAGTTGAGGATCGTTTAGTTTTCGGACGTATTGATACTGAAGATGACCAGCGCCTTCATATTGGCCGTTTAGGTTTGCAAAGCCCAGATCATGAAGCCATTGTGGTGGATTGGCGTGCTGAAGCCGCTCGACCTTTTTATGAAGCCACGCCTTTGCATCCTGGCAATATTTCTATGCGTCGACACATTACTTTGAAGTTCCGCGATGTGGTAGCCATTGAAGACGAAGTACTCAATGTTGATTCTGATCAGGTTTCCCATGCCTCTGATAGTGGAACACTCACCGGTGAAGGGGCTTTGCTCGCTTCCTTATCGTCTCGCCGCACAGGAAAAATGACGGATATTGTGGCCACTATTCAAGGTGAGCAAGATCGCATTATTCGTAGTTCTTTGAAGCGCCCTTTGGTTGTTCAGGGATGAGCCAGGAACTGGAAAAACTGCAGTTGCTTTGCATCGTGCGGCATACTTACTCTATACGCATCGTTCCACCCTACAGCGCTCGGGCGTATTGGTTGTAGGTCCTTCTCCTGCGTTCTTGCACTATATTGACCAAGTTCTGCCGTCTTTGGGTGAAACCGGTGTTATTTCACGCACCTTAGGCAATCTGATTCCTGGCATTTCTACCGACGTTATGGATGACCCTTTTGCAGCACGCATTAAGGGAGATCGACGCATGGCTCACGTGATTGCTAACGCTGTGTCACAGCGTGTTCGCATTCCTTCGCAGCTGCCTATTCTTAAAATTAACGGTGTTCGTGTGCCAATTACTCGTGCTGATATTGAAGAAGCTCAATCGAATGCGCGACGCTCTCATCAGCCTCATAATTTAGCGCGTAATACTTTTGTTAAGTCCATGATTTCTCTGCTCACTGTACGTTTTAAGGAGCAGTTGGATTATGAGCCTGAATATTCTGAAGTTGACAATGCGCGTGAAACTATCCGTATGAGCCAAGCCGTGAAAAAAACACTGAATACAGCATGGCTGCCTATGAATGCTCAGTGGCTCGTCAATGATTTACTATCCAAACCTCATCGCTTGAAACAGTGTGCTCCATGGATGTCAGATGCCGATATTGCTGCTGTGACTCGCCCATCGGGTTCTGCTTTTACTGTATCCGATATCCCTCTGCTTGATGAAGCTTTTGAGCTTTTGGGCCGGATCCTCTAGAGCAACAGAGAATGAACGCGCAAACGCAATCCGATTCTGCCGAAGAACGGTATGTCAACGATATGATGGATTCTTTTGGATTAAAGAATTCTGGTATTTCCGCGCAAACAGTGCTGTCACATATGAATAATTCTGATGATTCAAGTTTAGCTGAGCGCGCTGGTGCGGACCGTGAATGGACTTATGGTCACATTGTAGTGGACGAAGCACAAGAGCTGACTGCTATGGATTGGCGTATGCTCGTGCGACGTTGCCCTTCTCGTTCCTTTACTATTGTGGGTGATGTGGCACAGACCTCTGCTTTAGGTGGCACTCATTCATGGAATACCATGTTAGATTCTATTTTTGGAGTCGACGGTTGGGATCTCAATGAACTGACTGTGGATTATCGTAATCCGCAAGAGGTCTCGGACATCGCCGGACGATTCGCAGCATCTGAGGGACTCTATATTTCTACTGTATCTGCTGTGCGCACGTTGGAAGATAGCGTCATACATAAAAAACTCAGTGATATATCTGCCGCAATAACCTCTTCAATTTTCCATACCATAGAATTAACATCGCAGTTTGTATCTCGTGATGGTTCTGGTCGTGTTGCTCTTATTTGCGATGCAAGTTTGCGTGATGCTCTCGATAAGCAGTTGCGCTTATCTCTGAAGAACACTGATGCTATTTCTGACCATGAGTTTGAGCGTTTAACATCTCAGCCTTTGTGGGATGCACAAGTAGGAGTCTACACTCCTGCTGAGGTTAAGGGCTTGGAATTTGATGCTGTTGTTCTATGCGAGCCAGGATTAATTTCTGAAAATAGCCCATCCCGCTTAACTGCTGCCGCTGATTTATATGTGGCTATGACACGCCCAACACAAAAATTAGTCATAGTGCAGACACAAGAAGATACTCAACGAATTTCCTTATAAGGTAGTACATATGACCAAAGCATTACTGTTAGAAAATATTCATCCTCTTGCTGCTGATTTTTTGCGCAGCAAAGGCATAGATGTTGTTACTGCGCCAGGCGCTTTAGATGAAAATGAGCTGATTGACGCGCTGCACGATGTAGATTTGCTGGGCGTGCGTTCTAAAACATCAGTAACAGCACGTGTTTTAGAAGCTCATCCTCATCTTCGTGCCGTGGGCTGCTTCTCGATTGGCACTAATCAGGTTGATTTGGACTTCGCCGCTCAGCATGGTATTGCCGTGTTCAATGCGCCGTATTCCAATACTCGTTCCGTAGTTGAACTGATTATTTCGGATATTATTGCGCTGATGCGACGCGTCCCTGAGCATACATTATCTATTCGTGAGCATACGTGGGATAAAACTGCGAAGAAATCTCATGAAGTTCGCGGTAAAACTTTAGGTATTGTTGGCTACGGCAATATTGGCTCGCAAGTATCGATTTTAGCTGAAGCTTTAGGTATGAATGTGGTTTTCTATGACCTCGAAGAAAAGCTTGCTTTAGGTAACGCTACACGCATGAATTCTATGGAAGAACTCTTGCGAGTCTCAGATGCAGTCACTATTCATGTGGATGGACGCAAAGCTAACACGAATTTCTTTAACGAGCATTACTTTAGCCTCATGAAGCAGGATGCCGTATTTATGAACTTGTCTCGAGGATTCATTATTGATGTGGATGCTCTTTACAATCATTTGAAATCTGGGCATTTGAGCGGTGCTGCTGTGGACGTCTTCCCTACCGAACCAAAAACTGTGGGCGATGAATTCTCTACACCATTAACTGAAATACCAAATGTTATCTTAACCCCTCATGTTGGTGGATCAACTTTGGAAGCTCAGGAAGCCATTGGAGAATTCGTATCGCATAAGCTCTATGACTACTTCACTGAAGGTAACACATCACTATCCGTGAATATGCCTCAGCTGAATGTGGAAGCTCGCAGCACACGTAAGACACGTGACGGTGAAACAACGAGCACTCCTGAACAGTTAACACGCATTACTCATTTGCATACGAATCTGCCTGGTATTTTGGCTCAGCTCAATAATGTCTTGTCTGCAAAGAACCTCAATATTGTAGCCCAGTCATTGGCTACTGAAGGTAATTTAGGCTATGTGGTGACGGATATTTCCGGAACTTTACACGATGAGGATATTGAAGCTGTTACAGCTATTCCAGGTACTGTGCGCGTGCACGTTATGTAATACATACACCTGACACTATTGTGGGGCTGATTGCATCTCAATCAGCCCCACAACTTTTATGAATATCGATTACTTATTCTCTTGCACACGTGCTTTCTGCAAGGATTCAATAGCCTTAGCATAATCATCAAGATCATTAAAATGTTGGTATACGGAAGCAAAACGCATATAAGCTACTTCATCAAGTTGGCGCAATGGCTCAAGAATAGCCAAGCCAACATCTTCTGCTTTTACTTCTGAAACTCCCCTAGAGCGCAAGTCGCGTTCTACTTCAACACCGAGAGATTTTAAGGCTTCTTCATTAATTGGACGACCTTTACACGCTTTACGCACGCCAGAAACAACTTTGTCTCTATTAAACGGTTCTGCGTTTCCTCCGCGTTTCACCACCATAAGCACCATAGATTCTTGAGTGGTGAAACGTTTAGAGCACACTGTGCATTCTCGGCGACGGCGAATGGAATACCCATCATCGCTCACACGCGTATCTATTACTTTAGTATCTTCACTGTGACAAAAAGGACAATGCATGCCTTTAACAATAACAGACACTAAGCCTCAGGTACAATCAGAGTTTGACCAGTTACAAGCTGATCTGTATCCATATGGTTGAGTTTCTTAATATACTCCATAGTTTCATACACATCCTCGCCTTGCGGAGTAATCTGTGCAGCATAATTCCATAAAGTGTCATGTGGCTGTACGGTATAGCTGACAGTTTGCACTCCTTCTGACTGTGCGGTTGCAGCTGGAATAACAAAACTTGCGCATCCCATAGCCAGTGCGCATGATAAGAACCACACAACCATTTTTCCTCGACGATTCAGCTTCACAGGACGATCCGCATACTTCAACTGCTGATGACGTACTGAACGTTGTGTACCCATTGTCATTCCTTTCGAACATTTGTTCTATCGAACGTATGTTCTAATCATCGCACAAATGTTCGACAAAAACAACGCGTTTTTCGAACATCCGTTTGATTTTACGGAATTTTCACGATACAGTGGAAAGTACGTAAGGAAGGACAATCATGAGCACCACGCCTCTGAACTCTTTTAGCAATGAATCCGATGCTCAACGCGCAGCTGAGTTAGGATTGACCTCGGCGCGCCAATATCAAGTTTATGAGGCTATTCGCACTCATATTGACAATCATGGTTTTGCTCCAACTCTACGTGAAATTGGAGAACTGGTCGGCTTAAAAAGTCCATCCTCAGTCAAGCACCAGTTGCACAGTTTGGAAGAACACGGTTTATTGCGCGTTAATGCTGGCAAAGGTCGCGCTATTGAATTAATAGAGCACACTGAGACGTCAGATACTGACGAGAAGAAGAGCAATACGCCTTCCTCTGAAGACTCTACAAAAAATACCGCAACTATTTATCCTTTTCCTCAGACAGTGCTCCCCGATGAAAATCTGAGTGAATCAATTGCTCAATCGCACGATATTCCACTTGTAGGTCGTATTGCCGCAGGCTCCCCTATTACGGCTGAGCAACATATTGACGATGTTATGCGTCTACCGCAGCGTCTTACCGGTGAAGGTAATCTCTTTATGCTGGAAGTCCACGGAGATTCTATGATTGATGCCGCTATTTGCGATGGCGATTTTGTGGTGGTACGAGAACAATCCACTGCAGATAACGGAGATATTGTGGCAGCATTACTTGACGAGGAAGCAACAGTTAAAACATTTCGTAAAGACAATGGCCATGTGTGGCTTATGCCTCACAACCCAGCATATTCTCCCATTGATGGAACTTATGCAACTATTATGGGCAAAGTGGTTACCGTATTGCGAAAAATATAGAAAGGCACCGCTGCCTCTCATCACACTTCTTCGTCGTTAACGTAAACTTACGAAGAATAAAAATAAATGCTTTCTTCCAGCCTAAGCATGGAAGAAAGCATTTATTCTATATGATGTAAATTTTAGAAGCCGAATTCAGCAGCAGTTGCGCGCAAAGTTTCAGCAGAGCGAGTCAAAGCTGCAAGTTCAACATCATTGAGTGGTGTGTTCAAACGAGTATTAACACCTTCACGGTTCAATACGCTTGGCACAGACATGCACACGTCAGAAATGCCATGGAAGTTATCCAACAAGGAGGATACTGGAAGAATGCGGTTGGAATCTTTCAAAATAGATTCCACAATATCCACAGCAGACATACCGATAGCGTAGTTTGTTGCACCCTTACCATCGATAATCTTATATGCTGCATTCTTTACATCTTGGTGAATCTGTTCACGAACTTCTGCCGTCAAAGGAGCGTGACCATCAAGCTCCTTCCATTCGAGCATTGGAACACCACCAATAGTTGCGGAAGACCACAGTGCCACTTCGGAATCGCCGTGCTCACCGGCAATATAAGCGTGCACATTCTTCACATTAACACCAGTCTGTTCAGCAATAAGGAAGCGCAAACGAGCAGAGTCAAGATTGGTACCAGAACCGAACATCTGGTTTGCTGGAAGACCGGAAAGCTTCAAAGCAACCTGAGTTACCACGTCCACTGGGTTGGTGACGAGAATATAAATAGCATTTGGAGCCACCTTAACCAAATTTGGAATGATGGACTTCATAATGTTAATAGTTGCGCCTGCGAGTTCAAGACGAGTCTGTCCTGGCTGCTGACGAGCACCAGCAGTAATAACAACAACATCCGCATCGCGGCAGATTTCTGGATCATCAGAACCGCTAATAGACACGGTTGGATAGAAACTAGAACCGTGCTGCATATCCAGAACTTCAGCTTCAACCTTCTTCAGGTTAAGATCTTCAAGAACGATTTCACGTGCAATACCGCGCTGAGCTGCTGCGAATGCAATTGTGGAACCAACAGCACCTGCACCGACAATAGCAAGCTTAGTTGGCTTAACTGGCGAAACTGCCATTACTAACCCTTCTTTCATATATTCATGATGGACTACGAATTCCATACGAACGTCCATCTCTTAGATTACCGATAGCTCTCTACGAAAACTACTTTTTCTGACTTGTTGTGACTGACATCACGAAAGTATCGGCGCTCTATTGCGCATTAGCTTTGAGTAACGCTGCTGCGAGCGCATTGTCTACATCTGCCACAATATATGTTCCGTTATCGCGATACTCGATCTGACTAATTGTGCCATATTCTCTGGCTTGTGAGATGAGCTGACCATGAGTATATGGAATAAGCGCCTCCACACGAACAGCTGGAGCAGGCAGCAGAGATTGTACATAATCATTAAGCTCATCAATACCTGAATTGCTGGCTGCAGACACAAAATGAGCTTCAGGAGCCAGATTGCGCAAACGATCCAGAGCAGCTTCATCAATCAAATCGATTTTATTGAAAACTATAACCGTTGGCATTCCAGCAATAGAATCAATATCTTGAAGCACATCATTGACCGCGTCTATCTGTGAGAACGGATCGGGGTGAGAAGCATCTACCACGTGCACAATCACATCAGATTCAGCCACTTCTTCGAGAGTGGACTTAAACGCTTCTACCAATTGAGTAGGCAATTTGCGCACGAAACCTACGGTATCTACATAGGTAAAATTACGCCCCTGCGCGGTGCGAGCACCACGAACCGCTGTATCCAAAGTCGCAAATAACGCGTTTTCTACTAATTCGCTCGAGCCAGTCAGACGATTAATCAAAGAAGATTTACCCGCATTGGTATATCCCACCACGGCAACCGACGGCAATCCGAAGCGTCGACGTGTGCCGCGCTTGACATCACGTGCAGGAGCCATCTGCTCAATCTGTTTACGCAATTTAGCCATACGCGTGCGGATAACTCGTCTATCCATTTCAATTTTGGTTTCGCCCGGACCGCGCGAACCAATACCACCGGCTTGTCCAGCAGCCTGTCCACCTGCCTGACGCGACAAGGATCCACCCCAACCACGCAAACGCGGAAGCATATATTCCATTTGAGCTAGCTCAACTTGTGCTTTACCTTCACGGCTCGTAGCGTGCTGCGCGAAAATATCTAAAATAACTGCCGTGCGGTCAACAACGTGTACTTTTGTCACATCTTCTAATGCACGACGTTGGCTAGGAGGAAGATCCGCGTCCACAATAATCGTGTCTGATTGTGTAGCCGCAACAATGCCTGCTACCTCATTGGCTTTACCTGAACCAATATATGTTGCTTTATCTGGACGTGAACGATGTTGCAAAACGCCATCAACAACTTCTGCTCCCGCAGTGCGCGCTAATGCCGCCAGTTCTCGTAGAGATTCCTCCGCCTGAGCCAGAGTTCCTTCTCTGTTCGACCATATGCCTACAAGGACTACGCGTTCCAAACGAACTTTTCGATATTCCACTTCGGTAATATCGTCAAGCTCGCCTAAACCAGTAACATGACGCAGTTTATTGCGCCCTTCGCGCTCTTCCCAGATTTGTTCGCCCGTCAAACCTTGAACTTCACGTGCCGCTTCATCGCCGCTGCGCTGGTCAAGTAAGACCTCGGAGTGTTCTCCTAAGAAAGACTTGTGTTCTTCCATATACCCTTTCATCATTTTTATGATTATTCCTACTCAATCATAAAGCCACCCGTATCTTAACAATACGAGTGGCTTAGCTCTGGGAATAACCTCAGTATAAGGCTGAGAGTTTACTGAGCAACCTTCTTATGCGTGCACAAGTACACAACGAAGCCAATAATCACAACAGCTCCAGCACACAGGAAGAGTGTAGACATATTTGCTGCCACGCTACCGTCAGCAATCAAGCCCACATGAGACAGTGCATTAGATCCCATCAATGTACCCAAAATAGCAATACCGATAGATGCGGTAGTATTCATGAACAAATCATTCATACCCACGCCACGTCCGGACTCGTCTTGAGTGAGCGTACCTAAAACGAGCGAAACAACTGGCGAATAAAGCATACCGGCGCCACCATAGTAAAGGCATGCAGCACCTGTTAATGCCAAAGGTCCTGCAGTGAGCACAAAAGCTCCCGTAATAAAACCACAAGCCATTAAAATGCAAGCCACAATCATAGTGGCGTGGCGTCCAATCTTGCCCACAATCCAACCAGAGCTGGTACCAACTACGGCAGCCACAATAAATGCCCACACAATGTAGTGCGATGCAGTGCTGGTATCCATGTTATACACGCCTGCTGCCACATTGTTGAACATTGGAGAGAAGAAATAATTTGGGAAGTAGAACAGCAGAATATAGCCTGTAGCCACCAGCCACTTAGTATTCTTGAAGAATGCTGGGGTAACAAACGGATTGCTAGCCTTATGAATGTAGACTGCGAAAATAATAAACGCAGCAACAGCAGCTACTAAATACCACCACTTCATGTCAGAGAAGAACAAAGCCAAGAAGGCTGCACCCAGACCAAAGATGACGAAACCCCATGCATCAACCTTTTCGCCTGTTCCGGAAGCATCTGGCAAATTCTTGAGCAAAATAGGCAGCAGCAGAATAGTTACTGTTGGAATTAAGAAAAGGAAAGACCAGTGAATGGAGCTGAAGAATCCAGCAGCAAACACACCGATTGCGGCGGAGAACTGATAGCCTGCAGTAAACAAACCAAAGAAAACTACCTTTAAGGATGGCTTCAAATATTTTGTAGCCACCACAAGGAATGCAGATCCTGCCACCTGCTCACCTGCTGTTTGCAATACGCGAGCAAAGATTACAATCCACACATTAGGATGGAAGAAATATCCTGCAACAAAACCGAAAACCGAGCCCACAAACAAGGTGAGAATACCAATCGTTACGAGCTTCTTAAGCGACACAAAATCACCCAAAGAACCATACACGAAGCAAACAATACCCAGCACAATACCTGGAATTGCCGTAATCATAGAAGCTTGGCTGCCAGCGCCTACTTCTTTACCCACTTGCGCAAAGACCAAGTTAAAACCTTGCAAACACAGCGTTCCCAAAATAAAAGTAATTAACAGTGGAATCAATGCTGTGACCGCTTGCTCATTTGTCATACCTGCAGTGCGTTCTTTGACCTGCATTGTTGAGCTTTGTGAATTAGACATATTATCTCCTCTACTCTGCACCGCTTACTGAGCTGCAACCAACGTGCCAATACGGCTTATTAGTTCATGAACGAAACGCTGCACATCTACTTCAACAGCCACTTTCATGGTCTTTACTGGGTCATTCAGACGCGTTTCGTCGCCGATAGTGCGTCCGCGCGTAGCACCATCTACATCTACTTTCATATTGATATCGAGAGTATTGACCAAAGTTGGGTCAATTGCAACGGCTACTGCTAAAGGATCATGCAAACCGCATCCACCTAAATGAGGAGATGTTGTTTCGTAAGCCTTAATGTAGTAATCGACCATATCTGCGTAGAAACGTCCGGCATCTGTGCCAGTTTCGCGCCATTTTTGAGTATCTTCATAGCGCAAAAGTGTTTGTAATGTTACGTCTAAGCCCACCATTGTTACTGGAGCACCCGAACGGAACAAAATATCTGCTGCTTCAGGATCTTGGGAAATATTAGCTTCCGTCCATGCATTCACATTGCCAGGAACAGTGAGTGCGCCACCCATAAGCACAATAGAACCAATTTCGTCTACAATGCTTGGATCTTTTTCAATAGCTGCAGCAATATTGGTGTCAGGACCCGTTGGCACATACACCAGATCTTTACCATAAGTATGAACTGCTTCGATAATAAAGTCCACTGCATTTTGCTGCTCAACGCTACGCTCTGAATCAGGGATTTCCACATCACCGATACCATTTTTGCCGTGAATAAAAGCTGAAATGTCAAGCACTTCAAAGGAATCTGTTGAACGGGAATGATCTAGACCACGAAATACGGGAACTTCAGAGTGCCCTAAAATATCTGTAATTGCTAAAGCATTACGTGTGCCCTGATCCATGAGAACGTTACCGTATGTACCGGTAATACCAATCAGATCGACTTCAGGACTTGCTAACGCATATGCAATAGCCATTGCATCGTCCACACCCGTATCGAGATCCAAAATCATCTTCTGTGACATAATATCGCCTTTCGGTCTTCCAATTATCCGATTCATAGCGAGTATGCAGCCTTAACATACGTGCATCATATATGCATATACTTCTGGCTCAGGCTCTCCCTTGATAACCCTACTCGCAACGCTGCCCCTCCTTGGTAAAGCGTTTAATCAATCAGATGTTTTATAGCATACCACGTTTTTTATGCTGCACACATAAAATCGCAAAAAAGTTACCGTTCTCATCGTGCAGCTCGGTGATGAGTTCTCTTACAGCACGCCTTTTTCTTTATTTCTTATGGCTTTTGTAAAATTCTTTTCAGACATATCACACGACATATCTGACGATATATGTCACGCAACTGCACGGTAGAGTCATCACATAGGTGCTGTGCGAGCGTGTGATGAACAATGAGGCAGCCCATGTTTTTCATGGAGCACATAACGAGAAAAACAAGAATAAATTCTTATGAAAGATAGGGATTGAGTGAATAGCACACACGAGCAATATTTCAGCGCTCAGCCTTCAACTGAAGACGACCGTAAAAAAATAACAATTTCTATGCGTGGCACTGAATATGATGTCACTGTTTCCCGTAGCGTTTTTTCCACGCATCGTTTAGATTTAGGTACCAAAGTTTTACTGGATCGCGTACCTTCCCCTGCAGATCTTCCCGAGCAGGCACATATTTTAGATTTGGGATGCGGCTGGGGTCCTATAAGCATTGCTGCTGCGGCGGAAGCACCACACACATCTACTATCTGGGCTTTAGACGTGAATGAACGCGCTATTGAATTGGCTGCCCTCAATGCTTCCCACGCTGGTTTGAGCAATGTACGTGCAGGTACAGTAGAAAGTTTTGAACGTGATTTTGGTGCGGATTGGTCTGACGCGCACTTTGACCTGATATGGTCAAATCCTCCTATTCGCATTGGAAAGGAAGAGCTCCACACTCTGCTCATGACATATCTGCCACGACTAACTGTGGGCGGACACGCATACATGGTTGTACAGAAACATTTAGGAGCTGATTCGTTGATGTCATGGCTAGACTCTCAGCTCAACAACGATGCAACCGCTTCGTATGAGGTGTCTAAGTTCGCTTCTGCTAAAGGTTACAGAATTATTGAGGTGGAACGTCTTCGATGAGCGCTTCTACCCCACGTATCTCACATTCGCCGACTTCACAGGTTCTACAGTCGTCTGAATCTTCTGCATCGTCACGACTGACTTTTAGCTATCCTGAAGCTTTACCTGTTTCTCACAGTCGCTCACAGATTATGGACGCAATCCGATCTTCTCAGGTTGTGATTGTCTCTGGCCAAACTGGTTCAGGTAAAACTACGCAAATACCTAAAATGCTTTTAGATATGGGACGCGGTTCACATGGGCATAAAGTAATTGTGACTCAGCCGCGCCGTATTGCAGCACGTAGTGTTGCCGAACGTATCAGCGAGGAATTGCACACTAAGTTAGGCGATCAAGTCGGTTATCGCGTGCGTTTTACTGATGAAAGCTCGTCTCACACACGCCTGGTTATTGCCACTGATGGTATTCTTCTGGCTCATATTCAGCACGATCCACTGCTGAGCGCCTACGACACGATTATGATTGATGAGGCGCATGAGCGCAGTCTTAATATTGATTTTTTGTTGGGATACATCACCTCTCTTCTGCCGAAGCGTCCCGATCTTAAGCTAATTATTACCTCTGCAACCATCGACTCACAGAAATTCCAAGAACATTTTTCACGAGTTCTCGGCTCTCAAGTTCCTATTATTGAGGTGAGTGGGCGCACTTTCCCCGTACAGATTGTGCATGAACCAGTGGGATCGTCGCCTGCAGTTGTGCGTAATTTAAGCAGCTTCCCTAACCTACAAACATCACCTGCTGACGAGAATGACACTCACGATGATGATATGTTGGTGTCCACTGCCGTAGCCCGAGCCTGCGCACAGCTCGTTGTTCATTCCACACATACAACGGATCCGCGCGATATTCTTGTTTTTGCTGCTGGCGAGCGCGATATTCGCGAGTATGAGCAGGCTATTCGTCGTGCTTTTGGAACGCGTGCTAGCGATAATCGTCGCAGTGATTTTATTGAAATTGTTCCACTTTTTGCGCGCCTGAGCGCTAAAGATCAGCATAAGATTTTTGAGCCTCATACCCATCAGCGCATTATTGTGGCTACCAATGTGGCGGAAACATCGCTGACCGTTCCTGGCATTCGATATGTTGTAGATCCTGGCTTCGCACGTATTTCGCGTTATTCGAAATCTGCTAAAGTTCAACGACTACCTATTGAACCAATTTCTCAGGCAAGTGCTAATCAGCGTTCTGGGCGATGTGGTCGTATTGCTGATGGTTTGACCATTCGCTTGTATTCTTCAGAAGATTTTGAGTCTCGTCCACAGTTTACTGATCCAGAAATTGTGCGTACTTCCTTGGGGTCTGTGGTTTTGCAGATGCTGGCGGTGGGTGTGGCGCACACTGCTGATGATGTGACCACTTTTGGTTTTATTGACCCTCCAGATATGCGTGCTGTTACCGATGGTTTTAATGAGCTGTTGGAGCTACGTGCAATTAAGCGCGTCAAAAATCGTCGTTCATCTTCACGCGCACAGCTATTACATGAGGCTTCGCAACGTTCTAGCAGCGTTGTGCTCACTCGCATCGGTAAACAGCTTGCGCGTATTCCTCTTGATGTGCGTTTGGCGCGTATGGTTATTGAAGCTAGTCATGCTACACCTGATACTTTGGCGTCTATTCTGGCTATTGTGTCTTTTCTCAGCGTGCAAGATCCGCGCGAACGTCCTGAGGAACAGCGTGATGAGGCAGATCGTATTCATAAACGTTTTGCGGATTCATCCTCTGACTTTTTGACGGCTCTCAACGTGTGGATGTATTTCTTTGATTCTGAACGCAAACTTTCGAATTCTCAGTTGCGCTCATTATGCCGCCGTGAATACGTCAATTTTATGCGTATGCGTCAGTGGCATGATCTATATCAGCAGTTGGAAACTGTATGTAAGGATATGAAGTGGTCGGTGGGCGCTGTTCATCCGTTAAAGAAACCGCATACAGATATTCTTGCTCTTCCCCTCGCGCAGCAAGCATCGGGATCTTTAGCGTGTTCGTGGGATGGTGACTCGATTCATCGTTGTATGTTAGCTGGTCTGCTTTCTAGCTTAGGTATGCAAGTTATTCGTGAACCTAAAGCCTCGCAATTCGCTGGTCTGAAGGGTGCTGCTCGCGTTCGAGCAATGAAGCGTGCAGCTAAAATGTCTAAAAATGAGTATCAGGGGGCACGCGGTACACATTTTGCGCTCTTCCCTGGCTCTGCTGTAGCTAGTTCTACCCCACCGTGGGTTATGACTGCTGAACTGGTGGAAACCTCACGTTTGTGGGCACGCAGTAGCGCAGCTATTAACCCTGCATGGGCTTATGATATAGCGAAGGATTTAACGCGCACATCATACGGCGCACCCCATTGGTCTGCCACAGCAGGAAGTGCTGTAGCTATAGCAACTATACATTTGTATGGTTTGCCTATTATTACCGATAAAAAAGTACAATGGGGGCGCATTAATCCAGCTGAAGCCCGTGATTTGCTGATTCGTCAAGGTCTGATTGAAGCAGATCTTTCTCGCCGTTTCCCTGGCGACGAGTTTATAAGTGCCAATCAGAAGATTCTTGATGATGCGCAAGAGGAATCACATCGCACACGTCAGATTGCTGATGTGGTCAGCGATCAAGATCTTTATGATTTTTATGATCGTATTATTCCTGCGAAGGTCACTAATGTGGCTCAACTTGCTCAGTGGTGGAAGGATGCGCGTACTCAGCAACCAGATTTGCTCAAGTTTGACCCCACCGCTGTGGAGCGTTTGCAGAATACAGAGTCTACTGATTTACGAGATTATCCTGACCGTTGGTATGTGCGTGGAACAGATAATACACGATTCGCTTTTAAGCTGAGCTATAAGTATGATCCGCACGCTGATGATGATGGCGTCACCGTTCATATACCGCTGTCTGCTCTGCTGCGCGTGCAGCCTAGCGATTTTACATGGACTGTTCCTGGCATTCTGGATGATTTAATTGTGCACACCATTAAATCCTTACCTAAGGCTTTGCGCGTGCAATTTGTGCCGGCTCCTCAAACTGCTCAGAAGATTCGTGACTATCTTAACGAACGCTACCCTGCTTTCCCGGGCTCTGCTGAAGCTGTGGATGCTCAGATTGCTGACTTTACGCATGCTTTTACGCAAGCTGCTATTAGTGTAACGAATGCACAACTGCATCCAGAAGATTTTAGTAGTGAGCAGTTAAACCGTTTACCAGGTTTTGTGCGGTTGAATTTTGCACTGGAATCAGATCCCGTTCGCTCTGCACATGGTAAGGTAAAACGCAAATCTCAGGTGCTCGCCACATCGAAAGATTTGGCTGAACTTCAACAGCATTTTAGCGCGCAAGCACAAAAATCTGCACAGCATTCCATCTCTCATCAAGCACGTCAGGCAAGCAAATCTGGGCAAGAAGTAAAACGCGTTGACTTGCTCCATAATGCGGGTGTAACCAGTCAACTGCGCCAAGATATGTTGTGGGATAGCGTTCTTACAGCTGTGCAATTGCCTAACGACCGTATTCGCTCACGCTGGCTGGGCGCAGAAGCCCTGATTTTAGCTTCTGCTCCTTATAAATCTATCAACAGCTGTATTGATGATATGCAACGGGCTGCGGTGAAGCGATTGCTACCACATATCGAGTCTGTGGAGTCTGATAAAGCCTTAGCTGAAGAAATATCGAGTATTATCAATGTTTTTGAAGACACGGTTTATGCCGTAGCTCATGACGTTATTGATATTCTTCGCGCCTATGCGGCCGTGCAAAAAATCGTTAGTGGCACAGCAGATTTGCCTATGCTATCTGTCTTGCAATCGGTGCGTGCACACGCTGATGAGCTCGTTCATGAGGGCTTTATTGCACAGGCTCCGGCTGAATATTTACCGCGTATTACACGCTATTTGAAGGCTGACTGCTTGCGTGTTGAGAAAGCAAAAATGAATAAGGATCGTGATGTGCAGTGGGCGTGGGAAGCGGATGAGGCTTATCAGCTTGTACGTTCAGCCCAGGCTACTGCTCAGAAAACACCTGCAGGTCCGATGCACGATACAGCCCAGCATACGGCTGAGCAATTACGGTGGATGTATGAAGAATTCTTGGTGTCTTTATGGGCACAGGAATATGGCACAGCTTATCCAATAAGCATGAAGCGTTTACGCAAAACTCGCATAAACGCTTCATATAAGGAGACTGAAAATACCTGCTGAGTTAGAGACGAGGCAGGTATTTTTGTAACTCGTATGGAGTAACCTGCATGCGGTATTCTTCCCACTCCTTGCGCTTATTGCGTAAGAAGTATTCGAACACGTGCTCTCCTAAGACGGAAGCCACGAAGTCAGACTTTTCCATCACTTTCAAAGCACTATCCAAAGAATCTGGAAGAGGCTGAATACCCATAGCCAAACGTTCCATATCGGTAAGCTCCCACACATCATCACTGGTAGGCTCGCCAAGTTCCATTCCCTGCTTAATACCATCTAAACCGGCAGCAAGAAGCACAGAATAAGCTAAGTATGGGTTTGCTACAGGATCTAAACCACGGAATTCCATACGAGCTGAATTGCCTTTACCAGGCTTGTATTGCGGAATTCGCAGCAGTGCAGAACGGTTATTATGACCCCAGCAGATAAAGCTTGGAGCCTCTGCGCCTCCCCACAAGCGCTTATAAGAGTTCACATATTGATTCGTCACAGCAGTAATTTCTGCAGCATGGTAAATCAAGCCCGCAGCAAACTGACGTGCCGTTGTGCTCATATTAAATTCTTGACCTGCCTCATAGAATGCATTCGCATCTCCTTCGAACAGGCTTAAATGAGTGTGCATGCCCGAACCTGGCTGATCAACCAGAGGCTTAGGCATAAAGCTGGCGTGAATACCCCGCTCCAAAGAAATTTCCTTGACAACAGTACGGAAAGTCATAATATTATCGGCAATAGCCAAAGCATCCGCATATCGTAAATCAATTTCGTTTTGACCAGGACCACCCTCGTGATGAGAATACTCTACAGAAATACCCATCTGTTCAAGCATATTCACAGCTGCACGACGGAAATCCATGCCTGAACTACGTGGCACATGATCGAAATAGCCGCCGGAATCAATAGGAACAGGAGGCTTAGAATAGTCATCTTGGTGTTCAAACAAATAGAATTCAATTTCAGGATGCACGTAGAACGTGAAGCCCATATCTTTCGCCTGATCCAAAGTACGCTTAAGCACATAACGAGGATCTCCCAATGAAGGCTGTCCTTCTGGAGTAAGCACATCACAGAACATACGTGCTGTGCCTTGAGGACCTCCACGCCATGGAAGAATTTGGAAAGTTGTCGGATCTGGACGCACAATCATATCGTCTTCAGAAACGCGTGTTAAACCTTCAATTGCAGAACCATCGAAGCCGATTCCCTCTTCAAAAGCATCTTCTAATTCTGCTGGAGCAATAGCTACTGATTTAAGCTGGCCTAAAACATCAGTAAACCACAAACGGATAAAACGGATATCGCGTTCTTCTACAGCGCGCAATGCGAATTCTTGTTGCTTATTCATATCGCTATTATCTCAATCAATTGTTTCTGTTATGTGTTCAGGCGTTCTGCGTCAATTCAAGAGCATCTTTCAAGCTGAAAGCACCTGAATATAAGGATTTTCCAAGAATTGCCGCATCCACACCGTTACCAATCTTAGCTATAGCGGTCAAATCGTCAAGCTTGGAAATGCCGCCCGAGGCAGTAACATACGCATCTGTATGTGCAGCAACTTGAGCCAATAACTCCACATTTGGCCCCGACATCATGCCATCACGATTCACATCTGTAACCACATAGCGTGAACATCCAGCCTGGTTGAGAATGTCAATCATGTCAAAAAGATTGCCACCCTCACTCGTCCATCCACGACCAGCTAAGGTCGTGCCACGCACATCTAAGCCCACAGCAACTTTATCACCGTAGCGAGCAATGACTTGAGCTGTCCATTCAGGATTCTCGAGTGCAGCTGTGCCAATATTGACGCGCGCAGCTCCAGCATCAAAGGCTGCTTCCAAAGATGCATCATCGCGAATACCACCTGATAATTCAATGCTGACCTGCTGCCCTAGTTGCTCAACAATATCATGAACTTGAGCGCGATTATTTCCAGTGCCGAAAGCAGCATCTAAGTCCACCATATGAATCCACTGTGCGCCCTGTTCTACCCACTGAAGAGCCGCGTCAAAAGGACTTCCGTAGTCTGTTTCTGAGCCGGATTCACCTTGACGAAGGCGTACGGCTTTGCCATTGCGCACATCAACTGCAGGAAGAAGAGTAAGCATGAGTATCTCCTCGCTCTTGGTTATTTCGTGGTTTATTTTCGCGTTCTATTTCGCGGTCTGACTAAAACTGGACACCCAATTGGTGAGCAGCTGTGCTCCTGCTTGCCCTGATTTTTCCGGATGGAATTGAGTAACAGTAAGAGGACCTTTTTCTACAGCCGCAATAAAAGTATCGTGACCATATGATGCTGTGGTGATAATTGGCTGTACCGATTGAGGGAAAACATCCTCTCGGCGCGCTGGCATAATTTCTTGAATCGAAGCACTAGCATGGGCAGCATATGAATGCACGAAGTAGAAACGCTCAGATGCAACACCATCAAAAAGGCTGCTTCCTTCAGGCGACTGTATGGTATTCCACCCCATATGAGGAACTACTGGAGCATCAAGAAGATTAACGGAACCGCCAATAAGTCCCAAACCTTCGCAGTGTTTTCCGCGTTCATTGCCGTCGTTAAACATGACTTGTTCGCCCACGCATACGCCCAGTACTGGCTGATTATGAGCAAGACGCTCATACACAATATCGTCGCCATGTGCAGCGTGTAAGCCGTCCATGCAAGCTGCAAAAGCGCCCACTCCTGGCACTACCAAACCATCGGCTCTCAGTGCAGCATCACGATTACTGGTGAGTTCAACATCTACGCCGATATTGTCAAGCGCACGCACCATGGAACGCACATTGCCAAAACCGTAATCAAAAACAACAACGGACGCCACTAGTCCTCCTGCTCATTGTCGGATGTTTTCATAAATTGACGAATGAATTCCATCGCCTCGTCTTCTGTAGCAAAATCTGATGATTCCACTTGCTCATAACCGGCCATATCTAGGTCTGCAGGCGTTTGTGAGCCAATCATTAAATCTTCAATAGTGGGATCGAGAACATTGAAGAACATGGGAGGAGCCATTTTCTGCACGTTTTGACCATTAAACCATTGAGTAATAGAGATTTTATCCGCTCTATTCACGCACAGAACCACGAATAATCCGCTCATGGATTCAGAGAGTGCATGAGCAACGTCTTCAGGAGCTGATCCTTGGGTATCTGCCAAAAGTGCGCCTGCTCCCGTCGTAAAACGTACAGCACGAGCATCAACGTCCATCACGCGACACAAGGCTGCAAGAAAATGCGCGCTGGCTAAATTGGTGATGATGATAGCAATTTTAGCTTTATTGCCAATAATACCGTCTAACTCTGCCTCGAAAGCAGGATCAAGGGAGTAATTATCCGTTAAATTCTCATCAAGTTCATGACCGAAATCATCAGAGAACTGCTTTTCTAAATCAGCAAAAGCAGCATTGACTTGATCGTCACTGAGCTCATTCGACGATTCATTCTCGCGGGAAGTGTCATCCATCATTTATAAGGAACCCTTTGTACTTGGAATACCATCAACGCGTGGATCAATGCTCACTGCCTGACGCAAAGCTCGAGCCAAAGCCTTAAACTCAGCTTCAGCAATATGATGAGGATCTCGACCAGACAGCACACGCATATGCAAGCATATACCCGCATGGAATGCGATGGATTCCAAAGCGTGGCGCACTAATGATCCCGTGAAATGCCCACCAATCATGGCATATTCAAAACCTTCAGGTTCGCCTGAACATTGCGCATATGGTCGACCAGAAATATCTACCACACATTGTGCTAAAGCTTCATCCAAAGGAACAAGACAGTCAGCAAAGCGTGTAATACCACGCTTATCCCCTAAAGCCTGCTTTAAGGCTTCACCGAAAACAATAGCAATATCTTCAACAGTATGATGCGCATCAATATGTGTATCTCCGGAGGCTTTAATGGTCAGATCAATCAAAGAATGCTTACCTAAAGCAGTCATCATATGGTCATAAAACGGAACAGAAGTATGAATATCAGTTTTTCCCGTACCGTCCAAATTCAAACTCAACTCAATTGATGACTCGCTGGTTGTGCGCTGGATTGTTGCTGTACGTGCCATGTCTCTCCTATCAGTCCTGCTCAGTCAAGCAAGCAGTTATTCTTTTATAAGCCTGATGCATTCAACTCGTCAAGAACCTGCGTTAAAGCTGTTCTAAAGGCTTCCATTTCTTCGTCAGTTCCCATGCATACGCGCATAAAACCTTCTGGACCTACTTCGCGAATAAGCACTCCACGTTCCACAAGCTTTTCAAAAACAAGATGCCTATTAAGAAAGCGTCCAAACATAATAAAGTTGGAATCGCTGTCAGCCACAATCAGTTTTTCATTATGGTAAACCTGCTCAGATAACCATGCAGCAGTCTGATCGCGAGTAGCACGCAAATGCTCTACTTGGCTAAGCTGCTCGTCTGTATGTTCCAAAGCCGCTAAAGCTGCTGCCTGTGTTAAAGCACTCAAGTGATACGGCATACGCACAATACGCAAAGCATCAATAGCACCGCGGTTAGCGGCAATATAGCCCACACGAGCTCCTGCATATGCAAAAGCTTTCGATAGTGTACGGCTTACGGCAATATTGTCGTATTCCTTAATGAGCGTATGTGCCGATGCAGCGCCTTCTCGCCTAAATTCCGCATAAGCTTCGTCCACAATCACCATAGGATGAGCGCCTTCGTGAGCACCTGATACTTCGATGTTCTGGCAGGCAGCTGCAATGCGCGCAATATCTGCCACATCAATAGGTGTTCCCGTAGGATTGTTCGGACTGGTAATCAGCACAATAGCTGGTTTGATGCGTTCAATTGCTGCAATACCTGCTTCAATATCGATAGAAAAATCGTCAGCGCGCTCAACTGTGGTCCACTCAGTAAAAGTATCACGTGCATATTCTGGATACATAGAATAGGTAGGCGCAAAACCAAGAGCTGTGCGGCCTGGACCACCAAAGGCTTGGAAAATCTGCAGCATAATCTCATTGGAACCATTTGCTGCCCACACCTGCTCAGGCTCTAACTCTACTGCCGTTTCTCGAGCTAAATATGTGCATAATGCTTCTCGTAAAGCAGTATGCTCACGATCCGGATATCGATTTAATGTTGGAGCTATCTCGCGTACGTGCCGCACAATAGATTCAATAACTTCAGGGCTTGGTTCGTACGGATTTTCATTCACATTCAAACACACTGGAACGTCTAATTGTGGAGCACCATATGGCTCCTCACCTGCTAAATCGTTACGCAGTGGAATTGTACGTGGAATGCCTGAGCTCATGGTTCTCCTTGAACGTTTTTGCAGAGGAATAGCTGTGAATAAGACTGTTACTGGGGCTATTGCGCCCCAGTAACATAACATTATATTTACAATCCGGCAGCATCCTCTTGTTCTGCCAAAGTTGCTTTATTATATGGATCGTCAATAAAACGAGTCAAAACGCATTCACCGTGTGCTGGCAAATCCTCGCTTACTGCAAAATCATTGACTTTACGAGCCAGAGCTTTCAGACCTTGCTCATCATATTCAATGACTTCCACAGCCTTCATAAAGGTGTGCACACCTAATCCAGACTGGAAGCGAGCCGTTCCACCCGTTGGCAAAACGTGGTTCGAACCAGACATATAGTCACCCAAAGGCACTGGAGAATAAGTTAGTCGGAAAATTGCTCCTGCATTACGAATGCGCTTTACCACATCATCAGCGTGTGCAGTGTGAATTTCCAAGTGTTCAGCAGCATATGCGTTAGCCACATCAATGGACTGATCGAGATTGTCTGTAAGCACAATAGCAGACTGCGTTCCACGAAGAGCAGTAGCCATACGCTCGCTATTCTTTGTGCGTGGAACACGCTCTTCCAGCTCAGCAATTACCTGCTGAGCAAGATTCTCATCATCAGTAATGAGCACAGAACCTGCCAACTCATCATGTTCAGCTTGTCCCATCAAATCCACAGCAAGCCATGCAGGATTTGCAGTGGAATCTGCAATAATACCAATTTCAGATGGTTCAGCTTCAGCATCAATACCGCACACGCCAGAAATCATATGCTTTGCTGTAGCAACGAAAATATTTCCTGAACCGGTAATCATATCTACTGGCTCACAGAGCACCTCGCCATCTTGAGGTTCACTGCCCTTGGCACCATAAGCAAACATGGCAACAGCCTGAGCTCCACCCACAGCGTAGACTTCATCAACGCCCAAAATGGCACAGGTTGCCAAAATAGTAGCATTTGGCAGACCATCTGGATTATCTGCACTTGGAGGTGTGGCAATAGCCAATGATTCAACTCCAGCAGCTTGGGCTGGAACAGCATTCATAATCACCGATGTTGGATATACTGCTTTGCCGCCAGGAACATACAAGCCCACACGTTCCACAGGAATCCAACGCTGAGAAACCTGAGCACCGTCTGCTAACGGCGTGGAAAAGTCTTGAGGAACCTGAGACTGGCAGACAGCGCGAATACGAGAAACAGACTCTTCAATAGCAGCTCGCACTTGAGGAGTCAAGCTTTCCAAAGCTTTCTGCATTGCTTCTACAGGTACACGGAGATTGTGCGGACGCACGTGATCAAATTTTTCAGCGTAATCTCTCAAGGCAGCGGCGCCACGAGTTTTTACAGCTTCCAAAATTGGAGCAACCAGTTCTTCTGCTTGGCTTACACCCATTTGAGCACGAGGAACTGTTTCAAGGAGTTCAGCGCGAGACAGCGAAGTTCCGCGCACATCGATAGTTCGAATAATCTGTTCTGCCATAATTCGAGTCTAATAACACCATCGACTAAATCAGTGATTCCAAGCCGAAACATCTCATTAAACGAAACGAGGACACTTTTCTGAGTATCCTCGTTTCACCTAGATTATCTGCTGTTTATGCAATACAATGCGGGCCAAACATTGCCTTAATATCTCCGTAAAGCGAGGCGTCTTTTTTGACGCGGAAATTATCTCCCATCGTCACCACAGCACACGAGCCATCATGACGCACAATCATCAACTGTACTTCGCTATACCCCGGATGCATATGTAAAATATCAGCCAACTGTTGCATACGGCTTGCTACTAAAGCCGGTTCAGGTAGTTTAACCATCAGGATTGAGGTATCAGCATCTTCAATTCGTGGCACTTCTAATTCCGTAGCTCGAATAGACACAGCTTCTTCACGAGATTCCGCAAAACCGCGTACTCGCACAATCGTGTCAATATTCAGCTCAGACGCATGGGTTTCATAAGCCTTACCGAAGAAAAGACATTGAACAGATGCTTCCATATCTTCCACGGTAATAATCGCCCATGGATTGCCTTTTTTGGAAATTTTACGCTCCACGCTTGTAATCAAACCGGCAATCATAACCATGGATCGCGGTTCTAATGAAGCTGCAGAATTCAGAAGTTGAGCGATGGATATATCGCGCAAGCCTGCCAGTACGCTTTCCATTCCTGAAAGAGGATGATCAGACACATACAATCCGAGCATTTCGCGCTCAAAATTAAGTTTAGTGGATTTATCCCACTCCTCAATATCAGGCACAGTTATTTCTACGCCAGTAATATCCTCGTCTCCAGCCATATCAGCAAATAAATCAAACTGGCCTTCTGCTTCTTTACGCTTAATAGGAGCAGCTAAGTCAATTGCTTCTTCATGAATCGTGACTAGGGCGCGACGATTTCCATCCGTATTATCGAAAGCGCCACCTTTAATCAGCGACTCAACCATACGCTTATTAAGAGCATTAAGCGGTGCTCTATTAACGAAATCGAGGAAGTTAATAAACTTACCTTTCTCGCTTTCACGCTCTTTAATAATGTCGGTTACTCGATCAGCACCCACATTACGGATAGCAGCTAAACCGAAACGTACCACATCTCCAACTGCCGAGAATTGCAATTGCGATTCATTAATATCGGGAGGTAGCACTTGAATACCCATACGGCGTGCTTCGCCCAAATACAAAGCAGTTTTGTTTTTATCGTTTTTCGCGTTTTCTAGCAGAGCTGCCATGAATTCTGTTGGATAATGTGTTTTCAAATACGCGGTCCAATAAGAAATCAAACCGTAAGCGGCAGAGTGTGCTTTATTAAAAGCGTAGCCAGCAAAAGGCACGAAAATATCCCATACTGCTTGCGCTGCTTCACGAGAATATCCATGCTCTGCCATGCCTTCAAAGAATGGAACCTGCTCTTTTGCCAGAACTTCAGGTTTTTTCTTACCCATTGCTCGACGCAACACGTCTGCACGTCCCAGAGAGTATCCAGCTAAAATACGTGCTGCTGACTGCACCTGTTCCTGATATACAATCAGACCATAGGTTTCGTCAAGAACTTCTGCCAACGGTTCAGCCACTTCAGGATGAATAGCCGTGATTTTTTGCAGACCGTTCTTACGCTTAGCATAATTATTATGCGAATCCACATCCATAGGGCCAGGACGGTACAAAGCAATAAGAGCAGAAATATCGTTAAAATTATCTGGCTTTAACGATTTGAGCAGATTACGCATACCATCGGAATCAAGCTGGAACACACCTAAGGTATCACCGCGAGCGAGCAGCTGATAGGTTTCTTTATCATCAATGGGAACGTCTTGAATATTAAAACTTGGTTTACCATTATTCTCAATATTGGTAATAGTATCGCGAATAACTGTTAAGTTGGACAGACCTAAGAAGTCCATTTTTACCAAACCTAAAGTTTCACAGGTGTGATACTCGAAGGTAGTCGTAACTGTTCCATCAGTACGCTTGAGCAAAGGTGAGGTATCAGTAATAGGATTGGACGCCATAATCGTGGCGCACGCGTGCACACCGGTTTGACGAATCAATCCCTCAATACCCATGGCTTGCTTCGTAATTTTTTGAATATCTTCGCTAGACTCATAGAGGTCACGGAATTCTTTAGCCTCGTCATAGCGTTTAGCATCCTTGTTAAAGATGTCATGCACACTAATATCTTTACCGCCCACCGCTGGCGGCAAAGCCTTGGTCATCTGCTCTCCCATGGAAAAGTCATAATCCATAATGCGAGCCGAATCTTTGAGCGCCTGCTTCGTCTTAATAGTGCCGTATGTCACGCACTGCGCAACCTTATCGTGACCATATTTATCAGCCACATATTCCAAGACTTTCATACGGCCTTCAGGATCAAAATCCACATCAATATCAGGAAGCGACACGCGCTCAGGATTAAGGAAGCGCTCAAAAATCAATCCGTGCTTGAGTGGATCCAGCTCAGTAATACCCATAGCATAAGCCACCATAGAACCTGCCGCAGAACCACGGCCTGCAGACCATAATACCATGCTCTTTCGCCCAGTTAATATAATCAGCCACCACAAGGAAGTATCCACAGAACTGCATCTGGCAAATTACGCCACACTCATAATCAGCCTGCCGCGCCACCTCATCTGGCACATTGCCGTTGTAGCGCATCATAAGACCATCTTGCACATGCTTTAAGAATAAGGAGGTTTCATCCCAACCTTCAGGACAATTAAATTCCGGCATAAAAGCACCGTCTTGGTGATCGTCAAAAATCACATTACAACGCTGTGCAATTTCCACCGTATTGCGGCATGCTTCAGGGAATTCCTTAAACAAGTCATACATTTGCTGAGCGGATTTAATGTAGTATCCGGAGCCGTCAAATTTAAAACGTGTTGGATCAGTTAAACGCGAACCAGAGTTGATACACAGTAATGCATCTTGTGCAGATGCATCTGATTCCTGAGCATAATGTGTATCGTTGGTCACCACTAATGGAGCATTAAGTTTCTTAGAAATATCAAGCAGCTCTTTGAGAACACGCTTTTCAATCGACAAGCCGTGATCCATAAGCTCAATATAGAAATTCTCTTTGCCAAAAATATCTTGAAACTCACCAGCGGCACGCAAAGCTTCATCGAATTGGCCTAAACGCAAACGAGTTTGAACTTCACCCGAAGGGCAGCCTGACGTGGCAATAATACCCTGAGAATAGGTGTTGAGCACTTCCCTATCCATACGAGGCGATTTACCAAATAAACCCTCTAAATTTGCAACAGACGAGGCTTTCAGCAAATTAGTTAAGCCCTGATCATTTTCTGCCAACATGGTCATATGCGTGTACGAACCATTTGCAGACACATCATCACTTTTTTGATCTTCCGACGTACGCCAATGCACGCGCGTGGTATCAAAACGCGAAGTTCCCGGAGTTACATAAGCCTCAATACCAATAATTGGCTTAATTCCTGCGTTCACAGCTGTTGACCACAGCTCGTAGGTTCCGTGCATATTACCGTGATCAGTAATGCCTACTGCGGTTTGACCTTGATTTTTAACAGCATCGACCAAAGCTTTAATAGGAGCTGCCCCATCAAGCATGGAGTAATGAGTATGAACGTGGAGATGCACAAAATCAGAAGGTTTTACGTCAGCCATGCCTTCTAATGTAATGCGACGGCGCGAAGATTTTATTCGTGTTCACGCTCGGATTGACGTTGTCTTAAGATTTCCAAAGCCTTGCGTAAATCATTCGGCGTGTTGGACTCAACAGTCGTCCATATTTTAGTGCGTGGGTGCTTAAATTCCAGTTTCATGGCGTGCAACCATTGGCGTTCCAGCCCTGTGATTTCAGTCAGCTTAGGGTTCGCGCCATACATCGCATCCCCCACAAGAGGATGACCAATTGAGGAAAAATGTACACGGATTTGATGCGTACGACCGGTTTCCAAGTTCACTTTTACATAGGTTGCTTCACCAAAACGTTCTATAACATCCCAGTGCGTAATTGCTTCCTTGCCTGCAGGCGTAACAGTAAAACGAAAATCTGATACTTTATCGCGGCCTATAGGTGCTTCAATCGTGGCGAGATCTTGGTTCAAATTTCCTTGCACAACAGCATGATAGGTTTTCACCACTTCATGCTCAGAAAATTGACGACGCATTTCTTTATACGCCAGCTCGGATTTACACACCAACATCAGACCGCTGGTGCCTACATCCAGACGGCTCACGATTCCTTGACGTCCAGCTGCTCCGTAATCGGTAATATGCACGCCGCGTGCCAGCAGCGATCCTAAAACTGTTGGTCCGCTCCAGCCAACAGAAGAATGTGCAGCCATGCCTACGGGTTTATCAACGATAACAATATCATCATCTTCATAAACAATAGGCATATCGTGGTCAATAGGTTCAGGATCTTGCTGTGCCTGACGCAATGCAAATTCAATCATATCGTTATGCGCAAGCTTCGCTGATTTATCACTGACGTGGCCGAGCAAAGTAACTTGACCAGATTCAATCAGAGTACTAGCAGCTGAACGAGAAATCCCCATCATTTTGGAGACAACTACATCAAACCTCTTGCCCACTAAAGCGTCAGGTGCGGGAACGATGCCTTCCATTACATGGTGTCCTTGTGAGAAGTATGGTCTATTTGATGCTGCTCAAAGCCGTGATTGTTTGTCATATCTTGACTGTTGTCGCTGGTCTGTTCTTGTTGTTTCTGAACAGATGTCTGATCAGATTCTGCGTCATCATGGCCAAAAAGCAGGGTATCTATCCATTCCACGCCAAAACGCTGCCCCAGCAAAACACCACCTATCATTCCCACAGCTGCGAATGTGAGCACAATATCAGCCACATTGCCAACAAACGGCCCATAGTTAATAAAATCAACTACTGTGCCATTGAGAAATCCATCGGCATACATAAAGCGGTCAATCACATTACCTAGTGCACCAGAAACAGTTAAAGCGCATACGCTTGACCACCATAGGTTGCGCGTTGTAAGCCCTAGCACACTCAAAAAGAGGCACACCACAAGAGCAAAAACAGTAATCAGCCATGTCATACTCGACCCGACGCCTAGGCTCGCTCCTGGATTATGCATGAGCGTTAATCGCACAAAAGGACCAAGCACAGGCACATCACTGGACGTGGTCAAATGTGTTAAGGCAAGGCTCTTCGTCCATTGATCCAGCAGAACTCCCACAATGAAAGTAGCAAGAAAGACGGCCACACCCGCGTGTGACCGTCTTTGTGAGGTTTCTACCACTTTAGTTATTGCCCTCTGCGGTCTGCTCACCCTGCTGTGGATAGTTATCCGTAGCACTAATCTGAGCAGAAAGGTTACCGAGGAACTCTGTCAAGCGAGAACGATAGTCTGCTTCGAACTGCTTGAGGCTTTCAATATTGCCTTCAATAACCTTAGAATCTGCGTAGAGCTTATCCTTAACTTGACGTGCATAGTTGTCTGCATCGTCGTGAGTCTTAGCGGAATAGTCTTCTGCAGCTTTCTTAACCTGAGTTTCGTATGCATCAGCATCGGAACGGGTCTTTGAAGAGTACTCATCAGCTTCGCTGCGAGTTACAGATGAATAGTTATCTGCATCGTTGCGAGTTCTGGAGGAATAGTCATCAGCTTCCTTACGAGTATTCTGATCGTATTCGTTTGCTTCGCGTACAAGCTTATCGCGAGTTGCTTCACCTTCTGCAACGAGTTCAGCGTTCTGTGCCTTACCCTTATCCACGTACTGATCATGCAGCTGCATAGCCAAAGCAAGCATTGCTGTTGCGCGTTCTGGCTCAGAGTTAGCATCGGAACCTGCAGAAGAAATCTTTTGGAGGCTTCCTGTTTCAGAACTTGGCTCAAGAGCAGATACCTGCTTGCGCAAGCTTTCTTCACGCTCACGGGATGCTTGCAAGTCCTGGTTCAACTTTTCAATCTGAGCTTGAAGCTGTGCCATCTGCTGATCTTTCTGAGAAGCAGAACCGTTGCTTGCTTCAATCTGAGCACGAGTCTGTTCTAACGCAGATTGAGATTCAGCCAGCTTGTTATTTGCTTCGTTCAGCTGAGCGCGAAGGATTTCACCGTTCTTAACGTATTCATCGCGTTCACGCTTGACTGCTTCGAGCTGATCACCCAAAGCTTTAGCAGAGTCTCCGCCTTCAGCTGCCTGAGCTGTAAGCTGATCAATTTGCTCGTTAAGCTGATCAACCTGAGTCTTGAGCTGATTATTTTGAGAAGTCAAAGTTTCTACTTGTTCGCGAGCTGCGTCAGCAATCTTCGACTGTTCAGATGCTGCATTTTCACGTTCCTGAGAAACGTGTGCTGCCTTTGCTTGCGCATCTTGAATTTCTGCACGAAGTTTGTTGTTCTCTTCGGTGAGTTCAGCAATCTTATTATTCAAAGGAGCTACATCAGTTCCCAAAGAAGCAGTTGCACTGGTGACAGCCTGAGATCCCAAACTCTCCACAGTGACTACAACTTCATCGAGGAAGTCGTCCACAGCATCAATGTCATAGCCTTCCTTGAAACGTACTGTTGGGAAGGTATGCTTCTGAATATCTTGTGGTGTTAACAGGGCCATCGAGCTCTTCACCTCACTTTTTGGCTTTTCAGCCAGTCGTTTTCATTTTCCTTTATATAGTAGCATGTCTGCTCTAAGAAGCCGTTTTCAGCTTTTCGATGTCAGACGTGAGCATTATACGAACATACGCACAATACCTAGGGCAAACCACAGCACAATGAAACTTAAGTCTAAATACATTGGTCCCATCGGCAGTGGTTTGATAAACCGTCTCAAAAAGTTAAGAGGCGGATCAGTAACCACATAAACTGCGTTCACTAATGTATATACAACGCCTCGCGGCTGCCATCTGCTCAAAACAGCCACCCAGTCTAAGACAAGGCGAATGAACAGAATAGCCATATAAGCGTCAAGAAGTAACGATATAACAAGACGAAAAAGTACAATACTGATGAGCATAGCTATTACTCAAACAATCCAGCAGTTGGATTAGCTTCTGCCTGTTCTGGACGAATCGTAACAGCTGCAGGGCTAAGAAGCCACACGCGAGAAGTTACACGTTCCGCAGAGCCGCGTACACCAAAGACTACGCCCATTGCAAAATCTACAATGCGTTGAGCATCTTTATCTGCCACACCCGTAAGATTCAAAACCACTGGAGTACCGTCACGCAGAGAACGTCCCACACTCTCCACTTCGTTATACGTGCGAGGATGAATAGTAGTAATTCTATTCATATTCATCTTAGGGAAAGACTTCTGAGTAGTAGCAGAAGTACGACCAGCTGTTGCAATACGTGCAGACTGCATACTCAATGAGTCATCACGATCAAACTCAGTATCCGCAATATCGTCAGCTTCAGGAGCTTGGGTCTCCTCATCATCTATGTCTTCAGGGTCTGCCAGTCCAAAGAAACTCAAACCTTTATTAAACATATTTGCCATAGTGTAATCCTCCTGGATTAACGCAGGAACTCTGGAATCTCCAAGTCGTCGAAGGAATCACCTTCATCATCAGATTCTGGGGTAACTGTTGGAATGGCAGCAGAAACAGGTTGTGCTGGAGCAACAGGAGTTTCTGGCTGAGCAGGAGCAGTCTGCACAGCAGGCTGAGTAGCTACGGAAGCAGCTGGTGCTGCTGGTTCAGCTTCTACAACCTCAGATACTGCTTCAGCTGGAACAACAGGAGTAGCCACTAAAGTCTCAGCTACAGCTGTATCTGGTGTCTCTTCCTTATCGCCGGTACCAAAACCAGTTGCAATAACAGTAACGGATAAGTCATCACCCATTGAGTCGTCCAAAGCAACACCAAAGATAATATTAGCTTCTGTGCTGCACACGTCATGAATCAGATTCATCGCATCGTTAACTTCAAACATACCCAAATCAGATGCTGCAAAGAAGTTGACCAGTACTGCATGAGCACCTTCAATATTGCCTTCGAGCATTGGAGAGTTCAAAGCTAATTCAGCGGCATTCGTTGCACGATTTTCACCACGAGACACACCAATACCGAATAATGCCGTTCCAGCATCTTTCAAAACAGAAGTAATATCTGCAAAGTCCACGTTAATGTAGGAATCTGCATTTAATGTTTCAGTAATGCCCTTAACACCAGACAGAAGTGCCTTATCTGCATTACGGAATGCTTCAATCATGGACACATTGCGATCAGCTAAGTCAAGCAGGCGATCATTAGAAATAACGATTAAAGCATCTACTTCTTTACGCAGATTTTCAATACCCAGCTCTGCAGAAGAGCTGCGACGTTTGCCTTCAAAGCTAAATGGGCGCGAAACAACAGCAACTGTTAATGCACCTTGCTGACGTGCCGCACGAGCCACAATCGGGCTAGCACCCGTTCCGGTACCGCCACCTTCACCAGCAGTAATAAAAACAAGATCAGAGCCTTTCAAAGCCTGCTCAATATCTGCTTGATGATCTTGTGCTGCTTTTGCTCCACGTTCAGGATCAGCACCGGCACCTAAACCACGGCTGCTGCTATCTGACAAAGAAATCTTGACGTTCGCTTCGCTACGAGCCAAGTCCTTATCATCAGTATTAATCGCCATGAATTCTACATTGGTAAGACCATCACTAATCATGCGATTAACAGCGTTACCGCCAGCGCCACCCACGCCGACTACTTTAATTACGGTGCTGTCATTCAATTCTTCATTCTGAATGCTGGTCATCGTGCTCCCATCGTTAACGTATACGCACAACTTTAATACAATTCATGCCCAAATTTCACATATGTAATTAAAAAAACGCGCGAAAATTGTAAAAATTTTTCTTCTGTTCTTGCATTTTATGCGCAGCAGGCAATTATGGTGATCTGTTTACTGCCTTTATGCCTGTATCTGAATTACAGCGAGTCTCTTAGTAGGAAGCGTCCATAGGATCATCATCAAACATATCAGCTCGTTCCTGGGCAGTCATTTCTCGCGAATCCAGCCAGTTGTATGGTAAATGCACCTTCTTGGCATAACGCACACGACCGCGAGGTTTATCAGCAATTGCTTGAGGAAATTCAACATCTGGATCAAAAAGATCTACCTGGGCTTGAACATCAGCAACGCTTTCACACTTCATAAAAGCTGCACGCGTTCCCCCACCCACAGGGAACCCCTTCAAATACCATGCCACATGCTTACGTAAATCGTGCACGGCCATCATCTCGTCACCGTCATAAAACTCTGTGAGAAGCTGAGCATGGCGCACAATAATCTGTCCTACTGTTCCCAACGTCGGATTAATCCGCTCGTCTGAACCAGCAAAAGCAGCAGCGATGTCACCAAAAAGCCACGGTCGCCCTTGGCAGCCACGTCCAATAGCCACACCTGCACAACCAGTTTCCTGAACCATATTTACAGCATCTTGAGCCGTCCAAATATCACCGTTACCAATAACAGGAATATCTAATTGACTTACCAGTTCCGCAATCGTCTCCCAATGCGCGTGCCCACCATAATATTGAGCAGTTGTGCGCCCATGAAGAGTAACAAATTTACATCCTTCTTCTTGGGCAATATGTGCAGAATCGCGGAATGTGGTATGGTCGTCATCAATTCCTATGCGAATTTTGGCAGTCACTGGAATTCCGGCAGGTTCAGCAACAGCTACTACTCGCTGCAAAAGTTCACGGAATAAATCGTTTTTCCATGGCAAAGCAGATCCACCGCCACGCCGCGTCACTTTAGGAACCGGGCAGCCAAAGTTTAAATCAATATGATCTGCTAAGTTCTCGTCCACAACAATGCGAGCTGCTTGCTGCACAATTGAAGGATTGACTCCATAGAGCTGTAAAGAACGATAGCTTTCACTTGGATCGAAGCGACATAAACGTTCAGCCTTCGGGTTGCGTGCCACCAAAGCACGAGCAGTAATCATTTCAGCTACATACAAGCCATCAGGACCGTATTCGCGGCATAGCACACGGAAAGGCCAATTTGTTACGCCAGCCATAGGAGATAAAAGCACAGGTGTTTGCACCACATGATTACCCATATCAATACTTGGAAGATGCACAGATGAAGTCATAAGGGATTAGTTTAGCCTAAGGTGTGATGAAATAAAAAGAAATCCGCATGAAGCGATAAAAACCACTCCTGCGGATTTTTCTTTTACACAATTTTTATAAACGCGTATGTGTGTCTACCCTACATTTCAGGTGCCTGTGGGTAAGGCTTCATGGAATTGCCCACACGCGCAGCCACATATTCAGCTACCTTATCCAAAGCCACACGTTCCTGAGCCATCGTGTCACGCTCGCGAATTGTTACAGCCTGATCATCGAGAGTATCGAAATCTACTGTGACGCATAATGGAGTACCGATTTCATCTTCACGACGATAGCGACGACCAATTGCGCCTGCCTCATCATAATCAATATTCCAATCATGCATACGCAATTCAGCAGCCAAATTCTGAGCAATACCTTGGAGTTCAGGCTTCTTAGACAAAGGCAAAACGGCAGCCTTAACTGGAGCTAGTCGTGGATCCAAGCGCAAAACAGTACGAGTATCAACACCACCCTTAGTATTTGGCGCCTCATCCACATCGTAAGCATCTACTAAGAATGCCATGAGGGAACGGGTTAAACCAGCAGCTGGCTCAATTACATAAGGAATATATCGTTCGCCGCTAGCCTGATCAAAGTAGCTCAAATCCTTACCAGAGTGGTTGGCGTGAGCAGACAAATCATAATCAGTACGATTTGCAATTCCCTCCAGCTCACCCCAGTCAGAGCCTTGGAAACCGAATTTGTATTCAATATCCACAGTGCGCTTGGAATAATGAGACAGCTTCTCTTCTGGATGTTCATACAAGCGCAGATTATCTTCGTTAATACCCAAATCGGTGTACCACGCTTTACGAGCGTCAATCCAATACTGATGCCACGCTTCATCTTCGCCTGGTTTTACAAAGAATTCCATTTCCATCTGTTCGAATTCACGTGTGCGGAAAATGAAGTTTCCAGGGGTAATTTCGTTACGGAAGCTCTTACCAATATTTGCAATTCCAAATGGTGGCTTTTGGCGAGTAGAAGCCTGAACCTGTGCAAAGTCAACGAAAATACCCTGAGCAGTTTCTGGACGCAAGTAGTGCAAAGAATTATCATCTGCTACTGGTCCCAAATGTGTTTGGAGCATCATGTTAAAGTCGCGAGGCTCAGTCCACTGACCCTTTGTGCCACACTGTGGGCAAGGGATTTCAGCTTGAGATTCAGGCAAACGACCATGCTTAGCTTCAAAATGCTCTTCCAAGTGATCAGCACGGAAACGCTTGTGGCAGCTTAAGCATTCGGTTAACGGATCGTTAAAAACATTCACATGACCTGAGGCAACCCAAACTTCACGTGGAAGAATAACAGAAGTATCCACGCCCACAACATTCGCACGGGTGGTAACCATAAAGCGCCACCACTGCTCTTTAATATTTTCTTTCAGGGCCACACCCAAAGGACCGTAATCCCATGCGGAACGAGTTCCACCATAAATTTCACCTGCTGGGAAAACAAATCCGCGACGTTTCGCGAGGGATACAACAGCATCGAGCTTAGATTCAGCCACTTTTGCTCCTTATTATTAAGCGTACTCATACGGCTTATGAGCACTTTTCTTCTTTGGAAACTTTACTGTGTAAAGCGGACGAGCGCACTGCTTATGCGCTCGCCGATGCGTTCTTGAGTTAGGGGGCTTTTATAGTCTTACGGGCGTGTACGGTTTTAAGAGGTTTTACCGATTTCACGGGTTTTACGTTCTCTTTAAATCAGTTTACGCTTTTTTAACGCCACCAAAGCGACGATCTCGACTAGCATATTTTTCAATCGAACGCCATAAAACTTCGCGCGAACAGTCAGGAAAAAGTTCAGGAATAAAATCAAGCTCAGCATAAGCTGCCTGCCATGGCAAGAAATTACTCGTACGCTGTTCACCGGAAGTACGCACCACCAAATCGCAGTCCGGTACATCTGGAAGATACAAATGCTCAGCAAACATTTTTTCAGTCACCTTGTGACCTTTAATTTTTCCTTCTGCTACTTGACGTGCAATTGCAGCAGCCGCGTCAGCAATTTCAGCACGCCCTCCGTAATTAATACAGAAAATAACGTCAATAACTGTATTATGTTTTGTTTTTTCTTGAGCAATTTCCAGCTCATCAATCACTGATTTCCACAGCTTCGGTCTACGTCCGCTCCATCGCACACGCACACCCCACTCATTCATTTGCTCAACACGGCGATGAATAATATCACGTGAAAAGCCCATCAAAAAACGCACTTCTTGTGGTGAGCGCTTCCAATTTTCTGTAGAAAAAGTATACAAACTGAGATATCTCACCCCTGCTTCGATAGCGCCAGCGATAATATCAAAAACAACTGGTTCTGCTGCTTGATGACCATTGGTGCGGATTAGTCCTCGCTCTTGTGCCCAACGACCGTTGCCGTCCATAATAACGCCTATATGGCGAGGTACGGCTTTTTTAGGAAACTGCGGGATGATTTCAGGACGTGAAAAAGGGGCTGTTGGAATATCCAAGGACGTGTAGTCTACATTGTCAAAACTCATAGCACGGATTTTATCAATTTCAATGAACGAATAGGACACTCAATATAGTATTGCAACCATTCCTCAACAATTTGATCAACATCAGGGTTCAGCACAGACTCACTGCCTTTTGATCGCTCATTTTCATTCAGCAAGTCCCATCGCCCGTGCAGCAGAGCAAATAATTGCACACGAGTGCTATGCGACACTTCACGCGCGTCCATAAAACGATCCGTAGAACACGTCATTCCCCCAGCCGTCACAGAAAAATACTCTAGCTGGGTTTGCCGGCCGCATACAGCGCATCTGTCTATGCGCGGCGACCATCCTCCCGTTGCCAGCAGTCGTAAAAGAAAAGAGTTTTCAATAATATCTGCTCCGTGCTCTTCACGCGACAACGATGCTAATGCACTGATCAGCAGCGTATAGTAAGGACGCACGTCATCAGGCATCATCTGTTCGGCTGAATCAAGTAATTTATCAACCGATTCAACCATCACATTAGCGGCAACATATGAATCATACGAGGAAGTAATGGACGCACCATAAGAAACGAGCGAATCTACCTGATTAATATGCTGCAGTTCTCCTCTACCCTCATAAATGAGAAAAGTATTGCGAGAAAAAGGTTCTAAACGTCCACCAAAACGCGATTTTGTGCGGCGCACGCCTTTGGCTACAGCACGGATTTTGCCATGTGAACGCGTCAAAATAGTAATAATTCTGTCAGCTTCACCTAACTTAATAGAGCGTAAAACAACGCCTTCGTCGGTGTAACTAGGCATGTTCACCTCCATAATGTTCACATCGTGATTTTGCTTGCTGTGTGTAAAAGTTCAGAAGCTCAACGGAATATGCGCTGTTCGGTCATAATACTCATCCTAAACACTAGCAAAGCATGAGCGCCCACCATAAGATGAGCGCTCAGCGAACAGTTGCTGCGTTTACGAGCATTGGCTTGCGAAGTGCTTTGTAAGAGGACAAGATGAAATGCGTGGCATTCTTGTTTGTTGCTTGCTCTCTCTTGCCTCTACTCGCCAGCGCTATCGGCGTTATCGTTTTTTATAGGGGCATCATCAAGTTTTGGCATATGGAACTGCACGGACTGAATGGAACCTGTATCCATCAGAGAACTGTAATCGAGGATATCATCTGCTGCAGTTGATCCGCGCTCCGGCTTAACAGACGGCGCAAAACTTGAAGGCATAGAGTCTGATGCAGCGCTAGAAGACTGTGCGTCAAACATTTTTTCTTCATCATGACTAATGGTGTCGAAACCTGTTTCACTCTCAGATGGCTCTGAACCAGATTGCTCGGATGCGGTATTCAACGGAGCGGACGACGCTGTGCGTAGCTTGCTCAACACAGAATTGACCTCATCGCGTGCAGATTCGCTGACCTCATCTGCACCATCTTGCGCCGTCATGGAGTTATTGAATCCATCCGCACCTGTATCAGCACGATGAGAATCGCGAGGGTTAAAGTAATCAGGAATTAAAGGCTCTACATAGCTAGCAGTTGGATCTACAGCTACAACGGGATCGAACTGATCGTCCACGTTTTTCATGCGTTCTGTGGATTCTATATGAGTAAGCACTTCAATAACACGATTCATATACGCGTCGACTTGACCTTCGCTATATCCTGCACGACCAGAACGCTGGGTAAAGATTGTGCGAGCCACGTCTGTTGAGGTAAATTGAGAGGAATTTTTCGCGTTATGATCTTCTGGCATATTCAAAACGCCAAGTGACAGCTTCTCGTTGAGATACTGAGCAATAGCAATAACAAAAGCATCTACTTGTTTCACATCATAGGATGGATTAAACATTCGTCCGCGTGAGAAAACTTTGCCCTTGTCTCGTTTAGCACGCGGAATAAGTGTTAAAGCAAGTTGTTCAGTTTGTGCTCTCCACTCATCAAGACCTTCATGAGCAATCGTCCATGCTGCCAACTTATCAACCACAGCATTCTCAAGACGACGTAAAGCATCATCTACTGCACGAATATCGTAACCGTTCTTTTCCAAATCAAAAGCACGATTTTGAATCTCAGCCTGCGTCATATTTGGCTCAGACTCTTCATACAGATGTCGAGTAGACTCAAAGAATCCATCTACTTGGCTAACGCTGTATCCCCAGGTGTTTTTCTTTGCTCGTGCAATACCGTGAGATTGCTCTTGGGTTTGTGCCATGAGTTGCTCCTTTTCATAACTATAAACAAGAATACAACAGCATATGCCAAGTCGAACACGCCGATACTTGCACTTATCGTGGCACTCTGCTAATTTATACCAAGTCGGGCGATTAGCTCAGTTGGCTAGAGCGCCACGTTTACACCGTGGATGTCAGGGGTTCGAGTCCCTTATCGCCCACCGACAGGAACAGTATTAAAGTGCTGTTCCTTTTTTGTTATTCAATTATTCTATTTCAGCGGTGTTTTCACGTCATATTCAAGCGTGCACAGTAGGTGGCTGCATGATTACGCCATTGCACTATCCCCCCCACTGCACCACGGTAAGCGCATTAAATATGGTCATGACGTTCCTGAAACGTGATTGGCTATAGCCAAACATGATTCAAGAACCAAAATAGCGGTAAAAACACCAAAAACAGTGCGTGAAACATGATTCGCTTGAGCGAATCATGATTGAGGAACCATTTTGCCCTGTTTCCGCTAGAAAAAAGGACGTGAAACGCGACTGGCTATAGCCAATCACGTTTCACGCGCTATATAAGCTATATTTTCCTTAAAAACACGTCCTACAAAGTGATCCGATCTGCCCCCCTGACACCGCGCACCCTCATAATGTAGACGTGTTCAGCACCCGCTGCATAAAGGCATCCATTCTGTCTAGACTTATCTGCGAGCGCTCATGTGTGGACAGTCCAATAACAGACACATGTCCAAGTTCGCCCCACTCCTTAGCATCTGCATCGTCCAGTTCAAACTGAACTCCTAATGCTTCCAAGCGTGCGGCTAAATCAAGGTTTTCGTCATGAAGAAAATCATCACTTGATGTGTTAATAAACACTGGCGGAAGAGGCGCCGCGGCGAGAAGATCCTTAGTATTGTCATAACCAGCGAAATTATCTCGGACGCTTTCAAACACTTCAGGGCAAATCCCTTGAAGATTTCCTGCATCGCTTTCCGGATTAAAACACTCACTAAGATTGTAGATGCCGCACACCAGTAACAGACCTTTAATATCCAATCCTGCTTGCGCAACACCAGTGCGCTCACTCATCGCAGCACTGTTCTCAATTTGAGCGCTATGCAATGCCATACACGCGCCGGCAGAATCGCCTGTGAGGAACAGTTTGCTCGTATCTCCCCCGTAGCGAGCAATATTGTCAAGAGTCCAGGAATACGCGGCGGATAAGTCCGTAAGCATATCAACGAAAGTGCATCGAGGAGCTGGCAGGTAGCTCGGCAGAACAACAACGTATCCGCGATGCGCCAGGTGCATCGCAAAACTGCGGTTGAGTTCACGCATACCGTAAACAAAACCACCACCATGATCATCAATCACAACAGGATAGCTATGCTTTTTGCCTGCATCTGCCGGAACGAAAACATCAAGATAGTGTCCACGATCGTTATCTTCGCTATATGGAATAGCAAGATGAGCAATAACATCTTGAGGCAGTTGCCATGCCGTTATGCGCGGATAATCGGTTCGAGCACTCCCCTCGCGCATTGCTAGAGCTGTTCGTTTGGCTTTTTGTGAGATATGTTCCGTACCTTCGCCCTGGAAATCTTCATCCATAAAAGACCACAGATATCCAGCTTCTCTCCAATCCCCCAATGCTACTGCCTGATCAATAATTGCTGAGGCAGAGGTGTTGTCTGATGCTCCTGGGCCTTGAACAGAATTCTTCACCATAGTATGTCATGCTCCTTTGCATTCTTCGACTATATTGGTGATGCTATCGTATCGCGCACGATATACGCAATTAAGCAATATATCTGCTCGGTTTTCGTCTCCCTGCCTCTACCCCACCTCTCCCTGCAATTTCACGAGGCTAACTGTTTCTGCACACCGCGCTGATAATCTGTTCCCCACCTATCCAACGCATCTAACACCGTTTCTAAGCTATGTCCCAGCTCCGTCAATGTATATTCTGTATGCGGCGGCACTTCCGGAAATACCGTACGAATAACTAAACCGTTCTTTTCCATCGCACGCAAATTAGCGGTCAGAACTTTCTGTGAAATGCTTCCTACTGATTTCTTCAGCTCACCAAAACGTTTGGTACCCTCCAGCAGATCGCGCACAATCAGCACAGTCCATTTATTACTAATCAGCAGCAGCGTTGTTTCTACAGGACATTGCGGTAATTCTTCAGTCAGCATATATTTTTTCGTCATCATACATCAATTTTCTCTTATAGTTTCTAATAGGTACCTAGGGAACAAAAAAGTGCTTACTTTACATATTTTCTCTATAGCTTTATTGTATTGCATGGAAATACAAAATCAAGAAGGTATCCGCGCAATCGCCCATATATCCATATGTTTAACAGCATCGATTGCGCACACAAAAAGACAAGGAGATACCATGAAAATTGCAGTAGTAGCAGCAAATGGCAAGGCTGGGCAGTTTATTGTTCAGGAAGCTGTTCATCGCGGATTAGATGTTACAGCTATCACGCGCGGCAGCAATAAAACTGCAGCGTCTAAAGCTATAATCAAAGATTTATTTGATCTCACAGCTGAAGATGTACAAGATTTTGACGTGATTATTGACGCTTTTGGAACTTTCGCTCCAGAATCACTGAACTTGCACAGCGCATCATTACAGCATTTGGCAGATATAGTCAGTGGAACCGCAACACGCTTACTTGTTGTGGGTGGAGCAGGAAGCTTATATGTCAACGAGAAACACACGGTTCCGCTTATTAGATACTGACGACTTCCCTGCAGAGTTCAAACCATTGGCGACCGCTCAAAGTAAAGCCTTAGACGAGTTACGTGAGCGTAGCGATGTGCAGTGGACTTTTGTTAGCCCTGCTGCCGATTTCGTTGCTGATGGTGAGCGCACAGGTGCATACACTCTTGCTGGAGAAGAGCTCAAGCTAAATTCTCATGGTGAAAGTGTGATTAGCTATGCTGATTATGCAATTGCCATGATTGATGAAGCTGTTGATGCTCGCCATGTTCAGCAGCGCATATCTGTAGTATCTCAATAACGTTCTGCACAGATATGCAGACAAGAAATATCTCAACGCTCGCATAACACATATGCAGGTTGCAGAGTATGCACACTTGGCACTCTTAGCAATACTGGCAAATTGGCAAGTTCGCACACTTATACAAGTTTCGTGCTCAAGCTGACGTATAGACATATGCCAGTTTGAGCACAAAATTCTTGCATGATATAGCGCTATATAGCGGCACCACAAAGAATAAAAAGACTATAAAAATTAACGTCCGCGACCAAAAGCACGCAAACGAATGCCGTTCCAATCCGGAGCAACTGTCTCAGGAGTTGCAGCATTCATTCCTGCAGTTTTAGCAGCATTTTGTAAAGTGCTAGAACTAATAGCACCTGGACGACCTGGCTTTGGAAGCAAAACCCAGAATGGAGATCCCACATTCAGCATTTCACTAGCATCCATAATGGTATCTGCCAACTCATCCTCATCGTCGCCATCACGCCACCATAAAATGACGCCATCAACGCCCGAGTCATACTCCTCGTCAACAAGCTCCTCACCGAGGTAATCTTCTAACGTGGCTCGCAGGTTCTCATCTACATCATCGTCCCACAGCCATTCCTGAACTACATCTCCTGGCTGGAAACCGAACTCTTGTGCTTCATTTCCTGTATTAGACACAGTTTGAGCATAACAAAGCGCGCGGAAAAACAGACCTCTAACACTCCGTTCGTGTCAATTTCCGGTCTATTTACAGCACTTTTATACGACTGTTTACGCTATTTTCAAGCAACTATTTGCTTGCTGCACAGCTTGCCAAACCTTCAGTTTTGTTCTGGCCAATAGCCACTACTGTCTTATATGCTTGGTCGATAGTGGAAACAGCATACACTTCTAAACCATCAGGAATATGCCCAATCACCTCATTACAGTTGCTGGTCGGCGCAATAAAATACCGAGCACCATCGCGTTGAGCGCCAATCATTTTAAGCTGAATACCACCAATAGCGCCAATTTTCCCATCTTTTTCAATAGTTCCTGTTCCCGCAATAGTTTTCCCCCTGCCTCATCGTCAGGAGTGAGCGAGGTAATAATACCTAAGGTGTAAATCATTCCTGCTGAAGGTTCGCCAATATCATCAATATTGAGTTTGACTTTCGCCGCAGATGTTTTAACACCGAAATGTTGCCGCGCATATTCTAATGCCACGTGAGATGCCGTGTCTTGAGCGCCCGTCATTTCTTCAGCGCCTTCTTTTTCATAATCGTCCGCAGTGGTATTCACACTATAAACGGCTTCTTGAGGCATAACTGCCATATGCGGATGAAACCACGCATATATTGCTGCAGCCGTTGGAATACTATAACCCGGCACACCCGTTGCAGACACTGTCACCAGACGTAACTGCCCCTTATCCTTGTATGTGCGCACACCTGATAAGTCAATCATTCTAGTTGCGGACTTTTCTTTTACTGTTCCATACACATTGGCAGTTGGGCCAGGCATCTCAAGAGCAAAAGGACTCGGAGATAAAAGTAAAGCAACCATAATAAAAACCAAAACAGCAGTAAAAATCCCTCGCCTGCGCTTGCCAGCAGATTCAGAGCCACGCAGAAGAGGAATCATAAAAATACGCTGAGAACGTGAAAATTTCTCTTGCTGCTCGGTTTCATTATGCATTTGGTTCATATCTCCCATAATATTGAGCCAGAGGATTTTTCACGCACAAAAACTGTGGCACAAATAATGTGAGGATAAGGTTTATGGATGACGGCATGAATGAAGAAGAACTGCATAAATGGATGATTAGCTCATTCGGTCCCTTTGAAGGCGAAATGGCATGGCAGCAATTCAAGGAGCTTCCTGAATATATGCGCGAGCAGTTTCTGCGACAAGGACAACAAGGCTTACCAAATCCTCGTGAAGTGCAATCCCTTATGCAAGCTTTTACAGAAAGCGGCATGAATAGCTTTACAGATATTAAAAACACTTTGGATGCTGGACCGATTAACCGTCGTCTAGCTAAGAACTTAGCTCAGCAACGCGCTCGCGAGGGTGAACAGATAACAGAGATTAGCGCTGCTGTGGCGCAAAAAGTGCGTTCTGCTGCTTCGGAGACAAATTTATGGTTAGATTCCGTAACCACTATGGATCCAACAAGTGAAGCGATGAGCGTTTATACACGCAATGAGTGGGTGGATGCTACCCTACCGGCGTGGATTGATTTTGCAACTCCTGTGGCTACGGCGATGAATAATGCACTATCCACTATTTTCGAAGAGCGTTTTGGTTCGCAGGGCATGGACGGTGAGATTGCAGGACTTTTTGCAGGTCCAGTCAATATTCCTCTGCCTGACGAACTTAAAGATCCCAGCAAGCTCATGCAAGTTTTGGGCAATACATCTTATGCTATGCAGTTTGGTTCTGCTGCAGGATCTCTTTCGCGTGAAGTTCGAGGAACTTTTGACCAGGTTATTGCTTTAACCACAAATCCTGCAGGCGGTATTGTGCCAGAGAACGTACAAGAATACGCCAAGAATTTAGATATTGATGAAGCCGAAGTTCTCAGTTATTTAACACTTGTAGAAAGCACACACGCTAGGTTATTCAACAGTGTGCCGTGGCTTATGCCGCAGTTTAAGGCTCTGATTTCTAAATATGCTCGTTCTATTAGCATTGATTTAGATGCGATGGAGCAAGAGTTGCGTGAAGCGCAAGCTATGAATCCTGAATCTATTGCGGGAGCGGTAAACTTAAGCAAAGTAGGTATGAGCGATTCACCAGAACAGCGCGAGGCTTTGCAGCGTTTGGAAACTCTGCTTGCTTTGGTTGAAGGCTGGGTGGATTGCGTCGTGTGGCGAGCTGGTATGCCATATTTGCCTCATATTGAACAGTTACGTGAAATGCTGCGCCGTGAACGTGTGACGGGAGGCGCTGCTGCACGGAGCTTTGAAGCTTTACTGGGAATGCATTTACATCCTAAGAAAATGCGTGAAGCTAGCGATATGTGGGAAACGCTCACTGTAGCTGAAGGAATAGAAGGTCGTGACGCTCGCTGGCAACATCCTGACACTCTGCCAGTACTAGCTGACGATGTGATGCGCGAACTTCATGAAAGTTCAGCACATCAATCCGAACTCGAAAAAGAGCTTGAAACCATGAATTCCGAGCTTTTTGGTGAGGATACCGATTCTCACGATGACGCATTGACAAGCGCTACTGCTGCCGCAAACTCCTCATCGAGCATTGATTGGGATAGTGAATTAAGTGAGCTTTTGAAGTCAGAAAATTCTCATGACGCTGATGGTGGCTTAGACCGCAGCGATTCTAATTCTGATTCTAATTCCGATTCCGATACTGATTCTGACGCTGACGGCACGAATACACAAGCATAAAGTTATTGGGCGCGCTCATAGCGGTTTTATATGTTACCTATTGTGACTGTTTCGCCTGTTGAGCGCGCGCATATCGCGCTCGGCGCACAGCGTTTTGCGCCTGATGAACAAAACGGCTAATAGTGCGTCCAGAACCGTGTCCCTGCGCAAAAGGATGATCGGCAATACATAGATAAACCTGATGAATACCTCGTGTGAGCGCCACATAGAAAATGCGGCGCTCTTCTTCTATCTGTTCCACATCACTGGCTGATGCGGCATCTGGTAAAAAGGGAATATTTCCTTCAAAGCAGTCTGGAATGAAAACTGTTCCCCACTCCAAACCTTTCGCAGCATGAATTGTAGAAATCGTTACAGCCGATTCATGCGAAGCACCCGAGAGGATAACTTCATCATTATCTAGCTTCACATTCACCTCAAGTCCCTGCTCTTTGCACACTCGTGCCATTTCGCGAGCGCGAGCTCGGGTTCTTGTCAAAATCGCTATATCGTCTATGCGTGTTCCACGTGCGCAATGCCATTGAATACGAGAAGCAATCCCCCGCAATTCTTCATCATCGCTGGTAAAGCGTGCCACATTCACGCGAGGTCCAGGTTCGTTGTGAGTAACAAGTTCTATATAGTCTTCATTATCTGGCGAATCTTCAAGGACTGCATTGGCATAGTCCACAATATTAGCGCTGGAACGGTAGTCAGTATTTAGTTCAATATCTTGTGTAAGAGGCGCAAACTCTTGAGCGAAATTCAATAAATAGTAGCTGCTTGCACCCGCATATGAGTAAATTGTTTGAGCAGGATCTCCTACTACGCAAATATCGCGATTATCCCCTAGCCATAAATTCAGAACACGATGTTGCACAGCGGATACATCCTGATATTCATCGATCGTAATATGGCGCATATCTTGACGAAAATCTTGAGCTAATTCTTCGTATTCTTCAAAAATATGCGAAAGCAAAAGGAGCGAATCGTCAAAATCGATAACGTTATGACGCTGTTTTTCTTTTTCGAACTGTTGAGCTATATCTAGCATCTGCTCAGGCTCAATATCTAAGGGCATACGGTGATGTATGGCGCAGACAATGCGCTCATAATCGGCATATGGAATCAGATTTACTTTCATCCATGATAATTCTTGCACAATCTGACGCACTTCAGCATGTGTGTAATCGTTATATTGCAATACGTGAGCCATAGCAGTATGCGCATATGAATCCATATCACTGGAAATTTCGGGAGAATCCCGATGCGCTAAAATTCTCCATGCACGTCGCAGCTGCGTGTATGCAGCCGAATGAAAAGTGCTGGTATGCACATTATGTACGCCCAAAGATGCTAAACGAACTTTCATTTCGTTAGCTGCCTTATTGGTATATGTAACCGCTAACGTTGATTGCGGCGCCCACTGTCCACTGGCGCACGCATAAGCAATGCGTCGTGTAATAGTACGCGTCTTTCCAGCACCTGCTCCAGCAATAATGCGCACTGGACCTTCCAACGCACGCACTGCACGTTGTTGGTTCTCGTCTAGCCCGTCAAGAATTGCTGAATAATGTGTACTGGTTGTTGTCATACACACCAATGGTACACAACTTATGTGCTGTGTATTATTCTTAACAGTGTGAGTCAACGTTCAGTATTTGAAATAGCAGCCCTTGCATCCGCAGCCATGCCGGAGCTTTCAGTCGCTACTACGCGCGGTTCTGAGCAGTTCTTTATGAGCGGAGAGAAGAAAGATATTACAACAGCCGTTATTACCAGCGTCGAAGGCGTGGAGTATGACGTCAGCGTATCGTCGAGCGATGAAGGAAAGAAAATCCTTAAAGATCGCGCTAAAGCTGCTTATGTGCTGTCTCATTCTAAAACTGCTGTAACTTTGAGCTTTGCATTAGAAAGCTACACTCTTTTTATGCCGGGAGATAAAGCTGATGGGCCAACCGGCACTAATGCGGTGTATATCACCCCTCATGTGGATGGCGATGCTGTAGCGCTGAAAAATCTCACTTCTGAACAATGCGCTGCTGCTGGCACTGCGATTGCTGCTATTCATCGTTTACGTGGAGGATTTTTACGTGCCGCTCACTATCGCACATACACAGCACAAACTATTCAAAAACAACTTACTGGCTGGATTCATAGCTTAGAATCTGCAGGACATATTCCAGCGGAAATTATTCAAAATTGGAAGAATATTATTGAAACTGATGGTTTATGGAACTTCACCACATGCCCCGTGCACGGTGGTATGAATAACGGCGATTTAATTTTCTTATCGAATGCCGTCAACTCCATCCGCCATTGGGAAAATATGCAGATTAGTGATCCTGCTCGCGATTTGGCATGGATTTTTACTCATCTGAATAAAGCGCATCGCGACTCTTTTATTTCTGCATATAGCCGTGTTATGGGTAACCGTTTAGACAATATGATTTGGCTGCGCGCTGGCTTATGGACTCAAATGGAGCAAGTTGGCGAATATATGCGTGCGCTCACTCACGCTGATACCGCAAAAATTCTTGCTTTTAAGTCTCAAGTCAATTCTTTGGCTCACCAGATTGCGCGCAATAATCCAAAGCGTCAGCCTTTGGAAAAGAAAACTACTTTGACGGTTGGCGATTTACTGGAGAACCCGCAAGCTGCTCAAGGCAAAGCAGAAACACGTGCTAAAGGCGGAAGCACACATAAAGCAGCTCATACGCGCTTTATTGTGGATTCTGGTATGCGCAGTGGTGATATTGCAGCAAGTAAGAAAGACTCTGCCAACGCTCCGCAGCGCGCAGAAATGAGTTCGGATTCCACAGACAATACTGCAATCAATGTATCTCTGTCTCAATCGCAAGCAGCGCCGTTGCCTCCGCAGCCACAAAGCTCTCCACGCAAGAATTGGAATGCTACGCCAAGCCAGTCAGAAAGTTTTAGTTTCTCTTCTGACAAGTCATCGCAATCAGCGTCTGGCACGTCTTCTGATGCAGCTGAGATTGTTGCTGCTCACCACAATAGCGCTATCACAGATGCCGAAGCTGTTGCAGAAAACTTGGATGCCCCATCAGTACCACATGAGGCAGTAGAACATTTGAATAGCGCCACGATTGCTATGCAATCCCAATCTGCGGCTGCGGCAATGCAGCACGCACAAGAAGGCTTAACATACACGTCACAACGAAGTTATATGGCTGTTGATTCGATGGGCTTTGTTATGGACACTTCCCACACGAGCAATGAGAATAACGATGTGTATGACGAGGACAACGATACTGGCGAAGCAGCAATTGCTCAAGACGACATCGAAACAACTATCTTCGCTGCCCAAGAAAACCACGATGCAAGTGGCGAATAAGCGATACACTGAAAAACATATTTAATTTGAGGACTAAGGAGAACTCATGCTAGTAGAAATTGGCGTGCAGCGCGTAGCTAAAGCCTTGGCTTTTGAAACCGCACAAACTGCTGACGAAGTGAATGCTCAAGTAGACGCAGCCTTGAAGAATAATGAGACTTTGAAGTTAACAGACACTAAGGGACGTACTTATATTGTTCCTCGTGAAAACTTAGCATATGTGATTGTAGGCTCTCAAGCCTCCCACCCTGTGGGATTCGGTGCTTTGTAAAGGGCGCTCCGCACTCATTGTTGTTATATAAATCGCCAGCTGCGCATAGTCAGACAACTGGCGATTTTTATATATCCTGCAAAATATCTGCTCTAACTGCACTATGTCTGCACAACGTCTGCATACATAGTGCCTGCGTACCGTATAAAATGCGACCGCGCTGTTGTTCAGCTATATCTAACTATATCTAACGGGCATTTAATCTATTGGATCACTCGAATGCGCCCACGACGAATAATTTCATTCACTGTTTCATCGTCCGTCGTATTTTCTCCCAAAAGATTTGGTTTACCCAATCCATGCCAGTCTGAACCACCCGTGGTCAATAAGCCTAAACGATCTGCCAGGGCACGTAATCTCTGCTGCTGGTCGGCTGGATTATCACGATGATAAACTTCTACCCCGTCCAATCCGCAGTCACGAGCAAAGTATTCAATATCGGCATCGCTGAGCAAATGCTTATTGCGACCTGGAGCTGCGCAATGCGCTAAAAAGACTACGCCGCCCGCGTTCTTTAAAGCGGTAACAACCTGCGAAACACGTGGCGAAAGCACAGGAATATAGTAGGGACTTTTCGCAGAAATAATACCGGCAAAGGCGTCGGATCGTGTTTCGTACACTCCTGCTGCCACCAAAGCATCAGCAATATGTGGGCGCCCAATAGTGGTAGATTCACCTTCATGCACCTGCTCGAGAACAAGATTCCAATTGATAGGATAATCTCGAGCAATAGCTTCAACCATACGCTGAGCACGTTGCGTACGGCGGTTGCGCATCTCCTCATACAAGTCTAAAACATTATGGTCTTCGCAGTCATAAAGATATGCCAGCACGTGCACGCTCACACGACCATGATCATGCTGTGCGGTAATTTCCGTACCGCGAATCAGAGGAAAATGCAATGCGAAAGCAGCCTGTTTTGCCTCATCCCACCCTGCAATGGTGTCATGATCGCTAATAGCCACGCCATGCAAGCCTTGCTCGCTAGCCATGCGAATCAAATCTGTGGGAGAATACGTGCCATCAGAGAATACTGTGTGGCAATGTAAATCCCATCCTGGATTGCGTAAAACAGTCATACTAACATCGTAAACTGAGCCATAACGAAAGGCATAATATGAAACTCACTGGTTGGCGTCATACCGCATCGTGGACATATTTGGTTATGTTAATGGCTTCTCTAGCCGCTCTGTTGGTGTCGTTTGTTTTGAGTGCGGAAACCTTGGAATTAGCTCGTCATCCTCAAGCTGGATTAGCGTGCGATGTCAACGCGGTTATTTCGTGCTCAACTGTGGCAAATTCATGGCAGTCCGAGTTTATTCGCTGGGGCTCGCTGAGCTTTCCCAACGCTTTCTTCGGTATTGCTGCTGAATCAGTCTTCGTAACAGTTGCTGTTATAGGACTATCACGCGTAAAACTGCCACGATGGTTTGCTGTAGCTGCTTGGGCTGGCAATTTGCTCGCTGTAGCCTACGCTATATGGTTGTTCACACAATCTGTTTTCGTTATTCAGGCTTTATGCCCATGGTGTTTAGGACTCCTCGCATCCACCCTCATACAATTTATGGCCATGTCCCACGCCACTTTTGCAGTGCAAAATCTTCCATCTCACAATACGACTCTACGCACGTATTATCATCTCAATATCGATTTACTCGTAGATGTGCTTATTCTCGCTCTTTTTGCTGCACTTATTTTTGTTAAATATGGCGCAGCGCTCTTTGCAGCATAATGCGTCGCATAATGTGATGCATAAAAATAAAGAAACGGAGAGAAAATGGCTACGTTGACATCAAGTAAAGCAGTACTCGATTTTGTGCGCGATTACTACGACTGCACCATTGATTTTCCATGGCAATCGCATCCACATTTTGGTGTTATCCGTCATGCGCACAGCAAAAAATGGTTTGGTCTTGTAATGACTCTTTCTGAGCACACCTTGGGAATAAGTGATAGTGAGAACATGATTGATGTAATTAATCTGAAAGCATCAGTTTTCGATGTCGAATTTCTGCAGTCTCAACCAGGTTTTGCTCCTGCCTATCACATGAATAAAACGCATTGGATTTCCCTTATTCTCGACGGTACTGTGCCCGATGAACAGATTGAAAGCATGATTGCCACCAGTTTTGCACTCACCAGCAACGGATAAGGTAACGGATAAAACTAACGAGAATAAAACCAACAGATAAAAGCGTTACGTCTACTGCCCCATCAGCTCAACATTGCCCACAAGCACAGCATCTCCTGTCAGTAAGACTCGGTGCGGCTCAACCTCAACCATCAGAGTTCCACCAGGAACGCTAATACGCCATGTTTGCATGCCCGTACGTTCAGCAAGCACAACACCCGTAGCGCACAAGCCCGTACCACAAGATAATGTTTCTCCAGCGCCACGTTCATTCACACGCATCGTTGCTTTCCCCACGCCTGCTGCCGAATCAGCCTCATCAATACGCACAAATTCAGCATTCTGACCTGCAGGAAGTTCCGGAGATACCCGTGGAGTAACCGACAAATCAAGATCTTCAATATCTGGCATGGTCTGTACGGGAATAGATAGTGGCATTCCCACGGAAAGCGAAGCTAAATTGAGCTCTTCTGCCACCACAGTCACCACGTGAGGATTGCCCATATCCACAAAAGTTCCCATGCCTTGCGCATTACTTGCCGGCACATTCACCATATATTCTTCGCGCATTCCCATAGACCATGGTCCCATATCAATACGGAACACATGATCGCCCAATCCATCAACAGCACCGAGAAACGTAATATATTTAATGCCTGCTCGCGTAGCCAAAGCAAAAGGCTCATCTGCACTTGCGCTCGTTAACCCCTCATGCATCGCCAAAGCTGCCGTAACACGTGCGCCATTACCGCACATTTCAGCCAGTGACCCATCAGCATTACGATAATCCATAAACCAGCGTGCCCCAGCCTCATGGAAGGCGCGCGCTTGATCATCACTAATATCGGATACATATTCCGGACGAGTCAAACGAATAACCCCGTCACCGCCAATGCCATAATGACGGTCATCGAGGAAGCGAACTTCACTCTCGGTTGGCTCGTATTCACCTGTGGCATCAACATAAACAACAAAGTCGTTACCAGTTCCATGGGCTTTTATTACTGTGCGAGGAAATGTCATAGCAACCATCTTACCCATGCATATGTCGAGCAGATTACGGCGCAAAGATTACGCGCAAAGATTACGCCCGCAGCAATGAGCATATTGCGTGAACATATTCAATAGACATGTTCGCTGCACAAGCAAAATGAGCTTTATCAGTCATGCTCCCGACTAAACTAAAAGATTATGGTTACGGGAATTATTGATGTAGGCGGCGGATATCGCGATATTTTTGGCGCAGGTGTGCTCGATGGAGTTCTGAAAGCACAACTAAATTTTGACCATTGCTATGGCATTTCAGCCGGCAGCGGTAATTTAACATCTTTTTTAGCAGGACAATATAAGCGTAATTACCGCTTCTACATGGAGTATGCTTTTCGCCATCGTTATGCGTCCATGCGCAACCTGTTAACCACTCATAATTTTGTAGGACTTGATTATGCATACGGGACTTTATCGAATAGCGACGGCGAATATCCTCTTAATTATGAGGCTTTTGCACGCAATACGTCCAGCTTTACGGTAATTGCCAGCAACGCTCTGACCGGTCAACCACATTATTTCAGCAAAGATGATATGCATCAGGATGACTACTCAATTATTATGGCGTCCTCCTGCGTTCCTGTAGCTAACAAACCCGTAGAAATTGACGGAGTACCATACTTTGACGGCGGTCTTACTGACCCTGTGCCCGTACAGCGTGCTTTTGATGACGGCTGCGACATGGTTGTGCTTATTACCACACATCCCGATGATTTTGTGCGCGATCCGCATAAGGACGTAGCTCCTGCTCGCGTTCTGCAACGCTTTTATCCTCATGCTGCTGAAGCATTACGCAACCGTGCTGAAACGTATAATGATGAAATGATGGTGGCACGCCGCTATGCTGCTCAAGGGAAGTTACTTATTATCTCCCCTGATGATACCTATGGATTAGATACGCTCAGCAAAACACGTCAAGGTTTACTGAATATGTATGATGATGGTGTGCGTAAAGCGCAAAAGATTCAACAATTCTTGGAAAGTGCTACGAGCAATGACAAATAATGCGCCAATTGGTATTTTCGATTCTGGCTTAGGTGGTATTTCTGTCGCTAAAGAAATACACGCCCTCATGCCTGACGAAGATATTCTTTTTTATGGTGATTCAGCTCATGCTCCTTACGGAGTGCGTTCAACCGACAATGTTCAAGAACTGAGCATGAACGTAGCTGATTATTTGATTAATCGCGGCGCTAAAGCCATTGTTATTGCCTGCAATACAGCAACTAGCGCTGCAGCAGAATTGATGCGCTCGACTTACGATATTCCTATTATTGGCATGGAGCCAGCCTTAAAATTGGCCTGCGATTTAGGTCATGGCAAGCCACAGCACGTCATCGTCACTGCTACTGAGCTCACTTTGCGAGAGAAAAAATTCGCCGCACTCATGGAGCGTTTCTCCTCCACACACACTATTGATAAACAGCCATGCCCTGCTTTAGTCGATATTATTGAAAGCGGCCAGTTTCATAATGCTCAGCTCGTAAATTCCACTCTTCATAACTATCTCGATAACTATGATATGAGCAGCGTCAATTCAATCGTTTTGGGATGCACACATTTCACCTATTATCGTGATTATTTTCAAGCTCTCCTGCCATCGCACGTGCGCATTGTGGATGGTAATGAAGGCACAGCACGCCATCTCTTGGACGTTCTCACAAACAATGATGCGCTTCACGATTCTGACCATGAAGGGGAAGTTCATCTGGAGAATTCTTCAGATAGCGTGCGTATGATGACTTTGTCTAAAGAATTTCTTTATTTGTAATCCAGCTTCTTTTTCAGTAAGAAATCAACCTGAGCATCATCACCGACCATAAACGTATGTTCGCTGAAACGCTCATATCCCCAATGGGCATAGAATTCTTGAGCTGCGTAATTATATTGCCACACGCCCAACCATACCCATTGAGCCGCTCTATCGCGAGCAAAATCGATTGCTTTGCTCATCAGATAGCTGCCTAAACCACGTCGCTTAAAACGAGGCATCACATATAAACGCTGCACTTCCACACTATCTGCAGGAATAAGTGGATCTGTTTCACTAAAAGCTCCGGCACAATTCAGCTTCATAAAAGCTGCTATCTCACCGCTTGCCCGATCAATCAGGGCATAATGAAAAGAATTCTCATCTGCAAGTTCACGGCGCATATTGCTTAGCGTATAGGTTTCGGCAATATAATCATCATTATCGCGCGGATGTGAGGTGAGCAAAAAAGTATCTTCAAACGTAACTGCTTCAACCCACTGCAAATAGAGCGCATCATCAACTGTGAGCGCACGATACTCTAAACCTTCTAAACGTGCAGGCTTCGACTGTTTCGATGACGAAGATGCACGCGGGCTTGCCGGAATGGTGGCAATAGGAAAACCTTGAGAATTAAGAACAGGCTGGGCTTTTTGTGTTGTAGCCTCAATCAAATAATTACGTAACACATGAGCATGATTAATAACAGGATCTTTCGCACCATACACTAGTGTGATTCTGCCATTATCATATTCACGCATAAGCTGCACAAGATGATCAACAGCTGGGTTCTGTTCCAGTTCTTCACGGTAGCGCTGGGCAAATTCGCTATACTGATCTGCCTTATGCCCCCACCATGTGCGTAAATCAGGTGACGGCGCAATCTCTTTATTCCATTCATCCAGTTGAGCTGAGTCACGTGACACTCCTCGTGGCCACAGTCTATCCACTAAAATCCGGTAACCATCAATATCTGGTTGAGCTTGACTGTACGCACGTTTCAAAGCAATATCAACTGTCATACTTCTAATTTAACGCTACACCCTTATTTTTCGCAGTTTTTTTTCATGGCACATCGTGAACTTAGTAAGCACACAATATGATGTGCGCCTTATTCTTGGCATTGTTTTAGTATTCACGCTTCACGTCATGCACTCATACGCGCGTCTATCTATGAGTATGAATCGAAAACGCTGCTCTTTTAGCGCTTTTATGCATTATTATTTTGCGGTTTTTACCGTCAAAAACCAGTGACTTTGCCAATAAAAACACTACTCGTGTAAACCTGAGCCAATATATGCAGTTCTTTTTTCGCATCTCATGCTTAAGCAATAACTACCTTAAAATCAGACTTTTCGAACGCTATATAAATAACCGCTATAGCCACGCCCTTACCTGACCATACTGCTCACTCTAAGATAAAACACTATACATAATCTAATTGAGCTTCGCATAGAGCGTGCTAAACAGAAAGCGAGATTATCATGAGCGCATACGAGTGTTCCAGCTACGATACCCAACGACTTCATAGTGGTTATAACCCTTTTGAACATCATGGATCAATTCAAGTTCCTGTGTATCAAGCTGCCGCATTCGCTATGCCCAGCGCTCAAGCTGGCCGTGATATTGCCGAAGGTCGTCAACCTGGTTTTACTTACTCTCGCGTGGGAAATCCTACTGTCGATGTGCTCGAAAAACGTTTAGCTGCCCTCGACGGCGGTGTGGGCGCTGCGTGTGTTGGTTCAGGCATGGCTGCAATTTCAAATACTTTACTGTGTGTGGCTGAGGGTGGTGGCCGCATTGTGGCTCACCATGATATTTATGGTGCTACTTTAGACGTGCTCATCAGCTTCTTACCTAAGTTTGGCATTGAAGTTGATTTTGTTGATGATATTAATGACCCTGACCAGTTACGTGCTGCTATTAAGCCGGATACTAAAGCGGTATATGTGGAAAGCGTCACAAATCCGCGCACGATCATTACTGACTTAGAACTTGTGGCACAGGTAACTCACGAGGCAGGAATTCCTCTCATCGTGGATAACACATTCCCTACCTCCTACTTAATTCAGCCACTCAAACATGGTGCCGATATTGTGGTTTATTCATCCACAAAAGCTATTAACGGTCATGCTAATGCTGTTTCTGGAGCAATTATAGATGGCGGCAGTTTTGACTGGGCTGCTCATGCCAGCAAGTTTGCACAGTTTAGTGAACCAGAGTTTACTTTATTTAATGATCAGCTTGATCATGTGCCAAGTATTGTTGAAGCTTTTGGTAAGAAAGCTTTTATTGAACGTATTAAAATTAAGTATGTGCGTCTGCTGGGAGCGGTTTTAGGGCCGCATGAAGCGTACTTGGAAATTATCGGTTTAGAAACGATTGCTGAACGTTTAGATAAACAAGTGGCTAATACGCGCAAAATTGTAAAGTATCTCAATTCCAATCCTCACGTAACCCGTGTTAATTATTCTGATCAAGTAGGCAATGCTCAAGAAAGTCTTGTCAAGAAATACTTCCCTCATGGCATCGGATCTATTTTCTCTTTTGAACTCGATGGCGATGAAGACAAAGTAAACCATGTGATTGACGCTACAACAATTTTCTCATATGTGCCTAATGTGGGTGATGTGCGCAGTTTAATTGTGAACCCTGCACGTACAACACATCGTGAAATTCCTTTTGAATTCTGGTCTAAAGACGGTTTGAATCCTCAACTAATTCGTTTGAGCATAGGATTAGAAAGTGCTGATGATTTAATTGCTGATTTAGATCAAGCAATACGATCGGCATACGGCGATTAAATATACATCGTGTAAAAGGCTCCAGATTTCTGGAGCCTTCTTCTATATGCTAGATGCTAACGTAGAGCAGCATGAATCGCTTGGTCTAAGTCCTCAATAAGATCACGTACATCTTCAATTCCAATGCTTAATCTGACTAAGCCATCAGTAATGCCATGCTTCAATCGTTCTTCGCGCGGTAACTCAAAATGAGTCATACGGCATGGAAGTTCAGCCAAAGACTCTACCGCGCCTAGGGATACAGCCACAGTAAATAGTTCAAGAGAATCGAGCATTTTCTCAGCGTCTACTCGGTCATCAAACTCAAACGATAAGACTCCCCCAAAAGTATGCAGCTGCTCAGAAGCCAAGGCATGGTAAGCATTAGATGGTAGACCAGGATAGTTAACATGCGTCACATATTGGTTATTCTCGAGCCGCTGAGCCACCGTCAATGCATTAGACTGATGACGTTCCATGCGCAGTGCCAAGGTCTGAATACCTCGGCGTAAAAGATTGCAGTCTTGAGGAGAAAGCGCCCCTCCCACTCTATTCAAAGCAAAATAGAGTTTGCTGGCTAGTTCTTCACTGTTAGTAACCGCTACCCCAGCTGTAATATCGGAATGCCCTGACAGGTATTTGGTCGCAGAATGCAGCACGATATCTGCGCCAGCATCGAGAGGCTGCTGCCCAAAAGGAGTAACAAAAGTATTATCAATAATCACGATGGCACCATACTTATGAGCAATACGTGATACCACACTGACGTCCGACATTTTGAGCAGTGGATTCGTTAAGACTTCGAAATATACAGCTTTAACTTTTTTACCCGCCTGCTGTGCTGATATAAAAGCATCTTCCAATGCTTGTTCAGACGTCGTATCAGCTTCAGAAAAGCTCAACCCCCATCGTTCGAAATATTCATGAATAATTGAATATGTTCCACCGTAAATATTATCGCCAGTAATAATGTGATCTCCTGGATCAAAAATTGATAATGCTGCATGAATTGCTGCTAATCCAGAAGAAAAAGCAAAACCAGCAATGCCATGTTCTAAAGCAGCTACTTGCTTTTCAACTGCTTCACGTGTTGGATTACCTGAGCGTGCATAATCCCACCGCGGATATTCGCGTACAGTTTCAAAAGCGAAGGTGGATGAATTATAAATGGGAGGATTCACAGCACGTGTGGAGTTATCTCCTACTGATTGACCGTGAACTAACTGAGTATCAAAATATGTCATAATATCCAACATAAAAAAGTTCGGCACAAAAAACGCCTTGCAGACTATATCAATTTTTTATCACACGCATATTATGCCTTCGCGCATGGTGCTCATATATACAAGTGAGTTAAACCTTTATAGTATGGATTTATGAATATTTTTATGATTATTGGGTTAGTTTTCGCTACTCTTAGTGCTTTGCTTCATGTGTTGATTGTCTATATGGAAATTTTTGCGTGGGAAGGACCTTTAGCACGTAAAACTTTTGGTGGTACCGCAGAAGAAGCGAGACCTTTTGCTTTCTTCGCCTACAATCAAGGTTTGTATAACGGCTTTTTGGCTGTGGAAGCAGGCGTAGGAATTGTGCTCGTCTTGATGGGACACGTTGTAATTGGCAGCACATTGATTATTGCTGCAACAGCGTCCATGATGAGTGCTGCTGTGGGTTTGGTATTGAAAGATCATTCCCGAACTATTGCAGCTGTTAAACAAGGCACTTTCCCATTTATAAGTTTGATCTTTATGATTATTGGCTTAATTGATTAATAACACATCTAAGGTAATAAGGCTGAGGATTCCTCTAAACTCATCTAGATGCAGCGTACTACGAATTGTAGTTCGTTTCATAACAGGAGCAGAGAAAACCTCAGCCTTTTTCTTTCGATCGTTTTTTAGACGTCGATATTTGTCAACATTGGTTTAAGCGTTGCGTCACGAATTTGTGCCATACCAGCTAAAGCAATCACTACTGCAATAGCTGCCAAAATACTGACGGTCACAAATCCACCATGAGCACCATATTGATCGATAAAATAACCCGATAAAGAGTTACCAATAGATCCACCAATGGAATTCATAGCACCCATAATTCCCACTGCTTCCGTAAAGCGTGCAGGAGGAACAAGGTGAAGCACAATCTGATTACCGTTAATCCACGTTGGTGATTGGCACACACCGATGATTAAATAAATAACCATAACTGTCCATATATTTTTGACGAAAATAAAGGAGCTTAAGCCAAGCGCTACCACCACAATGCAGAAGTAAAAACGCTTCCATAGTGGAATGCTCCATGACTTTGCGCCATATAGGGTGGCTCCAATAAGCGCGCTGAAGGAGAAGCAAGCAAATACGAAACCAGTCAAGGATTGCACATTCTGTTCTTTAGCAAAAGCAAGAATGGATATGCCTGATGCACTTTGGAATGCTCCCAATCCAAACCATGTAACGCAAATTGCAATGAATCCAAATGAGAAAATAGAAGCTTTTTTACTGCCCAGCTTTTCACCGTTTATAGCCGCTGCACGCTCTGCTTCTTGTTGCCTGAATTCTTTACGTGAAATACCTGCAGCTCGCGCCATATCAGTCTGGCTTGGCGGCTCAGCAGATCTCACGGATAGGAACATAACAGCACCGATAAGCACAAATACACCCGTTACCGAGAACGAGAGAATACCTGAAATAACTGCCAGAATAGATGACAATGGGTTACCAATCATCCACATAGCCTCATCAAGAATAGAAGAAAAGCCCATAGCACGGTTGATTTTTTCTGAGCTATTCTCTTTATTCTTTAACAGGTATGTCCAACGAGAGCGACTCATCGCTCCCCAAGGCGGAATAAAAGCCATAAATGGTACAAGGAAGTACAGAATCCATTGAGGAACATGCAGCTGAATGCACGTCATAAGAGTGGTAGCTGCAACCATCCATACAACAACAATAGGAATCGATACTTTTGTCTGACCAAAACGGTCAACAAGACGTCCAAAAAGTGGCGTTAAAATGGCAAGGGAAATAGCCTGAACAGCACTTAAGGTTCCAGCAAGTGTATAACTGCCATAAATACGCTGCACAGAAATCGTAATACACATACCCACCATTGGGAATGGCATGGATGCAATCACTGCACCGATAGCGTAACGCGCTGTTCCTGGAATTTTAAGAAGTTCTCCGTAGCCACCAAAAATGCGCTGAAAGATGGATTTTCCATACTTATTGCTGCTGGTTAACTGCGACATAAGGCAATCATTGCTCTCTCTATAATTGTCATTATTTTTTACTCTCTTTAATTGCGTTATCTACTCTAGTGGCAACCGGGTGCTTTATAAGGGTGCAACACGCTGAAAATTTGAAAAAATATGCGATAGTTTCGAGATTGCGTAAGGTGTTGGAAAATATAGTGCTGAATCGGTTAAGAATATATGGGCTGAAGATGCGAATACAACGATGACTGCATAACATTAAAAGGATGAAATAAACTGAGTAGCTAGCACACTAAGACACTCCGTTATACGGACGATGTGACTAACATAACACTTTGAACAACACATAGCGGTATGCTTAAGTACAATTCCTCATTTCAATCAAATTATGATTTCTCACTATCGGTTATATTTTATAAAAAACCTCAGCAGCAATCCTCCTTATTCAAAGTTTCTACTCACGCTACAAGCTCCACCCATAAGCCCTCAAATCTATTGTATTTCAGGCTGTTTCAAGGGCATACGACTTTATGGAATCATGCTCTTCATATTGCTAAATTGTCATATCTTCCACGAACGAATCTACATGGGAATTGCTTCGTACTTGCTCATTGTGTTCAATGCGGACACGAACTCTATATATCTGTAATATCTTTCACATACGCACTTTAATTGCATGATGCACCCCTGTTGACATGCCTTATGCGTCATTCTTTTTGATAAAATAATTACGTTGATGAGTTACGTTACTCCAATAGTAAAAGTCCTAATTTTCTAGGCAAAGAGGGTGCGTACAAATCAGTTTTTTAAATTACTAGAGAGAAAGGCGAAAAAGGTGTTTTATAGAAAAAACGATCGTTTTTCACTACATAAATTCAAGATAGGAGTGAGTTCTGTTCTTCTCACCTCTTCCTTGTTACTCACACCTCCGGTATATGCAAATACAAATCCTGTAGGGGGGGGGGGACGCCTCCGCTGACACAGCTTCAGGATATGCAGGATTTAGAGCAGCTGGTTCAAATCGTGAAGCAACAGGCGAAGCAAATGCTGATACAACTGAGGCAGTCATCAATGATACGGTGACAAAGCAGGCAGCACTTCGTCAAAATAGTAAGACGCTAGCAGCTAACTTTGTTAATGGTGATTTCAGCGTGGTTCCAAAAGAGATGGAGCCTATTACACATACAACCCCAGGCAATGCTGGTTTTCGAGATGATGCTGTAATTGCTAAAGATATTACAGAAGCAGAAGCCAGCGCCACCCCTGGATTTGGCTGGCATGTCACTGGGACTTATATAGCGCTGGCTCAAAATTATTCCTTCACTGGTCAAGGTGGTGCCTCTAGTAACCCAACCGGCACGACACTGCTACTTGGAAAAGCCAACGTTAAAGATGGCCCATCCGTTGATGGCTATGACGGGGCATACCAAATCATTGATGTCCATCCGAATTCCGAAATTATCTTAAACTTCCAAAATACAGCAACAGGTTCAGAAAATGGCTATGCTGGAGTATATTTAAAAGTAACTGATGCGGATACCGGAGCTCTCATCTCTGACTTAGGCAAGGGTTTTAGCCAAGGAACAAAAGAGCATTTGATTAATGTTCCAGAAGGAACGAGCCGTTTGAAGTTTGAGTTCACACCAAACCTGAAAGCAACGAACCCTACTTATGATAATGGGCAATATTTTTCACGTCTGGTAAATGCAACGTTAAAAACACCAGCCATTGTTCAAGCGACAGATTATGAACCTGCAACCAAATATGTTATTGCAGGAAACGGCGCCAATTTTGATATTCGACTAGATAATATCGGAGAAACTGATGGTCGTGTAACATATAAAGCAACCCTACCAACCGGTTTACAAGGTGTTCGTAAGAGCGGATATACGGTGTCCGCAACAGATATTTCAACAGCTTTAACAGTCAACGGAAATAACAATTACACCTTATCATTTGGTGTACAATCATCTGCGAATATCACTGAAACAACAACTTATGCTGTCAATGGTGTCCTGAGTCAATATACGAATTCTACCGTTATCCCTGCCGCAACGAATCCTGAAAGAGCAACAACGACAAATGAGCTAGATCCTGGCTATGTTGTTGTCTATGCACAACCAACAACAGCTGAAAGAACTGTATTTACAGGAACAGATGTGGCTGCTGTGGACAGCATTACCAATCTTGCAAAGCTGCCTGCAGGTTCTACCTTCGCTTGGAAAACAAAGCCAGACACTTCATCTCCAGGTGCTAAAACAGGTGTTGTAACCGTAACATATCCAAATGGTGCGGGTACAAAAGACATTAATGTTACCCTAAACGTTGTTGATTTCGTGAACCCAGATATTACAATCGTTCAAGATAAAAACAACTTGACAGACGACGAAAAGACAGCCGTTAAAGAAGAGATTAAAACAAAGAATCCAACTTTAACAGACGATAACATTGTTGTGAACAAAGATGGTAGCGTGACTGTGACCTTACCACAAACAGAAGGTTTACCAGACACAACAAAAGACTTGGCACAAAAAGATACCGTTGATGAGCTGCAAGATCCAGTGAAGACCGTGGTCAAAGATGCTACAAGCTTGACAGACGACGAAAAAGATGCCGTAACCGGCAAGGTGAACGACATTCCTAATTTGCCAAAGGGATCAACCGTCACAGTTGGCGATGACGGTACTACCACTGTTAAGATCCCTGCCAAGGGAGATGTGCCTGCACGTAACATCACTATTCCACAGAATAAAACAGTTTATACGATTAACGATCCAGTCAAGACCGTGGTTAAGGATCCAACCAACCTAACCGATCAGGACAAGGACAAGATCAAGACTGCCGTGGAAAAGTCCAATCCTGACCTTCCAAAAGACAGTGAAATCACAGTAGACAAGGACGGAACAGTAACCATTACTGTTCCAAACCAAACCCCTGTCACCTTGACACCAGACAAGACCGTTCTCACGATTAACGATCCAGTCAAGACCGTGGTCAAGGATCCAACCAACCTAACCGAGGACGACAAGGACAAGATCAAGACTGCCGTGGAAAAGTCCAATCCTGACCTTCCAAAAGACAGTGAAATCACAGTAGACAAGGACGGAACAGTAACCATTACTGTTCCAAACCAAACCCCTGTCACCTTGACACCAGACAAGACCGTTCTCACGATTAACGATCCAGTCAAGACCGTGGTCAAGGATCCAACCAACCTAACCGAGGACGACAAGGACAAGATCAAGACTGCCGTGGAAAAGTCCAATCCTGACCTTCCAAAAGACAGTGAAATCACAGTAGACAAGGACGGAACAGTAACCATTACTGTTCCAAACCAAACCCCTGTCACCTTGACACCAGACAAGACCGTTCTCACGATTAACGATCCAGTCAAGACCGTGGTCAAGGATCCAACCAACCTAACCGAGGACGACAAGGACAAGATCAAGACTGCCGTGGAAAAGTCCAATCCTGACCTTCCAAAAGACAGCGAAATCACAGTAGACAAGGACGGAACAGTAACCATTACTGTTCCAAACCAAACCCCTGTCACCTTGACACCAGACAAGACCGTTGAGGGCGAAGCAAACAAGCCAGAAGAAGAAGTGAAAACTTCAGATTCAGAAAACGGCTCTAAGGGTGTGAAAACGCCTACAAAGCAAGGTGCACTGGCAAAGACTGGTGCCGCAACTAGCGTTATTAGCTTGCTTGCTGGCGTTCTGGGATTGTCAGCTGTAGCGTTGTTAGCTGTGGTCCGATTTGCTAAGCGTAAAAATGACGAGGACTAATTCTCACCAGAGTATTCTAGGTGAAAACGAAATCCTCAAGTCGCTTTTACAAGAGTCCTAGTTTTATCTGTAAGAAAGTGTCTGAAAAGTTAACAAGTATTCAGAGAAAATTAGACCGACGCATATAGTTTTGTAAAACGATTTGCGTACGACTCTCTTAGCAACATCTTGGATGAGCTACAAGTAAATGCGAATGCATAGAGCATAAAGAAAGAAAACCTGCTAGATTATCACGTCTAGCAGGTTTTCTTGTTATTTGAGGAAGTGCTTAGTAGTAAGAACGTCTCGCATCTAATATCACAGAAAATTATCGATTGTCAATGTTAAGAGTCTCTAATTACTTTTACGCCTTCCAAAAAAAGAATCTACTTATTAATTTTAAAGATTAATTGCTGTTTGAGTTGTTTGTTTTCGCCTGCCATTTGCGGCTCTCCTTTTCCTGTAGTATTTCACCCATGCGGGTATGAAAATACCCTGCACGTCATGCGACATGCAGGGTTAAAACGTGCTTTAGAGAGGAATCGAACCCCTATCTCATACAATTGTTTACGTGCTCTACCATTGAGCTACTAAAACGGATATACAAAAGAGCCACCCCACACAAGTGGAATGGCTCTCAACCAATATTCTTTGTATATTACGCTACTTCCTAAGGTAATATTGACAATCTTCAATTGCTTGTTCATCTTCAATTTGCTCAGCAATATCAAGAACAACCTCAACAACTTCGCGAGGAACCTCAAGCTGATATTCACGCGCATAACCAATGGCAATACATCGAGCAATAGCTGATTCCCCAGCTTGTACTGTCATAAGGATCTTATTAGCTTCGCTCTTATAACCAGCATCCTCAAGTAACGTAATAAGTTGTTCCGACCAATAATCTATTGTTTTATCTAGCAACTTGAAATTCACCTCCCAAAAGGGATAGCAGTAATAATTCTATTCTCACTTACAACTACTTCTATTTTAACACCTTTATACCTACCAATATAAATACCTCGTTTGCTATCGGTAGTTTCTAAAATGTGTTTGGTTGCATTTAATATGTCTTCCTGCCCCCATGATGAGGGGAATTCATCACGAGTGGCAGCCCAACCGTAACCATCAGCATGTCCACCTTGATTAGCAAATACTTTTGCACCTATATTATCGTTATATTCCTTAATCCTATCTCCGTAGAGTATGTGGTTCCACTCTTTCGCTCGCAACTTAGGCAAATCAGCAGGCCAATCTTCAGGTGCTTCAACAGGGGTTTCTGGAGGCATTTTCAACCGTGGATTATTCAACTCAATATAGCGTTGAGCAAGGCTTGCCCGATAATCCTTATAAGATGCGTACGATAAACTCCCATCAAACGTAAAGCGACTATCCGTATGCGCACCATCGGTATATTCATCAGGTTTAAGACGTCGCATCATCCACGCTACCTCAGACGTAGAATCAGAGCCCACACGACCTTGACCCTTATCCATCTTATACGCTTTACCATAAAGACTGTCCCATCCCCTCAACTATTCACTTCAGTTTCTTTATGATGCCTTGTCAAGAAGAGACTGACAAGCCTCAATAGCATCATCATCTTCACAATATTGAGCAATACTGAGACTATCTTTCACATATTTCTTAGGAACAGTCAAGCCGTATCGTTCGGCATAAAAACACCAGTACATACAGCTATTGATACTTCACCTGCTGAATCAGCGAGATGCGTTTCTCGTGCCTCATCATTGTATCCGTGCTCTTCAAGGAGTTCCACATAGAATTTGATGAGCTTTTCATACGTATCAGAACTCATGCTAAACCTCCTTTACCGGATAAATTGAGTTTACTTTACCTTTGCTGGTTGATACTTTTACTTGTACTTATAATGCTCTGTCAAGAAGAGACTGACACGCCTTGATAGCTTCATAATCTTCCTCATCAGTAACTATTTCCAAGCTCGTACGAGCATAATCCTCAGAAGTCGTCAGCCCACACATCTCAAAATAGAAAACAGCAATACAGAAAGCAACATCAGATTCAGCTCCATTATCATAGCTGGCTTCTGCCTCATCTGCATAATCATCAAAACCTGCAGACCGCAAAGATGACACATAGAACTTAAACATTTCTTCTTGCTTACGCCCTAACTCGTTCATACGTCCCACCTCCCCACACCAGTGGAATAACTCTTGTAATCAGTATTCTTTTAATTGTACTTATAATCCTCTGTCAAGAAGAGACTAACACGCCTCAATCACATCATCATCTTCCCAATATTGAGCAATACTGAGACTATCTTTCACATATTTCACAGGAACAGGCAACCCTCATCATTCGGCATAAAAAACACCAGTACATACGACTGGGCCGAATCTAGTGGTGGCTGTGTTGCCTGGTATGGAAGGAGATTGTTTTCAGGTGTTATGGCAATATTATGGGGTAGAGTATTCCTCGAGGCCTGAGATGCGTGTTTCTCGGCGCGCGCATTATGTACAGCTTTTGAACGCATGGTTTAGTTTTACTCAAGGCAGTCAAAACAGTTGAAGGCTCGAAGCATACTGGCAGAGTATCGTGTAATGGTCGTAGACGTTCAACAGAGTGTAATGAGGAACCGAGCATGGATTGATATCGTTACGATATAGGACACACCTTTTCTCCTCTGCCCCACGGTATTAATCACAAGAAGAACACATTATTATTACTGATATGCTTACGTGTCATGCGTCTATCAGGCAGATTACTAGACGGTTTACTCATGATCCATCAAGCATGAGTCGTGAAATCCGAGTTAATACCAATCCTGATCATGGCGTGTATAAGCCTTATCGCGCTCATCAAGTTTCTCATTAGCAGCTTCGCAGACCGCAAACACGGAAACTGAACAGTAAACCTGCACTCTTGGCTATGGTTGAGCAATAACTAGCCAAGCATTGCAGTCCAGCACAGATAAGTAGCAGACTCACAAAGATATTCCCCGATAATGCACTGCATATGTGTGCCGAAACGATTCATCAAACAATCTATGTTCACGCTCACGCAAACTTGAAAATTAGATATTGTCAAAGCCGTGCGAAATGGAAGAGCCACACAAAAGTCACGCTCTCAAACTCCTAGGCACACACCTCGTTTTCATGAACCTATGATTATGATTCATGATCGACCTGAAAATATTGATACTCGCACGATTCCAAGACACTGAGAAGGAGACCTGATTCTTAGAGCTGGTAACACTGGCAACAAGAGCACGATTGGAACACTCCTTGAACCAAGCACATGCTTTACTATCTTGCTTCATCTACCCAATCATTCACGTAATCCTTTACTCCGAGATCAAGACTGTGAAATAGCGCTACACTCAAAAATCTCCACGCGTCTTAGGATAGATGTGTACTTCAGTGATCCACACTCACCATGTCAGCAAGCAACCAACAAAACACTAAACAAGAACAAACCAACCAAACAAATAATCAAACTAATCAACAACAACTGTTCCAACCACCACTAGAATCCATCCAACCCGATCAGTTCAACCAAGATAATGATAAACCACTCGTATTTATGCTCTTTGTGCATGATTACCAGGTATCTCTATGCCCCTAATACAAACGCTTTATCTAAAACAAAAAATAACAAAATAAGAAGCAAGAAAACTCTGATAAACTAATCTCTGTTTAGACGTACACCATTCTTGCTGTGAATTAGCTTTCATCCTCTTTGGTAAAATAGGTTCACGCCACCTGAATACGATTTAGCCGCTGTGAATTAGCTTTCATCCTCTTTGGTAAAATAGCCATAAAAAGGATACTGCTAAAGCTACGGCTGTGAATTAGCTTTCATCCTCTTTGGTAAAATAGATGCCCAGACAAATACATTATCAACGCTGCTGTGAATTAGCTTTCATCCTCTTTGGTAAAATAGCTTGTGGGGTAGTGAAGTTACGGCGTGAGCTGTGAATTAGCTTTCATCCTCTTTGGTAAAATAGTCGCGTTCGCGTTTGTTGACGCGTAGGAGCTGTGAATTAGCTTTCATCCTCTTTGGTAAAATAGAGCCAAGCCGACTATCACTACCATGAATGCTGTGAATTAGCTTTCATCCTCTTTGGTAAAATAGTCACCAGAGACGAACTCACCTACATCAAGCTGTGAATTAGCTTTCATCCTCTTTGGTAAAATAGCTACCGAGGATTTACTTCAAATTCCAAGGCTGTGAATTAGCTTTCATCCTCTTTGGTAAAATAGCATTACCATACGTATGAATCACTTCACGGCTGTGAATTAGCTTTCATCCTCTTTGGTAAAATAGGTTCCGCGTCGTGCAGAGTAAAAGGCAAGCTGTGAATTAGCTTTCATCCTCTTTGGTAAAATAGAACCTTGGCGGCGCAGCACAAAGCTCGGGCTGTGAATTAGCTTTCATCCTCTTTGGTAAAATAGACTACCAAACACACGAATATCCAACAGGGCTGTGAATTAGCTTTCATCCTCTTTGGTAAAATAGAAGAAGCCATAGAATTCTCTAACGGAAGGCTGTGAATTAGCTTTCATCCTCTTTGGTAAAATAGAACTCTCCAGAAGGTGTTTTTGAAAAAGGCTGTGAATTAGCTTTCATCCTCTTTGGTAAAATAGTTCGTGACTGTATCGCGATGCCATTGCCGCTGTGAATTAGCTTTCATCCTCTTTGGTAAAATAGGTAACGTTATCGTCCCATCAGGTTTGATGCTGTGAATTAGCTTTCATCCTCTTTGGTAAAATAGAAAAAGAGATTTACTCGATCATGCTTAAGCTGTGAATTAGCTTTCATCCTCTTTGGTAAAATAGGAATATAATTTTTTTATCTCTAAACATTGCTGTGAATTAGCTTTCATCCTCTTTGGTAAAATAGCAACGACAAATCAAGCTCACGGACGCAAGCTGTGAATTAGCTTTCATCCTCTTTGGTAAAATAGGGCTCATGAACTCATACACGCCAAACATGCTGTGAATTAGCTTTCATCCTCTTTGGTAAAATAGCAAGCTAAAGAATACCAACAGTATCTAAGCTGTGAATTAGCTTTCATCCTCTTTGGTAAAATAGAGGATTCTAATCAAAGAGGATGTTTCCAGCATTTTCAAGGCTTTTCGCAATTAAAAAAGCATTAATGTTCCGGGTGTTTCACCGTCATTTTCCTCTTCTAAATTCACATATCGCAGAGATTTTGACCATTGCTTATCTGTAATATGCAATACTCGAATTTTGCCTTGTGGAGGTAAATTATCCTTAATTGTCCGAACTGTGGAACGATTTCCTTCAGCTGTAGGCGTATATCTTGCATATACAGAAAACTGAATCATGCAATATCCCATATCGAGCAATAAATCACGAAAAATGACTGCAGCATGTCTTTGTTTCTTTGTTTGCACAGGAAGATCAAACATTACTAAACACCACATTCCCCCACTGTCCTCATCGACTTTCATGGTTAATCCTTAAAATATTGTGGAATAGCAATCTGTTGAATTTTGTCTTCAACATAGAGTGCATATTGTTGCGCAAAATCATTAATTTTACTTGGAATTGTTAGACCTTCACCATTGAATTGTCTATTAATACTTTCAATAAGAAACTGCTTTGTTTCTCGATCTATAAGTGAATCATCTTCACTCAGCTCAGCAACTTTCACATCTACAGCTGGCCTAAACACTTCGATCAAATCATCAGCTAAACAGTAATAATTACTGCCGTTGTGATGGTGAATACCTAAACATGGGCACAATCCTGCAGATATCACTGCTTTAATAGTAAAACCTCGTAGAACCATATAAGAATAATCAAGTTGAGCATTTCGACCACGTCCATCGCCAGGAAGTCTGTGAAAATCTGTATCTGTTTTGAACAAGCAATGCCAATATTCTCGCGCTGCTCGACCTTCGATATTAGTTAAATCTCCCGAACGAACTTGCTTAGCTAGGCCTCTTAAATTTCCTCCACCCTCGATACCAAGTTGATCTAATACAGCAGCTTGACCCATAATCTTAGATTGAACTATCTTTCCCCACATATTCTTCTGCCGTGGAAGAGTTTGAGAGATTTGTCCTCTAAAGCGGGCATTAATGCGAGTGTTTGTTTCCGCCCACGAATGCATAGCTGAAACTGGAACTCCTCGCCAATCGCAAGTCATGACAGACACGCCATAAGCAGCACATTGATGTAGCAATCCTGCCGAACAGTTACATCTCAATCCAATAAGAAGAACAGCAATATCAGTGAGTGGCACGTCCGTTGACGTGTCTTTATCTCTATCTCGCACGACTAATCTACCGCGATCGTATGTTAATGAACCATGAAGATTAGTACAGTCAATAACGCGCCACGCGCTGTTCATGATTACCTCACTTTATTCATGCCACCTGTAAGACACTGGCAATCCTGCATTCGACTTCCAGCGAATCTCCCCGAGACCATTACGACGAATAACCGTTGGATGGAATGCTGAAAGTGCATTCACAGTTGGCAACCAGCCTCTGGAGAATACCTTTTCTACATCCTCAGAAATATTGATATTTATCTTTCCCAACCCTTCAGCTGCTAAATAAGATGGGCGCAATCGCAACTGTGACATAGAATAATATCCTTCGAAAGTCCAAGTGGAATATATGCTTTTATCACTCCACTGTTCCATAACAGTAGCAAATTCTTTCGCTTGACCTGTGTAATCTGCTTGCTTAAGGTCAAGACGAATCTCATCACCAACAAATAAATGTCCAATGAATTTAGCTCGTCCTTCACGAATTGCTTTTACAGTACTTGCATCGCCATAACGCATACTCAACGATGAATCTAATAATGGAACAGTCAGCAAATCATCATTTCTGGATTTGGCTAAATCAGCAGCAAAGACACGAATCATTCCATAGAATTCTCCAGTCTTCTTTCCTGCTTTATTTACCTTATCACAACGATAAATACGTGCATGATGGAAACCATCTCCGATTTCAGCAGAACCATTATGAACAAGTAACTGCGCAGCATTCTTCTCAAAGAATGCAATCTCGTCATCAGCGCTGTAATGTGTGCCATTAACCACGATATAGCGCTCATTATTTTCTGGTAACCCTACTTTTGTATCAAAGTCTTCACAACGAGTGAGCGCAGTATACAGAGCTGGCGTTGACGCTCGCGCAATTAATGAGGCATCCAGCTCGTTGCCTAACCGAACACGTAATAGCTTATGGATGGTATCCTCATGAACTCTCGAGTTCCCTAATTCTAAGCGAAGGTTTCTCAGAATTTGCACACGATCATCATCGAGAGTCTCGTTGATGAGATCAAGCAATCGTTTCATATTACTGAGCCATTGCATATACAGGAATTTCTGATCATCATCTCCACCTGAATAATCACGCCAATCTGCACCATCTTCCTTCTGTGAATATCGTTGAGCTTTTCGTAACTCATTCTTATCAGCCAGAACTTCTGCAACTTTATGTTGCATCAGTGCAATGACTGCAGCATCAACGGCATGATGACGACGATCTAAACGAGTTTTTCCTTCTGGTCCCGCAAAATGAATTCGCTTTTCAATACCCGAGAAACGCCGTGCAAGTGACGTAATGGTTCCGGAATATACAAACACTTTCACATCACGTTCTGGCACATCACTAGTAGAAGTATAGCGAGCTGAATTGTAATACCAGTCAATGCGCTTATGTAATTCATCAGCCATCCACGCTACAGATTCCATGGAACGATTATCCGGAGCCTCATCCTCAGTCGCTTGCATGAGACGAGACTTCACCGCATCCTTAAAGCGCTTAGCATTTGTAGCATTGAGAGTTCCTGCCGGGAAGTTAAGCATTTCAACGCGTTCAACAGCCTTAGCTACAGTAATTCCACGAGAAACAGCATAATCATCATGACACCAGCTGCTAAAGAGTTTCTTAGACTTTGCACGATTGCAATCAGTACATACAGCAGCTAGGTTAGTTTTTGTATTTGTTGCACCAACTCCCTTACGCGGAACGATATGATCTAATTCACACGTAGTGAATTTTAATGATGCACCACAATACAAACATTCACCGTTCTGACGCTGGATTGCTTCCCAACGTTTCATAGCTGAATCACTGAATCTATTGAAGTCTGGGTACAAGTCTTTAATCTTGTCAAATATTGCGTTGCGAGAGCTTGCATACGCTTCAGCATCTTTTTGATAAGATCGAGCCACTTTTGCCGATGAGAACCCCTCACGTACATGCTCAATGTTCACACTATGAGGCTTTCCCCATCGTGCACTACAATTCATGAGATAGCGATTCACTATCTTCAATACTCTATCCGCAGAAGGATTACCAATCGGAGCACCAATTGGTTCCTGACGCGGGCGCCAATTATCTGTAACTCCATACACTGCTTTACGTGCATCATGTAAATTATCACTCGTGTTCAGCATACGTTCAGTTAGCTCACGACAAGCACGAGCAGAGTATGCTGCTCGACCTACAGGAAGCTTAATGTTATCTAATACGCCTAACTGGTCATCATCAAATGAGTCAATGAGATCGAATGCATTACTATACGACTCATCATCTCGAATGGAATTGATGTCAACAGTGTTACCAAGTAACTCCAGCAGCCGTTCCTTATCATCTTCAGAAGAATCACACCACCATGGCATAATAACATTCTTCACAAGCTTTCCCAATGCACCTGCAGACTCAATTAGAGCGTAATAACTATCCATAACAGGCGCTCTATTTGAGATACGGTCTCCATCATCTTGAATTCCACCAATTCCTCGAATATCTCGACGATTCACTCCTAATTCTTCAGCAACATCAGTCCACGTTGGACGAGTTTTAGAATCCATTGCAGATAAAAGATTAAAAGCTTTATTTTTTTCATCGACAGTGAGCGGACGATCTTTTCCAGCACCATGAATTTTCAAGAATGATAATGCAGAAATAATGCGGAATTTCTGAAATGCCAGAGACGCTTTTGTAGATCTTTTTTCATTGGTCAAAACATCAAGAGCAACTCGTTCACTCGCTGATCCTCGAGGCGAAATCGCATAGAAAATCTTATCAATCAGTTTTCTATATACTGCTTCATCAATCCCCTGCTGCTCACAGATATATCGGACCTCATAAGCATTATCTTCCTGCATGAGTTTTTGAGGAAGTGGCGCAAACGCCTCAGTTTTCTTGCTGCTATGTCGAATTCGTGGAGCTACTTGCCCATCTTTGTCAGCAACATAATCTGCAATAATCTGACCTGGTGTTAAACCACCATCATTACGGATTGCACACGCTTCGCAGAGATCATCGTAACGCTCAGACAGGTTTTCAATACCAATATTATAGAGAGATTTTACAGATTTATACGGGTTACGCCATCCACGGTGTCTAGCAATATGACGAAAAGCAACAGAGAGCATGTAGCTACGTTCTGCATCATCTGAAATATATCCATCTGCGAGACGTGCTCGAATCATCCATGGCTCGAAAGTATCATCTCCATAACTAATCACAGGATATCCCAAGCTCTTAAGATATGCATCAAGTTCCTTCAAACGTGCTTTACGACGTCGGCGCATTCTGCGCGTACGGCGTGCTACACCAGCAATCATCTTTCTCGTGTCTGCTGTCTTGTTGGAATTAGGATCCACACCGCCATCGTGCATCACACTTTCCATATTAAGAATGCGAATGGGCACATTATTGCTATCTACTTCGATAGCTGCCAATCCTGTTGAGTAGAGACCAACATCTACTCCGATATCGTACCTAGCACTCATTAAATTACCTCCAATGAGACTTGCAAATGAGTTACTTTCTCATTCTACTCACTTTGATAAGACTATTATCCATCTCTCTGAAATAAATTTGTATTTGCAAGAATGGTATATATTTATATATTGTTCAAACGAGTTACCAAAACCCTCTCAACAACATAATCTACACATTTTCTACGCAAAAGGAGGATTGCAGACTAGAAATATATTTCTGATATAAAAACTATTGACGGAATCTCGCATTATACAGAGCAGTATTTAAAGTGGCTCTTTAAACGATATAAAACAAAAACGGGGAGGCGAAGCCTCCCCTGCAGTTTTCTGCTTAGCATTCAAGGCGGCTAACGAGTCCGCCCTTACTGTGAATTAGCTCTTTAAGTTTACCACATTTCAGAAAATCCGCTACGTGTCAGAAAAAATTCTGAAAAACAACGTCTAAAACACGTTTCTAACGCAAGACAAAAGCTCTGCACAGTCGTTTTAAACTGCCTCCCTTTTCTTGGACACGAGAACTGGGAGGCAGTTCGATTAAAGACCGCACAGAGCCTTCAAATAACACAAAGCAGATGAATGTTAAGCCTTCTCTACTTTCACTTCGAGTTCATTCACATCAGCAACGTTCACGCTGAAGCTAGTAGCCAATGTTTCCGTTGAAATCAACTCTTCAAACTGCTTGAGCTTGTCAGCATCTTCAGCCGAAGCTGTTAATACGAGGCTAATACGATCTGCAATATCGAGTCCGGCAGCCTTACGAGCATCCTGAACAGAACGAATTGCGTCACGAGCATAGCCTTCAGCAAGCAAATCATCAGTAAGAACAGTATCTAACAGCACGAATCCACCTGTTGGCAACGCTGCAGACACAGAATCTGTTTGAGATGCAGCACCCTCAGCAGCTTCTACGCGAGAGATTAACTCGTATTCACCCTCAACGAGAGCAATACCGCCCTCAACGCCTTCAGCATCAACTACTGGGAAGCCTTCATCGTTCACATGCCAAGCACCAGACTTCGATGCGCGAATAGCAAACTGAACGCTCTTGCCTAAACGAGGACCTGCAGCTCGAGCATTCACACGAAGCTCATGCACCACTTTGAGACCATGTTCACCAGCATTGTCCAAAGTCGTGTACTGAATCTGCTTAACATTCAGCTCAGACTTGAGTAGCTCTTCATAGGCACGCACAGCGTCCACATTGTCATCAACCACGGTGAGTTGCGACAATGGTTGACGCACGCGAATCTTCTGAGACTTACGCAAGCTCAAAGTGCTGGATACTACTTCGCGCACCTTGTCCATAGTGCGTACGAGTTCGTCGTCTGCCTTGAGAACGTCACCCAATTCAGTAGACTTTTCGCTCTCAGAATCCATCAAGAATGGCCAATCAGCCAAATGAACAGATTCACCACCGGTCAAACCACGCCATACTGTTTCAGCTTCCATTGGAGCCAATGGTGCAAGCACACGGGTAAGCACTTCTAACGCAGTGTACAAAGTATTGAATGCATTCTCGTCTTCATTCCAGAAACGATCACGCGAGTTACGCACGTACCAGTTCGTCAGCACATCAATATAATCTGCCACGTTTGCGCATGCGTCAGCAACAGCATATTCTTTGAGATTCTTCTCTGTTTGCTCCACCAACGTGCGAGTGCGTGCTAGAAGATAACGATCCATATGTGGCAAATCGTGCACTTCCTCAGCGCGAAGCATACGCGCATCATAGCCTTGCCCCTTGGCGGCAGCGTTAGCATACAGGCTAAAGAAGTAGTATGTTGACCACACTGGAAGCATGATCTGACGCACAGTATCGCGAATACCATCAGCAGTCACAATTAAGTTTCCACCGCGAAGAATTGGTGAACTCATCAAGAACCAACGCATAGCATCGGAACCATACTCGTTGAACACACCATTCACATCTGGATAGTTGTGCAAATGCTTGGACATTTTTTGTCCGTCGTCACCCAGCACAATACCGTGGCACATCACATTCTTAAACGGTGCTTTATCGAAAAGAGCACCATTCATCACGAGCATCACATAGAACCAGCCACGCGTCTGTCCAATATATTCAACAACAAAATCAGATGGCATATGCTCTTCAAAGTATTCCTTATTCTCGAAAGGATAATGGAACTGAGCAAATGGCATGGATCCGGATTCAAACCAGCAGTCCAACACATCTTCAATACGACGCATATGAGATTTACCAGTTGGATCAGCAGGATTTGGTCGTGTTAATTCATCAATCCATGGACGATGCAGGTTAATCTCACCCTTATCATCAGTTGGGTATGTGCCAAAGTCACGCTTTAACTCTTCCAAAGAGCCGTATACGTCTACATGTGGATACTTTGGATCGTCAGACACCCACACTGGAATTGGACTTCCCCAGTAACGGTTACGGGAAATAGACCAATCGCGTGCATTATCCAACCACTTACCGAACTGACCGTCCTTCACATTATCTGGAATCCAATTCACATCCTGGTTGAGTTCAAGCAAGCGTTCCTTAATCTTGGTCACAGAAACGAACCAAGACGATACAGGCTTGTAAATCAAAGGATTTCCGCAACGCCAGCAGTGTGGATAGCTATGTACGTGAGACTTTTCTTGAACAATGAAAGCTCGACGATCTTCTGGCACACGTTCGAGCGGACCAGAGCCTGCACGCAGATCACGAGTAATCGGCTTATTAGCCTCAAACACCTGCATACCTGCGTAATCAGGAATAACGTCCAAGAACTGAGCATGCTCATCTAAGTAATCGAAGGTACGCACACGGTGAGCGTTCAATGTGTTGATATCGTCTTCACCATAAACAGCCTGATGAACTAAACCAGTACCTTCAGTTGTTGCTACATAATCCGCAGCGTAAATTGTGAAAGCGTTAAGATCTTCGTTTGCTTTGCCTTCTGGATCGGTCAAATGACCGTCTAAGAAGTAATCAAAAGCAGGATAATAGCGACGTCCAACCAGCTCAGAACCCTTGATTTCCTTGAGAACCTTATAGTCCTCGCCAAGTTCCTTAGCGAAGTTCGCTACTAGATCTTTAGCAAAATACATCTTCTTGCCAGCAAAATCACCCTCTACAGGCTCTACCAGCACATAATCAATGTCATTGCCCACAACAATGGCAAGATTATTCGGAATAGTCCATGCAGTTGTGGTCCAAATAACCACATATGCGTCTTCATCACGCAACTTCATAGCTACAGACAGCGTATTGTCTTGACGATCCTGATACACATCTGCATCCATGCGCAACTCGTGCGCAGACAATGGAGTTTCATCCTTCCAGCAGTATGGAAGCACGCGGAAACCCTGATAAGCCAAGTCACGGTCATACAACTGCTTAAAAGCCCAAATAACCGATTCCATATAGGAGGTATTTAAAGTCTTGTAACCGTTATCGAAATCCACCCAGCGAGCCTGACGGTGAATATAATCTTTCCATTCCTGAGTGTACTTAAGCACGGAACGGCGGCATGCTTCGTTAAAAGCCTTAATACCCATCTCATCAATTTGAGACTTATTGGTAATGCCAAGTTCCTTTTCAGCTTCAAGCTCTGCAGGCAAACCGTGAGTATCCCAACCGAATACTCGGTTTACTTTTTTGCCCATCATGGTGTGGAAACGTGGAATAACGTCCTTAGCGTATCCAGTCAACAAATGGCCATAGTGAGGAAGACCATTGGCAAATGGAGGACCATCGAAGAATACAAACTCGTCATTAGCGTTGCCACTATCGCGCTGTGCAATAGAACGACGGAAAGTGTCATCAACATCCCAATATTTGAGAACAGACTCTTCCATAGCAGGGAAATTAGGACTTGGAGTGATAGTTTCGAACTCTCTATCAGTCACAGCCTTAGGATAAACGCGATTACTCATGCGCCTCGCCTCTCGTGAAAACTTTAGTTTCCTTCACTTCATTTGTTCACGTGAGGACGATGTGTGAGCTTTAGCTGCTCCCACCCCGCGGTACCACCTCGGTTGCACTGCGCTGAGACTGCACAATACCTCTTCACAGAATCCGGTCTGCTCCGTCGGTTCTACTCAATCAGCTGCCACTGCGCATCACTGATGATGCGAGCGCGACGCAATCTTTCTTCCGATGACTCCCCGCTGATAACGGATCATGGTCTGCTAGTTGTCTCTGTCACATCATATGGCTTCGTAAACGTATACACATACATTCACGCCATATTCAGTGAAAACTAGTATCTGGTAGCATATGCTATCAAATACAAAAGATTTTGCAATCGCTTGCGGTTTTATCTTATTTGAGCCATCTTATTCATCGAGCAGTTTTTCGTAGCATAGCCGTATTGGATCCACAGGATCATGATCTATAGTAATTTCGCCGCTCAGCTCAAATCCTGAACGAGATAAAACATGCTGCATACGCTGATTTTTGCGATGCGTATCGACGCGTACTGCGCGAATATTCTGTTGCTTAATTACTTCGCATAACTCAGTGAAAAGCTTATCGACTATGCCCTGCCCATGAAAATCTGGATGGACGGCAACACGATGAAGTACGGCGTAGGTGCCAAAAACGTCTTCAGGGTAATGCCATTGTCCCGAGCGCAGCGAACTATATCCGGCTTCTTCTCCATAGGAAATGCTCGCCGTGGCGACCACCTGAGAGTTGAGGGTAAGCACGTAACTGGATTGAGCATCCATATCGGCAATAAACGAATATTCATTAGGATACCCGTTTTGCCATTGAGAGCTGCCATCTACTTTAAGCGTTTGCTTGGCCGCATTAACCATGTACATAATGTCTGGCAAATCTTCACGTTGAGTAAAACGCAACATAATATTCTGTTCGTGCTCATTATGTGATTCTGCACGATGCTCTGCGCTAGGCGATGCTGTGTGATTCTCTTCGCTCATTCTTCGTCTTTTCTACTACTGCTTGTGCTATGAATGCTATGTTACAAGGACTTTCGCTTTTCATTTTCTATTTATCTCTGGTACCGCATGGTCATATCCGCGTTATATCAGTATGCAGTTATCATATGCCATAATCGTGTCAACTTTTGGACTTATTCTTAATATATGATTGAAAGTCCTTCGCATGAGCCACGGCAATTACCAGCCATGGCTAGAGATACAACAAAAGATAACCCTTGGCCTGTTTCTCTCATCAGCAGTAAATTTGCTGATGCAGTAGACCGCTGGCCTGCTGCCTGGGTTGCTGGTCAAGTGCATCAAATTAATGCGCGACGAGCCGGCCAAGTGTATATGACTTTGCGCGACAATCAAACAACAACGCAAATGGACGTGGTTTTCTTTGGAGCGCCAGCATATGAAGCAGCAAAATTCAGCCAAGGCGATTTAGTTGTTGTTCATGGTAAGGCAAATATGTATCAGCCTCGCACCTCTCTGAGCTTCCGCGCTGATGAAATTCATCACGTGGGCAAGGGCGGTTTAATGGAGCAGATTGAGCAGCTGCGTAAAAAACTCAAAGGCGAAGGCTTGTTCGATGACGACCGTAAGGTTGCACTTCCCGCCTTCCCGCATTGTATTGGATTGGTGTGCGCTCCGGGGGCTCGTGCTGAAGGTGATGTTATGACCAATGCTCGCCTGCGCTGGCCAAGTATTGAATTTGAAGTCAAGCACGTGCATGTGCAAGGCCCTTCCTGCCCTCGCGAAGTAATTGCTGCCATTGCAGCTTTGGACGCTGATCCTCGTGTAGAAGTGATTGTAGTCGCTCGTGGTGGTGGTGCTTTTGAGGATTTGATTGGTTTTTCTGATGAAGGCGTGGTCCGTGCCGCCGCAAACTGCGTTACACCACTCGTTTCAGCTATCGGACATGAAGATGACTGGACTTTGATTGACCTTGCAGCCGATTTGCGTGCTTCTACCCCAACAGATGCAGCTAAGCGCATTGTTCCTGATGTACGCGAAGAACTATCGCTCGTCGCTGAAGCTCGTCAGCGCATGCTATCAGATATGCAACGCATGGTTTCGCTTGAACAGCAACGTCTTTCAGCATACACTCAACGACCAAGTTTGACCCATCCTGAAACTCTGCTAGACAAGCCAATGCAGTTCGTCAAAGATGCTCGACTACGCATGAATACTGCGATGAATTTTATGACTGCTGAAGCAACTTCAACAATTGACAAGCTACACTCCACATTAACTGCGCTCAGCCCTCAGTCAACTCTTAATCGCGGTTATGCGGTTGTACAAGCTGAGGACGGTACAGTTATTGATTCTGCTAGTAATTTGAGCCGCGAACAAAAAATTTCCGTTACCCTAAAGAGCGGAAAGTTCGCAGCGCAAGTAACAGATGTCAATAAGTAAAATTTTAATAATTCACGATAATCAACAAGATTGAAGGACATATTATGACAACAGAAAATCATGTAACAGAGGAACAACTGAAGGCTATTGAAAATATGAGCTATGAGCAGGCTCGCGATCATCTCGTACAAGTTGTGCAAAAGTTAGAGGCCGGCGGCTTGGAACTGAACGACGCTATGCATCAGTGGGAGTTGGGTGAAGCTCTCGCACAGCATGCTCAGACTTTGTTGGACGATGTAGCGAAGAAGCTCAATGAGGTTCAAGAATCTCAAGCTCAGTTCCAGGCCAACGCAGGAACGCAAGGAAATGAGTAAGAGTCGAAATTCGGCGTCAGCGTATAAGTGAGATCTTCTGCTCCTCTACTCTTCTACGATCTTCGGGCGTTAGCTTTATAAAACGCCTATGCAGCACACGCTAAAACCGTGTACACTTTGTACGGGTACTTTACCGATCCTGCGGCGAGTACTCGTGTTTTGCCTCGGTAGCTCAGGGGATAGAGCACCGCTCTCCTAAAGCGGGTGTCGTGCGTTCGAATCGCATCCGAGGCACTCTCTATGAAACTCGTAAGGGCTCTTGGTTCAGCGAGCATGAAGTTTTAATCACGATCTATCTATGCGCATTGAAGCGCGCAGTTTTTCTGCGGTGAGAAAATGATTAACCAGAATTGATTATGGTTCACGGCTTATTCTGCAATGAAAAAATATAGGCACATCCCTGAAAAGTGATTCACTGTCGCGGATCACCTCCCAGGGCTCAAAATCAGGTCAAAACCATAGTAAAAACTGTCCTGAAAAGTGATTCACTATAGCAGCGCACCTCTTAGGGCTCATTTAGGGGTAAAAAATGGCATGAAAAAGGCCCTGCGAAGTGATTCACTATAGCAGATCACCTTTCAGGGCCATTTTGACCACTAAAAACAGCCAAAAACTGTCCTGCGGAGTGATTCGCTATAGCAAATCACTTTTCAAGACAGAGAAGAGATAATATCTAGGCAAAACCGTTATAAAAATGCCTCGCGCTGCACACTCTCGCACACACTCACCATACTCACTACCGAAACCTCTACCCAATAAACCTCGCTATCTGATCCACAATCTCATCTTGCTGCTCATCTGCCGAGATCGTCGCTTCACCATCACCTCGCTGATGCCCGTAAAGACCGAAACCGCTATGATTTCCGCCATCAATCGTCACATAGCTGGCGTCAGATGGTAGACGTTTCTTCGCCTTCTCATAGTTATCCCACTGTAATACTTTATCGTTCGAAGCAGTAAGAGACAGCACACGCAACTTTCGTGAGGAGAGATCAACAGATTCAGGCGGATATGAAGCAAGGAAAAGCAATCCATCAATCTCACCGCTACTGCCAGCATCACCAGCATTCTCAGCATTCATTGCAGCCACAACGCCGCCCAATGAGTGCCCACCTAAATACACATGTTTCAATCCGTACCGATGAATAACCTGTTGCGCTTTCTGTATGGATAGCACCGGCAAGTTCAGGGTGGAATGAATCAGATAGAAACTATACCCACGATCAGCCAGCTTAGCACCCAGCTTGGCATAGCTCGCATCTTCAACTAATCCGCCACCGTAAAACACAATCTGCCCTTTTTCGTCACCCTGTGATGTGCTCTTAAATACTTTTACTCCATCGTGCGTCTGCGCAGTACTCGCATACTGCACAGCTTCGTCAGTTGGCTTGTAAGTCAACGCATAGAAAGCAACAGCACCACCGACTACGCATACGGCAACAAGGGAAAGAAGAACAACTATCAGTTTTTTAAGTAGTTTCATGAGTATTAAGTATAGAGAAAAATTTCATCACTTTCGTATAATAAACTCAGCCTACTTTTTATGGGGAGAACGTATGACTAAACCTGAACTCGTGCATCACGCCGTGGGAACGCGCACTAAAAGTTCTCATTATCGTTCCATCCCCTCGCCGCGAAACGCAAACAACGATAATCCACGCACGTCATGGAAAGAACAGTTGCGTAAAGCAAGCATCACCATCTCTATTCTGTTGGTGGTCGCGCTTACCATGTGGGGAGCTCTCACCTATTACAATGCGCGTCGTAACTCGCCGTCAAATGTTCTAGCTAATACTGTTGAACGCATCTATACAATCGGTTATCAAAATCGCGCTAAAGCAAATATCGAGAAGAAAAAGAAATCCGAACAATACACGATGGATAATATGCTCATTGAAGCTAATCCTTTCGGCACGAACACTACTTCTCTCTACGCCTATTTTGTCACCCCACAACTGATGAGCGTATCGTATACAGTCAGTGCACCAGAAACGAATTATCCTAGCTATACGCATACCGTTTCTACTCTTGCTCAACGCGGACGCACACACGAATTTCAAGTCGTAGGTCTCGTTCCCAGCGCAAAAAATGTGATTACTTTTACCATGACAGATGTGGACGGTAATTCTCAAACCCGTCAGTACACCTATAATATGGGCGATTTATTAGGTAACGAACCTATACAGCTGAGCGTGAAGAATCTGCAACAAGGAACACCGTCCGATGTGCAGTCACCTGGTATGAACGGTTTATATGCTGTGATGCCTCAAAATACTGGACGCACTAATTTTGTGTATATGTATGATAGCAACGGTATTTTGCGCGGTGAAATTCCTTTGAAAAATAGTCCTGCTACACGTTTTATTTCTGTACAAGATCAAACTTGTTATGCCGTGAGCACGACTCAATTTGCTTGCGTTGACAAGCTTGGAGCAGTGCAAAACTTTTTTAATTTTGATGGGCGTTATCGTCTCTATGGCGATTTCACTACTGATTCTGACGGCAATATTATTGCCATTGCCACAAACGGTAGTACACATGACCGAACGAAAGAAGTGGGCACATATATTGTGCGCATCAATATCTTAAATGGTCGTATGCGAGTGCTTGCCAATCTTGCTACTTTGCTTAATTCCTACCGCACCACTACTGTGGGGCGAACTATAACAGCAGACGGAACATCCGCGGATTCTGCATGGAATTGGCTAGATCTTGATTCTATTGCTGCTTTGGATAATCAGCATTTCCTACTGTCTTCACGCGAGACCTCCTCCATATTAACTTTAGATGTGTCAGATTCGCCGTCTATTACTTCTATTATTGGACCAGCTAGCTTGTGGAATGATCCAAAATACTCGTATCTTGTGATGAAGAAAGACGGAAATTTTGCTGACTTTGCAGGGCAAAACGATATTCAGGTGAGCAATATAACGTCTAGCGGATATACGCTAACGCTTTTTAACAATAATTATGCGTATTCGCCAAGCAATCCAACGTTTAACTGGACCAATGCCATTCCATCGGCTTCTCAACGCTTCCAAGCCACCACATCTGAGGCACATTCCTACGTGTACACCTACCAGGTCAATACGCAAACGCATACCTATAGCATGGTTTCATCTCTGACTGTGCCTTACACTGCGCTCAATGGAAATGCACATTTCTCGGGCAACGCACTGCTCACAACAGATACGCAAGCTGGCACGTGGACTCTCTGGCATCGAGATGGAACCCCACTTATTCAGTATGATACGCATGGCGTTAATAACGGCGATTCAACCGCTACTCCACTGAACACTTTGTATCGCGTGCAATACATGCCTGTGAATCGTTAAAAGATCTCAAAGTTCTTCTTTAATCTGCATATTGTTGAGCAAACACTCAGACTTAAAAACGAGACGAGTATTCACTATGTGAAACGATATCTTTTGTGTTAAAAAGCACAGAGTACTCTAGCCACCTAAGAGTTTCTAAAAATCATTCAAAAATGCCTAGGCGTGCGAAAGAAGATAATCATGGCAAGTATGCATCTTCACGTAGATATTCAGAAAAATAGTGTACCCGAGCTGATGAAATAAAATGTCTGTACCGATGCACCCTATCTGGTTAAATGCTTCTCTGATTAAGCTAGCCCTTGCTCAGTCATCTCAAGGGCTAGCTGGCGTCATGTTTTCTATGGGAATCGTATTCACCACCACACAGAATAATGACGGTAGAGGGCTTGCGATTACTCTTCTTACTCGCACGCTACCCACACTCGTATGTGCTTTCATTGGCGGTGTTCTTGCCGATCGTTTCAGCAAAAAACGTATATCACTCATGGCTTCCGCTGTTTCAGTTATAACCTATATTGGTTTTGCTGTGTTAACGTGGGAGTACGGTTTTTCATGGCAGGTTCAGCTTTTCTCTTTGCTGACAGCTTTTATATCCGCATTAGGAGCTCCTGCTGTTTATTCTCTGCTGCCTGCTGTCGTTGATCACGATTACTTAGTCCAAGCAAACGGTTTCGTGCGAACATTTCGCAATATTTCTTATGTAAGTGCTCCGGTGTTGGCTGGATTGCTAGCTGCTCATTATCCTGCTCACATCTTATTTGTTGTTGCTAGCGTTTTTGGTACTACCAATATTATACTTTTAGCTCTTATTCACCTTCCCCCTACCTTTAATACCAGTAAGGACAAGAATCATGAGGAATCGCTTATAGAGTCTATGAAAACAGCTCCGCACATTTTCGCTCACTACAGATGGCTGCTACTCGGCGTTATTTTCTGGTCTATCACCTTAGCCCTAGATAGTGGCGCTGGAGACGTGATTTTACCTCTCTATGCCATTCCTTTGTCTTCAAAAATTACCTGGTCATATGTATCAGCGGCTCTCTCGATAGGCTATATTACTGGAAGCGCTCTTTCACTCTTCGTTAAAAATTCGCGATATTTAATTAGGTTATCGTTTATTTTTACTGCACTTGCTGCGATTCGCTTATGCACTATTGCCTTAACGAATAATACATGGCTATGGATTGCTTCCGCTTTTATTGCAGGTATTGGTTTTGAACTTGGCGGAGTAACATGGGGATCTGCGTTACAACAACGTTCTCCTGAAAAATATTTAGGGCGTATCAGTTCGCTTGATTATGCTGTAAGTTTTGGTTTTATACCTTTTGCCTATGCAGGCTATGCTCTCATTCCTCAGCAGTATTATTCCTCTTCCCTCATTCTTACTACTGCAATTATTGGTGCTATGGCTCTTGTTTTTTCTCTTCTGATGATTCGTCTAGAAAAAACATTGTAAAAGATGTAAAAGAGTGGTCGCTGCTTTTATTGCAACGACCACTCCTGTTCAAGTTAAGGGGACAATCTTATACGAATGTTCTGCCTCTATTTAGAGCTCAAATCCTAAGGTTTTTGCTGCTTCGGCAGGTACCGCTTCAAACGCCCAGTAATCTTCGAGATTATCGTAGGTCGTTAAGCTTCGTGTTTCAGCCTGATCAATATAAACTTCACCATTCAAATGATCGGTTTCATGCTGGAAAATACGTGCAGGCCAGTAATGCATCACTTCTTCATGCTCTTGACCAGATTCATCCATCCAATACGCCTTAATATGCGTATAACGCTTGCGCACAGCCTGATACCCGTCAAAGCTCAAGCAGCCCTCATAAAAGCTCGCAGTCTGATCATCCACAGGCTCATAACGCGGATTGATAATCGTTGTGAAAGGCAATTCAGCAATTCCGCGCGGATCATCGTCGTCGTCACGCACATGATCTTCTACCACAGCAATAGCCAGTCCTAAGCCGATCTGAGGAGCCTGCCAGCCCCACGCCAGGAGCAGCTAGCATGGTTTTACGCATCAATTCAATAAGTTTCAATAAAGTTTTTTGACTCAGCTGACCATCGTACTGCTCCGTTTGCATACGCAATACTGGTTCGCCAAGCTGGACGATTGGCAAATTACCATCTTCATCTGTATCAGCGAGCAACTCACGCACTTCACGATCAAATTCTTTATCTATATTCGCGCTTTTCCACGCCATAATATCTCCCGTTTCTTACCGCTTTTATAGCGCCAACTCGCGCGCCACCACTTCAGCCAAACGATTGCAGACTTCATCAGCCTGTTCCTGAGTTGCAGCTTCTGCCATAACACGTACCAGAGGTTCAGTACCTGATGGGCGCAAGAGAACACGACCCGTTTCACCCAAGTATTCTTCTTCCTTGCGCACAGCATCTTGAACCACTGGATTCGTATAAGCAGCAAGCTTATCAACTCCCGGAACATTAACAAGCTGTTGAGGAAGCTGTGGGAAATCAGCTGCCAACTCTTTGAGGCTCTTGCCAGACTTCATAACTTCGTTCGCAAGGCACAAAGCGGTCAGAGTACCGTCACCAGTTGTGGCAAATTCACGGTTAATCACGTGACCGGACTGTTCACCACCTAGAGTGTAGCCACCTTGCAGCATAGCCTCAAGCACATAGCGATCGCCCACTGAAGTCTGCACAGTTTTAATGCCCATATCTTTGAGAGCTAAAATCAGTCCTAGATTACTCATCACGGTAATGACCAGAGTATTGTCCTTAAGCTTGCCCTCACGCTTATACGCGCGGGCTAGAATACCCATAATCTGATCACCATTGACGAGCACGCCGTCTTCGTCCACAGCAAGACAGCGATCAGCATCACCATCAAAAGCCACACCCATGGCGGCATCGCTCGCCTTGACCATGGCTTGCAACTGCTCTGGATGCGTGGAGCCCGCGTGATCATTGATGTTATAGCCATCCGGCGAAGCGTTGATAACAATAACATCAGCGCCAGCGCGACGCAAGGCTTCTGGAGCAACCGCCGATGTTGCACCATTGGCACAATCAACAACGATGCGCAAGCCTTTCAAAGGCTGAGGCTGAATCTTATCCTTGCCAATCGGAGCAATGGAACTGACCAAATGATCGATATACAGATTGCTGGCTGTGACATTATCATGCGAAATACGTCCCACACCTGCACCCGTTGGACGCTGCCAATCACTACCCAGAATCTCTTCAATCTCATCTTCTTTGGCATCAGGAAGTTTGAAACCTCCGCGAGCAAAGAACTTAATACCGTTGTCTGGCATGGCGTTATGGGAAGCGGAAATAACCGCGCCCATTTCCACATTCAAAATTGAGGTTAAATATGCTAAACCCGGGGTTGGCAAAATACCTACGTCAATAACATCAAAACCGCCAGCGCTCATACCTGCAGCTAAAGCGGACGCCAAAAAATCACCGGAAACGCGCGTATCACGACCAATCAGAGCACGCTGACGACCATGCGCACTATCTGCACCAAAAACACGTACAGCTGCGTCTCCCATTTTTAACGCAAGATCAGCGGTTAGCAAACCATTAGCTAAACCGCGTACACCATCAGTTCCAAAAAGACGAGGCATTTTCTCTCCTTTTGATTTATAGAAAACCTGCCGAGTTCCCATTGTAGTCGCACGGCAGGTTAAGTGTGTGAGATTGCGCGAAGGTGTTGTGGGTGGGTGGTGTGGGTGTGGGGTGAGGTTAGGTAGCTTAAATGCCTTTTTGGTTCCTGAAACATGATCTGCTATGGCAAGTTATGATTCACGTACCGAAAATGGTGTTTTTAGCGCTCAAAACGTTCCTGAAACATGATTCGCTCAAGCCAATCATGATCCACGCACCAAAAACACCAACATTAAACGTATAACACATACCTGAATCGTGATTCACTCTAGTCATTCACGATTCACGTACCATGTGACCGTACACAACGCGCCAAAAGCGAACCTGAAACGTGATTCACTCAAGCCAATCATGATTCACGCACCAAAAACACCAACATTAAACGTATAACACATACCTGAATCATGATCCGCTCTAGCCAATCACGATTCAAGCACCCAAAACGCTCATTTCCATACTAAAAAAGCTCCCGAATCGTGATCAACCCCAGCCAATCACAATTCAGGAACTCAAATACGCTTTCTCATGTCACAAGAAAGCTAGCAGATTCCACAGCCTTTAAGATAACCTCTCAGCCAAAGCCTCGCTACACACTACAAGCTCTCGTTGTAACGCTGAACTCGCAGAACTCGCTGAGAACCATCCAGATTTTCCAAAACAATACGACGCAAAGCCGCAGGAGAATCTTTATGGCTGTCCAACCACTTCTCGCCTACTTCAACTAAGCGCGCAGCGTCCGCAGCACTTGGATACAAACCAGATCCGCGAGTCGTTCCTTGCAACAAGGCTTCAGACATGTGGAAGGTCTTGTGCTCCCATACCCAGTCAATAATTTCACCATACTTATCGACGTACTGTTCGTACAAAGCTGGGTCAGAGTTCATAGAGAAACCGCCAGCCACGTTCTCAAGTTGAGAATTGGTCAGCTCATCATTGTGCAATGCCTGATCCCATGCCCATGCCTTGGCTTCAGGAGTTGGAATTGCTGCCTTAGCCATCACAGCGAACTGTCGGTTTTCCTTGGTATCGCGTGCAGCAAGTTCAGCGTCAATACGTTCGTTGTCAATCACACCAGCAGCAGCTTGTGCAATAGTAATAGTCCAACGCAAGTTATTGTCAATCTCTAAGCCGTCAAAAACAAGAGTTCCGTCCAGCAAAGCATGGGAACGCTCAGCGAACTGAGGGTCAGTACCGTTATTCAGATATGCAGTCACCAACTGGAACTGCTCGTCGGAACCGGCTTCAGCTTCACCAGCCAGACGGAAGAATTCAAGACCGATTTCTTGCTTGATTGCTTCACGGCGAGCTGCTGGCACATAGTGTGCAGCTGTTGTAGCAACCTGGCTAAGTGCGTAACGGAAAGTAGTTGACTCCTTCTCTGTGCTCAAAGCCTTCAAGCTCGTTTCAATAAAGTCAACAGCTGGCAGCTGAGCATCACGGGTCATATCCCACAAGCTCAGCCATACCACTGCACGTGTCAGTGCGCTGTCAAACTTGTAGAGGTTCTTCTTCGCAAAGTCTAAGGACTGCTCATCGAAACGCAGCTTAGTGTAGGTCAAATCGTCTTCATTAACCATAATGAATGCAGGACGCTTCTTACCAGCTACTGCCTCAACTACAGTACGCTCCCCTGTTACATCCAAATCAAAACGTTCAGTCATTACAATGCGACCATCAGCATTTTCATCATAGAATGCCACAGCCAAACGATGATTACGCATAACTGGATACTCGTCAGAAGCGGTTTGCACTAATGCCATTTCTTCAATAGTGCCATCAGCTGCTGTACGCACCTGAGAAGTGATGGTGTTAATACCGGCGTGCTCCAGCCACTGCTTGGACCAGCTCTTGAGATCACGACCGGAAGTTGCTTCCAGCTCGGACAACAAATCTGCCAAAGTAGCGTTAGAATACTGGTGCTTATTCAAATAGTTGTGAATGCCTTGGAAGAACTCTTCACGTCCAACGTAAGCCACGAGCTGCTTTAATACAGATGCACCCTTAGCATATGTAATGCCATCAAAGTTGACCTCAGTATCATGCAAATCTTTAATATCTGCCACAATCGGATGCGTTGTTGGCATTTCGTCCTGAGCCTGTCCCCAGCTCTTTTCACCGGACGCAAAAGTTGCCCATGCGTCAGACCACTGCGTGGTTTCAGCTGTTGCCAAGGTGGAAGTGAATTCTGCGAAGCTCTCGTTGAGCCACAAATCATTCCACCACTTCATGGTTACGAGATCGCCAAACCACATATGAGCCAGCTCATGCAGAACAGTAACGTCACGGCGTTCTGCCAAAGCGTCAGTAACCTTGGACTCGAATACATAGGAATCGCGAATAGTCACGGTTCCAATATTCTCCATAGCACCTGCGTTATATTCAGGTACGAAAAGCTGATCATACTTGGCATAAGGATATGGAACGCCCCATGTCTTATCGTAGAAGTCCATACCCGCCTTAGTGACGTTGAACAAATAGTCTACGTCCTTAGCCATAGCATCTTTTAATGCTTGACGGCAGTAGATAGCCATAGGAACGTTACGTCCGTCAGAAAGCGTATGGGAGGTGTGCCAGCTGGCGTATGGGCCTGCCACAAAAGCAGTTAAGTAGGAGCTCATCTTAGGAGTTGTTGGATAGGTCCAACGATTCACACCATTGCCCAAATCTTCAGGCTTGTTAGCAGGCATAATGGAGATAACTTCCCAGCCTGCTGGAGCGTCCACAGAGAAATCAAATTCCGCCTTCACGTCAGGCTGATCGAAAACTGCATACACGCGACGAGCATCAGGAACCTCAAACTGAGTGTATAAATACACGTTTCCGTCAGTTGGGTCAAGACTGCGATGCATACCCTCACCAGTGCGAGAATACTGAACAAGAGCATCAACGGTTACTGTATTATGTGCAGCTAGATTGCTCAGTTCAATACGGTTATCAACGAAAACTGTTGCAGGATCAAGCTGCTCACCGTTAAATTCTACAGAGTTAACAGTGTTAGCAATCAAATCAATAAAGGTTGATGCACCTTCTACGGCATCAAATTCAATGGTACTGATAGAACGGAAATCAGTATCTGAACCAGTAACATCTAAATGAACGGTATAGTGCGCATTCGATACAATTCCTGCTCGTTCTTCCGCCTCAACGCGGGTGAGATTTGCTCCTGGCATTATTCTCCTTATGTATTGGATTTATTGGCATGTGCTGCATGATTGCGTGTAATTATTGTGACACATCAAACATACAGCACATATGTTTTCATATTCTTATTGCTTGGCCTGCACGTCAGTGGCTACGTCAGCTACGACTGGCACGATCATTGGACGACGGCGCTTAAACTTGCGCGCAATCCATCCGCCGAGTGTGCGGCGCATAATCTGCTGTAACTGATGCGTATCGCGCGTTCCACGAATTAACGCATCTTCTACATCGGTGACAATGCGAGAGCGAACTTCTTCGAAATCGCTAGCATCTTCTGCCACAGCATTCAAATAAATCTTTGGACCGCTAATCACCTGTTGAGAATCAGTATCAACCACCAAGAAGGACGATACGAAACCTTCTTCGGAGAGAATTCGACGCTTTTCAAGCTCTTCTTCTCCAATTTCGCCCACAGATTGACCGTCTACATATACGTATCCGCATGGCACAGAACCAACCACAGCGGCATGACCCTTATAAAGATCTACCACATCGCCATCTTCAGCCAAAACAACGTTATGCGGATCTACGCCAGTTTTCACAGCAATCAAGCCATTAGCCACCAAATGACGGTGCTCACCATGAATTGGCATAGCAGATTTTGGCTGCACAATATTGTAGAAGTAGAGCAATTCACCTTCATCACAGTGACCAGACACGTGGATAGCAGCATTATCTTTATTAACAACGCGAGCACCCAAGCGAGTGAGCTTGTTAATAACTTTGTACACGCCATGCTCATTACCTGGAATAAGCGAGCTAGCCAAAATTACGGTATCGAATTCGCCCACTGAAATATCAGGATGATTACCATCGGCAATACGTCCCAGAGCAGCCATTGGCTCGCCCTGAGAACCTGTGCACATATAGACAATCTTGTCGTCCTGAATATCGTTCGCCTGCTTCAAATCAACCACAGTATTTTCTGGCAAATGCAAGTAACCCAAATCGGCAGCAATTCCCATATTGCGCACCATGGAACGACCCACAAAGACTACTTTGCGTCCATGCTTATGTGCTGCATCAACCACCTGCTGTACGCGGTGAACGTGTGAAGAGAAGCTTGCCACAATAATTTTGCGGCTTGCCTCAGCAAACGCACGATCCAATGCCGGGCCAATTGTCGTTTCTGGCTTCACGAAGCCTGGAACTTCCGCATTGGTAGAATCAGACATTAACAAGTCAACGCCCTGTTCGCCTAGCTTAGCGAACTGACGTAAATCTGTAATCTTGTGGTCCAGTGGCAATTGATCGAGCTTCATATCGCCAGTATCAATAATGTGACCTGCCGGTGTTTTTACTGACACTGCTAAAGCATCTGGAATAGAGTGGGTTACAGTAATGAATTCCAAGTTGAAAGCGCCAACTTTCATTTTGTCGCGGCCTTCAACTGGTTTCAAAATAGGGTTAATGCGATGCTCGTTGCACTTCGCCTCTACTAAGGCTAAGGTCAGTTTCGATCCGATGAGTGGAATATCTTTGCGCAAACGCAGCAAGTATGGCACACCACCAATATGATCTTCATGACCGTGTGTAAGAACCAGAGCTTCCACCTTATCAAGGCGGTCTTTAATATAGTTGAAGTCTGGAAGAATCAAATCAACGCCTGGCTGCTCTTCTTCTGGGAAGAGAACACCGCAATCAATGAGCAGAATGTGACCATTGTATTCAATCACATTCATATTGCGCCCAATTTCGCCCAAACCGCCTAATGGCACAATACGCATAGAGCCTTTGCGGTACTTTGGTGGAGCAATTAACGGTTTACCATCAGATGTGGTATGTGGGTTTGCTTGAGCATTCACTGCACGAACTGGTGCAGATGATTTACGGGTTGAACGAGAGCGCGCACTTTTTGAAGTATTGCGAGCGCGCGCTGATGTTTGTGATGTTCGAGACGCTGAGCGCGTATTTTTACGCTGCGTCTTTTTCTCTTGTGTTCCTTGAGTGGAAGGCATTTTTAACCTTTCGTTATATGCGTGAGCCGAAGCTCTGTTAAGCCTAATCCACTACCGACAACTACTTAGGCTTAAGTTAAGCCTTGAGCACTCCTGCTGCACGCATTCCTTCACGTGCCTTCTCTAACTGTGCTTGATGAGGACCAACATTTGGCAAACGCATAGCAGTGCTTTCCATATATCCTTGCACATGGCATGCTGCTTTAGCCATAACAGCTTGGAAACCATCACCATTCAAAGCTCCGACCAGAGGGGCAAGTTGTACAGCAATACGCTGAGCTTCCAAAATATGTCCCTCATTAAAAGCTGCAGTTAAATCACGCAATGGTCCAGATGCTACGTGAGCAATTACAGAAATAATACCCACAGCACCAATGGAGAGGAATGGCAGATACACACCATCATCTCCGGAATACCACGCTAAACCTGTTTCCATCTTCTTTACTACAGCTGCGGCAAGATCACCTGTTGCGTCTTTTACAGCCTTGACTTGTGATAAACCTGCAAGACGCACATAGGTGTCTGTGGAAATACGCACACCAGTACGTCCAGGAACATCGTAAATTACAACTGGCACATCGGAAGAGTCATTGACAGCCTTGTAATGCTGATAAATACCTTCTTGCGATGGACGTGAATAGTATGGTGACACAATGAGCAGAGCATCGGCTCCTGCTTCTTGAATATGCTCAGCCATGCGTACAGAATGTGCTGTATCGTTTGAGCCAGCGCCCGTTAGGATAGGAACCTCCACAACTTCTTTTACAGCACGCACAAGGTCAATCTTTTCTTCAAGGTGCGTAGTTGGAGATTCGCCTGTTGTTCCATTAAGTAGGATGCCATCTGCTCCATCTTCTACGAGGTGCTTAGCTAATACTTGAGCAGCTTCGTAATCAACAGTTCCATCCGCCTTCATAGGAGTAACCATAGCTGGAATTACTCGTCCGAATGGCGCACTTTCTAACAGATGCATCTCGGTAGTCATAATGTAAAAAGTACCCTCTGGCTTTGACTTAACGTGTTGTGTTTTTCTTAGAGATCTAAATACTGGTCTAATCCCACGCTCAATCCTGGTTGCTCCCCAGCATGACGTACAGCAAGCAAAACACCTGGCATAAAGGAGGTGCGGTCAAAGGAATCAGCACGAATAATTAACTGTTCGCCGGCATTTCCAAACAGAATTTCTTCGTGCGCATTCAAACCACGCAAACGCACAGCGTGCACATGAATACCGTCAACAATCTGACCGCGCGAACCACCATCTGTTTGTGTATTATCTGGAATTGCGCTCATACCTGCTGCTTGACGGGCTGCAGCAACCTTGTGCGCCGTGTGCAATGCCGTTCCGCTTGGTGCATCAACTTTATCTGGATGATGAAGTTCAATAATTTCAGCAGATTCAAAATACTTGGCTGCTTGAGAAGCGAAATGCTCGGCAAGTACTGTGGAGATAGCGAAGTTTGGAGCAATGAAAACGCTGAGCTGCGGGTGATCTGATAAAGCTTGACGCACAGTATCCATTTTTTCTTCCGTCCAACCTGTTGTGCCCACAACAACATGCACGCCATTGTTGACCATAGTCAGCACGTTATTCAAGCTAGCGTCAGGAACAGAGAATTCCACCACTACATCAGTATTATCAGCGTTAATCTGATTGATGTCGTCTGCACGATCAAGAGCGTACACTAATTGCATATCATCAGCTGCTTCAACAGCAGCAACCACATGACTTCCCATGCGACCCTGTGCACCAATAACAGACACGCGAATCATAAAGTTCTCCTTAATATTGCAGCGCGATGCAGAGAGCTGAATCTGTTACTGTATGTCCTGATTCTTAAGCTGCTGACCACACTATATTCTTTATATGTATCAAGCATAAAAGCACCCATACATTATTTTTCTGATTGCATTATGCAGCCGTACTACAGACAATTTTAACCATCGTGCGGCATGACATATCGAGTATGGCTCGTATGAGCGTTCACGGTTAACCCCGTTAATTTTCCTTGCTTTCATTGCTTGCAGTTGTTAAAGCGCCATATTTCTTCTCAAAAGCGCGTACGTGCAGATATCCACAGAAGAAGAATGGAATAGCCAAAATTGCGCACATCCATAACGTGTGCAAAGTGGCATTGTGCCCCATATGATCCAGAAAAATACCGCTAACAGCCGATCCTAATGAAGCTCCAACTGTTCCACCGGTAGACACCCAGCTTAAACCTTCTGTTAATTTATGCGGTGGCGCTATTTCACGCACAATCATATTGGCTGACGCATAGGTTGGAGCTACAAACAGTCCTGCAAAAATACCCCAGATGGCTGCTAAAGCCAAAGATCTTATGCTGAAAGCCACTCCTACAATGCCGGCAGCAAGCAAAGCCATAAACACAATCATGCGAATCCACGGGTTGTGCGTATGCACGCGTGACCCGAAAATTAAGGCACCAATAAGTGAGCCTACAGCAATGGTGGCGAGCATAAAACCGGTGTAATGATACAAGCCAATGCTCTTCATAACGGCCGTCATAGTCACATCAAAGGCTGAGAACGTAGAGTTGAACAGCACAATAGCAATGACAAGGAAGAGAACTCCTGGATAGAACAGGATATTGCGGTCGCGTAATTGTTCAGAGATATGCGATGGAGCCTGAGCAACATCATCTACATTCACGTTTTTCAGCGTCCTCACCGCTGGAGGTGTGGAGGACTTCAAGTTATAGAACACCACAGAACCAATAAAGCTTATACCACCGAAAAGCAGAAAAGGAATAATGGTAGATACTGGTGGGAAACTGGTGGAGATACTTGCTGCCACTATAGGGCCAATAATAAAAATGAGCTCATCCACCGCAGATTCTAAGGCATAAGCCGTATTCAAATACTCGTCTGGCTTATTACGTAACACCCATGCCCAGCGTGTTCTGACCACTGCTCCCACTGAGTAGGTGCACATACCCACGAGCACTGCTAATACAAAAAGTACAGCCAAAGGCGCGTGCATATAGGCTGCCACGGCAAATGCAATAAGAAACGCACATTGGATTGGCGATACAATCATACCTACGCGCTTCTGTCCGTAGGTGTCAAAAAGTTTGGCATAAAAAGGAGTAACCACTGCTGCCGTAATAACATAGACGGCGCTCATAATGCCTGCAGACGTCCACTCGTTATACATACTGTTTAAGCACAGAATCATGCTTAAACCAATGGTTGACATGGTGGCGCGAGCCATTGCCCCTGCAATTGAGAATGCGGCAGCACCTGGTATGGCAAATATTTTCTTATACACTTCCTGTCCTAGCTTTCACTCAGTGTCTCACCGATGAGTCTCCGCGTATATCGAGAAGTATACTGTTTTCCATACGGCTCAGGTCGGGCTACAAGTTTTGCATATAAATAAATTTATCTACAATTCTTCCTCCAGGTCCTGGAACCTGAAGAGCCTGTGTGGCACGGGTCATGCCACGATGATCATAGAAACTGTAGTCACATTCACTATCAGTATACAGATAGTAGCGCCGAGCGCCACTGAGTCGCATAGAGTTTTCAGCGGATGCTAATAATTGCTTGCCTACTCCCAAGCCACGCGCATGTGGTGCAATCATAAATAAACGAAGCTCGGCGCCGCTGGATTGTGCTGCAGATTGTGCCAGATCATGCGTGCGCACAGCATCGTCTTCGAAGATTTGCATACGTGCAGCAAATTCCTGATTAGAAGACCGTAACGCAACAATCTCCTCTAAGTCTGCTTGCACGATTGATTGCTGATTCACGCCTTGTTCCCAGTCGGTATCATTACGCCACATAGCAGCACCCACAATACTGCGCTGCTCACTGCTGGCATCATCATCCACAGCAACCATCACGTGTGTAGATGTTTCACTATAGTGTGCCACATCATAGCGCGCCATCATACGCAGAAGATACACTTCATCATCAGAAGCTGCACTCGCTTCATCTTCATACCATGTGTGGAACATAATATCGGTGAGCTGATTAATATCGCCAGAGCGCGCTGCACGCAGGTGAACGCTATCTTTCATTCTTACCCTCGCATCGTTTTCAGTAAAGTGAATAAGTCACTTGGTGACATTTGTGGTAAATATGCGTGACTAATTGCCAATGATACCTGTAATAGTTTCGCAGAATCTGGGTACACAATAAAAACGTGCTCTTCTTGTGGCTGGAACTTCTTCTTAAAGAAGAACAGAGAACTAAAACCATATGCAGGTTCGAGGAGCTTACCCACCAGTTCAAGCGTATGCGATAACAGTTCAGACTGACCGTCATGCACAGCCATGCCTGATAGCGGTGCTGCCGACAGACTGAGGAATTCAACCGTACTGTTTTCATCATCATGCAAACGCTCAGCCATGCGGGCAATAAGGTATTCCATAATACCTTTCATGCTGTTATCGCGATGACGCATAAAGTCTAAGGTTCATCCCACAATCACACCATCGCGATAGGTAGGAAGCCAACTGGTCACAGCTTGTACCACTCCATCAGAATCAATTGCATAGAGAATACGAACGCGAGAATCTGTTAATTCCTCTACCCCGCCCAGCGTGAACTTCATTTCAGGCAACGCTTTTTCTTCTGTCCATTCTTCAGAAATATCCATGATTTGCTGACGAATCTCCATAGGTTCAGCTTTAAATGTAGATAGCACATCTGTAATGCCTTCACGTTTTGCTTTATTAATAGCGGTACGAATGTCTTGCCACTTCTTTCCTGTGGTTTTCCATTCCCGAGGATTAATAATCATCTCTGTGCCGACATCAAGGCTGTTCCAGCCCCATGATTCCAAAATTTCACGTTGATTATTGTGCACACTATACATGACTGGAGTCCACCCATGTTCTTCGCAAAACTTCGTAAAACCACACAAAGCCTGCTCATATTTGTTCGGCGTTCCAAAAGCCCCCGTAACAGCAATAGCAATATTCATATATACGCGATACGCAATAGCGGTTTCACCATCTTCGCCATACCAATAGCGGTTACCATCCCATGTGACCATAAAGGACATGGATTCTCCACCCTTGTGCAATACAGTATCAACCTGTGCGCGTTGCTCATTCTTGGTCACAGTCACAGCTGTAAACCATCGCAAGAACACGATCTCAACAATAATCCAAAAGACTATACCGCTCAGCTGAATCATCCACATTCCAGCAGATGAATTCAGTACACCATGTTCCATTCCCCAGGTTTGGCGCAAAAATCCCATAGGGAAGAAATGAAGAAGGATATTAATACATAAGCCTATAAAATCAAGGATAATGCGCACTGGTTGCGTTCCCCATTGCACGGAATCCGTAGACAGCATAATGCAGGCACCAATCAATATGGCTCCAGCAGCCGCAATACTTCCCGTACCACTGATCAGAGGTACTCGTTCCGTTTGGTAAGGGAAGGAGTCGAAATTAACCGTCACCGCAATAATAAAGCCAATGGTCATGACGGTCATCAATATTAGATTAAGCAGACCGCCGTTAGATAATACGAAGGCTAAACGCTGGCTGAAAGAAGTATTAAAAGTGGTTGGACGTGTCAGTGGGAGGAAAATATAGAAACCCGAAGTAGTTAGTGCAATCATAGAGTTCACCACAATCGCTGACCATGCCGCTACCCTATATCCTCGTAGCAGTCCCCATGCAACGGTCAGCATGACGATGAGCAACATAACGCTTAAAGCCATACTGAGCACATGGTCTGCTCCCAATGCTCGATGAAAAATCAAACAGTCGGAGCCCAAAGAATTATTTTCGCATGTAATGCGATGTGAAGAGCTCACTGCCTCAGGACTCATCAGCATGCCGAGAGAAGATAAGGGTCCCGCATGAATGCGAGAGAAAGCGGAAACAAGAGGTCCGCACGCAAAAACTGTGTAGACCACAGCTAAAATACGGCGGCGTTCCACCACTCCAATATAGCGATATGCGGACACGACAGGAGCCAAATTATTGCTTGAAACCATATAACCGCACATATGACCTACAAAGGCGCTTAAGGTTATTGCATAATCAATAAAAGCCCCACGATACAAAATGAGTGTTATCATTGCCGCATAAACCACAATCGAAATACGACGTTGCCACAAAGCATTCATTGTTGCTGAGGCAGCCATGAATGCTCCGATAACTGCAACGGTTACGCCATAGTTCAGCGGGATTTTACTGAGCATTGCCCAGCGTGGAGTGCCTGAATATACTGCATAGTACAATCCGAATGCAGAAGATAGACCAATAATGGTGCTAACGAATGATACAGTTACCGCCTTGATACGTCCCAATGTGGCTTCTGCTACTCCAAATAATCCGAGCAGCACGAGTATGCCAATAATCATGCCTGATACAGTATTAACAATGACTATTGTGCCCAAGCTACGAGCCCAGCCAAAGCCTTGCAATCCATGAAAATTCACATTAAAGAATTCTCCAGGAAACTTGTCTATGCGTGATAGGCGAGTAATTTTTTCGTCATACTGCGGTCCAATAATATTGAAATCCCAAGCAATACGCATAGCGCTATTAACAAGCAAAAAGATGATGGCGAGAATAAGCGAAAGTGGACGGGTTTTGAGGAATTTCCACACATCACCACCAATCATGCGCATGGACTGAGCAATACCTCGACTTGTGCGTTGGTTTTTCTGAGTGCGTTGCTTCTGAGGATTTTCAGCTGTCTGATTTTTCTGATTCTCATGTACAGTATTCGTCATATTTACTCCTCAGAGTGCTTATTGTGATGGGCATGATGGCGTGGCGTATTTTCTGGCGTACTTTCTAGCCCAGGAATATGGCTAAGATTTTTATATGTGCTGAAATCTACTGGTAAACCTAAATCGTTGAGAGATCCAAAGTCTGCAAGAGCATAATCCATTACTGCGCGCACTGTGGTCCAATCATGTGCAGAACCTGCTACCAAAACTGATTGAATAGACCAGCCTGCCTGACGTGCAAATCCACTCACCTGAACGCAATTACGCTGACCTAAAGTATCGAGTTGTCCAGCTGCGAAAACAATACGCTGCCCTTGATAAGGATGCGCGGCAAAAGTTCTGCGTGGAGTTTGCTTCTCATAATCTTCTTTACTTCCACCAAAGAAGTTGTCAATCATGTTCTGCTGCGAACCTGAATGTGGTCCATCTTCTCCGGCAACGTCAATAACATAGTGGAAAATCTGTGGATACGCTGGTCCAAGCTGAATTGAGCAGGTTCCCCCCTGTGAGAATCCGCCAATTCCCCACTGCGTATGGTCAGTGCTTACCGGTAATTTTTTCTTCATCCAGCTGACAACATCTTTCATCAGATAGGTTTGAGCTTTACCATATTTTGTTGTATCGGCGCATAATGTGTTCTGGAAGCGGTTACCTAGCTGATCTGGTGAAATAATAATCGGAGCTAAACCATGATGGCGTGCTGCATACTGATCAGCAATTCGTCCCATTTGCCCGGCTGTAAAGAAAGTATCAGGACTTCCTGGCTGCCCAGACAAAAGCATCAGCACAGGAAGAGCAGGCACATGCTGTGTTAGAGCAGCAGGAGGCAGATAAACAGCTGCCTGGCGAGCGCGAAAGCGTGAATGTGTGGCTGGGATAGATACGTTGCGAATATGTCCGTGTTGAGGGATTTTTATGTCTCCTGCTTTCGCTTTTATCACATAATCCTTCACAGTGGTGGTAGCGGGTGCAAAATGGGTTGCATGAGGAAAATGTTGTGTACCTAAAATTTCACGAATGGTGGGATATTGTCCGTAAGCTGCATTGACTTGCAGAGCGCTTAAAAGAATAACCACAGGGATAAGGCAGAAAGCGACTGTCCTTCTCCAGCCTTTATACATGATTGCTGAGCAGATGGCGAAGCCCAGACCAGCAAACCCACCTGCCACTCGAATAAAGACTTTGCGGCCCAAACCTACCCCAAAAACAACAAAAACATCGGATAGCAGATAGACAACATACCAGCCTATAATGCCCATGAGCACGGTTCACAAGATTTGAGCGAACGCAATAGTGTACCAGTGACGGCTCCACCAGCCACGCTTTCCTACATATCTTTTCGATGCATGCCGAGCTGATTGAATTGTGGTGTTCTCTGATCTGAAGTGAGCAGGAAGAATAGGCAGAAGAAGTGCAATGAGAACGGCAGCTATGGCTATAACCGTCCACATCACCCATCCTCTATCAATGTATGTATCTACGAGCCATCTATACATTCGCACCTCACGACCTTTTATGAAACTCTCCACAGAATACTCTTGAATCATGTCGCGTGAACAAATTTTGAATAAAATTAAGGGGTATCCCCTACATAATTAAGGAATACCCCTACCGCATGTTCACGCAGTGAACACGAACTTATCGTTATGTGTTACAGTGCTCTCTCACTGATTCATCGCGAAAAGTTGTTCAATCTGTTCAGCAGTTTTATATTGAGCATAAATACTGCGTTTACGCTCATCTTCTTCACTCACATAATACAGTGCTGCGTCCACGTTATCAATACTTACTCCACGCAAAGTTGCCCAAATTTGACGATACATATCAATTTGGAGAAGCTTTTCCTTGCGTTCTTGAGCACTTATAGGTCTATGCCCTGTTTTCCAATCAATAATCGTGTATTGAATAGTGTGACCATGCTCATGTGCATGCTGAGCAATTGGGGAATCTGAAAAAATCTCACCCTCAAAAACAGCATCAATAATGCCCACAATGGTTTGCGTGCGCGTCTCGGGTGCATATGCAAAAGGAATTTCAGTTCCTATGCAATCGTCAGGGTTAAAAGCAGATTCTATAAGTCGCTTCTTCCACTCATGCATACGCTCTTCAAGCTCATTAGCAGGTTCTTCTGATTCAACCTGAGCTCTCAGACTCTCGCGCATAAGAGCAAAATTGTCTTCAGATGTTTGATCCGACGGACTGAAATAGCGCTGCGCAAAAGCATGAAAAACAGTACCCAGCGTGGCAGGTGTTAGTTCCTGAGCATTCTCATAACTACTCAAATTCGGCACTGGACGCATGATGGCGCGCGCACGTACTAAGTGCTCATATGTATTCTGCGCAGTACTGACTTCTTTCTGAACCGCCGTAACCGATGTATTGCGCGATGCTTGAACGCGTCGAGCTTGTTCTATAACTTGCGCATTCACATCATCGTCTGTTAGCTGCTGCGCATGAATAAAGCCAAGAGTGCTGATTGTTTCATGCACACGCTGCGCAGTCTGTAACAATGAGCCTTCTGCAGGATTATCTTGCGTAAGTTCATGCTTCTGGCTTGCTATCTGAGATCGCGTGAGAACATCTCCCACAGCAGGATTGATTTTGCGCGGATGAGCAAAAATCACCTCTTCGGTATGCGGCTGAGCATTATCTGCTGCTTGCAGAGCTTCACTCACGCAAACCTTCGCATAGTCAGCAGCTAAGTCTCCTACAAAGAAACCTCGCGGAGCATCTACATACCCACTATCAGCGCACAGTTCAGACACATCCACTCTGCTCGCACGCCATGCTTCATGACCTCGTGTGCTAGATTCCACATACTCATAACATTCATTTAAGAACACGGAAAGCGAGGAACGAGTTTCAAATTTCTGCGCTAACTTGTCCTTGACTTTTTCATCTACTATCGCTTCTGGCGTGTAACCAATAGGATAGAGCTCGTCTGTTAGATCATCACGTGACTCCAGATATCCTGTTATCAGCACGTCACGTTTTGCACGCGTAACTGCTACATACGCTAATCGTCTCTCCTCTTCAAGAACTGTCTGTCCGCTTTCTTCACGCATACTCATACGCTCGGTCATCTCTTCGCGTCGTGGCAGGTGCATCTGATCGTACACACGTTTTTCAATCGCCCATGCATCAGGAATAATCTGATCAAATTCATCAGCATCAGCAAAACGTGATATGGCATCTTTATCACTACGAACAGGATGAGGAACAACATCAGGATTCGTAAGCCAGATTGATGCATGAGCAGCATACTGTCCAAAACGCTGCGGCTCATCTTCATATACAGCATCGCAAGCAAAATTATTTCCTGTTTTAGACGGAAATGTATCCGCCTGCATGTGCGGAATAATCACGCTATCCCACTCTAATCCTTTAGCATGGTGAATTGTGCAGACAATCACATCAGCGTTATCTGACCCCACCAGCGTAGGATTTTTAGGCAGCGAATTTTTTTGACCTTCCAACCATGACAAGAATCCAGATATACTTTCGCTTTGCCCCTCCATTAATTCTTTGCTGTAGGTTTGCGCAAGCTCAACAAGGCTATCCACACTGGATATTGGTGTAGCATCAGTTGTCAGCTGTTGTGCTCGAGAGGATGCATAGGCAACAGCAATATCAATATCTAGCCCCAGCTCTTCACCCACTAAATGAATGGTCTGCTCTACACCTGCAGAATGTGACGCTTCAATACGGCGAAGCATACGCGAACACTCGTCAATACGTTGACGAGCAGCATCACTGCCTCGAAAATAGGTGTCGAGAATCCACCCACTGTTATCGCTGAGTAACACGTCCGCTAAAGAGACAATAGAAAGCGCATCGTATGATGATTTTTCATCTGAGGAAACCCCCACATGACGCGCTAAACGCTCACCCATAGCCGTATTATATGCTGTGGCTGCTTGTGACAGTGCCCTCAAATCTTTTGCACTTAAGGAGAATCGTGTACTCGCTAAAAGATTAACAGCAGCTGCCGAATCACGATGATTGCTCACGACCCTCAGAATATTAAGAATTTCATGAGCATCAGGACGATCAAGCACGCTACCTACACCATCAATCTGCACAGAAAGACCTGCACGAGTTAAGGCACTTGCATATTCATCCATATGCGTTTTAGAGCGCATAAGCACAGCCACAAATGGTCCGGATTGCGCTTTTTCTCCACGCTTAATGCGTTCATCATTGCGTCGTTTACTCTCTGAAACTGCATACTTCGCGTAACGCACCACCGCGTCAATTTCTTGACGTTGCGTATGGTAGATCAAAGCTCCAAAAGACCCCTCGGCTGGATTACTTGCACCCTGCGGCGTATGTGCTGTTAGTTCTTTAACAGTCACTTCTTGCAGCACAATACTGCCGGGACGGTTATATACATCAACGTGACCTAAGCGCAAAGGTCGAGTCAGCATATTGGCCATATCCAAGATAATTTGTGGATTACGCATGCTAGCACTCAGAGCTAAGGGTGCATGAACTCCTGTATTTCTTAGAAAGTTGATAAAAGCTCCCGGGGATGCCCCACGCCAGCCATAAATAGCCTGATAGGGATCTCCCACTGCGGTGAGTGCAGATGAATTCTCATGTTGCACCCCCTCTGGTGCAAAGATGCGAACAATCAGATTGGCTTGCACGCTTGAAGAATCCTGATATTCGTCAAGAAAAACATGGGTAAATCGCGAACGATAATATTGCGCAATCCAAGGAAAACGGTCAACTAATTGAATTGCTGCAATAGTAAAATCAGCAAATTGTGCTACATGCTGCTCTTGTTTTTTCTGATGGAAAAGCTTCACATATCGAAGTAAAGTTGAACGTTCCTGCGTTTTTTCTTTTAACTGCACAACAAGGCTGGCAACATAATCACGCCCCTTATTGTCAATCCATTTTTTTAGACCTTTTTCCGTTTTAGAACTGGTCATTTTTATTGGCTGACCAAAATCAGGTAAATTCTTCTCTTGCGCATAATCTCGGTCAATAATCTTTTCTAGATGTTCAATAAAAGCTGTATCCCAGTGTTCCACACGTGCAATAGCATCATCCATACTCGTGCACTCACCATCAATCATGCTGTTACTGATGGCATCAGAAAGGGTGACAATGTGTGAGACAAAAGTGGAATAGGATCCTATACTTTCTAGCTCATCGGTAGCAGATGATGATTCGTCTCCATCTGCGCGCATATCAGCAACTGCTTGACGTATATGGTCTTGAACAACAGCATCTGCAAGCTGATAAGTTCCTGCTTCGCTCAAAGGAACTGTTTGCGGATCCATACCAACAAGCAAACCAAATTGACGCACAATAGACTGGAAAAATGCATCATACGTGTATACTTCTGGTTTCAAGAAGGCAGAATCAGCATTCTCTAGCTGTTCTTCGTCACTGTGAGCTACTGAAGATTGTTGACGATGTGCAAAAACCTCAGCAGATACGCGTGTTAAAAGTTCAGTTGCTGCAGCGTTCGTAAAAGTTAATCCTAAAATCTTTTCTGGTGACACACCCCTTTTAATCAACTCAATAATACGCTGTGTCATCGTAAAGGTTTTGCCTGAACCAGCTCCCGCAACAATAAGCATACTTGCGTCTGGCTGTGCAGAAATAATTTTTTCTTGTTCAGGCGTGTAGCTGATTTCTGTCATGACAACCACTCCTCCATGACCGATGTATTACTGTTCGCGCATGCTGAGCACACATGCTTATACGCGCAGAATTGAGGGTTATGCGGCGCGTGTATGGCAGAAACCGTCAGCACGTCAGAACGCAAAGCTGCTGCAGCATAAAAAACACGCGCAATCAAAGTCAGCGAGTGCAGCGTTCTATCCGTCTCGAAATTATCCAGCTCATCAGCAAGACGTTCTTGAACCTCGGGACGCATCGTTTCAAGAATCTTGCTATCAATTCCTAGACGACTGTTTATCATCGTAGAGTGTTGTTTATTGTATGGGCGACCTGCATATTCATATCCTAAATGACCATTAACAAATAAAGCCGGCTGATATTTTGCAAACCCCTCTTGCCTACTTGTTGCTGGAATTGACTCATGCTTAACGTCAAAGAGAGACGACATTGCAATCACAGGAGCCTCAGAAAATAGCCGAGCACGCTGTTCATCTGTTGCATGCTGTTTATGACTAAAAATTAAACCAAGCTGGTAGCAGGTTAGCTGCAGATTATTAAACTGCTCATTAAGATTATGAGCTTTTTTGCCCGTCTTATAATCCACAATATACATCACATCTTGACCGTTCTCAGATTGACCGTGCCATTCCACGCGATCTATCACGCCGCGCAAACGCACAGTAGTAGAATAGTCAAAACCTTCAGGCATACCGTCTGCCAGCATGGTGATAATCTGCTCAAATTCCTGCGCAGTAACCGGTGTACGCCCTTCAATAGCATTGTATGCAAAGCGAATATCTTCTAAGGTAATATCTGCCTCAAATTCCCATTCTGCCTTCGCATCAGTTATTGGCGCATATGCTGGATGATAATCCACATTTGCTGCGCCTCCTGCCACATCGGCTTCATGAGAATACACAAAATAGGAGGCAATATTGCGCAAAATCTCTCGAGCTTTGCGATTATTGTCCAATTCAGCCATATATTCTTTAATGCCATTATCTATATCAGCCGGTGTTTTCATGGCATCGTACTGCTCCATCATGGCATCAGTAATAGCGTCAACAACAGCCCCCGAGCTGCCGAGTGCGTCTTTCTGTTCGTTATAGAACTGAGCACTATCATAATGTTGATCTTGGCTAGCCCACTGAGCAATAGAGTGGATTAAAGTTCCAAAAGACGTAGCAGCAGTCGATGCGCGTGGACCACTGAAACGATTTTCTAAACGATAACAAATTGGGCATCCCCACAGACTTTCCACAGCAGACGGAGACAAGTATACCGGTTTTTCTTCTGTGCCTTCAAGAATACTCACAGCCTGCTCATGCATCTTATCAATCTCAAAACGGTCAACGAAAGCCCACTTTTCAGGCGCAGCGAAGCTATATCCATGATTTTTTAGATAGCTTAAAGCATCAAGGGCATCAAGTCCACGCTGTGTTAAGCCATCAGCACTAATCAGCTCCTCGCTTAACGTCACACGTGCTTGACGGATAACATCACTAATGGTGGTGTTGCCTATAGCATCTAAACCATCTTGACATGATTGCTCAGCTAACTGAACAAGAGGAACTTCAGTAAAATCAGCTTTATCCATTTTATCGACGCGCTCGCACAGCTCTGGCATATAGGTGTAGAGAAAATCTGAAGGCGATACCTCATCATTCCACACGGCGCTCACATGTACAGTAGAACGTGCGCGCATAAGTGCAACCAAAAAACTACGTTTTTCTGCATGAAGCACCTCAATCATGCGGTCATGCGCTTGCTGACGAAGAGAACCCGTCATCATGATTTCAGCCAGATTATCAGCTCCCAGCATGGTGTTGCGTAAGGTGAGATTTGGCCATGTTCCTTCTTGAACACCCGGCATCCATACATGATCCCATTGCGCGCCTGCTGTAGAAGCCGGAGTTGTGACTGTAATAGCTTCATCGAGTGGAGCTAAGTGCGCTAAGGAGTCCGCAGAAATATCCAGATTCTTCACTCGTACCATGAACGTGTCAATGGAAACTGACGAATCTCGTTGATTCGCATAATCAAAAAGACGCATAGCACCGTCAAGCCACTCGTTGTAGCGTAAACGCTGGGAAAAATTAGTGAAATCTAATGCTTTTTTCTGCCACGTATCTGACACGTCGGCTGCTTGCCATGCTGCCCATAAAATTCCAATAATATCTGTGGCATTGGTTGATGCATGAGCATTAACAGCATCCATCATATGCAGCAATCTGCGCAAGCACTGCATATCGTTAGAATATTCTGAATCCATTGCTTGCAGCATCGTGATAATCTTATCCCGCACTTCATGAGTATTCAAAATCAGCAAAGTACGCAATGCCGTTGTATGAAGTGGCTGATCTTCACCGCTTGTGTGATAGTGCTGGATTATAGCATTCCACGCATCGCGGATGGCTGTGAAGTTATATGTGACATGCACTTGTGCTGTTGCTGCTGCCTGCATCATGGTACTCATGGCATTGAAGAGCGCGTCAAGATGAGACATGCTCATAGGTTTATCATCCTTGCTCACGCCAAGAGGGCTGGAAGCAAATTGGCGCATCAAACGCTCAACTCGACGATTCAACGCATCACACGAGTGACTATCTTCTAGCTTTATGCGACTCAATTCAATAGCAGCAAAGAGTCCACATGTTACTGGATCTTCGTTCAAAGGCTTAGCAATAGCTGAGTAGCGAACAGGAATACCCTCATCTTGCAGGCGGCGTCCAAAGGTGCGGGCAGTCGCATTATCATGGACAATAATAGCCATAGAATTCCACGATTGCGCACCATTCATACGCATATGCACAATCTGTTTGAGAATGTAATTCAACTCTTCACGTGGCGAATGGAAAAGATGCGCATCCACACTACTATCTTTAACCGCTTGGTCATCATAATCATAAATACGACTGATGTTGTCTAACGAATCAGGGAATTTGTGTGCCCTGAGTGTCATAGGAATATCAGTGGCATATGTAGCAGGAATATTCAGCGCCACACGGCTGGCCACTCGCGCTTTGTAGTCCATATCCTCGTAGAGCAGACCACTTTGAAGATCAATGCGTTGTGCATCAAAACAAGCAAAATCACTCGGGAGAAAAAGAGTTTCATCCTCTTCTACTGATTTTTTATCTGCACGGTTAAAGAAGAACTCACCATAAGCTCCACGGAAACCTAAAACAGATTCATCCGGATTACCAAGAAAAACAATACGCGTTCCCGTTTTATAGAGTTCGTGAAGCAAAAACATGGCCGCTAAAGTCAGCTCTTGGGCATCATCCACAATAATAAGGCTGGGATAATGCACTCCGTCACTATCCGTATTGGATTGAACTGTTAAGGCAGCTTCACGTAGGAGCCTAGATGAGTCAAAACGTAATTGATCTGGATATTGCGCCCGAATTTCTGCAGAATATTCACGACGTAATGCATAGGATAATTGAATTTGTATGCGACTATGATCAAGCGCACTAGCCCCCATTACTGTGCTTGGAGTGGATACTAAAGTGTCCAGAATCTCGTTTTCTAAGCTGTGTGATGCTCCCAGCTCATTCATACGGGCAAGCATATCGCGCAATTGCAGCAAAAATGTTGGCGTAATATAACTTTCGAAAAGGCTCACTGTATCGCGAGTGCTGGCACTATTCTGCTGAGTAGTGCCCACAAAGTAGGAGCGTAAGAGCATACATGTGTCGCACAAATCACCTAAACGTGCATGCTCAATGTGATGATCTAAAACGGCGCGTAAAAGAGCTGTCTGTTCTGCGCCGTTGAGCAGTTTAGGGGCAGGACCAGCTTGACGTAATTGACGTTCATCAATAATGCGAAAAGCTAGAGCACTTAACGTTGTTGCTAGTCGCCTCTGCCCCATAACTTTCAGACTATGAATAATGTGACGATTGGCTTCATCTGCCACATGACGATTCGTCACAATAAGACTGACATGTTCAGATCCTATATGCTGAGCAGCCCACACTGTCAGATCTAATGCTAGTGTGCTTTTTCCAGATCGTGGAGCACCGGTAATAAGCCACGTTAGAGATGTGCTCTTATTATCTTCTGCCAACTGGTTGCAGATTGTTTCATATGCTTGTTGCACAGATATTTTTGCCATTCTCTTCCTCAACTCTTTGCTGCTCGCACGCTCGTATATGGAATTGCTTAGAGTTCTACCTCAATAAGCTCTACTGCTTGTTCGCGCAAAGCATCGCACGCCGCAATTCCCTGTTCTACACTGACCGGGGCGCTCAAATTCGTCAGTACACGTGTTTCATATCCTAGACGCTGAGCATCCAGAGCTGTTTCTTTCACACAATGGGATAATGCCAAGCCACATACATCTACTTCACTAATTGAAGCTGCTCTCAATGCATGGTCTAGAGTATGTCCAGCAGCTAGAGCAGCATCAACAGCTTCACGACTGTCAAGACTGTCACCATTATCTTCTATTCCTTCAAAGCCGGAATAGGCGGCACAATACTGCCCCTTTTTGAAATGGCGGGTAATACCTAAATATTGAATATCCTGATGCAATGCTGCATGATCACTACCAGCAACTCCATGAGGTGGCCACGTGTCAACAAAATCAGGTGTTTTACTAAAATGTTCACCTGGCTCAATATGCCAGTCCTGAGTGGTGGCAATAAACGTGTAATCATCTTGATGGGTGCGAACATACTGAGCAATGCGAGCGGCGACTTCATTCCCTCCTTGAACAGGCAGCTCTCCGCCTTCACAAAATGTTGGTTGCACATCCACAATGATTAATGCGCGCATGTATTCTCCTCATCTCTTTTGTCGTGGTTGTTTTTATGTTATGAATTTAATGGTGATTTATGTTTGTGTGCTGCGTAGCAATTTCCATAATTGCTACGGCACTTGCTATACCACCATCATGACTTAAAGAAATATGCCAGTGAATCTCATCGTTCTGCTTGAGCTTACCTGCCGACCTTAAACTGTTATACAGTGTTGTGTTCACGTCGTCATCAAGATGAACAGACGGACGATGCACAGCATCATGCAGTATTTCGATGGAAATCCACGGAAAATTTTCTATTGTATATGGCATAGCATTATGAGGACTTAAAGCATGCGACCATGCTTTAAGAAAAGCTTCCTTGCCAGCCCAACGTGCAGCAAGATGTTGCGCATAGTCAGCATCATCCCTACTACGCGCGCGACATTGCGTAGCTTCGCGAGCAGAGAAAAGCTGATGAAAACGTGTTCCGGTCACAGCAAGCTGCTCAGCAAATTCAGCGCAGTCCACAATGTCGTGTCCCATGCCTGCAATCTGTGCTGAGGTATCCATGCTCACCATATAGGTCATAGGAGTAAATGTACCACTACTGCTCTAAGAATAACCTCTAGACTACCATCTGTTACCAGAAGTGATATAGGTGATACGGGAATCAAAATCTCAACAATACGCTGACTACAACGTTGTGTAGCAGAATTTCTCCTCACCTGACCTCATAAACGAGTGCCATCCACGGATTTAATGTCCCAGATTTGAGTTGCAGCACTACGCCTGGGATATTTTCATTACTCAGAAGAATTTTGGATTCCTTGAGCTGACGCGCAGCTTCAAGTTTTCTCACCAGTGAAAGAGTTTGCTCAGGAAGATATGCTTGCTTACTGCTGACATTGACGATAATTAAAAGCTGATGCTCGTCATCTTCACGCGTAAAAGCATACACCTGCTCATTATCTATATCGAGTGGATGCCATGATCCACACACAACTGTTTTATTATGATGTCGAAGCTCAATTAATTTCTTATAAAAATTGTATACGGAATGTTCATCCATCTGCGCTGCACGCGCATTAATAATATCTTTATTCTTATTGACGGATATCCACGGCTTGGTTGTAAGATCAGCACTTTGGAAACCGGCATATGTACTGTCATCCCACTGCATGGGTGTACGAGAATTATCGCGCCCTCTAGCTGCAAGAGCGTCCATCATTTTTTTATGTGAGAAAATGCCTGCACCTACCAGCTGATCATACATATTGAGAGATTCAATGTCTCTATACTGATCGAGTCGCGTATAGTGTGCATTAGTCATACCCAACTCTTCACCTTGATAGATATAGGGAGTGCCACGGTGAAGATGTAATAAAAGTCCCAATGCTTTTGCTGAACGTAATCGTAATTCTTCTATCGAATCGTCTCCCCATCGGGAAACAATGCGCGGTTGATCGTGATTACAAAAGAACAGTGACGTCCATCCTCCAAAATCAATAATTGATTCATATCCAGCAAAAATTCTGCGTAAATCAGAAAGCTTCCAATCCGTTACATTCCACTTACCACCTGAACCATACTGATCAATACTCATATGGTCGAAGAGAAACAACATATCTAGCTCATGATTTGCTGGTTTTGTAATATCCGCAGCACGGAATGTAGAAATTCCAGGAGCTTCACCAACAGTGAGATACCCTTCACGCCCTTCAAAGACTTCATGATGCATTTCGCGCATATACTGATCAAAATGATGGACCATCCGAGCAATCACTGCTAGGATTTGAATATCCATCTAGGCCTACAGATTGCGCCGGTAAATAAGAACCATCAACTCCACGCAACTTGCCGTTCGCATCGTAACGTTTGGAAATATAGGAAATCACATCCATACGGAAGCCATCAATACCGCGATCCATCCACCAATTCATCATGGCATACACGCTCTGCCGCATCTGCTCGTTCTCCCAGTTCAGTTCAGGCTGCTTAGGAGAAAATTGGTGAAGATAATACTGACCACGCTCAGGAACCCACTGCCACGCTGACCCACCAAAGTAAGATCCCCAATTATTTGGCTCTGCCCCAGGCGTACCACCTATACGACCTTCACGTGGATTTTCCCAAATATACCAATCTTTATACAGCGGATCTCCTGCAACAGAAGATTTAAACCACTTATGCTCATCTGACGTGTGATTAACAACAAGATCCATAATGACTTTTATTCCCAATGAATGAGCTTTATCAAGCAAAACATCCATATCATCTAGAGTTCCAAATATAGGATCAATATCTTGATAATCCGAAATATCATAACCATTGTCATCTTGTGGAGACTTATATACTGGCGACAACCAGAGCACATCAATGCCTAAATCTGCTAAATATTCTAAACGCCTCGTAATTCCTGGTAAATCACCAATACCATCTCCGTTTGAATCTTGGAATGATCGAGGGTATACCTGATACACCACAGCATTCGCCCACCATGCATCGAGTGCTTGTGACGTCTTATAGACATGAGAACCAGCCATTATTGCTCTTGCCCTTCAACTTCGAATCATCACGTCATAGAATCATGCTTACGTATCTACAACTACTGTCATTACTGAAATTTATAGTAATCTTTTAGAAATTATTGCGCAAGTTTTGCTTTTTAATCCTATTATTCTGTGCTACACAACACCAATATCTGCTATTTATCAGCAGATTAACGATACGTAAAAATTAGAAAATATTTCTTTTCAACCATTAATATAGTTTTCAAACACGCTCTTGCACACTTTTAGAAAATGCCCAGTTCACTCACATCAGTGCGTATCAAGCATAAGCAAGCTTGTACACACAATCTACATACCCCACATAGAAAGATAAACTTTTAAGCCTATTTTTAATTGCAGCCACTTCAGGCATACCCCGAACAAACCAGAACTACGAACCATCGTTCAGACAACTTTAACCTATTCTTCGCCATCTCTCAGTATTTTCACCAACGAAAAATAGAACAAAGCCCGGTATTACAGATACTCCACATCACCTTGATCCCACCATAGCTCAATCAACCCAGAGCTGTCTCACCTCACAGATACCCCACATTCCTCTCTTTCATCCATTGACCCGTATCACACATATCTTGAACAATCATTTCCTGTGATATCGCACACATTTACATTTTACATATAAAGCGCAATAAACGTAATTTTTGCATACATATTACTTTTATAATATCAAATTTATTTCAATCATATTAAGGTAAATAGTAGTTTTCATGCTATATTTACACATTTCATAAGAATCTTTCACACTATTTTGAGTATTTTTTGCGCAAATTATACACATATTTCACGTTATTTTTCATCTAAAATTTCGATATTTTATCTGCAACTTTTTGCGTAATTTTTTACAACAGTATAAAGTGACGATTGATACCACACACATGTCTTTGTTTTGACGGAGTTTCAATGAAAACCCTTGCTGCTATTGCACAGAAAGTTGGAGTAAGTCAGGCGACTGTTTCTCGTGTTATTAATGGAAAACCGGGCGTTTCTGAAGAGACCCGTCAAGCTGTAACACAAGCTATGTCTGCAATGGGTGTACCTATGAGCGAAATGACTCGCTCTACCACTCACGAAATAGCGCTTGTTACACCGGATTTGTCGAATCCTATTTTCCCAGCCTTCGTTACATCAATCAGCACTCAGTTGGCTCAACACAATGTTTTGCCTTTATTATGCACCTACACCCCTGGTGGAGCCACAGAAAATTCTCTTTTAACGATGGCGCTTAACCGACACATTGACGGCGTTATTTTTCTATCAGGACACTACGATACAAAAGGCGGCGATTTTTCTCTCTATAAGCTCCTCGATGAACGCCATGTTCCAAAAGTGTTCATCAATGAAGCTGATCCTAGCGTTCACGGCACAGTTATACGCACAAATGATGCCACAGGTTCTGATAAGGCAATGAGACTGCTTATGAGTCAAGGACATAAGAAGATTGCATTGCTCCTGGGCGATCGACAGCATTACCCATCTCTTGTTAAGCATGAAGCAGCTGTGAATTTTGCCCAACACAATGATATTGACATCGTTGATACAGTATGGACAACATACGGCTTTGGTTCTGGAAGCAATGCAGCTACGCAACTTGCACACAACGGTGTAACTGCCTTTTTATGCGCCAGTGATGCTCTTGCCCTCGGTGCCATCAAAGGTCTGAACGATCAGGGAATTCGCGTACCAGAGGATATTTCCGTCATTGGATACGATAACTCTCCTCAATTGAGTTATATTCAACCAAGCTTAACAACTCTGCGTCAGCCTGTGGATCTCATGTCACGTTCTGCGGTGAATTCTTTGTTTGAGATGATGAATGATAGTTCATTACTCAATAAACATCGTGTGATTAGTTACGATCCTGAACTGGTGGTGCGTGATTCAACCGGATTGTGTAAAGACTTGCTGAAATAAGTTTGTTATGCATTTTTGGGGAGCGCACAATGCTATTGCTATATTGTGTACTCCCCAAAAATATGATTGGCGCTTATGACCACTTGTAGCGTGGATTAACTGCTGGATACCCGAACTTAAATGATTTCGCGTACACCTTTGAATTTACTGCTTTGTCTACGTGGATAGTTGTGAGCAAAGAACCGTCTTTGCGTGAATACACGTTAATAAACGATTTTGTTCCTGATTTATCGTTCTCATATAAAGCAAACGCGAACACATAATCCTTAGTTGTGCGCATGACCATTCGCCCATAAAAATCAGTTTCAAATTGGTCGTTGTGCTCAATAATCTTTGGCGCAAATTGCCGTGCAACGCCTGTATTTGTATTCACTGCCAAAATTTCGCCCGAAAGATCACTCATAACAAGCGCTTCATTTTCTGAAGCTGCACGTTCATCTGTTGAATACTCACCCCACGTAGTAGCTTGAGTTGTGGTTATATATCCACCAGTTTTCTCATCTTTGAGTGGAATAAAATGTGATTCTTTCGTGCTTGTATCCCACTGGAATAGCATAACGCTTCCCACCCGTGACTCTGTTTGGGTTGCGGTTACTGTTACAAAAGTAGAAAGTTTACCGTTCTGGCAGAAAGCAGTACCTAAATTGTTTCGATTAGTAACTGTCGGATGACCTTCGAAGAGAGTTTGAAGCTGTTCATCAAATGCATTCACATCCGCCCGCACTTTATCTTCAACAGTATATTGCGGAGTTTTACCATCAAATACCTTCGAGATAACCAGTTCTGGATTCTCTATGTCTCGACTCAAATCAATGGTATAGGTTGATTGATTGCAGGTGGAGAGATTACTCAAAGTATGCGCTGCTTCTGTACTGTATGCGAACTCTTTATAGCTTCCATCGCTCTTAGAAATCGCTATTGCAGCGTCTTTTGTCTTATCTAAGCCCTTATTCAGCATAGTTACGAGCGTATTATCATCGTAAAATGTACTGCCATACTGAAATTCTGTTTTGGCATAATCTGAAACGCGTGTGTGCGAAGAATCGAAAGCCATAAAATAATTACGTTTATTATCTACAAAATGCATACCCGCTTGAGTCCATACGGGCTGATTGTAAAACATGGTATTAATGGTAAGAATTTTCGCTTGTCCTTTTGGGTCTAGCAATGCCACATAACTATGCTGTCCAGGAATTTTCCCTGCATCATAGATGGGCAGAGCAGCAATGTATTGCTCCAACTGAATTTCTTTGAATTGCGATGATGTTGAAGGAAAACATCCCGCAATCGGAATAACAATGGCAATACATAGCAGTGAGGTGAGCGTACGCATCATCATTCTTGTACAATTTTTCATTTCTTCTCCCCCCCCCCGAAATGTAGGTTGCTCGATTGAATCGATGACCATCTTCCTATTGAGATTTCTTGTTAAAGACATACAGCAGATTCACGGCAGGATATCCCGCTCGAACTTCTTTACCATGTATTACATCACAGCTTTATTTAGATGAATGTGCGGAACAATCTGCCACGTTTTGTTGTTATGCTGGTGCGCGCCATCCTTCCACGGTACTTTTAACCGCGTTGTTAAAAGTTCCCTCCATCCTACTCTCTACTTCCAGCAAACGTGCCAGCCAATAAAATATTATGGGTAATTTCTTATGACCCACTAAAACCGTTGTAATGCTTAGCAATTCATGCTCTTGTCATGCCGTACGATACAATGTGAACGTATCGCATAACAGTGATGTTACGCATGATGTTGAAGTAAAACCAATGGAGGTTATTGATGGTTTACCGCATGATTTTCAATCAAGAAGCATATTTTGGACGTGGCGCTATTGAACAGATTCCAGCCGTCGCACGTGCACACGGATATACAAAAGCATTTATTGTCACAGACCCTACTCTTGCCGATCCTCAAGTAGGAACAGTCGATAAGGTAACTGCTATTTTAGATGCCGCTCAGCTTCCATATGAAGTTTTCACTAATGTGAAGCCTAATCCTCCTGTTGAATGCATTCAAGATGGCGTGGAGAAACTCAAAGCATCGGGCGCTGATTTCTTGATTGGCTTGGGCGGCGGTTCCCCTCAAGATACGTGTAAAGGTATTGGCATTATTGCTGCTAACCCTGAATTTGCTGATGTTTTAAGTCTTGAAGGCGTGGCTGATACCAAGAACCCATCAGTACCTATTTTTGGTGTGCCAACCACTGCAGGAACAGCGTCTGAAACGACTATTAATTACGTCGTCACGGATACTGCCAATAAGCGCAAGTTTGTGGCTGTGGATCCTCATGATATTCCTGTGGTTGCTTTTGTTGATCCAGATTTGATGGATGGCATGCCACGCAGCCTTAAGGTAGCAACCGGATTAGATGCTCTAACTCACGCCATTGAAGGCTACATTACTCCTGGAGCATGGGAATTGTCTGATGCTTTGAGCTTGAAGGCTATTGAGTTGATTGCTCAGAACTTGGCTAAGTCTGCTGAGGGCGACGTTCCTGCAGGCGAGAACATGGCATATGCGTCATATATTACAGGCATGGCATATTCCAATGTTGGCTTAGGTCTTGTGCACGGTATGGCTCATCCTTTGGGTGGACGCTTAGATGTAGCTCACGGTGTTGCTAACGGTATTTTGCTTGCTCCAATAATGGATTATAACAAGGAATATACTGGCGAAAAGTATCGTGCAATCGCTCATGCTTTCGGCGTAGATAACGCGTTCAGCGCTGATCTTAACACCGTTCGCGATGCCGCTGTGCAGGCTGTGCGTGATCTGACTGCACGTTTGGGTAACCCAACGACGATCTCTGAAGTGGGAGCAACCGAGGCTGATGTGGAAGCCTTAGCTCAGGATGCTTTTAATGATGTCTGCACTCCAGGAAATCCTCGTCCAGCAACTCAAGAGGATATTTTGGCTATGTATAAGTCTTTGCTCTAATACACTTCTTTTTCATCATCAATGGGGTTCACAGATATCAACTGTGAACCCCATTATGTTGTGCCTAAAAAGCTTTACTTCTCAAAGTATCCGCTGTCACTTAAGCGTGCCTGAGGATCCAAAAGCATTGCTTTCTCCACGTCGTGAGCATTATAACCACGCTTATCGTCATGGTAGCGACGGTTATCAATCTGCTCAAACAGGCTTGCATGACCGCGCATTGCTTTCTGCAAGTGCATATGACCTGCAGCCAGACGAGCGTTGGCGCGTTGCTTCCACTGTGCTACGGCATCTTCACCAGCAGTATTGCGTACTGCAGCTTCGAAAGCACCTGGATGCACAACAGCTACAAAGCCAGACACATGTCCGAATCCAAGCGAAGTAACCAATCCAGCCTTGATGTCGTGTTGTGCTCCCATATGCAGTGGCTGAGTAAACCACACCATGTGATCGTCACGCTTCAAAGCAGAATCCACCACATCCAAGGATGCATTCGCAGGAATAATACCAGTGCGGAAAACATCAGTTAAACCATGCATTTGGAAGATGGCTGCGCCACCCTTAGCATGCCCCGTCAAACTCTTCTGAGAAATCACGTACAAAGGATTTCCTGCACTGCGTCCAATAGCATGAGCCACAGTGTTATGCAGTTCAGATTCGTTTGGATCGTTAGCATTCGTAGAGGTGTCGTGCTTAGAAACCACTGCAATATCATCAGCAGATACACCGAGCTGAGCTAGGTCGCGCACCAGTTGTGAATTCTCACCACCTTGAGCTGCAGCCAAAGCACCCAAACCTGGAGCTGGAATAGAGGTGTGAGCTCCGTCAGCAAAGCAACGCACATAACCGATCACACCTGCAACTGGCAAACCAAGCTTTAAGGCAATATCACCGCGAGTGAGGAGCACGGTTCCACCACCCTGAGCTTCTACGAAGCCACCGCGACGACGATCATTTGCACGCGAGAAGAATCGGGCATCAATTCCCTTGTCATACATTTCCTGGGAATTAGCAGTTGCATTCATATAGCCGAAGCCATTCACCGACTCTGTGCCAATATCATCAATAGCGCCAGCCACAACGAAGTCAGCTTTACCAAGCTTAATCTTGTCAAAACCTTCTTCTACAGATACTGCTGCTGTAGCGCATGCTGATACTGGCTGAATCATATTGCCATAACCACCAATATAGGACTGCATCACATGAGCTGCCACAACGTTTGGCAGAGCCTCTTGCAGAATATCACTTGGATAATCCTTGTTCAGGTAACGATCCAAGTAGAGCTTACGCATGGATGACATACCGCCAAAACCAGTACCTTGCGTGCTTGCCACCTGTGATGGATGAATGGACTGCAAAATTTCTGTTGGAGTGAAGCCAGCAGAAATAAAGGCGTCTACTGCGGTAACAATATTCCACAAAGCAATCTGATCCACATCGCCCACCATGGAGCTTGGAATACCCCAACGAGTTGGATCAAAACCTTGAGGGAATTGACCACCCACAGTGCGCGTCATGGTTGTACGGCGAGGAACATGAACAGAAGCACCCTTTGTACGGGTTACCAACCATTCACCACTGTCTTCATCACGCATAATAGTGGTGTGATTCTCATCCATATCAAGGTATTCTCGCGCTGTCTTTTCGTCAGCTACCGAGAAGGTTATGTCATGGTCGAGGAATACTTCCGCAGCATCTTCATTGGTTCCATGTGCAAAATCATTGCCCATGCCATCATCAAATGGACGAATACCGCTGCGAGCTACAACCTCATCATGGAAGCGATCATAAATATCCTCTTCCGGAATCATATCGCCTTGTTCATCGTACCAACCCGGCTTTGGAGAATCAGACCATGAAATTAATCCCATATTCCATGCGAGTTCAATCACACCCGTAGCGTTAAGGTCTACGCTGCCATCGGAATGAATGCCCAATTCAGCTTGCAAACGCGTGCGACCAAAGCCCCATGGACCCAGCTCACCAATGTTAACAATAACCACTTCATCTTCAGGGCGAGCGCTCACATGAGACCAATCCTCACTATGAGCATCAGCCTGAGTTGGAACTTCTGGTGTTGGCAAAGCCTTAATGCGAATAGTCTGCTCATGGTCAGCACTATCAGTTGACTGCTCTACACGAGACTGTTCACGAGCTAATGCTTCGTCACGCAGTTCAGCAATATTCAAAGGTTCATTGCCTAAACCACCAGTTAAGTCCACACTCAATGGAGCTTGCACAGCTAAGCGTCGAGCTTCTCGCGTGGCTAACTTCATAAGTTCTTCAGCCATCTGCGCAGTTGTGTACGTATGAATTCCTCGAGATTCCACAACCTCAACAAGCGGATCATTACCACCCATCAAGCCGGTGCCACGCACCCATCCAATGAGTGGATGAGCGAAGGTTACATGCTGAGACCAGTCGGTTTCTGCATGAGAGCGGGTTACTAAGGCATCGAATGCTGCCTTGACTTCACCATATGCACCATCACCGCCGAAAATACCACGGTTTGGAGAACCAGGAAGAATCACGTGCAAACGGTGGTCTACATGAGTTTCAGATCCCAGCGGTGCAAAACCTGCAATAGCACGTTCTACTCCCCACAGCATGAGTCGAGCTTGAGATTCAAAGAGTTCACCAGAATCTGCCACAGTACCATGTACTGGTGGTGCTGCAAATGGGAAGAATAAGGTTGGGCTGAGTGCTGGCTTGAGCACTGTTGTAGTTGCGCCGTGAGTTTCTTTCTGCTCACTACCCACCCAATTCACCAAAGCGTCCACATCACGGAAGCTAGATAGGTTAGCTGGAACCAGCCAGAGCTGAGCACCTTGCGTTGCATGAGCACGGTAAATCTGCTTTGCCCATTCCTTAATGCGTGGTGTGAAGCTGCGGCTCGTAGCAATAACTGTTGCACCGCCTGCAAGCAAAGAAGCCACCACTTCACCAGCAATAGAATGTGCAGATACGCCAGTAACCACAGCTACATCTCCAGCAAATTCTTGGCTAGCTTTATCTGGTCGAGCCGCTGCTCGCTGAGCGATTGCTGCAAAAGCATCAGCTAAAGCAGTACGACCATCTGCTTGAGCACGCTGAGCATACCATGATGCTTGAGCGGCAATAGCCTGGCCCGCACCGTCGAAGGAATGCTGAGCATAGGATTCGTCAGCCTCCACATACATATGTGCTAGATCTTCGCGAGCGCTTGCCCAACGGTCATCAATAAGAATTGCTTTATTCGCATCAAAGCGAGGTTCTACTTGCTTGACCCAATTATGGCCTAATTCAGCTTCAACGGCTGCTACCACAGCAGCATTATCGTCAGCTGGTGTAGATTCAGGAGTGCGCGTTGCCCCAATCTGGTTGAGAACAAAGCGTGCTGTTTGAGCTAAGACGCCGTTTTCGCCGGTAATCTTGTCAGCAAATTCGTTCAAGGCAGCAGAATCAACCATTGCCCCGGCAGAGCCAGATCCAGTCGATGCCATGGCTACCGCAACACCACGAGAGGCCGCTACTTCCTGAACAGCAGCATCAATCAAAGCATCTGCTTCAGCTGCATTGGATACAGCTTGCGTTGGCAGACTTGCCAAGTCTCCGCCGCGAGAGCTTGCACCCTCGCGTGTATTGAGCACAAGATCAGCAGTAACTGCTGATACCCAGCCATCTGCCAATCCCCATGCACCGTGAACGCGCTTAGCAATCTGTGCTGGCTTAACGCCTGCAGCACCAAAGAGAGCGTGTAAACGTTCGCGCACTGCATCGCTGAGCACTGGGCCAAAAGCTTTATAATGTGGAGCAGCAGCATTTACAATGCCGTAGAGAGCACTCACTGTTGCTTCTGCCGCACCTTCCACGCTAGCCACAGACAATTCAGCGCTAATATCCATCAAGAGCTGATTGCGCTTTGATGATACGCCATTAGTCAGGCTATCCGTGGTATCACTGTCACCAATTTGATCCAGACGAATTTTTGCGCTGTATGCCAGTAAGGTGGCAATAGCGTCAGACGCACTGAATTCAATATCTTGTGCAGGTGCCGCACCTGCAGCAGCCACTGGAGCGGCAGGAACTGCTGAATCCGAAGCAGGAGAAGCTGGAGCTGATGCGGTTGGTGCTGGTGTGACTGCTGCTGAACTTTCAGTAGCTTCTGGAGCAGTCTGTTCAACGTCATCAGAGTCAACAGGAACAGTATCTTTTACTAAGGAATCAGCATCTGTATCTGTGAAGTAGACGCGTGCTTCGTCACGACCTACATTAAATACTGTATTCTTCAGATGCGCAAACTGTGGCAGCTTCAAGGTGCGCGCACCCATATTTGCCAGAGTTGGGGCGTTTCCTAAGCCCACTTCCACATAATTTTCAACGCCGCAACCGCCCTGCTCACGAGGAGTAAAGAGGAGAGCTTGCGTTTCAATCCAGCGTACTGGTGAAGCGAACTGCCAGCTGAGTAGCTCAGTTAAGAGCAAACGTCCCAACTTCTGCTCATCAGCAGCATACTCATTCCATACTGCATCATCGTTGAGAACATTTTCGATGCGCTCAGATGGTACAACGTCGAGAATTGAACGGGCAAAATCCTTGGTCATTTCAAATGGGCGTGCCACCAAGTTTGGAATATAGCGACCCTTCAAAATGGAGTAATCAATATGGGCTGGCAGCAACGCATCCAACTTGTCGCGGAATTCAGGAACACCTGAGCGCAACTTTGAAGAGTGGAATGGCACGTCAATACCAGGAACATACATGAATGGCCGTTTACCGCCGGCAGCTTGCGCACGCTTGCTTGCATCACGGTTCAGATATTCCAAACCAGCAATAGTGCCTGCAATAGCATATTGAGAACCAGCGAGGTTAAAGTTAACGATTTCTAAGAATTCACCAGATTCTTTTGCAACCTGAGCAATGTAGTCCTTAACAGTTTCATCAGTAACGCCGAACTGGTTTGGACGCAAAGCACCCATGCGATAGTTTGAACGTCCCTTAGCATCACGTTCAATGAGATGATGCATGGTGGATCCGCGATGGAATACAAGCTCTACCACTGTTTCTAATGGAATAATCTGAGCAAAAGCACCCAAAGCATTGTATTCACCCAAAGAGTGTCCAGCGAAATATGCAGGTTCAAAAGTTACTCCGGCTTCACGCATACGAGCGCTTTGAGCGAAAGCTACGGTTGCTAAAGCTACCTGAGTGAACTGAGTTAAGTTGAGCAATCCTTCAGGATGACGATAGGTCACTCCGTGAGCAGTCAACTCTGTTGGATTATCACGCACCACAGCCAGAATGGAGAAGCCAAGCTTTTCGCGTGTGACTTTATCGGCACGTTCCCACACGTCGCGAGCAGCTGGAGATGAAGCACGTTCATCCAAAACCATGCCTTGACTTTGCACACCTTGACCAGGATACACATATGCGCTTTCAGGAGTGCGCACAATAGCAGTTCCTACTGAAACAATTTCTTTATTCACGCGGCTCGTTACTTCAAGAACTAAGCCACCTCGACGTACTTTACCAACGCGTTCAATAGAGATTTCGACTTCGTCATTAAGCTGAACCATGCCGTACATGGTGTATGTCCAGCCTTCAATCTCCCAATGCGCGCCCTTGCTATCCGTGCTTTGCACTGCATGCTGAGCCGTTGCAGACAACCACATACCGTGCACGAGTGGAGCAGTTAAACCGCTGACTCGAGCACCTCGCACAGAAGTGTGAATTGGATTGAAATCACCCGAGGTGCGTGCAAAAGCAGTCATATCGTCTGGAGCTACCACGCTGACACGGCGCAACAAACGACGTGGAGTTTCAACAATTTCACCTTCTACCCCACCGTATGCTGGAACGGTAACTGGCAGAGCACTCGAATAGGCGCGACCGCGAATAGCAAAACGCTCAACTTCATCTGCTAAAACTGTTCCATCGTCTGCTGTGTGCTGCACATGAATAGTTACTACTCGACCAGATGCCGATTCAGCATAATTTTCTGCCCAACTGGTCAGATGAATGCTTTCACCAGTATGTGCCAAAAGTTCTTGCTCAGTAACACGCAACGCCATCATATGATCCAAATGCACAGCATTGAGCAAGCCTTCAATAATTGGCATATTGCCAATATACACAGAGCCCAATGCCGCATAAATTGCTGGCCATGCAGGTTGCCTACTAACGCATCTGGAGCAATAATGCTGCTAACTAAATCAGTTGGCAAAGCACCACCGGTGGCTGCCTGATGATCGAAACCAAGATTTGCACTTAAGGTGTATGTGCTTTCAGCATGACCAAATGGACGCTGCTGCTTCTCACCTTCTTGTGAAGGAATAATCTGCGGCATAGCTTCGAGCTTGTCACCTGTAATGGCAGTATTTCCAATACCTGCTGTTGCTGCAAGCATCGCATAGACGTGCTGAGAAAGACGTTCACCATCCACAATTGGCATACGTCCTGGCTGTTGTGGATTCACATTCAAAGGCACCACAATATCGCGCACCGCATGTTTGCTGATACCACCATCAGGATCGTTATCCCAGAAAGTATCCAAATGAATATCTAGATCAAACTGCAGCCAACCGTCCTTCTGACCTACAGGCTTAATCTCATAGAAACCTTCTCCAGCAGTGGACTTGTATGCTGGGTTATCCATCACGTGTCCTACCCATGAAATGGTTGGAGCATTGCGAATAAAGTCCTCAGCTGTTGCGCTATGAGCCAGGCCGGAATATGCGCTTGATACTTCTTGATGCTCACTAGCAACGCGTTCAATGCAGGCAAGTTCAAAACGTCCCAAAATATCGGCAATCGGCTCGTCTTTAGTGGTGATGCCTGCAACAGAAATTGGTCCTGGAATAATGCGCACAGAGTCAGCGCTGTAACGAGAATCTTCAGACTGCCACAGCTGATCTTGACCCCACCAACGCAATAAGTCACCGTCAATAACAGGAACGAACGGCATTGGTTTTGGATATTCACGGCATAAACGTGGCAACCATGCAGCATCGCTAGCACTTACCTTCAGCGTTGCAGCTTGCGGATAAGCCTTAACCAGTTTAGCTAAAGCAGCATCTGGCTCACGCACATCATCTACACCAGTGAAGATAGAATCGAATTCACCGTGATCTTGAGCAATAGTGCGCGCTTCAATACGTTGCAGCAAATGCAAGAAACGGTTCACATAAGTGGAATCTGCCCATGGATAGCTCAGATCTGCAAAACGTTGAGCCATCTCAAGGTAGGTCATCTGCTCTACGTCGCCGAAGAATGGCTTTGAGGTTTTATTAATAGCCTCAATAATTTCATCGCGGCGAGTAACCAACTGTTCTGGATTCTTATCAATCTGAGCAATCAGACGTCCAGCTTGAGCAGAGGAATTTTCCAACTCATAAATATCGGCATGCAAGTGAGAAAGACCAGATGCTACGCCTCCAACATGACCCCCGGCTGGAACCCAACTTTCGCCGCGAGGAGCGAAAGGATCTTCATTCTTAACAAACTCGGTAATTCCAGGAGTTTGAACCAAGAAATCTTTAACTTGCGGACTGGTATGTGCTTCTCGTGCTGTCATGGCAGCAGTTCCCACAAGAACACCATCAACTGGCATGGCTGGCATGTCATAGGTGTGAGCCCAGCTACCAGAAATATAGTCTGCAGCACGCTCAGGAGTGCCAATACCGCCGCCAACAATGAGAACAATATTGGAATTTTCGCGTACACGCGCATAGGTATTGAGCAGCAAATCATCCAGGCTTTCCCATGAATGATGTCCGCCTGCAGATCCGCCTTCAACTTCCATGAGAATGTGAGTATCTGGCACGGCTTGAGCAATGCGAATAACTTGCTTAATCTGATCAACTGTTCCTGGCTTAAAGCCTACATAAGGGAAACCGTCAGCTTGCAAACTACGAATCAGATCAACAGCTTCCTCAAATTCAGGAATGCCAGCAGAAATAATCACACCATCAATAGGAGCGCCTGAAGCACGCTTTTTGGAAACGATACGTTGAGATCCGAACTGTAATCCCCACAAGTAGCGATCCATAAACATAGTGTTGAACTCAATGGTACGGCCTTCGTCAAGCAGCTCGTCCATATCAGCCATATGAGCGTCGAAAACCTCTTCAGTAACCTGACCACCGCCGGCCATTTCTGCCCAATAACCAGCATTAGCCGCTGCAGCTACCAGCTCAGCATCTACGGTGGTTGGCGTCATACCAGCCAACAAAATAGGTGCACGTCCTGTCAACTTCGTAAAGGAGGTTACAACCTGCTGTCCGCGACCGGTTTCAATAAGTTGTGGAGCAAATTCAGCCCAATTTGTGGTGCGAGCAACTTCAACGCCCTCAGTAACTAAAGCTACACGATCTTCGCTGCTTGCAGCGCTGACCACTCCTGCACCACTGCCATCAACTAGAGCGGTGGTTAGCTTGCCAATAGTGGAGCCTGGTCCCATATCTACCAGCCATAACTGAGCAGCATCCACACCCTCAGCGTGCATAATCTCGTTAATATCAGCAACCCAATCAACTGGATCTACGAGCACCTGCTGAGCCAAACGACGAGCATACTCAGCATCTAAACCGGCCACGCCAGCCCAGGCAGCCACTTGTTCCACAGCCTCAGCCATCATCGGACTATGGAATGGCACAGATACTTCTAAATATTCCATCTGAGGATCAAAAACACTACCGCCGCGCACTTTTGACTCACGCAAAGCATTCTGATGCTCATGCTCACGTTCAGCCTCAGTGAACACAGCCTGCAGATCCGCAGGATAGCCAGAAATAACCCAATGCGTTGGAGAATTTTTAACCGCTACCGATATAGCCCCACGAGCATTGCTTACACGTGCAATCAATGCTTCAATCTGTTCGCGAGTAGCACCCTTAATGGATAGCATTTCAGTGGCTGATGACGCACTATTCATTTGCACATTGCGAGCAGTACGGGCTGCTGCTAAACCAATTAAGCGTGCAATAGCTAAAATAGAGGCCACAGCAGCGTCACGCTTATCATCGCCGAGCTGACCGGATTGAGCGAGCTTAAGCACCTCGACAAGTTCGACAGCCAGCACGCCTTGTGAATGTCCTTTAACCGATACTAACGATTCAGCATTAACATCTAAGCCCAAATCAATCATGTCAAGGATAGTTCCCAGCTGAGCTGTAGCAATACCTGGAACGGAAATCTGAGCCTGGGCTGCACTACCAAGCACAGGAGATTCACTGGCATAACTGAGCACATCAATACGACGTCCTGCAATAGCCAAAGCATCAGCAGCCACAGGAGCGATCAGTGCTTCAGATGAATCCAGAGCCTTCTTCACGCGATCATATACGCGCGCATTATTGCTCACATCATATAAAGTATTCGTCCACGGAGTTGATTGTCCGCTGAAAAGCAGAGCAAATGGTTCAGTTTCCAAGCGCTTCATGAAAGAGTAAGACATGTATTTTTCCTTTTATTTTTTGTTTTATGGGATGCCCACCGATGACGATGACAATGACGGTGACGATGACACGTCTGAAGTATCAGCGATAGTTATCTCAAAAATGTGTATGTTTTTAGCAGTAATAGGTCAGTAAGCTGTTACAGCGGCTGATTGCCATGGCGGCGATGATGAGCACGATCCACTTTCTTATTAGCGAGAAGACTCAAAGATTTTTCGATCATCTCTCGCGTTTGACCAGGATCTATCATGGCATCTATCTCCCCTTTTTCCAGTGACAGATTGGCATTAACCGTACTGTCTTCATATTCAGATACAAGGCGAGCGCGTACAGCATCTACATCTTCACCGTTATCACGAGCTTTACGCAGCTCTTTGCGATGAATAATATTGACTGCTCCACGAGCACCCAGCACAGCAATTTGAGAATTTGGCCAAGCAAAATTGAAATCCGCTCCCATTGATTTGGAGCCCATCACAATATATGCGCCACCGAAAGCTTTACGCATAATAATGGTGATAAGCGGAACCTGAGCATTGGCATAAGCGTAAATAACTTTTGCACCACGGCGGATAATACCCGCATGCTCTTGATCGCTACCGGGCTTATATCCGGGAACATCTACCAACGTAATAACTGGCAAATTGAAAGCATCACATAAACGCACAAAACGAGCCAATTTTTCTGAAGATTCTACATCTAAAATACCGGCACGCACTGCAGGCTGATTAGCCACAATTCCTACGCTTTGACCTTTAATGCAGGCAAAACCAACAACGACAGAAGGCGCAAATAATTCGTGTACCTCCAAAAATTCACCATAGTCAACCAAGCAGTGAATCACGTCAACCACATCGTATGGCTGGCGGTCATTATCGGGAACAATAGTGCCAATGCGTTTAGCAGCATCATCTTCTGCATGACCATTGGAATATGGATATACTGGTGGCTGTTCTTCGCAACTATTAGGCAGATATGCCAAAACAGTGCGCACATAATCAATCGCATCTGCTTCATCTTCGCCCAAATAATGAGCTACACCAGACTGAGCATTATGCACATATCCCCCGCCCAAGTCGTCCATGGAAATACGCTCACCTGTGGCTTCTTTCACAACTTCTGGGCCGGTAACGAACATATACGAGTTCTCTTTAGTCATCACGATCATGTCTGTGAGAGCAGGACAGTACACAGCACCGCCAGCGCATGGTCCAAGAATCAAAGAAATCTGAGGAATATATCCAGATGCTTCGCAGGTTTTCTTAAATATTCGTCCATATTGAGTCAGCGCGGACACACCTTCTTGGATGCGAGCGCCGCCTGAATCAATCAAGGCAATAACAGGTACTTTCATATCCATCGCCATATCGAGCAGATGACAGATTTTGGTACCTTCTGCTTCTCCCATGGTTCCGCCGCGCACAGAAAAGTCCTGAGCATACACGCCTACTTTACGTCCGCGGATCATTCCAAAACCGGTAACAACGGCACTTCCAGCCACACCGTTATTAATATTGCCGCCAGCGAATCGTCCCACTTCCATAAAAGTATGAGAATCAAAAAGCAGATCAAGACGTTCGCGAGCAGTGTATTTTCCTTTAGGATGCTGGCGTGCACGCGCATGGTCTTCACTGTCATGAGCTAACTGTGCTGCACGACGAATTTCCGTGCGCACCGGTTGATGTGAGTCGCCCGCAATAATGGACGATGATGCCCATGCTAGCGAATCTAAACTTGTTGATGTAACCATTCTTACTTCTCCTCCTGAGCATGAGCAGATGAGGATGACGCTTCAGTCATATCGACTTTGAGCAAGGATTCTCCTGCATCGACGCCATCTGCTGGTCCCACATAGATTTCAGAAATCGTGCCAGCAAGTGGCGCATACACGTAGTTTTCCATTTTCATGGACTCAAGCACGACGAGCAGATCACCCTTAGCAACTTGCTGCCCCACAGCCACGTTTACGCGAGTAACAACGGCTTGCATAGGCGCTTTAATTTCACCGTTCGAACCGACAAGACTACCGTGGGCAGAATCTCCTTGAGATGCGGTTGTATGCAGACCAGCACCGCGTAGAGGTTGAGTTTTGCGATTGCTGATTGGTCTATGAGAGGTGGATACAGCCGCAATCACATAATCTGGTACGGAAATCTTCATACGTCGATCGTCAACTTCCACCACAAAAGTAGTGTTTTCCACATTGCGTGAGCTACTAATTTGTGAATTTGCGCGCATCATGCCCAGTTCACTTGGCTCGACGGAATTGACGGAACGGTCAAGCACACTATGCGGCTGACCAGCGCGCGTTGCTTGCGCATGCTCATTCATGAACGTGTTTTCTAGCCACTTGGTTGTCACATTAAACTGACCAGAACGACCTCGCGCTGTGAAATCATCATGCGAGAAAATCTCATCATAAAGCGCAATAGGAGTAGATATTCCTTCAAGAGAAAACTCGGATATAGCTCGGTGCACGCGCGCAATAGCCATATCACGAGTAGCAGCGGTCACAATAATTTTTCCCATCATGGAGTCATATTTCGGTGAAATAGTGTCACCCTTAGCCACACCAAAGTCCACACGAATTCCTGGCCCCAGAGGAAAAGTAATGTTCTCAATCACACCAGATCCTGGCGTGAGATTCTTTTCTGGATCTTCACTGGTAATACGCAGTTCAAAGCTATGCCCACGTATGCTCTGCGGAACAGTAAGAGCACCTCCAGATGCAATGGTCAGCTGCTCGCGCACTAAATCAAGACCACAGACTTCTTCTGATACGGTATGTTCAACTTGCAGACGAGGATTGACTTCCAAAAAATACACGTCATCATGGGGAGTCACCATAAATTCGCAGGTTCCCAATCCCTCATATCCAGCCGTATCAAAAAGTCGCTGAGAAAATACGCGAAGTTTCTGCTCAACTGCATCACTCAAAAAAGGTGCCGGAGCTTCCTCAATCAGCTTCTGATTGCGGCGCTGTACGGAACAGTCGCGCGTGGAATACACAGTGAACGTGCCATGAGAATCACGGCCGCACTGGGTTTCTACGTGACGTGCTTCACTCACAAATTTTTCAATAAAATACTTATCTAAATCGCCACCTTGAAGCGAATCATGATTCATAAAGAAAGTGCGCACGTCGTCCTCGGTGCGAACAACCGTAATACCACGACCGCCACCGCCATCTGCACGCTTCATCATGGCAGGATAGCCATTCTCATTGCAGAAATTAATCAGCGTATGCACATCGCTAACTGGTTCAGAAATACCAGGTACGGGAGTGACCTGAGCACGCTGAGCAAAACGGCGAGCAATAATTTTATCGCCTAATTCATCGAGAACTTCAGGACGTGAACCCACCCATACAATGCCGGCGTCTAGTACTTTTTGGGCAAACTGGGAGTTTTCCGATAGAAAACCGTAACCGGGATGAATGGCATCAGCACCAGAACGCTGGCAAATTTCAATAATGCGATTCTGATTCAAGTAGGTTTCATTATAGGTATCGCCTGGTAAATGATAGGCTTCATCAGCACGTTCCACATACGGAGCGTTACGATCTTGATCAGAATAGATTGCTACGGTAGCAATGCCCATTTCGTGTGCAGTACGCACAACACGCAAAGCAATTTCACCGCGATTAGCAATTAAGAGTTTTTTCATTATCTCCTCTTATTTCTTTTAATTCGTCTATTTCCTCGCAAGACGAGCATGAGTAACGTCGCCTACGCTGACAAAAATTGTTGATGCGCCGCTGTGACGGAGCGCTGATTTTTCGTTGGAAGTTTCCTCTTGCGCCAGGGTTTCTTCGGGCGCCCCCTCGGACACCTCTTCGGGCTCTACCTCAAGTGACGCATCGTAAGCAATATCGCGCGCATATCCGCACAATTGACGACCATCAGCACACTGCACATAAACCATGCGACCCAAAGTTGCACTATGCTCTATAGCTTGCTGTCGAATATTGTGCACAGTAAAACCACTCAGCTGAGCTTGAATATTGCAGGCAATCCGCGCAATCAGTGCCTGATGAAAAGCATGGAGCTGGTTCGGATATATGGTCGACCATCGATCCGCATCAACACACTGCGCCAAACTAATCGCACTATAAGCTACGCTGCTGGAGCTGGTCTGTGATGCGTTCACGTTAGATAAATCCACATTCTGCAAAGGTGCATGAAGCGAGCCTGCGGTCAGCGAATCTCCGTGCAACGCGTCAAGGTTCGGAGACGATACACTATTAATGCCAATTCCTATGACTACACTCACCACGTTTGCGTTATGTGAATTCACGCTTTCGCATAAAATTCCGCCGAGTTTGCAATCGTCAACATATAAGTCATTTGGCCATTTAAGCTGCACGTCTACGCCCATTAAGTCGTGCACAGCATCGCGGGCGCTTAATCCTGCTACGGTAGAAATCCATGTACCGTTACGTTCAAAAAACTCACGCGCAATAGTACACACAAAACTGACATAAATCCCTTGATTATGCTTACTCACCCACTGACGCTCTAGACGACCGCGACCTTGAGTCTGCTCATCTGCACTAATAATCAGACGCAGACTACAGTCAGATTCATTCTTGCTTGATGACAGCAAAGAATCGTCACACTCAAAAACTTTCTGTGATTGCACTTTATAGCGCGTATCATGTACTCCGCGCACATAGCGTAAAGCTGCTAGATTCGTGGAATCTATAGCGTCATAGTGCTGCCATTCAATAGGAATGTTTGCACTAATGTGTTCAAATACGTCCACACAGTCTCCTTCACAACTTTATACAAAGCTACCAATAAATCCTTAAAATACCTATGGATAAAATCACAAAATTTTACGCGCGTGTTTTGTAGATTTTATACAATGCGAACATATCTACGTATATATAAGAAGTATCTAGAAACCTATTTTTACAAGTGTTTTCAGACCATCAGCAAACAGACTTCTCACTATCGTCCTAACTGTTTTGTAGTATTTCTCTAAGTCATTCATCTATGACTTTCCTTCTAGATTAAGGACGAAAATTGTTTACTTCCTCTAATTTATATGCTTATATTCTCAAAAGCTTTAAAAATTTTTCTGTAACGAAATACCTTTTATTTACTCTTCTCTTTATTGCCTCCGGACTGGCAGGTAAAGTGTCTATTCCGGGAACTCAGGTAGGCATTACCATGCAAACTTTTGTTCTCATGCTTCTTGCCTTAAACCTCACACAAGCTGAAGGCTTAAGCGTTGTGGCTTCCTATATTGCAGTGGGAGCTTTCGGAATGCCTGTTTTCTCGGGAGGTATGAGCACCGCTGCTCTGCTTGGTCCAAGTAGCGGTTTTATTTGGGGCTTTCTTCCAGCTTTCGCTATTTCTCAAGCGCTTATTACTCTTACCCGTCGCGCTACTTCTTCTACTCCATTGCGCGCTGTAGCATACTTCGCTGCTTTAGTAGTAGGATGCATGATTTTCTTGTATTCAGTTGGTGTCACCATGCAATCCGCCATTACCGGAATGTCATGGACAGCTCTGATGAGCGCATCCTTCGGCTTTATCACTTTTGACATTGTTAAAGCTGTGGTAGCAGTTGCACTCTCGCTTGGTATTACTTCTGCGAGCGCGGTTTTTGCACGTAAAAATAACTAATAAGCACGCACTGTACAATTCGTGTTTTCTTGTCCTTTTTATGCATTTACTGCTATAGAATTGTGCACAATGCTGATATTTCTGGCATCGTAGGCTCAAACGTAAGTTTTGGCGCACGATGCCAGATACAAATTCACATATGTATAGCGTCGTATGTAAGCAAATAAGCATATGAAACTGTGCGTATGTATGAATGTGAGAAATGGAGCGTGATTTCCTTATGGCTGGATCACCACAGTTTGACAATCTTGACCCTCAAACTCGTGAAGCTGTTGAGTTTATTGTCAAAAGCTGTCTTGACGTCTGCTATGAGAAAACGGATTGGTATAAAAAACTAGGAGCCAAAGAAGCTGAATATTTACGCATCATTCTTCTCACTGCTGTAACTGATTACGTTGAATATACGCGCACACATGCTCTAGATAAATCCCATCATGAGCATATTTCTGCAGATAATCTTTTTAATCTCGCCCCACTAGAAACCACCTTTGAAATTACACTGGAAAATGTGATTGACGCTATCCGCATTGTGGTAGATATCGCCGAAGATCATATTGACCTATTCGCACCCCATGGTCAGGAAGCTGCGTACATTCGCGCTGCTATGTATTTTTCTCGTGAAGCAGCCTTTTCAGCGGCACGCATTTATGGTCGAGTTGCTGCTACTCGCAGTATTTGGGATACACGCGATGAAGCGTTTATCATTGAATCTTTACTTAATCAGGATTACTCCCCATCATTACAATCACGTATCGCCAATTTTAAATGGCAGCCTACTGAACGCTTTTTTGGAGTTGTTGGTAATTTTGACACGTCTAATAGCTTGCACTCCGGTTTTATTCAGGCAGATTTCCGCAATGCTATTTTAAAGTTGGGCGGTCAGGCTTGCATTGCTTCGCATGATAGTTACACAATTTTGCTCGTCGGCATGGGACATGAAACCTCACGCAAACCATTTTTAGATGTTATGGCAGAGCTTTTCGAAACACTTCCTGCTGTATGCTATGGTTCGTACTCGTTCACGTTTAGAAGGCGCATCTGCAACATTGCGTGCTGCCGTCAACGGTTTCAAGGCTCGGTTTGCCTACCCAGATCATCCTAATCCTATGCGTGCTGAAGATTTGTTGGCTGAGCGCGCACTGTTTGGCGATGAGGACGCTCAAGATGAACTGTATGACAAAGTTTATGCTCCCATGAAGAAAGAGGAACATAAAACGCAGATTTTATCTACTCTGAAGAATTATCTCTTTACTGGCTATTCGTTAGAGAAAACTGCGCGCGCCTTAAATGTGCATCCTAACACGATTCGTTACCGTTTGAAGAAATCAATCCAACTCACTGGTTGGGATGCTACGGATTCGCATGAAGCATATGTGCTGCTTACAGCTATTAAAATTGGCTTGCATAAGGATGCCTTAGCCTTGATGAGCAAGCATTAAATTCGTGCTCTGCTAAGCGCCTGAAATAGGTGTAGGCGGGCGCGAACCGTGATCATCTGGAGCGGTGTGATTCACGGCGTGTATTTATGCTTGGTATGTGGTTTTTGTCGTGAAAAGTGATTCACCTAAGTAGATCACCTCGTAGGGCCCAAAATTACCTGAAAACAGTGGCAAAACCGCCCTGGGGAGTGGTTCGCTATAGCAGATCACTGCTCAGGGCCTTTTTTACCCTCAAAAATGGCTTAAAACTGTCGTGAAAAGTGATTCACCTAAGCAAATCACTCCACAGGGCCTAAAAACACCCGAATATCCCTATTAAACCTGTCCTGAAAAGTGATTGACCACTATGAATCACTTTTCACGGCTGTTTCCGCCGACACCATAACCTGCATAATAAAAGAGTCCCGCACAGCTTCACACTGCGCGGGACTCTTACTAATATTCTCGCCTCTTACATGACTTCACCCAAGAGGCACTATGAACCTAGCCTAAGTTCAGGTCTCCTCCATCAGCCTGTCCTCCAAAATCATTGAGGAAGTCATCTGGATTAAATTCCTGACCTAAATCAAGATCTGCAAAGTCGAGATTTGCGAAGTCAACATCAGAGAAGTCGGTATCGCCCAGACCAGAGAAGTCGCCGTTCATATCGTTATCCAAACCGAAGCTTGGGTAGATAGTGTCGCGGATAGCCTTATCTGGCTCGACAGTAATGTTGCCGTAACGAGACAAACCGGTACCTGCTGGAATGAGCTTACCGATAATCACGTTCTCCTTCAGACCCTTCAAATCGTCAACCTTCTGGCTCAAAGCAGCCTCGGTCAAAACGCGAGTGGTCTCCTGGAAGGAAGCGGCAGACAACCATGATTCAGTTGCCAAGGAAGCCTTGGTAATACCCATCAATACTGGACGTCCGACGCCTGGCTTCTGACCTGCAGCTACGGCAGCCTTGTTTGCAGCACGGAAGATTTGCTGATCTACCAGTTCACCTGGCAGATACTTCGTGTCACCGGATTCAATAACGGTAACGCGACGCAACATCTGATGCACAATCACTTCAATATGCTTGTCGTGAATATCTACACCCTGGCTGCGGTATACATCGTGAACGCCTTCCACAATGGATACCTGACCTGCACGAGCACCCAAGATATCAGTAATCTTCTTAGGGTCAACAGAACCTTCAGTCAACTGGTCGCCAGCTTCAACGTGCTGTCCATCTTGAACGATAACTGGGTTACGACGAGATACTGGGTATTCCACTACGTCGCTACCGTCATCTGGGCTGAGCAAAATCTTACGTCCTGCTTCAGTATCTTCAATACGTACAGTACCTGCGTCTGCAGCAATTGGAGCTTCACCCTTAGGGTTACGTGCTTCGAAAAGCTCAGCAACACGAGGAAGACCCTGCGTAATATCGGATGCCGATGCCACACCACCAGAGTGGAAGGAACGCAGTGTCAACTGTGTACCAGGCTCACCAATGGACTGTGCAGCCACAATACCAACTGCTTCACCAATGTCCACCAAGCGGTTAGTTGCCAAGGACCAGCCGTAGCACATTGCACACACACCATTAGTGGATTCGCAAGTGAGCACGGAACGACCAGATACGGTTTCTACGCCATGAGCAACCAAATCGTTCAGTACATCCATAGACAGAGCGTCGCCGCGCTTGTACAGTACGGTTTCGCCGTCTGCTGGATCGATAACATCTGCAGCGAGAATACGAGAGTATGGACCGCCGTCTGCACTCTTGACCAAAGTGAGGTTGCCATCAGCATCGCGTTCTGCAATCTGCATTGGCAGACCCTTCTTGGAACCGCAGTCGTGAGAACGTACAATAACGTCCTGAGATACGTCAACGAGTCGACGAGTCAAGTAACCAGATTCTGCTGTACGCAATGCGGTATCTGCCAGACCCTTACGTGCACCGTGCTGAGAGATGAAGTACTCAAGCACAGATAGACCATCACGATAGTTGGACTTTACTGGACGAGCGATGGTTTCACCCTTAGGATCAGCCACCAAGCCTCGCATACCAGCAATCTGACGAATCTGCATCCAGTTACCGCGTGCTCCAGACTGAACCATGATGTTCACATTGTTATCATCATGGAAGTTTTCCTGCATAGCTTCTGCAACCTTATCGGTACATTCAGTCCACAGGTTAATCAGTTCTTGCTTACGCTCTTCTTCTGTGAGCAGACCCATATCATACTGGCTATTAACCTTACGAGCCTGATCTTCGTAGGATGCAACAATCTCCTGATGGTTGCTTGGAGCAACAATATCGGAGAACGCCATAGTAACACCCGACCATGGTGCACGTGTAAAGCCAAGATCCTTCAAAGCATCCAATGTTGCTGCTACTTGCTGCGTAGAGTAACGAGCTGCAATATCATCAACAATGCCGGAGAGCTTGCCCTTAGCCACCTGCTCATTGACGAATGGATAGTCAACTGGCAGAGTCTCATTGAAGAGCATACGACCATATGAGGTAGCGAAGAGTACGGAACCATCTGCAAAGCGTTCTTCCTTTGCAACGGTTACGCCATTATCGATTGGATCGATAATCTCAACTTCTGATGGCTGCCAGTTCTTTGGAAGTACGAAGTCTTCTGGCTGGCGAATCAGAATTCGAGCCTGCATATCAATCTCACCCAAGTCCAAAGCCATGCGAGCTTCAGCCATAGAGCTGAAAACGCGACCTTGTCCCTTAGCACCTTCAACAACTGTAGACAGATAGAACAGACCAATAATCATATCCTGGGAAGGCATGGTTACGGTGTGACCGTCTGCTGGCTTCAAAATGTTGTCAGAACCCATCATGAGGGTACGAGCTTCAGCCTGAGCTTCTGCAGACAGAGGCAAGTGAACTGCCATCTGATCACCATCGAAGTCAGCGTTAAATGCTGCACAAGCCAATGGTGGCAGGTGAATTGCTTTACCTTCAACAAGTACTGGCTCGAATGCCTGAATACCCAAACGGTGCAAAGTAGGTGCACGGTTGAGCAGTACTGGATGCTCAGCAATAACTTCTTCAAGCACATCCCATACCACGACATCACCGCGATCTACCAAGCGCTTTGCGCTCTTCATGTTCTGGGAGTATCCCTTGTCTACCAAACGCTTAATAACGAATGGCTTGAACAGCTCCAAAGCCATGGACTTTGGCAAACCGCACTGGTGCATACGCAAGGATGGTCCAACCACGATTACGGAACGACCAGAGTAATCTACACGCTTACCCAGCAAGTTTTGACGGAATCGACCCTGCTTACCCTTGAGCATGTCAGAAAGTGACTTCAATGGGCGGTTGGATGCACCTGTTACTGGGCGTCCGCGACGACCGTTATCGAACAAGGAATCGACTGCTTCCTGAAGCATACGCTTTTCATTGTTCAACATAATTTCTGGAGCACCAAGTTCAATCAGGCGCTTCAAACGGTTGTTACGGTTGATAACACGACGATACAAGTCGTTCAAATCAGATGTTGCAAAGCGTCCACCATCGAGCTGAACCATTGGGCGCAAATCTGGTGGAATTACTGGAATAACATCCAATACCATAGCGGCTGGGGACTTGCCGGTATCTACGAAGGAACGCACAACCTTCAAACGCTTCAAAGCACGAGCCTTGCGCTGACCAGTTCCGGTTGCAATAGCATCTTGAAGTTCTTCAGTTGCTGCTTGCAAATCGAAGTCCAGCAAACGCTGACGGATTGCTTCAGCACCCATGCAGCCTTCGAAGTAATCTCCGTAGCGATCTTCCATTTCACGCCACAGATCTACATCGCCCTCCATGTCGCCTGGCTTGAGGCTCATGAACTTATCCCATACAGCAGTCAAACGAGCAATTTCGTCATCATACTTTTGGCGAATATTTTTCAGTTCACGTTCTGCACTGCTGCGCAGCTTTGCCTTTGCAGGAGACTTTCCGCCTTCTGCTTCAAGTTCAGCAAGATCTTCTTCCAGCTTCTTAGCACGAGTATCCAGCTCATTGTCGCGACGCTGAGCCAAACGGCTAATTTCTACATCAAATTCGTCTTGCAAATCTGGCAAATCAGCATGACGAGTCTCTTCATCTACCTTAGTTACCATGTAGGCAGCAAAGTAAATAACCTTTTCAAGATCCTTTGGAGACATGTCAAGCAGGTAGCCCAAGCGAGATGGTACTCCCTTGAAGAACCAGATGTGTGTAACTGGAGCAGCCAATTCAATATGGCCCATGCGTTCACGACGCACACGGGAGCGAGTTACCTCTACACCGCAGCGTTCGCATACAATGCCTTTGAAGCGCACGCGCTTGTACTTTCCACATGCGCACTCCCAGTCGCGAGTAGGTCCAAAGATCTGCTCACCGAACAGGCCGTCCTTTTCAGGCTTCAAGGTACGGTAATTAATGGTCTCCGGCTTCTTTACTTCGCCGTGGGACCAGCCACGAATTTCTTCGGCTGTTGCCAAACCAATTCGTACTTGATCAAATGCGTTTACATCAAGCATTTAATGTCCTGTCTTTTCTGTGTTTTACGTCTACTTTTCGGCTTATATCAGTGGCTTATGCCTGGAATTCGGATGCAACTGGCTCTTCGTAACCAGCGGATGCATCTGGGCGAGTTCCAATATTGAAGCCGAGATCATCAGTAGCGGAAACTGGGTCGCCGTCCTCTTCCTTCATGTCGATTGCTACACCTTCAGCGTTGAGCACTTCAACATTAAGAGACAGAGACTGCATTTCCTTGAGCAGAACCTTGAAGGATTCTGGAATACCTGCGGATGGCAAGTTATCGCCCTTGACGATAGCACCATATACGCGCACGCGACCGTCCACATCATCAGACTTTACAGTCATCATTTCGTGAAGAGTATGTGCTGCACCGTAAGCTTCCAGAGCCCATACTTCCATCTCACCGAAGCGCTGGCCACCGAACTGAGCTTTACCGCCCAATGGCTGCTGGGTAATCATGGAGTAAGGACCTGTGGAACGAGCATGAATCTTGTCATCTACCAAGTGATGCAACTTCAGCATGTACATGTAACCCACGGAAATTGGCTTGCCGAATGGTTCACCTGTACGACCATCAAACAGCTGTGCCTTACCGTTCTTACCCACCATATGGTCACCATCACGGTTAGGTAAGGTGGTAGAAAGCAAACCGTTGAGAACATCTGGCTTTACACCATCAAATACTGGTGTTGCCACTGGAGTTCCTGGTTCACCCTTTTCAGCACCTTCTGGAATGTAATTCTTCCATGCTGCTTCCAAATCTGGATCGAGGCTAATATCCCAACCAGACTTAGCAATCCAACCCAAGTGGAATTCCAAAACCTGTCCAACATTCATTCGAGAAGGCACACCCAATGGGTTAAGCATAATGTCAACTGGAGTACCATCTGCAAGGAATGGCATATCTTCTTCTGGCAGAATACGGGAAATAACACCCTTATTACCGTGACGACCTGCGAGCTTATCACCCTGCGTAATCTTACGATGCTGGGCAATGTACACGCGGATCATGTGGTTGACGCCGGTTGGCAGTTCGTCGCCATCTTCTTCAGCATCTTCTCGGGTAATTTCCTTAATACCAATAACGGTACCGTTTTCACCGTGAGGAACTCGCAAAGACGTGTCACGAACTTCACGGCTCTTCTCACCGAAGATTGCACGGAGCAAACGCTCTTCTGGTGTCAGCTCAGTTTCACCCTTTGGAGTTACCTTACCCACGAGAATATCGCCTGGCTCTACTTCAGCACCTACGCGAATAATACCGCGGTCATCGAGGTTAGCTAAAGCATCTTCACCAACGTTTGGAAGATCACGAGTAATTTCTTCTGCACCGAGCTTAGTCTCACGTGCATCAATTTCGTACTCTTCGATGTGAATGGATGAGAGTGTATCGTCCTGAACAAGGCGCTGAGAAATGATAATTGCATCCTCGTAGTTGTAACCATTCCAAGGCATGAAAGCTACGAGCAAGTTCTTACCCAATGCAAGTTCACCCTGATCCGTTGCAGGACCATCAGCCAAAACAGAACCTGCTTCAACGCGATCTCCTTCGTTAACCAAAGGAATCTGGTTGTAGCATGTGGTCTGGTTAGAACGCTGGAACTTAACAAGCTTGTAGGAAGACTGAGTGCCATCATCGTTCATCACGCGAATCAAATCAGCAGAAACGTAGATGACTACGCCATCCTTATCAGCCTTAATAACGTCACCAGAATCAACTGCTGCACGCCATTCAGTACCGGTACCAACCAATGGGCGCTCAGACTTGATCAAAGGCACTGCCTGGCGCTGCATGTTTGCACCCATCAATGCACGGTGACCTTCATCATGCTCCAAGAACGGAATCAAAGATGCGCCCACAGACACCATCTGGCGTGGGGATACATCCATAAAGTCAACCTGAGATACAGGCACATCCTCTGCTTCAGCATTAGCATCTCGTACCAATGCTTCTTCTGTGAGGAAGCGACCATCAGCATCGAGCTTCTGGTTTGCCTGAGCGATGAAGTGCTCAGATTCCTGATCTGCAGTCATGTACACAACATCATTGGTTACCTGACCGTCCACAACCTTGCGGTATGGAGTTTCAATGAAGCCAAATGGATTGACGCGACCAAATGTTGCGAGGGAACCAATCAAACCAATGTTTGGACCTTCAGGAGATTCAATTGGGCACATACGTCCGAAGTGGGACTGATGCACGTCACGAACTTCCATGGATGCGCGGTCACGAGACAGACCACCAGGACCCAAAGCAGACAAACGACGCTTGTTAGTCACGCCTGCAAGAGGATTGTTCTGATCCATGAACTGGGAGAGCTGAGAAGTACCGAAGAACTCCTTGATTGCTGCTGCAACTGGACGAATGTTCAGCAAGGACTGAGGAGTAATAGCCTCAGCATCCTGAGTTGTCATACGCTCACGCACAACACGTTCCATACGAGACAAACCAGTACGAAGCTGGTTTTGTACCAACTCACCCACCTGACGAATACGACGATTACCGAAGTGATCAATATCGTCCACGTCCACACGCAAATCAACATCTTCGCCGTTGCGCTTGCCTGGGAAAGTGGCGCTGCCTGCATGCAAGCTCACCAAGTACTTAATAGTGGAGATAATGTCCTCGCGAGACAAGGAACGATCGTTCACATCAGCTTCAAGACCAAGCTTGTGATTAATCTTGTAACGTCCCACGCGAGCCAAATCGTAACGCTTGGTGTTGAAGTAGAAGGAGTCAAGCAAGTTACGTCCTGCATCTGCAGTTGCTGCATCATTTGGACGAATCTTGTGATACAAATCAACCAAAGCTGCTTCCTGGTCAACAGTCTTATCTTCATTCAAAGCCTGCATAACCAGTGGGTAATCCTTGAAAGCTTCTGCAATCTCGGAGTCAGTCATACCAATAGCCTTCAAGAAGACAATTGCAGACTGCTTACGCTTACGGTCGATGCGCACGCCCAAGACGTCACGCTTATCGATTTCAAACTCAAGCCATGCACCACGACTTGGAATAATCTTTGCGCCGAAAACTTCCTTATCAGAAGACTGGACTGCTTGACGGTCGAAGTACACACCTGGGGAACGTACCAGCTGAGAAACGATAACGCGCTCTGTACCGCCAATAATAAAAGTACCGTGAGGTGTTTGCAGAGGGAAGTCACCCATGAACACGGTCTGAGACTTAATCTCACCAGTTTCATAATTGGTGAATTCTGCGTTTACATACAAAGGAGCACTGTAGGTGTAATCCTTTTCCTTGCACTCCTGCACGGTGTGACGTGGATCTTCGAAATATGGGTCAGAGAAGGTCAAAGACATAGTCTGAGCGAAATTCTCAATAGGAGAAATTTCATTAAAGACCTCATCTAAACCGGAGACGTGAGGAACAGTAAAAGTACCGTTCTTTTCATCTTCAGCTACGCGTGCCTGCCAGCGTTCATTACCAATCAGCCAATCAAAGCTATCGGTTTGCACGCCAAGAAGATCAGGCACTTCAATTGGCTCACGGATAGAGCCGAAATTAACACGGTCAGTAGCTTTACGCAGCTTGATGTCATTTTCATCTGCGCGTGCAATTACTGCCGTTGCACTATTGCTTTTCTGAGCAGCCAAGGGGAATTCCTTACCATTCGCTGTAATTACATTATTTTCGAGTTATTATCGAAAGCGATAGCAAGAGCCGCTATATACACTTGCATCACCGCTTTTAGCCCATGCCCGCAATATGACACAAGTCAGAACATATCAAGTATATTTACTTGCAGCCGGAAAGTCAAGCTATAGAGTGGTTATTTCTGGCGTTTTATCTCGGCGTGTCAAGATTGTCCATACAGTTTTGAAGTTACATCATATAGACAGAAGAATGACGAAGAATGACGCTTATTTTAGCGCTATTTTATTTCGGTACTACTTCCCCATTATGCAACCTACACACAACTGCAATACAATCACAAGCACGCTGTTCATACGCACACCATCACAAGAAATCACACCTATGAGATAAATACACAAAAAGATTATGCGGGGCAATTTTACCCCGCATAAATTTATAGTTTTATTATGAGTACCATGATGAGTACAAAAAGAAATACTGAAAGTGCATAAACAGCACCGTATACCTGTTTTCTCCGAGTACTCCATTTTCTACTAAAAATAATCCATGGAATAAGAAAGAGTAGATGCATAATTCCGAAAGCTATCAATGGAGCATCCATAAATTACCTCCTTGGAACCGCCGTATAGGCTAGCCAGATTTTTGTCTCGAGTATTACGCCATTTCCAGGTTGACGAGCTGCCCATCTTACGCTATTCTCAACAGCACTTGCATATGCCACGCTCAAACCTGTAGGTATTGCCATTCCCGGAAACAGGAGAGTTGATAGTGCAAAAAGGTTACTTATATTAGCCGCTCTGTTCATCTCATCAGCATAATCTTCGGCAGCAGCATCGGTATAGAAAGTCGTTCTAGACCCCCCACCAGAACATCTCCGACTTTACGTTAGGGTTTGAACGTTTAGAACGATTCCCACTTTTTTCATGGATAAGACCTGTAGGGTAAATTTCTTTATTGTTATTCTTCAAAATATTATTTGCTGAAGAAATAGTTTCATAAATACTATTGATAAACTGTTCAGAACTTCCTTGATACTGATTTTCTGAGAAAAGTTCTTTCTCATTTTCTTGAACGAATTGAGCAATCTCATCACGAGAAATACCAATGCGGTTAGCTGAGGTATCAATACTCCTGTTGACTAAAAGTATTAATCTGTCGTTTGCAGAAAGATTATACGCATATACTCTAGGAGCTAAAGATATGCACATCACTAAAGCAGTAACAACAGATAAAAATATATTTATTATTTTGTATGTTTTTTTCATTTTTATTCTTCTCTCTTCTTTGAGATTTTTACGTTCTACTTCACCGTTGAAGTAAAACTTGCCTATAATCATACTCCTCCAATACTGTGCATATAAACACGTATAAACATACCAGTAAAAGAAAAAAGCCCCGAAATTCATTCAGGGCTTTTCCTATGCGTTCAATTGGTTATGAATTTTGCAGCTGCTGATAAAGATACATAAAGGAGAATATATATCAGCGAGCATTTATCATGTACTCACCGATTTTCACGATCCTCAGCTTCAGCAATTTCAGCAGCGTCCGTAGCTTCAACTCCTTGAATAGCTTCAGAACCATCAGCTGCCGCACCACGCACAGTCTGAGCAGAAGCATCAGCTAAGCGACGCGCTCTAAACTTAAGAAGAGCCATAACAGCGCATCCTGCTAGGAGAAGAGCGCATACACCATCTGCAACGAACAGAACAATCTTCCACGTGTCCATGCGAGCGCGAGGTTCTCCCTTTTCATACTGCCATGAATTGACTGTTGTATACAGAATGTTATGCGCCGCGCGACGCATCTCAATCACAGCTGTTGCACTCTTATCGGTTACATAATTCGTGGTTTTTGCTGTAGCTAACATAATGTCAGTACCGCCGCGAATAAGCTGATCAGCGTTTTGGTAGCCATAGTTAGGTCCAGAGAAATAATCTGTTTCTACCATGCCTCTAAAGCCCCACTCGTCGCGCAAAACAGTCTGGTTTAAAGCAAGTTGAGCACTAGCATACGTATTGCCCACGTAGTTAAATGCACTCATAATAGCCATAGCTTTCACACCAGCTTTATTATTTGCTTTGATGACAATTTCAAACGGTTTGAGATATATCTCTCGAATCGCTTGTTCTTGAGACCATGTGGTCAGCTGCCCATTTCGTTGAGTTTCCTGCTCATTCAAAGCAAAATGCTTAGCAAAAGCATATACGCCATACTGAGCTGCGCCGAGTACCTGTCCAGATGCAAGAGTTCCTGTTAAGAGTGGATCTTCTGAGAAGTACTCGAAATTACGCCCTCCAAACTCACTGCGATGAATATTAATTGATGGAGCATACCATCCAGCAATATTCAGCTCATGCGCCATAAGACCAATATTCTTACCAAATTCTTGAGCTAATTCTTTATTCCACGTATTAGCAAGAACAACATTTGCAGGCAATCCAATAGAGGATACACCAGTAAAGTTATCTTTCAACGCTGCTGGACCATCTACATCAGATAAACGGATTTTGCCAATAGATTCAATAGCAGCATTACCGTATCCGCCATTAGCAATAAGAGTGTTCATCTCATCAACGGTGAGCTGATCGAGAAGTTTATCCCACTGTTTATCTTCGTAAGATTTTCCACACAGCTGAGCTAATCGAACCCCATTTTTTGCCCCCGTTACAGGCATAACATCGCTTTTCTTATCAAAATTGCGAGGGTTATAATTACCGTTATTGTAGAAGGTTTCTTTAGCCGTGTCAGACATATTGTAATTCGTTGGCGCAGCAACTGCCTGAGCATAATTTGCAAAGTTATTTTCACGGGAAAGATAAGTCACCTCCCCTGCAACATCATCAAAAACATTTGTTGCCACTTTTTGATCCGATGCATGAGTTTTGCCCTGTGCGTTGTATGTGAGAGTTGATCCAACTGTTATATTTTGAGAATCAATAATATGGTGACTATCTCGCCGAATAGAAATTGCGTAATTTCCTGCTTCAAGAACGTATGCTCGCGCATTCTTGTAATCGTATGACGCTAAATCATCCTGATGAAAGCTCACAGTTACGGTTTGAGATTGTCCTGGTTTGAGTTCACGTGTTTTCTCATATGCCACAAGATTAGCGGTGGACTTTTCAACTCCTCCATTTGTATATGGCGGATTTGAATACACTTCCACAACATCTTTGCCAGCTACAGCACCGGTATTCTTCACTGTTACTGTAACATTAATGGTTTCATTATCATACGAAACATCATTCAAAGTCTGATCAAAACTCGTATAGCTCAATCCATATCCAAATGGATATTGCACCACACTGTCATAATCAATAACTCCCATATCGGCAGCTGTTTCGTAGAAACGATATCCTACATAGATTCCTTCTACATAGTTCACAAATCGAGGAGAACGTAATCCACGTGCAGACTCGATCTCAAATTCAGAAGCATTAGCATACTTGAAGTCACCAAAATTATTGAATGATGGCGCTGCAGTGAAGTCTTTAACAAAAGTATCTGCTGTTTTACCGGAAGGATTAACAGTTCCATTTAAGATCTCACCAAGAGCTTTAAAACCTGCTTGTCCTGGATGCGGCGCCCAGAGCACAGACTTGATCTGCGGATATTGGTTCAAGAAGCCCATTTCAAAAGCATTCGCACCATTGTAGATGAGAATAACCTTATTAAAGTTTGAGGTAACAAGATCAAGCATGTCTTTTTCTGTGTGGTTCAGTTCAAGATAATGCTGACCATCCTCAAAATCCTTATAATCAGAAGAATTATTGTGATACACAACTCCCTGAGCATTCATATCTTTAGGTAGATCAAGGCCTTCACCACCCACACGTCCAAGAACAACCACAGCTGTATCGGAATAGCTCTTGGCATTATCCATCAATTCCTGCGAATATGTTGTTGCAGGCGGTTCTGGAAGAGTCCAATCTGCCTGCGTCACAGCAATTTCTCCGCGCTGCGTGGAGTAATCAGTATAAAACTTGCTGAGCTGTTTATTCACACTAAAGCCAGCCGAAGTTAACGACTCCAAGATAGATGTTGTAGGATACGCGTCAGACAAAGCTCCCGAACCAGTTCCTCCATAAATAGGATTTGTCGATGCCCATCCAAATACATTGATATGTCCCGACTTCGAAATAGGTAATTGTTGATCATTATTCTGAAGTAGAACAACACCTTCACGCTCAAGATTAACGGCCAAATCATTGGTCTTCTGGATTGTTGTCTTACTGAGGGCAAGGCGAGCATTCGTCGATAAAGTTATAACATTATTCAACGGCTCTAAAAGCATCATATTAACCGCAACAAGCGCAGCAATAATGGCTACAATCCACGTACTCGCATGAGTAAGCTTACGTAGACCACGATGAGTTATCACTTTTTTGTTTGTAATCACAGTGATTGCAAGCGCAAGAACCACAGCTAAACCAATAGCAATAACATATACCTTTACTGATCCAAGCACTGCAAGAACATCATCCATATTGAGTTCAAGCATCAGTTATCCTTTCTCATATCGCCTCCTCTCCACCATGAGAGAAGTTCTCCTTGCGACGATACGAGCGTATATATAACCAATGCACAGTCTCAATGACCACATACGCCACAAGTGTGGCAATGCCACATAATGCATAACAGTGGACATAAATCAATTCTTTATGTAAAAGTAGATATTGCATAAGTAGTATGAACGTGCATACGGCACGTATGCAGAGCACTGCGTACTCACTGTATAAGCCAAGTTCACACAAAAGTTAATTGATTACATACCCGCACGCATAAACTCAGGTAAAGTCACACGCAACAGAGGACACAGTAATGACTGACAATCTTGAACATCATTCACCACGCTGGATACGCACTCATTACACTCTTTACCATGCTTTTTTAGAACTCATTCACGATTACAATCCTGAAGATATTACCGTATCTTCTGTAACACATAAAGCAGGCATTCATCGTAAAACTTTTTATCTGCATTACTCCAACATTGATGAGCTGTTCGAAGAACACATTCACACACTCCTCAGCACATACAGCGCACGCATTATGAAGCTCCCCCTACCTTATGATTATTTTCAACTCTCAGAAATTATGTTTGATTTTTATACATCATCGCCTGAGATAGAAAAGATTTTTACGCACCCACGATATCGCGCTCTTGCAGATCGTTTCACTATTGAAGCTATGAAAGATAACCGCGCTCGCTATAACCCGTATCGAAACTTTACCGATGCCGAGCAAGAGCTCATCAACACTTTTGTTGTCTATTCATCTGCAAATGTGTGGAGGCGCTGGGCTTTATCAGGCAAAAAGGTTCCTATGAAGCGAGCTGTAGAAATTTTAGGACATTTACTTGAACATGGTGTAGAAGATCTTCGCGCCACATACAGTAACACTGCGGACAATACAGATTAGGGCGCTCACAAGTAGAGATTTTGCTTTTAAGCATCAGGCACACTATTGTGCATTAGCTGCGTTGCTTGCAATTGCCCTCTACCCTCACTGTCGTGTCTTTATCTGTGCCACCTTCGCTGCCATGTCCCCCGCCTGCACACTATATTGCACAACGCTGCACGATACTGCCCTCATACCATCATCGTTTATTGCAAAGCTCTATCTTTACAAAGCAGCTTCTTCACCGGGCATCGTCGTTAGAGAGCACCCGTCTTTATATAGCACCCGTCGTTCCCGATCACCGTCGTTATATAGCACCCCATAAGTGTGTGATAACGTGGTTACATCATGATCAAGAAATTTCCGTCCTCTCGTGAGCTGTTGAACCAGCTCCAAGCCGGCGCAGTATTATCAACTAGGCGTAGTATCGCTTTAGTTATTGCATTGTCAGTGCCAACGATTGCCGCACAATTGTCATATATCATCATGCAATATATTGACGCTAGCATGGTGGGGCACGTCAGCACTAATGCTTCAGCCTCTATAGGTCTTGTATCTCCTGTTACATGGCTTTTTCAAGGTTTATGTGCAGCCGTAACTGCTGGCTTTAGTGTGCAAATGGCTCAGCGCTTTGGATCTCGTCAGCTTGCCCAAGCACGAAATATTATGAAGCAGGGTCTGGTTGTCGGACTTATTTTTTCTTCTGTGACATCCGTTCTCATCATTGCGTTATCTTTTGTACTTCCCACACTGTTGGGAGCAGATCCTTCTATTCGAGGCGGCTCGACATCATATTTAGCTATTTTTGGCGGACTCTTCTTTGCTCTGCAATTAACTACCATGGGCAGCGCAATGGTACAAAGTACGGGAAATATGAAAATTCCTAGTCTTGTCAGCGTGCTTATGTGCGTATGCGATGTCTTTTTTAATTCTTTACTGATTTTCCCTAGCACTACCTATCACATCGCCGGCTTATCCATCTGGTGGCCAGGAGCTAATTTATCTGTAGCAGGCGCATCTTTAGGCACATCCCTATCTGAGCTGGTTGGAGCTGCTATTTATGTGTGGTATATGCTCTATAAAAGTTCCCTGCTCAAACTGCGACGCGATGAACACTTACATTTTCATCGCGCGGTTCTTCATCAAGCGTTAAAAATTGGAACTCCTGTAGCCGTAGAAAATGCTGTGACCAATAGTGCTCAAGTGGTGAGTACTCGTATTATTGCTCCTTTGGGAACTACTGCACTTGCTGCCAATGCTTTTGCAGTAACTGCTGAAAGTATTTGCTACCAACCAGGATTTGGCATTGGTTCTGCTGCAACTGCAATCGTAGGGCAAGCAGTGGGCGCCCGTCAGCGTACAATGGCGAAGCGTTTTGCATGGCTGTCCATTGGGTTAGGCGTGTTAACCATGACAAGTGCCGGTATTCTTATGTTTCTTTTTGCGCCGCAGATCATTGGCTTGCTCTCTCCTGATCCGCATATACATGATCTTGCCTCCACAGCACTGCGAATTGGTACGATTGCTGAACCATTATTTGCCGTATCTATTGTTGCATCGGCTGCTCTGCGTGGTGCTGGGGATACCTTAGTATCGAGTATTTTTAACGCCGGAACTATTTGGGCAATACGCATACCGCTTTCTATTATTCTATGCCCACTCATGGGAATCAATGGATATTGGCTTGCCAGCGTTCTTCAATGGTGGGTATGCGGATTGCTCTTCCTATATCGCGTAAAAAGCGAAGTGTGGCTCAACAACGCGCGTTGCTAAGCCACACTGAACTTTATTGGGTTGTCAAGAGCAGATTATTACCAGCGATTATGCACGTGTTCGCGGATACTCGTGTTGTAAAGATCTTCCAGAGCAGCCATAAGTTCTGAAGGAAGTGGCGATAACAATGCTGCCCCGGCATTCGAAGTAACTTGAGCAACATTTCGTCCACCCGGAATAACAGTAGTTACTCCTGGCTGATCTAAGATCCAGCGTAAAGCCACTTGAGCAGGGCTAGCTCCTGGAACAAACTGCGCTGCGAGCGCGCTAAATTCTTGAGCTGCTTCTACGCCAACTTCAAATGGAACACCTGCGAAGGTTTCTCCCACATCAAAAGATTCACCATGCCGATTGTATGTGCGATGATCTGTTGGTGCGAAAGTTGTTTCCTTGGTGTATTTTCCGCTCAACAAACCGGAAGCTAATGGCACACGCACAATAATTGCCGTGCCCGTTTCTTGTGCTCGAGGTAGAACTTCTTCAAGTGGCTTCCTACGGAACACATTGAGAATAATTTGAATTGACGCAACATTATCACGTTCCATAGCAAGTAGGGCTTGCTCACATGTTTCAACACTCACTCCATAGCGAGCAATCCGCTGCGCGTTCACCATCTCATCGAGATAATCATATGTGCGCTGCGCACTAATAACATCTGTTGGTGGGCAATGCAGTTGGACAAGATCGAGAGTATCCATCTGAAGATTTGCTCGTGAACGATCATTCCATTCTAAGAAATGTTCTTTTGTATATTCATCGAATGTTTGAGGTCCTCTACGCCCCATTTTTGTGGCAACAAAAAGATTCTTCTCTAGATTATTTGCCCTAAATTGTCCCACAAATTGTTCGCTGCGACCGTCACCGTATACATCAGCAGTATCAATAAAAGTAACGCCTTGCTCAACCGCTGTTTGTAATACTTCTTGTGCATCTTGAGCAGTAACTTCTCCCCAATCGGTTCCCAGCTGCCATGTGCCTAAACCTATCTCAGACAGTGTGGTTCCTAAACGTGCTGCACCTCGTTGTTGCATACTATCTCCTTTACATCATTGTGTGAGATATATTGTAATGGAAAAATTCTATGAATAAGAAAAGCAACGGATATATGCTCATTGCCTGCCATCATTCATGTCCATGCTAGGAACACTTTATCACTTTCTCAGATTATTGAGCACTCTTCTGTGCTTACGGGGAAAGATGTAGTCAATGGGAACGCATGAACTTTCTGAATTCTTTGATATGAAACAGATTGGTGCGCGAATTAATAAAAATAGCCAAGCACACGCTTAAAAACTTACGCGAGGGCAACGGTAAAACTAATAGCTTACACTCAACTAACAGGAAAATCGCACAGTATGTCAGGTTGCTCTTACAGCTAGAATATTCATACTGGTACTTAGTCAGATGCAACAGCGCTGTTATTAAGTAATCCTGCTCTTGCATACTTGTAGGAGCAAACAATGTAGTTTGCTTCGAATGATTTAGGAGTAATTTTAGGAGTAACTGCTCATGTTTTGGGTTCGACTAATTGAAATGCTGTTCACTCTTGCTCAAGTAGGTGTTGTGGTTGCTTGCATAGAATATTGGAGAAGACATCACGGTAATTGACTTTTCCATTTTAGGTCAGAGACTTATAGCATCTATTGCTTTTTATTGACGCAGTAAGTTGTGATTGCCTATAGGAATGCGAATTCTAGGTAATGTTATAGCGCTTTAGCGTATATCCTGTTCTCCGTAGAAGTTTTGTCTGCAATCTTCTGAAACTATCAAGACCTCCAGCAAAAATATAAATCGGCACTACAGTACACATCTATTTGAGTAATCTCATTTTCCAATAGATAATAATTCTGCGATGCCAGATGCAACTGAGAAACTACACCACACAGGCATAAATAACCTAGCCGGTATTTAAAGCATGACATATCGAGCCATTGAAAATTTATTCGTTCCTCTGCACCTCTTTGTGTCTCATTTTCTTTACTTGACAGCTCGGTAGAACAAAAACAACAGAGAATGCTGTTTTCATCTGCTTTTATTACTGATATTTTTTGCTTGTGTTTTTTCATAGAGAAGTTTGTTCATAGAGAACTTTGGCATGAGAAGTGATTCATGGGGATGGATCGCTTTTTGAGAGTAGCTTCGCTGAGTTTTTAGTTTAAATTTAAACCTAGGAAGTCATTGATCATTATTAAGCACTTCTCAAGGCTTTTTATTAGATCATTTTTATGTAGGAAAACGACTCCTTACCTTGGTTTTGTGTCTTGGTAAGACTCGGGGTTTTATCGTGCGATAAAAATGCAGGAACCCTTGTTGAATATGTACGTATTCTTCAGGGTCGTGTGCGGGGTACGGTGAGGATTAAAATCTCGAGAATACTCACAAAATCGTGTATCCCAAACAAAAATGCAGTATAATAAGGAGAGTAGTGGGGTAGCACTTTCTGACGGCTGAAATAAAGCCGAGAAATCGGAGAGTAAACGCCCCACTACTTTATTTTTATTTCAGTTTTTGTCTCTTCCAAAAAACAGTTTCATGCACTTAATTAAAAGGTGCTATGATAAGAAGCGTAGTGAAGTATCACTTTCTGAGCGATTGAAATAACATCGGGAAATCGGACTGTAAACGCTTCACTACATTATTTTTATTTCAGTTTTATCTCTTCCCCCAAAAACAAGATCAAGCACTTAACTAAAAGGTGCTATGATAAGAAGCGTAGTGAAGTATCACTTTCTGACGGCTGAAATAAAGTCGGGAAATCGGACAGTAAACGCTTCACTACTTTTATTTCGCTTTCCCCAAAACCATTCCTACATAACACCCATAAATGTTTAATCGTATAATCAGGATTTCTCACGTTGTACTCTTCTAATTGGGCGTGCAGCTTGCCCTCTATAGTGGCATTACCTGAGTCAATGAGGAAAAAGTCTTTATATAAGTCTGTTGTTTCATTATCTCTGTATGTTTGCCAATCTCATCAGCACATCTCATCATACAATGAATAAGGACGTTCTTAACGCCCAAAACCGACAGAACTAAGCTGTTTAATGAGTTACAGGCAAGTAAACGTCCTTAAAGTAAGTATATAACTTGCGAAGTTATAAGCGATGTTCATATTACTAATTACTTTAACTGCAATTACAGGGTGTTGCTTTAGAGTTATGCCACTCAATATCATCTTCCTGGCGTGGGATTGTTATAACCCCATTCACACAGCTCATATAAAACATTGATACACATTTTATGCATATTGTTTATCCATTGACATAGAAGACAGACAGAATAACAGTTTTCTACGAAGCCTTCGTTCCCACCATGTGTTTAGTTCTCCTTAACACAAGATATCAAACAATCCGAAAGCACTGGCTTGATCATGTTCATCGGAGTTCGCCGTGTGCATCGTTGAATTATCGCTCCCCTTGGAACATAAAGAGAGCGCAATAGAAAGAAGCCATCCTAGTATTACTACTGGAGTGGTGAAAAGCGAATTGATATTTTTAGTTGTTGAATTGACGCACGATGTCACGGTAACCGTTATCCTGCGTGATAGATGGTATTTTGGATTGGTCGCTCAACGGAAGACGCGGACGCTGCAACTGCCATTCAGACAGCTTGTTAGCATAAGCTGTCATCGTTTCCTCATCACCGTCTGGCAGAAGCTCTGCAGGCACCCCCGTATCCTTAGACACTTTGCTCTTGAGCTCGTTTAGTTCTGCACGATGATTGATGTCATCAAGCTTGGATTGGAGTTCATCTGCCTTGCTTGCACGTGGTGAGAGCTCTTCGTTCTGCTTCTTTAACTCTTTCAGTTGTTGAGCAGCTTCAAAGTTCTGTTTGGCACGCTTCTCCCATTCACGAGAATGCTTCAGCAACTCATCGTATTTCACCTGAAGATCATCACTTGTAGGAGGGTTCTCCTGCTGTGGTGGCTCGTTAGCAGGCTCATTTTCTGCTGGTGGCGTGATTGTTTCAGATTCTGCCATATGTTATGACCTTTCCTTTGATTGTTGACTACTCTGCTATGCAGCTGAGCAGACCATGACCCGTAGCGGATAATGGATTTTGACAACACGGAAGGCACAAGAATCGAACTCGCAACCCCAAAATCAGGGCAACCGACTAGCAATCGGTCTCCTCCACCACCCGGACACCTTCCAAAACTGATATACTTGTACTTATTAGGTGTGAAGCGCCCGCCGACCAAAGCTGTATAACAGTGACGGGGGGGGTAGTTTCACACCTAAATTATTCGTAAAATACCATCTTCAAATACAACAAAAATAGATTTTAGCTTTTTGCATTGTAGTTGCTTTTAATACCCAAAGCGACTACAATGCAAATTAAAGGTAGCAACTTTCATACCTCATTTTCGGTAAGTCGGATTGCTACCTTATTCGTATCAATTTCTCTTCACGATTAATTATGTAAATTTTTCTGCTTTTAAAACTCTGTGCTCGTCTAACAAACTCAATGAGTTTATCGTCAGTAAGATTTCCAGTGTTTTCAGAATTATCAATCACACACACCACAGCGTCTCTTTTGTGTGACGCGTTCTTGAGGTGTCCATCAATTGTGTTCTTTTTCTCTGCATTTGTTAGTGTCTTTATTTCGACTCCGCCAACAAGATCTGCAAGACCTCGAGGTTTACCTTCATCATCAACTTCCCAATCTTGCTTAAAATGTGAAACAATCCCTACCTGACTAAGCCGTATTGCAGTGCGAAGTTCTAATTCACGTATATTCTTCTTTACATCAATAGATGTGTATTCAACTTCTGGTGGTTTTTCCCGTATTGAGCCATGTTCTGTCGCGTGTGCGCATTTCTGCTAGTATTTGGTTACGTTTCCACACATCATAATAAGGAAACTTTTCAAAATTCTTTTGACTTGCCAACGATCGCTTATACTGTGCACGACTTGCAGAATACTGAGCAGTATCGCGACACTGCTCATACAAGGTACGCAGAACGGCGGTCGAACTCAGGCTTAACTTTCTTCATTATTCTTTTGAGAAGTGTAGGACTAGGCATACACATTATCGAGTGTAGGGTATGATGCTTCGAGATATTCTATGCCTTATTTTTTGACTTTTCACATGTATCCAAAACTGTTTATCCGTGAATTTTCCCCCTATCAGTTCCCCTATCAAACAACCTGTTTTAACATCTATTATCCCCTATTAGCGGTTAAACAGTTGTGAAGCGTGTTGACTGAAAACCGTTGAAAACACTGGGCTAACGCAATAAAAAAGCCGTTTCAAGAAAAATCTCAAAACGGCATTCGCGGATGATAAGGGATTTGAACCCTTGGAGGTGTTTAGCCTCACACGATTTCGAGTCGTGCTCCTTCGACCGCTCGGACAATCATCCACATCGCATTCAAAGAATGCAACTTATCAAGTATGCCACAGCGTCAGGAAAATTGCCACTTCCTCATGTCATTAAAGAGAACAACTTATTCCAAAGTTCGCACAGCTCGAATCGCATCAGCACGCTCAGCAAGCACTTCAGGCGCAGGATAATTAACTCTCTCCAAGGTTAAACCACATGCCGGCGCAGGTCCGGTTAATCCCTCACGCTGCGGATTTTTTACCTTGGACTCAAACCACTGCGCCGTTTTCTTCCCACGCCCGACTGCGATGCACGCTCCTACTAATGAGCGAACCATATTTCGTGCAAATGCATCAGCAATAATCGTAAAAGTCAATAAACCTGATTCAGCATTCACTATTTCGTACGCACGACTTTGAAATTCAGGATCCGCACCTACTGCCTGTGTCGTACGTTGCTCGGCTCCACCGCCGTAAATCTGCTGAGGAGTCAAAGCATGTTCAGGAACGCGCTGCCATGCGGCAAATTTGACTTCTCGAATGGTAGTTCCCCCTTGATTAGGTAATGCAAAAGAACCAAAATCATGCAAACCTATAGTGGACCGGGCAGCCTGATTCATCGCATCAACATCTAAGTAATCGTCAACTCTGAGCACCATTGTGCGCAATCGTGGATCACGTACTGCAGCAAAATCTGCAACTCGATAGACATACACGCGATCTGAGGCAGAAAAACGAGCGTCGAAACCTTCAGGCGCTTCACAAACAGAATAAACAGCAATATCAGCTGGAACTAAGCGTTTAAGCCGCCTTTCTAAGGCTTGTTGTCCTGTAACGCCAGACATATGACCAATAGCTCGGTCTAACACGTCATCGTCTACATCAATATGACACACCTGCCCTCGCGCATGTACACCAGCATCAGTACGACCCGCCACAGTTAGCTGAACATCGTCAGCTTCTAAGCGCAGAACTTTAGCTATGGCAGATTCAATCTCTCCCTGAACGGTTCTCTGATTGTTCTGGCGAGCCCATCCGTGAAAGTCTGTGCCATCATAAGCTAGGTCAATTCTTAAACGCATAGATTACATTCTAGGAAATGGCACGTACCCAAAACTGCCAACAATAAAAGCGCATAAGCACGCTTTTTGTACACCCTCGCGAACAAGGCTCTTTTATTCACTCTAACGCAGCTCCTAACAAGCCGTCGCACTCGCCCACTCCCCCCCTCAAAAACACACAACGCCCCCAAAAAAATCTCACACAATACAAAAAGACCCGAGAAAAAAATCTCGGGTCTTCCTGTTTTTTGCAAATGCAAGTAGAGGCAGTAAAAACTACTCTGCTACTTCCTCAGCTGCAGCTTCCTGTGCTGGTGCTTCAGTTGCTTCTGAAACTTCAGCTGGAGCTTCTACAGCTTCTTCTGCCTTGTCCTCAGCAACCTTAACAGCAGCTTCAGCTTCCTTAACAGCAGCCTTCTTTGGGGATACTGGTTCGGTAACAAGCTCAATTACTGCCATAGCTGCATTATCGCCCTGACGTGGAGCGATCTTGATAATGCGGGTGTAGCCACCTTCACGCTGTTCCATCTGCTCAGCAATCACAGTGAAGAGTGCGTGTACAACAGACTTGTTGCGAATCACGCGCATCACGCGACGGCGAGAGTGCAAATCACCACGCTTAGCGAAAGTGATGAGACGCTCAGCAAGTGGACGCAAACGCTTTGCCTTTGGCAAAGTTGTGGTAATGCGACCATTCTGGAACAAGCTTGTAGCCATGTTCGCAAGCATAAGACGCTCGTGAGCTGGGCTTGAAGCCAGACGTGGACCCTTCTTTGGTCTTGGCATTTTGTTCTCCTTATCCGGCACAGGTGGGCATTAGCCCGAACATCCGTGCTGGGTTTTTAGTTATAACGGTGAATTCTTAGACTCCACTACATCTATGTAATCTATGGGACTACATATCGTCTGGAGTGAAGAATGTGCCACCTTCGAGATCAACCGGATTGAATCCTAATGGAGAAGCCTTCAAGGAAAGACCACGACCTTCGAGCTTTTCCTTAACTTCATCAATGGACTTCATACCGAAATTACGAATATCAAGCAGATCCTGCTCAGTGCGCTTTACAAGCTCACCTACTGTGTGAATTCCTTCACGCTTGAGGCAATTGTAGGAACGCTGAGTGAGGTTGAGATCCTCAATAGGAATCTCGAGCTCTGGGTCGGCTTCTTCTACTACAGGAGCAGCACCGACTTCAATACCTTCAGCTTCTACATTCAATTCACGTGCAAGTCCAAACAGCTCTACCAAAGTAGAACCTGCGGAAGCAATAGCATCGCGAGGTGAAATAGCTTGCTTAGTTTCAACATCAAGAATGAGCTTATCAAAGTCGGTACGCTGATCCACACGGGTAGCTTCAACCTTGTAGCTCACCTTGAGCACTGGAGAATAGATGGAATCAACTGGAATACGGCCGATTTCATCATTATCCTGCTTATTCATCTGAGCTGGCACATAACCACGGCCACGCTCAACTGTGAACTCGATCTCCAATTCGCCATCTTCTGCAAGAGTTGCGATGTGCAAATCTGGATTTGCTACTACGACGCCTGCAACTTCAGTAATGTCACCAGCGGTAACTTCACCTTCGCCGCTCTTATGCAAGTAAATTGCAACTGGCTCATCGTATTCGCTAGTGAGCACAATCCCCTTGATATTGAGGAGGATCTCGGTTACATCTTCTTTAACACCTGGCAGAGTGGTGAACTCATGCAAGGCACCAGAGATGCGAACCGAAGTCACTGCAGCGCCAGGGATGGAGCTTAAGAGCGTGCGACGCAGCGAATTACCTAAGGTGTAGCCAAAACCTGGCTCCAATGGGGTAAAAGTAAAGCGTGAACGCTGAGGATTAATAACTTCCTCTGTCAGTGACGGACGCTGTGCAATAAGCACCTTCGTATCCTTTCAGCTTAAGACCAGTGTGCACTTCCTGATCTTCGCGGGTTGGACTAATAATTGTCTGTCTTGTGCTCAGACGCGGCGACGCTTTGGAGGGCGTACACCATTGTGTGCCTGTGGGGTCACGTCGGAAATAGAACCAACTTCGAGACCTGCAGACTGGAGGGAACGGATTGCGGTTTCACGACCAGAACCTGGACCCTTTACAAATACATCAACCTTCTTAACACCGTGTTCCTGTGCCTTGCGAGCTGCAGCTTCTGCTGCCATACCTGCTGCGTAAGGAGTGGACTTACGGGAGCCCTTGAAACCTACATCGCCACCAGATGCCCAGGAGATAACTGCTCCAGATGGATCTGTAATGGAGATAATAGTGTTGTTGAATGTGGACTTAATATGCGCTTGGCCGACTGGGACCGACTTACGATCCTTACGACGAGGCTTGCGCGTGGCCTGCTTTGCAGCTGCCATGAGAGACCCTCATTTCCTTATAGCTTATTTGTAATGTAAGCGATGCGCCTAGGCGCGTGGCTTATATCTACTACTTAGTAGCCTTCTTCTTTCCAGCAACTGTGCGCTTTGGACCCTTGCGAGTACGTGCGTTAGTCTTGGTACGCTGACCGCGCACTGGAAGGTGACGGCGGTGGCGCATACCCTGATAAGAATTAATCTGAATCTTACGACGAATATCAGCGTCGATTTCACGACGCAAATCGCCCTCAATCTTATAGTTTGCTTCAATGAAATCACGAAGCTGAATGAGCTGTTCGTCTGAGAGATCCTTTACACGAGTATCTGGATTGATACCAGTTGCTTCGAGTGTCTCCTTAGCGCGTGTGCGTCCCACACCGAAAATATAGGTGAGAGCAATTTCAATGCGCTTCTCATTAGGGATGTCGACTCCGGCAAGACGTGCCATCTTCGAATTCCTTTTCTGTTCAACGGGGGTCGTGCACCAAATCTTCCGTAATTATTACGGCCCAAGCCTCCGTACTTGGGGTTCAAGTGAACTACTATGCGTAGAGCACCTGTGATTTAGCGCCTTTATTGTGGTCGCTGTGACCTGTAACTACTAGCCCTGACGCTGCTTATGGCGTGGGTTTGCGTTGCAGATTACCATTACGCGACCGTGACGGCGAATCACGCGGCAAGAGTCGCAGATACGCTTCACACTTGGGCTAACCTTCATGGGGCTTTCCTTTTACTTGTAACGGTATGTAATACGACCGCGAGTTAAATCATATGGGCTCATTTCCAGCACCACACGATCTTGAGGAAGGATGCGGATATAATTCTTACGCATCTTTCCTGAGATTGTAGCCAAAACGATATGCTTGTTCTCTAATTCGACACGGAACATCGCATTAGGCAAAGCCTCTACTACTTGTCCTTCGACTTCGATAACACCGTCTTTAGCCATTGGCCTCATTCCTCGCTTGATTACTAGAGCGTTTTCTTGTGAAAACACACCAACATTGAATACTAACAGAATATGCAGACGATTTCTAGTCCACAGTGTTTATTCGTGCTCACACTGTACCTAGCAAGCGTTCTTTCCATAATCTTGCTGAGTCATCCTCTTATCGTCCGCCGAAACTTCCGCCACCTGAACCTCCGAAACTACCACCAAAACTGCCGCCAAAGCTGCCTGCATCCCAACCAGAATCTCCAAATAAGCCATCGCTTGAGCTACTACTAACTTCTACAGGCTTCATAGCAGTTGTAAAATCATCTTGGATAGCGCTTAAGCTGCTGTTGAAGGACTCAGCAAAACCATCAAAGCTGGAGAAATCCGCTAGCTCGCCTGCCCACGCTGAAGCATCTGCAGAAGTGTAAGACGAATCAGAAACGTTGCCAGCACTGTGGTAACCGCTATACCATGGCATCCACATCCAGCTCGTTGGCGTGTACGACAAAGCATACATATCGTCGAGTGTATCTGACTGTTGCATAACCAGAGTGCGCATGGATTTCGCAACCTTAGAGCTCATTCCAAAAGCTGCTGCGTACACTAAGTAACGATCCCACAGATGCATATCTTCTACACCTCTTTCGGAAAAATCGCTAAAGTCATCCAGATAGCGTGCGAGTCCCCATACCTCCCCCGCAATTTGTGCATGAGGATCACGTAAAATCGCGGAAGCGCCAATGGCCTTGGTAAAGAAAATAAAGAACACACATAGTGCCGAAGCAATAAGATATGCAGCGAAATATGGTGTAATCAATCCATAGACGGTCATCACCACAGCGAGTACAAATGACAATACCTGCGGAGTAGCCATACGCCATATTGTATCTGCCTCAATTGTCAGTGCCTCATACTCTGCATCGAATTTTGCATACATGAGCTTAATAAGCGAAGCACTCGATGAACCAGGAGTGCCCACTACGTTTTTTATATCTGTATTGCTCAGCACAAGCGTGTTCTTCGTATTAGAGACTTCTTGTAGTACGGCAAGTAATTTCTGCTCGGATTGGCTCAGATGATGCGTATGAGCGAAATCATCCTCAAAAGAATCTAAGGACAAAATGTACGTCATATCTTTCGAACGTTGTGCAGCTGCATCAGCTACTGCTTGACGAATGCTTTGGATTTTTTCATCGTTCACCCGCCTATTGGCTGTGCCACGCATTGCAGATTGAATCATACTATCTATGTGCTCGGCTGTCTCATAATCGAAAGAAACGCTATTGTATCCATGTGCAGAACCCGGCAGAATAAAGAGAGCTTTCTTAGATACGAGTGAAAGCATGGTTGCGCTTAATGCTCGCTGCTGAATCTGAGATGACTTACTCTTACCCTGCTCCATAACTGCATATAAGCGCGAAGCTGCAGCAGGCGATACAGCTGGCAGGTTACGGAAGTATTCAATATCTCCGGCATAGCGCGAACGCTTTCGCGTATATACAGCCCCTGCTACGAGCCACGTAATCATAGCAACTGTGAGAAGAATGAACACCAGCAGAACTACTAAATGTATACGAGCATTTTTTTGCTGTTCTCTCGCCCATTGTTCCGCTTGCTTTTTCTCTTCAGCTACAGTGCTTCTTACACTTCGGCTATTATTCCTACGCGAGACCTGATCCAGATAGTTTGCGCCTGTACTGCGATACATCATGACGAGACCAACATAGCGATGAGGTCGCACGTTATCTGCGGAAAAAGTAACTGTTTGATGATCAACTTTATGCGTTATACCTTTACCTGTGTAGTGCATCCATGCCCACAAAGCACTTGTTTCGTCAGGGTAAGTAATTTTTCCAGATAAATGTTTGATAGGAACAGTGTTCGAGCGCGAGATCGGTTCCCACATAGTGTATACGGCGTCTTTATATGAGGTAGAGACGTCCGTCAGCTTCATAGTAATCTGAAAAGTTTGTACGCCTGAATCAGTCAGAGGTATATTCCATCCCAATTCTGTATGCCGCTGCTGAAGACTTTTTCCCGGCTGTGATACAGGCAGAGTATCTGTATCAGCAATATCCTGTTGTGTATCCGTATCAACGAAATACCACGATCGAGCGGCCTTCTCATTCCACAAATACGTGGAGACTCTTTTAGTGTTTACCTCACTGAAGTTTTTACGCTCGTATTTCTCTCCAGTCGTTAGATTCATGACTGAGATATCATTAATATTGGTCAGGTTCTTACTGGAAAGAGTATATGTTTGGAACAGCTGACGCCATGGACGGTTACGGTCGGACATATTGACGGTTACAGTTTGCTTAATCGTCATGTCGCCGTTATTACGCAACTGCACTGCATAATCAAGATTGTCGTACACTAAATCTGCGTCGCTATCATTGCTGGCCACGAAGTAGGCGAAACCACCAATTCCTGCCACAAGAAGGCAGTAGATAATCAGCCATGTAATACCAGAAATAAAAGCTTTAGAGAAGGATGTACGAGATTTCATTGTATGTCCAAAAAGTTAGAGAAAAGTGGAGGTTATTAGAACTGAACCTGTGGTACTTCGCGTGCAGACTCTTCTACACGGAAGTATTCTGCCTTCTCGAAGCGGAACATACCTGCAATAATGTTGCTTGGAAACATTTCTACGGCATTATTCATCTTTAATGCCACATCATTGTAGAACTGGCGTGCGTAGGCGATTTTATCTTCAAGAGTTTTCAATTGCGCCTGTAAATCCATAAAATTGGTATTAGCTTTAAGCTCTGGATATGCTTCTGCAACTGCTAAAACATTGACAATCGCCTTGTCAAGAGCACTTTCAGCTTGGATACGCTCTGCCATATTTCCGCTGTCTGCTGCAGCTTTTACTGCAGAACGAGCTTGAGTAACTGCGGTGAATACGCCTGATTCGTGTGTGGCGTAGCCCTTAACAGTATTGACTAAGTTAGGAATAAGATCAGCACGCTGCTTGAGCTGCACATCGATTTGTGCCCATCCGTTCGCTACGCGGTTACGGAGATTAACGAGATTGTTATATGTTGAGGCTACCCACGCGATAAGAGCCAGAACGATAACAATAACAACTGCAATAATAATAAGTGTATTCATAGTTAGATTTTAGACTGCCGTGTCGATGATATTAAGCTATACGAAAAATGGCTTGTTCCGACAAAGAGAACAAGCCATTTATAGGATTTCAGTGAGAGAACTTACTTAGTCAGTTCTGCTACGATATTTGCCTGAATAGCATCAATCTCGCCCACACCGTTAATTGTGACGAGCACACCACGTCCAGCATAGATGTCAAGCAGTGGAGCTGTTTCTGAAGCATATACTTCAAGACGCTTTGCAATGACTTCTGGAGTATCATCTGCGCGACCTTCAATCTCAGCACGCTTCATCATACGTTCCATAAGCACATCATGATCAGCATCCAAAGCAACTACAGCATCTAATGGAGTGCCGAGTTCTTCAAGCATAGTATCCAATGCTTCTACCTGAGATGCATTACGTGGATAGCCATCCAAAATCCAACCGCCCTGAGCATCGTCCATAGCCAAACGATCCTTAACAATGGAATTTGTCAGTTCGTCTGGAACGAGCTCACCTTTGTCAATGAAAGCCTGAACTTGCTTGCCCAACTCAGTCTGGTTCTTCAAGTTATAGCGGAAAATGTCACCAGTCGAGATGGCAGGAATGCCGAAATGTTCAGCAAGCTTTGCAGCCTGTGTACCTTTGCCCACACCTTGAGGGCCCATAATGAGTAAACGCATTTTAATCTTCTTTCTGCTCGTCAACGTTGTCAGATGCTTCTTCAGATGAGTCCTGTGCATCTTCAATAACGTTTTCATCTTGTGCTGTGTCATCAAGAACTGCGGTAGCTGTCTGTTCAGACTTCTTCTCAACTTCCTTGTTATCTGTATCGATATCGAGGAAGCCTTCATACTGGAACTGTTCTGTCTGAGCGCGAGCCTGACGCAAGGTATCCAAACCAACACCAGCAATAATCAGAATGGTGGTACCACCGAATGGCATCTTAGAGCCAATGCTCAAAGCCAAGATAAGAACGGTTGGAATCAAAGCAACGAAGAGCAAATATACTGCACCCACCGTATTCAAACGGTTAATAATATAGGTGAGATATTCACTGGTAGCACGTCCTGCTCGAATGCCTGGAATAAATCCACCGTACTGCTTCATATTGTCGGCAGTTTCGTCGGTATTAAAAGTAATCGACGTATAGAAGAAGGTGAAGAAGACAATCATGACGGAGTACAAACCGATATACCACAAGGAGGTGGTATTAGCCAGATTTGTGTTAATCCACTTAACCCAATTTGCATCTGCCTTACCGAACTGTGCAATCAAAGTTGGAATAGCCAAAATAGAGGATGCAAAAATTGGTGGAATAACACCAGACATATTCACCTTCAAAGGAAGATATGTAGATGTGCCACCGTACATTTTACGACCAATCATGCGACGTGTGTACTGCACTGGAATACGGCGCTGCATAAGTTCAACGTATACAACGAAAATAAGAACAACAACAAGTGTACCGGTTACAATGCCGAACTTAGTCCACTGCTTTTGTGTGTAACCAATCTCCCACAACTGTGGCAAGAAGCCAGAGCAGATGGATGTAAAGATCAAAACTGACATACCATTACCGATTCCCTTATCGGTAATAAGTTCTGCCATCCACATGACCAAACCGGTTCCACCGGTCATAATAATAATCATGAAGAGCATATTGTGTACAGAGCTGTCTGGGATAATCTTGCCCTTTGCAGCACTGCCAAATAAAGCACCTGTCTGAGCAGTAACCAAAATAGTTGTAGACTGCAAGAAAGCAAGACCAATAGTCATATAACGTGTGTATTCCGTCAGCTTTGCTTCTCCGGATTGTCCTTCCTTATGCAAAGCCTCAAAGCGAGGAATAACCACGCGCAGCAACTGCACAACAATAGATGCCGTAATGTAAGGCATAATACCTAAAGCAAATACCGAGAGCTGAAGCAGAGCGCCACCGGAGAACAGGTTGACCAATGCTACGAAGTTTTCTCCGCCAGAAGCCTGTTTTACTGTTTCACTCACAACTTTGTAATCAATACCCGGTGTAGGAATAGAAGCACCGATTCGATAAATAATCACAATAAATAATGTGAAAAGAATCTTATTGCGCAATTCCTTAGCGCGCAATGCTTGTATAAGCGTTTTCACTGAAATCCTCCTGAAGTGTCTTGATTTTTTAGACACACTGTAAACCACTATAACAAAAGATAAGGTCCTTGACACTCTTTCGTGCCAAGGACCTTAGAAACTAGTGGAAAAATATCCAAATCTTGATTAGAAACTAATCTTAATCTTCAGAAATAGAGCCACCAGCTGCTTCAATCTTTGCCTTTGCAGATGCAGAGGACTTTACACCCTTGATGGTGTATGCTGCGGATACTTCACCGTCACCGAGCACCTTTACTGGCTGGTTCTTGCGAACAAGACCTGCGTTAACAAGTGCTTCTACGGTAACTTCGCCACCCTCAGGGAAAGAAGTAGCAAGGTCAGCAAGATTAACTACCTGATACTCTACCTTGAATGGAGACTTGAAGCCACGAAGCTTTGGAAGACGCATGTACAGTGGAAGCTGGCCACCTTCAAAACCAGGACGAACCTGGTAACGTGCATGCGTACCCTTCATACCGCGACCAGAGGTCTTACCCTTGGAGCCTTCACCACGACCAACGCGGGTCTTGGACTTCTTAGCACCTGGTGCTGGACGCAAGTCATGCATCTGAAGGATATCGACTTCATTAGTATTTGCCATTAGTCAATCTCCTCCACTGTTACAAGATGACGAACCTTGTTTGCCATTCCACGGTATACAGGAGTGTCATCGCGCACAACTGTCTGATGAATCTTACGAAGACCCAAAGAGTGCACATTGTCCTTCTGTACCTGAGTGGAGCCTACAAGACCCTTCTTCAAGGTGATCTTAAGCTGCTTAGCCATTACTCACCATCCTTTGCTGCTTGAGCTTCTTCACGAGCTTTGCGAGCTTCTTCGATGCCCAATGCGCGTTCACGCAAAAGACGATCTGGAGCTACTTCAGCCAGGGAGAGTTCGCGGCGTGCTGCCACTTCTTCTGGCTCTTCGAGCTGCTTCAAAGCTGCTACAGTTGCGCGCACAGTGTTGATTGCATTACCGGAACCCATGTCCTTAGACAAGATATCGGTAATACCTGCGCACTCGAGAACTGCACGTACTGCACCACCAGCAATAACACCAGTTCCTGGTGCAGCTGGACGCAACAATACGGTACCAGCAGATTCGTGACCAATTACTGGATGAGTAATGGTGCCACGAACGCGTGGAACAGTGAACATATGCTTCTTAGCATCAAGCTGACCCTTTGCAATTGCAGAAGGTACTTCATGAGACTTGCCGTAGCCTACGCCAACAGTGCCGTTTCCGTCACCAACAACGACGAGTGCTGCGAAGCTCATAGTACGACCACCCTTGTTGGTCTTGCTTACGCGCTTGATTGTTACGACGCGGTCGAGAAGCTCTTCGCGCTGTTCGTTACGCTCACGACGGTTACGACGTTCGCCACGACGACCTTCACCACGATTACCGCGACGGCCCTTACGCTCTTCAGCTGCTGGAGCCTGCTCTGTTGTCTGAGTCTCTTCAGCCACGTTGATTTCCTTTTCGTTATCGCTCACAGCTGCAGACCTCCCTCACGTGCGCCTTCTGCTACTGCAGCTACGCGACCATGATACTTGTTACCACCGCGGTCAAATACAACAGTGGTAATACCAGCAGCAATTGCCTTCTTAGCAACAAGCTCGCCAACTCGCTTTGCAGCTTCAACCTTGGTACCTTCGAAAGCACCGAAGTCATTATGCAAAGTAGATTCGCTGACCAAGGTAATGCCCTTAGTATCATCGATAATCTGAGCAACCATGTTGCGGTTGGAACGAGTAACTACGAGACGTGGACGCTCTGCAGTGCCGGCAAGCTTCTTGCGAAGACGTGCGTGACGGCGCAAGCGAGCAACGTTCTTGCCCTTACCAAAAATCTTAACCGTCATTTACTTACCAGCCTTTCCAGCCTTGCGGATGATGCGCTCATCTGCGTACTTGATGCCCTTGCCCTTATATGGTTCTGGAGCACGAAGCTTGCGGATGTTTGCAGCAATCTGGCCAACAGCCTGCTTGTCAATACCCTTAACCAAAAGCTCATTAGGGTTTACAACTTCGAATTCAATACCTTCAGGAGCTTCCACATTAATAGTGTGGGAGTAACCCAAGAAGAACTCGAGGTTCTTGCCCTTAGCTACAACACGGTAACCGGTACCAACAATCAGAAGACGCTTTGTGAAGCCCTGAGATACACCTTCAATAATGCCTGCTGCCAAAGAACGTGCTAAACCATGCTTAGCGCGAGTTGGACGTGCATCGTCTTCAGGTGTGAAGCTAACGTGACCGTCTTCTACGGATACGGAAATACCTTCAGGCACTTCAAAAGAATCGGTTCCCTTAGGACCCTTAGCCTGGAAAATGCTTCCGTTAATAGTAATTTCTACTCCAGCTGGAACAGCGATAGGGAGCTTACCAATATGTGATGCCATAATTTAAGCCCTCCTTACCACACATAAGCGACGATTTCGCCGCCAATGCCCTTTTCCAGGCATTCCTTCTGAGTCATTAAGCCAGAGCTAGTAGAAATGATTGCAATACCCAAACCACCAAGTGGCATTGGAAGTGCGTCAGACTTTGCGTAACGACGCAAACCTGGCTTGGATACACGCTTAATTCCCTGGATGCTCTGTTCACCGTGCTTGCCATACTTGAGAGTAATCTCAAGAGTCTGGCCTACACGTGCTTCTTTTGCTGTGAAATCAGCAATATAACCCTCACGCTTGAGGATTTCGGCAATATGTGCCTTGAACTTGGAGTATGGCATGTCCACAGTTTCGTGTTTTGCCGCACTCGCATTACGCAGACGTGTAAGCATATCTGCGATTGGATCTGTCATTGTCATTTGGGCTGATGCCCTTCCTCGTCGTGGTTTCCGCCGCCACTAGGGCCGCGGACCTTCAACGTCGATTTACCAACTGGACTTCGTTACGCCTGGAAGCTCACCACGATGAGCCTTCTCACGAAGGCATACGCGGCAGAGACCGAACTTGCGATAAACGGAATGTGGACGTCCGCAAACCTCGCAGCGAGTGTAAGCACGCACTGCGAACTTAGGCTTACGAGCAGCCTTGTTCTTGAGAGCTGTCTTTGCCATCTCTTAGTCCTCCTTGAATGGGAAGCCGAGGTGCTTAAGCAAAGCCTTGCCTTCCTCGTCATTCTTGGTTGAGGTTACTACTGTGATGTCCATACCACGACGGTGATCAATGGAATCTGGATCGATTTCATGGAACATAGACTGTTCAGTCAAACCGAAGTTGTAGTTTCCATTGCCATCGAACTGGTTGCCGTTAATACCGCGGAAATCACGAATACGTGGCAAAGCCAATGTCAAAAGACGATCCAAGAACTCCCACATACGGTCACCGCGGAGAGTTACGAATGCGCCAATTGCTTGACCTTCACGCAAGTGGAACTGTGCCACAGACTTCTTTGCCAAAGTAATCTTTGGCTTCTGGCCTGTAATTGCGGTCAAATCACGCACTGCACCTTCAATGAGCTTGGAGTCGCGAGCTGCGGCACCAACACCCATGGATACAACAACCTTTTCCACGCCTGGAACGCGCATTGGATTAGAGATGTTGAATTCCTTTTCCAAAGCAGGAATGATTTCTTCCTTGTAGCGAGCCTTGAGACGTGGAGTTGCAGGAGTCTCGATATTTACTTCGCTCATTACAGCTCCTTTCCAGACTTCTTAGCTACACGGACACGCACGCGCTTTACCTTACCGTCACGTGCTTCTTCCTTAACCACAACACCAACGCGTGTTGGCTGCTTGGTTTCAGGATCAATAAGCATTACGTTAGAACGGTGAATAGGTGCTTCTACGGATACGATTCCGGACTGCTGACCCTGGACTCGTGCACGAATATGCTTCTTGACAATCTGCACGCCTTCAACAATCAAACGATCGTTAGGAAGAACGCGCTGAACGGTGCCTTCTGCGCCGCGATCCTTACCACGGATAACCTTTACGAGGTCACCCTTCTTGATCTTAGCTACCATTAGATCACCTCCGGTGCCAAAGAAACGATCTTCATGAAGCGCTTGTCGCGCAATTCACGACCCACTGGTCCGAAGATACGTGTGCCCTTTGGTTCGCGACCGTTACCCAAGATAACGGCAGCATTCTCATCAAACTTGATGTAGGAACCGTCTGCACGACGACGTTCCTTTACAGTACGGACGACGACAGCCTTAACTACGTCACCCTTCTTTACCGAACCGCCAGGAATGGCATCCTTAACGGAGGCAACAATAACGTCGCCAATTCCGGCATAGCGTCGCTTCGATCCACCGAGCACGCGAATTGCCAAGATTTCCTTAGCACCCGTGTTGTCGGCGACATGAAGTCGCGATTCTTGCTGAATCATTGATTCTCCTTAGCCGAGCTGGTTCGTCCCCGCACACCCAGGACTGCTACCCTACTGTAAACAGTACGAGAACAGCAGCCCTAGGGTGTACACGGAGCCTTGCCGAACTTATTTACTTAGCACGCTCGACGATAGCGTTGAGACGCCAACGCTTCGTCTTGCTCAAAGGCCTTGTCTCCATAATTGTAACAAGATCGCCGACATGTGCGTCATTGTTCTCGTCATGGACCTTGACCTTGCTGTTGCTGCGAACAACCTTACCATACAATGGGTGGGTAGAACGCTGCTCCAACTCAACGGTAATCGTCTTGTCCATTGCATCTGACACTACGTAGCCAGTGCGAACCTTACGATCGTTGCGTTCCAGCTTTTCAGCCATTTTTACTCCTCAGACTTTCTTAGTCCTGCACTGGGGACTCGGTAATGCCGAGTTCACGTTCGCGAAGAACAGTGTACATGCGGGCAATATCACGCTTAACAGTCTTGATGCGAGATGAATTATCTAGCTGACCGGTAGCGTTCTGGAAGCGAAGATTGAAAAGTTCTTCCTTCGACTTCTTGAGGAAGTCCTCAATTTCTGCGTTAGTCTTCTCGTTCAGGTTCTTGATCGAGTATTCTGATGCATTTGCCATTTAGTTGTCACCGCCTTCACGTGCAATGATGCGGCACTTCATAGGCAGCTTATCAACTGCACGGCGAAGTGCTTCACGAGCAACTTCTTCAGAAACGCCTGAAATTTCGAACATTACGCGTCCTGGACGTACATTAGCAACCCAGAACTCAGGTGCACCCTTACCGGAACCCATTCGAGCGCCGAGAGCGTGCTTCGTCAAAGGACGATCTGGGAAGATTGTAATCCACACGCGACCGCCACGCTTGATGTAGCGGGTCATTGCAATACGTGCAGCTTCAATCTGACGGTTGGTAATGTAAGCAGGAGCAAGAGCCTGGATACCAAATTCACCGAAAGCGATGGTGTTTCCACCCTTAGACATACCAGAACGAACTGGACGATGCTGCTTGCGGTACTTTGTTCTCTTTGGGATAAGCATTCGAACTTACTCCTTTACTTCTGCAGTTTCAGCTGGTGCTGCAGGAGCTTCAGCCTTAGCTGCTGCTTCCTGGTTACCACGCTGTGCAGCTGCACCACGGTTGTTGCGACGTGGGCGACGATCGTTAGAACCACGACGAGAGCGGTTGTTCTGCTGAGCTTGCTGCTCTTCGAATTCCTTCTCTGTCATATCGCCCTTGTAGATCCACACCTTTACACCGATCTGGCCATAGGTTGTGCTTGCTTCGAAGAAACCATAGTCAATCAATGCGCGAAGTGTTTGCAGTGGCACACGACCTTCACGGTAGAACTCAGAGCGAGACATTTCAGCACCGCCCAAGCGACCGGAAAGCTTAATACGAATACCCTTTGCACCAGCACGCATAGCGTCCTGCTGAGCCTTACGCATTGCGCGGCGGAAGGTAACGCGGTTTGCCAACTGTTCAGCGATGGACTGTGCCACCAACTGAGCATCGATTGCTGCATTCTTCACTTCGAAGATGTTGAGCTGAACCTGCTTGCCTGTGATCTTTTCAAGCTTTGCGCGAACGCGATCAGCTTCTGCACCACGGCGACCGATAACGATACCTGGACGAGCAGTGTGGATGTCAACACGAACGCGATCACGTGTGCGCTCAATAACAACGCGAGACACGCCTGCACGTTCGAGATCCTTGTTCATTGCCTTACGGATCTTGTCATCTTCGAGAACGAAATCGCGGTAACGTTCACCCTGCTTGCTGGAATCAGAGAACCACTTAGAACGGTGGTACTCGGTTACGCCGAGGCGGTAACCAAATGGATTAACCTTCTGGCCCATTAGCGTGCACCTTCCTTATCTGCGACGATTACCGTGATGTGGGAAGTACGCTTGTTAATGCGACCTGCGCGACCCTGTGCACGAGCACGGAAACGCTTGAGAGTTACACCCTCGTCAACATAAGTTGCTGCTACTACCAATTCGTTCTCACGGAATGGCTCATTTGCCTGTTCTGCTTTCACACGAGCATTTGCTACTGCAGACTCAAGAACCTTGAGAACTGGAGTAGAAGCTGCCTGTGGAGCGAACTTCAAAATGGTGATGGCTTCAGTCGTCTTCTTGCCTCGGATGAGGTCTACGACGCGGCGAGCCTTGCGTGGCGTCACGCGTACGTGACGTGCAATTGCCTTAGCTTCCATTTAGCGGCGTCCCTTCTTATCATCCTTAATGTGGCCCTTGAAAGTACGCGTTGGAGCGAACTCACCGAGCTTGTGACCTACCATCGATTCAGTAACGAACACTGGAACATGCTTACGACCGTCATGTACGGCGAAAGTGTGACCAATGAAATCTGGGGTAATCATGGAGCGACGAGACCAAGTCTTAATGACGTCGTGAGTACCCTTTTCGTTCTGAGCGTCGACTTTCTTCTGCAAGTGGGCGTCGACGAATGGGCCCTTCTTGATGCTTCGAGTCATCTCTTCGACACTCCCTTACTTGCGGTTCTTACCGTTAGGACGACGACGAACAATCATCTTGTTCGAAGCCTTCTTAGGACGACGTGTACGAACCTCACCCTTACCCCATGGGGACACTGGTGGCTTACCACCACGTGTACGACCACCATGTGGATGATCAACAGGGTTCATAGATTCACCACGGGTATGTGGACGCTTACCCATCCAGCGTGCGCGACCTGCTTTACCGAGTTCAATGTTGGCATGTTCGGAGTTACCTACTTCACCAACAGTTGCACGGCAGCGAGCGTCAACGTTGCGGATTTCTCCAGATGGCATACGAAGCTGAGCTAAGTTTCCATCCTTTGCAACGAGCTGTACAGAAGCACCAGCAGAACGTGCAATCTTTGCACCACCCAATGGACGAAGTTCAATTGCATGAACAACGGTACCTGTTGGAATGTTGCGAAGTGGCAAGTTGTTGCCTGGCTTGATGTCAGCCTGTGCGCCGGTTTCGATGGTATCGCCCTGCTTTACGCCTTCAGGAGCGATGATGTAGCGCTTTTCGCCATCTGCAAAGTGAAGCAGAGCAATGCGAGCAGAACGGTTTGGATCGTACTCGATGTGTGCAACCTTTGCTGGGATGCCGTCCTTGTCCCAACGCTTAAAATCGATGAGACGGTACTGGCGCTTGTGACCGCCGCCACGGTGACGGCTTGTAATACGACCATAAGAGTTACGGCCGCCAGTCTTGCTGAGCTTACGCAGCAAAGACTTTTCAGGTGTGGAACGCGTAATTTCAGAGAAATCTGAAACAGATGCGTTACGACGACCTGCAGTCGTTGGCTTATATACGCGGATAGCCATAATATGTTTACCTTAACTTTCTCGGCTACTGCTTAGTTACCGAAGATGTCAATTGTCTGACCTGCTGCAAGAGTAACGATTGCACGCTTCTGAGAAGCACGCTGACCGAAACCGGTGCGAGTGCGCTGACGCTTGCCTGCGCGGTTCAGAGTGTTAACGTTGGTAACCTTAACCTTGAAGATTTCTTCAATAGCCTGCTTGATCTCGATCTTGTTTGCGGTACGAGCCACAACGAATGTGTACTGACCACGATCGGAATTAGCGTAAGCCTTTTCAGAAACTACTGGCTTGATAATGATGTCATGTGCTGGCTTATGAATTGCGACCATTGTACTTAGGCCTCCTTAACAGCAGTCTTAGCAGCAACGAAAGCTTCGAAGCCTTCCTTGGTGAAGACGACATCTTCAGCAGTTACTACGTCATAAGTGTTCAACTGATCTGCGAAGAGCACGTGTACGTAGGTGAGATTGCGAACGGACAACCATTCGGTGATGTTCTCACGGGAAACAACAACAGTTGTGAAGCGGTTATCTACTACAGAAAGTGCTGCTTTAGCAGCCTTAGTAGATGGAGTTTCGCCCAAACCGAAGTCAACTACGTGTACACGACCTGCATTGAAGCGATCAGAAAGTACGTAGCGAAGTGCTGCTGCCTTCATCTTCTTTGGAGTGCGCTGAGAGTAGTCACGTGGTACTGGACCATGTACTACTGCACCGCCTGCGAACTGAGGAGCGCGAATGGAACCCTGACGAGCACGACCTGTACCCTTCTGCTTCCATGGCTTCTTGCCGCCACCGGAGATGCGTGCGCGATTCTTTACAGCGTGAGTGCCCTGACGAGCAGCTGCAAGCTGTGCAATAACAACCTGGTGTACGAGTGGAACGTGTGCACGCACAACATCCTGCTCAATACCGAAGAGCTCTACTGGAGCTTCAACAGTACCAGCTGCCTTACCGTTAGCATCGGTGATGTTCAAAGTTACATTTGCCATGACCTTATGCTCCCTTCACAGCAGTACGCACTACAACGAGAGAACCCTTTGGTCCTGGAACAGCACCCTTTACAGCGATAATGCCGTTAGCTGCATCAGAGGACACAACGGTCAAGTTGAGTGTGGTGTGAGTGTCGTGACCCATACGACCAGCCATGCGCTTGCCCTTAAGAATACGGCTTGGAGTTGCGCATGCGCCTACAGAACCTGGGCGACGCTCGTTCTTATGGGAACCGTGGGTACGACGGTAGGACTTGAAGCCCCAGCGCTTGATAGTACCAGCGAATCCCTTACCCTTTGTGGTACCAGTAATATCTACCTGTACACCATCAGGGAAGATTTCTGCGGTAAGTTCCTGACCTGGCTCGTAGTTTTCTACGTCATCAGTGCGGAACTCTACGAGGTGACGACGTGGAGTAACACCTGCCTTAGCAAAGTGACCAGCCAATGGCTTGGTTACCTTAGTAGGGTCAATTGCGCCGAATGCAATCTGAACAGCCTTGTAGCCATCAGATTCCTCGTTCTTCACTGCTGTTACAACGTTGGTGTCAACTTCCACCAAAGTTACTGGAACGAAGAAACCGTTCTCATCCCAAACCTGAGACATGCCGAGCTTCTTACCCAACAATGCCTGGCGATTGTTCTTAGATACCATTTCTCCCCTCCCTACAGCTTGATCTCAATGTTTACGTCTGCTGGCAAATCGAGACGCATCAAAGAATCAACTGCCTTTGGAGTTGGATCTACGATGTCAATAAGGCGCTTATGTGTGCGCATCTCGAAGTGTTCGCGAGAATCCTTGTACTTGTGAGGAGAACGAATAACAACAAACACGTTCTTCTCGGTAGGAAGTGGAACTGGGCCAACTACAGTTGCGCCTGCGTTCGTGACCGTTTCGACAATCTTCTTTGCCGACTGGTCGATGACCTCATGGTCATAGGACTTTAGCCTGATGCGGATTTTCTGTCCCGCCATTCGCCGTCCGCCCTTTCTTGCGATCGATACATTTCCAACCTGTTCAGAGCACTATCCGGCACTTCGCCTCATGGACGAATCCCCATCAGTGCGTAGCTAGCGGCACTTACCGCTGCCACGCTCGCTATTTAAAATATTAAGCATAAAAACATGCGAGCCTAAAACAGGCAACTCATATATTTAAGCATGACCCATGCCCCGATATTATCCGGGCGTGTCGAACTTGAAGTTCAATAATCTTAGTAGCATTTTAAGGTACAAAATGCTTAGCTTATATAAGTCAGCTTTGTGAGTACCCCGCTACTATACACGCTGTGAGAAATTCGACACGCATAAGCTCAAAGATTTTTACTTCTTACAGCCAACCAGATTCTTCTACAAGAAGTGCAGCTTCTATACGCGATGAGGTCTGTGTTTTAGCTAGCACAGAGGATACGTGATTGCGTACCGTACCTGATGACATGTGTAGCTCTTTAGCAATATCAGCATCATGCTTACCTGCTCGCACTAATCGCATAACATCGCGTTCACGATTAGTCAAAGGACTTGCTCCAATAGTCATTGCAGCCACAGCAAGTTGCGAATCAATAACGATATTGCCATCCATCACACTATGTATTGATTCCGCCAGCGACTGCGCTGACGCAGATTTAACAAGAAAACCTTTTGCCCCCGCAGCCATGGAACGCTGAACGTATCCTGGGCGACCAAAAGTTGTGACCATAATACATGGAATCTGAGGATGCGCACGCCCCAGAATTTCAACGAGACTCAATCCGTCAATTCCAGGCATTTCAATGTCTAACAAACACACATCAGGATTTGATTGTTCTACAGCTGTGAGCACGTGATTACTTGAGGAACACGTACACACAACCTCAATGCCCTCCTGCAAATTAAGCAAGGTTGCAAGAGCTTCTAAAACCATGGCTTGATCATCAGCAATAAGAACACGAACAGTCATCGTGACATCCTTGTATAACAGTCAAATATTTAATCTGTTTCTTTTTCTAATATAACGCGAAGACGCACACCGCCAAGAGAAGATTTCTCTGTATATAAGTGCGCACCAATCATTTCAAGACGTTTACGCACACTATCTAAACCAGTTCCATGAATACTATCAGGTAAGCCTACTCCATCATCATCAATTAATAACTCATGAGCATTGATTGTTATATGAACCTGATGCGCGTGTGCATGACGAAGAACATTAGTAATACCTTCATGAATAACCGCCGCACATACTGGACGATCAGACGCAGCAATATCCTGCGATGATCCAATAACCACACACTTAATGCCCGTGGCTTTACATACTGATTGTGCTTGCCGGATTTCCTCATCAATATCTAATCTACGCATCTGCGATAACGCGCGATGCATCTGTTCAATGCCATCAACCGCAATCTCTTGTATCTGTGTAGCTTCCGCACGCACGGTAGCATCATCGGCTGTTGCTGCAAGAATTTGAGCTTTGAGACTAATAGTAGTTAGAGTTTGGCCCAATAGATCATGAATATCACTAGCGGCACGTTCGCGCTCATCCATGCGGCTTATGCGATCTTTCACCCGCGCAGCACGCTCAGCATTTTCGTCTGAATATCTCGCCAATAATGCTATAGTCGGCCAAATAACCATCACCACAATGTACTGACTCGCAAAATTCCAACCCACTGCAGAAGAAATCACATAGAATGCAATAATGCTCAGCACACTTGTACACGCTGAAACAGTAAAAGGTAAAATATAGAGCGAACATCCAAGGAAGAAATTAAAACAACTCAAATATCCCCAATCTTCACCAAAAACTACTGCACCAACTGTAAGAAGAAGGAGAAGTGCGAGGACTATAACGGCTTGCACCAGTGATGTTCGATGACGAGGATTGAGCTTATTGAGTCTAATACTGCCATACAGAAATACAGGAATTATCAACAATAAATCAGCAACTAATGCGCTTTGCTGCCAAATATTATCTCTCGGAAAAGTGAAAGCAAAATAGAGGGGAAAAACAAGGAAAAAGACCCATACGCTTGAAAAGAACATTCCAAGGCGCTCTGCACGCGTACTGTAACGTTTGAATTCGCGCTGTGAGAATAATTCTTGAGGTTGCAATGTGTCGCTGACCATAAAACGCCTCGCCATTCTTTTATCATCGACAATCTAATCTACATTATCCGCTGTCATAGTTTTCAGTTTGTCATAGTTTCCAGTTTTATATTGTGCAGTTTTCATCGTTTGTACCAGCGGGTGCGCAAGAGAACATTCTCCTACGCACCTCCGCTTCGCGCACACGCATATCCTATAATCCACGGATCACGAGTGACTTAACGACGACGCGATAAGCGTACAGCTATATACGACAAGCCGATCAGCACTACGGACCATACAGATACGTTAATCCATACAAAAGTTGCATTCAGCTCCTGCATTGCTGCACTATGTCCATCCATTAAAACCCCTGTTAAAGCACTTTTAAAACCAAAAAGTGGCATAAATTGTGCAACAGTGAACATGGTGTGCTGTAACGGTATAAAGATATCGGAAACAAAAGCTAGTAAAACAATTATTCCGCTGGCAATTCCTCCTGCATTGTGATCAGAGAAAATACTTCCTGCAAATTGACCAAAACCCGAGAAAAGCGTACTGATTGCAATAATGGTGAACCATGTAATAAGCCACCATCGCACCGGCATAACTGCGCCTGTGCTTGCAGCAATAATATAGAGTAAAGTTGTAGAAATTGCGCTGGCACATACACCCCATCCAAAGCGGCACAGTATTAATTTATAATCAGATACGCCCGCTAAATACATAGTGCGCGTCCATTGAGCTTCACGGTCACGCGCTACAAGAGAACCAGACATAGTTGAGGCGAGTACTGCAGAATAGAAAGCTATCTGTATGAGCATAATGGCTGACACATTTGCACCGGTGCTGAGCATTCGTTCAGATCCGCTGGAATGCCCGAAAATATTCAACATAAAAATTGGCATAAGAATAGAAAACATAATCTGATATGGTGAAACCATTTGATGACGTAATTCGGTGAGAAAATAGGTACGCATGATATTCCTTTACCCAAGCTTCTTACTGAGGCTTGCTGGAGATTGTTAGAGCTTATTAATAATTACTGAAGAGATGGTGCTGCAGCATGAGAATCTGCCGCATCGGTAAGAGCGAAAAATGCCTCATCAAGACTTCGAGCAGATGTCTTATCAAGAATTTCATCATACGTGCCTTGAGCAAGCAATTGCCCTTTATGCATAATAAGAATGTAGTCCGTATTACGCGTGGCTTCATCCATAAAATGAGTTGCAGCTAAAATTGTTGTTCCTTGCTCATGCAGAGTATTGAGCTGTTCCCACAGTTCACGACGAGCATGAGGATCCATGCCAGCAGTCGGCTCATCGAGGATCAAGAGCTCACATGATGTAATCAAGGCTAAGGCCAAACGTACTCTTTGAACCTGCCCACCAGAACAGTTACGAATACGCCGATTCAGGAATTCACTCACTCCTGCCCTATCAATAATCTCCTTGAAGCGATGAGACTGCCCTTGAATAGCGCACATAGTCGTGATTGTTTCTCGTACTGTCCATTCTGGTAAAAGTCCTCCAGACTGCATAACAGCAGCTACTGCACCTTGGGATTGTGCTTGTGCAGGTGCCTGCCCGCACACTGACAACATACCAGAACTTGGATTATCGAGATTGACAATCATGTTGATGAGAGTACTTTTTCCGGCTCCGTTCGAACCGAGCAAAGCAATTCTTTTACCGCGGGGAAGAGCAATGCTCAGATTATTAACTGCATGGAGCGGACCATCAGGCGTAGAGAAAGTACGCGTAAGATGACGCGTTTCTAAAATATAGTGTGTAGTGTTCATACTTCTATTCTTCGCTTGCATCGCATCGAAGAGAAGTGTGGTTTATCACTACTTTTATGATGATTTTATATACATAGAAGTATGACAATTGTCATAGTTGGCCACTCTATTGAACAGATTGTTTAACGCTCTATATATTTAGGGGGAAAATCCTATCTTTATATTCCTTGTATTTACGTATGGAATCAGACCACGAATTCATTTTCATCGAAGAAAGCGCTCGCATAGTTTTAACTTTCTCAATGCCTATGAGAGTCTTCGAACGTGGATATACGGTAATTTTATACAGAGTTGAAGAATCACTAACTTCTGCAACACTCATATTCGCGAATGTTTCTCTATATTTAATGCGGATAGACTGAGGTGAATCTAATATAACAGCAGTGCCATCTTTGTTTTCTTTCACAAAAGATCCGGTATATTCAATCTCCCAATAAGAACTGCGACGCTGATGGTGTCGCAGTTTATAAGTAGGACGAACCAGACCTGTGAGAGGCCCCTCGAAAATATCTCGCGTTACATTATATGCATCCTGTGCACAGAATACTGTCAGCACTACTCCACAAAGGAGAAGTATGACAGTAACCATAATTTCGCGCAGTTTACCTTTTTTACGGCGGTTCTTTCGATGCTTCTTTTCTTGATTATCAAAATCGTTATCAATTTTCTGCAGATTAATACCCTGCATCTCAGGTGCGTTATTTTGCTCTGCTTGTGCTGGAATGAGGGTGGAAGAAAAGCGAATATTCAGTCGAAACATTACTATCAGGAGCATAAATAAGCCAATAAGTATGCCGAACACACGCAGAAGTAATGTTATATAAATTATCCAAGGTCCAAGAGGAAGAAAAAAATTATATCCAATAAATAATGCAATAATCACAACGATTATAATTCGACTTATCCATGAGCTTGCGCTTTTCTTTGCTTTACGCTGTGCCATACATTACCTCAAAATAGCTCGTATTGTTATCCCCATCTCCACAATGCATTTTACTGGAAGCTCTATAAGAAAGAAGGCGCTGAGATTTCTCTCAACACCTTCTCACTTATGTATGACTAGAAATTTACTCTCTAGTTCTCAGATGCAGAATTTTCAGCTGCGGCAGCACGTTCAGCACGCATCTTCTTACCCTCTTCTTGAGATACACCATAATATGCTGCGATAGCAATATCTTTCATATCTTCAATCTGAGGAATGCGAGGATTTGCAGGAGTGCACTGATCTTCGTATGCACGCATACCAATCTGATCAAGTACAGCCCAGAAGTGCTCTTCATCAACACCGGCTGCCTTAAAGGAAGCATCCATACCCAGCTTATTATCACGGTAATCAGCCACTGCATTAGCGAGGTTATCTACTGCTTCTTCAGGGGTATTAGCTGGTAGTCCAAGCTGCTTAGCAATATCCTGATAACGTTCAGGAGCAACATACTTATTGTACTTTGGCCAAGAGATTGGTTCCAATGGAGTCTGACCGTTATAGCGGATTACATATGGCAGCAAGATGGAGTTGCATCGGCCGTGAGCCACGTGGCAGAGTGCACCAATGGTATGAGCCATAGAGTGGCACATACCCAAGAATGCAGAGCCGAATGCCATACCTGCCATCGTTGCAGCGTTGTGAACCTTTTCTTGAGCCTGTGGATTTGCTTGACCTTCATTAACAGAAGGTGCCAAGTTCTCCCACAGCAGCTTCACAGAGTGCAATGCCAAACCATCAGTGAAGTCGTTAGCATATGCGGACACATAAGCTTCCATTGCGTGAGTAATAGCATCGAAACCAGAATCAGATGCTACTCGACGAGGCTGTGTGCGAGCCAAAACAGGATCGACTACTGCTACAGATGGTGTCAAAGAGTAATCTGTTACTGGATACTTAATACCGGTCTTGGTATCGGTAATCACAGCGAATGGAGTTACTTCAGAACCTGTACCAGATGTTGTTGGCACACAAACGAGCTTTGCCTTCTTACCCAGCTCTGGCAGACGGAATGCGCGCTTACGGATATCGAAGAACTTTTCACGAATATCGCGGAACTCGATTTCTGGGTGTTCATACAGCAGCCACATAATCTTGGCTGCGTCCATTGGAGAACCACCACCGATTGCAATAATGGTATCTGGCTGGAATTCGTCGCGCATCATAGCTGCGCCACGTTCTACAGTTTCAATAGATGGTTCTGGCTCTACGTAATCGATAATGCGCCATTCCACCTTGTTCAAACGCTGCTGAAGCTGTGCAATTGCCTTATCAATAATACCCAAATCGAGGATGACCTTATCGCAAACAAATACTACGCGATTGACGTCAACCATATCACGCAAATAACGAATTGCGTTTGGCTCAAAGTAGGTCTTTGGTGGAATCTTGAACCACTGCATATTGTTGTTCCTTCGTGCTACGCGCTTTACATTGATGAGGTTTACTGCTTGAACATTACCTGCTACAGAGTTGCCACCGTAAGAGCCGCAACCCAAGGTTAACGAAGGAGCGATTGCATTGTAGATATCACCAATACCGCCCAAAGAGGATGGAGAATTCCAAATAACACGGCAGGCGTGCATACGTAAACCATATTCACGAACGAGCTGCTCATTATTTGTATGAATTGCTGCAGTATGTCCTTCACCGTGAACGAGCATCTGTTCACACATAACAAATGCTTCATCCTTGTTCTGTGCGCGCAGAACTGCGTGTACTGGAGCGAGCTTTTCCATGGTAAGTGGCTCGTTTTCGCCCACTTCCTTGCACTCAGCAGCAATAATTACAGTATTTTCTGGAATAGTAATTCCAGCTTGTTCAGCAATCCACTGAGGAGATTTACCTGGAACTTTTGAGTTCAGTACTGGCTTAGAACCATCTTTAGCGTAGGCAGTGGTTCCAAACATGAACTTTTCAAGCTTTTCTTTCTCTTCACCCTTAACGAAGTAAGTGTGGCGAGCTTTGAGCTTTTCAACCAAGGAATCATAAATATCAGTATGAGCAATAATGGCCTGCTCTGTTGCACAAATCATACCGTAATCGAAATGCTTAGAAAGCACGAGATCGTTGACTGCACGATCTAAATCAACATCGGTATCAATATATGCTGGAGCATTACCTGCACCCACACCAAGAGCTGGCTTACCTGATGAATAAGCAGCTTTAACCATACCAGGACCACCTGTTGCCAAAATAGTAGCTACGCCTGGGTGCTTCATCAAAGCGCCGGTTGCTTCGATGGATGGGTGTTCAATCCACTGAATGCAATCTTTTGGAGCGCCAGCGGCTACAGCTGCATCACGTACAATCTTTGCTGCAGCTTTAGAGCATTCCTGAGCGAATGGGTGGAAACCAAAAACAATTGGGCAGCGAGTCTTCAAAGCAATAAGCGCCTTGAAAATCGTGGTAGATGTTGGGTTAGTTACTGGAGTTACACCAGCAACAACACCAACTGGCTCAGCAATTTCAGTAATACCGTCAACATCGCTTTCACTAATCACGCCTACGGTGCGCTGATTAGCTAAATGATGGGTAATGTGTTCACAAGCGAAAATGTTCTTGGTTGCTTTATCTTCAACCATGCCTCGACCAGTTTCGTCCACAGCCATCTTTGCAAGTTCAAGATGAGCATGGAGCGCATCAATAGATGCTTTTGCTACGATATAATCGATCTTCTTTTGATCAAAATTCTGATACTCATCTAAAGCTACGAGAGCACGCTGAACAAGTGCGTCCACTTCTTTCTGAGCATCGGACATTTCTGCTTCAGCTTCTTTAACTACTGACTGATCCTTAGTAGCTGCTTTTGCCACGAATGACCTCCTCTTGCACCGAGAAACCACAACCTTTGTGTGTTCTAGCTCACACTTTATGTAAGAACATTCATTGACGCAACTTTTATCTCGAACTTTTATAAAGTTGTTTTACAAAAGTGATTTTACACAAGAAAAACCGCCCTCTTTCGAAGGCGGTTAGATATTAAAGATATTGAAGATATAGAGCGCTAGCTTAGTCTTGCAACTCGTAGCCTTGTCCATCTCGATGGTAAGACGTACCCGGAGTAGATACAAGAATCAAAATAAATTCCACAAATGCCCATATTCCCGAAATAATTGGTGGGAAAATAAAAAACCAGCCAACTGTTCCCATTAAGAGCTGAATAATACCTTGCGTGTTTTTACCCAAGTAGAAATTATGAACGCCGAGGAATCCTAAGAAGAAAGCAAGCACAGCTGCCACAATTTTGCTCTTTGCTCCCACCATAAGCGGAGGCACCTGAGAGCCAGCGCCATACGGTGCTTGATTATAAGGTGCTTGAGCTGCTGGTGGCATATACCCATATTGAGGTTGCTGTTGTACAGAAGGCTGTTCTTGAGTGTAGTGTGGATATGAATTCTGAGGCTGCGGTGCTGAATACATACCCGACTGCTGGGCGTAAGGTTGCTGGGCGTAAGGTTGCTGCTGTACATACGGCTGAGAATAGCCTGACTGAGGATTCGAGGAAGCACTATTGTGAGTGTAATCCTGGGTATATTGTTGCTGCGATGAGGCTTGAGTGTATGAAGTTTGACTTTGATTCACATCTTCAGACGTACTCGTCGCAGGTACCTCTTGCTCACTCATAGAAGAAGACGCAAAGTTATCAGCATTACTGGCCGGAAATTGTTCATAGGTGCCGTTATCAGTCATGACACTCCTTACATCAATCAATATTGACTACACAGTAAATATAACAAGTCCCCTACCTTTTATAAAAGATAAGGGACTTGCAATAAGTAAAAGCGATACTTAACGCTTGGAGTACTGAGAAGCCTTGCGTGCCTTGTGCAAACCAGCCTTCTTGCGCTCAACAACGCGTGCGTCACGAGTCAAGAAACCGGCCTTCTTCAAAGCTGCGCGGTTAGCATCACGATCGATACTGTTCAAAGCACGAGCAACACCGAGACGGATTGCACCTGCTTGACCAGTTACACCGCCACCGTCAACAAGAACGATAACATCGAACTTGTTTTCGAGCTTGAGCAAAACGATTGGAGAGTTAACTTCGCGCTGGTGCAAACGGCTTGGGAAGTACTCTTCGAGAGTGCGACCATTAACGGTTCGACTTACCAGAGCCTGGAACCAAACGTACACGAGCAACTGCTTCCTTACGACGACCAGTGCCGTAACCAGGAGCAATTGCAGAAGTACCAGTACCAGCACCTGCATTGGTTTCAGAAGTGTAAGAAGTGAGTTCTACCTCGGTTTCAAGAACCGCGGAGCTTGCATTTTCAGCCATTGTGGATTCTCCTTTCGGTCCTAGTTAGCCTGCTGGGAGACCTGTGCGATCTCAACAACTTGTGGCTTGTTTGGGGTATGTGGATGCTGATCTCCTGCATAAACACGCAAACGACCAAGCTGTACCTTAGCAAGCTTGTTCTTAGGCATCATGCCCTTGACTGCTGCGCGAATAATGCGTTCTGGATCTTTCTCAAGAAGCTCAGCATAAGAATCTGCACGCAAACCACTTGGATAACCAGAGTGGTGGTAAAGATTCTTATTCAGCTTGTTTCCGCTCAAAGAAATCTTATCTGCATTGATAACGATAACGAAGTTACCGCCATCTGCATGAGGAGCGAAAGTTGGCTTGTTCTTGCCGCGAAGCAAATTTGCTACCTGTACCGACAAACGACCGAGCACCACGTCAGTAGCGTCTACGACGTACCATTCGTGAGTCAAATCACTTGGCTTTGGAGTGAAAGTCTTCACTGTATAACCTTTTCTTTCATTGTGTTCCAGATACCTTATGGCATCCTTTATCCGTGGGCTCCCTGAAAGTCCTAGTGAGCGAGTGGGAAAGCGCTTTCCTGGACCCCTGTAGGGAAACACAACAATCTGTAATCATAGCGCACACTACAGACCATAGTCAAAGCGCTTACAAACGTGTCTTGTGCCCTATTTTTTCCGCGCGAGAACCTGCTGAGCAGCATTAGCTACATCAGGCACAGAGTCAGCTGTTAAAGCCTGCAAAGTTTCATCGGTGACATTGGGATTTTGTGCCACAGCCCTGCGTACCATTGCCGCTAAAACTGTAGGAGATTTAGAATCTTCCTCAGTGCCTAATGTGCCTAAATGTGACAGTACGTCAGAAGATGTACGTTCGTCTTGTGCGCCTTCCATGCGCATTTTCCAGGTGGTTACGGGATTCATCAATGCCTTAGCACGCACATTGTCATCAGCATCTTTTGTAAGGCGTCCCACCAACCAGTCTTTAGATTGAGTATTTGCTGCTACTGCTTCACGCACGCTTGCTAAAGGATCTGTGGAGAGCTTAACCAAAATATTTGGATATGGCATGGTTGTTGCCAAGAATATGCGATCTTCTTCTGGAGTATGCATATTACCAGCCACTGCTTCTAACAATGCCGTTGCTCGCGAGAACGCTGCTGCATCGCTGGAATCTGGCAAAGGCGTATGACAGCGGCGACTCAACTCTGCTGCATCTTCAGTATGTCGTAAATACTCGTATTCTTCACTTAGTGATTCTTGATTGCTCATCTGGTGCTCATCTCCTGCATCTTTTTTCTAGTGCTTTTACTCCATCAGCGAGCCAAGCTCTCCTCGAACTGGTAGTACTAATCCATTAAACGTATGTTGAATAGTATCTTCAACTTCTTGCAGAACATCGCAAGGAATAAGAAAACGTAGATTAACTTTATCGGTAAATTCTTCGTTTACTACTCTACCTTTATGTTGTTGAATAATGCGTTGCATCATACTGTGTTGTGCATAATCAACAGTACACATATATTCTTGAGCAGGAATAACGCTGCCCGTATTGGCCACGCGTAGCACTTCAGCCGCTGCTGTGGAATACGCGCGCACAAGACCTCCAGCACCAAGTAAAATACCACCAAAATAGCGCGTTACGGCAATAACAGTATCGGTTGTTCCTGATTGACGCAACACATTCAGAATTGGTTTACCAGCAGTCCCACTTGGTTCGCCATCGTCACTCATGCGCTCATGAAATTGTGCTTGACTTGCACCTGTGACTGCCGCAAAGCACACGTGCCGCGCTTTAGGATGCTGAGCACGAATAGATTCAACAAAATCCACAGCTTCGTCAAGCGTAGAAATATGACACGCATCGCCAATAAACTCAGATTTCTTCTCTATATAGGAGTAATGAGCACATTGTGATGGAGGATTGGTTACTGTCAACATTATTCGTGTGAATCCCGTAGCTGGTTGTCTTGCTTAAAACTAAAAGGCAACTTGTCTAAAAAGCTGTCCCACTGCAAAACGCTTTTGTTAAAACCAAAAATCAGTGAGAAAAGCTCACGAAAAGCTGTTACCGTCACATCTCGATCTTCAGCAGGCGTATTCTGTGCCGCTTCCCACATCACTGGTGCAGCACTTGTAATATTGTCGGCAATCTCAGTAAAAGAAGAATAGCCCGTTGATTCAAAGATTTTAAATACCCCGTCAATCACTTTACGACGAGTATCTAAGTCTAAGGAATTGGTCCACTCCACGTATGAGTTGGCAATTTTTAAGGCATTGTCTGTGAGCTGATCATCATAAACAAAGTCAGCACTATCCATATCAATATCCCAGTTGAAAAGGAAATGCTGGGAAAAAGATGCTGCACTGCTATGCACAACAGCATATGGCTCACGACCCTCAAACATCATGCCAACAAACGAATCTTGAGGAATAAGTTTAACAATGCGATCTTCAATACGCTTGTAGCCCTCAGTGTCTAAAAGATTAGTAATAAATCCTGGACCGTCAAAAGAGTAGACCGCTGTAAGACTGTCTTGAACGTGAGGAGGAACAGTAGAAGCCGCGTATACAGCGGTATTTCCACCTTTAGAATGTCCTGCCACAATCATTTTACGACCACCTGAATGCTTATGCATATCTTGCAGATAGGTCATGGCTGAAATCTGAGAAGGAATTTCCTTATGGAAAGCTAATTCAAAATCCTCTCGCCACCCCACAAAAGTAGTTTCCGTACCACGCAAGGAAATAAATTCAGTACCATCAGGTAACAAAAATGTCATAGCAGCAAACTGCTGATCGTTATAGCGTTCATCATTGAACTCATAGGCAAACTCCCCCACTTGTATATCTCGGAAACGAGGTGAGGCAAGAACAGCGCTGACAAGTTCTATCATGGATGCACGGTTAGCAGCAGAGGGAAAAATACTTTCAAAATCTTCTTTGCGCCAAAAAGCTGTATACAACGACACAAATCGCTGCTCATCGGGTAATGATAATTTTTGAGAATCTTTATGCGAAAAACTGCGAATATAATTCTTCCCGCGTTGCAATAGCGAGCGCGAATTTTTGCTGTGTATCAGCTGGTCGTATGCTGCCCTAGTACTTTCAACCTGAGGAACTCGTTCATGCGCTAACTGGGCGTAGGATAGTTGCGCTAAAATCGCCGCATCTACATTGTTAAAAGGACGCTTTGTAAAAGGGTCAAGCATTTCTTGCGCGTAGGTAATAATGGATTCAGAAGGCATACGCTTATTTTATGCACAGACATAGCCAGCGTGGCGCGAAGCCAAACCTTCAGTAGTTTTCCTTTGCACTCAATCCTCTAAGGGCAACGTTGCGAGGGGAAATCCTGAAAAATATGCGAGACTATAAAAGAACTTCTGAGCGCACCGAAAACAATCACCATCTGACAATCAGCAACGGATTTTAAGCGCTTTTCTGCTATGGATTTTACAATGTTACTCATGTCTGAAATCTCACCAGCTCTACGCACTCTTATTGAACGTACAGGTCTTACTGAAGAATTCTTAGCTGGGATCAATACTCCTTTTGCTGCACAGCTCGACAACATGGATGATTTTATTCATACATTACATTCGTATAAAAATAATGAAATAACTATTTACCCTGATTTTGATATGGACGGCATCACCTCGGGGACGATTCTGTATGCCGGCTTAAGCCAGCTGGGGTTCAACGTGCACTTATCTATTCCTGATTATGACAGCGGTCATGAGTTCTGTGCCAGCGATGTTGACGATATTGTGAATCGTTTTCCTCATACAACGGTTATTTTGACCTGTGATAGTGGCGTGAATTCAGTAGAAGGTATTCGTTATGCACAGTCCAAGGGACTTGCAGTTTTAGTTACTGATCACCATGATCAGGAAGTAGATTGTCCGGCAGATGCCATGATTGATCCGTGCCAGCGCAATTCTTCCTACCCGCTGCCAGGTATTTGCGGAGCTGCGGTAGCCTTCCTCATGATTAGTGCTTACGCGCGCACATTTTCTACTGGTCAGGAAGCTCGTTTTCTCAATCTTCTGCAACTGTTTGCTGGAATTGGAACAGTGTCAGACGTTATGCCTCTCATACACGATAACCGATTCTTAGTAAAACGTTCGTTGAATCTTACTCGTGAATTGCTCACCAATCCTCATGCCTTACAGTATTTACGTGCAGATACCAGTGTGCATCCAGCTTTCCTTACAGCTTTTGAGGGGTATTCACAGCTCTTACAAGAGTTAAAAGTAACGATTCAGCAGTGTGATGAACAATTTTATGGATATACATTAGCACCCCTCTTTAATGCTCCTCGTCGCGTGGGAACAGATATAAGCGACGCTTTTACTGTTTTCACGTGTGCAGATCGCCAGCAACGGAGAATAAGTATGGTGCGATTGATTGCTGCAAATAACAAACGTAAACAAGCTGTTAAAGAGTATCTGAACACATTAGATGACAGCTATGCGCCATACATTTACATTACTGATGCTCCGCGCGGAATGTTGGGATTATTGGCCGGCAAACTTATGCATGACTCAAATGTGCCCACTGCTGTGGTTCATGTGAGTGAAGATGGTAAGCGCATTGAGGGATCTATGCGTTCTCCTGATTATTATCCGATTATTGATATGTTGAATAATCGTGATGGTTTGGAAGTTGTGGGACACCAAGGAGCTGGCGGCGTGTCTGGCCCGTTGGAGTCTTTAGTCGATGCTTTGGACGGAGTAGCTGTTCCAACTGATTATGAAGCTGAGCCAGCTTTAATTATTGGAGATGAAACAGATGATGTGGCGTGGTGGGATCAGGCAGCTTTACACGAGATAACGCGCTTCTTGGATTCTATCGCTCCATTTGGGAAAAATTTTGAATATCCTATATTGGATTTGCTTATTCCCTCTGGCGCCGATGTTATACATTTGGGAAGCGAAAAACAGCATTTGAAAATTCAGATGTCCGGCTGCCCTCCTGTTTTATTATGGAATACCGATGAAGTACCCGATTCAGTACGCGTGCGCTTGTGTTACAACGAGTTTAGAGGAGTGAAAACTCTGCAAATGATTGGGCAAAATTAAAGCATTTGACTAGGTTCTTTCTAGGCTTTCTCATGCTTTCACCTATTGGCACAAAAGTATCTCACACTGAACTTGCATACAGTGTGAGATACTTCATTAGCAATCCTCAACTGCTGAAAAGTTAGATTAGTTCTCAGCTAGCAATTCATCGAGGTTTAAGAAAGTTGGTCGCTCACGAGTAAAATCATTTGCTCTGTGAAGTGCGAAGTAACGACCACCAAAAACCACACCTTTAGATTTTTATATATACAGGGACAATTATTTTATTTCCAATGAACAGGAGTAGTGATTCCATGCATATACTGATCATTTTCGTGTAGAAATTGTAGAATTTCTTCCGAATATTGTGTGTTTTCATTTATATTATCCACCATGTGCATGAGAGGTATCAGAGATGCTGCAATAGATTTTTGTTCAAAAGCAATATCTGTAAATTTTCTCTCAATTTGCAAAATACGAGGTGCTGAAATAACCGTTTCTCGTTTCCATAAACGCGAATGATGAGCGCATAAATTACGCAGATAAACCATTGCATGAACAGTATTAGACCCAACTTTTAAGTTTTTAGGTAGACCAAGGGACTCGTATACTTTTCTCAAAGCCGAAGTATCTACATGATAAGAAAGCATCTTCGATACAGTATCAAAAGGCAGCGTCTCAACCGCTGCCCAAATCGGTATATCTTGTTGAGCCTTACGATAATGCTTAATGCACACTTCTGAAGATGATTGTATCCATTTTTCAATTTTTCGTATTAGCGTCTCTCGAGAAGATTGATTCTTTGCGCTAGATGGACATGTGTAAGCAGATAACGATATGTAATCATATGCATGTCCATCTTGAGATATTTCATAAGCAAAATGGGAACGTATGGAAATCTCTAAGACACTTATTCCTTTAAGAATCAGCTCTCTAAGCTTAGTGTCAAGAATATACGGAACGATGAAGTCTTCATCAGTAGTGCCACTAATGAACCTGTTATCACCTTGAGCTGGACTAATTTGAAATGCACGAAAGTATCCAGATAATCTATAGTAATTATTGTTATACAAAAAACTTCGAAAAGACTCTTCATCTGTGATTGTAAGCTTTCGTTTTTTGAAGAGTTCAATCATTTCATCGATTGTTTTTGCTGATTTCATAGTGCCTCTACGCAGATAAGAAGAACCCCCAGATTTGAGCATTATTAAGAGGCTTAGGGGGCTACTGTTAATGCAAACAGTACCATAGTTAAGTGTCTTTGTAAAAGCTTTGCGTGTTGAGATACCATTCCGTTCCGTATTCTATTTCACGTATTTTATGCCTATAAGAGGAGCAAAGTAACACAGTTTTGCAAAATGAAAAGTAATAGACAATCGTATTTGCTTTTATATTACTTCTCAAGGGCTAAAAAACATGGGCATTCATATGCGCGCTTCAACAAAACCTCTACGCAACTTTTATGCACTTATTTTTGCCTATACACCCTTTTTTTCATGTAGATTCATGATACCTCATGCGCATATGAGTTTATAGGAACCACGTCATAGCCCTAATAAACAAGCCATAAACGCAATAAAAAAGCCGTTTCGAGAAAAATCTCAAAACGGCACTCGCGGAGACGAGGAGATTCGAACTCCTGAACCACTTACGCAGTTAACACCTTAGCAGGGTGCCCCTTTCGGCCACTCAGGCACGTCTCCGGCATTGAATTAATCACACGGTAATTAATTGCAACTTTGCTAGTTTATCATTTTTTTGAGATTGAGCAAATCGGTGTGTACAGTTTTGAAACAGACAGAGCGCACCACCGCTAATCCAAAACATCAAGAGGCTCAATATTTCCGTCATCATCCACAATTTTTGCATGATGCCGCGAAGTCAAATCATGAGATGGCAAGGGGTCATTATCACTAGAGAAGCTAATAACTACAGCAAAAACAATAATGGCCACACCAACAAAATCCATAATAACAGGACGATCTCCGAAGAAGAGTGACACAAATAAATTTACAGCTGGTAGCACAGCTTGCATGACTGAAAAACGGTTAGCACTAACTCGACGCATCAAAACTTGATCAAAAATATATGAAACTATTGATGCTCCCAACGTAATCACAAACATTAAAGCAACAAGCTTGAGCCACCCGCCATCTGAGTGCGCCCACGTTGCATATGTAGCAGGGTGAATGACTGCTTTGACTGCCGGAACGCCAATAACGCAGCTTTGAATAATCCATCCCAGTGTCAACGATATAGTCAAATTATCTAAACCGGAGGAACCGTGAGCTACCAATCGTCCCAAAACAATATATGTTCCCCAGAGAACGCCACTGGTCATAATGGCAATCAGTCCAGGAATTGAGGAAGGCCCACAGATAAGAGCGATGTTCCGGCTAATGCCAGCAATCCCACAAAAGCTAAGAGGGCACCCATATATTCTCGCCAGGTACGTCCTGCAAATACTGCCACAACTAAAGGTCCAATAAACTCGATTGCCACGGCCACACCAGAATTCAATGTGTTAATAGCAATATAAAACACACCATTCATGCCAGCCACAGCCACACCTAATGCCGTTAAAACAACCCATGTTTTCGCGTCATGAGGAAGCTGAGCACGTTTGCGAGAAGAAAATGGTCGCCTCCATATCATCATAATGAGCACCGTAAAAGCCATACGCCACCATGACACTAGCAGCGGATCAATTTGAGTAAACGCAATTTTTGACAACTCATTTGCGCACGAAATAACCACCGTCTGCACAGCCAGTAAAAACAGCACTGGAGAGGTATTCATTACTTTGACTAACCATTTCTTCACGTATAAGAGTTTACTCCTCTTATACTCCACTTATACTCGCCTATTTGCCATGTCGGTATGCCCTCACAGAGAAGAAAAACCACATCACTTTCTACCATCTATAACCATTCATGTATAGCGATATCTTTGTGTTTACACTGTTTTAGCAAAACCACTCACTTCAAGCTGTGACTTCTATGCACAAAATTACGTGCAGCGTTTTACTCCTCCCCCCCTCCAAAAACCGTAAGCTTATTCTAAACATTCTGAACAGAGTCACGGTTACTATAGACAGTATGAGTACTGCACCACGAATCGCCGCTGTGAAAAAAGACTGGGGTCATGACGATTCAGGGTGCACAATTTTGCATATTGATATGGATGCTTTTTATGCGTCATGCGAACTGCGTCGGCATCCTGAACTCGCAGGTCAAGCCATTATTATTGGAACCGGTGCACGCTCTGTGGTGTCTGCTGCAAATTATGAAGCACGCAAATTTGGCGTGAATTCTGCCATGCCCGTGGCACGCGCACGTCAACTGTGTCCACACGGCGTTTTTCTACCTGTTGACATGGCATATTATCAAGCAGTTTCTGCTCAAGTTTTTGAGATTTTTAAGGAAATTACAGACCAGGTCGAGCACGTCAGTGTTGATGAATGCTATATGGATATATCTTCTGCTCTGCGTCTATGGAAAACTCCTACTGCTATTGCACAATGGATTCGCCATACCGTACACGAGCGCTTAGATTTAACCTGCTCTGTAGGCATTGCATCTAATAAGCTCATTGCTAAGCTTGCTTCCACTCATGCAAAGCCTGATGGGATGCTGCTTATTCCTCATAAAAGAAATAGCGATTTTATTCGTATGCTTCCCGTCCGCGCTCTCCCCGGCGTCGGACCAGCTACACAACGAGCATTAGCTAATTATGGTGTTGCCACTGTTGACCAGCTCGCTCAACTTCGAGAATCTGACATTACTCGAGCTGTCGGATCAACTGCTATTGGACGCACGTTATTCCTTTCTGCACGCGGCATTGATGAGCGCCCAGTAATCATTAACGCTCCAGAAAAATCTATTGGGCATGAGCGCACATTACAAACAGATACAACAGATGCACGGGTTATTCTCAATCTTTTACGTCAATGCTGCGATTCTACTGCCTCAACTTTGCGCGCTCGCGGTCTTGTAGCGCGCACAGTAACTCTTAAAATCCGTTTTTCTCACTTAAAATATGCAAGCAAGTCTGTTACCATGAGCGTTCCCACGCAATCTGCAGCTCAACTCTTTGAGCAAGCTCGTCTTCTCCTTGACCAGCTGCTTCCTCGCGCTTCCTCCACAGCTCCACTACCGGATATGATTCGCTTGGCAGGTATTAGCACCTCGCATTTAAGTAAGGCTTCTCAAACCGTTATTCAGCAAAGTTTTGACGATCTTTTTGAACAGATAGATGAGAGCGTTTCAGATAGCACAGTAAAAAACGCTGCATCGAAACCGTCGGCAAGAACAACCTTAAAAACCGAAAAAACGCTTGACGATATTCGCAAGCGTTTCGGGAAAGATTCGATTAATTTCGGTATCTAGAATTTGTATATTTTCTCACTTTTGCGTTATCCGCATTATGCAGATAACGCGCATAAAAGATATATAAGATGCATAAGATGTGAGAAAAGGTGCGTTGTTTTTTACTGCGCGTTTATGCCAGCTGGTAATTGCGCAACGAGTTCATGATCATGATCAATAGGACCTGCGCCCATAGCTCCACCGAAATCACCAACTTCTGCGAAGTAATCATCAGCAACAGCTTTATACCATGCCCAATCATCTGGAAGATCATCTTCATAGAAAATTGCTTCTGTTGGACATACTGGCTCACAAGCTCCACAATCAACGCATTCATTAGGATTAATGTAGAGCGTGCGAGGACCCTCATAAATGCAATCTACAGGGCATTCATCCACGCAAGCTTTATCTTTTACATCTACACATGGTTCAGCGATTACGTATGTCATAGTTTTTAGTTTACCGTCTTTAATCTAATTCCACGCCGATAAAAACAGGTTCAGGAACAAGCCTGATACCAAATGTACGCTCAACACCATCTCGGATGGTGCGCGCAAGTTCCACAATATCGCTTGTTTGGGCGGCGCCTCGGTTAGTGAGAACAAGAGTGTGTTTACTCGATAACGATGCCTGACTGTTTGAACTGACACGATATCCTGGTGCGAAACCTGCGTGCTGGATAAGCCATGCGGCAGAAGTTTTTACTGCCGGGTTACCTTCAGGATCGTGCGCAGAAAAACGTGGTGCGTCATCAGGAAGACGCTCAGCTTGTTCTGTACTAATAATCGGGTTCATAAAGAAGGATCCGCAACTCCATTTATCCCGATCTGTTTCTTCACTACTACCGTTTATTACGCCGTTATCAGTTGTGCCTTGCATCCACGGATTAGCATAACGTTGGGTATCTTCAAGAACGCCTTTCGCTTCTCGAATATCTAATACCGCACGACGAATATCAGCGATATGAAAACGTTCTCCTACTTCTACATCCAGACTGCGCGCCAGCTGTGCCATGTCTACTGTATTTGTGCTGGAATGCATCAATGTGAAAGTCACTTCCAAGACAATGTAACGAGGAGATGGGAAATATTTAGTAGGCTCACTATGAGCCCCAGCTGTATACATGCTGTTTTTCAAAAGAGAATGGCGGTAAGAGAAGTTGAGTTCCTCCGGCAGGAGCGTGCGCACAGTTTGCGTTTCACGGTCCCATACCTCAACGCTGGAAACAACGCTACCAACTTCCTGACCATATGCACCGATGTTTTGTACAACACTGGCGCCCACTGTTCCAGGAATTCCAGACAGGGCTTCTACGCCTGCTAATCCCATGCGCACGCAGTAATCCACAAAATCATCCCAATGCACACCAGCGGTGGCACTTACTGAGGTTAACGGCGCTGCCCCTTCCTCAACAGGTGCAGCTTCGTCGAGCACAGAAATCTGACGACGCGCATCACGTACGACTACCCCATCAAAATCATCGTCACTGACGAGCATATTGGAGCCGCCGCCAATAACACACAATGCTTTGCCGCTCACATCAGCCATAATAATTGCTTCAAGAAAACCAGGACGCGAATCTGGTTCAATAAACTCTGCAATATGACCTCCGACTCCCATAGTCGTAATATCTGCAAAGCGTGGGGTATTTTGTGTCATCATAGTCCTAGTGTATAGCGATGCATTACATATCTCTACAAGCAGCGTTATATGTGCTTGCGCAGACAGTATGTGTTTTAGGTATAAAAAAACCCGGTCAAGCCGGGTCTTTAAGAAGTTTTATCGAGTCTCGCGGTGGAGAGTCTTACGACCATCACGTGGGCAGAACTTCATGAGTTCCAAACGATCTGGTGTGTTACGACGATTCTTAGTCGTCTGATAGTTACGTTCCTTGCATTCGGTGCACGCCAGCGTAATGCCTGGACGAATATCGGCGCTTTTTGCCATTGTTCACCTTCCATTATTAATTAGACAATCAGCCTTTGTAGCGAGAGAGAGACTCGAACTCTCGACCTTACGATTATGAGTCGTACGCTCTAGCCAGCTGAGCTATCCCGCTATGGAGCCTCGAGCGGGAATTGGACCCGCGACCTCTTCCTTACCAAGGAAGTGCTCTACCACTGAGCTATCGAGGCGTGGCGGATAGTGGATTCGAACCACTGAAGGCGAAGCCGGCGGATTTACAGTCCGCTCCCTTTGACCGCTTGGGAAATCCGCCAAGATTTTCCCATCTTGTCGATGGCAACTTGAATAGTATTGCACGAATTAACGACTACCGCAAGTTTTCACTTGCGGCGTGTCGTAACTCTCTTCAATTTTCCGCCCAATTCCTAGGTTTTTATCTTGCTGATTGGGCGTGTCTTAGAGATCTCTTGTATGAGAAATTATTAGAAGTCCCAATCGTCATCATCTGTTTCCACAGCTTTGCCCATAACATAGGACGAACCTGAACCAGAGAAGAAGTCATGATTTTCATCAGCATTAGGGCTTAAGGAAGCAATAATTGCTGGGTTCACGTCTGTGGCATCGGCTGGGAAGAGTGCAGGGTATCCCAAATTCATAAGAGCCTTATTTGCGTTATAGCGCAAGAACTTTTCTACATCTTCAACTAAGCCAACACCAGAATAAAGATCTTCGGTATATTCAGCTTCGTTATCATACAATTCGTTGAGCAAATCGTAAGTGTATTCTTCAAGTTCGTCGCGCTTTTCCTGACTGACCAGCTCCAAGCCCTTCTGATACTTGTATCCAATGTAGTAGCCATGCACAGCCTCGTCACGAATAATCAGACGAATCACATCTGCAGTATTTGTGAGCTTAGCGTGGCTAGAGAAATACATTGGCAGGTAGAAGCCTGAATAGAACAGGAAAGACTCCAATAACGTTGAAGCCACCTTGCGCTTAAGTGGATCATCACCCTCGTAATAATCCAATACAATTGAAGCTTTCTTCTGCAAGTGCTCATTTTCTTCAGACCATGCAAAAGCTTCATCAATCTGCTTGGTGCTTGCCAGCGTGGAAAAGATAGAAGAATAGCTCTTTGCGTGCACAGATTCCATAAAGGAAATATTGGTATACACAGCTTCCTCATGAGGCGTTAAAGCGTCAGGAATCAAGGAAACTGCACCTACTGTACCCTGAATGGTATCAAGCAGAGTTAAACCAGTAAAAACACGCATCGTCAGTGTGTGTTCTTCTTCTGTCATAGCATTCCATGATGGTAAATCATTAGAAATAGGAACTTTTTCTGGCAACCAGAAATTACCTGTTAAACGATCCCATACTTCCAGATCTTTCTCGTCCTCCAAACGATTCCAGTTAATGGCGCTCACGCGATCAATGAGCTTCAATGGCTGACGTGGCACGGAAATTGGTACAGTAACCATAATTTGTCCTTAACTACACAAGGTGATGCACATATATTTTTATGATAATGGAAACAGCATAAAACTCTCCCCGACCTCTACATTTTTACAGTGCAGCAGGTCGAGGAGAGTTATTGCTTAGAGCATGCAGGATACGCAGCCTTCTACTTCCGTACCCTCCAAAGCAGCCTGGCGAATACGAATATAGTACAAAGTCTTAATTCCCTTACGCCATGCGTAAATCTGAGCTTTATTCACGTCGCGCGTCGTAGCAGTATCTGGGAAGAACAAAGTCAACGACAAACCTTGATCCACATGCTGAGTTGCTTCAGCATAAGTATCAATAATTTTCTTCCAACCAATTTCGTAAGCATCATCGTAGTATTCAAGATTGTCGTTCGTCATATAAGGTGCTGGATAATAAACGCGACCCAGCTTACCTTCCTTGCGAATTTCAATCTTTGATGCTAGCGGATGAATAGAGCTCGTGGAGTGGTTAATGTAAGAGATAGAACCTGTTGGAGGCACTGCTTGAAGGTTCTGATTGTAAATGCCGTCACGAATAATAACATCGCGGAGATCTTCCCAATCAGACACTGTTGGAATATGAATACCGAAACGATTAAACAGATCCTTAATTTTCTGCGTGCGGGGTTCAAGACTGCGCGAACCGTTCGTATACTTATCAAAGTAGTTACCCTGACCTGCAGGTTTTGCATAATCCGAGGTATCGAAGCTCTTAAACTTTACACCGCGTTCCACAGCAATCTGGTGACTTGCCTTATAAGCATGGTACGCCACGGTCATAAAGTACATATCGGTAAAGTCCAAAGCTTCTTCAGAACCATAGAACATACCTTCACGCGCTAAGAAGCCATGCAAATTCATCTGACCTAAACCAATAGCATGACCTTCATCATTTCCGCGCTTAATAGATGGCACAGATTCAATGCTTGTATGATCAGCTACGGAAGACAGAGCGTAAATAGCACGTTCAACGCTTCCTGCTAACCCACCATCCATTGCTTTGGCAATATTGAGCGAACCGAGATTACAAGAAATATCGCGTCCCACATGAGCGAACGTGAGATCTTCATTCAGAACGCTTGGTTCCTGAACCTGCAAGATTTCGGAGCACAGATTAGACATCGTAATACGACCGTCAATAGGGTTTGCTTTATTGACTGTGTCTTCGAAAACAATATATGGGTATCCTGATTCGAACTGAATTTCAGCAATAGTGCGGAAGAAGTCGCGAGGATTAATATATGTCTTCTTAATACGAGGATTGTTGACCATATCGTAGTAGTTCTCAGTAATAGGAACATCTGCAAATGGCTTACCGTATTCACGCTCTACATCGTATGGGCTAAACAGAGCCATTGGCTCCTTCTTCTTAGACAGCTCAAACGTAATATCTGGAATAACCACGCCCAAAGACAGCGTCTTAATACGAATCTTTTCATCAGCATTTTCGCGCTTGGTATCCATAAACATCAAAATGTCTGGATGATGAGCGCTTAAATATACTGCTCCTGCACCCTGACGTGCGCCCAGCTGATTAGCATACGAGAAAGAATCTTCGAGCAGCTTCATCACAGGAACAACGCCAGAAGACTGATTTTCAATATGCTTAATTGGAGCTCCAGTTTCACGCAAGTTACTTAGAAGCAGAGCAACACCACCACCACGCTTAGACAGCTGCAAAGAGGCATTAATTGCGCGCGAAATGGACTCCATATTGTCTTCAATACGCACCAAGAAGCAAGATACTGGCTCGCCACGCTGAGCTTTACCCAAGTTTAAGAAGGTTGGAGTTGCCGGCTGGAAGCGACCGGTAATAATCTCTTCCACAAACTCCATCGCCTTAGTTTCATCGCCTGCAGCTAATTCCAAAGCCACAGCCACAGTACGCTGCTCAAAGTTTTCCAAATATTCTTTGCCGTCAAAACTCTTCAGCGCATAGGAAGAATAGAATTTAAAAGCGCCCAAGAAGGTTTCAAAGCTGAAGTTGAAAGAATCAGCATACGCATAAATCTTATCTAAGAATTCAGGAGAATATGCATCGAAGACGCTCTTGTTGTAATACAAGTTGTCAAACAAGAAAGCTAGGCGTTCTTGTACTGAGTTGAACTTCTTCGTGCGTTCAGCTACTTCCCCATGCACAAAAAGATCCGCTGCAGCAATATCCTTATCGAACTGAATCTGATGATTTTCATCATATAAATTCAACATCGCGTTTAATGCATGATAGTCTTGCGATGCGTCGTAAACAGCGTTATCTGCCATATTTTCTCCTGATTTTTCTCGCGGGAAAATCTGTGGTGCGCACAGTATAACCCGTAAATGAACTGCTTCTATGTTACCCGTAAGCTCTAACTTCACTCGCTTAAAGAGCACTCTATGTGAGCTTATTCACGTGAGGACTTCTTAAAGAAATCAACCACTCCACGCGTTACTTTTTCACGATCAGTTTGTGTGCCCATCAGCTCAAAATAGTACATAAAAGGCACTTTACATTTTGCAGCAACCATATCACCCGCCATACAAAATGCTTCACCAAAGTTTGTATTTCCGCTGGCAATAACTCCTCGAATTCCTGCACGATTTGCCGGGTCATTAAGAAATCGCTTCACCTGTATAGGAACTGCTTTCTTCGCTACTCCTCCACCATATGTGGGAACAACGAGAATATACGGTTCATCAATGTGTAATGCCGGATCCTTCGGACGCATCGGAATGCGATATACGTTAATACCGTGCTCTTCCAGCTTACAGCTGTGAATAAAACGTGAGGTATTTTCTGATGCGGAAGAAAAATACACAACAGATCCAATAACACTGCCGCGAGCTACAAGTTCTGGTTGGCTTATATAGCGTTCACCGTCAGCATCTTGCGTATTCGCGCTTGCATTCGCGATTGTCTTGCGAGCTGTTTGATCATCCATTGTGGTGCTCATAACTTCCACGCCTCCTTTTGAGCGATGGCACAAGAACTACTATATACAGTGCTTAAAATTTTTCAAGTATCAACATATAGTACTTGCAACACGCAAGACTTTGAGCCAATGCTTCGGTGAGTCGCACGTTTCTGACAGACACAGAAAGCTCAACATTTAGCTGTTTTCGTGCACAATAATCACGAGGAAGTATGTAATTTTATGCCCACAGCTCAGTCTATGAGCGTCGTCGAAATACTGATGTATCTTTTACATTTTCGACCCGCAGCACAGGTTGCGTTGTGTTCAGCGTTAATAGGTTAGAGGGTTTGATAAGTAGAGTTCTTGTGACGTTTTTTGGCGCTCTACAACAGCTCGCACACCGTCCTCGCGCGCAAACTTAAGCTGCAAAAACTGCATAAAAAATCTCCGCTCTACTGCCCACATAAAGCGCGAGACGTAGAACGGAGATCAGAAAGATTGACTCTTAGTTCAAAATTGCAAGAATATCGCGAGAACCGAGAATGAGATAATCCTCACCTGCATAAGATACTTCAGTACCACCGTACTTGGAGTAAAGAACTTTATCTCCAACCTTCACATCCATAGGGATGCGTTCGCCAGCATCGTTACGACGGCCTGGTTCGTACTGCAAGTACTTCACCTTGCTGTGGCTTTTCCTTTGCGCTATCTGGAATAACCAAACCAGATGCAGTTGTGGTTTCAGCCGCAGCTTGCTTGAGGATAATCTTATCTTCCAAAGGTGTGAGTGCAAATGCCATTGCTTCTCCTTTCCTTACGTTTTTTAACCACATGGTCAAATTTATCACTAAAATGCAAAAACTTGCTAATAGGTGACGCAAGTTTTCGATAAATTTTACTGACGGCGCATTTCAAGAATAGAATTCAGATCTACTTTATTGGCTTTGTTGGCTTTATTGACTTTCTCTGCCTTCTCAGCTTTAACGGAATTATCTGATGAATATTCTTGCTTATTGTTCTCAGCTTGGGACGCGTCACGCATTACAGCGTTATTATCATGTCCATTCTGATTTGCTTGCGCATCGCTAGAAGGAATGTGTACTGGATACTCAGGTGGAATTGCGCGTGCAACCTGGCGCATAGAAACGATTTCTCGACTCAGCACATCTGAAGTAACCTCGTCCAAAATTCCGTTAACCGTAGCAGCGTTAAGCTCTTGATACTCAGTCTGCTTCCCCTGATCATGCATGAGCCCATCAGAATTGCGAGTAGAGCTATCTGCGGAATTATTGGTTCTTGCAGAAGAAAGGGCATTATCAGAATGCGAGCGCGGAATGAACATTGCAGGGACTGGCTCGCCTGTATGAGATACACTTAACTCTTCATTATGATTTTCACGGTTTAGAGTATATGCGTTATTCGACGGGGAGAAACGTTCAAATTCAATAGTTTTAATCGTATCAATAGCAAAAATAGAGTCCGGCTGTGGATCACCTGGATCTTGTCTAGATTGCTCTGCTTTGTTTTCCTCTGACTGAGCAGAATTGGATGAATCGTTAGAATGAGCATTGAAGTTGCTCTCGTCATCGCTTAAATCTGAAGCAGCGGACATCATCTCAAAACGCGTCAGCCCACCCTTGTGCTCAAGATTATCGATATCTCTGGCGCGTTTGAGTTCTTCTTCCCAAGCGCGAGCGCGATGGTTTTGTGCAATACCACCGCATAAGACAATAAATAATGCAGTTACGGGAATTGCGATGAACCAGTAACTAAAATTCATAAAGTAGGCTGCAGTGCTTGTACCGGCGACCGCAGCAATAAGTATTGCAACGAGAATACGTCTGCGGCGAATTCCCGCTCGACGAAGTGTACGCATACGTTCTACATGGTGAGAGGAAAATTTCATCTGCTTCGCCGTATGCGCACGACGGTGCTGCGTAAGTGCTCGTAATTCGTCACGTACAGGAGTTGCCGTGTCGTCAATAACGTGGAGCGAGGAGGAATATTTGTCTTCAAAATGTCGGCTTGCGTTCCTCATGCTTTTCATTGTGCTGAAAGGAATAAGACCAATAAGAACAATGAGTGCTAGTGCAATGAGCACAATACCGCTAAGAGACTGAATATCCATACCCTCTACAATAAATGACATGGATGTCATTATGGAATATTTTCCAAAATTTTTTCTGCGTGTTGAGATGTATTCGTAAAATCTCATGTAGATGTCATGCAAGGCCTTACTATAGATAAGTTAGGTTTTTAGGAGGAATAGTGCCTACATATCATTACCGTTGCAAGAATTGCGGATATGACTTTACCCGTATGCAATCGTTTTCTGATGAGCCGGTAACGCTTTGCCCTGAGTGCCACGAAGAGCAGGTTCATAAAGTGTATTCGGTGGCGGGAGTGACTTTCAAGGGGTCCGGCTTTTATCATACTGATAGCGGTTCGGGAGCTTCTGCTTAACCATCAGGTGCTACTGTTTAATTCTGCTTACTTCATTTAATTCATGAGGCGCTCTGTTTAGCTACAGTGCGCTTTTTGTTGTATGTTTTGATTCTTGTTTTTCTGTTTGTTTAGACCGCTGCATTGTAGCAGTTTATTCATAGTCATTATGTGATGGAGGAAGGCTAAACGTTTTACGCGTCGTGTTATCCACATCGGTTCACATTGTTCTGTAGATTTTTTAGACAGAGCCGAAGCTACTTAGATAGAGGTATGAGTAGATTCACACATTCCTCTCGCCGAGGTACCCATGTTCCTTCACCAGCACGCAGAGCAAACGTAGCAGCACGCCCTGCGCGAAGACAATCCACAGCGCAAACTGTTGGTAGTCCTCCACCTGCTCTATCCCTATGGCTGTATCGGCACTTATTTTCCACTGCACATAAACGATTATTCGCGCATCGATGTGCAATTGCTTTAGCAAGCATTATTGTAGGCTGTTGCGTGATGGTTGGAATCACCCATTACACTGCCCCGCGCACTATGAACCAGGCGGTCATTATGACCCATGCAGTTCCCCGCGGAACTGTAATTACCAAACGTGATATAGGATATGCGCCCGTATCTTCGAGCGTAAATATTTCTACACTCGTTACCTCATACGATGCTGTACTCGGTAAAATAAGCCCTGTTCGTTTAGCTAAAGGTATGCTTATTCCTAAAACTGTTATTGAAGATGTTCCTGTTGTGCCGCGTGGATACACATCTCTTGATGTGAGTTTAGCTAGTTCATCGGCTACTCTGCGTGTGGGGCAACATATTGAACTTATCGGAGCGGATGACACCGTATCGCGTTCTGCAATCGTCATACATATTCCTCGTGAGTCAACCTCTCGGGCTCTATGGGAGGTTTCTGAAGAACGTAATACTGCTATGACCGTTGCTCTGCCTGCTGAGGAAGCTCTTCGAGTTCTGCGCGCACAAACAAATTCACCCATTATTGCTGTTCCTCGCGAAGGATCAGAATAATGGGTGCAATATCGATTTTATGTCAGGACCTTAATGTTTCGCATTGAAAACGGCAAAATGAGGAGGAAGTTCACCAAGAATACGCTCATCATCGTCCGAATTTTTCTGCTGACTAGTCAGTACATCTGATGGTTCTAGCTTAACCCCGTCAGCATCAAACCATTCCGTTCCACGACGTAATACACGTTTATGCGGTTTGGTGCTCTTTCCTAGCGGCTTCATTTTGCGTCACCTAAACGAGCAAGGTATGCCACAATGCGATCCACTTCTTTTTCAGGATTAACAAAAGCTGCAACGGACCATACATACATAACAGACCAGCCTAAGATTTCCAGATCTTCTACTGCAAAACGGTGGCGCTGACGTGTGGATGGAATGCTCATAAATTGCTTGTCATCTGTGCATACCGCCAAAGCATACGGCTGATTTGGCAAACCGACCGCCAGTGGAATGCGCTGCCCCTTATCATATCCATAATTGACAGCAACATTGAGTCCGCGTGAACGCATGCGATCTGCTAAATCGTTAAGCAAAATATCATCATCATGGAAGTGCTCCGTCGGATGAATTGAGGAATCTTCAAGATTCTCAGCCCATGCCAACACTCGTTTCAGCAGTTGCGAGCCAGGCTGATGCAAACGATCATCTTCCATCTCATACGCATAGAAAGAAGATACAATGTCAAGCTTCGAGTGCCCCAGGGCCAGCGCATCAAGAAGCATTCCCTCGCCTGCCGGGTTATCCACAATACCAAATTGCTGAATAAGACGACCTTGTGTTGTTTTAGCGAAACCTGTTGTCAAAATAACATCAGTGGAATCCATACCGGCCACATCGTTAATAGCCACAACGGCTACATGATGAAGGAATCTACGTAGTGTGGAGTCCTTACCAGCTAGACTCTTCAGTTCTGCTCCCACTCGCTGACGATGCGTATCGTTAAAGCACACAACAGTCAGCTTATATCCACGTGGAATACGGTCAAAGGAAGCACACCGTTCTTCAATAATATGAACAACACGGTCAATTTCCTGTCGACTTGTTTCCACCATACCTTGCCCAGCAGTTGGAACACCATTCCCTGGAACATGAGAGAATTGCACGCTATGTCGAATCATGTTAGGTGCGACGCCCAGTGGAAGGCTGCCATACCCAGCATCAATCAAGAATGCAGATAAGCGTGGATCACGTTTATCTAAACGAGCCGTGGCATTAATACGTGGCAGCACATCTACTAAGGTTTTAATGGATGCCGAGGATACAGTTTCTTCATGCGCCAGAATAATAACAGTATCTACGCGCGAAAGAATACTAAATAGTTCGAGCGGCTGAATATGCGCACAAGCGTCAATAACAGCGATATCTGCAATCTTCACGCCAGTAGAAGTTTCTGAAGCCACTGCTACCGGCATGCCCACCACAATCGGCTTTGCTGCACTAACAATCTGTGGATACATATTCACAATGGTGCTATAGCGCATTGCTGGTTGCAGTGTTAATGCGGCATGAGCAGCATTTGCATCTTGAGAATGAGCATACACAATTTCAGACAGACGCTTCATCAAGCTTTCCTGAACTAGTGCTCCAATCGAGCGCACATGCTCGGTATCGACTTGCATGAAACGCTCTGTTGCAGACGAGAGAACAGACCCGTCTTGATTTGCGATAATCGGTGAGGCTTGAACAATGCTTTCAAATACTGTTGTCCACCAAGCTAAAGTCAACTCATCAGGAGCCGACTGCGGATCAACCTTACGAGAACGCAGATCAGCAATAAACTCATCAAGACCCGCATTACTGAATTCAACTTCCAAGCAAGCACGCTCTGGCAAGTCTTCCAACGCTTTACGATCGTTATAAAGACTGCGCAGATTCTTCTCGAGTTCTTCAAACTGTGTATTATCCAAATCGCCGCCCATAGGAGTGCGATCAAGAACATGAGACAACGCAGTAACATCACGCTCAAGATTTTCTTGAGTTTCGATAATATCGTCTAAACGCGGAGGAAGAACAGGCCAACCACCACGCGGAACAAACTCACGCCATAGTTCGCTTTGACGGCGCACCACAATCAGAGCGTCACGCAAATTATCTGGTTGTGCGCCGGCACGAAGAAGACTTTTCGCTTCTTTTGTAAGACGGCGACGCTCCCAGTATCCCATAGTACTGTTGCTTTCTTTGCGTTCAGCTTTGGAAGCAGTCGCTTCAATCATCGAATCGATATCTCGTTCGAAAATAGCCGGCTGGAAGATATCCAATACTTTGCGCAAATTACGCAACACATGCACCTGCTTATTCCACTCATGAGGCGTGGAAGGCACTGGGAATCCACACGTTTGGGATGTAGTAGCAATGTGCTTAGCAACCGTAGGAAGAATAGAATCAAGCAGACGTTCTACACGCTGATATGCGGTCGTTGCTTCATCGCGAGTATATAGCGAGGCTTTAAACCATGGAGTATCGTTTGGTCCAAGGGTATATTCGCCTATTTCGCCTGCACGAACAAGCTTGCGTCCCCACTCAGATTCATGACCGACTAATGCTCGAGCAGTGTCTGCGCTCAAGCGCACATGGGTAGATGGGTGCGTTGGAAGAGCGGAAATGCGTGCCAGATTTTCGATGGTTTCGTATGCACTGACATTCCACTGCTCATTCTTGCCGTGCAAATCACTCAAATATTTAGTTAAACGTCCGCGCACACCAACTAATTCGTCAGCTAGCTGATTAAAACGATTATGTGCGGTTCCCGGCTGGAAACTCACTGCAGAAATCAGCTGCTTATCAATAGATGTGCCAGCACTAGCATCAGCCAGATCAAGAACAAATCCATCTATCTGATGTTCACGCATAGACAGCAAGAAGTTTCGTTTCTGCTCCGCGCTTCCTGGAGCATAGAGCACAGTTTTTCCAGCCATTGCAGCGTGAGAAGTAATAGCAGCTGCATACGGCACGCTATCATACGCCACAGGAAGGTTCATAAAGACGCTTGTTCCGCTCGTCACCACGCGCGCGGCGTAGCGAGTGACATTATCTACGTCTCCCACTTCGTTCTCTTCATGCGGATCGCAGTCAAAAGGACGATATTCTGGTAGCTCACGTTCTTGCAAGCGCTGCCCTGCTTGTTCAGGTTGAGAGAAAACATCAATAAGATCGTTACCCGTTCCACCATTTTCCATGAGGGACAGAATATGATCTGCATCGGCAAGCATCAACGTGGAGGAACGAATAAAGCATCCGATCACCATAGAACGCTCTATCGTGAATTTTTCAATATGCGATCCAACAGCTTGCTTCAGATTCTTAAAGACCACATCACTATCAAGACTGGCACCATCACTGGCTGAATGCGCAATAATATCATCCGCCGTCACTGCAACGCCAAGAGTTCTCAGCTCAGTAATTAAGGATTCATTGACAACTGCCGGCCAGGTAATGCGAATGAGGCAGTGCGACAAATCAGATTCTTCGATTTCTTCAACACGGATTGGATACAGCAATATCGGCAAGTTTTTGCCTGGCCATATAGCAGCACCTACGCTCAGCGACAAATGAGCTGAACCTTCGTTATGCTCCTTATTAGCTTTATCATCGAGAACGCGATTAAGCTTTCGCATATTTGCTTTTAACAAACCAGTATCGCGATATAGAGAATCTAGATGCGTTTGACCATTCGAAAATAGCTGAGCAATACCTGAAGGATGTGCATGATTTAATTCTAAACGCGCAGCGAGCTGATTCATATCCTCAATAGGAGCGCTACCATGCGTTGCACGATATTCACGATACCATGCTTTAACCGTGTTGAGTGCTTCGCTGCTTGGCGTAATGTTTGCTTCGTCAGTCATTACTTGCTGCTCGCTTTCCACGTCTGATAACCTTCATTACCCTCTAGAGCTTTATTAATACTCTCATTATTTTGAGCTTCTAACCACGCATACATATCGTCATATAAGAACGGATTCAATCCTAAGAATGGCAAAAGTTCAGGAATCTGAGCAATTTCAAATTGGGTATTAAAGTCTTGCGTGCTTTTTGCCTCGACGCTGGTGTGTCCACCAGCTTCTACCATCGTTTCGTCATGTGTGAAATCTCCACGAGATAGACGATCAAAAACAGAACCAGCTTCATAAACTGGCATATACCCTGAGTCTTCTCGCAGTGCTGCTTGCTGGGTGGCAGCCGCGTCTATATGCGCGTGATTATTATCTGTTGCGACTGTCGTATCAATATCCGCAGGAGTATCTGATGCAGGTTCCTCGTCTGATGTAATGCTAAGCGCATTCTCTTCGGATTGCACTGGATCCTCAGTGCTCATTGAGTTATGTGAAGAATCCTGTGCAGGCTGCGTCATAGCAAACATATGCGTTGGTTCCCCGGCGCGCAAGTCCAATATGTCATCTACAGACATAGATGGCGCTGGAGCATCATCGCTGACTGGTGACTTATAATCAAATAAGTTATGAACTGGAGGAACTGGCCCTTCTTGCTGTGACGGATCTGGCTCTGCTACACAGCTTGCGATTTCATATTGAACATCGCCAAACTGTCCGCTAACGCTATCTGCCGTAAGTGTGTATGGGTTTTCTGCAGGTACACGTAAAAGAGCAGACTGCGTATTGTGAATATACGTACCGTTCGTGGAATTTAAATCACTTAATTCTGCGCGCCCCTGCTCGTCAACAGTAAATAACGCATGGTTTTTAGACATTGACTTTGTTAAATCAGGAACGTCAAAACGTTCAGCACCCGCAGGCACTTCGACGGGACGCATTGGCTTTCTTCCAATGTACACGCGAGCTGGAGCTGTTACTGTCATACTTTGATTGTTTACAGTAATCTTCCACGTTGTGGTGGTCATGGCAGAATCAGTCACCGTTCCATCCTTTACTCAAAATAGGCACTTATTGAGAATATGCTCTTTTTCATTGTACTTTCAAGAGTGTGCAAGTGAAGCAATCGTGTTGAAAGTGAACAGAATATCAATATTTAGGAGTGCACACCATTAACTTATTGCTTGTTTCGTGAGTTGGTATGTAGAAAGCGAATGATGGTTGCTCACACTCGGTTTGTTTTCTATGCGAATACCGAGAAAATGCTCTGCTCATTCTAGCTATTTTCCTGCATTGTGAGCATCATTGTGTGGAGGAATTTCGTGTGGGGTTTTGTGGCGCTCTTTCGCTCGCCGCCATAAAAGGCAAGAAACTATCTTAGTCTTCTTACGTTTTGAAGTGCTCTATGGGCAAAAGTACGTTGATGCACGAGAGCAGGTAGCCCTGAAAAGTGATCCACCACGCTGAATCACTCCCCACGACTGATTTCAGGGTCAAAAAAGGCTAAAAAACGCCCTGAAAAATGATTCACTCTACTGAATCACTTCCCACGACACTTTTGAAGCCAAGAAACAGCAACAAAAAGGCCCTGAAAAGTGATCTACTGTACTGAATCACTCCCCAAGGCTTTTTTGAAGCTAAAAAACGCCAAAAATACGGCCTGGAAAGTGATCCACCACACTGAATCACTTTCCACGCCAAAATCCACACAAAAAAGCGAAAACCCAACACTCCCCCCCCCACAACACCACACATAAAAAAGTCCTGCTGCGACTATGCACAGCAGGACTAGTGTAAACCTATGTTTATGTGAGGAAGAAACTACTTGAGTTCTACAGTTGCGCCAGCAGCTTCGAGCTCTGCCTTTGCCTTTTCTGCATCTTCCTTGTTTGCGCCTTCGAGAACTGGCTTTGGAGCACCGTCTACGAGAGCCTTTGCTTCAGCGAGGCCGAGGCTGGTCAAAGCGCGAACAGCCTTGATAACGCCGATCTTCTTGTCGCCAGCTGCGGTGAGGATGACGTCGAACTCATCCTTCTCTTCTTCAGCAGCAGCTGCACCAGCAGCTGGAGCAGCAGCAACAGCAGCTACAGGAGCTGCAGCTTCTACGTCGAACTCTTCTTCGAACTTCTTTACGAAGTCAGAGAGCTCTACGAGTGTCATTTCCTTGAAAGCTTCAATGAGCTCATCTGCGGAGAGCTTTGCCATAATGGCTTCCTTTCGTTGTGGCACATCATAACTTTTATGTTAGTGCCGAAATCTTGTGTTTTATGCAGTTACTGTTAGATTGCTAACGTAACTATGCAGCCTTTTCCTGCTTTTCGCGCAATGCATCGAAAGTGCGAACTGCCTTGGTTGGCAGTGCAGCGAATGCAAATGCAGCCTTGGCCATGGTGCCCTTGAGAGCGCCTGCTGCCTTGGCAAGAAGAACTTCGCGTGGTTCGAGATCTGCAAGCTGGTTTACACCAGCAGCGTCATAAACAGAACCATCTGCAAAGCCGCCCTTGATAACGAGCTGCTTATTTGTTGCGGTGAAGTCACGCAATACCTTAGCGGCAGCTACGTAATCGCCCTTTACGAAGGTGATAGCTGTTGGACCGGAGAACATATCTTCGAGACCTTCAATACCAGCTTCCTTAGCTGCGATACGTGCAAGCGTATTCTTCGCCACATTGTAGGTTGTATCGGTGCCAAGCTTTTCACGCAGATCAGAGATCTGTGGAACGCTAAGGCCACGATACTCGGTGAGGAGCACTGCATCAGCTTCACGGAACTTGTCAGTGAGCTGTGCGATTGCCTCTGCCTTTTCTGGCCTTCTCATTGGCATTCCTTCCTATTGAACCGCCTCATTGAAGTTCCAGGAATCAGAGCAATAAAAAAAGCCCTGCACGCAAGCAGAGCACATCATAAAGCATAGTTATTGCTTCGAACTCAACCTGCGATGGCGCATAAACGCTTTACTGGGTTACCCCAACCAACGGTCTGTGGTTTACAGATGTAGATAATACACAAGGGTGCAGATTTTGTCTACACCCTTGTACACTACCGTGTGTCGCATTACTGCGAAGCTTTTACTAAAGCTTTTACTTCCACGCTTGAATAATCTCGATAACAATACGAGCAGCATTATCCGCATATTCACTCACATCGAACTCGCGGAACGTTTCATATTCAGTGTCAGCGTTATCGCTTAAAGCACGAATAACCAATGCTGGCACCTCATTACGTGCTGCCACATGAGCAATAGCTGCACCCTCCATTTCGACTGCATCAGCATCAGTCAACTTTTTGACTTCAGCTGCAGCTTCACCTTCAATAAAAAGATTGCCCGTAGCAATTGTTCCAGCAAGATGTTTAATATTCAGTTTGCTCAGGACTTCGTCTGCAATTGCGAGCAATTGTTCATCAGAATGATATTCGTTGGTAAAAGGTGCTGCTTGTGAAATCATGCGCATATCTGTGTCTAAATACACGAGCGTTTTACCCAGCACCACGTCATTGATGTGCAAGGAATCGGTTAAATTGCCAGCAATTCCTGAGAAAATCAAAGCCTGGGGCGCATATACATCAATTAAATGCTGAGCAGTTGCAGCAGCGTTAACTGTGCCCATACCGGCTACAGTAGCAACAACACGCACATCTGAGTTCGGCATCTGCCCATCAACAATGGTCACACCCGCGCTGGCATGCTCACGCACATTTTCCAAAGTTTTAGCAATCAAAGCAACTTCAACATCCATTGCCCCAATAACTGCAATTGTTCGTGTCATAATTCCTCTTATTCCGACTGTTTTTCCTACTGATTATTATCGATTATTCTTTCGCCTATTTCTGACCGCCTGAGCTAATTCATGCAGTAAAGCGTACGTATCATCCCATGAAATACAACGGTCTGTTACCGATTTTCCGTATTCTAACTGGTCTAATGGAGCTGCTTTTTGATTGCCGCCTTGAATAAAGCTTTCCATCATAATGCCTGAGATGCCAGACTCCCCCGCTGCCAAGCGCTGCGCGATATTGCGAACCACACGAGCTTGCTGCACTTCATCTTTGCCGGAATTGCCGTGGGAGGCATCAATAATCAATCCTTGAGCCCCCACACTATTGACATCTAATGTTGCGCGCGCAGCTTGCAAGGCTTGGCGCACTGACTGCGCGTCATAATTAGGGCCAGCGCTTGAACCACGCAACACAACATGACAATCTGGATTCCCTAATGTTTCAACAGCGGCTGCACGTCCTTGATGATCAATACCAAAGAATGTATGCTGCTGAGCTGCAGTAAACACACTGTCAATCGCCGCTTGCACAGAGCCATCCGTTGCATTTTTAAAGCCCACAGGCATAGACAGGCCAGACGCTAACTGGCGATGAACTTGGCTTTCGGTGTTACGCGCACCAATAGCACCCCACGTAACAGCATCTGCAATATACTGCGGCGAGGTTGGTTCCAAGAATTCTGTAGCAGCCGCAACCCCTGCATCTAGAACGCTCAGCAAGGTTTGACGCGCTAAAAGTAAGCCTTTATTAATCTGATGAGTTCCGTCTAAATCAGGGTCGTTAATCAGACCTTTCCAGCCAATCGTAGTGCGCGGTTTCTCAAAATACACGCGCATAACAATCAGCACATCATCTTCTAATTCTTCGCGCACACGTGCTAAACGCTGCGCATAGTCAAGAGCTGCACGTGGATCATGAATAGAACACGGCCCCACTAAGACAAGCAAACGGTCATCGGCGCCAGCTAAAACTCGTCGCGTTTCCTCACGCGATTCCACCACTAATTGACGAGCAGAATCACTCAACGGCATGGATTGCAAAACAGTTGCTGGAGAAGGTAAAACGTCTAGTTCCAGAACGCGGCGATTAATAATAGGCGCTAAGCCTACTTCATCTTCCCACCGCGGAATAGATGATAAATTCAGTGGATTACTCTCATGAGCTTTATCAAGTTGAGCATGCAAAAAAGCACGGTTACGTGCCGCTTCTTGGGCATGACGTTCTAAAGCTTCTGTATTGAGCTTCTGACCAGTATTACTCTGATTATCGGTAAGATGCGATTGACGTTCAGGCATACGCTTAGTTTAGCGCACGACGTTCACGAATAGCGGCACTTAATGTGTGCAGCAATTCGTTTGTTCGCTCCCAAGATACGCAGCTATCGGTAATAGACTTACCGTATACGAGCTTTTCTATGCTTGCTGGAGATTGATGTCCGCCTTCAATAAAGCTTTCAATCATCACACCAGAGATTCCTTGTTCTCCCTGAGCAATACGCGCAGCAATTTCTTCAACGACTTGTGCTTCACGTACTTCGTTTTTGCCGCAGTTACCGTGAGCAGCGTCAATAATCAGGCCATGAGATGCAGCATACGGTGCATTCGATTCCTGCAGATATTGCAAAGCATCAGTTACAGATTGAGCATCATAATTAGGACCGTGAATTGATCCGCGCAAAATAACATGGCAGTCAGGGTTACCTAAAGTTTCTGCAGAAATAACAGAACCATCAACGTTCACCGATAGGAAATGATGCTCATTAGCTGCCGTATAGCATGAGTCGGCAGCAACTTTCACATTGCCGTCTGTTGAGTTTTTGAAACCGATCGGCATAGATAAACCAGACGCCAATTGACGGTGAACCTGACTTTCGGTATTACGCGCTCCAATAGCTCCCCAGCTAATCGCATCAGAAATATACTGCGGTGTAATAGGATCGAGGAATTCTGTTGCTGTTGGCAAGCCAATATCCACAATGTCAACAAGTACTTTGCGCGCTAACCACATACCTTTGCGAATATTGAAAGTGCCGTTGAGGTCTGGGTCATTAATCAGACCTTTCCACCCAATCGTGGTGCGTGGTTTCTCGAAGTACACACGCATAACAACGTATATATCCTCGACTAATTCCTCGGCCACACCCTGCAAACGTCGGGCATAGTCAAGAGCCGCTTTTGTGTCATGAATAGAGCATGGTCCCACAATCACCAGCAGCCTATCATCACGACCATGGAGAATGTCGCGAATAGCTGCACGAGATTCCTGAACGCGGCGAACAAGCTGAGAATTCAGAGGAATTTCATTGATGAAAGCGCGAGGAGCAGGAATAGGATCGAGCTGGCGAATATTGACGTCAACCGTTTCTGGCAAAACTGCTTCACGTCCCAGACGTACACCTGTTTCGTCCTCGAATGGACCATGCATATGCATCATGTGTTTATATCCTTGTACCTTCAATTACACGAACACGTATGTTTAGTCAGTGTTGAGTATTCGGCGTTCAGCGTTTAGGCAAGAGCTCCCATAGGATCCCATGCTGGAAGCATGAGTGGTTCTTGCTCTAAGGCACCCTGATACTCCTGCGGGAGCATGGACTTTGGCACTGCTACTTCGTAGACGAATTCATCGAACCACGCGTCATCCATCGTGAAGTAGCCTTTATCGGCAATATCTGTTCCCCATGAGTTTTCCACGCGCCAACGCTTTGTAGTTTCTCCGTCAGCATCCACGTCCACCCCAGCGAAAGCCATTGCATGATTCATAGCGGAATCAGCAAAACGCACACGCTCTTCCTTATTCAAATCAAAGTCAATGTCATACACACGACCATATTCAAATAAGTCTGTTGCCCATGCTCCCTCTTTGCGGTCCATCATAGGATGACAGTCAGCACCAAACCATACTGGAATACCCTGTTCTTGCATAATAGTGCGAGCGCAGTTCTTCATAAAATCAGTATCCACATTCAGATACGCTGTTGGAGTTCCTCCCACCACGTTTCCTAAATGCTCGATGCCGATCATGGCTCCCTTTGGATGCTCAGAACGAGGATCATCAACTAAGCACACGTAATCTTCTAGACCAGCAGTTACATACTTATTCCAGAATTCCACTGGTGTTAGCGTGCCTTCATTGTGGAAAACACCATCTTTATCGGTATATTCCCACTCAAAACTTGTTGGAGGCGTTCCTAAGTGAATCGTTAAAATGCGGTGAGCTTGTTCCACAGCTTCATCAGCAATTTTCTCAGCATTTTCAGGATGAGCATACATATGTGCTACTGCTTGACGCAGAGCTGAGCGCAATTGTGTATTCATCTCACCTGTGTTCTGGCTTGAGGCGGTTTCTGGGAAGAAGTCCTTTGGCACAGCACCGTACTTGGTGTAAATGTTCATAGCCATCGTTCACTGACCGCCATCGCCCATCAAATCCTGCAAAAGGAACTGTACAAGACGAGAATCGCACGGTTCTCCTGCAGCAATCAGAGCCTGCATATCTTGCATGAAATAGTTAGCACGTTCCAGCTTATCGAAGTACATGGCATAGGACTGACTGAATTCAAAATCAGTGCCCTTAATATTCATCTCACGCTTAGCTACGAAACGTGCAACGTTCAGAGAGCTGAAAAGCCAGCAGCGTCCTGAACGCTTCTGACTGGTGGCATCACCATTGTCCACCACGGTGCTGAATCGACGTGACAGTAAACGCGCGCGATCAAAATTCTTCGATACTTCATTAATGCCGGCAGCTGTTACTGCGTTCATTGCAATTCTATTGGCTTGCCGAGCGTCAAAATTGTGGCGCAAAGCTTCCAGAGTGTCAGCACTCAGAGCTTTTACAGACATAGTGTCCCTTCTTTCACATTGTTGATTGTATATACAATTAAACCGTGCAGCATGAACACCGCACGGCTTAACTTGTAGCTAAAGATTTTATGCTTTTATTATTCTTCGCTTACTGCGCATTCTCACTGTTATTGTGATTGTCATCCTGATGCTCAGCTTCAGCATTATCTGTGTTTGCATCGTCCGCTTCAGTAGGAGCTTCAGCCGGCGATTCAGCAGGAGTTTCAGTATTAAACAGCGATGAGCCGAAAGCATTGGCAAAAATAGAACGCAATTCATCTACACGAGCAGTGATGGAGGCTTCACGTTCTTGCAAAGCTGCAATACGAGTATTCAATCCATCAATTTCTTCCTGTGCAGCATCACGGCGTTCATCAACCAACTCTTGCGCACGCTTCTTAGCATCTTCAATAATCTGCTCAGCTTCTGCCTGTGCCTTTTCACGGCTAGATGTTGCATATTCATCTGCCTTTTTACGCACGTCTTTGGAATCGTTGAGCAACTGTGTGGATTCTTCTTCTACCGTTGCGCGACGCTGAGCCAAGTCTGCCAGCATATCAGCTACCTTCTTATTAGCATCTTCTTGGCTAGCAGCAATATCACGACGAACATTTTCGGCTTCTTGAGCAACTTTTGCTAGAGTTTTTGCACGCTCTACGTCTGCAGAATCGGTAATTTGACGAGCCTGAGCGTGAGCAGCATCAGTAATTTCTGATGCTTGACGTTTTGCGTCAGAGAGCAGTTTTGCCACCTGTTCGCGCACATCAGCAAGTTTCTGATTAGCGGAATCTAATGCTTTTTGAATTTGATCATTGGATTCGCTCTTCTTTGCAGAAATCTCTTCGTCAGCTGTTTTACGCTGTTGAGCAATTTCATCGGCTGCTTGAGCACGTAACTGAGCAATCTGTGCTTCCTGCTCAGAACGCTGAGCATTCAAACGCTTATCATGCTCTTCACTTTTAGCGCTCAATTCCAAATCGAGGGTGCGACGCTGGTCATCGCTTTCACGCTTTGCTGATGCTACCAACTGTTCGCTTTCACTTTGAGCCGTAGCACGTACTTTATCTGCCTGCTCATGCGCTAAAGCCAGAGCTTCTGTGGACTCCTTTTTGGCTTCTGCACGCATATTATCTGCATCAAGTTGAGCATTATTGAGTAATGTTCCTGCTTCATTATGAGCATTGTCGCGAATAGTTTGAGCGTCCTGCTTGGCGCGTTCCAACAGCTCACGACTGGTTTGTTCTGCCGATGCCAGCAACTGCTGAGCATTAGCACCTAAAGCAGTAAAGGAGTTTTGCTGTTGTCCACTATTCTTCTCACGCTCTTCTTGGAGCTGAGCGTCAAGCTCTAAAATACGCGCATCATAAATTTTGATTTGTTCACGCAAACGTGCCGTATTTTCTTGGGCACGCATAAAAGCATCATCTACTCGTTCTTTATCATAACCGCGCAAAACAATAGGAAAATTATCAGCCATTGCTACTCCACTAGACCTACTAGAATTTTTGTCACTGTTAGATGACGGTAGCACGATTTACTCAAGAAATGCGCATATTTATCATCTTTTCGCAAACTAATTACAGGTAGCTTACTGCGCACGACGATTGTAGTCTAATGTCGTCGTAATAATATCGCGTGCCGCATCCACCATAATGTCTAATTTCATACCTTTCGTATAGCCTACTGGCTTATCTACATGAGGAAAAGACACGAAACCAGCGTAAGCGTGTTCGTGATGTGAAGACCAATCCAACAATTCATAAAACAGTGAATTACACACAAAAGTGCCCGCATCTGAACTGAAGGTGACCGGAATATCATGCTCAGCGAACTTTTTACTGACCGCTCGTAAAGGCAAACAAGTCCAGTACGCCGCTGGACCGTTGTCTACAATCCTTGTATCTTTGGGCTGCACATTATCTGCATCAGGACGGGAAGCATCAATAATATTGGTAGCGCACCGTTCTAGAGCAATAGTTCTCGCGTGAGTTTTTAAGCCAGTGGCAAGAACCATATGCGGATTAACCTGCTCAAGCACCTTTTTCAGTGTGGGCCATGCGTGTCCAAAACTTAAAGGTAACAGAACACTGGTTACAGATACCGTTGCATCGTCGAGAGTTATACCATCATCTGCAATAGCTTGAGCAACAAGACGCGATGGATTAACATCTACACCCTCGTATGCTTCAAAGCCGCAGATAACTACACGAAAATTCTCCATCACTACTCTCCTACTGGTGCTTTATTCTTCACCGCTAAAGCGCCCAATACTTGCCAGATGTCTACCCGACATTGTTTTGCCTGCTAAATGAGCACGACGATACGAATGCCACAGGGGATTTTCTAGAGTACACATAACATTGCGCATCTCGTCAAAGCGCTGCTGCACGCTGTGGCCTTCTCCATCTTGATCGCATAGCTGAGCCAGCTCCTCATCAGGAGCTAAATATTCTGTAGCTGCTGCAATGCGCGGCAAAGAATCAACGAGATTATCTGCTTGAATCCCCGCCTTATTCAATGCAAGAAGAGCAGCTTTTTCTAAATCAATACCAGCACCGCCAAAGCGTGTAATTGTTGCAGTTCCCGGAAAACGCTCTTCAAATTCCATGGCAATAGTAGAACCCACTTCATAGCATTGTGCGCAAATGCATGGTCCCAGCGTAGCTCGAATCTGAGAGCGGTCGGCCCCTTAAATTCCATAGCAGCTACAGTTTGCCCCACAATATCATTCATCAGGCCTACCCGACCACAGTGAGCCGCAGCGTGAACATGATGAACTGGATCGACAAGAAGTACTGGTAAACAGTCAGCTCCAAAGACACCTAGCATATCGCCACGCGTGCTTACCAAGCCGTCTGCTTGCAGCTCGTTCAGTTCTTCATCATTATCGACTTCGTCCGCTAAAACAACTTCTCCTGAATGTACTTGATGAATTGTGCGCACAGGAGCACCCACCACATCATACAGGGCTTGCCTATTGCGCAATACAGCATCAGGGTCATCGTTTTGACGTGAACTCATATTGGCATACCCATACTGCGCATGAGAATAGCCACCTAAACGCGTGGAATACCAGACGCGATACCCGTGCGCAATATCAATAGGAATAACAGCGGGAATAACCGATTGCTGTGTGTTTTCTGAAGTCATATGAAGTATTGTATCCAATCAAGCGTGTAAGCCTAAGCGCTATGCTCAGCGCTCAGGCTTGTCCTATGCAATAGCTGGTTTTTAACCACGGTTGAGCTTATCTATTTCTTCCGCGCTCAAAACGAGCTGATCTGCTTTCATAGAATCTAAAATAGTTTCGCTACGATGAGTACCTGGGATAACGAACATATGGTCACCCATTGCTAACTCCCACGCTAAAACAACCTGCTGGTAGCTCACCTCGTGCTGTGCAGCAACCTCTTTAAACACATCATATTTGCTTTCATCCTTAGGTTTACGGAATCCGCCTAATGGGCTCCACACCACAAAAGCCAAGCCTAATTCTTTGGTGTGCTCCACAGTGTCAAGACTGTCTTTGTAAATTGGAGACAACTGATTTTGTACAGCAACAAGAGCATCACCCAAAATAGATTGAGCAATGTCAATCTGTTCTACGCTGGCATTAGAAATACCAATTTTCTTGGCAACTCCTTGATCATATAATGCCTTCATGCCTTCAATGGACTCATTGTATGGAACTTTTGGATCTGGACGATGGAAGTACAGTAAATCAATAGCATCAACGCCCAGTGCTTGTGCTGACTGCTTGCCATAGTTAATCAGCGATTCTGGAGCACCATTCACATCCCATGTTGGCACGCCGTCAGTAAAGTTACGGAAATGACCAGCCTTCGTGGCAACAAACACTTCGTCGCGCGGACCGTCCCATGTGTCTAATGCCTCACGAATCAGTTTTTCATTATGCTGCTCTTCGCCGCCAGACATATAATATGCCCACGCGGTATCAAGATGGCGGCACCCAGCATTCAATGCATCATGAATAACTTCAAGAGCAACTTCACGTGATGGCTTCTTTTCAATGGACAATCCCATGCATCCCAAGCCAATAGCTGTGGTGGTGTATGGTCCTATATTTCGCATTAACGCTGACATGATGTGCTCCTTTGACATATGATGATTATCTTTTCTCAGTCTACACTGCCATACGCAAAAGAGGCAGACTCTTTAAGAATCTGCCTCTTTCTATGCACATTATGCGTTACGATGTGCAGTCGTTACGATGTGCGGTGTTTTAGTCTTCCACATCAAATGGGTCGAAATCACGGCGTACGCGACGACGTGGGCGCTCGTAACGTTCTGCACGCTCTGCACGATAATCATCATAGGAATCATCTACAGCGTAGCGTGGGTTTTCGCGGCGAGAACGACGTTCGTAGCGATCGCCACGGTCGTCACGAGAGTCGCGAGAATCACGGGAGCCACGGTAATCACGGTCGTCACGCTCATCGCGAGAACGACGGGAACGGCGCTCGGAGCGCTCGTGACGCTCATCGTATCGATCATCATAGCGATCGTCACGATCATCACGCATACGACGGCGAGGACGCTCGTCACGGTCGCGATCATCACGTTCATCACGGTCGCGGTCGTCACGAGAAGAGCGAGAACGGGAAGAACGGGAGTCAAAATCATCACGGTCACGACGAGGACGGCGTTCGCGTGGAGCACGAGATGGGCGCTCAGATGCACTATCCTGATCTTCAAAACCTGGAATAGCCAAAGAAATCTTACCGCGCTCGTCAACAGACTGTACAACAACTTCAACATTGTCGTTTTCCTTGAGCACATCGTCTACAGCATCAATACGCTCACCGTTGGCAAGGTTACGGATCTGAGAAATGTGCAACAAACCGTCTGTTCCAGGCAAGAGATTTACGAATGCACCAAAGCTTGTGGTCTTCACCACGGTACCGTTAAAGGTTTCTCCTGCTTCTGGAATATGTGGGTTAGCAATCTGATCGATCAGCTTCTTAGCAGCTTCTGCCCCTTCACCACCTTCAGACGCAATGTATACAGTTCCATCGTCGTCAATAGTGACTTCTGCACCAGTATCTTCCTGGATCTGGTTAATCATCTTGCCCTTAGGCCCAATGACTTCGCCAATCTTGTCTACTGGAACAGTGGTGGTAATAATGCGTGGTGCATATGGGCTCATATCTGCAATACCATCAATGCATTCTGTAATAACATCGAGGATTGTGGTGCGAGCTTCTTTAGCCTGCTGCAATGCTGCTGCGAGAACATCTGCTGGAATACCGTCTAACTTGGTATCCAACTGCAAAGCGGTAATGAACTCAGATGTACCAGCCACCTTGAAGTCCATATCACCGAAAGCATCTTCAGCACCCAAAATATCAGTGAGGGTCTTGAAAATATGCTGACCATCAATATCACCGGATACCAAGCCCATAGCAATACCAGCAACTGGGGCCTTAATTGGCACACCTGAAGCCATCAAAGACAAGGTGGATGCGCATACAGACCCCATAGAAGTAGAACCGTTAGATCCGATTGCTTCAGATACTTGACGGATAGCGTATGGGAACTCTTCGCGGCTAGGAAGAACTGGAACCAGAGCACGCTCAGCCAGCGCTCCGTGACCAATTTCACGACGCTTTGGAGAGCCTACACGACCAGTTTCACCAGTGGAATATGGAGGCATTTCATAGTTATGCATATATGTCTTGGTGGTTGGACCAGACAATGCATCCATCTGCTGCTCCATCTTGAGCATATTGAGTGTGGTTACACCCAAAATTTGAGTTTCACCGCGCTGGAACAGTGCAGAACCATGCACGCGAGGAATAACATCTACTTCTGCAGACAAAGTACGAATATCACGCAAACCGCGACCATCAATACGATAATCTTCAGTCAGAATACGACGGCGAACAATCTGGCGCTGCAATTCTTTGAAAGCATTGCCGATTTCCTTTTCCTTCTCAGCTTCATCCATGTCTTCGAACTCAGAAGCGAGAGTATCTTTAACAATCTGCTTGATTTCAGAAATGCGATCCTGACGTGGAAGCTTTTCTGCAATGGAAAGAGCTTCGTTCAAATCAGCATGAGCAATCTGATCAATGCGAGCATACAGTTCCTCGGTATATTCTGGGAAGAGCTGGAATTCCTTAGTTTCTTTAGCAGCCAGTTCTTTCAATTCATTCTGTGCTTCACACAGCACCTTAATGAATGGCTTTGCTGCTTCCAAACCACCAGCTACCACAGTTTCATCAGGCTTAATCTGACCTTCTGTGTAAATAAGGTTCCAAGCATTCTTGCCAGCGCCGGCTTCGATCATAGCGATAGCCACGTCGCCGTTTTCTACCACGCGACCTGCTACAACAAGTTCGAAGACAGCACGTTCGCGTTCTGACCATCGTGGGAATGCCACCCACTGACCATCAATCAAAGCCAAACGCAAACCAGATACTGGACCAGTAAATGGCAAGCCAGAAATCATGGTAGATGCAGATGCTGCATTCATGGCAACCATGTCATAAGCATCATCTGGGTGAATAGACAAAACAGTTTCCACAACTTGTACTTCGTTGCGAAGAGTGTGCGGGAAGAGTGGGCGCAACGGACGATCGATAATACGAGCTGCCAGTGTTGCTTCAGTGGATGGACGACCTTCGCGGCGGAAGAAAGAGCCAGGAATCTTACCTGCTGCATACATCTTCTCTTCAACATCCACCGTCAATGGGAAGAAATCATAATTTTCTTTTGGACTGCTACCAGCTGTGGTGGTAGACAGAATCATGGTTTCTCCGTCAAGATAAGCTGCTACTGCCCCATCAGCCTGCTGGGCGAGACGTCCCGTCTCGAAGCGAATTGTACGCTTGCCAAATGCTCCGTTGTCAATAACGGCTTCTACTGCTTTAATTTCGGGACCCTGCAAGGGTTCCTCCTTATTTTTATTCAACTACCTCTTTGCTTCTTTCTTTTGCATTCAGTGGGGAGACCCTCTCCCCGATGGTACCTACGTCTGAAATGCAAAAAGAGCCCAAGCATAACGCTTGGGCACAGAAGACTTTAGTGACGCAAACCGAGGCGTTCAATCAATGAACGGTAACGGTTGATATCAACATCGCGCAAATATCCAAGCAGACGACGACGGTCACCAACCATAAGCAGCAGACCACGACCGGAGTGATGATCATGCTTATGCTCCTTCATGTGAGCAGTCAAATCGTTGATGCGCTTGGTGAGCAATGCAACCTGAACTTCTGGGGAACCTGTGTCACCCTCGTGAGTTGCATACTCAGCAATAATTGCGTTCTTTTCTTCCTTAGAAAGTGCCATAGCATTCTCCCTTATTCAGCTGCGCGGTGCCCCATCCTTATGATGAAGCGCTCTGTATCCGCGGGCGAAACACGCCAAAGATTAAGTATACACGATACGGGATACAAAAACCCTCAGCTTAGAACCTCCAAGCCGAGGGTTTATGCGCGTGGGCTACTACTTCACCACACGCATTCACAAGAATCGTAAGAATACTTAGTTCTGCTGAGCCTTAAGCAAGTCACGAATCTCCTGCAAAGTAGCAAGCTGAACTTCTTCAGCGCTAGCAGCAGCAGCTTCTTCAACAGCTTCCTTCTTTTCTGTGATTTCCTTGAGCTTGTTCATTGGCAAAACGATGAAGAAGTACACTGCAGCAGCAACAATCAGGAAGTTAATCAAAGCAGTCAAAATAGCGCCGAAAGAAATTGTTGCGCCGTTGAAGGTGATCTTCAATAAATCAGACATATCTGGCTTGCCGAAAATCATTGCTACCAATGGGTTAATGAAGTTTTCAACAATAGAAGTGACAACTGCGGTCACTGCGCCACCCATAACAACACCGACTGCCATATCTACGACATTGCCACGTGAAATGAAATCTTTAAAACCTTTAATCATGATGGTCTCTCTCCAAAATCTTTAATACGTACAGCTTATATGATGTATGAGAATAGATATTTATTCTCGGCACACTGTATCGGTGGTCTATTTTAATGGAAAAATGAGCAGAACACGAGATTTTTCGAGAACTTATAGATGATTAACATCACATTTGAGAATGTAGTCGCGAGAATATCCAATACTGCCCAAGGATATCGAGAGCGAAAGTGTATCTTGGGGAACGCTGCCTTATGCGAGAATGATTAAATCAAACCGCCAAACATCGCCACAAACAGTGCCGCTAACTCGATAACAAAAAAGAGAGACAGAGCAGCCCAGCTACGCGTAAAAATGTTGAGCGGCGAGGTTTTTTTAATAAAAATCAAAGTGGTAATGTACACCGCTAAAAAAACACCCAAGGCAACAATGACGCAAATGATACCAGAATTAATACCATTGGCGTACACCGAGCTTGACCCGAAAATAACCTTCGTACCCCACCAGTATTTTGTGGTCAAAATGGACATACCTGACAAGAACTGCTCAGCAGCAAACAGAATGTAGGCGAGCATACCCCACGTACGCCATTTGGATTCAATTACCGCAATCAGCAAGGAACACAGTGTACTTACTGTTATGCTCCAACTAATCAGCGCCCATCCCACGGGCTGCACGCGACTGAGGAACCCAATAGCTTCAGAGGTACGAGTAAAAGTTATATGTCTACCGATGCCATAGGGAACAGTCAAAACAAGGACGATGGCAAGCGTTACAAACACGTATTTCCAGGGATTTGAGCGTTTAACCGAACGTTGCGCGTCAGCGATGGAAATCTGCTCAACAGTAGAAGTGGCAACAATTGCATCTACTGCTACCGCATTTTTGTTGACCATATGTTCCTCATTTCTTAGCACAGTTTCCGTGCGTTTTTACGCGTTTCCACGCGTTATAACACTGCCCCATTATATTGATCTCGTGCACACCAGTGTAATGATACGGTTAAATATGTCACGCAAATAGGTCATGCGAACTGTGAGAATTGCTAGATTTTATTTGCGACGATAACCCCAGCGCGTGACGATGAGTAGCCAGAAAAATAGCGAAGTCAATAGTTTATTTTTCCGTAGCTTGTAATGTTTTAATTGCCGTATTCGAGTAAAAAATGGTTGGTCGAGAATATGAATATATGCTTCCATCAATTCTTGCGCATCACCGGAAAGGTTTTCGCGTTCTTGCTCAAGAATTTGTTCAGCTTGCCTTTGAGAGCTAGTAATCAACCACCAATTTTTACGCACCAAGGCGATCGGATGAGAAAAAGTTGCGAGCTTTTTTGACAAAGTTCGAGCGCCGAGAACATTGGCTTCATGCTGACGATACAATTCACCAGGCTTATCAATAAATACAAGAGTTCCTGTAGCACTAGCACATACGGCAAGAAACCAGTCGTGCATAATAATGTCATCAGTAACACTCTTCCATTTTTGAGCGAGCGCATGGTTGATTAAGCTCACACCTCCAGTGACGCTGTTTTCAGTCAATTCTTGTACAAGTTGAGTATTCGCGTGTCCCGATTGTGAGCGAATCATACTTGGAGAAAGAGTGCGCAGCTGTGAATCTACAACAACAGGATCCATATAATTCATATGTGGAATATGCTCAGGATATTTGAGCGCTTCCTCAACTTGCGTTCGCACTTTATCTGTGAGCCAGTAATCATCCTGATCGCAGAATAAATAGTAATCTGCCTCTTCATAGGTGAGAAGCTCAAAAAATGAGCGAATCACACCAACGTTTTTAATATGCCCGTCATTAATAAAATGAATGCGCTCATCTTGCGCGGCGCAAGAGCGAATAATATCAGGCGTGGAATCACTCGACCCGTCATCGCGAATCAGTAATGTCCAATCTGTAAAAGATTGTTTTTGAATACTTTCAACTTGTTCACGAAGATACTTTTCGCCGTTATATGCGGATAAAAGAATATTAACTTTCACTGTTAAACAACTCCTCATATTCACCGACGATTTTATCCCATGTATATTCTTGAGCAATAATCTGTTTAGCGGCCACACCATACACAGCGCGCTCATCTAAGGTCATCGCATCTGCTCTATTGATAACATTATGAAGATGCAAACAGTCTTGTGCGGTTGAATCCGCATCTTCCATGCCGTCAATCTTCCAATACAAAACTGAATCCTTGGCAACGGAATGATTGAAGCTCACATTAAGAATCAGGTTTAGTTTAGTGTAGCTTAAAGCTTCAAGCAGACCTGGATTAGTGCCGCCCACTGAGTGACCATGTATGTAAGCAAAAGCATTCTGACGAATATATGTCAACAGTTCCTTATTATAAACAGTGCCCACAAATTTAATCCGCGGATCAGTATCGAAGTGAGTGCGCTCTTTAAGCGTATCAAAATAGGAATTACCGTCGGAGTTGCAAATAATTACAAGCTGTTTTTGAGTAGATGATTGCATGAATTCGCGAATCATAGCTTCGTAGTTATTTTCTGGAACAAAACGGCCGACGATGAGATAATACTCGTCCTCTTTGAGATCATTTTTCTCAAACCATGCGCGCACTTCTTCGCTCTTCCCCGTCAGATGAGTGGGATGAGTTTCAGTTCCATACGCAATAAATGTGCTATTAACGCCTGGATAGCTGTGTTGCATATATTCTTGAATGCCAATATTGTCGCTCACAATAACATCGGCATGACGCGCCATGCATTTTTCTGCATATTTAAGATAGGCACGCACCGGTTTTGTCCATTTTGAACGCTTAAATTCAAGGCCATCAGGATTGACAAGAAGACGTCCTCCTGTTTTATGGATTTTTTTAGCATATCGCGCAATAAGAGGACCTATAGTGTTACCAAGAATGCAGAAAACAGGATGCTTGATAGAGTTTTTCTTGACGAGGGACAACGCATACTCCAAAGCCAAGGTGTCATACATTATTACGCGAGCCGGACCAATTTTTGGAGGGTTAATTGTGAAACAATCGGCACCATGAAAATCCTTATGCGTGTGATGCTCGGTATCGCTCAAACACGCCACATGGTAGAGAATATCTTTATTATTCTGATGGAGAATAAGATTTTCTACGAAAGTTTCAAAACCACCGTATTGCGCTGGAAGCCCGCGACTGCCGATAATAAAAACATGCTGCATACCTTCAGCATAGCAACACTCCAGCATTTCATCAGTTTGCATTCTTCAAAAATTTTGCTTATAGTAGTTGATTGTCTGCGGATGTAGCTCAATGGTAGAGCCTCAGTCTTCCAAACTGATTACGCGGGTTCGATTCCCGTCATCCGCTCCACTCTAAAACCCTTGCAAATCCTTAGTATTTAAGCGGTCTGCAAGGGTTTTTGCATTTTTCTAAAAATGCAACTTTTCCGCATGCGTCCGCCTACGTTCTCCAAAAAGTCTACTTCAAATATACTTTTATCCTTTTCTTAAAAGCTAAGAATAGGAGTCCAACGATGTCAAAAAAATAAGCTCACAAAGCACATCGAGAAAATGGCTCAGGAACCATCTTGCAAACAACAAGCAGACATTGGCATAAGAGGCTATTTATAGACATCAATCCACAAACAGGGAAACTCAAGCTAAAACCGTATCAACAATATGTTCACTAAGTTATGCAGACTCCTACAAACCACTTTTATGGTTGCCTTATGTCTAGAGAAGATCTTCATAGGGCGAAGATTTGTTGTGTAACCTCATGTTTCTTAGGCGTTCTGATTGCACGATAGATAGGACAACACATACATATAAAACCTGCTGCTGTTACATTCTCACTCTCAAAATCTATGGCAATAAAACCTGGTTAGTTCTTTTTGTCCTGAAAAAGATTCATACGAGTGGATCACTGTATAGGGTTGAGAATTAGGTGAAAAACACTGACGAAATTGTCGTGAAAAGTGATCCACTAGAGTAGATCACTCCGCAGGGCTCATTTTGCACCCAAAAGTGAGGTAAAAAGAGCCCTGAAAAATGATTCACTACACCAAATCACTCCGCAGGGCCGAAAAAGTAGTCAAAAATGAGGTAAAAAGCGCCCTGAAAAGTGAATCGCTAGAGCAGATCACTCGCCAGGGCTTTTTGACGTGGTAAAAACTAGCTAAAAACTGTCCTGTGAAATGATTCGCTAGAGCGGATCACTTCACAGGGCTTTTATAAGCACGCGTCAACCGAAGAGTGAACATCAAGCACTCCTTGACTCTTGCACTCGTTCAAAAACTAAAATGCGCAAAAGTACTGATTCTCCATTTTCACACCCAACGCAATCTACACGCATCCTCAACGACCTCACTAAGGCCTTTAATGTTCTACCCCCCCCCCCCGAGCAGTCACACGAGGCATTCTCCGCTTCATAAAATTTCGCTAGCACATTGAGCATAACAATGCAGAAAACTGGTCAATCCACGCAAACAGCCCACCCCAAAAATCTTCCAACATCCGCATACGAAAATCGGGCCATATCTTAACGATATGACCCGATTCGATCGTCAGCAGTACGCGTGTTTCGTAGCAGAGGCGTTCACCTCAGTAGAAACGACCGTTTTCTGCTTTTCCTACAGCTTTCTTCTTATTCAGCTATAGCGTTCTCTTTAGTTTTCGCGACGACGGCGCATTACCAGTGCAACAGCTCCAGCCGCAAAAGCAGCGATAGCAGCAGCCAACATTCCGAGAACAGCAGATCCTGTTTGAGCAAGACTTCCAGAAGTCAATGTAACCTTGCCAGAGTTCTTGGTGGAACCATCACCGTCAGAACCATTATCTTTAGGATCTTCCTCTACAGGATTGCCTGGGGTACCAGATTCTGGATCGTTAGGTTCAGCAGGTGAATTGACTTTCTCATACTCGTAGGTAACTTCGGTAAGACCTTCAACAACCTCACCGTTCTCGCTAGCAGTACCAGCCTTGTGACCAACGAGCTTATACCACACGCCTTCGAAGTTGACGAGCTTATACTTGTGGTCGCTAGTGTCATAGCCGCTGCCAGGGGTTGCGTTGAGGGTATCCACAACATCAGCAGATACAACCTTACCTGTACCCTTCTCTACGAAGTGAACAATAACATTGCCCTTACCAGCTTCAGGCTTAGCTGGGTCCGTTGGCTCGTTTGGAATGGTGTCCTCACGCAACTTGTACACATAGGTTACTTCGGTGGTTCCCTTAACAACGGTGCCGTTCTCAGCACCCTTTGTCAAAACTGGAACCAATTCATAGGTCTTGCCATCCTTAGTGATGGTGGAAGGCTTGTGATCATCCGTTGTGTCGTACGCAGTACCAGTGGAAGAATCAGGAGTGTCCGTTTCATCCTGAGCAATTACATTGCCTTCAGTATCAACATAGTGAACAACAACCTTGCCCTTAACTTCCTTATAGGTATAGGTCACATCGGTGTTACCCTCGGTTACCTTACCTTCAGAGTTATTTGGATCCTTCTCAGGAACGCGCTCGTAAGTCTTACCATCCTTAGTCACGATCTCCTGTGGAGCAACTGGTGTTGTGTTGTAAGAATCATCAACTGGGGAATCTTCGATCGGCTTAACTGGATCTGCGATTGGGGTACCAGACTCATCCACGTAGTGAACAGTTACGTCACCGCTTGGAGTGTTTGGATCAGTTACTGGATCATTTACGAGAGTGTATACGTAAGTAATCTCAGTAGTACCTTCAACGACCTTGCCGTTCTCAGAACCCTTTGTCAGAACTGGAACAAGCTTGTAGGTCTTGCCATCATTAGTCTTGATGGTTTCAGGCTTGTTATCGGTTGTGTCGTAAGCAGTACCGGTGGAAGAATCAGGAGTGTCCGTTACATCTTGAGCAATTACATTGCCTTCAGTATCAACATAGTGAACAACAACGTTGCCCTTAACTTCCTTATATTCGTATGTTACCTCAGTTGTTTTTTCAGTAACCTTACCGTTTTCCTTGTCGCCATCCTTGACCTTAACGAGTTCGTAGGTCTTACCCTCTTCAGTGGTAATCTTCTGTGGCTTCACATCAGTGGTGTCATAGTCGCTATCAACTGCACCATTCTTGGTATCGGTTACGTCACCGGCAATAGTCTTACCAGTGCCCTCTTCAACATAGTGAACGATTACATCACCTGTCTTAGTAGCTGGTGTTGTGTTTTCACGCAGCTTGTACACGTAGGTTACCTCGCTAGTACCTTCAACAACCTTGCCGTTTTCCTTGTCGCCATCCTTGACCTTAACGAGATCATAGACTTTGCCACCCTTAGTAATGGTGGAAGGCTTAGCATCGGTAGTGTCATATCCTTGACCCACTGGAGCATCGTTAGTATCAATCACGTCATCAGCCAAAGGCTTGCCTTGCTCATCAACGTAGTGAACAATAACATCACCAGTTGGACCTGCAGAAGGGTCTTTAACCTCTTCATACACGTAAGTTACTGTCTGCTTCTTATCAGATACAGTTCCTGTAGGGTCGCTCGATCCGCGCAAGTGACCAGCTTCATCTACAGTTCCTGCAGGATAAGTACCTGGTTTTGCAACCAGCTTGTAAGTCTTGCCGTCTTCAGTTTTGATGGTTTCAGGCTTGAACTGATCCGTGGTAGCGTCATATGGAGTACCGGATTCCTTGTCAGCTACAACAGACTGTGCAGGCTTAATGACTGTGCCATCAGTGTTGATATAAGTAACATCAACATCGCCCTTGGCTAACTCATAGTAATATACAACGTGAGTTGTGCCTTCAACAATCTTGCCTTCTTCAGAACCATCTACACGCTTCTCTATACGTGTGTATACCTTGCCATCCTTAGTGGTGATAGTGCTTGGGCGTGAATCCGCAGTGGAGTAATCTGAGCCAATTGAGCTTGCAGGGGTATCAATAGCAGCACCCTCAACAGCTTTCTTCTCCTCTGTCTGAGAATCTGTTACGTTGCCGATAACAGTACCATTCTTAGAGGAATCAGCATAACCAGTAGCAACACCAGTCAAAGGATTGCCCTGCTCGTCCTTGTACTCTACAACGACATCGCCCTTTACCTCGCGATAGATGTAGGTAACTTCCGTGGTCTTGTTTCCTTCGACAGTGCCAGTTTCCTTGTCGCCGTCCTTAATCTTAACCAACTCGTACTTTTTACCATCTTTTGTTGTGATGGTTTGAGGCTTCAGCTCTTCGGTAGTGGTGTCAAACTCGGTGTCTGGCTTAACCTTATCGAGCGCAGTTACAGGATCTTGAATGACATTGCCCTCTTCATCAACATAGTTGACGACAACGCTGCCTGGGTTCTCAATCTTCTTGTAGTAGTAACTCACCGAATCGCCTGGCTTATAGGCATTCGAAAGGGTTGCTGGCGTACCAGCAAGCTTGTCTGCACTGTTGCCCATTGGGAACAACATGGTGTAACGAACCGATGGAGATGCCTCGGTCGTCAATGGCCAATTCAGGTAGTCTTTGATGGCTGAACCGTTGTTCTTATCAACGGTTTGACCTTCTGGAACAAAGTGCGCGCGATAGAAGGCGAGCTGATCAGAGACAGAATTCTCGCCCGCTTTATCGTCCGAGGCATAGACCTTGTTCTCATAAACCGTGTACTTATCCATGTTCTCGAAGAAGTCTTGCGACTCAGGAAGCTTGTTTGCTGGATCATTTGCATCAGCAGGCACCACGTATGCAGTCACCTCATAGGTACCGTCTGCAGCAAGATACTTCGCTGCGCGGTAAATGGTGACCTTCTGGCTGCCGTAGCTACCAGGACCTGTGACAACATTGCGGTAATACTTCATGTCGCCAGCTTCAACAGGCGTGGACGGAGCAATAGCTCCATTCTGGTTGCCTGCGATGCGCACGTACTCATAGCCTGGAATAGTTAGAGGCTCCGTAGTGTAATCGAAGTCCTGCCAACCCCACTGCTCGTACGGTTTGTGAATCTCTTCGAGGGTCTCCTCTTCGAAGTAGTGCGTCGTTTGAACGAGGTACTCAGGCACAGACTGCTGGAGATCTGCAACCCAAATGATGTTGTCCTCGTGATTGCCGAGTGTGCTGTTGTAGACACTTGCAACATTATTTGCGCCAGTGGTCAGCGAGACTTTGCCTTGACTAATCTGGAAGTGTGCCTTCGGAATATCGCCGGCAGGGTAGTCAAGAGAGGAGCCTTCCTCATATGGGAAGGACTTTGTCTCACCTGCTACACCGTTAGTGAATGGGGTGACATAGATATTCTTCGGGATAATGGTGTTATCTTCGACGCGGTCAGCAGCAATCGAGATGGCATAACGCGTAGCAGAAATCGAACCATCAGGATTCCGGTAGACCGCATTGCTGAAGGTGTAGTGCGTTGGATCAGGATCCTGGAGTGGGGCATCCTTTGTGCGCAGAACTGTGTAGTTCGTGAATTCGCCTTCACCCTTATCGAAAACAGCGGAACCAGATGCAGATGCTGACTCATTGCTTGCAGCAGCGGTAGTAGCAGGCTGTGTTTCCGCAGCGTATGTCGTAGCAAGTGCAGGAGAGAAAATCAGACTTCCTGTAAGAATCGCAGCAGCGCTAATACGAGCAACAGTAGCAGCACGACCACGAGGGAATAGCTGTGACAAATTGTCCTCCAAAAATTGGGATTAAAAATAAAAAACAGTTAAAAATCTTTTTAAATAAATAACGTATAAACAACTCTAAACCACTGCCCCCCCCCCCCCGCGTCAAATTTCTAACGCCTTAATGAGGTAAAAATCACAAAACGAGCTTTGTTCCCCTTATATTTCAAGCCTTGTAACGGTTTGTGACTTTCTTCACCTTTACTCTGAGCTAAGTTTATTATCTTCTTGACCGCTCATCTATTCACAGTTTTACACGTACAGGATTTGAATGAAAAACTTCGCAAAGCGGCGCAATCAAAGAGCATCATTGCCCTATGTGCTACTACTACCAATTATTTACTTGCCATGTTCTATCGCACAAGCGTCATCTACACATGACATGAGATCTAATATGCGAATTTCACAGATTGAATTCTATACAAACTGAGCGCTACCCTTCATTTTTAATATTGCAAGCCGTCGTTAGAAGCACACTCCATATCTCATAGAATTCCTAAATATAATGTTTTACAGCAGTCAAAGCATCCCATATCTTCAAAATACGGCATCATAAACTTGCCACAATATATTCAGACTTCAAATATTGATTGTATATTAAGCACCCTTATTTGCTGTTGTGCTGAAAAGAGTAACGCAAACAAGCAAAATCATGGTTCCGCACTACTTCGATCAATTCTAACTGGTGTTTACTGGTTGCAAGTGGACGCCCAGACCCCAGTAGCACCGGCGCAATCTGCACCCACATCTCATCGAGCAAACCATCATGAGCAAATTGCATGGCAAGATCTCCACCGCCCATCACCCACACGTCACGTCCTGCAGCAGAATTTTTGATGTCGCTGAAACTTTCACGCACTCCGCCTTTTACAAAACGAATATCGGCACCTTCGGGAACAGGCAAGTTACGATGAGTAAACACCCACGTAGGAATGGAATAACTCCACTTCTCCTCATGATTGAGTAACCATTCATATGTGCTCGACCCCATAGCTAAAGCCCCCGATACGCTCAATAAATTCGCTATATCCCATCGGACCATCCGCATCAAAGTCCTGCGCAAACAACCATTCAAGGCTGTGATTGTCCGTTGCTAAGAACCCGTCGAGTGAAGTGGCGGTATAAACGTAGGTCGTCATAGCAGACATTATATATAGCAGTATTGCACCCCACGTTCTGCAGATTTTGTACGAGTGCTTATTCTGAAGTGAGTCCAAAATTCATATTTTTCGACACATTTTTTGCTTCTTCGCAAGCATCACTTTACAATATCTAATGAAGCGATTAAGTTATTGTGAATAAAGCTGCCAACGATGGTCAAGCTCACTTCATAAATACAGACGAACAATTGATGGCGGAGAGAATCAATGATGAATATATCCCCCACGCACGCCTATCTGCGCACTATGGGACGAGTCAACAACACGTCAGAAGGCACTCAAATATGGGTTTTCCCTTACACTCAAACAAGATTACGCTGCACAGGCACACAGATTGGAGTGCGCCTTATTAACCATCATCACTATGGAAATACGTATATTGGCGTCATTATTGACGGCATGGAATCTAAAGTACGCGTAGAATCGGCTGACACAGAAATTGACATCACTCTCGCCCAAGATTTACCTGATATTGAGCATGACATTATTATTTTTAAGCGTCAAGATGGTCAACATCATCTAGAAATTATTAGCTTCCTCTTAGACGATACAGCTAAGCTCCTGCCTTGCCCTGAACTTCCCAACAGAAAAATTGAAATTTTTGGAGACTCGATTTCGTGCGGCGAGCGCAATGAAGCATTACTGTATAGTGGCCAGCCCGACCCTGAAGTAGATTTGAGTGCATATAGCAATGCATGGTGGTCATATGGAGCAATAGCAGCCCGCGAATTGAATGCACAGCTTCATGATATTGCTCAAGGCGGCATTGCACTCTATGACGGTATCGGCTGGTTTGATGAGCCAGATTATATGGGTATGGAAAGCGTATGGAATTCCATTCAATATAATCGAAATTTAGGATCGTATGTGCCATGGAATACGCAACAGTATGAGCCGAATGTAGTGCTTATTGCCATTGGTCAAAACGATTCGCATCCTGCCGATTTTATGGCGTGCGATTATAACGGCGATCTTTCTGCACAGTGGCGGGAACGTTATGCTCAATTTTTGCGCAATATCCGCGAAGCATACCCTCATGCACATATTATTTGCGCAACCTCAATCATGACTCACAACCGCGCATGGGATCGAGCTATTGCAGATGTTATTAAAACGCTTGATGATTCTCATATCTCACAATTGCTCTACACACGTAATGGTTCAGGCACACCCGGTCACCCTCGTATTGCCGAGCATAAGAGCATGGCACGTGAATTAGTAGAACACATCAATGCTCTTGGATCAGACATCTGGAACTAAAACTATTCTCACCACAAGTCAGCACCACGTAAAGAAGCGAACATGACAGGATTACCAGCAACAGGGCCAGCTCCCGGCGTAGATATTACTCAGACTACAACAGAGCAGCTCTCAAGCTCTATACATTCCAAACCTCATGGCAGTGAACAGCTGCACCCAGCAGCTATTTTCTCTCATCATATGGTTCTTCAGCGCAATCAGCCTATTGCCATATTTGGTACCGGTAAACCAGATTTACACGTATACGTAAGTTTGCACAAAACTCAGGTTCCGCTTAACCCCGACACTAACGCCAACACGAGTTGCGATGACACTGCCATTACAACTGCCGAATGCGTTATTAGCACTGCAGGTCAATGGACCGCGATTTTACCTGCACTACCCGCCGGAGGCCCTTATATTTTAAGTATGAGAACCAATCACATGAGCTTGCGCTATAACGATGTCATGATTGGCGAAGTATGGCTTGCGAGCGGTCAAAGCAATATGGAATTACCGTTACGTGAGGCCGAAAAAGGTGCGGAAGAAATTGCTCATAGCGCTCAATCTGCTATCCGTTTTTATAACACTCCAGCATATGGTGAAGTCAACGATAATCTGCTTCATGAAGAAACCCACACCACATGGCAATGTTGCAATCCGGAAACTAGCGGAAATATGTCTGCAGTTGCGTACTTTTTTGCGCAATCAATCCACAAGGCTATGCCTGACATCACTATTGGAATTATTGACTGCTATGTGGGCGGTACATCTATTTCCTGTTGGATAAGTGAGAATACACTACTACAATCCGATGTAGGGAAAGAGTATCTGCAGCGATATGAAGATGCTATTCGCGGTAAAACTCTTGAACAAATGCATGAAGAAACTGAGCAATGGCAGTCACTTTTTGACGCTTGGAATCACAATATTGCGCAAGCACGTGCTCAGGAACCAGATATTTCTTGGGATACTCTCCACGCACGCTATGGTGAGTGCCCATGGCCACCACCTATGACCAATTTTTCACGCTTCCACCCTACCGGACTTCGTGAAGCAATGATCGGACGCATTGCCCCTTACAGCATTTGCGGAGTTCTGTGGTACCAGGGCGAGGAAGATACTCCATACTGCCACAACTACGGCACCTTGCTACGTGCACTTATTCATGAGTGGAGGCAATTGTGGACTTTACCTTCAGCACAATCTTGTAACTTACCATTTATTATTGCCCAGCTACCGCAATATATAAGTAAAGATAACTATATTCATCATCATGATTTACTGCAATGGCCACATATACGACAAAAACAATGGGAAGTTGGACGCAGCGAGCCTTATGTGTATGTGACTGTTTTAATGGATTGCGGTGAATTCAATAACATTCACCCTACAGATAAGCAAACTCCCGGCGAGCGTATGGCTTTGGTAGCGCTATCTGAAGTTTACGACACTGAGTTTGCGCATCTTGCTCACTATCCACAGCTGTGCGAGAATTCAGCACACACTGAGGGCGAGCGAGTATATATCCGCATAAAAAATGCTCAAGGACTTCATTTCAGCACCGAAAATCCACGCATTGCAGTAACCAATCCTGAATCTCTTGCGCAACTCAAAGCACAAGAATGCATTCATGGATTTTTAGACCAGACTTCTTGCAAAACTTCACAAGAAGAAACTACAGACAGTCTACAAGACATAAGATCAGGCTTTGAAATTGCTGGTGCAGATGGAATTTTCCATGCGGCAGATGCGCAGACTATTGAAAGAACTCCTGACGGCGAGGCGACTTTAGTTATAGCATGCACAGCTGTTCCCCATCCTCAGCACATACGTTATGGGTGGTTCAGTTGGGGACCTGCACCACTTTTCAATGCTGCACATCTTCCAGCAGCGCCTTTTAGTGTGCCGTGTTCTCCATCGTGTTAAAACAATAGCTCTTTATGGGGCGTGATGTAATTGCCACAGTCAATAAAATCAAGCCCCATATTTTGCTCACTTACGCTTTGAGTACTTGCTAACCTCATGGCATGACAAAGGACTGTAAACTTACCACTCTTTTCACATAAGTTTTATTAAAAATTTTTCCATTTTTCCTATTACCACACAAAACATATAAAGCAACTCGACACGCCGATAAATTTGAAGAAATAGACGACAGAAAACATTTTTAACCCCATAGCCCTCAAGCCTTATTTTACCCACTGAAAGCGTATTGCAGTTTTATACAGCAAATAAGCAAAATAAGGCATGTTAGCGTTAGCATTCGTCAAACGTTACAATTTGCATCATCGCAAAAATGTGATATTTTTCATATTTGTTATGTCACTTGGCAGAAAAGATGTGAATAATCTCACGTTTACATTGACGTGTATGAAGCAGATTTCAGACGTGAAACACATCATGCGTTCCGAGAGACATTGCACACTTTCTGGAGCACCTGGAAAGAATGAGGCACTTGTAGCACTCAGCTTTGCATGAATTCTGGAATTTCATCTTTGTGTATGTACAAGGGCAAAGTGCGCGCATAAAGAGCATATGCTGCCAAAAGCGGCGACCACCATCATTTTTAAATGTGACAAATTGAGAAGAGAAAGTTTTATATTGTGAGTAACAAGCAATACCGTGTTAAAAGTGCGCTTCGCAGCATGAAGTTTACTGCTGCTTTTATTGTTGCACCATTAACGCTATTAGCTTCTACCCTATTCTTGACGCCATCAGCGTATGCCGATGATCCACAAGAACTTATGTCTGAGTACAACCACTGGAATGTGGTTACTTTCAATGATGCAGAACTTAACGCAGAAAGCGAAGGCGCAGTTGCTGTTGGCGGAACATTGCGTTTTTCTCATGGAACTCAAACCACTCTGCACTCCAACACAAATACTAGCCACGGCATTAGTTTGCTAACTCAACGTCTCGATTTGAAGTCTTCTCAAGGAACGCTTCAAGCTCTTAATGGAGAAGTCCGTGTGGGTGATGTGGAATCAGCGGATGTCTTAAATCGCGATAGTAACGGAGCAAACGTACACGTGCGCGTTGTTGCTAAAGGCGCAGGCTATGATTCAACCCCTAATATCAGCACAGCAAATCAAAATAATGCAGACACTGTTCATTCTCCTGAACTTTTCAAGACGCTTTTTAACAAGTCACGAGCTATCTCTTTAGCCAATAAAATATCTGCAGGCGCTACGGTTGACCCTAAGGGCGTTGAGGCACGCGTTGAGCTAAGTAATTGGGGCACTGCAACTGTTCATTTGCAACGCGGTCAGCGAAACTATTGGAAGATTGACGCTCAAGATCTTGCCAAGGTTCGCGAAATCAAGTTCGAAGGAAGCTCCCCTAATGCTAATGAAGGAACATATCTTATTACCTCCATCTCAGGCAAATCTGTAACTTTTAACACCAACACTTGCGGAAATCGTGACCCTAAAGCAATGCTTTGGGTAGCTGCCGATGCTTCACATATGTCTCAGATTGGTGACAGTATTGACGGTTCGATTCTCGCTCCGAATGCACATCTGGATAAGCAGAGCGCAAATATTCAGGGAACTATCGTGGTTGACAGTGGTAATTTCAACGGTTCTGAACAGCATTATTATCCATTCCGCTCTGCAACACCGCATTTTGTTGAAGAACCGGAAGATCCGCAGAGCGAAGAAGCAGAAAAGGAAGAGGACAACGACAACGAGGGTAACGAGGAACCGAACGAATCTCAAGACGAGCCTATGAAAGAGGAAGAACCTCAGAAAAACGAACCTGAGGAGCCTGTATCTGAAGAGCCTTCCGAGAGTTCTCATCCGCATGAGCGTCCAAACCCTGGAAATCCTTCATCTGAAGAGCCTGAAGATGATTTAGTTGAGTCTGAAGATCCAAAGAGCGAAGAACCGCAAGATCCTGTTGAATCGCTCGTCGAAGATCCTGGCAGCGAAGAATCAGATGAGCCTAGCGATGAGCCTACAGAGCCTGAAGATTCTGAAGAACCTACAGAGCCATCAGATCCGAAGGATGAAGAACCTGTCGAGGATCCAGAGGATGAAAATCCGGATGAGGAACCTCAGCATGAAGAGGACGAGGAACCTGAAGATATCACAGAACCAAAGAACGATGATCCAAAAGATTCTGAGAAGTCCGAAGAATCAGAGGAAACTACTCAGACAAACAAGAACGAATTAGCTCATACTGGTAGTAATATCATCATGCTTGCTGTGCTCACTTCTCTAGCTGCACTTGCCGGTGTAGTTATGCGCGCGAAAGTACGATCTGCGCATAGAAAATAACTATCCCCTCCGTGTAGCGCGTACTGCGCGCTACACACCCCTCTGAACTTTGCGCTTGATGTGTATTCAAATGCACATCAAGCGCTCCCTTATATTCTGGTGCAGGAAGATGAGTAGAACACCAATTTTCCGATGTCACGAGAGGCTGATTCAGACTGAACCCGAAAATGTAGGCCTGAAAAGTGATTCATAGTAGTCAATCACTTTTCAGGACAGGTTTTAGCTAGTTTTACCGCATCAAAAAGCCCTGGCGAGTGATCCGCTCTAGTGAATCACTTTTCAGGGCTCTTTTTACCTCACTTTTGGGTGCAAAATGAGCCCTGGCGAGTGATCTGCTCAAGTGAATCACTGCTCAGGGGCTTTTTTACCCCATTTTTGACCACTTTTTCAGCCCTGCGGAGTGATCTAGTAGAGTGAATCACTTTTCACGCCCCAAAAGCCCCTCATCACCTATGAAGAAGGTCGTAAAACACGATATGCACAAGCACATCACGCTTCACGACCTCAACGCATTCAAGCTCACGCATCAGCGGGCAGCAATATCAGGCAGCAATATCACGGGCATGCCACGCGTTACCTGACCGATTCTGGAGATTCTGGAGATTCTGCAGATTCCCCAGACTCCACAGATTCCGCAGACTCCCCATCCAGATCAGCACCAGAATCTGCATCCACCTCCGCTTCAGCCTCCATAGCCTCCACAACTGCTTCCCTAGCCGCCTGAGTCACTTCTTTTGCCTTGCGCAAATCCTGACGTACTTCATCCTCAGCTTCGATAGCAGCACGAAGTTCCATCTTCGCTTCCTCAACACTTGGCTGCTGATCTAAAACGTGTACAGGTGCTTCAGCGAATAAGCTTTCCACATCAAGTTCAGGATTTTCTGTCTGATTTTCTACTAATTCAGTTGCTTCTTCCACGCTTGCAACTGCTGGCATGGAACCCGGCAAAGGCTGACGCGCGGATTCCTGCAAGAAGAATACAGCCACAAAACCAATCAGCGATGTAGCAATAACCCAGAAAGCAGGAGCTAAATCATTACCGGTAATGGTAACGAGAGACTCCATAATCAGGCCAGCTGTACCACCGAAAATAGCTACTGCAGCGTTATAGGCAATTCCCATACAACCAAAACGTGATGCTGTAGGGAATTGAGCTGGCAAAGTAGCAGCAAGATTACCCATATATAGAGCCACAGGAACAGCTAGGAAGAACAAACCCAACAGTGTGAACCAAACAGCACCATGAGCCATGAGCATAAACGCAGGAATAGCTAGAACTATTGCACTCAAAGCTGCAACCACCAAAACGCCACGACGGGAAGTAAAATCAGAAATCCATCCTGTCAGCGGAATAGCAAAAGCAACCAATATAAGAATTGGCAAGGTCAAAAGGTTTCCGTGAACCGCATCATAGTGCAAAGTCGTTGATAAATAGGTTGGCATATAGGACGTCAATGCGTAGCCGACTGTATTTGCGGCTGCTACTAAGAAGAAGGCAGTCAGAAGTTCGCGCCAATAATTCTTAAAGAGTCCTACGACCCCTTGAGGTCCTTCATCTGTGGCATGAATGGCTTCTTCAATATCACGCACATTAGGCGTGTAAGGAGCATCAGCACTCGCAGTAGAGCTATTCTTCTCGCTGATTTCAGCATCAGCAGAGTCTTGCGCATTATTCTGTGCTTCTTGGAATGCTGGAGTATCTTCAATCTTGGTTCGCAAAATCAAAGCAATAGCACCTAATGGCAAAGCAATCATAAACGGAATACGCCAGCCCCATGAATACATAAATTCAGGAGTTACAGTAATTTGCAGAATAGATACGAAGGCAGCACCCACTGCAAAGCCCATGTAGGATCCCCAGTCAAGCAAAGCAGCATAGAATCCACGATGCTTATCCGGCGCATATTCGGTCACAAAGGTAGTTGCACCCGCATATTCACCACCGGTGGAGAAGCCTTGCACAAGTTTGAGAGCAATCAACAAAATCGGAGCAGCAACGCCAATAGCACCATAGGTTGGAAGCACACCGATCAAGAAGGTAGCTAAAGCCATCACCATTAATGTGAAAGCAAGCACTTCCTTGCGTCCAAGACGATCACCAAGCTGACCTAGAATAACACCGCCAAGTGGGCGTGCAATAAAAGTCACAGCGAACACTGCTAACGAGAAAAGATTCTGAATTTGGCTGGACGCATCCGAAAGGAACTGCTGACCGATGATAACGGCAAGGTAACCGTAAACACCTACGTCATACCATTCCATCAAATTACCCACAACAGAACCGATGACGGCCTTTTTTAATGCTGATTCTTCAACCACAGTCACATCATCAACACGGAGTAAACGCCTGCGTCGCAGCAAAGAAAGACGACGTTTTTCTTCGCGAACAGCAGCCTTAAGTGCAGCTTTCTCAGCAGCTTTTTGAGCCTTCTTATCCCTGGCAGCTTGAGCTTTTGCCTGAGATTGCGCTTTAGCTTGGGCTTTTCGATCCGCTTTCTGCTGGCTGTTGAGATCTGCTGTATGCACAGAATTCTGCTGATTTTTTTGATTATTTTTCTCTTGTAATGCGTTTTTATCGCTATAACTCATAGTGTCCTTAATCTTCTCACTGTTCAAAAGTTGTCCGCAAGTTATCTGCGTATGCACACTTGGCAAAACTTGCTCAATCAACACGCAACTTTTTGGTCATCGCGAGAAAGAATTCGGTTTTATTTTTCGTTTTTTATCGAATTAAATTCGATGCTTTATGGTACGGGTCATAAAGTTTAGCATGTACCGTGGAACCACTGAACGATTCCTTGAATATCCAGCTAAGGAAATGCTGGTTTTCTGCCCTTTCCATTAGACCCTTCTTAACAAGAACAGCCTCATGGTCAGTCCTCTAGCTTTACTTGAAGTTAATGTAACACTTTGAACTTATTTTCAAGCCGCGTTCCCCCATACTTGTAACCGAAAAGCGCACCGAACAAACAACCAACATCATAAAATCTGCACCATTGAGGTCTATACAAGACGAAATTTTAATGTTAGTTTTTTAACATTGCAGCCTGATTGACTGTGTATGAAGCACAGAAGTGAAATCAAAGAATGTGAGAAGTATGTTCAGTAAAAATCTATTTAAACTTCCTGGCGCTAACCCACGCGCGTCTATGATTGTCGGTTTGCTCTATGCCGTGGGGACAGCATTAGAAGCCGTCGTCATCATTGATTTCATTCGTATTTTATGTATGTTTATTGATGTTATCCCTTATTTTGGAAGCGATTTCATTCCACATCTGAGCACACCGGGTACATTTTCTGGGCCGCTGGGTGTGCTCTCTACTCGATCCCCGTATCTATTGGGTCTTATAGCAGCTCGACTTGTTGTAGGCATCGTGGCACACGTTATTACGCTCCAGTCGTCTAAAAAGTTGCAGAAAGAACTGACTGATTCTCTTATGTCTGCAGCTTTTAATCCCGAGCGCGTGCGCACATCATCTGACCAGCTCATGGCTAATCAGGCACTTGCTCAGCTCACCGTTGAAGGAATTCCAGCAATTGTGTCGTTTTATACGCTGTATTTGCCAACCTTCGTACACGCGGTGGCGATGATTCCAGTCGCCCTGATTGTGCTCATTCCGCTAGATGCTCCTGCGGCTGCTGTGCTTGCCATCGGCATGGTCTTGGTTCCGCTTGCCGCTAACGCCAGCCGCAGTAAGGAAATTAACGTACATAAAGAGCAGCTCAAAGCATACGAAGGAGTATCTGCTCGGTTTGAAGAGTCCTTGAAGGGGCTTTCTACTTTAAAGATTTTTGATGCCGATCGTGCAGAAGCCGCAGAATTAGCTGAAGGTTCGGAAGGTTTCCGCAAGGCAACCATGCAACTTTTGTCTGGACAGTTACGCTCACTTATTGCTTCTGACGGCGTGATTTACTTGGCAATTGCTTTAGCGGCTGTAGCCAGCGCCTTTAGCATGAATATCGTTACTTTTATATCAGTTCTTGCTGTATCCGTACGCGCTTTCGACCCTATGCGCCAACTGGTGTATTTAATTCATACCGGTGCAGTAGCCTCACGCAAAGCTGATGCATATCACGAACTGCTGGGGCAATCTTCAGAATCATCGGAAAATTCTGATGAAGAAAAAAACGAGAGCATTTTAGCCCATACTGAATGGAAGTCAGCGCAGGAGATAGAACGCAATGACTTACCAGCCGTAAAGTTCAACTCTGTCAGCTTAACCTACCCTGGGCATACTACTCCAAGTTTGCGCAATATTTCGCTTGATTTACCAAGCCGAGGTCTTGTGGCGGTTATGGGACCGTCTGGTTCAGGGAAATCAACACTTGCATCTGTGCTGTGCGGTATTCACACTGGCTATGAAGGATCCGCTCAAGTTTTCGGTACAGAACTTAATACTGTATATATCAGCGATATTACTCACAAAATCTCAGTTGTGAACGGCACCAGCAACCCAATTGCCGGCACAGTACGTTCCACAATTGATCCGGACAATAAGCACACACAGGACGTTTTGCATTCGACTTTAGACGCAGTCGATTTGGACTTTGATCTTGATTATGCATTAACTTCAGGCGGCGCAAACCTATCTGGCGGTCAACGTCAACGCCTGCAGGTTGCGCGAGCAATGCTCTTAGAACGCGATATTTACATTTTTGATGAAGCAAGCTCAGCTGTGGATAAGGACCACGAGGAACAGCTGTGGGCTATCTGGCAGCAACTTTCCAAGGATGCGTTAGTTATTGTTATTACCCACCGATTAGCGCACGTAGGTCTGGCTGATTTACTGCTGTGCATGAATGACGGTGAAATCGTACAGTCAGGTACGCCAGAAACAGTTCTCGCAACAGGTTTAGCTCACACTCTGTGGCTCGCTCAAGATAAGACTGAAAATAGCAGTACATATGCCGCAGAGTCAGGAGCACACGCTCAGCAAGCTGCGCACTTAGATACAGCGCAAACAGCAGAACAGCAATCAACAGATCAGCAAGCAGCGGATTCACAATCATCACAAATGCAATCTGTAGATACCCAAGATACTCAATCAGCATCAGATACGCACGTAGAGGAGCTCTAACATGACTTCAACTCAATTGATGCGCCGCATGGCCACTTTTATGAAACATCTGATGCCTATTGAGATTCAGGCAATCATTAACGGAAGCCTTGGCTATCTTGCAGTACCTGCTCTCGTGGTGTGTGCAACCATGGCTATGTTCAATATCTGGGTAGGCAACACCATGAATGGAATTATTCTGGCTGTGGCGGCTCTGGTTTTTGCCATAGTCCGCGGTATTTTCGCCTTCCTGGAGCAGTATTACAACCATTTAATGGCTTTTACTGTGTTGCGTGACTTACGCAATATTCTCTTTAACCATGTGCAAGCCTTGGCTCCTGCACGTTTAGCTGAACAAGGGCGCGGTAAATTAGTCAGTGCTTTAACTGAAGATATTGAGCTTTTGGAAATCTTCTACGCTCATACTCTCTCCCCTCTTGCTATTGCTGTTATTACTACCCTCGTTCAAGTTATTCTCATTGCACTGGTTCACCCATTGCTCGGCGCAGTAGCTTTATTGTCATACGTGCTGCTTGGAGTTGTGGTACCTCTTATTGTGTCGCGTCCAACATCACACTGGGCTATGGCCGAGCGTGAAGCTCAGGGCGTAGTTTATTCGCAACTTCTAGAAAGCTTGGATTCTGAACGTTCGCTCACTTTTTCCAGCGCTCTCAACGCTGCTCACGCAACAGTTCAAAACAGCAATACACAGTTGCTGCATAGCAGAGCTAAGCGCTACGCACTAGCTGGATATAACAAGCTGATTCTCGACATTCTTTCGTTAATATCGATTGCAGCTTTTGGTGCTGTAGATGTGTACCTGTATGCGACTAAATCATTAGACGCTCCTTTTGCCGCACTTACTTTTGCCGCATTTGTCAGCTCGTTGGTTCCTATTCAGGCAATTACACGTTTAGGTACGGGATTGCAGCCAACAATGGCGGCTGCTCGTCGAGTATTCAGTCTGCTGGATACTGAGCCTGCTGTTGACGAAATAGAGGATAAAGATGGCGTTCATCTGAACGATTTTGCTGAGGAAAAAGCTGACAATATCAGCTTTAGTTATGGTGATAATTCATACAGCAAGAATGCTTTAACAGATGTTTCTGTGCACGTGCAACCTCGTGACATGATTGTTATTCAAGGGGAAAACGGATCAGGAAAATCCACGCTGATTAATCTGCTTATGCGTTTCTATGACCCCCACAGTGGCTCTATTACCGTCAATGATGTAGCTCTTACTCAGATTGCTACTCAATCGTTACGTCATACGCAGGCTTTGGTATCACAGCAAACGCATATTTTCTCTAGTTCTCTGGCAGATAATCTACGCATTGCCAAACCTGAAGCCAGTGAAAAGGAATTGCAGTCCGTTATTGAGTCTGTGCAACTGTCTGAACTCGTAGACTCGTGGGACGACGGTATGAATCATGTGCTCGTTCGTAATGGAGCGGAACTTTCCGATGGTCAACGTCAGCGTATTGCTGTGGCACGCGCATTCTTATCTGATGCTCCCCTGATTTTCTTGGATGAGCCAACAGCAAATATGGATGCTCTTCTCGAAGCTCAGCTTATTCAAACTCTTGTTGAGCAGCAGAATAACCGTGCTTATGTGATTATTTCGCATCGCCCAGCACCTGCGCGCTATGCCTCTGCCGTGTTCCATATGCATGATGGACATTTGACTAAGAGCCATGCATAAAAGCAGAATAATTTACCCATTTCTCCGCGTAAAACTTACAAAATCGTATAAAACTGCGCACGAATAACACAGAAAGTTTGATATGACTGAAAACACACAAACAAACTCAGCACAAAGCCCACCACACCAGCCTGCTACATGGCTCGGTTTTAGTCTGCGCGACATTGTTGATATTGCTATTTTTGCAGCGTTGACCTTCGTAGGAATGTGTGTGGGCGAACCTTTGCATGCCATCAAAATTTTCGGTATTCAAACTCTGCTGACCGGTCCTTTCATAACATTTTTCGCTATGTTTACTCTCATTAAAGTGCGTAAACCGGGAAGTGTAGTGCTGCTGAGCATTATCTCCACAATTATTGTGCTGCCTATGCATCCAACAGCATTTATATATTCCCTCTTTGCAACTATATGTGCTGAAATTATTGCACTCAGTATTTTTAGAAGCTATGAGAAACGTGCTGCGCGTTTTGTATGCGCAATTTTGGCAGCAATACTTCAGTTGCCTGTGCTTTTAGCATATACAGCACTGATTGTAGGAAACATTCATACTGCTCTTATAGGGTCGGCTGCAGCTATCAGTATTGTTTTTGTTCTTGGCATCGCCCTGTGCATTGGAGCAGCTTTCTTGTCCGAAAAAGTAGCTGCTGAATTACGAAAAAGTGGCAGGATGCGTTAATCGTGGCGCAATTTTTCAGAGCACATTCTCTCGGCGACCATGAGCATATGCGGGTGCGCGCAGCACGTGTGAGCATACACCCGTTTGCTCTGCTGGCAACCACTCTCATGAGTTTTAGCGTGGCTTTGTTTGATCCCAATCTCACTCATCTCGCTTGGCTTATGCTGATATATGCGCTCATGGAATTATGCTTTGGTATGTGGCGGCAAGTTCTCGTTTTTGTGGCTATTCTGACGCCTTTTTATCTTTTCGTGGGATGTGTAACAGCTCTCGCCTATGGTGAGTTTTCGCGCTCTTTACCGATTTTTTCTCGGCTTGGCTTGCTTGGGCTTGTATGTTTGCCTATGTTTACTGTGAGTGAGGCAACTCTTGTGCGAGCTTTGCATAGTATGAAAGCTCCGCGTGGTTTATGTTTAGCTGTGCTGATTAGTCTGCGTTTTGTTCATGTTCTTGGCGAGCGCGCCTCACGCATTAGCGCAGCGCGGCGCACTATGCCTCACCGAAACGTCCACTTATGCTCGTGGTGGCGTTTGCTTATTCCCCTATTAGACAGAGCACTTGTTATTGCAGATGATTTAACGCATTCTCTTGAATTGCGTGGATTTAGTTTAGATAGCACTCAACCTTTTACCCCTTATAAAACATTACGCATACGCGTGGTTGACTATGTGTGGATCGCGTTAGGGTCACTTGTGAACAGCACAGCTATTGCACTATGGATATTAGGAATTGCGTAGGGATCAGATGAGTCAGGCAGCAATATCTTTGCGCAATCTCAGCGTGAGCATGACAGGTGAACGGACTATAGATTTAGTACGTAATGTGAATCTTGATTTTTATTGGGGAAGCATTAATCTTCTCTACGGTCATAGCGGATGTGGTAAAACATCACTGCTCACCTGCTTAACCGGATTAGCTCAAGAGCGATCTTATATGCGTGTATTCGGTCAGATTGTGATGGACGGTCACGATGTCAGCACATTCTCGCCTAGCCATATTAGTCAATTCGTCTCGTGCGTTCTTCAAAATCCTGATGCACAGATTATTCACGGCACCGTGGAGGATGAAATTGCTTTTAGCTGCGAAAATTTAGGTCTTCCCCCTGCACTCATACATACACGCGTTAAGAATTTATGCGAACTTTTTCAGCTCGATTCTGCTGCTGACACAGCCACATTGTCCGGCGGCCAAAAAGAACGTTTATGTATTGCGAGCGCGTTGGCTTGTGATAAGAAAATCATTATTCTTGATGAGCCACTAGCACATTTAGACTCACATAGTGCTCATATGGTTTTAGATGTTTTAGCTTCACTTGCTCGCCAGGGGTACTGCATTATTATCTGCGAACATCGCGTATCCACAGTGTCTGATTATGCTGATCGAGCTTTTTGTATGCATAACGGTTCACTCAGTGAAGTTACTCCACAAGAATTAAAATCTTCATCTTTAGACTTCGTAACCTCGTATGAGCAGATAATGGATATGGAGAAACCAGCGCCTGCTACTGATGCTCGCGTTCTTCTTGAACTTACGAATATTGATGTTCTATCGCCCGATAAACGCAAGCGCAGTCTTGTTCACGTAGATTCTCTTGTTTTACGCGAGCGCGAAATTGTGCTTCTTCTCGGAGATAATGGTGCAGGAAAATCAACGCTACTCAATGTTTTAGCTGGTGTGGGGCGCATAAAACGACCTGGTCGAAGGACACTTGCTCATCGTGTTATGGCTGGTCTAGTCTGGCAAGCACCCGAATATCAAATGTTTAGTTCGACTGTTGCCGGTGAAATGGCATTACGCACAAAGGATCAAGAGTTGTGCGAGCGCGAGTTAGACTCTTTAGAATTATCTGCTTTGAAAGAGCGCCACCCGTTAGCATTGTCCGAGGGAGAGAAAAGACGCTTAGTGTGTGCTGCTACGTGTGCAGCTCAACCTGAAATTTTACTCATGGATGAGCCTTTTGCTGGTTTGGATAGCGCGAATATTCATCGCCAACGAGAACGCATTGCAACACTTGTGTCCGAACACAACTCTTGCGTTGTCATCTCTACTCATGATGTGCGCGGAATACTTGACATGGTTACGCGGGTTCTGTATATGCGTCACGGTCAGATTGTGAGCGATATACAGTTTTAAGAGAAAAACAGATCCCCACCTAGTCAGCACAATTGTGCTATGTTTTTTGCAATGCATAATATGCGAAGTAGTTAGAATACGTATATATTAAAGACAATGAACATACACGAGGAATAAGCTATGCCTGATACGCCTGAAATCACTATTCTTTTTGCTTGCCGTCAAAATGCTGGACGTTCTCAGATAGCTGCTGCTCTCGCCAAGCATTTTATTCAGCAGAATAATCTGCACAATGTAATAATTCTTTCTGCAGGATCTGAGCCTGCTGACAACGTTCATCCGCAGGTTGTGCAAGTTCTTGCGCAGCTAGGATTATCTCCTGATTCATCGCCGAAACAGCTCTTACCTGAAGATGTGAAAAGAGCTGACTACGTTATTACCATGGGTTGCTCAGAAACGTGTCCATTCTTCCCCGGCGTGCATTATGAAGATTGGAAGATTAGCGACCCTCATCACAAAAGTAGTGAAGAAGTACGCGAGATAGCGCAAGAGATAAAGGCACGGGTTGAAGATTTATTCAATCGCATACTTGCTAAGTCATGATGACGCTCGTCAGTGTTCATGTAGGCGGGCGAGGTCAGATAAGCAGGTCGAACAGCATACCGTCCGCCTTCACTGCACTCTCCAACATCTGCGATAACCGCATAAACACTTCAGAACAGTGAGCGATGCTGTTTTCTTTCGTGTATTTCCCCCGTACACTGTCACGTACAGTACAATCAAAAGTATAAGAAGGGAAATAAGTGCACCTGATTGATCAGGAACATTTCTGCAATTTTCCACAGAGACGAGGGAAATTATGAGTGATAATAACGGTCAAGGAATGCCAAGCGGACCAATGCGCGCCCCAAAAACGGCTCCTAAGAGTGCTCCAAGACGCGCACCGCAGAGCCGTCCAGTAGCACAGCCGGCAATGCCTACACAACCAGTAATGTCTGCACAATCAGTTGAGAATGTTCCTCCACACGTCGAGCAACCTCTCGGCGCGAACGTTCCTCCTGCTGAACCACTCAACCCACAGTCAACCCTTCAAGCTCCTCCTCAGAAAAACAAGAAAACTCTCTTTACTGTACTAGCCGTTATTGTGGTTCTGGCTGTACTGGCAGTAGCAGGATTTTTTGCCTACAAGCAGTTTTTTGCCAGCTCCACTACTGATCCAATCTCTCCAGTAAAAACGGGTACGCAGACCAGCGCGAAAACTACTTTTACAGTAAAACTTGATAAAAAATGGACGGATAAATCTTCTCCAGTACTCTTACATATAACGGGCGGCGATCCAACTACTGATATAGATATGTATAAAGCCATTCGCCCTGAAAAAACTAAGAGCAAAAAGGGATCTGTAACCATTAAACTTCCGCAAGGCGATTATGAGGTGAGCTATATTAGCCCGATTAACTCAGATGGATCTATGTATGAAACGCCAGATGATCTATCCCTGACCGTCGAAGATGCACAAGCAGCGGACGCAACAGATTTTGAATATATTCCAGCCGATGAAGTAGATGAAGATGACCTTGCAGAAGTCATCAGTGAACTGAAAAAGGCTGTTAAAGATGAAGAGTCGGGCGTTACCGATTCCGACATTAAAATTGCTGAAGATGCGGCTGCTGTGGCTTCTCCAGACGGTGACGAAAAACTTCGTGAAGCCGAGCAAAAAGTACAAGACAGCGGAAAAACTGCATACACGGGTATTGTACGCATTGTTAATTCTCAGGACGAATTAGTTAAGTACATCGGCCCTGCACGTCCTCAGGCTCAAATTCTTTCTGCGCCGTATGCTCTTCTTCTGCTCGACAAACCAACGGGATATGAGCATGGAACAAATATCAGCTCAACTATTCTGATGAACGAAACAGCAAGCTATATTGTTCTAGCGACTTCGAGCAATGAACCGAACACGGGAACGAGTGTAAAAGACTGGAAGAAATACAGCGACAAACGCATCGTGTTAAGCGGATCATCTACAGCACTCACCTATTCCGCAAGCCCTGTATATTACCCATACAATCCATTCGCCACAAGCAATTTCTCTGTTGAGTTCTCACAAGAGGTTGACGAAGAAAATATAGCTTCCAAGAATCTGCCTTCAGGATCGTATAACGAAATTATTAACCAGGATGCCAAATATATTTACTCTCCATCGTCGTTTAATATTCGCGGGAATACTCTTGAATTGAAGCATGGTTATGATGGCACCACTGATTCTTACAGCATCATAGAGGATAAGAACGGTTCTACTACTGCACGCCGCACCTACACTCTGGAAAGCAGCACCGACGATGACTATCATTTGGTTTATTATCCCGACACCGGCGATATTCTCATTGGCACGACCCGCTACTCTGTTTTCCGTAAGAACTAGGGTGTAAATCAGACAATTTTTGCTAGACGAGAAGCCACAGTGGCAACATCTTGAGAGCGTAAACTTTCGCATATGTTTTTATGTGTGAGGTTTGCGCTCTTTTGTTGTGGTAAAAAAGTAACCACGCAAATGTGATGCGTCTTGACTCATACAGTCCTTTCTCACATCTTTATAACCTGAACTTATAACGACACCTTAAATGGCTTAATGCCTTATAACGCTTTTCCTTTGCTAGGCTGAAACGCAATGCAATCTGTTAAAAATACAGAAAAATACAGAAATTTTAGAGCGCATTGCTCAAAAGTAAAGAGGAGTGAGTATGGCAACTATCACGTCAGTATCAGGTTTTCCTCGCGTGGGTTGTAACCGCGAATTAAAGAAAATTATCGAAGCCTATTGGAAGGGATCGGCTCGTCTTGATGACGTGCGTGCAACTGCGCAAGAACTACGCGCACAGCATTGGCAGTTGCAGAAAAACGCTGGCATTGATTTGATTCCTAGCAATGACTTCAGCTACTACGATCAAGTGCTCGATACCGCTATTTTGCTCAATGCTATTCCTCAGCGTTACCATGATTTGAATTTTGAGAACCCTGAAGATACTCTTTTCGCTCTTGGTCGAGGATATCAGGGCGATAAAGGGGACGTGACGGCGCTGCCTATGAAGAAGTGGTTCACCACAAATTACCACTATATCGTCCCAGAGATTGACAATCCGTCTTCGCTCAAACTCAACAGCACCAAGCCGTTCGACGAATTTGAAGAAGCCAAAACATTAGGAATTCATACCAAACCTGTGCTTGTAGGCCCTTATACTTTCCTCAAACTAGCTCGTACTCCCGAAGCTGCAGAACTTGATTTTACTGATGAACTTCTGGAAGCAACTGCTGCTGTGTACGTTCATATTCTTGAACGTTTTGCTCAATTAAACGCCACCTGGATTCAACTAGATGAACCTTTCCTTGTGCTAGATAAGGAAGAGGGCGATTTATCTGCGTTTACAACTCTTTATTCTCGTATTCTTGATGCTCGTTCAAACGGCATTCAACTATTGCTGAACACCTATTTCGGCAATATTGGCGACGCTTATGAAACTATTAACACTCTTGGATTTGACGGTGTGGGACTTGATTTCATTGAAGGTCGCGAAGCAAATTTGGCCGCTATTGATGAATATGGCGTCAACGAGAAAACCACGATTTTTGCAGGTGTTGTCAATGGTCGCAATATTTGGCGCAATAATTACGCTGTAAGTCTTGGGCTCATTGATGCGTTGCGTACCAAAACACCTCATGTAGCTATTTCAACAGCTTGCTCTCTTCTGCACGTACCATTTAGCACGGCAGGCGAAGAAGCCTTGGGCAAGGATGTGCTCAAACATTTCGCGTTCGCATCAGAAAAGCTTGAGGAACTGCGCGACCTCGCTCATTTGGCTGACGCGTCAGAAGAATCGAAGAAAACTTCAGATACTCTCCAGAAGAATCAAGCTCTTTTTGACGGTTCTCGCGTGAGCGCGGATCCTGTTGTTCAAGCTCGCCTCGAAGCACTCACCTCCGCTGATTTTGAGCGTCAACCAGCGCGTGTGGAACGTCAAAATCTGCAGCGTGAAGCTTTGCATCTTCCTCTTTTACCAACCACGACCATCGGTTCTTTCCCTCAAACCAAGCAAGTGCGTGCTGAGCGTGCCAAGTTGCGCAAAGGTGAACTCAGTCACGATGATTATAACACCATCATGAAGCAGCATATTGATGATGTGATTAAGCATCAGGAAGATATTGGTTTAGATGTTCTTGTTCATGGTGAATTTGAACGCAACGATATGGTTGAATACTTCGGCCAAAATTTGAACGGTTTCCTATTTACAAAGAATGCGTGGGTGCAGTCCTATGGCACCCGCTGCGTCAAGCCTCCTATTGTCTGGGGTGATGTTTCTCGCGCACAGCCTATTACCGTGGGATGGAGCTCTTATGCTCAAAGCCGTACAACTCGAATTATGAAAGGTATGCTCACTGGCCCTGTGACCATTTTGAACTGGTCATGGCCGCGTGAGGATATTACGCACGAACGTCAGACTCAACAGTTAGCACTGGCTATTCGCGATGAAGTTTTGGATTTGGAAGCGGCTGGCATTAAAGTCATTCAGATTGATGAAGCTGCTTTGCGTGAAAAGCTGCCATTGCGTCGCAGCGATTGGCATTCTCAGTACTTGGATTGGGCTATTCCTGCTTTCCGTCTGGTTCATTCTGCGGTGCAGCCTAGCACACAAATTCACACGCATATGTGCTACTCCGAGTTTAACGATATTATCCGCGATATTGATGCTATGGATGCAGATGTAATCTCCTTTGAAGCAAGTCGCGGTGACTTAGTAGTGCTTGATGCTATTGAAGAAGCTCAGTTCGAAACTGAAGCTGGTCCTGGCGTTTATGATATTCATTCCCCTCGTATTCCGTCACAAGAAGAAATTGAGAAGCGTATTGAAGAGATTCTCAACAAAATGAGTGTTGCGAAGGTGTGGATTAACCCTGATTGCGGACTGAAAACTCGCGGCAATGCCGAAACATGGCCAAGTCTTGAGAATTTAGTTAAGGCTGCTCATGCTGTGCGCGAGCGCTTAGGTCAGTAGTTGTACGAGTAGTGATACGAATAGTGACACGAGTAGCGATAAAGGCGAAGTCTTATGCATAAGCCACAGTTTTCGCTTGAGGTGTTCCCACCAAGGCGCAATGCTCCGGTGGGAACTATCTACGATACCCTCGACGGTTTGCAAGGCGTTCATCCAGACTTTATTTCCGTCACGTATGGAACTGGTAGATCTGCTGATCGCACTGCAACCGCTCGCATTTGTCATACCGTGCGCAAAGAATATGACATTCCCGTGGTCGCCCATCTCACAGCACAATACTTGAATGAAGAACAAGTTGATGAAGCACTTGACATGTTTAAACAAGCTGGAGTAAGCGCCATCCTAGCTTTGCGTGGAGATGCTGTTGAAGGACGCGAACCAACTGGTGTTTTTCATTACGCCAGTGATTTGGTCAGCTATATTCGCCAGCATCAGCCAGATTTCCAAGTTTTTGGAGCATGCTATCCGGAAGGTCATCCACACGCTTCTACGCTCGATGATGATATAACACATCTCAAACTCAAGGTGGATGCTGGTCTTTCTGGACTGATTTCCCAGCTCTTCTTTGATAATGAGGAGTTTTTGCGTTTCGTAGATAAGACGCGCACAGCAGGCATTCATGTTCCGATTGAAGCAGGAATTATGCCCGTGACTAATGCGTCTCAAATTCAGCGCATGGTATCTATGTGCGGATCGCGCATTCCCAACAACCTAGCAACTTTGCTGGAGAGATGGGGCGATGATCCGGAAGCTATGAAACAAGCAGGCATTCTTTTTGCATCGCAGCAGATTTCTGATCTGGTGTCGCACGGGGTTGATGGCATTCACCTCTACACCATGAACCATCCGTGTACGACGCGACGCATTTGGAATAATGTTGCGCCGCTGTTTAAAGCCACAACCCCTGAGGTGGAGATAAGAGTGTAGTGCAACACAGAGTGCCCAGATCATTGGTCAATCTGGGCACTCTTATATTGTCATAATTTTTGATTGTTCAATTATGTTATGTCCGCTATTTCTGAGGAGTATCTGAATGATAAAGAATATCGTCCACATCTTTATCTGGGAAAACTGATTGAATAGCTGCGCGAATAGCATATGTGGTACACGCTACCATATCTATATCTTGTTGAGAGAGAATCCATTGGAACTGAATACCGTCCATGGCTGCGAGAATCATTGCACTAGCTTGACTTGCTTTTTGCATATCAATGACCCATTTGCGCTCCATAGCGATGGCTACAAAGGCTTGGGTCAGCTCTTGACGTAAGTTTTTGTATCTCTGCACAAAATATGGATATCCCGAATTTCCTTCGGTAATAGATTCCGAAGACAGCGCCACAAACAGACGAACTGCAGCCTCATTATGAGCATTACTCTGTGCTGTTGCAATGAGGTGAAGAAAACATTCAGCACCCTCTGGCATTTTCTTCTCTGGCAAATGGCTCACTTGCGAATAATCACGATAGCGCATCACTTCAATAAGCAGATCTTCTTTGGAACCAAAATGGTGCAATACTCCCGCACGAGTCATACCCACACGATCAGCAATATCTTGTAAGGTGGCGTTAGAACTACCTTTATATCCTACTATTTCAGAGGCGGCTCGAATTATTTCTTCTCGTTTAGCTATCGTCTCGGCACGATGCTTTGTTGCTCTTACTTGCTTACCCATGTGCCACCTCAATCAGATTATCGCAATATTACCCATTACCACATCATATTTTAACCTGTACCTGCGCATCAGGTGGATACCATTGGTTCAGTGCATGCAACACAAACCAGCTTTGAAGATAAGCCGTACCACCCCATGCAAAGAAAAACCACAAAAAGATGAACCGATGAGCATAGAGGGGCACTCCACATATAATGACAAGGAAAAGCACCACTGCAGCTATTGATTCCCACACACAATGAGATGCTACAGCCACTGCAGTGCGTAGCACACGAGATACACTCATCTCATACCGTGCCAGAAGAGGGAAAATATATACACAACTTAAAATTGGTAAAGAGCATAAAGCTAAAAGCACAAGCAAAATAATCTGATTCCCCTGCGTTACACTACCGAAAATCCAATAAATTCCTAGCATGACGCTAGCAGTTCCTACTATGATGAACCATGCAAGTGTTCCTCGGCGTAAAGCACTACGAAATGTTGTTAGGAATCTGCTGCTAACTTTAATACCCTCATGGTGAACAACAGCATAAATCACATCCCACAATGCAATAGCGCTAGCTCCCACAGTGACGAGAGGGAGCGCGCACATGATAAAGAGCATATTTGCGAGGAGAATATCGCTGACAATGTCTAGCGTTTTATATAGCTTGCCATCTACGGAAAACAACTGCTTCATCTCTCCACCCCTTACCATGTGCGTGCTATTATTTGTGGTAACAACGTTGTGCGGTATAACCTCCCAAAATTACCGCACAACGTTTAGCTTTGCCTATTCGCCAAGCTTCTTCATATTCTCAGCGATTTTCTCATTACGAAGCTTGTTAATCGCATCAATTCCATTAGACTTTTCAAAATTCTGATATTCTGTGAGCAGATTATCGAATTCTTTTTGACTGTTCGCACGAATAAGACTGACCAATGTAGTACCCCAATTTGTCTTAACCGCCGAAAGTGAACGCGCTTCTCGTGTACCAGTATCAGGATCAGTATTTTCAATCTCAAACTGCGGTGTTAAATATTCCTGCCCCCAATGCTGCATCTGCCACAAAGCTTCTACGAAAGTATCTTTATTGAGTGCCTTATACCGGTCATGTCCGAACAGAACAAATTCGCCGCAACGGTAATCTTTAACGAATTTATCTGGATCTTCGAGCCTCAGTTTTTGCGCCTTATCACTCCAACTGATTGTACCGTCATCGTTCTTCACATATGTGTCACCTTCAATACCGAAATTAGTGAGCATCTGACCATAATCAGACAGCAGGTACTCGAAAAGTTGAATAGCTTTTGCAGGATTCTTGGTTTTCTTAGAAATATAAGAAATAGACCATCCAGACATGCCACCCTGACTTAATGTTGGTTTACGCCCATCGGTTGATCGAATTGCATCTACCGCTACATATTCTGCGCCTGGATTATTAGCCTTAAATGCTTGTAAAGGAGTGGATTGCCCAACTGAGCTTGCTAGAATCATCGTTGCATATTTTCCTGATGCAACTTTCTCCTTATATGTATCAGAATCATCAGAGAAGGAGTCATCAGAAATATTGCCATCTTGATGAACTTGACGCAATGTTTCGAGCCATTTTACATATTCAGAATCGGTATTACGATTGTTGAATTTCTTATCGCTGGTTAAAATTGGTACCCCAAGTAAATCCTGCATAACCACATCTAAACCACCGTTAGATCCATTATTGTAGTTCTCAAATCCGAAAGGAACTAGGTCAGGGAATTTGTCCTTAATTGCCTGCATTCCTTGACGGAAACCATCGGGCGTGGTGAAGTCTTGAGAACCAATAGCATTCAGTACATCTTGGCGAATAACAAAAGCTTGACGTGGAGGAATCATCCCTGACTCATAATCTTCTTTCGTATTCGCATAAGACGGATATCCATATACATTGCCATCTTTCATGCGATACCAATCCATTGTTTCTTTACGAACAGTCTTTTTGAAATATGGATCGTATTTATCTCCCAACTGTTCCAAAGGCAATGCCCACTGTGATGCTGTGCGAGCAATCTTGGAATTGACATCGAAAGTCGTGATAATATCCGGCATATCACCACTAGCAAAGAAAGTATTCAGCTTCGCATCATCACCGGTAATGAATTTAATCTTCAGATTCAAATCTTTTTGTAATTGGCGGGTCACTAAATCCTTACCAAAGGAACTGTTCCACCAATCTGCATTCACATACCACGTCAATGTGTTATTTTTGCTTTTATCTGATTTCCAAGCAGGCGTATCTTGTGAAACCTTATATGTCGGTTCAGGAAGTTTAGATACAGATTCCTTGCTGCTACTTCCACAAGCTGATAATGTACTGAGTGCTAGTACAGCCGCCACAGCCACTGATGTCAGCTTAACGAATTTGCTTGTCATACAAAACTCCTTTGTTTGTATCATCTATGCTTCGTCTCTCTTCTTGGCTGCATCATAGTGCAGCCTAGATTATTGCTCGACTTTCCATGAAGCTCAAGCAAAATCATGCATATGCTCTCTCCTCCTTTTCTCCCTTCTCTCCTAAATTTCTCAACTATCTATCCCTTGACAGCACCCATCATGGTTCCTCCCACAAAATATCGCTGAACAAATGGATAGAGAACCAAAATCGGAAGAATTGTGATCATAATGGTGGCTAAACGCACACCACGTGTTGATGTATCCAACACAATCTGCGACGCAGCCGACGATGCTTGAGAGCGCATAATAATGTCATAGAGTCGCATTTGTAGTGGATATAAAGCCTCATTAGTGATATACAGTTTTGTGGTCATAAAATCATTCCATTGCCATACACCATGGAAAAGTGCAATCGTCGCCAATGCTGGTTTAGAAAGCGGCAACATAATAGATGTGAAGATGCGCCATTCACTTGCCCCATCAATCTTTGCTGATTCCATGAGAGATTGCGGAACTTGACGGAAGAAGTTCATCAAAATAACTACATCATAATAGCTGAATAACGCTGGAATAATATAAACCCAGAAAGTATCGAGCAATCCTAAAGACTTAATCAGTAAGTAAGTCGGAATCATACCGCCTGAGAAAAACAAAGTAATAATTCCCATAGCGGAATAGACTTTACGACCTTTCAAATACGCTTTTGACAGCGGATATGCGAAGAGTGCACAGAAAAATACGTGCGCAATTACACCAACTACTGTTTTTGCCACTGAAATGAAGAACGCATTCCACAATGTAGAGTCAGAAAAAACCTGCACATAGTTATCAAGTGATAATTCTTGTGGCCAGAAAACAAATCCACCTTCATTGAGCGCTTTTGTTGATGCAAAAGACGAAATAGCTACATTCCATACAGGCACAACAATCAGCACTGTAAATAAGGACAGAAGAATGATGTTAACTACATCAAAAGTTAGAGAAGCATGACGTATCCGTTTCACTTCGTGTTCAGGTTTCCTTCTCAACCAGAAAGAAGAGACACGCTTTGCTGCACTCTTATCTACTGATTTTTGGGTATGCGCACGATGCGTCCCACCTTGCATATTCTTCATGTTCTCTCCTAAAATACCGACTGATTATCGTTGAGTTTCTTACTCAGCACATTGGTTATAACCAGCAGAATTACTGAGACAACAGAAACTCCCAGTCCCACTGCGGTTGCATAGGAAAAGTCTCCTTGCGACAAGCCGATGCGATACACATATGAATTAATAACCTCAGCTTTTGGCTGATTCTGAGAATTCATCAATACCAACGTTTGGTCAAGATTAGAATTGAGCAATCCTGACACGGATAAAATGAGGTTCAAGGTAATCATCATGCGGATTTCTGGAATGGTAATATGCCAGATACGCGCAATTTTTGATGCACCATCCATCTCTGCTGCCTCATAAAGAGAAGGATCAATACCAGCCATAGTTGATAGATATAAAATAGTTCCCCACCCTGCTTCTTTCCAAACATCGGAAGCAGCAGCAATAACCCAGTATTTATTGGCATCAAGAAGATAATTTGCATGGGCGTTAACCCCTACAAAGTGTAGGAGATCATTTATCATGCCATGTGACGACAACCAGTTAATGAGCATACCGCCCAAAATAATCCACGAAAAGAAGTGAGGAAGATAGGTAAATGTCTGCACAATTTTCTGGAACGGTTTGAAAGGCACTTCGTAAATCATAATTGCTAGAACAATTGGCACAATAAAACCAACAAGCAATTTAATAACGCTAATTGCCATGGTATTGACAACAGAATCCCAAAAATATTTATCACCAAGAATAACAATGAAGTTCTCTAATCCAACCCAAGGCGCATCACCAATCGTATCGGTAACTGTATAGTTTTTGAACGCAAGAACAAGACCGTAAATTGGTATGAAATTAAACACAATCATGTATATGATTCCTGGAAGAATCATCAGCTGAAGTTGCCATTGATAACCAAATGCCTTGCACCATTTTATGATGCCTTCACCAAATGATTGGCCTTTCTGAGCAGGCACCTTACTACGCACACTCATATATTCGCCCTCCTGTATACCCTCAGCCGTCTCACTATGCAGCCTCAATGCTGAACAGCCACCTCATCAGTGTTCAACGGGAAGATACGTTATAAACATCTGTGTTTATAACTATGAACATGATAATATATTACTTACCCGTCAGTAACTTTTCAAATTAGACGTGTCGCAATTTTTTATAACCGCTTTATGAAATACAGAGAAGATCTAGAACATTAATGTTTTCAATGCTTTTTATAATCTTTGCAATTAAGATTACACAGAAAGCATATTCAATATTCTTATAATAAGTTGTAATATATCGCATTCAAAAAATTCCATTTTTATTACTCATAAGTTAGAAAGACATATGAGTAACTTTAAAAAGTAAAACTGTGCAGGCAGGCAACGCTCGTGGCGAATCAAAACAATCTACCCCACATAACATCACAACCGACGCGTTTTAAGCTGTTATCAATACAATAAACTTAAAGCTACATGAGGTTTAGCATCACAGAAAGTTAGTATCTATGTTTCTCAAAATCGGTGAAGTATCAAAACGCTTCGGCTTACCTATCTCGACTTTACGTTATTACGACAATGCAGGCTTTTTCCCAGGCATGGAACGTTCTGGCGGTCAGCGCCTTTTTGGCGAGCATGAGATTGACACCGTACACATGATTGAATGCTTGAAATGTTCAGGACTAAGCATTGAAGAAATTCGTCAATTCATTTCATGAACCGAAGAAGGCGACAGTACTCTCAGCGAGCGCTTGCAGCTTATTCTCACTCGCCGTCAAGCTTTAGAGCAACAGTTTGAAGAACTGCGCAAAGTGGAGTCAATGCTCACTTTTAAAACATGGTATTATCAGACCGCGCTGGAGAAAGGCAGCGAAGCAGCTGTTTGCAATATAAAGCCTGAAGATATGCCAGCAGAAATTCGTGCAGCGCATATGCACGCTTTTGGCAACCAATAGGCGCATAGATGCATAAGAGCCATTGCTCAATCTTTTCCTCAAAAAACTGCGCGACACGTTTTCACACGTGAATAACTAAAACTTGACATAAAGCTCACTTCAGGTTTTAAGCTGAAACTACATAAGAAATACCTCAATCAAAGGAGAGATTATGCCACAGGTATTTGCCTATGCGTGCGACGACAAGACATCTGTTTTCCATCGCACAACCATCGAAATTCGCGAGCCAGCTGCTAATGAAATTTATTTCGATATTCAATATGCTGGCATTTGCCACTCCGACATTCACACTGCTCGCGGCGAGTGGGGACCAGTCAATTATCCTCTTGTTCCAGGTCATGAACTTGTGGGAACGGTATCCAAAGCTGGTGCTGATGTTACTAAGTTTAAGGTTGGCGACAAGGTAGGCGTCGGCTGTATGTTTGCTTCCTGCAAGGAATGCGAATATTGTGTAGCTGGCGAAGAGCAGTTCTGCAATAATCCGCACGCATATTTCACTTATGGCACTGATCAGAACGGCAATCCAACCACGGGTGGATATGCTCAAGGATTTACCGTGCGCGAGGATTTTGCTTGCCGCATTCCAGATGAAATCCCATTTGAAACTTCCGCTCCTTTGCTGTGCGCTGGAATTACCACCTACTCCCCTCTCAAGCGTTGGAAGGCTGGTCCTGGCAAGAAAGTTGCTGTGCTCGGCATGGGTGGTCTTGGTCATATGGGCGTACAGATTGCCGCTGCAATGGGCGCTGAGGTTCATGTTATTTCCCACAGCCGCGCAAAGGAAGAGGACGGTAAACGTTTAGGCGCATCTTACTATCATGCAACGTCTGAGCCAGGAACTTTGGAAGCGCTGCGCGATACTTTCGACGTTATTTTATGCACTGTAAGCGCCAGCGATTTGGATTACACCGCATACATCAGGACTTTGAAGCCTTATGGCGTTTTTGTGGATGTTGGTTTGCCAGAAAAGCCTGCAACTATTGATTTAGGTGCTCTCACGCATGGTAACCGCGTATTAGCCGGTAGTATGATTGGTGGCATTGCCGAAACTCAAGAAATGCTGGATTTCTGCGCCGAGCACGGCATTCATCCAGTAGTAGAAATGATTGGCGGCGAAGACATTACTGAAGCGTACAATAAGGTGACTGCTTCTCAGGTGCGCTATCGTTATGTGATTGATACAGCAACATTTAACGACTAAAAGCTAATCAGAGTATGAAGTATGTAGGGGCAAGAGGACTTCTTGTCCCTACATTTTTATTGCTTGCTCCATGGGTGATGAATTTTAGCAAACCATGGCAAGGGCTTATCTGAGAGCCTTGTACAGATTCAGATGCAAGCACGAGTACACGAGAGCATGAGAGTGTGCGGGATTCTAAATGTCGTGAAAAGTGATTCACTCGTGTGAATCACTCAGCAGGGCTGAAAAGGCGGTCAAAAATAGGGTGAAAAGTGTCGCGAAAAGTGATCCGCTCATGTGAATCACTTCGCAGGGCTGATTTTGCACCCAAAATTGAGGTAAAAAGGCCTGAAAAGTGATTCACTCCTATGAATCACTCCCCAGGGCCGAAAAAGTGGTCGAAAATGGGGTAAAACTGGTCGTGAAAAGTGATTAGCCACAGCGAATCACTTTTCAGGGTCATGTCCTCCTCTAAAACCTCAAGAAAGACCGTCCTGAATCGTGATCCCCCCCCCCACACGACCGCGCAAACGCGAGCTCAGAACTTAAGCCGCCTGCTCCTTCGCCGCCACCGCAATGGATAGTGTCGGATTATGCACAGGAATCATCATAGATTGCACGGCATGATACAAATCTGCCTTCCCTGGCCATACTGTATCTAACACCTTATTATCCCTATCAAGCTGATGGAACCACGATCCCTTTTCGCTATCAATCAGATACTTGTGCACATATTCCATAACAGTTGCATACCAGGTCTTATATTCATCTTTGTGTGTTACCCGAGCCAACACTGCCGACGTATTAATTGCCTCAGCCAAGGTCCAATGCATACGATCGTGTACCACTGGCTTACCCTCCCAATCAGTGGTATACACAATTCCTGGCTTGCCATCAGCATTCCATGCATCGGCCATAGCTCGAGTAAAGAGATGTTCAGCAGCGTCAATCAATCGCGCTTGTTCGTCCGTTTCGCAATTGGCACTCAGGGCATATTGAGTGATTAATCGTGCCCATTCAATACCGTGACCTGGCGTTGCCCCATATGGCTTGAACTGATCATCTGGACGATCGCGATTGTATTCCAAGTCAGCCACCCACTCTTGAGTAAAATGCTCAGGAATGCGCCAGTTATTCTCACGCGCCCATTCAACCACGTGCGCAATAATACGGCCTGCACGCTCACGCCAGCTTTCACCGCCAGTCACGTCTGCCACAGCCAAGAAAGATTCAACGGAATGCATATTTGCATTTAATCCGCGATAGTTATCTAATTGAGTGAACTCAGTATTCCACGTATCCACGGATAGGCCTGCTTGATCATCCCAAAAGCGTTCAAGAAAAACGTTTTGGGCTTTTTCCAACAACTCTTGTGCACCAGGCCGCCCCAGTAACAGCGCTGACGAGGCTGCTAGGAGAACAAAAGCGTGAGCGTAACATTGCTTATCTGCAGCTGGCTGATTGTTTGCCATGATTGATGGATACCAACCGCCATGATTCGCATCATGCAGTTCTCCGAGCAAGCCCTTAACACCGGCGTCAACGAGCCGTTCTGCATCATGGAAACCGCTAAAAGCAGCCAAAGCATAAACATGAGTCATGCGACAAGTAATCCATGTAGCACGCTCACGGTCAGTCCATGGCGTACCGTCATCGCCCAACCAATAGGAGCTGCCTGCAGGAGATGGAAAGCGCGTGCCAAAGCTAAAAAGTGCATCTCGTTGCTCGGCTAAAAAGTTTGCATTTTCTTGCGTTCCGTATATATAGATTTTTTCGGTCATATTAAAACTCTCCGTTATTTTTACGATAATCGCCATCGATTACTGAACCGTTTAAGCACAAGAATATCTTGATATGAGCGATAACGCAAGCTCAGAACTTACATAGTCCTGAGCACAAGCATTACCGCTCGTATCGCGCAGTTATTGAGCCTGAATATCGAGCATGACTGCTTGCAACGGCCACAACGTCGGCAACTGCAAGCCAACTTCACGCAGCAACAACCCCGAAACCGTGAATCCTTCCTCACTCATAGCTAAGGTCAGCCATTGCGGCACAACCCAACCCCAGCGAGCGTCACCTATGTCGCGAATAACCTTCACGCAATAGTTGTGGTCATCACGCAAACCAGGAATACGCAAACGTTCTTGGAAACTATCGTGTAGCACGTCCGTACTTGCAATAGTCCACACCGCACGAGATCCGTCAGCCGCGCTCACTCCGCGAGCACGCAAACGCTTTTCCTTGAAATCAGCATGATGTAGCACGCCCGAATGGAGCAAGGAACGGTAGCGCTTGTACACGCCCACAATCTGGCGCACTGTTTCAATTTCTTCATCGGAGCATTCCAAAATGTTCCATTCCAAACCAGAACATCCCATAAGGGAAATTGCAGCACGATAGCTGAGTTCTGTGGAGCGCCACGTCGTATGCGCTGGAGATGGTCCGAATATGAGCGCCGATGAGCTCTGGAGGCAAGACAAGTTCAGTCCAGCGTTGAATATCAATGCGATCACGCGGATCATTGGTATCAGATCCCCACACACGGTCGGCATGCGCCATAATGCCAGCATCTGTGCGAGCGCCGCCGGAAGCGCAACTTTCAATTTCTAGTCCACTAAATTCTTGTTTGAGAGCATCGAAAAGCTTATAGCAGGCGTGGGTCTGCTCATGCAAACCATAGCGCCCCTTGTGCATAGGCTCAGTTACTTCACGATTATGATCCCATTTAATGTAATCGATGCCAAGTTCCTGGATCAGGGCAGCCATCTGCGAGCGCACATACTCAAAAGCCTCAGGATGAGCTAGATCCAGCACGTACTGATTGCGATACGACAAATCTTCTCTACATGGCACGGAGTCAGCATCAGCCAAAATCCATTCTGGATGAGCTCGAGCTACGTTCGAGTCCAAACAAATCATTTCTGGCTCAAACCACAGACCGAACTGCATTCCCAACGTATGCACGTGCTGCGCTAAATTATTTAAGCCACGTGGCCACACGCCATAATCTACTTGCCAATCGCCTAGACCTTTTGTATCATCACGGCGCGCAATAAACCAACCATCGTCAAGCACAAACCGTTCTACGCCGACTGAAGCAGCCCGATCCGCCAACTTGAGCAGCGTTTCTTCATCATGATTGAAATACACTGCTTCCCAGGTATTCAGTGTAAATGGACGCAGTGTAGTAGCGCGATGCGGCATATCGCGCAACCACTGATGGAAACGTGCTGCCATGCCATCAAGACCCTGGTCAGACCATGAGAAGCAAACACGTGGCGTTTCATAACTTTGTCCGGCTGCAAGTTGAATTTCTGCAGGACCCAAGAGTTCGCCAGCACCCATCACTGGCTCGTGTGCAGGCATAGCATCCACACGATAGGTTTGGTTTCCACTCCATGCAAGATGACATCCATACACAGTTCCCGTCTGCGCTTTTGGCTCTCCGTCAGACAATATAAGCATCCACGAGGATTCATGACCTGTTTTGCCTTTGCGGCAACCATAGGTGGTAGATCCAACTGGAAGCGGAATGGACTGCGGTTGTTTCTCAAGTGGCCATCGCCCCGTAAAATGCGTGAGAGTATCCACATCTTTTACTACTGGCACGGTAACATCCAAGAAATTAACCGTTAACGGCTCACGATTATCAGTTTCCGCGGCGCGATTGCTTACCGTGTGATAAACAGTGAGCAGACCGCCTGCTTGCAACTCTATATGCATCGTTACTTCAACCAGACGCACGCTATCATAAGCTGTAACGGTTAAGGAGCTGTGTTCACTATTTACAGATGTTTTTACGCTCGACCAATGCACAAATTGAGCTTCAGATCCGCGGAAAATTTCAATACCTGGACGACCCGCCCAGCCTTCATTGCCCTGAGGCAGCAAAGATGGTCTCCACGCACTATCTGGCTTATTAGGTGGCGTATCTTTAAGAGTCATAGCATCAAGAGCACACAATTCTTCATCGTTGTAGCTCACGCCATAATCTTTGCCCCACCGCACAATCTGCGGCATCTCATTATCAGGACTTTTCAACACCACTTCGACCCCATCACGCCGCAACACAATATGTTGCCCAACATCAAACATGATTACTCCTTTGTTCCCTGTTCGATTGCATCAATTGAACCAATCGCACCAATCGCTTCGATTGACCGAAAGCTTCCACCGTACACAAGCTTTATCTGCATACGAAGATAAAGCACTTCTCTTTATCCTAGACGACAGTATACCTTAATCGCTTCAGTTCTTTCTGAAAATACGTTATGATAGACACGGAAACAACCACGGAGGCACAATGAGTTCAAGGCAACACACCCCACTTCATAGAGATGCTCAGGAACGCGTGAGCGCTTTAGCTCACGCCAATGCTTCTACCTCATCTACGCGTTGGGAAACATTAAAAATGCTCAAAGGCTCCCACAAGTGGCGCTATTTTATGCAAGAATTTGCATGGCGCATTGCTCTTGTGGTTCTTGCTGTTATCCTTGTGGGATACATAGGCATCCAGATAGTAACCCCTAAACCTCAGCCACACCTGACTGTTGCCATGATTAATATGAATGCGAACGAGGAGCAAACACAGGCTCTGCATACCCACATTGCTCGCGCTATGCACCTTAATAATTCCAACGATTTAGCCATAGACACGAATTATTCTATGGATCACAATGGTTTGGTCAAGCTTCAAACATTATTAAGCAATAGCCAAGTGGATGTGATTATTGCACCTCGCGCAGCTTTTAAAGAGTTAGCAGGATATGGCTATCTAACCAATGTTTCCGAGCAGCTCAGCCAAGAACAAAGCACCGACCTGCAGTCGATTTTTGTTGATTTTAAAGGCTTTAACGACAGTCACGCTGATGATATGGATTACAACGGAAGCGGTAAAGGTCACAGCGAGCCCTTCGGATTATCATTACAAACATCACAGGTCTGGAACAGTATTTTTGACTCACAACACAGCCAGGATTCCGTGATTGGATTTGCACAAAACTCTTCACGCTCAACTGCTTTTCAACAATGTGTTTCAGCGCTTCATTTCAGCACTTCCCGGGAGTAAACATGCACATTATTACAGATAACCGTTTTACGAGTTTCATGTCTACTGTGGGAGATTTAGCGCTTCTCAATATCATGTGGACTCTGTGCTGTATTCCCCTTGTCACATACGGAGCTTCTACTGCCGCCTTATATGAAACGGTTCAGTCCATGCAGGAAGGCGATGATGCTCATGTAGTGCGCCATTTTTGGACAATATTTAGGCGGCGTCTGGGAATCAATATCGCCTCTACCCTTCTTTTGGGAGCATTTTACGCGTTGGCGAGTTTTGATGTGTGGTATTTGGGACATCATGCTGGCGGCACGAATATCGCCGCACTCAGCTATGGAATTGTTGCCACACTGAGCATCGTGGTGATGATTACTACTGTTTTCGTTTTTCCTCTGGCTGGACGCAGCAATGATTCTCTTGCCGCTCAGTTCAAGCGCTCACTTTTTCTTACACTCCGTTACCCTCTGATCGCGCTTGCTCTTACAGCTATGAGCATAGCGCCAGTCATTATTGCCGTTTTTGTGCCGTCCGGCTTGGCTTTTGTGATCTTCTTTTGGGCGTTACTTTTTACTGCTGTGACTGCATGGATAGCAAGCAATCTGATGTGTTCAGCCGGAATTATTGACGCACAAGCACAATGACAAACGATGTGACTGCACGTTATGAGGATATGCGGCGAACGCGCGCACAAGACACAAGGCACAGGACACAGATGACCTATGGCGGCTTGTTCTCCGCACAAGAACCCTAACCAAAGCGCAGAACGCTTAGAACGTTTGCAGTCTTTATTCTTTGGCTACTTTTGGCGTTCCCGTTGAACCGCGCTGAATCAATTCATAAGGAGATTCCATAGCGTTTTCAACTTTTTTTCCCTCAATCAGCGCCATCAGCATCGGAACGGCTTTGGCTCCCAAACGTGGAATATCACGCCACATAGCAGTAATTGGCGGAGTAGTTGCAGTACATGCAAAAGAATCATCCCACGCCATAACGGATAAATCATCCGGAACGCTTAAACCACGTTCAGCTGCCACGTGGAGCCCTTCAATCGCCATTGCATCATTGTCATACACAATTGCTGTTGGCGCATCACTAAAAGCAAGCAAGCGGTTCGTCATATCACGACCCTGCTCAGGAGAATAATCGGCATGCAAGCAATCACAGACCATACCTAAAGAAGACGATTCTTCCATAAAAGCTCGGTCTCGAATAAAAGTGTGAGCGTAACGTTCAGGTCCCGCCACGCGCGCAATATGCCTATGTCCCAACTCATGTAGATAATCCACAATAAGGCGAGCGCCTTCCGCATCATCACTGGTCATAGATGGCAAACCATGTGTTACTGATGGGTCAGCAATAGCTAACACCGGCATAGAAGAATGTTCTTTGTAAAAGTCAATACGCGGATCCCCTACTTCCACATTCATTACGAGCATGGCATCTACACTACCTGTAGCAATCCAATGACGATGAATGCGCATAGCATTTTTAGAATCCGAGACAATGCGTACGAGCAGCGAGTAGTCATATGCTTCAAGAGCGTCGCCCAATCCAGCAATAAGCTCCATAAAGTAGGATTCCACAGACAGAACGTCAGGATCAACTTCAACAACTAAACCAACGGTGCGCGTGCTCGCATCAGAAAGGGCTTTGGCTGCCATATTTGGCTTCCACCCCATACGCTCTGCAACTTTGAGCACTTTGTCGCGCGTTTCTTCAGAAACACCTGGTTTGCCGTTGAGAGCATAGGATACAGCACTGTTGGAGACGCCTGCAGCCCGAGCGACATCAGAAATGGTTACCTTCGACTTTGAGACCATATCTACCTCGCTATTTTCTCATACCATTTATTAACAGTCCTGCCAGATCCTAGCAGAACAATCAAAACTCTTCTCTACATACTACTGTACCGTTTAATGTAGAACAGCAAAAGATTTACAAAGATAGGGTTCTTCTTCCTCGAAGTAAGAAAGAAGAACCCCTGTATGTAATGCGAGAAGTGCACCTATTTCAAATCATTAGCTGAACGCAATACGTGTGCAGCACAGAAATCTTCAGGATTATCCACACCATCAGAGCTAATATGCCATTGCACACTTTCATCTGGAAGCAGACTCACCATACCGCCGTCAATACGTGCTGCAGAATCGACCTTATCAACCATGCAGAAAATATCGCGCGCGTACGATGTAGCATGAATGGTTAACGCATATCCTCCATCTTCTGCCTCAATCGACGCAGTAAGAGGATGAGCATCCAACTGTTGGTCAATAACTTCTGCAGGATTATAAACAACGCGAGCAAAAGCAGGACCGTGATTATCATGTTCTGAAGATACGAAAGCAATAATCAGTTCCTGTGTTGCATCTGCAAAATCTGCTATGCAATGATCAAGCAAGACTGTGTGATGGTCAGTTTCTGCTAGCTCCACATCCACACGCTGTTCAGCTAACACCGTTCCATCAAAGCGAATACGCTGAACTGTCCACATACCGCTCCACGTGTTACGGGTATCATTTGCCAGCACTAAAGCTAAACAGTCTGGAGCAACTTTTTTACCTTCCCAGCTCAAATTTTCTTGAGCTTGAGCAGACACACGCGGCTGAATTGTAGCTAAACGTGGAGCAAAGAAATCACGAGAAGCGTGCCACAATGGTTTACGATGACCGTCGTAATCCACAGCAGCCCAGGATACTACTGGCCAATCATCATTCAACTGCCAAATTAACGCACCAGCATTAACAGGCTCGAGCGAACGCATATGTTCTACACCAAAACGTAAAGCCTGCGCTTGCTGTAACTGACATGCCCAATGCCAATCTTGAATATCATCCCAATGATCAGTTGGAATCAGCCAATCGCGTGTGCCATCTTCACGATAACTCACATCATCAAGATGGCCCGGAGTCAAATGTGAACGCATTCCACGGGCGAGCTTGTAATTTCCGCCGCTTGCTTTTTGATGAACAAGCATCTGCTCACCAAAAGGTTCAATCTCTTCATCGTGAACTACGCGCGTAAGAGTGCTCCACGCTGGAGGGGCTTGATATCCAAATTCGTCAGCAAAACGAGGAGTATACTGCGCATAAACACGGTAATCTTCACGATTCCATGCATCCCAAATATGCATTGTTCCGTCAGTATCTAAATTTGGAGAAGTATATTTTGTAAAGCTCATAGGAGAACTTGGAAGATACACACTAGACGTCCCCATTTGTTCGAACAGCTGAGGGAAGAGCTGCGAATAATAGTAGTCTCCCCAACCGCGCTCACCGTAGCCATAATCGTTCGTTGGCTGATCATCGTCACGCAGCGCTTGCTTGAAACCGCCCCATTCAGAGTATGCCACATAGTTCTCATTTGAACCATTCCACACAATTAAGCTCGCATGACTGCTCAAACGATTAATGTGTTCTCGCGCTTCAGCTTCAATTTCTGCTTTTGTAGCCGCATCTTCGGGATAAGCTGCACAGGCCAGCATAAAGTCTTGCCACACCATAATGCCTAACTCATCAGCTAAATCATAGAAGTCGTCCGACTCATAAATACTGCCGCCCCATGCGCGCACCATATTGGAATTGGACTCAACAAGGTCTGCAAAACGCTGTTCATACACTTCTCGGCTCGCTCGGGTTATGAAAGCGTCTACAGGAACAAAGTTGTATCCACGAGCATGAACGGGCACCTCGTTCACATAAATTTGGAATGGACGTCCTACTTCATCTGCACGAGTATCCAAGCGCACAGTCCGGAAGCCAAGACGGGCAGACCATTCTGTTTCCTCCCGACCATCAAGCGTGACGACGCAATCATACAATGGCTGATTGCCATAGCCTATTGGCCACCACAGACGAGCATTCGGTACTTCGACCTGCACTGTCACACTATTGCGCCCGGCTGGAACTTCTGCCTCTACAATCTGCTGCACTCCATGTCCACTCAACTGAATACTGAACGGAACAGCATGACGATGAGCAAAAGCCTGATCAGACGATGGAATGCGTCCTGATCCTGCACGTTCAATTTCCACAGTTACATGAACTACGCCTGTTCCGTTTTCCGTAACGTCTACCAGCGGACGGACTGCTGCAATACGTGCGCCCGACCATGAATCAATACCGATTGGTTGCCAAATGCCAGCACCAGACACATCGATGCCCCAGTCCCAACCAAACTGATAGGACGGTTTGCGAATCTGATTAAAAGCATGATGTTCTGTATGCGGATAATAGCCCAAAGCTTGCTCACGCACATCGCTTTCACGCACGCTGGAGGCGAAACGAATTGCCATCGCATTTACGCCATCATGAAGAAAATCACGCACATCCCAGCGATAGGAACGATGGTAATTATTTACTCCCGCCACTACGCGACCGTTCAGCATGACGGTGGCAACAGTATCTAAACCGTAAGCAACGAGGTCATAACGCTCCTGGTCATTGTTATGCCATTCAAACTGGCAGGAATACTCCCAATCAATATCGCCAATCCACTGTTGATGAGTTTCATTGTCTCCATCAAAAGGTTCAGCAATCAAGCCTGCGCGATGCAAGTCAAGTGTTACTTCACCAGGAACCTGAGCTGGAATTCCTGCTGCAAGTTTCTCTCGCAGCTCGACGGGAACAGCTTGAGGATTTAGTGCTCGAACATTCCATCCCTCGTGCAATGGCTGAAAAGTGTGAGGACGATACGTCATAATATATCCTTTTGTATTATCGAAGCTTACAACGAGAACTGTCATCTATGACGCGCCTCATTGCCTCCTATTGTAGAAAACTTCAGGCTAATCTACTCTGCCTGTGTTGAGTGTTTATTAAGTTTTATTCCTTCACAGCACCAGCAGCAATACCGTTGTAGATTTGCTTCTGGAAAATCAGGAAGAGAATAAGCATTGGCAGAAGCGTAATAATAACACCTGCACAAATCAGATTGTATTTACTTCCCATTGGACCAGTGAAAGAGTAGAGCGCAATAGCAATAGTCTTCAACTTATTATCTTGCAGGTACAGGTTTGCCGCATAGTACTCGTTATATACACCAACACCCTTCAAAATCATGCAGGTAACAATTGCTGGCTTGAGCAGCGGCAACAAAATTTTAGAGTAAATCGTAAAGTATGACGCCCCATCCACAATGGCAGATTCATCCAAAGACGTAGGAATATTTTCAAAGAACTGAATGAATACGTAAATCGAAATAACATCCGTTCCACACATCATCAAGATATATCCCCACATGGTGTTTACAGCATTAATCTTGACCATGATGGCATACATAGACACCTGCATTGCAATGCCTGGAAGCAGGGCTGCCAGAGCGAATAAGCCTCGAATAAGACCATTTCCAGGGAAAGTGAAGCGGCTGAGCACATAGGCAAGCTGTGTACCAATCAGCGTAGTGGCAACAAGTACAACAACAAGCACAATAACAGAGTTAATAAAAGCCATGCCCATATGAGATGCCGTAAAAGCTTCAACATAATTACTGATATTGAACCAGTGTGCTGGAGCTTGCATAACCGAGGTGGACTGATACTCTTTTTCTGTTTTTGCTGCTGTAACAACACAGCTGACCACAGGCAAGAGGAACCAAAACGCAAAGAAAATAAGGCTGAGATATTTGAGCGTAGTGAAGAATCCTCTGCGCACTTCATACCAGCCGAAGGTTCGGCGCGGCGATGCCACTGATGTTGATGCGGATGCGGATGCATATGTTGCTGTGTGTGCGTTAAGTTGAGCCATGATATATACCTACTCTTTCCTACGCCTAGTGAGTTGCAGCCACACGGGTGCGCTGCGATGTGCGAGATGTATGCGATGTATGCGACGTGCGAGATGAACCGTTTCGGAATAGCGGAGCTGCTTTTGCATTCACACGACGGCGCTGACGTGCAATTTTTGCAGCTTTTTTACGAGATTTAGCCACACCGTCATCAGCATTTCTAAACACATACTTGAAGAAAATGTTCTGCAGTAAAGCGCAAATCAGAATAATCATGAGCAGCACAACCGCCATAGCTGATGCCAAGCCTACCTTTTGAGACACGTGAGCTATACGATCCATACGTACGAAGTAGGTTGCGGTACCGTTTGCGCCGGTGGTAATCACGTATGGCCCTTCGAAAGCAGATAAAGAGCCGGTAATCGACAAAATAATGTTCAGCACGAGAATCGTTTTAATACCCGGCAAAATAATGTGGCAGAACTGGTGCCACTTATTTGCACCATCAATTTCAGCAGCCTCATACATTGTTTTATCAATAGACATCATAGCGCCAATGAACAAAATGACATTTTGACCCAAATAACGCCAAATCGATGCTCCCACCAATGACCAGTTATTAATGGATTGGTCTTTTAACCAATAGGGAAGATTAGCTAAATCAAAGCCGCACCATTGCAAAACCGAGTCAAAAACAAAGCCGCGCGTGTAAAAGAACTTGAAAATAAAACCGACAGCAATACCGTTAATAAGGTATGGGAAGAAATACACTCCCTTAAACACATTGCCGCCGCGCACTTTGAATGCGAGGATTGTTGCCAAGTACAATGCCAATGCCACTTGCACAAGCGCACCTACCATATAATATACGCTCAGCTTCAGTGAGGAAAGAGTATCTGGACGGCTAAATACAGCTAGATAGTTGTCTAAGCCCACCCAGCGAGGAGTGCCAATATACTTCATCTTATAGAAGCTGTAGCTCACCATTGAAGCAAACGGGAAATAGGTGAAGAAAACGAGCAGTGTCAGCGGCAATGCGCTAAACGCAACAATTGTTAGACCCTTGCGCCAATCCTTGGGATGTGTGTTATATGGTATGTCTGTGTCTGTATCGTTGTAGCGAACAGCTGTTGCCGATGACATGACATCCTCTTTTCTCTTGGAAGTTTTATTAATCGTACATATTCGATAGCAGCGCTTTAATTCGTTTGAATATAAAGTCTGCTCGAATATAAAATTCAGCAAAAAATTGAGTGAGATCCATACCCCTCCACCGTGAGAGATTGACTACGTGTAGCCAACATCAGTCAGCAATAGATTGACGGCTGTTTTCCGTAAAAATCTCACAGTGGAGATGAAGACGGGAATGAACCGCAGATTTAGTTGTTTGGGACTCTGGCTCTGCAGACCAGTTAAGAGCCTCACCATCAGGAGCAATGATGAGATGGTGCGAGCGCGGTGAGGAGAAGTGAGAGATACACCGATGCAACTCTTATCAATCTGTGCTCGCACCACGATATTCAATATTCAGTTATATTCGCATTACGTGTGTTTTATTGTGTGGAAACACGATGCAAGAATCTACTTCGCAACGGTGGTGTATTTGACGTCTACACCTTCAGATTCCAGAGCGGCATTCCACTTTTCATTCCACTCTTTCACGATGTCATCGTACTTTTGATCCTTATTAGCTGCGTGTTCTACGATTGCCTGAACACGTGCATCACCGCCGGCGTTGATACCAAGTTCTGATTCAGAATTAAGGTTGTTGAACAAATCTTCTTCACCCTTGAGTGATGCTTCATCCTCTAAGAATGTCACATCTGCAAAGGCTTCATATGCTTCTGGAAGACGGTCATCGTTCTTTGCAACAGAAATTCCACCTTCGTTATACGCATAATTAGACTTTTCAATAAGCCACTTGACGAAAATCATGGATGCTTCTTGATTATTCTTACCAGAGTCTTTATTAATACCGAATGCGTAATTTGGAGCTGATGCAGTGTACTGTTTGCCATCAACGCTAATAGGGAATGGCATATAGCCTACATCATCTGGATTGTCGCCCGCATTCTTCATCTGGCCTACTGCCCATGCACCCAGAGCCATGGTAGCAATTTCGCCATTATTCATCTTGGTCTTGCTACCCTCCCAGTCGGTGGTAGAGTAATCGTCTTCAGTCAGCCCTTCAGACACAGCGTCATAGAGGATCTTATACACGTTATAAGCATGAGTTCCATCTTGAGGATCAGCGAATGGATCTTTGGTATGCAGCAAATTTTGGCTCATATATTTTGCATCGCCTGTGGCATTAGTTCCAATATATGCATCCCATGCACCCATCGTCCATCCAGCAGCATAATTAGTGTATAAAGGAGTAGCTGAAGTCTTTTCTTTAATTGTTTTAAGAGCGCTGATGAATTCTTCTGGAGTCTTTGGAAGCTCAGTAACTCCCGCTTCACGGAATACTTTCTTGTTATAAACAAGACCTAAAGCGTTACCATCACTTGGAATGCCGTAAACTGTTCCCTTATATTCCTTGTTGTATACATACTTAACAAGCTTGCTCATATCTTCGAGCTTTCCAAAAGGAAGGAAATAGTTGCTTAATTCTGACTGGTCAACTGCAGGAATCATCATAATATCGCCCCAGTCACCACCTTGCAGACGAGTCAGGGCGCTTTGCTCATAATCTGTTCCAGCTTCTACCTTCACAGTAATATTTGGATAAAGCTTATTAAATTTTGCAACATACTGCTTCCACGTGGTTCCTGGATAAGAATCCTGAGCCATATCTGTACGACCGTTAAAGAATTTAATAGTTGCTTTTATATCTTTACCGGTTGTTCCTAGCTTAATGTCCTTATACTGTAAGTCAGTAGACTCACTACTTGCTGAACCGCTTGAGCAGGCTGCCATGCTCAAAGCACATACTCCAGCAGTCACTGCTGCCATAATCTTCTTACCTAGCCTCATTCTTCTCTCCTTCATTGGCTATCGACTGAGATAAAAGCATTGGCAAGCAAACCAATACTTAGAATCCAGTCATTCTACGATGAATGACAGTAAATTACTGCACTACTTTCCCCTATTCAGGAACATGCAGTGAAGTTAACTCGAGCATAGCAAGAATTTCTTTTTTACGCAACCGCTTAAGTAATTTTTATAGAATTTTTCATAAGCACCCCTCAAATCTGCACACATTTTTTGTTTATAAAACGCACTAAAATAGCTATATAAAGCGCCTAGATGCTTTACTTTTACCACTTTTACGAGTACACATTATCTTCTGTATACGTATTATTAACACACAAAATTTTACTTAACCGCTTGCGTTAAGCGTGTCTTTAAAAAACGTATTGACTGCACGCTCCAAATTGTGCGTCACTCTTTATGCCAATTATTCTCTCAACTTAAAAAGTCTATGAAATCCTGTACTGCATAAACAAAGGTTTCCTCCCTTCTTAAGCAAAAAAGGAGAGGAAACCTACTTATTTTATTAAAACAAGCGTTACTCTAGTTGCGAGCAAATACCTCAGCAATTGGTGTTGAACCATCAATGAAATCATATGTTTTTCCATACGCTTCATCACTCGCTTGCACAGCTGCAACAATCATGCGAGCAACATTTGCACGAGACGTGTACCCATGCTGCTCAGTACCATTTGTAGCCTTCTGTGCGCTATGCTCCACGAGGTCGATTCGCTCTGACGGATTGTCAAGAGTAAGAGTACTTGGACCTAAAATAAGATAATTTAAGCCGCTTCCATGCAAAAAGGCGTCTGCCTCAGCTTTAGCTTGGGCATATGTCCAGAAACTACTGTTTTCTGGTACTGTATGCAGCAAGGACGAGCCTATAAAACTGACCATCACATATTTTTTAATTTCGGCGCGCACAGCTGCCACCATAGAACGCTTCGCGGATTCAAAATCTACCTTCCATGTTCTTTCTGCGCTACCACCACCGGCGCCAGCTGACCATATTACTGCATCAAAATCATGGGAAAGAAGCTCGTTCCATGCGTGCTGATCCATGCTCTCAATATCTGCAACATGAGCTGTTGCACCAGCTTTTTCTACGTCCGCAACGTGAGCTGGATTGCGAATAATAGACACAACGTCATGACCTGCTTGTGCTAAGAGAGGAGTTGCAAGCAAAGCAACCTTTCCATGACCACCAATAAGTGCGATCTTCATATATGTCTCCTCTGCCAATCTTGGGGATTCTCGTACTGTAATCAACCGTTATCTATCGGCTTTTATTTCCTATGTTCATCATGAGCTAATTGAAAATGATGGGCACTGAAACTAACGAAATTTTTGTTGTGAATGCCGGCGCGTGCTTGCCCATTGCGATCCTCGACATCCTCACAGACAATAAAAGAGGGCTATAGCGCAAGACATGTCTGATGTGCATTATTTTTGTGCCGAGAAAAGTGATTCGGTAGGGTCAATCACTTTTCGGGGCCTATGGGATGGCAACTTTTAGGGGCAAAAGAGCCCTGAGTAGTGATTCACTCTTGTGGATCACTTTTCGCGACGGGTTTCATAGGGTTTTTAGGGGTAAAAAAGGCCCTACGGAGTGATTCACTATAATGAATCACTGCCCAGGGCTGTTTTTATGCCTGTTTGAGGGTGTTTTTAGGCCCTACGCAGTGATTCGCTCACGTGAATCACTTTTCACGACAGTTTTAGTGTCATTTTAGAGGCATTTTCCTGCCCTACGGAGTGATTCACTGTAGCAGATCACTTTTCAGGGCTAGAATTACCCTGAAAACGATGATCTCAAAGGCCCCACGCATCACCTCCCCAACAATTCCACGTTTTGCCCCTATAAAACTAAAAGACGCCCAGCCTCACGAGGAGACTGAGCGTCTAGTTAAGCGTTAGTCAGCGAAGAAAATCTTACTGATGACGACGCTTGAGCACAACAAATCCGAGGATTGTGCACAGTGCTACGAGCCAAGCAAGAGCAATCACGCTCGAGCCGGTACGTGCAAGTGCAGCCTTCTTCTTTGTTGGGGTTTTCTGGTCTGTCTTCACAGGCTTAGATTCTTCGTGTGGCTTTACAGGATCTGGCATAGAACGATATGCAATCTCAATGTTTACATCACCGTCCACATCCGGATTAACTGTGTAAGCCTCAACAGAATCGAATCCAGGAATGAATCCATCAACACCAGGTGTCTTGACCATGCTCCAAGTTCCCGGAGTTCCATCTTGACCGTTGACAGCCACTGGAGTCCATGGACCATGTGTAACTTCGCCAGTTACGTGGTTCACGGTTGCAGTGCGTACGTAGGTAACAACCTGCTTCACCGTCTGAGGCTTAGCGAACTTATCGCACTTAGCATCATCTGGAGCACACACATACGTGATAGTACGAGTTACTGTGCGGACAAGATCCGTTTCACCAATACCGTATCCAGGCCACTTTGGACCATCAGGATTCTTTGGATCAATCGGATCACCTGGCTTTGCAGGCTGAGATGGCTCGTTAGGATTTGGCAATGGATTCTGTGGATCGTTTGGATTTGGAGTAATCACGCTCTGTCCAGGCTTGACCACAATCTCAAATACCTGAGATGGTTCACCACCAGGAACATCATTCTTATCATCGAAAGTCTTCTTTGAATCATCAAAACCATTCGTGACTACTTCGTAGCCGCGCTTCTTCAATTCTTCAATAGTCTTTGATGTATCATGCGTAATCGGATCGCCTTCCTTACCGAAAGCGGAACCAGAAGGTGCAACCTGATTACCTTCTTCATCCCTGTAGACAATCTTGGCAATCTGCACAGGATCTGTAGACGAGGAGTAAGCCACGATTTCTACAATATCCAGATCTTCAGCATTTACTGGGATAGGATTCTGAGTATCTTCTGGCTGAATAACGTTACCGTCACGGGTTGCAGCAACAGCTTTCAGCCCGTCTGGAAGATCAGTTGGTAACTCAGAACCAGGCAAGGTAGAACCATCCTTAGCTTTCCATTCGCTGTAAGTAATCTTGCCGCTGATTGGATCAACCTGAGCTGTACGAGTGAACTCTACCTTCTTCTCAATGGTCGTGGTTCCCTCAAGAGGATCACCATTCTTATCGAGATTAATGTAGGAGACAGTGCGCTTAACTTCTTCTGTCAGCTTGAGATCACGAACAGACTCTGGCCACTTTGGACCATTAGGATTCTTTGGATCAATTGGCTGACCTGGTTGAGGATTATCACCTGGATTTACAGGAACCAGCTTTGGACGAACAACAACATTGAAGACCTGAGATGGGTTGCGACCCGCCAAATCTGGAACATTGTCATACTTCTTAGCATCATCTGGAGCAGACGCGAACTCATCTGTAACAAGCTCATAGCCCTTTTCCTTCAGTTGAGCAATAATCTTCTCAGTGCTGTAGTTGATTGGATCGCCGGTCTTGCCATACAGAACTTCTGCAGGTACTCCTGGAACTGCACTACGATGCCCCTGAGCGTCCTCTACCCAGTAAATAATCTTAGCCTGCTGACCATTATTAACTGGAACATAGCGGATCTCAGTATCCTCACTTGGATCTTCTGGTAATGCTGGAGGGTTGTAACCCTTTGTTGGATCCTGTGGATCAACTGGAGTCAATGGCTGACCATCAACCGTTGGCGCATGACCTGGAACGTGAGGTATCACATTCGTTGGCTTGCCTGGCTTTGTTGGATCTTCTGGATCGTTAGGGTACTGAACTGGATCAGAGCCTTCCGGCTTTTGAACACCGTCTGGAATGATTGGCACATACTTACCCAGTGGCTTGTACTTAACAATTACTGGATACTTTGCGCCATCCTTAGCCTTATCGGCATTCAGCTTGTCACCATCAGCTTCCTTCTCAGAAGAAACTTCCTTCTGATCTACCACATAGCCAGAAACAACTGGGGACTTAACACTCTCCCACTTGCCATCTTGATTGACGTCAGCAGTGTTCTTGTCTGACTTCAAGATTTCCCAATCAGTGTAGGTCACCTTGCCCGTAGTACGGTCAACCAATGCCTTACGAGTCCATGTTACGGTCTCTTCAACACCTGCTGGAGCAACGAAGTTCTTGCACTCTTCAGCAGTACCGTCACACTGATATTCAATGGTACGAGTTACCTGCTTAACCAAATCAGAGCGAGAAACACCCTTATCTGGCCACTTTGGACCGCCAGGTGTATCAGGGTAAATAGGCTCACCAGGCTTTACCGGTGTGGTGTTTGTTGGATCCTTTGGATCTGGAACATTCACAGCCGGCTTCTCTGGGTTCAGTGGATCGTTAGGATCAACCTGAACAGGTGTGGTGCGAGTGAAGGTTACCTTGTATGGCTGAGAGTTGTCTTCCTTGGACTTGTCATCCTTATCATCAAAGACAATATGAGACTTACCGTCCTGGGATGGAACACCATCTTCAACCAAGTTGTAACCGAGCTTCTTCAACTCTGCAATACGCTGAGCTGTATCGTAATCAGATGCTTGACCAGCAACACCAGAGACATAATCAGCAATAGCCTTGCCATCAATCTTAATAGCAACTGGATTATCTGGATCAGTTACATCCCAATAGGTAATCGAAGAATGCTGAGTCTTCACATAGGTGATTGGAGTATCCTTCGATGGATCTTCTGGGAATGTAGGAGGCACATAACCCTTGCTTGGATCATTAGGATCAACTGGCTTGAGTGGCTCTTTGTCACCGTCAGGATTGGTTGGATCCTTAGGAACAACAGGAGTGTATCCTGGCACATCTGGAATAGTCACAGTTGGAGGATTATCAGGTCCCACAGGCTTGCTTGGATCCTTAGGATCGCTTGGATTACCAGGCTTGGTTGGATCTTTTGGATCGTTTGGATAGCTAATTGGGTCAAGAGGCTCTACACCTTCTGGCACTTCAGGAACATACTTACCCAGTGGAGTGTACTTCACCACAACTGGATATTCAGCACCGTTCTTAGCCTTATCAGCGTTGAGCTTATCACCGTCAGCTTCTTGATCAGAAGTTACTGTCTTCTGCTTAGCCAAGTAACCAGGAACGATTGGAGAATCAACACTCTCCCACTTTCCATCTTGGTTTACATCAGCAGTGTTCTTCTTATCCTTCCAAATCTTCCATTCGCCATAGGTAATCTTTCCAGTTGCCTGGTCAAGCTGTGCATCACGAACCCATGTTACGGTTTCGGTCTTGTCTGCTGGCTTCTTGAAAGCTCGGCAATCATCTGCAGTGCCTTCGCACTCATATTCAATGGTACGGGTAACCTGCTTAACCAAATCATCACGTGACAAGCCCTCAGTTGGATACTTTGGACCATCAGGATTATTTGGATCAATTGGCTCGCCTGGCTTTACTGGCTGAGGATTATCAGGATCGTCAATATTCTTAGGCGTATCCTTTGGATCGCTTGGATCTCCAGGAGTAATAGTAGAAACGATCTTCTTGAGCTTAACGACATAATCCTGAGAGGTCTTGATTGCACTGTCATCATCCTTCTTATCGAAGGTAATGCCATCAGCAGGAACTGGATCTTCTACCAGCTTGTATCCTTGCTTGAGGAGCTCTGCAATACGATCCTTAGTGGTGTAATCCTTACCATCAACCTGAGCCTTCTTGCCGGAGGCACCAGATAAGTAATCTACATCACCAAGCTGTACAGGGTTGTCTGGATCGGTAACATCTTCGAACTTCACAGTAGAGTACTGTGCGCTAGAGATAATACCGCCGTTACGTACTGCATGGTTGGTAGCTGGATTCAATGGGAACTCGGTAGAGAAGCCATAGGTGTTTGCATCTTCAGAGCACTTTGATGCATCAGCATCTGCGCCCTTTTCATCTGCGGAGCAGGCTGCAATCTCACTATTCACAGCATCCTTAGCAGTGTCCTTACCAGGCTTAGTGAATGTATCACCTGCATTTGGCTTTTCAAAACGTACCTTGTAGTTACCACGAGTGTAGACATCGAAATGATAATTACCGTTTTCATCGGTGGTGGTTGTCAGCGGAGTGCCATCTGGCAAAGTTGCTACTTCACCAGTCTTAGCATCCACAAGCACAGCCTTAACATGAGGAAGACGAATATCACCCTCACCTAAAGTACCATTTTCATCATTGTCGCGGAATGCAACACCGTCAACAGTGTAACGATCGAAGTCAACAGTTACTTCGTTAGCTTCGAGATAGTTTTCATTGTCACGTGTGGTCACAACAGAGTTAACTGCCATGGAGCCAGTATCAACACTCTTTGTTGCATCATCGTATGCAATCTCATGTGGGGTAACCACAGAAATGTGCTCACTGTTTACAATCTTCTGTCCATCTTTAAGCACAACCTTAAGAGCTGTTACCTTCTTCCAATCAGCCTTAGACCAAGAAGCTGTATCTGCAGCTGGAATCCACTGCGCATTCAACACAGAATCAAGGTCTTCACCCTGCTCAGTAGTGCTATAGAATACGTCAAAGCGGTCGGCAACATCTTTTCCGTCGGAAGTAATGCTCTCGATTGGCCCAGTCAGTGGAGTTGCAAATGCTGAGTGCTCATGTTTATTGCCCTCAGAATCGGTCCACTCACGAGGAGTGTAAACACCGTCTTGATTAGCAACTACACGGTGATCCTTAGCCCATGGGAATACATCCAACATTGTGAAATGAGTGACTGGAGTAAAACCATCATGGTTAATGTTGAGCTGGTAATAAACTGGAGCACCAATATCACCTGTTGGCGCATGACGACTCCAAACCTTCTTATCTAAAGATACCTTCTTATTGGTGTTGAGCTCTAACGGCATACCATATGTAATGGTCATTTCGTTCTTCTCAACCTTTTCAGAAGTATTACCATCCTCGTCAATATCTAGGTTGTCAGCAACAGCTCGACCACCTTCAGCACTAGCTGGAACATCTGCACTTGGATCTGAGGCATTATTGTCCCAAACAGCATAGGTTTCAACCACATTAGCACCAGGATTTGTATCCTCAGTTACATTAACCAAGAACTTAGCCTGCTGAGTTGCCTTTGACGCATCACCGGCAGCAGTGTTTACATCTCCAAAGTCATAGATAAGAGCAGTTTTACCTGTACCCTTATAATTCTTGATGACAGTTGGCTCGATTGGATTATCGGTTGCAGAACTGTTCTTGGTAGTTGAAGTTGTTCCAGCATACTCAATGCCAGCAGGCAGAAGCACAATTTGCTTGAGGTTCTTCGCACCTGGATCGCTTACCCAGTGACCAGCAGGAGCAGTACTTACAGATAATTCCTTAAGATTTGTACATTCCGGCTTCCCCAGATTTTCGGCGGTCGCCTCACATGGTTTTGGAGTGTACACCGATGTGGTATTTCCTGAGGTTGTCTGCTTAAGAGATGGATCAGCAGGCATGACCCACACTGGAGTCCAGCTAGCAGCCACATTCAGATGGCCGCTCTTGCTAGCCTGAGTAGGGTTAGCCTCTCCAGGATTTTGAGCAAACAGATCTGCAGCGTTGTTGTATGGCTGAGGAAGATCATAGGTGCCATCTTTATACTTTTCAATAGCAGCCTGTGTCAATCCGCCACCAACCATGGTAATAATGGCGAAGTTGTCCATTTCCAAACCGGTACCACTGGCGCCTGGTCGCTGGCCAAAACGCAGCTCAATCGAAGAGTACTTACGTGCAGTATCGTTAATGAAAGTGTTAGAACCAGTCTTCAGATTCTCCGCAATCACAGTTTCAGAACCATCAGCTGCAATACCCACCAAAGTATTTGGTGTGGTATTAAAGCGCTCACGTATTTGATCCTCGGTGTATGGCTTTACAGCAAAATCCAATCCAGCACGGCCGTTAACATTCGCTGTTGACAGGAACTGGTTATCAAGGATTTCAAAAGTGCGATAATACATGTCTTGAGACATACCATTATCTACAAGCTTTTGCATAAATGTTGGCTTATTAGCAGTCTTATAAGAACCGTCAAGCTGCTGTTGGTCATTGCGCTGAGACATAGTGACCTGCCAACGCTGAATGGTTGTGTTTTTGTCACTTTGATCTTGCTCAACACCCTTATAGTAGATCTTTCCATCCTTAGAGACTACTGATGCTGAAGCACCATTTCCCTCTGTGAATGTGTGACCACCAGTCTGCTGATAACCTCGACCAATAGAAGTCTGAGAAGCTGACTTCTTAGATACCTGCCAGTTAGAGCTGCCACCAGCACTGAAAGATGTAGCAAAGAATGCAACATCTGCAGTAGCAGTACCAATTGGCTTCTCATCATTATCTGCTGAATAGACTTTACCTGTATTTTCATAAACAGCACGCTGAGCATTCTCTCCAGCAGGATTATTAGGAGCCTCAGTTGCCTTACCATCCTTGAGAATTGGAGCATTATCGAATTGAAGTTCTACTGTTTCGCAGAAAGAACCAGCGCACCAATTTTTCTCATCATCACTTGGCGTACCTGATGCTGGAGTGGCTACAACACCGCTCTTTGTCAAGGTACGAGTTGCTTCATCCCACTGCCAACCTTTCTTCAAGGTTGCATCAGTTGGAGTTGCACCTTCAGGAACAATATCAACGAACTTCAGTGGGCTTGGGATGTACTGCCCTAAACCAGAAGATGCGCCCTCAGTTTCTTGATGCTGAGCACGAATCTGATAAGACACCTTAACAGGAGCACGCTTCTTTGCTTCACCGTTTTCATCAAGCTGCCCCATATCTGTAGTGGTTTTTACAGGAGTTTCATGCAACACTGCGCCAACAGGAATGAGCGTTGTGCTCTTACCATCGATTTCAATGTTGTTTTGATAACCCTTTGCGCTGACCACACGTTTAGCAACTTTGAAGCCACTTGTAGCATGAGCAGTAAAAGTAAGTTCTTTTGATTGGATCTCTTTGCCATCTGGACTAAAGAATTTCCAGCTTAATGTTGCTTGAGTACCATCCGGAGTCACACCATTTTTAAAGCTAAAAGGTCCAGGGAATTCTATGAATTGACCACCCTTAAGCTGAGCAACTGTATAGCGAACATACCAGCCATTCTCGTCTTCGCCTATTTGTGTGTCAACACCTTTACTTTTAGATTCAGTAAAAGAAGGCTTATTAATTAATGCTTTAGTTGCAGCATCTTTACCACTTAAACGTAATTCGAAGTATGGATTTTGATAATCCAAAGTAGCGCCAGAAACATCAAAACTTGCGAGAGGCTCAATACCCTCGCCTGATTTAACATCAAGTTTTGGCTCATCAGGAGTTCCTGCAAGGATTGCAGGTTTTGTACTCAAGGCTAATGTAAGAGCCTCAGTACCCCCCCCCCGATGGAGTTTCATCGGCAGCATAAGCACTTGCACCACTGGTCAGTGAAGCACTTAGCACCATAGCGCTTACCACAAGCAGGGAGCATAAATCTCTCCACCGTTTAGATAAACGTTTCATGATTTTCTTCTTCCTTTCAGACATTTATTGTCTCTTCAATTCTACCTGAGTAACTCCATGAATATTGATGACAAAAGCTTGAAAGAAAACTTAGAAAAATCATTAAATATTTTTCGTATCTAGAAAGAATAAAATAATAAATTTTATTTACTATTTATAAAGTATTATTATGTTGTATTGTATTTTTTCATACATTTCTTTAATTTCCCTGTGAGCTACATCATGCATGCATACATTCATGACGGCGTGTTTAGATTCATGTATGGAAGTACCTTATAAGCTAAAATTAGGCACATTTCATTCATAAAGCACACAAAACTCACATATCTCCCAACGAAATCTTGCAGAAGATGAATTTTACGGACGTGAAGAATAGTAAACGAGAGAACTGCGCGACAGAAAAAATATTAGTTTTTGCAAAAACGAAAAAGCCGTTCATATGAGTATAAAACTTACATGAACGGCTTTTATAGAACTACTTCTTCGCTACAGAAATTTCTTACTTCTGCCAACCAACATTTTCAGGAAGAACACTGGTAAATCCTGCAGGTCCCCAGTTAGCAAGACCTTTCTTCACAGCTACAAAGCTTGGTGGCAAATCCATAGGAATGGTACCGAACAGCTTCAAAGCAGCCTTTTCAGCCTTGTTTGCTGCCTTTACTGCTTCAAGCTGATCCTCAATAGTTCCAGGAACCTTAGCGAGTTTATCAACTTCTTCGCTACCCACATAGGAGTAGTTAGATTCAGACTTTGAACCATACAGCTGAGTCATATTATTCTGTCCAAATGGAGAATTAGACTGCCAAGCCATTGGCAAAATCTCATACTCACCCTTAGTCACCGTGGTAGCAAACTTAGAATCATCACGGTTATCAAGCTTAATTTTAATGCCGGCTGCCTTCATCATCTGAGTAATAGCCTTCGCCATATTGGTACCCATTGGAGCATCACCAAAATAGGTGTAACGAATCTCTAAAGTCTTACCATCTTTCTCATAGTAACCGTCTTTGCCGAGCTTATATCCAGCCTTCTCCAAGGTTGCTTTTGCTCCCTTAGGATCGACCTTCTTAGATTCTTCTGGCAGATTATTTTCATAACCTTCCTGATATACAGGGAATACTTCAGAACCTGGAGCTTCTGGAGTCCAATTCAAGCCTTGGAAGTGGATTTTTTCAAAGGTCTCACGATCAAATGCTTGAACTAGAGCCTTGCGTACAGCTATATCCTGCAACGCTGCTGCCTTGCCATTAAAGAGCAAGACATTCACCTTATTGCTGTAGCCCAAACGAATCTGAATATCCTTGCGGCTCTTAATAGACTGCAGGGTGTTGTTGGAAGAAAACTCAAATGCATCAAGCTCACCGTTCTTAAATGCGTTAATCTGAGCAGTATCTTCCATATACTTGTAGACGACTTTATCTAACTTTGCTGGCTGTCCCCACCACTTTGGATTACGAACAAAAGTCACAGATTCCTTGTCATGCTTATCCACAGTAAACGGACCAGCAGCCCACTCAGTATGAGGATTGTCTACCCAACCTTCAGAATAGGTCTTGTAGTCGAGAGCCTGTGGAGGATACAAACCTGTAAAAATTGATTCCCATGGATAGAATGGCTTAGAGAAGGTGATGACTGCCTGCTTAGGATTATCACCTTGCTTAACAGATTCAATATTCTCCCAACCTTCTACTGATGGTGGAGCATAGTTGGAATCCTGACCACTATTGATTTTCCATGTTGCTTCAAAAGCAGTCCAATCAATTGGAGTACCATCATTCCAGTTTGCTTTATCGTTAATGGTGTATGTAACGGTTAAAGGATTTTCCTTGGTGACTTCTACCTTGGTAATATAATCCTTATTCCATGTCTGGTTGCCCTTCAAATCAAGACTAGCAAGGCTTGGCATATACCAACCCCACAGCTCAGACATATATCCAGTGGCGCCATCAACGGACATATAATTCCAGTTTGGCGTGTAGGTGGTTGTTAAATTGAGCGTGCCACCATCTTTAATATTGTCGCGTTCTTGAGGGTTATTGTATGCCTTTAATTTGGATGGCATAGGATAAGCACCCTTATAGTCTGCAGCAAAACCTTCTGATGGTTCAGAGGCACCTGTTGCTTGTTGACCATTGCCTGCACCGCATCCTGCAAGAGCTAATGCTAGTGCACAAGCTGATGCTGTTACAGTTATCATCTTCTTCATTCTGAGAAATTTCAATGTATTCTCTCTTCCTGTTGTTCGCTACGCAGATCAATACTGTAGAGAATTGTTCTGCATAGCACTTAATACTTTGCGATGAGCACAGTGCGATGGCATGAAAATAAACCTCATGTCACGCACCTTAGTCATCTCAAATCTTAATCCAGTGACATGCTGCCGTATGGTCAGCATTACACTGTCTAGTTTCTGGAACTACGCTGTCACATTTTTTCTTCTGCTCGTCACTCAACTGCTGATAGAGCGGGCATCGTGAAGCAAAAGCACACCCTTGAATAGCTTGTGTTGGACTTGGCAAGTCCCCTTCCAACACAATACGCTCATGATTGCGCTCATATTCAGGATCTGGCACAGGCACAGCACTCATGAGAGCTTGCGTATATGGATGTTGAGGATTATCAAAGACCTCATCAATATCACCAGACTCTACAATGCGTCCTAAATACATTACTGCTACACGCGAGGATAAATGACGCACTACAGACAAATTATGGGCAACAAACAAATAAGCTACGCCTAACTTGTTCTGTAAATCTTCGAGGAGGTTGAGCACACCTGCTTGGATTGACACATCCAGAGCCGATACTGGTTCATCCAGCAAAATCAAGCGCGGATTCACAGCTAAAGCTCGTGCAATTGCGATACGCTGACGCTGACCACCAGAGAATTGGTTAGGGAAACGATCCACCTGATCAGGCTTTAAACCAACCAACTCCATCAACTCGCCAATGCGTACACTAATCTCGTCTTTAGTCATGCCAATAACTTTCATTGGCTCAGCCAAAATATCGTAAATTGGCAGACGAGGATCAAGAGAGCTCATAGGATCTTGGAAAACATACTGCACTTTGGAATGCAGCATTGTGCGCTTTTTACGCGACATTTTTTCGCTCACATCTTGGCCGAAGAGCTCAATTGTGCCAGACTCTGGAGCTTTCAAATCCATAATCTGCAATAAGGTCGTGGATTTTCCTGAACCGGATTCACCAACCAAAGCAATTGTTTCGCCTTCGCGCACATGAATGGTCACATCATTAACTGCACGCACTTCACCAACTTTACGACGCAAAAATCCGCCAGACGTCAAAGGGAAAGTCTTTTTCACGTGTTCAGCAGACAGAACCATCTTGCGTTCTTCGCGAGGAATACCCTCAAAAATAGATGGAATAGACTCACCCACTGAATACACGTCTTTATAGGTGAGGCCTTCCTCAACAATTTTCTCGTTATAGTGGCAGGCAGACAGCTGACCATGCCGTCCCATAATTTCGCGCAACTCAGGCACGAATTCACGGCATTTATCCGTGGCAAGTGGGCATCGTTCAGCGAAAGCACAGCCTTGAGGAAGATTTACTAAGTTTGTTGGAGACCCCGGAATAGGAACCAGACGAGAATTTTTTGTCTGCTTAGGGTGAGGAACTGCTCCTAATAGCCCCATGGTGTATGGCATCACAGGACGATAGAAAATATCATCCACGTGAGCTTTCTCTACTGGACGGCCCGCATACATCACAATAATGTCGTCAGCAATGGAAGCAACCACGCCCAAATCGTGGGTAATAAAAATAAGGGCTGCTCCGGTTTCTTTCTGCGCTTTTTTAAGCACTTCTAGAACCTGAGCCTGAATAGTCACGTCTAATGCGGTTGTTGGCTCGTCAGCAATAATAATATCGGGATTATTAGCAATAGCCATAGCAATGACCACGCGTTGACGCATACCGCCGGAGAACTGATGAGGGAATGAGACCAAGCGCTGCTCTGCATTAGGAATACCCACCAAGGTCAGTAATTCAATAGAGCGTGCACGCACCTGATCATCACTCATATCAGGGTTATGTGTAACCAAGGCTTCGCGCATCTGATCGCCGATAGTGTAGACCGGTGTTAAAGCAGACAGCGGGTCTTGGAAAACCATGGCAATCTTCTTGCCACGCAGCTTGCTCATCTGAGCATCTGTTTTTTCCAACAGATTTTCGCCTTCAAACTCAACACTGCCTTCAACTTTAGCGTTCTTATCGAGCAGACCCATAATCGCCATAGAGGTGACGGACTTACCCGAACCAGATTCGCCTACAATGCCGAGAGTTTTGCCACGCTGCAAATCAAAATTCATGCCCGACACTGCGCGAACAGTTCCTGCTTCTGAGGCGAAGTTCACATGAAGATCACGAACTCGCAAAATAGTTTCAGCAGTCTTTCTAAAATCTGACACAGTTACTCCTTACCTAAGTAGCCTTTATTTATTCTGCCTTGCCGCCCGAGCGGGAGTAAGGATCAATAGCATCACGCAAGCCATCTCCAATGAGCTGAACTGAGAAAGCTAAAATAATCAGCACCAGAGATGGAATAACAAGCACCCATGGCTGAGTTACAATAACAGATTGTCCTTCATTTAAGAGGCTACCCAAAGAAATATCTGGAGCTTTAATACCCAAACCAAGGAAAGATAGAGTCGTTTCTGAAGACACAGTAGACACCACGCCAAGCACAGTGTTAATAACAAGCACAGAGCCGAGATTAGGAATAAGATGGCGCAGCATCACGGTGAATGGATTTACGCCCATAAATTTTGCTGCACGCACATAATCACGCTCGCGAATACTCATAGCAATGGTGCGTAGAACACGAGCCAAACCAACCCAGCCAAAAATTGTCAAACCGAAAGTCAGCCAAAGCCAGCCAGATGTTCCAGCAGCCGAGCGCACCAAAATAGCAATTAACAGTGTTGATGGCACCACGAGAAGCATATCGAGAATCCACATTCCGACTTTTTCGATGCGTCCTTCAAAGTAAGCGATGCCCACACCATAAATAGCGGCAATAATGGTGGTCAAAATGGAGCTGAGAAAAGCCACAGACAGTGAGCGCCCTAAACCGTGAACAACCATGGCATAAAGATCTGCTCCACCGTCAGTCGTACCAAAATAATGACCATTGGTCATAGGAGGAGCACCTAAAGACACAAAATCAAGATCAACGTAGTTATACTGTGTTGCAAAGCTGCCAAAAATCGCCCACAGAATCAAGGCGAGCAGCATAATCAAGCCCACCACTGCAGATGGTCGACGCATATAGCGGCGCACATATAACGCCATGCGACCTGTACGTTTAATCTTGGTGGAGCGACCAGCACTGTCTTGTTGATCCTTCTTCGCCTTTAAGCTTTCCTCGAGCACATTATGAGCCAAACGATCTTCATGCACGCTGCCTTCGTGAGCTCCTGCTTCATGCGCGCGATTTTGCGCGGTATCTTCGTTCATACTGTCCTCTTCGTGCACGCTGTGCTGACGAGAAGTTGACATATCTTCTTGGTTCTTGTCTGTCATCGTTTCTTCTCCATCTTTTAGCTCAAGCGAATACGAGGATCAAGCCATGCTGCCACAATATCTGCCAGCAAAGCACCTGTCAGCGTACATACTCCGGAGAATGCAGCAACTGCAACAGTACCGTTAATGTCATTGGAGGCAATAGTGCTGACAAAGTAGCGGCCCAAACCGTTAATAGCAAACACAGTTTCAGTCACAGTAGCGCCCACAAAAACACCTGCAATGGAGAAAGCAACGGATTGTGCAGTTGGAAGCAGAGAATTACGCAAAGCATGGCGTCGAATAGCCTGATTCAAAGTCAAACCTTTAGCTCGCGCTGTACGCACATAATCAGCATTCATCTCATCAAGCAAATAGGTGCGCTGAGTTAAGTGGTAGCCCACAGCTCCAGCAATAGTCATAGAAATTGTTGGCAAAATCAAATGTTGCAAGAAATCGAGAAGCCATAATCCCAGATTATGCCCATCGTAGGCGTGCAAACCGGTTACATAGAATAGTCGCGAGCCTGCTGAGGTATTGACCATAATGGCAAGGAAAACTACCATAACAGCTAATACTGCTGGCGGAATAACGAAGAAGAATGTGGCAATAGCATTGAGCACACGATCTTGCCACTTGTATTGACGAATTGCGGTGTATACGCCAATGGATACACCAATAACAATACTCAAAATGGTAGCAAGAGTCACTAATTGCAAGGATGCACCCATGCGCGAGATAATTGCTTCGCCTACAGATGATTGGTCAGGAGCTTTACCCCAATCCCAGCGAGTCACTACTGAAGTAAGCCATCGCCAATAGCGGATGACCACAGGTGTCTGATCATTAATATTGGCATTATCGAGCGCTCTATTAATCGATGCGATAGGAGGATGAGGGTGTCGGCTCATATAGTTTGAGCGCGGATCCATAAACGCACTTGCTAAGAAATACGTCATTGTAATAGCGAAAAACAACATCACAATGTAATTCACTATGCGTTTGATGATGTATTTAATCACCGCCGCCTTCTTTCTTGCGTAGACTTAGTCAATAATAGAATAGGCTTGACAATAAACATTTGTTTTTAATCTAATATTTACATTTTTACAATAACTTTTAAAATTTCTGAGTTTTTGGCAGATGAAAACGTTTGCGAGCGCGCCGTAATACTACGGAATCGCACAGATTCACCCACATGACAAAACGTAAAAAAGTGTCACTTTGCTTGCTGACCGTGAAAGACTTTTTACACGAAACCTGAATAAGACTGACTATATATCTCAGCCCTTTTAGCTCATTCATTATATTGTTTCTTTTCCCGACAGTAGAAAAGAGTAAACTTAACTGCTGTAAAGATGGCATCGTTGTATAGCAATGCTTACGCAACAAAAACATACAAAAGGATAATAATGACAGAAAAAGCCATTCAGCTTTCTTCGATAGACGCATACTCCCAAGAATTCAATGCAGAACGCGCTAATCGTGTGGCAGCTAACGCAGCCGTTAGCATGGGAGTGCTCAAAGCAGCAACATCCTACGCAGGTGCTCGCAATATTCCTATGGACTTTAATATCGAGTTGAAGCAAGGATCCATTACTAACCAAGAACAGTCTGGACGATGCTGGATGTTCGCAGGTCTGAACGTTCTGCGCTTCGAACTCATGCACACATGGAATATTGCAGACTTTGAATTCTCTGAAAACTATCTGCTGTTCTGGGAAAAGATGGAAAAAGCCAATACTTACCTCGAATATGTGCTTGAAACGCTCGACGAGCCAACAGATAGCCGCATTTTCCAATACATTAACCAAGGCCCCGTAGAAGACGGTAACTGGTGGCAAGGTTTCGCCAACTTGGTATCAAAGTACGGTCTTATGCCAAAATCCGCATACCCAGAATCTATGAATTCACGCCATACGAGCGATTTCATTCAATATACCAATTCTAAGCTGCGTGAATTTGCTATTGATATGAGGGCTGCCCACGCTCAGGGAGAAACTGAAGAGCAGATTCGCGCTCGCAAAGACGACTATATGAAAATTGTGTATCGCATGTTATGCATTTCTTTAGGTGAGCCACCTCGCACTTTTGATTTCTTTGCACGCGTAGAAGATGATCCGAAAGATAAAAAGAGTGCTGATAAGACAGCAGCCGACAAGGCAAGCTCAGAAAATACCAGCACAGACAACACAACTGAAAACGCTAAGGACGAGAAAAAGTCTGGCACTGATGAGCGCAAGCAGATTGTGGAGCGTGGTATTACTCCATTGGAGTTTTACAGAAAGTATGTTCCAGTAGACGTGAACGATTTTGAAACACTGACTAACTCTCCTATGGCTTCCACACCGTATGGCAAGCGCTACATCACCAAAAACACTGCCACCGTTATTGAAGCAGGTAATATGTCAGCTCTCAATACTGACGTGGAGACTTTCCGCACAGCTGCTATCACTATGCTCAAAGAAGGTCATCCTGTATGGTTCGCTTGCGATTGTACCCAGTTCTCTTTACGCGATGGTGGTTTCTTTGATGAATCAACAGTGCGCGTGGACGAACTTTTCGGTACCACTTTTACCATGAGTAAAGCTGACGGTTTGGAATACATGGATTATCCAAGTAATCATGCTATGACTTTTACTGGCGTCAATCTTGATGACAACGGCGTACCAAACCGTTGGAAAGTCGAAAACAGTTGGGGCAAAGCTAACGGTCAAGACGGCTATTATGTATTATCTCAAGAATGGTTTGACCGTTTTGTTCGTGAAGTAGTTATCCGCAAAGATTATCTCGATAAGGCTCTGCTCGATGCGCAGTCTGTTGAGATTGAACCTTGGCTGGGTGTAAGCCGTAAGTCGAAGTAAGCGCTGCTTCGCGTGCAGAGGGCGTGCGTTTACACTCTAAGTAAGCACACGCCCTTTGTGCCGAAGAATGCTGTACATTCATTGCATACGTATTTACCCTACAACGGCGTGAGCATCGCAGCTTCCTGTTTTCTTCTCCCCATTTATGGGCACGTATTGCACCACTTTCTCCACATATTCCACAAATGCTCATAGTGCTCACTTTGGTATAATTTTGCACAGATTGCGCACAAACAGCTCGTCTATTACGCGCATATGGGCGTCTTAATGCGAAGCTTTTCAAGGAGTTCTCTATGAAGTCTTCCGCTGTATCGACAGCGTCATCTCAGCGACGTATAGCGTGGGGGAACGTGTTTTCATGGACTCTTGCAGGCGTGGCGAGCGCGTGGATTGCTTTATGCTCAAGTGTTGGTCCAATCTACCGACATAATTCCTCTATTACGCATTTTGGACTCACACATATTCTTATTTTTGTAATCGTATGGCTTATCTGTATGGGCATTATCTGGTGCTTAGTTCGTTTTAGTCAACCTCGATCAGGAGTGCTACGTCCATGGCTGCACTGGTGGCAAACATGCAAACAGTTTTGTTTGCCTCGTTTTCGCAACTTCTGTGCTTCTCATAGACGCATAGCACGAGTCTTGTCATCTCTTCACAGTGTGTGGAACGGCACACGTAAACGAATTATTTTTCTGACTGACCGATGGTGGAAGATAGCGCTTATTCTTCTGACTTTTTGGGGCATACAGTTTATTTTTGTTCCCACTATTTTTGCCGCAGATTTGCTCAGCCAGTCAACAGAGATGTCCCGTTGGCTCACAGCGCTCAACGGCACACACGTATCATATGCAGATAGTTTTAATGTGGTGGATATCTACCCGATTGCACATTATATGTGGCCAGATACTCCAACTTATTTAACTAATCAGCATAATGTGGTGCTCACCATGTTTTATGGTGGCGTTTTATATTGGTCGCAACAGTTTACTGGCACTGTTGATTTAGGTTTATTACTGTTATCCGCTTCGCAAATGCTTTTCGCAGTATTTGCGGTGAGTGTAACTGTAGATCGTTTTTTTAATCTCGCTCACCCTACACGTGTGTATTCTCGATCTGTGGGATATTCCAGCCCTGCTCAACTTGTTACTGTGCGAGCTGGCTGGAGGGCAATTGTTATGCTCTTCTTTATCTGCAATCCCCAGGTTCTCTTCTCCACAACGGCGTTAACCAAATCTCCTCTTTTTGCCTACGCTTTTCTCTGGTGGTTTGGGCAATGGTATGAGGTTTTTAACCGTCGTAACCGCACGCACATTCCCCCAACTCTTATTGCAGGTATTACCTTAAGTACCGGCATGATGCTGATATCTGCAAAATATGCCAGCTATATTATTGCAGTGCAAATTATGCTGATTTTTATTGTGGATCGCAACCGTTGGCGCTCTTATTTAATTGCCTTGGTATTGCCTTTTCTTATTTTTCAAACAGCTTTAACCGTTGCCATCAACACGGGCACCATTATTTCTGGTGATTCCATTGAAAGCCGTGGTATTCAAATCCAGCAAATTGCTCGCGTTATGCGCGTCGATCCGTTGAGCGTACCCGACCATGTGCGCGAAGAGTTACGCCCGATTTTTAATCTCTACGCTATGGGATCAAATTACTTCCCTAATGATGCCGATCGCGTTAAATCTTCTGGCGGTGACGGCAAGGTGGAAACCTATAAATGGGAAACAGTTACGCAAGAAGATATGGATAAATTTACCCAAGCATGGTTGGAATTGGGCAAAACGCACCCCGTAACATATACCGATGCCTTCTTAGCAAAAGTTTATGGGTATTTTGACGTCAACGATCAGCCTTATGTATCTACCACCTACTATTTGAATAATTCGCGTTTGAATACTGCACCTATTTTGAAGCATTGGACTCCTCAGGTACGTGAAATCGAAAGTGCGCTCGCTACAGCAATTGGCGCTATTCCTGTGGTGGGGTGGATTACGCACGGTAATTTCTATGTGGTCAGCGTGATTTTGTTGGGCTGCGCTGTGATTATTTTGCGCCGTTGGAAAGACTTGTTGCGGTATATTCCACTGATTTTGCTCATGGGAGTTATGATTATGGCTCCGGCAAATAATTTTGAGCGCCATATGTTACCGCTGGCTTTTGTGGGATGGCTGATGCTTGTGCACTTTATCTACACAGCCCGCCAGTCCTATGCGCGGCATCGCATATCTTATGTGATGTAAAAACTTATGTCATATAAAAACTGGTTCCTACCCCACATGGACTGGAATGGGATAGGAACCAGAAATGTTTTATCGGCAGCTAAGCGCTTTAGAAGTGCTCATTGAGACGGTAATACACATCGCTTACACGCAGATTATTTTCAAACTGTGCAGGAGTAGTATTTTCGTCAATAATTGCTAACTCAACACCTGCAATGCGAGCAAAGTCTTCCCATGCTTCACGATCAACTGTTGTGGTCATGCAGGTATGATGTGCTGCTCCAGCAAGCAACCAGCACTGTGTAGCATCCTTAATATTTGGACGAGGCTCCCACAAAGCGCGAGCAGTTGGCAACTGAGGCAACTCTTCATCTGGCTCAACAACATCTACAACATTCATAACCAGACGGAAACGTTCACGCACATCACTCATAGCAATAACTACAGCGTCCTTTGCAGGAGTTGCCGTAAAGACTAGGCGAACTGGATCTTCCTTGCCACCAATGCCCAAAGGATGAACTTCGAGTTTAGCCTTGCCGTCAGTCTTCAAAGTTGGAGAAACCTCAAGCATATGAGCACCCAAAATCTTTTCCTTACCAGGAACCAGATTGTAGGAGTAATCTTCCATCAAGGAGCAGCCGCCCTCAAGACCGTAGCCCATCACATTACCAATGCGGATAAGCATAGCAGTCTTCCAATCGCCTTCGGCAGAGAAGCCGTAACCGTCTGCCATTAAACGCTGAGCTGCTACACCAGGAAGCTGACGCAAAGCGCCCAAATCTTCAAAGTTATCTACAGCGACGGTTGCGCCTGCTTCTTCGAGCATATCGCGCATACCCAGTTCTTCCTGAGCCGCCACATACAAGGATTCATAGCGATCTCCCAGAAGCTCTGGAGCAACGTCATATTCCTTCTTATACTCTTCAATCAGTGCTTCAACGCGCTCTTTAGATACAGCATTAACATGATCAACCAATTCATTGACTGGCCATGTGTTAATAGAAGCACCGAAAACGCGCTCTGCCTCAGTCTTATCGCCTTCAGTTACTGCTACGTTGCGCATATTATCGCCCCAGCGCATAACCTTCATGGTGTTAGCAGCATCCCAACCAGCGCAAGCACGCGTCCACACGCCAATGCGTTCAGCAACGTCTGGATCAGTGTAATGACCAACAACAATCTTGCGAGGAATGCCCAAACGGGTAACAATATAGCCGAATTCACGATCGCCGTGTGCAGCCTGGTTCAAATTCATGAAGTCCATATCCATGGTCTTCCATGGAATTTCTTCATGATGCTGAGTATTTAACTGCAACAATGGCTTCTTGAGTTCATTTAAGCCACGAATCCACATCTTTGCAGGGCTGAAAGTGTGCATCCATGCAATCACGCCGATACACTCAGGTGCTGAGCTAGCTTCCTGCATGAACTGCTTAATAGAATCTGAGTCCTTAAGCGTTGGCTTGAGCACGAGCTTAACAGGGATAGCTGGGCTAGCATCTAAGGTGTCAACAATTTCACGTGACTGATCTGCTACTTGCTTGAGGGTTTCCTCGCCGTAGAGATCCTGAGAACCAACTGCGAACCAGATTTCTTTACCTTCAAATGGATTCTTCATTGAATTACCTTTCTTTTATGAAAATATTTCTACTATTTTTTACGCCGTCACCAGATTTAGTGCTGACCGTATACGTTCTGGTAGCGATCGTTGAGCTTATCAATATCTGCCTGAGGAATTGGAATAACACCACCAAGCATTTGAGCTGCCCAGACGGTGTGTGCCACTTCTTCAGTCATTGCTGCTGCTTTCACTGCAGATTCAGCATCTTTTCCAATAGTGAATGGACCATGATTCTGCATGAGAACAGCAGGAGACTTTGGATACTTCTTCAAAGTCTCTACCACGCCTTCACCGATGGCTTCTGAACCAATCAAACGGAATGGGCCAACTGGCACTTCTCCACCAAATTCATCGCCCATCATAGTGAGTGCGCATGGAATATTTTTTCCTGTTGCTGCCCATGCCGTGGCATAAGTGGAGTGAGTGTGTACCACACCGTAAACGTCTGGCATATTGCGGTAAATGTAGCAGTGTGAGGCTGTATCCGATGATGGAGATGCTGCTCCATCAACTACATTTCCATCCAAATCGCACACCACCATGCTGGCTGGAGTTAAATATTCATAGCGCAAACCTGATGGTTTAATAACCATAAGATCAGCTGTCTTTAAGCGCTGCGATACATTTCCTGCAGTCCATACCACCAAATTCCACTTCAGCAGCTGCTCATGCAAAGTAGCCACAATTTCGCGAACCTGCTTAACCTCAGCACGGGTTTCTTCTGAATAATCTGCCAATGTTGCCATAGCACGTCTCCTTATCTATTTATTTTGATTCCAAATCAATGGTGTCGATTGCCGCTTTTTCAATAGAAAGTCCAGCTTTGAAACGCTCAAAGAAGTCTTCAAAGCCTTCCACATCGGCAGGCTGTGGTTCTTCAGTAGAGTACTCAGTGTCTGCAAAGACCTGAGAATCCAAATAATCATCCAAAGCAGTCTGAGCACGTGCTGTGTAATCAGCCAAAACAGCCATACCCCATGCTCCACCTTCAGCTGCTGTGCTCATCACGCGGATTGGAGTATTAAATGCAGCAGCTAAAATACGCTGAGCCACCACTGGAGTGGTGAAAATTCCGCCATGTCCAACTAAGGAATCCACACGTACGCCTTCATCCTTGGTCATCACATCCATGCCAACTTTTACTGGGGAGAATGCGGAGAATAGCTGAGCACGCATAAAGTTACCCAAGCTCATACGAGATTGCGGACCTCGAGCGAATACAGGACGTCCCTGTGCTAATCCTACAAGGAATTCACCGGAATAGAAGCAATAATTGAGCAAGCCACCAGCGTGAGCATCGGTATCATCTGCAATAGCAGCATTAAAGAGCGTGGAGAAAAGCTTGGCATCATCAATTTCTGCGCCGGCAGCCTGGGCAAATTGACGGAACAGTCCCACCCATGCATTCAAATCTGACGTGAAATTATTTGCATGAGACATGCCTGCTAAATCACCAGCTGGCGTAGTGACCACATCAACTTCAGGATGAAGACCTTTAAGTTTATCTTCTAGAACCACCATAGCGAAAATGGAAGTTCCGGCTGACACATTACCTGTACGCACACGTACAGAATTTGTGGCCACCATGCCCGTTCCCGCATCGCCTTCTGGAGGAGCAAGTACTGATCCTGCCTGCAAAGTGCCAGTTGGATCAAGCAAGCGAGCGCCTTGAGGTGTTAACTCACCGGCATTTTCACCTGCAACCAAAACAGTTGGCAAAATTTCTCGAATATTCCATGGCTGAGATGCTACATTTTCAAGCTTCTCAAATTGTGCCAAAAATTCTTCATCATATGTACGCGTGCGTGGATCAATAGGGAACATACCCGAAGCATCACCAACGCCTAATACCTTACGTCCAGTTAGCTGCCAATGCACATAACCAGACAGTGTGGTGACATAATCAACTTCAGGAACATGCTCTTCCTTATTCAAAATAGCCTGATACAAGTGAGCAATAGACCAACGTTCAGGAATATTGAACTGAAACAGCTCAGATAGTGCTTTATGCGCTTCATGCGTATTGGTATTGCGCCATGTTCTAAATGGTACAAGCAGTTCGCCAGACTTATTAAAAGCTAGATATCCATGCATCATTGCAGAGAAACCCATGCGAGCAATGCGCGTAATCTCCACGCCATATTTCTCACGTGCACTAGCTGCTAATTTAGCATAAGCATCCTGCACACCTGCCCACACCTCTTCTAAGCTGTAGGTCCATAAACCGTTATCTAAGTGATTCTCCCATTCGTGGTCGCCTTGGGCTAGCGTGGCGTACTGTGCATCAATAAGCACAGCTTTAATGCGGGTAGAACCAAACTCCACACCTAGCGAAATATCACCACTGGTGATTGCTGCAGCAGCTTGTGCGCTGTTTGTTGTAACCATAGTTACTCACTCCATTGTGTTTGGATATTGTCTCGACAAATTCACAACCTTATGTGAACGTTCACATAAGTACATTTTACACTATAACGTTGTATTAATCAACCGAAGCCGCTTCCGTGTGGCGCAGACTATTACCCCTGTTATGCAGTGAAAATACAGAGGTTATGCTGTATCAATCCCCAAAAAATTGCGTCACTAAATTGTTATCTTTTGTACGCTTGACTATCGCGTAGATTCACGTAATACTACTGTTGGCTCAATGAAGTAGAGATTCTCAGAACCCTCGACAAGCATGGTGTCTAAACTTGCGCTGTCTGCATCTTCATCTGCAGCCCCATATCCCAGTAAGTCAAGAACTAAACGCATAGCCAATGAGCCAACATGCTCATAATTAGGGTTAACTGTAGTCAGCGGAGGAACAAGACTTTCCATACCTGGCATATCGTCATATCCCACAACGCACACATCATCAGGAATAACAAGTCCTGCTTCTATCAGTGCACGACGAGCGCCCATAGCCAGCAAATCATTAGCTCCCCACACAGCAGTGTTTTTCATGCTCTGAACACCCTGAGATGTTAAAAGTGCAGATATTTTCTCATAGCTGTTTGCGCTGAGCCAATCATTCATATCTAAAATCTGAATATCTAAGCCTGCATCTATGCAGGCACGCTTGCACGCTTCACATCGCGTATATGCATCGCGCCACTGCTGCGGTCCACGTAAATAAATAACTCGATCCACACCGCGCTCAGATAATGTGTGCACAATATGGCGGCTTGCCTCATCTTGATTTGTAGTCACAAATTTCACACGCTGTGCATCAAATTGGCGCGAACTGAGTTCTTGCATTCCTTCAGCGGCAGTAATAATAACGCGAGGAATATTCACATGGCTTTCCACAGCTAAAGTCACCATAGCTTCTGTTGGCGCAACAATAACAACTGCTTCCACACCTAGCTTAACGAAGCTTTCTTCAATATTCGCAAAATCTTCTGGGTTGAGACGAGCCTCATCTACTGTTGCCACAGACACGAAAAGATTGCGGCTTCTCGCCATTCTTTCAATAGCTGAAATAGTCAGCAGCGGGCCAGAATACTGAGTTTGAGAAGCAATAACTCCCACCATACGCGTGCGCTGTGTTTTGAGAGATTGTGCCGACAACGATGGATGATAGTTTAACGCTTGAATAGCCTCTTGAACTTTGCGGCGCGTGGACTCGCGCACAGATGGGGAATTATTAATAACGCGCGATACAGTTTGGTAGGAAACACCTGCTTCCTTGGCTACGTCGATAATAGAAACTTTATGAGTGCTCATCTGAGGTTATCCTAACTTCCAACTGATGCGATGATATGGTGTTGGACCATGTTCTTTCAAGGCTGCTCGATGTTGAGCAGAACCGTATCCTTTATTTTTTCCCCATGCGTATGCAGCCCATTGAGGATTATCCTGCGCAATATGGAGCATAGTATGGTCTCGCTGAACTTTCGCATATACCGATGCGGCTGCTACACTAGCACACTGCTGATCAGCTTTAACTTGCGTGTAAACACGCGGAATAACAGGGATTGTTGGAGCATGAACCATGCTCATTGCTGGCGTAATGTAATCATGCGGACCATCTAAAATAACAGCTACACGCACGCGTTCATAAAAATCTTGTGGATATTTTTCCAGCAGATCTCGTTCTACCGTTTCCAAAGCTCTCAGCGCTGCTACTCCTAAGCATGATGATATTCCCCACTCATCAATTTCAGTATTAGAGCATGAGCCAGTACCCACTGCTGCAGCCCATTGAGCTATGGGTTCAATCAGAGCTTCACGTCGGCGTTCACTGAGGAGTTTAGAGTCTTTTAAGCCCTCAGGAATGGTGTCTGTGCCAATAAGATCTGCGCGAAATGCTGCAGCCCCCAGTGTAACGGGACCTGCTAAGCATCCACGACCTACCTCATCAAGCCCAATAATCCATTGCGCGCCTTGATGAACAATGTCGGATTCAAACTGCCATGTGGGAGAAGGTGCAGGCATCACAGGCCTACGCTTTCAAACGCTGCTCGCCCCGTATTCAAAATTTTCCAATCTGCAGATGGCCAGAAAACAGCTAAAGCAACGCCGGTAATAGAACTGATGCGCACACAGCCTGAATTACCATCGTTGAGATGAAAACGTGAATCCGCGGAATTGGAACGATTATCCCCCATTACAAAAACACTATCGGGAGGAACTGTTACTGAAAAAGCCTGATCTGATGGAGCTACGCCAGGTTTTATATATGATGATTCATCAATAGCAACACCGTTGACTGTGACCGGAGCACCGTTACCTTCTGAAGCAACCACATCTCCTGGTAAACCAATGAGACGCTTAACCAAGAATAATTTACCATTATCAATGCCAAAACTATGTGTTGAGCTAGCTGCCTCGTTCACTTCTTGAGCGCTCAACCAATGAGAATCGTCAGCAAAAACAATCACCTGACCACGCTTGAGTGTGTGCGAGGAAATGTTGATGTTCTTGGTAATAATACGATCACCAATCATCAACGTATTTTCCATAGACGCTGATGGAATAATAAACAAGCCAAAGATGACAAAACGCAGCACAAGCACAATAACCAAGGGAACAACAAAATATAGCAACCAATCCAACGCCCCCATTAAACGCTGTTCTGCGCGCGAATAGGTTCGTTGACCAGTGCTGTGCTCTGGAATCATGTGTTCTGTGTGTGTATGTTTACCTGTGCTCACTGTATCCTCCAGCTCGAAGCTGAACTTTTATGCGTGGTGCGCTTGTGGCATGGGTTGTGTTAGAAGGCTGTATTCAAGCGGTGTACACTGCCCACGCGGAAAATAAAAGAAAAACCCGAGGTAAGGCCCAGGGTTTCTCCACTGCACGTTTTAGTTTGCGGAATTGTCGCGGCGCTCAACAATGCGAGCAGCCTTACCACGCAAGTTGCGCAAGTAGTAAAGCTTTGCACGACGTACCTTACCCTTACGTACCAATTCAATGGAATCGATAGATGGGGAATGTACTGGGAAACGACGTTCTACGCCAACGCCGAAGGAAACCTTACGTACCATGAAAGTTTCACGCAAACCAGCACCCTGGCGGCCAATTACAACGCCCTGGAATGCCTGAATACGAGAGTTGTTACCTTCCTGAATCTTTACGTTCACCTTAACGGTGTCGCCTGGACGGAATGCAGGAATGGAATCTGCAGCCTTGAGCTGCTTAGCTTCGAATGCTTCAATAGCGTTCATAATAATCCTCATACGCCGCCACATATCAGCGTTAAGTCTGGGAATGAAAGTTCAACCATAGTTTTATGGCTATGGCACTTCATTCCTCGCGTCTTCTTTGCAAGTTTGCCTGCAAAGGAGCCAGTCTGTTCAGCGTTATGCCGATCTAGACCTGATGAGTGGTACATCTATGTGGCAATGCTCCACTCGGCACATACAAGCTATAACTATACACTAAAGCACTGAAGAAATGCCAGGGCGACATCTTCAGTGCTTCAGTTATGCTCTTGATGTATTACGTGAGCGACGTGGCGCGTAGTTATGACGCTACTATTGTGCAGCTGTCAATCGGAACTATTTAGACTCGTGATAAGACTTCTCTGTGTTTACAGACCACACATTAGTTTTATCTTCTCGACCAGTCTTAATATTGTCCACAGCCTCCATAGATGTTGCCATGGAGTGATCCTGATTATTGTAATGATGCTGACCATTACGCCCTACGCAGTACACATTGCCTAAGGAGTCAATCCAGTTGGTCAACTCATCAATGCGGTCATAGGTATCGAAGTAAGCAGGATATGCTTTTGGTACGAGTTCTCGATGTGCATCCAAAACATCGTCTGCACTTTCAATAATGCGCATACGAATCATTTCAGCAATAGCAAACTTACGTGCCTCTTCATCGGTGAGATTCCAGAAATCATCACCTTCATCTGTAAAGTATTCCAAACCAATCCATACGGTATTGTCTGGATCCTTTAAGAGGTATGGGCTCCAGTTGTTAAAAATCTGAAGTCGTCCTACTTTATATCCAGGATCTTGAACATAAATCCAGTTATCTGGAACGATTGGCGGATTACCCAAAGTTGGCACGTCCGTCGTGTTCTGAACGCGCAACTTCTTAACAAGCAGGCCCACGGTTACGAAGTCACGGAATGGCAAGCCATGTGCAACCTCTGATACCGATGATGGCACTTCTACGCCGCCTTCTTCCATTGCATCAATGAGATGATTGAGAGGCATAGAAGAAATAACGTGATCTGCTTTCAGATTAACAACAGTGCCATCTTCTGTGGTGTAATCCACACTTGATGCTTTTCCATTTTCGCTATGAATAGCGGTGACCTTAGCACCCTTAATAATCGTAGCACCCTTGGCAGTAGAGTTATCTGCCACGATTTCCCAGAGCTGGCCTGGACCGAGCTTTGGATACCAAAACTCTTCAATCAAAGAGGTTTCTACTTTTGAATTATCTGCCTTATGACCAGGCATCATTCTCTTAAAAGCGTTACCCAGAATATTCCAAATATTCAGGCCCTTTACGCGCTGAGCACCCCAGTCAGCAGAAATCTCACTTGGATGACGACCCCATAGCTTCTCAGTGTACCCTTCAAAGAACATGGAATACAGCTTGCGACCGAATCGGTTAATGTAGAAGTTTTCCAAGTTATCTTCTGGCAACTTGTGCACAGTAGACCACAGATAGCTGAATCCTGCCTGCATAGTGAGCACAAAGCCCATGGCTTTAATTGTGTTAGGGGTCAGGCTAATAGGATAATCAAAGAAATGCTGATTCCAGAAAATGCGAGATAAACGGTGACGCTTAAGCATAACCTTATCTGTCTTTTCTGGATCTGGACCACCTGGGTTCAAATCATGATGACGCCCAAGTTTCTTATCGTCATACGATGGAGCGCCTTGCAGTGGCATAACATCCTGCCACCATTGCATAATACGATCGTCTTTGGAGAAAAAGCGATGACCGCCAATATCCATACGATTACCGTTGTACTTTACAGTGCGAGCAATACCGCCAAATTCCTGGCTTGCTTCTAGCACAGTGACATCATAGACATCGGAATTGTCTTTAACTAATTCCCACGCTGCGGTAAGTCCTGCAGGACCTCCACCGATAATCACAACAGATTGTTTATCTGTCACATTTACTCCTCAAGTTTAGATATTCTTTCCAAGCCTACCGTATACCATCGTTTTTTATGGTGATATAACACAGTACGCACAATTTTTTCGCAGTTGGAGGGGACTAAAAGTCTTCTCGTTAAAATCCTGGATATACGGTTTATAAATCTCGTGGAACTTCAATATCAGTTTTTTGAACTTCTTCCACATTCACATCTTTAAAAGTAACGATGCGCACATTTTTCACGAAACGATTAGGACGATAAACATCCCACACCCATGCGTCGGTCAGTTGCACATCAAAATAAACGTCTTGGCCAGCTTGACGGACATTAAAATCAACACGGTTAGCGAGATAAAATCGACGTTCCGTTTCAATCACATAAGTAAAAAGTTTGATGACGTCACGATACTCTTTATACAATGCCAGTTCGGCATCAGTTTCGTAGTTATCGAGATCTTCTGCACTCATCGAGCTCTCCTTGCGATAGGGAGTGTATGCTGAAGCGGTTTGCTATGGTATTTGTCCTTTATTGTAGTAGCAATGTGCTAGTACATGTTCAGCGCACAACTTAGTCGCGTTTGCGTCCAGCTCCAAGTTTACGCCACCATGGAAGTTCTTCGTCCTGAGATATGTCATCATGGCTCGACGCGTGGCGTTGTCCAGAAATAGGAGGAAGCTGAACATCTGCATTCTCGGTGTGCTTAGTGTTCTCTGGACGATCTGCTGCTACTTCTTCACGTGATACCGCCAAATCATGGACTTCAACAGATACGTTCTTCTTCACGTTCAGCGTACGCTCATGCTGAGCTAGAGCTTCACGAATGCCCGGATTTTCCATAATCGCATGCAAACCGAAAGTAGCTAATGATTGGATAGGATCAAACTCATCAACAAGCATATCGAAAACATGCATATCCATGTAGCGTGATTCACTATCATCCCAGAGTGCATCTCGCGAAATACCAGATTCAATAAAGCCTAATGACTTATAAACAGCGTGACCGCGCGTATTTGATGATGATGTGCTGATCCAAATACGATGAAGCCCTAAACCAGCTGGACGTGGAGCAAAACCGTATGTCATAACGCGAGGCATAACGTCGCGCGTATATCCGCGACCGCGATATGGTTCGCCCAGAATTACTTGAATGCGAGCGGACTCAGCCCATGCATCAATATCAACCAAAAAAGCCATACCAATGAGCTCATCAGTATTGACGTCATCCGAGCTGTTGCTCTCATTACTGTCGTTGACGAAAAGTGACCATGCCATCACACCACGAGCTTCTGCATCTTGCAGACCTTCTTCCTGGGTGCGAATCCCCTTCTGCCAGCGCAACGACCTCTGAATCCAAGAGCGTACAATGGCGCGCTCAGCTTCTTCTGATTTACCGACCAGAGTTAAAGAAGAGGAAAAGGCATGAATACGATCCATCATGCTGAAATCGTCCCAACTTGCAGCACGAAGTTTAACCATCTCTCCACGAATTTCAGGAATAACAACGCTTTCATCTAAAACGCGTGGATTAGTTGTGGTCATCATGGTGTCCTGCATGGGATGTCTTTCCCCTTCTTTATTCCGACGTTGATATACTCAGCTGAATTGCAGTGAGAAACTACTTAATTTTAGACATGACGATGCTAGTTACAGTTTTCGCATCAGCCTGTCCACGTGTAGCCTTCATAACTGCGCCGATAATAGCGCCCATTGGCTTCATATTACCGCTCTTGAGCTTTTCAGCAATGTCTGGATTATCAGCCAATGCTTTATCGACTTCTGCTTCCAAAGCACCAGTATCCTGCACAACCTCGTAACCATGCTTAGCTACTACTTCGTCAGGAGTACCCTCACCAGCAATAACACCAGATACAGTCTGCTTAGCCAACTTATCGTTGAGTTTACCCTCAGCAATCAAGGCTTCTACGCGAGCCACATCTGCTGGGCTGATGCTCAGCTCTTCCAAAGTGGTGTCATTCTCATTGGCGGCGCGAGAAATTTCTCCCATCCACCATTTACGAGCACCAGCTGGAGTTGCTCCTGCTTGTACTGTTTCTTCCACCAGGTCGAGTGCAGAAGCATTAATAATATCGCGCATATCGTTATCGCTAAGACCCCATTCAGCCTGCAAACGATTTCGACGTTCACGTGGCATTTCTGGCATCTGAGCTTTAAGCTCTTCAATATGTTCCTGTGTGGTGTGTACCATCACCAAATCAGGATCTGGGAAGTAGCGATAATCATCAGCATCAGTCTTTACACGACCACCAGCCGTGGTCTGACTTGCTTCATCCCAGTGGCGAGTTTCTTGTAGAACTTCTCCACCAGCTTCCAAAACAGCAGCTTGACGGCGAATTTCATATACAATTGTGCGCTCAATACCGCGGAAAGAATTCACGTTCTTAGTTTCAGAACGGGTACCGAATGGTGCATCTGCATTCTCACGCAAAGAGACATTCACATCGGCACGCATATTTCCCTGCTCCATACGAGCGTTGGAAATATTGAGAGCACGTACAATATCACGGATTGTACGCACATAAGCACCAGCAACTTCTGCTGCGCGCGCACCTGCACCCGTAATTGGCTTAGTCACGATCTCAACCAATGGCACACCTGCACGGTTGTAATCAACCAAAGAGTGGTCTGCACCTTCAATACGACCGTCAGCACCGCCCACGTGAGTATTCTTGCCAGCATCATCTTCTACATGCGCGCGTTCGATTGGCACGCGGAAAATTTCGCCATCTTCAAGCTCTACGTCCAAGTAACCTTCACCATTAAGAGGCTTATCATATTGAGAAATCTGATAATCGCGAGGCATATCTGGGTAGAAGTAGTTCTTGCGGGCGAACTGAGACCACTCAGCAATATCGCAGTGCAAAGCCAATCCAAGTTTAATGGCATAGTCAATAGCGGACTTGTTGACCACTGGCAAGGATCCTGGCAAACCTAATGATACTGGTGTGAGCTGAGAGTTTGGTTCACCACCGAAAGATACTTCTGCTGGGCAGAAGAGCTTAGTTGTGGTGTTGAGCTCCACATGAACTTCAAGACCGATAACTGGATCATATTTTTCTACAGCTTCGGAAAACTTCATTAATTTTTCAGCCATGTTCTTTTCCTCTTTGACCTACTCGCCCAACCATGGAGTGTTCATCCACTGCCATACTGGACCGTTCCATTGTTCTTCTAATGCTGCTTCAAGTGCTGCTGCAGGCTTATAGAGAACATCGTCACGCTTTTGTGGAGCAATGAACTGGAAGCCCACTGGCATACCATCATCGCTGACACCAGCTGGAATGGAAATAGCTGGAACACCGGCCAAGTTCGCTGGAATGGTAGCAATATCATCTAAGTACATTGCTAATGGATCTTTAGTCTTTTCGCCGAACTTAAATGCTGTAGATGGAGAAGTTGGGCAAGCTAATACGTCTACCTGCTCGAAAGCCTTATTGAAATCTTCAATAATGAGAGTACGTACCTTTTGCGCACTGCCATACCATGCGTCGTAGTAACCTGCGGACAAGGCATAAGTTCCTAAAATAATACGACGCTTCACTTCGTCGCCAAAACCAGCTTCGCGGGTATATGCCATCATATTGGCAGCTGTTGCTGGAACGCCAGCAGGTGGCATAACGCGCATGCCGTAACGCATACCATCATAGCGAGCTAAGTTGGAAGATACTTCAGAAGGCATGATGATGTAGTACGCACCCAAAGCATATTTGAGGTTTGGCAAGGAAATCTCTACAACTTCAGCCCCCATAGCAGTTAAGTGCTCTACTGCCTCGTTGAAGCGCTTGGACACACCTTCTTGGAAACCATCACCAGATAGTTCCTTAATAAGACCAACCTTCAAGCCCTTGAGATCACGTTGTGCGCCTTGCTGGGCTGCTGCCACCATTGCTGGAGCAGAACCTGGCAAAGAAGTGGAATCGTGTGGATCATGACCGCCAATTGTTTCTTGCAGTAATGCAGAATCTAAAACTGTGCGGCTAACAGGACCAATTTGATCAAGAGAAGATGCCATAGCAATAGCACCAAAACGGGAAACACCACCGTATGTTGGTTTCACGCCAACAGTTCCCGTGAAAGCACCAGGCTGACGAATAGAACCACCTGTATCTGTTCCCAAAGCTAACGGAGCTTCAAATGCTGCAACTGCTGCTGCTGAGCCACCGCCAGAGCCACCTGGAACGCGATCAGTATCCCACGGATTTTGCGTGTTGCCATAAGCGGAATGCTCGGTAGAAGAACCCTGAGCAAATTCATCGAGATTTGTCTTGCCGAGAATTGGCAAACCAGCATTCTTCAAGCGAGTAATAACGGTAGCATCATATGGAGGAATCCATCCTTCAAGAATTTTAGATGCTGCTGTGGTTTCGATGCCCTTGGTAACAATCATGTCTTTAATCGCAATAGGGACACCAGCCAGTGGAGCAAGTTCCTCACCTGCTACACGCTTTGCATCAATAGCATCAGCTTGTTCACGAGCCTGGTCAAAGCTCAACTTCAAGAAAGCGTTAATAGATGGTTCTGCTGCTTCAATAACTTCAGCATGAGCATCTACTAACTCGCGAGAGCTTACCTCACCAGCTTTGAACTTCTCAGCCATCTGTGCTGCAGATAGCTTCACTAGGTCATTTCGCATATTCTTATCCATGAATTACTCCCCCAAAATCTGTGGAGCTACGAACATACCAGACTCAGACGCGGGAGCTCCTGACAGAGCTTCTTCTTGAGTCAATGGTGTTGCAGGCTCATCTGGACGCATATATGCTTCAAGAGGTACTGGGTTTGCAGTTGGTGCAATGTTTTCTGAAGCAACTTCTTGCACCTGTGCAATAGCCTCTGCAACTGCGTTCAGTTCACCTTGAAGACGAGTAATTTCTTCGTCTGTTAAAGCTATTTGAGCAAGTTCGCCCAAATGCTCGATTTCTTCACGTGTAAATGTAGGCATAATGCCCCATATTAGATGTTTAACCCGACACTTGGGTTACGAGTTTGTATCCGTCTTCTTCTGGATTAAAGAGAATCGGGATAGGTTTGACGAGGATATGATTAAGTATGCCCAGAGTCTCTACAAACCAGAGATTTGGGAAAGGTTTTAGGCGACGCTTTAACGTTTCCGCGCCATTTTGGGTCTTCGATTAAGACCGCCCCTGCACTTAATCGTTCACTCATTCAAGTAATCGGTGCCGAAAATGCCAACAATCGCCCCCTCCTGCAGAACAGGTATGTTAGTTGGAAACTCGCTCTTTCGCGAAAAGATACAGACTACTTCTGTATGCCACGAGCTGCAATGATAACTGGTCGGGATGAGCTCTCAGACAACATTTTGAATACCTCATGCATGATGATGTTTAGGACAGGAGCCAATCAATCAGGTACAAGGATTTGATGCCATCATAAGAATTGATATAGTTTCTATCCATTGACAGGACAATTTTTTCGTAATTGTCATGAATCATGCGAAGTGGTCTTAGTTCTCGCTCGCGAGTCTGCGAGGACTGCATACTTTCTGTTACCTGAATATAGAGCTTTTCATTTGGTTTTTCCGCAATAAAGTCAATCTCTGTATCAGCGACTTTACCGATATAAACTCGGTACTCGCGCCGGATGAGTTCCAAGAACACAATGTTTTCAAGAATATGACCCCGGTCTGCGTCGCGGTAACCGAGAAGCATGTTACGAAAACCGAGATCAATAATATAGTTCTTACCTAATGTTTTGAGCAGTTGCTTACCCTTAACATCATATCGTCCAACAGAAAAGAAAATGAATGCACTGCGCAACATAGCAATATATTTATCTACCGTTTTTCCAGCAACATTCTTTCCTTTACCAGGGTGAATATCACCCTCGCTAGATAGGACATTGCCGATGCTATTAGGAGAAGTAATGCTTCCAATATTGGAACACAGGAACAGCATGATTTTCTGCAACATACTCTGATCCGCTTGATTGTTTCGCTGAAGAATATCACGTAGCACAACGGTGGAATAGATGCCCTCTAGCGCTTGATTACTTCGTGCTTCGTTGAACTGATATTCTCTCAGAATTGGCATACCTCCAAACTGTAAGTATTTTTGGAACTTTTCCTCTACAGTAACGGATGGAGAAAACTCGTAGAACGTTAAAAACTCTTTGAAGGACAGAGGGAGCATACGAATTTCTACATATCTACCAGAAAGCAGTGTAGATAATTCCGTAGATAGTAAATAAGCATTGGATCCGGTGATGTAGATATCCACATCAAAATCAAGACGGAATGACTCAACAGCCTTTTCCCAATGTTCCACAGCCTGCAGTTCATCGAAGATCAGGTAAGTCTTTCCACTCTCAGCAATACGCTCACTGACATAATCATAGAAAGCAAGATAGTCATGCAGATCCCTATATCGCAACGACTCAAGATTCAAATGAATGATGTTAGCCTCAGGTACTCCATCGTCGATTAGAAATTGATGAAATAAGTCGAGCAAACTTGATTTTCCACATCTGCGAATACCGGTTACGATCTTGACCAGATCCACATCCCTATTCTGAATCAGCTGATTTAGATAGTCAGGGCGATTAATTAGTTCGGTCATACTGCACCTCCCATTTTCTAGTCCATTGTAGAGCTAAAAATCAGGAAACGCAAAGTTTCAGACTTTGAAGTCTAAAACTTTATAAATTTATTGAGTTCCTGACTTCCTGGTCGAAAATATTGAGCGAGAGGTCTTGAGATTAAAAGCACATTGAAACGTTCGAACAACAAACCCTGACATATAAGTCTTCGACGAAAAACTTGTGCGCAGACTTATCGAATCCAAACGCGTAGAGCAGACGAGGGCTATACCCTAACCTTCAATAAAACATAAACCTACACATGAGCTAAAACCTAACTGCCAAAAACAGCAAAACGCCTAAAATAGGCTTGTTCCCACAATCCCACTCAGTACTTAAAACCACAACCTGTAGAACCCGTGATTTAGCCGACAACTACCGCTTGCGTGACAACACACACTGTCCGACCTTGCCTACGTAGAAGTCAGGGATCACCAACGTGGGTTATACAATTGTTCCGTGTTGCATCACCCATGTATGCATAGCAACTGCTGCGGCCGCACCTGCATTGAGCGAACGTACAGATCCTGTTTGTGAAATATAGACAACATCATCAGCACGTTCAAGCGCACGACTGGTCAAACCCGGACCTTCTGCACCAAAAATCATGACGCAATTTTCCGGGAAATCATAACGTTCAATAGGTTGCGCTCCTGGAACAATATCAAGAGCAATAATACGCGGGCGAGGTTTCCCCTCTTGTTCAGCACGAGCAGTGAGATTGTCAATGAACTCATCAATGCTGGCATGGTGATATACGTGCTGATACAGCTCGGTCATTAACGAGCCCTTGCGGTTCCATTTCTTGGGACCGATAATGTGAACAGCATTCGCAGTAAATGCGTTAGCAGTACGCACAATAGAACCGATATTAAAATCATGCGTCCAATTTTCCACGGCTACTTCGAAACCATAGCGACCACGCTCATCGAGATCTTTTTTAATAGCCTCAACGCTCCAATATCGGTAACGATCCATCACATTGCGCCGATCTCCTTCGCGCAGAAGTTCCTCATCATACTGTTCACCGCGTGGGAGCGGCTGATCAGGATGTTCTTCTACCCATCGGACCAACACCAATTTCTCGCAAGCCAGGGTCTCCCGCTGCAATAACACGTTGAGTAAATTCACTTGGTGGAATCATGCGGTCTGCACGTCCTTATCGGAGAAAACAGGAATAAATGGTACAACAGCACGTGAGCCTGTTACAGGGTTCACCAGTTGAATCTGCAAATCTTCATTGTGCTCATGACCGTCATGTGCATGATAACCATGCTCGTCATTGTGATGGTCATCATTGTGATGCTCATCGTGACCGCCGCACGCGCACACATGATCCGTATTGCTATGGCACTCGTGCTCAGGGCTGTGAGTATTCTCGTGGCCTGTTCCGCACTGACCACCGCCACAACATTCTTCTTTATGTGCATACTGCTCAATTTGCCCAACACTTCCTACCAAAGAAGTGATAGCACAAATCTGAGCACCCTCATTTTCAAGAACAGCAAAATCAAGATTGAGTTCATTTCCATGTGTGAGAGTCACTACAGAAGATGTTTGTACGAAAGATTTTTCTGAAAGCCATGCGTCAACAAGAATAACGCGTTTATCTGCAATAGAAGGTCCCTTAATTCCAGGGAATACAAAGTCCATCAAAAAACCGTCAAGAAGCTGACCGCGCGAAGCTGCAGCATGAACCATAGCTGTAACGAGTGGAATTCCAGCAGAGGTCATAGCACCAACAGCATCAAAATCATCAATCGAAAAACCGTGAGTTTCCAACGCATCTAAGAGTGCATGACCCGCTAGAGTTGCTCCATCATGATGATATGTGACACCAGTTAGCTCACTGAATTGTTTATCTGCCACTTCAGCCCGTACTAGCTTTTCGAGACGCTGCGTTGGCTCGAGCATCTCCTCAGGTAAGTCAGCAATCTGCTGACGAATATCGGCACTGCCTGTTGCTTTAAAATCAGTCATGATTGATAGTTTAGCTTTCCGTCTCGTCGTCCCACGCAGCTAAGAGCTCTGGAGCGGTAATATCTCGTATCTCGGCATTCTTCTCATTTTCAATAGCCTGCGGCTCTTCATAGATAATTGATTGGTCAAGCTTATTAAGCTTACGCGCTGTTGGAACTACTTTAGTTTGCAAGGAACCTACAAAGAGATTGTAATCTTGTACAGCTTTTCCTAATGTTTTACCGAGTTTGGCAGCGTTTTTACTCATTGATCCTAAACGACCAAAAAGTTCACGAGATAAATCAAAGAGTTGTTGTGCTTCCTCGCTTAATATCTGTTGCTGCCATGCGAAAGCAACGGATTTAAGCACAGACCACAGCGTGACTGGAGAGGTTAAAGCCACCTGCTTATTAAAGGCATAATCCAGAATAGTTGGATCAACATCTAAGGCAGCTTGCAGCAATGATTCGTTAGGAATAAAAGCAATAACAAAGTCAGGAGCAACGCGATCATCGTCATTTTTCCAATATTCACGGCTTCCTAAAGTATCAATATGAGAGCGCAAAGCCTTTGCGTGTTCAGCTAAATATTGGTCACGCAACTGTAGTTCTTGCTCCGAGGCAGCATCGCTAATTTCACACGCTTTTTGATAAGCAGAATACGGTACTTTTGCATCAATAGGAATGAATTTGCCATCAGGAAGGAACACTACCATATCCGGTCGCTGCTGCTTCCCCTCTGCATTACGCACAGAGTATTGAGTTTCAAAATCCACATGATCTCGCAACCCCGCTGATTCCACAATGTTTTTGAGCTGAGCTTCTCCCCATGCTCCACGCACTTTATTATTTCGTAACGCCATCGCAAGGCTTGTGGTTTCTTTATCAAGCTTTTCCTGCGCTTTGCCTAATCCAAGTAACTGCTCACCGAGCTTACCCATTTCGGATTTGCGGCTCTCTTCTATTTGCGTCACCTTTTGTTGCAGCACATCTAAGTTCTTCTGCACAGGACTCAAAGCCTTTAACACACGAGACTCTTCATTGAGCTCTTGTTCCTGCTTTAGTCTTAATTCTTCTTCACGTTTCAGCTCTTTGAGGCGTTCACGTTCCACACGTTCTTTTTCTGCATTCTGAGCTTTGATGAGCTCCTCTTGAGCAAAACTGAGCTGCTCACGCACACCGGAAAGCGTACCCTCTAATTTAGCTGTAGCTTCGCGCTCCGCAGCTAAATCAGAACGTAAAAGTTCGGCTTGCTCCTTGAACTGATCTCGAGCAACTGCTGTCTCCTCCAGTTGGTTTTCAAGTTGCCCAATATCGGCATGATTGTTACCCGCTTTTTTCCCCAAAAAACGAGCATACGCAAATCCACAAATAGCACCTAAAACAAGGCTAATCACGAAAATAAGAACCGTTTCGAACATATGTTCGATAATAGCAGGTGCCATCGCCACCAGTGAAACTTCATGTCACGAGGGAATATCACACACGTTCAACCTATTTATGTACGTAGAGTTTAAGAAGGATGTGGCTATGATTTTTGCATATTGCGCGGTTGCATTACTGATAAGTATTGGCTTATTGTGGTACTTTTTTGCACCCCACCAAGGCGAGCATACGAATGTAGCGAATGGAAAACAGGACATTACCATTAGCGTGAATGGTTCATATTCCCCCGCTCTTATTCACGCTCAAGCAGGAGTTCCCCTCACTCTTTATTTTGACCGCAAAGATAGCGGAGAATGCACATCGCATGTTATTTTCCCCGACCTCAAAACTGACACCTATTTAGCTTCTGGTCGCACAACTGCTGTGCATTTACCAGCTTTAAGCGCTGGTGAATATCCTTTTTCTTGTGGCATGAATATGGTGCATGGCATGCTTAAAGTATCTGGAACTGCACCAGCCCATGAAGCAGACACAAGCAATACTGATAACATCACTAAGACCGACATGACTCCCGACAGCGTGCTTCGTAGCGATAACCAAGCAAATTCAACCGACACTTTCTCCAGCAAAAATACTGACAACAGTTCTACTGAAGACATTGACAACTTGAAGAAAAAGCTGATTATTGGTGCGATTTTTAGCATTCCCGTCTTCATTCTCGGCATGGGATCTATGATGTGGGGACATCATGTTCCATCATGGCTCAACAACCCATGGATTCAAGCTATTCTTGCCACGCCTGTTATGTTCTACACCGGTTGGGATATTCATCGTATTGGTTGGAGCGCTCTTATTCACCGCAATCCAGAAATGAATGCCTTGGTCACAGTGGGCACCTCAGCTGCTTATGTTTTTAGCCTGCTCGTCTGCATCGCGCCAGGAGTTTTGCCTGAAAATACTCGTCACGTGTATTTTGACACTGTTGTTGTAGTTCTCACTCTCGTTGTTTTAGGCTCCCTCATTGAATCGAAAGCGCGAGCCGGCACAAACAGTGCAATTGAGGCATTAATGGCATTGCGTCCTGACACTGCACGAGTTCTCTCTGCTGAAGAACTGAGTTCGCAAGCATGGAAACTTCCAGATGCCGGCCATGAAATATCTATGAGCCAGATCCGCACTGGTGACATCATTCAAGTTTCAGGTGGGCACACAGTTCCTACCGATGGCGTGATTATTAAAGGGTCTTCACGTTTTGATGAATCGATGATGACTGGTGAATCTGAACCTGTTGAACGCAGCGAAGGCGAACAGATTACTGGCGGTACTTTAAGTTTGAACGCTCCCGTTGCAATGCAAGTAACCGCTACTGGCAAGGATACGGTTCTCTCTCAGATTATTCAGTTAGTCTCCTCAGCCCAAGCCAGCAAAGCACCCGTTCAAGCTGTAGCTGATAAAATCGCGCGCGTTTTTGTGCCAACAGTTTTCCTCATTGCTCTGTGGACTTTTACACTCTGGTTATCTTTTGCCCCACAGTCATCTCTGAGCTACGCACTGACAACAGCAGTTACCGTTTTGATTATTGCTTGCCCATGTGCTTTAGGATTAGCAACACCGCTATCTATTACCGCCGCAATTGGCCGTGGAGCTCAGTATGGAATTTTGATTTCTTCTGCCGATGCTTTAGACAAGGCTCGTCATATTCGCACTATATTTTTTGATAAAACAGGAACAATTACTGAAGGCATTGCAAGCGTTGAAAATTCGTCTACTGCTGAGATTTCCTACTCGAATGATCACATAAAAGCTACCTCTGCTCAAGCTCTTGCTGAGCTGAAAAGCATGGGAATAAGAACAATTATGCTTTCTGGCGATAAAGCTGAAGTAGCTAAAGATGTGGCTAGACAGGCGGGACTTGATACGGTTATTGCTCAGGTAAAACCAGATGGCAAAGCTTTTTGGATTTCTCATGCACAACGTCAGCAGACACATCAGCACAATCAGCTGATTGCAATGGTGGGTGATGGCATAAATGATGCGCCCGCTTTAGCACAGTCTGATATTGGTTTTGCTATGGGTACCGGCACAGATATTGCTATGAAGTCTGCAGATGTCACCCTTATGACTGGCGATATTTTAGCCGTGGCTCGCATGATTCGTCTCAGCCGTGCAACTATGCGCAATATTTATGAAAATCTGGCTTTTGCATTTGCATACAACGCAATCGGGCTCGTTATTGCCACGGGAGTATTGTATCCATTCACCGGTTGGCTTCTGAATCCTATGATTGCAGGTCTTGCCATGGCTTTCAGCTCTGTAAGCTTGATTCTTAACTCGTCACGACTACGCGGTGTACGTTTAGATAGCAGCCACGTGACGAGGATCCAACAATCCCATAACCCTCAGGTTATTATTGATGATGAAGAACATTCTCAGCAAGGAGAACTCATGTTTGATTTTTTGAAGAACAAGGATAAAGCAACTCCAGCACCACAAAGCAGCAGCTTAGAGGACGTACTGGTGGATCCAATATGTGGCATGACGGTTACCGCAGAGCAACATCCATTTGCTTATGGCTCACGCGTATATCACTTCTGTTCAGAACATTGCTTGGAAACTTTTAAGGCAGAGCCAGCAAAATATGCGCAGTAAGTTGCAGTAATATTCATAAATAACAATTGAGCGGGGTGCGCAAGAGAAGCGACCCCGCTCAATACAACTTATATAGAACGAATCACTTCCCTATCCAGTACCGCTCAACCCCATCTCGCACGTCTTCTAAAATTCCGCCCTGCGAAAGAATAACTGCTCGACTTGGAGCATTGTTCTCATGGCATGTGACCAGAACGGGCTGAATTCCGTGTGCAAAAGCATATTCTAATGCTTGATGGAGCAGTTCTTTTGCGTAGCCTCGTCCCCGCTGGCTGGGACGTACAGAATATCCAATGTGCCCGCCTTGTTCATGTAAATAATCGTTGAGTTCCAAGCGCAAGTTGGCAAAGCCCACCGCTTGCGAGTTCTCGTCAAAGAGCACATACTGTATTGCTCTCACAAATCCTTCGTGAAGTGGCTTCGTTTCCGCGCGACGTGATTCTTCTAGCCACGTATTGTAGTCAAAGTGTCCTTCTTGCCAGAAACCGCCATCATGAGCCGATTGCTCCAACTCAAATTCATGCACCATATCTTCAATCGCACTGCAATCGGATTCAGTTGGTTTGCGCAAAATCACAGACATATCACACTATTCTTCTATAAATTCATGAAGCACTAATGCCATGCGCTGATCAATAGAATCACTGCCCTCTAAAATCTCACGAGCCTGACCACGCGTTACCCAGCGTACTTCAATATCTTCACTGTCTTCCAAGTGCTGATGAGCATCAAATTGTTCAGGATCAGCTGTTACATACACAAAAGCTACAGTTTCATTGGTCATACCTGGAGACGTGTAGGTAGCGCGCAAAACATCATCAACGTGCATCACATCGTAGCCAGTTTCCTCTTTGAGTTCACGCCTAGCTGCCTGCTCAAAACTAACATCCTCAGCATCTATCAGCCCAGCAGGAAAAGCCCACACATACCCATTGATAGGAGGACGATATTCTTTAATAATTAGCATTTTGTCTTTTTCAGGCGAGCTAACAACAATGGACACCGCATCGCCTTCATCGCGATTAAGATCAGCTAAACTTGCGGCTGGATGACGAGTTACCACATCATACCGGTTAAGTTGACCGTTATTAAGCTCAACCATCACTTTATAACCGTGAATAAAACGGCTAGGATCTTGCAAATCATTATTTTCGATGCTGATATTTTTCATGCTTCTACTTTAATGCCGGCACAAGAAAGCTCTCTGCAGCGTCATCAATCAGACTACAGAGAGCTTCTTCATTATCTAGTGCTTGCAGTTAATTTTACTTATCTAGGCCTTCACCAAGCTGCACATCTTCAGTTGCCCAGCTAGTTAACTCCAAATGTTCACCACCTGTTTGGTCAACCAACACCGTGTCGCCATCATGTACTGCACCAGCCAGCAACATTCGCGCGAGCTGATCACCAACTTCACTTTGCACGAGTCGGCGTAGTGGTCGTGCGCCATAAGCTGGATCGTAACCCATATCAGCTAACCATTCACGAGCAGACTTAGATACATCCAAGGTAATACGGCGATCAGTTAAGCGTGCAGCCACAGCATTGACTTGAATATCCACAATATGCGCCAACTCATCACGTGTTAGTGGTTCGAAAACAATCAGGTCATCCAAACGGTTGATGAATTCAGGCTTGAAGTGAGCATGCACAGCATTCATCACAGCTTGCTTGCGTTCGTCTTCTTCAAGATCACCAGCAACGAGGAATTGGGAACCCAAATTTGATGTCATAATCAAAATCGTGTTCTTAAAGTCCACCGTTCGACCTTGTCCGTCGGTAAGACGACCGTCATCAAGAACTTGCAGCAAAATATCAAAGACTTCTGAATGCGCCTTTTCTACTTCATCAAAGAGCACAACGGAGTATGGGCGACGACGTACAGCTTCGGTGAGCTGACCGCCCTCTTCATACCCAATATAGCCAGGAGCAGCACCGATCAGTCGAGATACGGAAGACTTCTCCATATACTCGCTCATATCAATACGCACCACAGCACGCTCATCGTCAAAGAGGAAATCAGCCAAAGCCTTCGCCAGCTCAGTTTTACCCACACCGGTTGGCCCCAGGAACATAAAACTTGCAGTTGGCCTGTTCGGGTCAGAAATGCCAGCACGCGAACGACGTACAGCATCAGACACAGCGCGTACTGCTTCTTTTTGACCAATAACACGCTTACCTAGCTCTTCTTCCATATGAAGAAGTTTCTCGTTTTCTCCCTGCATCAGACGGCCAACTGGAATACCTGTCCAATCTGACACGATTTGAGCAATAGAATCAGCATCTACATGGTCAGGAACCATTGGCTCAGTTTCGTTTGTTTCGTCATGCACTTCATCAGCCGTGCGCTCAGCCGCGGCCAATTCCTTTTGAATCTGAGGAATCTCGCCATACAAAATGCGCGATGCCTTCTCCAAGTCGCCTTCACGCGTAGCTTTGTCTGCTTCTACGCGCAAAGCATCAAGCTGAGCACGTAAATCACCCACCTTATTGTGTCCGCTCTTCTCCGATTCCCAGCGCGCATTCAATCCAGCCAATTGTTCACGCGTATCAGCTAGTTCAGCCTGCAGCTTTTCAAGACGTTCTTGAGATGCAATATCTTCAGACTTCTTGAGCTGCATTTCCTCCATCTCTAAACGCGTAACACGACGGCTCAACTCATCGATCTCCTCCGGAGAGGAGTCTAATTCCATACGCAAATGAGCTGCTGCTTCATCAACTAAATCAATTGCTTTATCTGGCAGCTGACGTCCTGAAATATAACGATTCGACAAGGCAGCGGCAGCCACTAACGCGTCATCACCAATCGTCACCTTATGATGTGCTTCATAGCGCTCTTTTAAGCCACGCAAAATAGCAACCGTATCTTCAACGCTTGGCTCACCCACAAAGACCTGTTGGAATCGACGTTCCAAAGCTGGATCTTTCTCGATATTTTCGCGATACTCATCTAATGTGGTTGCACCAATCAAACGCAGCTCACCGCGCGCAAGCATAGGCTTGAGCATATTGCCGGCATCCATGGAGCCTTCCGTAGCACCTGCCCCCACGATGGTATGAATCTCATCAATAAAGGTGATGATATTGCCGTCTGAACGCTGAATTTCTTCAAGAACTGACTTCAAACGCTCTTCAAACTCACCGCGATATTTAGAACCTGCCACCATCGAGGACATATCTAGGGTAATCACACGCTTATTTTGCAAAGTTGTTGGCACATCTCCTGCAACTACGCGTTGTGCCAAACCTTCAACAACGGCAGTTTTACCCACGCCCGGTTCACCAATTAAGACAGGATTATTCTTCGTGCGTCGACTGAGGATTTGAATAACGCGACGAATTTCCTTATCACGACCAATAACTGGATCGAGCTTGCCTTCGCGAGCGCGTGCTGTGAGATCAGTGGAGTATTTTTCAAGAGCCTTGTACGATCCCTCGGCATCTGGACTGGTTACCTTTGCTCCGCCGCGCACATTTGGTACTGCCTTTTTAAGAGCTTGAGCAGTTGCACCAAACTTTTGCAAGATTTCTGCTGCCTCAGATTGTCCTTGAGCAACCGCAATGAGCACATGCTCAGTAGAGATGTATTCATCTCCCATCTCTTGCATGATTTTCTGCGCATCAACCAAAGCTGCTTCAACTGAACGCGCAGCTGATGCTTGAGCAGCAGTTGTTCCGCTCACTCGCGGTAAAGCTACTAATCCCTGACGAATTGCAGCACCGATAGATTGCACGTCTGCTCCCGCTGCTTCAAGTAAGCCACGAACCACGCCCTGCTCTTGGGTAAGCAGAGCGTCAACAATGTGCAAGGTTTCTACTTGAGGATTTCCCGCTGCAGATGCACTTTGCACTGCAGAAGAAATGGCTTCCTGTGCCATAGTTGTAAATTTCTGTTCCATATCAGACCTCTATTCCTCGCTCGCATGAATACTGAATACCCGTCATGTGAGCTTTCGTGTTTCTGATATGTATAACAGTTTCCACATAAAGTTATTCCCAAACTTGAGTGCAACCGACTCAAGTTTTGGGATGGCGTTCTTTTATCTGTCTGTTCTAACGCAAAATTGCATTCATGCGTTGGCAAGCAGTAAGTACTCGGCGTTTCCATTCAGACACAAAACGCTGCGCATCAACCGTTAATGCCATGCGCACGCGCTCAGCTGGAGCATTAATCAGCGTAGGATCTCCTACGGTTCTACCTCGCTGCGGACCTTCTAAGTCCACCATCAAGTTAATAGGGAAACACTGCACTAACTGCGGATCCAGCGCAACAGCCACAGCCAACGGATCATGCAGTGGTGAGCCCGCCATAAACACAGGATCAGCCTGCTCGTTTGCATTCATGTAATAATCCAAAGCCTGGGCAAGGAATTCTCCAGTGCATCCACCCTGCACTTCAAATTCTTCTCTATGCTTACGAGTCATTAAGGTGCGATGCGTAACATCAATACCCACAACAGTAATATCTGCCCCGCTGTGGAAAACACGGTTTGCAGCTTCTGGATCGTTCACCATATTGGTTTCACTGATTAAGTTATAGCAATTACCTGGCTGTGTAAGTGCGCCACCCATAATAACCAGATGCAGTTTTTCTGCCAATTGCGGATATCGAGTCAACAATGCGTCAATATTGGTCAAAGGACCGGTGGCAATAACTGTTACGTCTGTGCCATACTTGCGCACAACCTCAGCCTCAAATTCAACACCGCCGTCTAAAATCTGACCGCGCTGCACATGACTAGGCAGCTGAAGAGTGGCTCCTCCCCAACCGTTTTTTCCATGGAAACGTTCGCACCCTTCATCAACCACATATTCGTGTGCATTCTGCTCGAATGACGGCACTGGTTCGCCATGATACGCTGGCACATGAGAGAGTCCAGCAGCGTCAAGCAAAACACGATTATTGCGCGTTGCTTGATCTTCTGTAACATTTCCGAACGTGCCTACAACACCGAGCAGCTCTACATCGTCAGAGCCAAAAAGGTACATAAGAGCTAGAGTATCGTCAATGCCCGTATCACAGTCGAGAATAACGCGCGCAGTCATTATTGAATTGCCTTTACAATATCTGTTCCTGAAATCAGGAAGTTTTTATCTATTTGTTCAGTTGCCTTCGGTGCAGTTGTGACTTTTTGATTATTTGCGTCTGTATATGCACCTGCGTCAGCGACAAAGTCAAAATATTCTTGAGCGCCTTGTGGATCCATTGTTCCGATGGTGAAAGCACCTGATGCCACATCATCGCGCTTACCCCAATAATTACCATCCACAATCACTTGCATGGAACGCTTGACGAATTCAGGATCAAGTTTAGCCCCTTGAGCCCCATCTACAAGAATTTGTGCAGCCTCATCTGGATGCAGATATGCCCACGTGTATCCCTTTTGAATTGCGCGAGTAAAGCCTTCAACAGTTTTCTTGTCACGTGAAATCTTCTGATCAGAAGTGATGACGCCAATTTCGTCTGCATTTCCTGGCACACCATAATCAGGCTCAGTCCAGCAGTTGAGCGCATGGACCATACATCTGTGCTTGCACACCTTCCCAGGTGCTATAGAAGCCACCGAAATCTGCTTTGCCGGAACTTAAAGTTTGGAAAGTGGACGTACCCACCGTCACTTTATCGAAGGTTCCCTTACCGCCGTCAGTTTGAATCATACGGCGAATAACAGCATCAGACTCATTCGCACCAAAAGTAGCAAAAGTTTTACCGTCAAAATCGCGAGGCTGCGTAATATCTTTATTTGATTTTAAGGAGCACCAGATTGCTGAAGTACGTTGCTGAATTTGAGCTATCACTTTCAGCCCTGCATCTTTAATATTGGCCACACCCACATTAAAAGTATTGGATAGTGCAAAATCGGCCGCACCTGAAGACACCGACTGTTCGGCACCTGCTTGGGAGGTAGCAACGATGTCTACTTTCAAGCCTTCCTGCTTAAAATAGCCGCGCGCCGCTGCCACGTATGCGCCAATATGATTCGTATCTGGAGCCCAGCTGAGCATAAAGGAAACAGTTTTGAGATTATTATCGTCTGCTTTTTCTTGAGATGATGGTGCGCATCCAGCCAAAGATGCAGCTAAAGCGAGGGCTGTTGCAGAACTAATAACTGTAGATAGAATACGACTAATAGATGTTCGTGGCATCGTGAACCTTTTCTCTCCACAATTTCTTGCCAGTTCTTGCTCTTGCCCCTGTAAAGGAACGCGAGCCCGTACAGTTCACCAGAAATTGTGAAAGGTATGAGCTGTACGGTATTAAATTTTCCTGACTTAGTATATATAGACTTCAGACGTGAGTCAATACATCGCATAGTGGCGATGTGAGGACTTGCTTTATTTCTGTGAGTTCTTGGGACGGATTTTTTCAGTCGCGAAAATGAATACGGTCAACCATAGGAGATGCAAGTAGGTATTTAGCACACGTTATACGTGTGCGCCCCACATGGCCATGCCTGACCGTATTCATCGGCTACTTAGAACAGCCTCTTATTCTTGGCGAGTATTTCTCGGCGAGTATTCTTATTCGCTGACGTCGAGGCTGAGCAAGTCTTCCACAGTTTCACGGCGCATCATGACGTGCGACCCTGATTCATTCACAGCTACCACAGCCGGACGCAAAATCTGATTATAATTGCTAGCCATCGTACGACCATATGCGCCCGTAACTGGCACTGCAAGCAAATCGCCACGCTGAACATCGGCCGGAAGCTCCACATCGTGCACAACAATATCACCGGATTCACAGTGAGAACCTACGATGCGAGCCTGCACAGTTTGATCTGAAGCAGAAGATCGGTTTGTAATCACAGCAGTGTATTGCGAACCATACAGTGCTGGACGAATGTTGTCACTCATACCGCCGTCCACACTCACATACACGCGAGAAGAACCGCCTTCGAGTTGCACAGTTTTGACTGTTCCCACACGATAAATTGTGTAGCCTGCTGGTGCCACAATCCATCGGCCAGGTTCAAAACTCACTGTTGGAAGTGGCAACCCTGCACGAGCTGAATCCTCATGAAGTGCTGCAGCAATACGAGCCATAGTACTTTCAATATCCATGGATGCATCACCTTCAACATAAGCAACAGAGTATCCGCCACCCAAATCAATTTCTGGAACCACATAGCCATCTGTGGCGTAGAATGCTCGGCGGAGAACCATAACGCGTTCAGCAGCAGCAATAAAAGCATCAGCATCATGAATTTGAGAACCAATATGAGAATGAATGCCCACGAGCTCCAAGTCTTCCTGGAGATTGAGAATCTCATGCATCACTGAAATTGCTGGACCGTGAGCTACTTGATCAAAGAATTCTACAGATTGCACATCACTCACGTCAGCATGATTGGCTGCAAGCAGAGCAATACCAAACTTTTGATCCTCATGCGCTGTGGAAATGTACTCATGCCCACCTGCGTGCACGCCAACAGTCACACGTACCATCACGCGAGCGCGCTTACCTAGTTCATTCGCAATACGTGCAATACGTGCTGGCTCATGCGGTTCATCGACAACGATTTTATCGAAATCATTCTCAATCGCCAGACGAATTTCTTCGTCCGACTTATTGTTACCATGCAACACAAGACGACGCCCTGGTACGCCTGCTGCCAAAGCAATTTTCATTTCTCCGAAGGTGCAGGTATCCACAAACATACCTTCTTCAGTCACAATACGCGCAATTTCCTTACTCAAGAAGGCTTTACCCGCAAAACTAACATGAGCGGTTGTATTAGAAAAAGCGTCACGCACAGTGTGCACAAAATAGCGCGCACGATCTGCTACGTCCGTTGTATCCATTACATACAGTGGCGTACCGTAGGTTTGAGCAAGATCTTCAAAGCTCACACCACGATCTTCCCATACACCGGTCGCAGCATTAGTCTGTACACCGCTTGGCCAAATTCGAGTAATATCTGGAGTTGTCATGCGCGCATCTTTCTATTGCGTTTTACTGTCGCTTGTAGCTTTTGATAGTCGTAGTACTTATAGTAAAGGCGCTAGCTGACCGCCAACGCCCAACTTTATCTCAAAGCATACGTGCTGTTACATCTTTTCTGGAGCAGTAACTCCCAAGAGCCCCAAAGCATTAGCTAAAATCTGGCCTGCAGCATCGTTGAGCTTCAAACGAGCAGCTGCACGAGCAGTCTCAGGATTCTTAGCAATGCGCAGTTGTTCAGCATCGTCACGAGCAGCTTCAGCTTCAGTCAATTCCATAGGAACAACACGTTCAGCGGCATACCACTTGTGATATTTGCCAGCCAACTCCTCGGCATAATGTGCTAAACGGTGAGGTTCACGCAAATCGCCTGCTGTGCTGACAACAGATGGATATAACGCCAATTCAGCCAAAAGTTCAGAGTCTGCAGCAGTATCAAGCAAACTTAAGTCTGCCCCGTCATAGCTAATACCTGCTGCTGCAGCATTACGATCCACATTCTGAGAACGAGCAAAAGCGTACTGCACATAATACACAGGATTTTCATTAGTATGGGAAGCTAGCAAACCTAAATCAATATCCAGATTTTGGTTATAAGATGTGCGAGCCAATGAATAGCGAGCAGCATCTACACCGACTGCATCAACCAGATCATCGATTGTAATAACATTTCCAGCACGCTTACTCATCTTGACAGCTTCGCCATCCTTCATAACATTGACGAGCTGACCAATCAAAATCTGCATATTTTTGTGTGGAGTATCACCAAAAGCTGCGCATACAGCCATCATTCGGCCAATATAGCCATGATGATCTGCACCAAGCATGTAAATAGCTACGTCTGCTGGATTCTGCTCACGATGACGCTTGTTCACATAGTATGCAATATCGCCAGCAATATAGGCGGCATTACCGTCGGATTTGATAATAACGCGATCCTTATCGTCACCATACTTCGTGGATTCGAACCATGTTGCGCCATCTTTTTCGAAAATATCGCCCTGCTCACGTAATTGAGCAATAGCGCGGTCTACTTCGCCAGAGTCGTACACGGCGTTCTCGTGGAAGTACACATCAAAATTGACACGGAAGTCCTTCATAGACTGTTTGATTTCATCAAACATCATAGGGACAGCGCGCTTGCGGAATTCTTCACGCTGAACAGAGTCACCTTCAGCGCCGTCTTCACCTGTTACACGTGGCAAAGCAAGAACATCTACGCCTTCAGCCTTGCCTTCTTCTATTACGCGTGCAGCAATATCATCAATATACGCGCCCTTATAACCGTCTTCTGGAGTTGGCTCGCCGTGAGCTGCTGCAACCAGCGACTTGGCAAAACGGTCAATCTGCGTGCCATGATCGTTGAAGTAATATTCACGCACTACCTGAGAGCCGTTAGCTTCAAGCACACGCGCCATAGAATCACCCACAGCTGCCCAGCGTGTGCCGCCAATATGAATAGGGCCAGTTGGGTTTGCAGATACGAATTCAAGATTGAGGGTTTGTCCGCTCAAATGATTATTTGTTCCGAAAGCCGTTTTCTCCTGTAATACTGTATCAACGATTGCTGCAGCGGATGCAGAATCAAGCACAATATTAATAAAGCCTGGACCTGCAATATCGACACTTTTAATGCCGTCAGCTTTTTCAAGTTCAGCAGCGAAAAGTGCTGCAAAATCACGAGGTGCCATGCCTGCTTTCTTAGCAAGCTGCATAGCGATATTTGTTGACCAATCACCGTGAGCGCGATCCTTTGGACGCATCACGGCGAGCTTGTCTACTGCGGGAATCTGTTCAAGACTTAAGTCGCCTGCTTTGCCGGACTCAACGAGTGCGGTGGCGATATCGAAAATTAACTGTGCAAGTGCTTCTGGACTCATGAGCGCTAGTTTAATAGTTACGCCCTACACCGCAAGCGAGGCACGCGCCGTATGTGGTGGTGTGTGGTGGTGTGTGGTGCGTAGTGTACCTCGTACTCATGTCGTACATATGCAGGGCACGATACATCAAAAAGTTCCTCAATCATGATTCGCTATAGCAAAACATGATTCACGTCCCAAAAACATACAAATCGACGCTCGTATGGTTCCTGAATCATGATCGGCTATAGCCAAACACGATTCACGTCCCAAAAGTCGCCTAAAAAAGCCCTAAAAAGTTCCTGAAACATGATTCGCTCAAGCCAATCATGTTTCACGTACCGTTTTCAGCCCAAAACAAGGCAAAATGGTTCCTGAAACATGATTCGCTCAAGCCAATCATGATCCACGTCCCTAAATCACTAATTTCATGCTAAAAACAATGCGTGGAACATGATCTGCTCTAGCCAATCACGTTCCACGCACACATTCAGAACATCTATGAACGGCACAGCGCATCAACAGCACATGAGCACCCCAACACCCTACCGTTCTAACGCATCAACGTTCTAACGCCTTCGCGCCACGTTGATGCCCAACAATCAAGCTACTCCTCAATAGCAATAGCGTCGATTTCCACAACAGCGCCAGGCTTAGGAATAACATTAGATCCGAAAGCAACTCGCGCTGGCTTGACTGTACCTTCCACATACTGTGCATATACTTGGTTGATTTCTGCGAAATCAGCTGCATTCTGCATATAGATGGTTGCACGCACAATTTTATCGAGGCCACTTCCAGCTTCCTTAAGAATTGCCTCAATATTCTTCATGGCTTGGTGAGTTTGTATTGCAGGACTTGCACCCGCAAGTTCACCTGTTTCTGGATCAATACCAAGCTGGCCAGAAACAAAAACAAAACCGTTAGCTTTTACCGCTTGACTATATGCTCCTAACGCTTGAGGAGCCAGAGATGTTGACACTTCTTCAATTGGCATGTGCTGTCCTTTCCTTGAAAGCTCTATATTCCTTTTTAGGATACAACGAAGGCGGTCAGAATTTCTTGAAAATATCAAGATATCCCAACCGCCTGAGTTAGATGACGTTATGCTGCTTTAAGAGCGGTTTTATATGCTTCGACCGCACTTCACAAAGACCACACGCCAACTGCACTTCGAAAGATAGCACTCCCAAAGCACTCATTCGTCACCTTAAGAACGCAGCATAATTTCCTTTAATGCAGATTCAATACCTGCTGGAATACGCACGCCAACGCTATGCTCTTCACTGTTTCCATGCAAACCGTATTCATAATCAAAGCGCTTTGCACCCAAAGAAGCCAATTGTGCTACATCGCCGCTCAAAGCAACCTTGTAGACTGCATCCTTCATGTTGTAAGCAATCTGCGAATCGAGGAGCATCTTGCGAGTATCTTCTGCTACTGGATTGTCAGCAGGCTTTACGCCAGCAATCTGAACAGTCAGGTCTTGATTAACCGCAGTAGATTCGAGGACATAAGAAGCACTCATATCTTCAGCATCGTAGCTGTACGATACCACGCGAGCGCCGCTGAGAGCTTCCTGACCCAAATCAGCTACACCGCGCAGTGTTACAGTCCATGTGCGCTCAGCAGGAACTGCAGCAGCATCACCCTCAACAGCTGCAATAACAAGCTGGGAACCGTTCCACGTGAAACGTGTGCGAGCAGTCTTACCGTCACGAGCATCATTGAACTGACCATTATCTTCAACTAAGGTGAATTCACGCTCAGTCTTATCCGAGCTTGGGAAGACAACGAGTTCAAGAGCTTCAGGGTTAGCAACAGAGTTGATTGCTTCACCTTCACCCAATACAGCCAACGGAACAATTGCACCGGAACGAGCAAAAACTGGCTGACGGTTCAGCTTGCGCCATGCTTCAAGCATTCGACCATTTTCACCAGCAACGTAGCGGCGTCCAGAGAAGAAGTCAAACCATTCGCCTTCTGGTAACCACACATCAGCCTTTGCGCGAGCTACGTCCTTGTCCGATGGGCTAGTAATTGGAGCCATTACCAGTTCAGTACCGTACCAGAATTCTTGTGGAACACTGTAGGCAGCTTCAATTTCAGTATCATTCCAATACATAGGCTGCACTAATGGTTCACCTTCATGGTGAGCACGGTAGTTCATGGTGTACAAGTATGGAATTAAACGGTGACGCAACTGCAACGCCTCTACCATTGCAGAGCGCACTTCTGCACGGAAGTTCCATGGCTCTTTGCTGGTAAATGGCGAGTTGCTGGAATGCAAACGGTTAATTGGGCTGAAAGTACCATACTGATACCAGCGTGCCTCCAACTCATCATCACGGTAGCCCATCATGTGACCGCCAATATCGTGACTCCACCATCCGAAACCAATATTAGATGCTGTTGCTGTGAATTCAGGCTGGAATTGCAAGGATTCCCAGGAAACAATAGAATCTCCCGAGAAGCCCACAGGGTAACGATGCGAACCAGGTCCAGCATAACGAGAGAAGGTCAAAGGCCACTTGCCGTCACGAGCAGAATCAATATAGTGCACATGATTGAGCAACCACAGCGGATCTAATCCCGGCTGACGAGTTACACCGCCTTGCTGCCAATCCAGCCACCAGAAGTCAACGCCTTCATCTTCAAGCTCATGATGCATATCGAAGTATCCATCCACAAACTTTGGATTTGTTGGATCAAATTCCACAGCTTCATCAGTTGCTGGATCAATGCCCACCTTCTGAGCCAGCTCTTTGTATGGCTTTTCGTAACCGCGCACACCGTCGCGAGGATGCACGTTCAATGTGGTCTTCAAACCACGCTGTGCCAAATCACTGAGCAACTGTACATAATCTGGGAACAGTTCCTTATTCCACGTGTAACCAGTCCAACCGTATCCATACTTTTCTTCAATATCGGTGATATGCCAATCCATATCAATCACAGCTGTGGTAAATGGAATACCTTCCTTCTTAAAACGATCATGAAGTTTGAGATATTCATCCTGGGTGTATGCAAAATAACGGCTCCACCAATTACCCATTGCCCAACGTGGCAACAATGGCTGAGGACCAGTCAACTTAAAGAAGTCACGCATGGCCTGCTTGTAGTTGTGAGCATAACCGAAGAAATAGAAGTCGGTTTCTTCATGATCACGAGATGCAATACGCCATCCACCGGCATTGATATTTTCTTCTCCGAAAGCTGCCTTAGGCGAAGCACCTTCATAAGAAACTACGTTAGAACGGGAGTCATCTAAAATTGACCAACCATCAATAGAGATAATTCCTTCTTCAAGCTCTGTGCGACCGTTAATTGTATCGAGAGTACGTGTGGTTCCTCGCAAGTTCCCCGGAGCATCATCGCCATAATGCCAGGTGTTGAACTGTGAAGTTGTCAAATGCTTAACTACAACACTTAAACCTTCTTTGCTAAAAGGCTTCTTATTGTAGGTCACATAGAGTTCGCCTGTATCAATAATGAGTAGCCCATCACGCTCAGAAACATTAACAGTAATGTCATCATCAATATTTCGGTTCACCACAACCTGAGTTGGCTTATCTTCAAAAACACCAGAATCAGACCACTCAAAGCGCAGAAGGGAATTCGTAATAACACCAATGCGCCAGTTATCTCCAGAAATAACACGCTTGGCATTCATAACTGAATCTGTCATTTTTTCATATTCTGCAAAAGCACCGTTACCCTGTGCTGTCATTTTTAGCTCCTTTGCTGCCAAATATGCGAAAACTGTTGTAGTCTAACCTTAGGAGTTTTAGTTAGACTCCCCTCTCCTGTTTTCATGAAAACCGAGAAAATGCCAACGTTTTCATTTATTACTTAGAATTATTATATCTGAAATTTCTAAAATTTTGCCATTATTCAATAATATCTTTTGAGAATTTTTGGCAACGTTTGCAATATCTGCTCATTCTGCACAACTCCCAAAAGATGAGGGACTGCCAGATGTTTCTAACAGCCCCTAGACCTTACTTAGAACTTCCCGTTGCAATACCTGCAATGAATTGCTTCTGGAAGACCATATACACCACAATCACAGGAACAATTGCTAAGGATGTTGCGGCAAACAGTCCACCGTAATCAGTTCCGTACTGTCCGTTAAATGCTTTCAACCCTACTGCAAGCAGCTGCTTAGATTCATCTGTAATCATCAAGAATGGCCACAGATAGTCTTCCCAATTCCACAAGAACGTGAAAATAGCAAGTGCTGCAATAGTGTTATGACTCAGTGGCAAGATGAGGCTGTGGAAAATTCGGGTATCACTTGCTCCGTCAAGTCGAGCTGCTTCAATCAGCTCATCGGAAATACCGGAAATAGACTGACGGAATAAGAAGATACCAAATCCAGAAACCAAACCTGGAATGATCAGCGCTTTATAGGAATCGATCCAGCCAAAGGTCACCATCATTTCGTACTGAGGAATAATGGTTACAGCCCATGGAATCATCATGGTACTCATAACAATGGCAAAGAGGAAGTCTCGGCCGAAGAACCGCATTTTTGCAAAAACGAAACCCAGCAAAGCCGAGGTGTAAATAATAATTACTGTCTTGACTGTTGCTACGAAAATCGAATTTCCAAACAGACGGAAGAAATTGAAGTTCTCTTGGATGCTCACATAGTTATCCATGGTTGACGGCGTTGGGAATAAACCACCGTTAATCTTTACAATCTCACTGTTTGGAGCAAAGGAAGAGATAAACATCCACAAGAAAGGAACAATGGTAATCAAGGCGACTGCAAAGAGGAGTACGGTCAAGAGTATAGATCCGATACGACCTATTGTCCGTGAATTCTTCATTATGACAACACCTCCGTATCGCCTGAAATCTTAAACATAATGTAGGTCAGCACGCCAGTAAAGAGGAACAAAACCACAGCCTGCGCAGATGCTACACCGAAATTATTCTTATTAAATGCTTGATCAAAAATTAAGTAGCTAATGGTATATGTGGATGTTCCCGGACCACCTTCTGTCATAACCAAGAACTGCACATAAGCCTGCAAGTAACTGATCATAGAGGTAATAACAATGAAAAGCGTGGTGGATTTGAGCAAAGGAAGTGTAATACGGAAGAATGTTTGCACACTATTTGCACCATCAATAGAAGCAGCCTCATACACGTCGCGAGGAAGATTCATAATACCGGCCAAATACAACACTGTTGCGTATCCGAAATCTTTCCAGATGGTCATAATAATCACTGCTGGCATCGCCCACTTGGAATCATGCAACCAGTTAATGTTCAAACCTGTCACTTTGTCAATCATGCCGAACTGAGGATCGAACATCCACAACCACACGAAACTAACTGCAACCAGCGGCGTAATTGTTGGCATATAAAACAGACCACGAAGAGTATCTTTTGCACGCACCAGTTTTGAGCTCAGGAGCAACGCTAATCCAAGACCCAAGACAACCCTAAAGATCGTTGACCAGCCAAGGAACACACCTGTATTAGCCATGGATGTCCAAAACAGCTTATCGGTGAGAATGTCTTTATAGTTTTCAAAACCAACCCACTCATAGGTGTCATTAAGAGGATTCCAGTTATGCAAACTTCCAGCAAACGCTTTATAAATTGGGTAGGCTAAAAAGATTGAAAAATAGACTACCAAGAAGATAACCGCCATATTCCTCAACGTAAATATGCGCGATAGAATTGACTGCCCAGTTTGAGCAGATGCGCCTTTCTTACTCATTTTCTCTCCACTTCACTTTCGCCACTTCACTTTCGCCAACAAGTTTTACGCGAGCTTTACATGCGAGTTTTTACGGGCGAGCTTTTACACGCGAGCTTCCACTCACCACATTCATTTCTTTTCAGCAGGAGTTTTGATTTCAGTACTTCACTGTATGTTTTCGGATCTCAATCCTGTGAATCTCAATCCCGAGAATCTCAAACCTGCATCTCAACCCGTAGCTCAACCATTCACTCAGCCCGCTGCCCAGCATATAAGTGGGGGAACAATTATTCCCCCACTAGGCTTATTTACTTATGCTCGCTGTAAAACTCATACTTGCTCTCAGCAGATACGAAGTCAGATCCCTTCATATCCTTATCCATCGTTGCTTGTCCTTCTTTCACAGCTGCATCAATCGACATGCCATTTTGCATGACGTTTTCAAAAGCAACCTTTCCAGAAGTTTCCACAGTTGCTGGAGCAGGTCCAGGCCAAATCAGGCGAGACACACGTGGCTGAATAGCCTTCATAACTGGGCTCTTCAAAATTTCAGCATCATTCTGCAGATTCACCTTTGCAGGGAACGAATTCAATCCAGCAGATGCCTTGCGAATGTAATCGTCATTTGCCAGCAGATACTTTACAAAGTCCTGAGCCACAGCTTGCTGCTGCTTGGATTGATTCTTGTTAATACCTGGTGTGGATTCACCGTTATAACGATCAAAAGCAAAAGGAGTATCCTCACTGAAAGTTGGAGTTGCAAAAACACCATAATCAATGTTTGGATACTTGTCCTTCATCGTTCCTTCAAGCCATCCCCAAGCATAAACCATGGCAGTTTGACCTTGACCGAAGGAATCAGAGTATTCATTACCGAAATCAGAGGAACCAACCTTATGCTTGTCATACAAGTCCTTCAGGAATTGCATATTTTCCTTTGTGGCTTTGTTATCGTAGTTAGCTTTTTCTCCCTTAGAATCGAAGAGCAGCTCACCCTTTTGATAGTTCAAGCCTTGGTAAATTGCAGAATATGCTCCACCGTTAATATTGAAGCCAGCTTGAGTCATCTTAGAACCGTCGAACTTAGTGAGCTTCTTTGCTACTTCAATAAATTGGTCCCATGTGGTTGGAATATCAGCATCGGTTAAACCAGCTTCTTTCCACATTGTTTTGTTGTAATAAATGTTTCCCGTATTAATAACGGAATCAATATACTTCACTTTTCCGTCATTATCTTCATGCGCCTGCGCAGTCGGATAATCAGCAACTAAGTCCTTCTGATCAATGTCATAATCAGCTGCATAAGGGCGGATAACAGAATCATAAGAATTGTGAATATTAAAGACCGCTGGACCGTTCTTTCCCTTGAGCTGCAGTGGAAGCTTCGTCCAATAATCCTCCCAAGTCTGCTTTTTGATCTTGACGGTAACGTTTGGATAGATCTTGGAGTAGTCCTTAGCCAGCTGATAAACAGGATCTACACCACCGTCCGACCATGTCCAGTAATCAATGGAAATTGGCTTACCCTCATTAACCAAGTGATTTGGATCGTACTTAATATTTGTACCAATAACGTCTAAGCCTTTATCTTTCTTGGTATCAGTCACACCAGATGAACCAGAATTCGAGCATGCTCCGAGCATAGCTAAAATGCTAACGGTTGCAACAGATGCTGCTGCGATCTTTTTAAATTGCATTTTCTCTCCTTACCGCAATGTAAGCGCAATTTCTTGCACTTCTAACTATACACAGAAAAGCGGCACATACTAGCGATTCTGCAGAATATTTTTCTGTTTTATCAAAATTTATGTAACCGGTTACATTTTTCAAGGGTTTTATGATAAACTTTTTTCACAGTACGGCGTGTCGCAAATTACGTTTTCGACACCAAAAACGCTAAATATCAACACGAGGACAGTATGAAAACGAGTATCAGAGACGTTGCACAAGCTGCAGGTGTTTCTACTGCTACAGTTTCACGAGTTTTTTCTCATCCAGACCGTGTGTCCGATAAGACACGAGAGAAAGTGCTCAATGCTGCAGAACAACTAGATTTCTATATCTCACGTTCAGCGGGGGTTCTTAAATCAGGACAAGCCAAGCGCATCGCTTTTTTGGTAGGATCAAGCAAAATTGACTGGTTTACCGGGCGCATCATTGAAGGCCTGAACACTGTTTTTCGTTCTGCCCGATATGATTTAGTGCTCTACCCTATTACCACATTGGAAGAGCGAAAAACCTTCTTTAACACGTTACCTTTGCGCGGAAACGTGGACGCGGTTGTTGTGTCATCATTTGACATTAGCGCGCAGGAAGTCGAACGTCTGCAAGATGCTAATCTGCCGATTGTGGGCATTAATGTAACAGATACTCTTGGATTCACCGCATCAGTGAGCATTGATGACCTTGAAGGAACATCCATTGGTGTGCGCTATTTGAAGCAGCTCGGTCACAGCCATATCACCTATTGTTTTGAAGAATTTGAGCGCGGTTTACACTTTAGTTCGTGGACACGTATCGATGGTTTCAAGCAAGCTTGCGAGCGCGAACATATTGACTATTCCTTGATTTCTGTACCTCACGGAGATGATGTTTTTGATGCTGTCTATTCGCAGCTCATGTCGAACACGCTAACAAAGCCTACTGCACTATTCTTCCATCAGGATTCTCTCGCCGTTCCTTTTATTTTTAAATATAGAGAAATTGGCATGACTATTCCGGGAGATATTTCTGTTTTAGGGTATGATAATTCAACTTTTTCTGGCGAAGTGGGATTGACCACGATTAAACAAAAGCCGCTTGATTTGGCTATTCAAGCTGCTAAAAAAACCCTGCGTCTTATTGAAAAGGATTTGTCTGCAGCTACGCATGAGATTGTTCCCGTGCAATTATTGGTGCGTTCCACCACAGCTGCGCCGCCTCATGCATAAAATATGCACAGCCTGATTTTTATATTCACATCATAGTAAAAGGGTTGTGGGAGATCATTATTCTCTCTCACAACCCTCAGTTATGCATACGTCGTGTTTTGCACGCTTATTGCCCGTCAAAGTCTTCAAAGTCATCGCGATAATTCTGCGCGTCATATCGTGTGTATGCGCGATGCGATGCTGACGGTAGCTCGCGCATAACAGTCATTGAGCTGCGATGCGGTAGAAAACGTCCACGAGTTACTTGCAGATGCTCCACCACTGGTTCAAGCGATGTATGCTCACGATTATCACGATTATCTCGATTATGCCTGGACTCAAATTCCCGTGCTTGTGGCATTGCCTGAGCACGCTCACGGTTCGTTCTGAGAATTTCTACGACTTCACCATCCATACCAGCAGTAAATACACTGGCTCCTTCAGGTTGTTTCAATCTGCGCACTTGTCGGCGAAGCTGTCGGTTTTCTTCCATTAGTTGCAAAATGCGTGATACACCTGCCAAATTAATGGATTCATCCTGCACGAGATGCTGCGTCAACATAAGACGATCAATATCGCGTAATGCGTATCGGCGTGATCCTCCTTCAGTGCGCTGAGGAACCACAAGTCCTAAACGATCATATTGGCGCAAAGTTTGCGGATGAATAATGACGAGCTGTGCCGCTTGAGATACAGTAAACACGGGCTGATCAACACTAAAGCCGGATGCATCAGCTGCATCTAAATCAATACGACCTTCAGTAATTGCTTGAGCGCACGCTATGTACGCTTGCTTTGTTTGTCTATCAAGCTGTGCCATACTGCCTCATTTCTCTAGACGTTCTCACTGCTCAAGAAGCTCTCGATTCTCACCTCGTTACGATATTACCGCGCAAACGTGTGTCTTTTCGAGAGCTTCTCTCCTAGCGTTGCTCTTGACTCATGGGAGAGCACATTTTACTTATGCACTTCTCTTCTGAACAATCTGCTCACTAAAATCAGCGCTTGCTTCTTCAAAAGCTTTGAGGGCTTTCTTCTGTTCGCGACTGAGAGTAGCCGGCACTTGCACTTCTAAGCGCACAACTAAGTCCCCAGTAACTTTCTTGGTTTTAACACCGTGTTTCTTGACTCGTATCTGCGTGCCCGTAGTAGATCCAGCAGGAATTTTCACCTGTACTTCTTCACCCTCGTAATCAAGAACAGTGATTTTGCCACCTAGAGCAGCTTCAGCCACTGTTACTGGCACAGCACGGATTAAATCAGCACCATCCATACTGAAAACAGGGTCTTTCTTCACCTGCACAGTTAAGTAGAGATCACCGTATGTGCCACCATGTTGACCTGGCTTGCCTTTTCCATGAACACGGATTTTTTGACCATCATGAATGCCTGCTGGCACCTTAGTTTTGAAACTTTCACCGTTAATGCTTAACGACACGGTTGCACCATGGACGGCTTTATCAAAGCTGAGCGTAACAGATGTTTTACGGTCTTCTCCCTTAACCGGTGCAGGCTGAGGCTCATATGGGTTCTGAGAAAATCCCGAACGCCGAGGCTGACTAAACGGGTTTCCACCACCATAGGCGCCAGCTCCAGATGCCTGAGCCATCAAGTCTTCAAGATTGATGCCTCCGAAATTCATCTGCGAGTAGCCGCCACGGGCACCGCCCATACCGGAGAACATAGATCCGAAAATATCTTCGTATCCTCCAGCTCCCGATCCGCCGGCAAAGCGTGCTCCGCCTGCTCCAAAGGATCGAATTGCATCATATTTTTGACGTTCAGATTTATTGCTGAGAACTTCGTATGCTTCTGAAATTTCCTTGAATTTTTCCTCAGCAGCGGCATCTCCCGGGTGTGAATCTGGATGATATTTTCGCGCTAATTTACGAAAAGCCTTTGATATTTCTTTGTCATCGGCATCTTTAGAAACTCCCAGAACTGCGTAGAAGTCTTTTCCTAGCCAATCTTGTTCAGCCATGACTCCTCCTTACTGGTCTATGCATAGCTGACGCATTATGTACCACTATTATGTGCGTATTGCATTCACTGCATATACGCTTTCGTATGCGTGTATGAAAATGGCGGCTGACCGAAGCCAACCGCCACCTTGTAAGCTCGATTATTCTTGTGGAACTGCTACAACAACGCGAGCGGCTCGAATAACGCGATCACCAATCTTGTAGCCGGCTTCCACCACTGTGTCAATAATTTCTTCAGACACTTCGGCATCTGGCTTGCGCAGAATACCTTCGTGATGAGTAGGGTCGAAAGCCTCGCCAGCTTCACCGAATTTTTCTACGCCAAACTTTTCAAAGGTCTTGTCAATCTTAGCTGCAACAGCTGTGAAAGAATCGTCCATGTTAGAGTTAGCGCGAATACGGTCAATATCGTCGAGAGCTGGCAGCAAAGCTGTTAACACATCCACAATACCGTGTTCACGATAGCGATCTTGCTCTTTTGCTGCACGGTTTCTAAAGTTCACGAAAGCAGCGCGTTCACGCTGAAGAGCATCCAGATACTCTGCAGCTTCTGCTTTTGCTTTACCCAATGGCGTTAAGCTTTCTGCATCTTCCGCGTTTTCAGCTTGCGCACCGTCGGATTCTGAGTTCTCTGACGTGTCAGCATTGTCAGACTGTGCTTGCTGATCAGAAGTTTCAGTTGACAACGCGGTTTCTTCAGCTTGCTCAGCTTGTGTTCCAGTTTGAGCTTCCGTTTCAGTACCTGCATCGGATGGTGATGCTGATGCCTGCTGCGCAAGTTTATCAGCATCTTCCATTCCGTTGAGGTAGTCTTCTGTATTGAATTCAGACATATTATTCCTTGTCGTCGTCCACTACTTCAGCATCTACAACATCATCATCGCCGCCATTGCTTGCAGAACCGGCTGCACCTGCATCACCTGCACCTGCAGCACCTTCAGCAGCTTGCTGAGAATACAGAGCTTCACCAATCTTCTGAGCAGCAGTCATCAAGTCAGACTGTGCAGTCTTAATAGCTTCGATATCTTCGCCCTTCAAAGCTTCCTTCAAGGTGTTGACCTTAGCGGTGACGTCAGAAGCAAGCTCCTCAGAAATCTTATCCTTGTTCTCAGAGACAAGCTTTTCTGTCTGGTAAGCAAATGCTTCAGCCTGGTTACGAGTATCAACCTCTTCACGACGCTTCTTATCTTCAGCTTCGTGGGACTGAGCTTCCTTCACCATGCGATCGATTTCGTCCTTGTCAAGACCAGATCCACCGGAAATAGTTACAGACTGCTCTTTGCCTGTGCCCTTATCCTTAGCGGATACGTGCACAATACCGTTAGCATCGATATCGAAGGTTACTTCAATCTGTGGCACACCGTGAGGTGCTGGAGCAATGCCACCCAATTCGAAGGTTCCCAGTGGCTTGTTGTCGCGAGCGAATTCACGTTCACCCTGGTATACCTGAATCAAAACGCTTGGCTGGTTATCTTCTGCAGTAGAGAAGACTTCGCTACGCTTGGTTGGAATTGCAGTGTTGCGCTCAATCAGCTTAGTCATAATTCCACCCTTGGTTTCAATACCAAGGCTCAATGGGGTTACGTCAATCAAGAGCACATCCTTACGGTCGCCCTTAATCACACCAGACTGTACTGCTGCACCTACTGCTACTACTTCATCTGGGTTCACAGACTTGTTCGCTTCACGTCCGCCAGTCAGTTCCTTCACGAGTTCCTGAACAGCTGGCATACGAGTAGAACCACCAACGAGAACCACATGATCAATCTGAGATACGGACACACCGGAATCAGCCAAAACTGCGTTAAATGGCTTGCGTGTACGTTCGAGTAAGTGAGAAGTCATCTCTTCAAACTTTGCACGAGTCAAAGTTTCATCCAAATGCACTGGAGTACCATCAGGAGCCATAGCTAAGTACTGCTGAGAGATAGTGGTGGATGTAGAAGAGCTCAACTCTTTCTTAGCCTGCTCTGCAGCTTCCTTCAGACGACGAGTTGCAATCTTATCCTTAGATACGTCAACACCGTACTTGTTCTTTACTTCGGTTACGATCCAGTCAATAATTGCCTGATCCCAATCGTCACCACCAAGCTTGTTATCACCATTGGTTGCCTGAACCTGAATGGTTGCAAAGCCGTCTTCATCGTCCTTACCGATTTCCAGCAGAGATACATCGAAAGTACCTCCACCCAAATCGAAGACGAGAATACGCTCATCTTCCTTGCCCTTTTCAAGACCATAAGCCAAAGCTGCTGCTGTTGGTTCGTTAATAATGCGGAGCACATTCAAACCAGCAATAGTACCAGCGTCTTTTGTTGCCTGACGCTGAGCATCGTTGAAGTATGCAGGGCAGGTAATAACTGCATCGGTTACTGGCTCACCCAAGTATGCTTCAGCATCACGCTTGAGCTTCATCAAGATCTGAGCGGAAATCTCCTGTGGAGTCCATTCCTTGTCGTCAATCTTAACTGTCCAATCAGTACCCATGTGACGCTTCACGGAGGAAATAGTACGATCTACGTTGGTTACTGCCTGACGCTTTGCCACTTCACCAACAATAATTTCTCCGGACTTGCTAAAAGCCACAACCGATGGTGTGGTGCGAGAACCTTCAGCGTTGACAATAACTGTTGGCTGACCACCTTCAAGAGTTGCAATGCACGAGTTTGTTGTACCTAAATCAATACCTACTGCGCGACCCATAACATTTGTCCTTTCCTACAATGTTCTTTTCAAGTTTTCCTAAAGTTGAGCTAGTTGTTATCAACTTTTCTAAACTTGAGTCTACATCACTCAACTTTTATTTGGCAAATTTATTCCCGAATTTTTACTTTTTAGAGAAAATTTTTGGTTGAGAGGCATTTGATTATGGCGAATGTGGCTATATCCATACGCAAAGTGACAAAAAATCCGCTTCTACCGCACCAAACTAATCATGCAGCAAAAGCGGATCGTAAAAAGAAAGAGATTAAGTTTCAATTCATAACCGAGACCATACAAGTCTGCATCTGAATTAAAACGTAGATACTCCCTGTTCTCGAAGCCTACAAATTCCAGTACGCCACAACTCTATCTTCGTGATGCCAATCCAACACACTGAAATGAGCAGTATCCAAACGGAAGTTGCGCGCATGTTCAGGCAGCAAGTCCAACCATTGCGTAGTGAGAATGCGCAAAATATGAGCGTGCGCCACACACAATACATCTTCACCCGCCTGCAACTTCGGCAGAACTTTGTCTATCAGCTCAGTAACGCGCACAGCAGCTTCATGAGCAGACTCTCCTACTCCTGCCACCACTTCAATCTCACCAAAATTATCAATCTTTTCAATGCGCGTGCCTTGCAATTCTTCTGGCAGATTAAGCGGACCTGTATCCCAGATATTCCACGTTTCTTCTCCCAACGCTGCAGCCACTTGTGCACGTGTACGGCCTTCTGCACGGACCATAATCGAATTCTGCTAAATTATGATCCACTATAAAAGAAGAAAAACCGGCAAGCTCCGCTGTTTTTTGTGCACGTTGCAATGGCGATACATAAATATTATCCGCTTTTAAGCGAGCGCCAAACGCCCGTAAGCGTTGACCGGCCGCTACTGCTTGTTGCTCTCCAACAGCAGTCAACGGAATATTTGTTCTACCTGTGTATTGACCTGTTTCGCTCCACATGGTTTGACCATGGCGCAATAAAAATAAACGTCCTCGTTGATTCACCCTTACATACTAACAAAGATTTACGGTTGTGCAATGAAGTATGCTTACTATGAGATAATAATGGCATGAGAAATCAGTCAAGCAATACGTCACACACGCAAAGTGAGCAGAACACGCCTCACACCGTTGAGCAATTCCACGCCGTTGATGCGAAAGTTAATTCTTTACGCACACAGATAAAAAGTGATCCAGACGACGCCTTTGACAAGCTTCTTAAATTTGCTCTTCCTGCTGTCGTCGGTATGATTGCAGGAAAAATATCTCAGTCGTTATGGACGCGTGGCAAACGCAAGGTATTGGGAGCTAAAGCTGTGGATGATGACGGCAATGATCTTGCTGATGGTATTATTGCGTCCATGATTTTTGCAGCCTTATCCGCTGCTTTAGGCTCTTTCCTCACTACTCTATCTGAGAGAGGATCTCAAGGAATTATCAATATTCGTCATAAACGTGCAGCTGCTAAAGCCTCACGCACTTCAAGAAAATAGTCTTCGCGCTTGTTCACGATGAATTATTCCTTGTGACGTACAAAACATAATTTCTCTGAATGCTAAAAGCTCTTATCTCGATGGTAAGGGCTTTATTACTATGCTAAGTATGACAATTATTCATAATCCTACTGTAGACACTCTGCTGTCTCGTCGTACAATCCGCGCTTTTAGTGCAGAAGCGATTAGCGACGATGAACGCGAAACATTAGAACGAGCAGCTCAGCAGGCTGCTACCAGTCAGTATTTTAATGCTTGGTCTGCAATTCGCGTTACGGATCCTTCTATCGCCCACAAGATTGCAGAGATTGGACATCAGCCGTATATTGTCCAGGCACCTTTGCTCTATATTTTTATTATCGACGATCATCGCAATCTGCGTATTGCTCGTGAAGCTGGCGTAGCTGAAGATACTATTACTTTGGATTCAGATTACACTTTTACACAAGGTCAAAATGATGCAGTTCTCGCTTTGCACGCTATGGAAACTGCTGCTGAATCTCTTGGACTTGGCTGTGTTATTTTAGGCTCAATCTTAAATGATTCACAAGCTATTATTGATGTGCTGCATCTTCCAGATCGCACCTTCCCAGTGCTTGGACTTGCTGTTGGTCACCCTGCGCAAAAACCTCAGATTAAGCCACGCATGGATTGCTCATTACAGTTCTTCGAAAACAGTTATCCTGATGATTCCGAAGTTCCTAACATGACCGAGGCTTTGCACGATTTCGATGAAGAAGTTAAGAAGTATTATGACTTACGAAATCCTGAACAGCCAGTCATGGCATTTACTGAGCATGTAGCTTCTCAAGCCGCTGATACGGGACGATTAGCACGCTCATTTGGATGTCCTGCCCGCGCTCAAGGTTTTACTGGACGTGCCTTTTAGACTATCTTCGCTGTCGTCACAAAAATAGACCACATAAAATTGACCGTCCCCTACGTTTATGGTTACGTAAGGGGCGGTCTTGTGTATATATGTCTATAATCTCTTGGGCTGTATCTTTTCTAGCCTTATCTTCCGTGTTTGCGTGGCTTAAACCCACGCTTCCGAGAGAGAATTGGCTTGCCTGACCAGGATTTTCTCCCCTGCGGGGAGCTTCCGACTCGTTTAAGGTCTTTCAGCTCTTCACGTATTGGCGGAGTGCTTGTTAAATGCCATGTATGACAATCTTGACATACATACACCCACAGTTGCACGCCACGTTCAATGTAACTCGTGCGCACAGCTTCTTGAGCTTGGTCGCGCGTTTTATACATTATTTTTCCCGTGGCGGCGCAACGTTGTGGAGTGAAATGATACATGTGAGTTATGGTAGCAAATTGCCTGCCGCAGCATAGAGTTCATACCACTCTTGACGGCTAAGTTGAACGTCAGCACCGGCAGCAAACTGACTAATACGCTCCGTATTCATAGACCCAATAATGACTTGCATCTGTGAAGGATGACGCAGCAGCCAAGCCACAGCAATACCATTCTTTGTGCTGTTATATTTGTCTGCCAACTCTTCCAACTTAGCATTCAGTTCTGGAAACTCCGGATTATCTACAAAAGTTCCACCGAAGAATCCTGCTTGCAATGGACTCCACGCCTGAATAGTCATGTGACGCAAACGTGAGTACTCCAGCAGACCGCTGTCACGATCAACGCTGCGGGTTTCTTCCATATTCGTATAAATATTTTGATCAATCATGCCGCTATGCGCAACGCTGAGCTGTAGCTGATTAACGTGCAACTTTTCATCGAGCTCACTTTGCAAAAACTCAGTCTGCCATACAGACATATTGCTCACACCAAAATGACGAACCTTGCCCTCAGCCTTTAACTGTGCGAAGGCTTCGTTAATCTCGTCAGGCTCTAAGAGCGTATCTGGACGATGTAGAAGTAGAAAATCAACATAATCAGTCTGTAAGTTCTTGAGCTCATAATTAACGCGATCAAGAATACGCTGCTTAGAAAAGTCATAGACTGTGACCGATCCAGTTTCATCAGCAGCTGCAATACCTACTTTTGTCTGTACAAAAATCTGTGATCGATCGACCTGTAAATTCTTTAATGCCTGACCCAGTTTGCGCGAACTTTCGCCATCTGTATACACATCTGCAGTGTCAAAGAAATTAATTCCTGATTCGAGTGCAGTTGCAGTTATTTTCTCTGCTTCAGACACTGATTTCTCGGCCATACGCATAACGCCCTGTGCTACCGCTGATGCTGTAACATCGCTACGTCCGATGGTAACTGATTTCATGTTATCCCCCTTGATTGAATACGTATCTGCCACTATACTCGCCGCTCTCTTTCAGCAAGCTCTCAGCGAACGCGCAGAAGACTGGTTGAAGTGGTCATAGTTCGTGAAGAAGTTTATAGCGATTTCACAATGCTAGCCTCACCATGATTTTTAGGGGTTGTCGCGCAACAAAAAGGGCTGGTCTATACAAACCAGCCCATTGTTCTTTATATGTCTCTTTCTAATACCTACGATACGCGTATTCAATAGGAACTACCTGTGCACCGAAGGGAGCAAAGGCAAGTTTCATCATCTTAAATGATTGAATACCAAAAGGTATACCAATAATCGTGATGCAGTTGGCTATGCCGCTGATGAGATAGCCAAGCGCGAACAACCATCCGAAGGTTAACGCCCACAAAATATTAAAAAAGCCGGAAGTAATGCTATCGCTGTATACAACGGTTTGTCCAAAAGGAACAAGAGTTAGTCCAGCCATCTTAAAACATTGAATACCTAGCGGGATTCCAATAATGGTAATGCTCATGATTATGCCAAGGATAAACCAATTGCACGCAATAAACAGTCCACCAAAAATTAACCAAATGATATTGCCTAAAAGCCTCATACAATCAAGCATAATAAAATGCACAGCTACGTGCACCCATGATTAGCCCTGATTTGTCCCTGTTAATAGTGTGAGGGGTGGTGTGGTTTAACATTCGTGTTAAACCACACCACCCCTCATAGAAGATTGGTTTGCGGCGGCGTGTTACTCTCCCACACCCTATCGAGTGCAGTACCATCACCGTGCTAGGTCTTAGCTTCCAGGTTCGAAATGGAGACTGGGCGTTTCCCCTAGGCCATGACCACCGCAAAAAACTATACTCACTTATTCAGTTATCTTTTTCTACAAGCCAACAACTCGCAGACATTGTTCGTGTTGGTTTGGTAACCGGCTAGCAGACGCGTTTCATGTTAATCGTTTCGCAATACAATATTTTTAGTATTCCTTGTTATCAGAAAACCTTTATTCACAGAAAGATTGTTCAACCACACTATTGTGTAGTGTGTTGTGTTATTGTTTTCGACTCTTAGTACCAGTCAGCTCCACATGTTACCACGCTTCCACACCTGGCCTATCAACCCGATCATCTATCGGGAGTCTCACACACCCTCAAAAGGAGTGTCAGGAATTCTCATCTTGGAGAGGGCTTCCCGCTTAGATGCTTTCAGCGGTTATCCCTTCCGAACGTAGCTAACCAGCCATGCCACTGGCGTGACAACTGGCATACCAGAGGTTCGTCCACCCAGGTCCTCTCGTACTATGGGCAGGACTCCTCAAAATTCCAACGAGCGCAGAGGATAGAGACCAAACTGTCTCACGACGTTCTGAACCCAGCTCGCGTGCCGCTTTAATCGGCGAACAGCCGAACCCTTGGGACCTGCTCCAGCCCCAGGATGCGACGAGCCGACATCGAGGTGCCAAACCATCCCGTCGATATGGACTCTTGGGAATGATCAGCCTGTTATCCCCGGGGTACCTTTTATCCGTTGAGCGATGCCGCGTCCGTACGCCGGCACCGGATCACTATTTCCGACTTTCGTCCCTGCTCGACCCGTCAGTCTCACAGTCAAGCTCCCTTGTGCAATTACACTCAACACCCGATTACCAACCGGGCTGAGGGAACCTTTGAGCGCCTCCGTTACTCTTTAGGAGGCAACCGCCCCAGTTAAACTACCCGCCAGGCACTGTCCCTGAACAGGATAACTGTTCGAGGTTAGACATCCAATATAAACAGAACGGTATTTCACTTGACGACTCCACCAAAGCTAGCGCCCTGGTCTCACAGTCTCCCGCCTATGCTACACAATCCACACCGAATGCCAATACCAAGGTATAGTAAAGATCCCGGGGTCTTTTCGTCCTTCTGCGCTTAACGAGCATCTTTACTCGTACTGCAATTTCACCGAGCTCCTGGTCGAGACAGTGGGGAAGTCGTTACGCCATTCGTGCAGGTCGGAACTTACCCGACAAGGAATTTCGCTACCTTAGGATGGTTATAGTTACCACCGCCGTTTACCGGGGCTTAAATTCACCACTTCACCCAAAAGAGTTAATGGATCCTCTTAACCTTCCGGCACCGGGCAGGCGTCAGTGCATATACAGCGACTTACGTCTTCGCATGCACCTGTGTTTTTGGTAAACAGTCGCTACCCCCTGGTCTGTGCCACCCCCAAAAGCTCCACCCGCACGGGGTTTCACCATCAAGGGTCTCCCTTATACCGAAGGCACGGGAGTAATTTGCCGAGTTCCTTGACCAGGATTCGCTCGATCGCTTTGGTATACTCTACCTGACCACCTGTGTCGGTTTAGGGTACGGGCAGATATATCCTCTCACACCGAAGATTTTCTTGACACCAAGAATCACCAAAACACCAACAAAAAGTTGATGCGCATCACACCTCACCCTATATGTGGAACGGATTTACCTATCCCACAGGCTGCGTGCTTACCATGCCAAAACCACCTGACAGTTCAGCTATCCCGATGCGTCACTCCTGTGCTGTCCTACTACAAACCAAGATCCCAAACACCCACAAAAACCATACCCCGAAAGATACAATCTCCATAAGCGTGAGGTTAGTACAGTAAGCCTCGGAATGGTCGAGAATACACTGGTAGGAGAATATCAACTCCTTCATCCAATCGACTACGCCTGTCGGCCTCGCCTTAGGACCCGACTCACCCAGGGACGATGAACGTGGCCCTGGAACCCTTAGTCATCCAGCGGACGGGATTTTCACCCGTCTTTCGTTACTCATGTCTGCATTCTCACTTGTCTACAGTCCACAAACGTTTACACGCCTGCTTCACCCCAGTAGACAACGCTCTCCTACCCAACCAGCCATAAGCTGATTGCCGCGTCTTCGGTGGTGTGCTTGAGCCCCGCTACATTGTCGGCGCGGAACCACTAGACCAGTGAGCTGTTACGCACTCTTTCAAGGATGGCTGCTTCTAAGCCAACCTCCTGGCTGTCTATGCGACTCCACATCCTTTCCCACTTAGCACACGCTTAGGGACCTTAGACGACGATCTGGGCTGTTTCCCTTTCGACAACGAAGCTTATCCCCCGCTGACTCACTGCCGGCCACCACTTCACAGGTATTCGGAGTTTGGCTGCTATTGGTACCCTATACCCCGCAAGCATCCAGTAGCTCTACCCCCTGGAAACTAAAACCGACGCTGCACCTAAATGCATTTCGGAGAGAACCAGCTATCACGGAATTTGATTGGCCTTTCACCCCTATCCACAAGTCATCGCCCCAGTTTTCAACCTAGGTGCGTTCGGTCATCCACAAAGTCTTACCCCTGCTTCAACCTGCTCAAGGATAGATCATCCCGCTTCGGGTCTAGAGTATGCAACTAAAACGCCTTTTAAAACTCGCTTTCGCTACGGATCCCCCACACGGGTTAACCTCGCTACATACCACTAACTCGCAGACTCATTTTTCGATAGGCACGCCGTCACCCCTCAAGGCTCCGACGGATTGTAAGCTCACGGTTTCAGAAACTATTTCACTGTCCTCCCGGACTACTTTTCACCTTTCCCTCACGGTACTCGTTCACTATCGGTCACATGGATATATTTAGACTTACCCAACGGTCTGGGCAGATTCACACGAAATTCCTCGAGTATCGTGCTACTCGGGACAATCACCAGCAAGACAACGCGCATACACCTACGGGGCCATCACCCTCTGTGGCCAGGCATTCAATCCTGTTCAGCTCACACATTGCTTTATCACTTGCCACCAGCCTGTCAGAACCAGTACAGCAACATCCCACAACACCGATCATGCAACCCCTGACAAGTATCACACACAACCGGTTTAGTCTTCTCCGCTTTCGCTCGCCACTACTCACGGAATATCTTTTCCTGTAGGTACTGAGATGTTTCACTTCCCTACGTACGCCCCCACAAAAAATGGGTACCAGGCATTCCTACCCGGTGAGTTTCCTCATTCAGACACCCTCGGATCACAGCTCGGTTGACAGCTCCCCGAGGCTTATCGCAGCCTCCCACGTCTTTCATCGCTCCCATGTGCCAAGGCATCCACCCTAAGCCCTTAACAACAAAAACACTGTTAAACACCTAACGAACAAAAATTCCTAGACAACAAATCATCACACTAAAAATGATCACAAAACGATCGAACAAAACAACAAAAAAATGAAGTTCAGTTCAATTACAACAACAAAAACAAAAAAAGTAATTGTTGCTCGCGTCCACTATCCAGTTATCAAACCACCACACCACACCACAACAACCAACACCACAAACAAGTGTTAATCCTCATAGCAGGCAACCCAAAAAGCCGTAGCAATCCGGAAACCCAAAAGCATGCCCCACACCACTCATTAAAACAACATTCTGATAATTTCCACACCACGCACAACCCCACCCCTAACACATAAGAGTGAACAAAGGTCATGCACAAAAACCAACCACAAAAAACATGGTTGCACAAAACTCCGTAGAAAGGAGGTGATCCAGCCGCACCTTCCGGTACGGCTACCTTGTTACGACTTAGTCCCAATCGCGAACCTCACCTTAGACGGCTCCCCCAGAAAAACTGTTAGGCCACCGGCTTCGGGTGCTGCCCACTTTCATGACTTGACGGGCGGTGTGTACAAGGCCCGGGAACGCATTCACCGCAGCGTTGCTGATCTGCGATTACTAGCGACTCCACCTTCACGGAGCCGAGTTGCAGGCTCCGATCCGAACTGAGACCGGTTTTCAGAGATCCGCTCCAGGTCACCCTATCGCACCTCGCTGTACCGGCCATTGTAGCATGCGTGAAGCCCAAGACGTAAGGGGCATGATGATCTGACGTCATCCCCACCTTCCTCCGAGTTAACCCCGGCGGTCTCTTGTGAGTTCCCACCATAACGTGCTGGCAACACAAGACAAGGGTTGCGCTCGTTGCGGGACTTAACCCAACATCTCACGACACGAGCTGACGACGACCATGCACCACCTGTGAAAACGCTCCGAAGAGACACCCCATCTCTGAGGCCATCGTTAACATGTCAAGTCTTGGTAAGGTTCTTCGCGTTGCATCGAATTAATCCGCATGCTCCGCCGCTTGTGCTGCCCCCGTCAATTTCTTTGAGTTTTAGCCTTGCGGCCGTACTCCCCAGGCGGGATGCTTAACGCGTTAGCTCCGACACAGAACCCGTGGAAAAGGCCCCACATCCAGCATCCACCGTTTACGGCGTGGACTACCAGGGTATCTAATCCTGTTCGCTCCCCACGCTTTCGCTCCTCAGCGTCAGTAATAGCCCAGAGACCTGCCTTCGCCATTGGTGTTCTTCCCGATATCTACACATTCCACCGTTACACCGAGAATTCCAGTCTCCCCTACTACACTCTAGCCTGCCCGTACCCAGCGCCAATCCACCGTTAAGCGATGGACTTTCACACCAGACGCGACAAACCGCCTACGAGCTCTTTACGCCCAATAATTCCGGACAACGCTTGCACCCTACGTATTACCGCGGCTGCTGGCACGTAGTTAGCCGGTGCTTATTCAAAAGGTACACTCACTCGCGCTTGCTCCCCAATAAAAGCGGTTTACAACCCGAAGGCCGTCATCCCGCACGCGGCGTCGCTGCATCAGGCTTTCGCCCATTGTGCAATATTCCCCACTGCTGCCTCCCGTAGGAGTCTGGGCCGTATCTCAGTCCCAATGTGGCCGGTCGCCCTCTCAGGCCGGCTACCCGTCGAAGCCTTGGTAGGCCATTACCCCACCAACAAGCTGATAGGACGCGATCCCATCGCATAGCACTAAACACTTTCCCACACACCCATGCGAGCATGCGGAACATTCGGTATTACCACCCGTTTCCAGGAGCTATTCCAAACTACACGGCAGGTTGATCACGCGTTACTCACCCGTTCGCCACTCTCACCCACCCAACAAAAGCCAGGCAGGATCCCGTTCGACTTGCATGTGTTAAGCACGCCGCCAGCGTTCGTCCTGAGCCAGAATCAAACCCTCCACAAAAAACATTCATGAAAAGTCCTGAAAAAGACTCACAAAAAAATAATAAAAAAATCAACGAAAAAAACACTCAACAAAAAATCAAGCATCCTTAACGCACAAAAACAACCACATGAACACCCCACAAAAAACACGAGGCATCACATGATCAAACTGGCATTATCAAAACATAAAAAGTAGTACAAAACACGCTCTTGAGTTCTCAAACCACCACAACACAAACCAACCAAAACCCCCAACCAGAGAATCTCAGCCGCATCAGGCAGCGAATAAAAACAATACACCACACACACCACACACGCAACCCACCACCCCACACACCAACAAAAACAACCCCACCACGGCGTGTCGCACACAACACCACAAACACCCAAAAAACAATTTTGTCTAACTTTCCCCCATTAGCAATATTTCGGAACTTTTTCACCGCCCTTTTAAGTCAAAGCACTAAACTAAATACTGGCGGAACGACCCGCTATATTGCACACAAAGAAGTTAAACGTGCAAAGGAGTAATTATGGCAGATAAAAAAGTAGCTTTGGTCACTGGTGGGGCTCAAGGCATTGGTGAAGCAGCTGTGCGCCGTCTGAGCGCTGATGGTTTTGCAGTTGCTATTGCCGATTTAAATCTGGAAGGTGCTCAGGCTTTGGCAGATGAGCTTAACGCTCAGGGCGGCACTGCTCTAGCAATCAAACTTGATGTTTCTGATCAGGCAGCCGTTGATGCCGCTGTTGATGAAGCAGCAGAGAAGCTCGGTGATTTCAATGTCATCGTTAATAATGCAGGCTTAGCTCCTACAACCCCAGTAGGAACTGTCACTCCTGAACAGTTTGAATTAGTCACTAAGGTCAATATTGCAGGCACAATGTGGGGCGTGCAGTCTGCAACTCGTAAGTTCCGTGAATTAGGTCATGGTGGAAAAATTATTAATGCAACCTCTCAAGCAGGCGTTGTGGGTAACCCTAATTTAATGCTGTACTGCTCTACCAAGTTTGCTATTCGCGGTATTACACAGGTTGCTGCTCGAGAACTTGCACCTGAAGGTATTTTGGTGAACGCTTATGCTCCAGGTATCGTCAAGACTCCAATGATGATGGATATTGCTCATCAGGTTGCTGTGAACGCCGGCAAGGATGATGATTGGGGCATGGGTACTTTCTCCAAGGACATTGCCTTGGGTCGATTAAGTGAGCCTGAAGATGTGGCTGCAGCTATTTCTTTCTTAGCTGGACCTGATTCTGATTATGTAACCGGCCATACATTGGAAGTTGATGGCGGTATGCAGTTCCACTGATTTGAACTTCAGTTAAACAGCAACAACGCTACATAAAGCAAAAGGGGATGGATTGCAATCGCGGCAATCCATCCCCTTTGCATATCAGCTATTTAGTTTGTTATATGAAAAAAGCTCTTCCTGAAGAAGAGCTATATCTGTGCCCCCTCAGGGACTCGAACCCTGGACACGCGGATTAAGAGTCCGCTGCTCTAACCAACTGAGCTAAAGGGGCGCTGCTTATTGCAACGTGTAACCACTATACTCAGAAATTAATCAAGCGCAAACACGACACGCCGAAAGATATAAAAATCTTCGCACGTTCGGTTTGCGCTTAACTGTTCTATCGGATTCTTTCTATCAGATTCTCGACTTAAAAATCCTAGACAATCTTTGGCATTGGAGTAGTTAATGATGTAGTCAAATTAACGTGTACCACACCCGCACCCGTATGCATTTCCACTTTCTTCAACGTAACGGTACGTTCTTCTTGAGGCAACGTATCATTATCCGTCATCGTTGCTGGAGACTTGACCGGGAGCACAGCTAAAGAGTTAAAATCAACGCCAAGCTGTTCAGCACGGTTCTTTTCATTCTCCAAAATCTGAGCAAAGCCTTCTTTTTCAAGCACACGTTCAGCTGGCACACCGTAGGCTTTGTCAACAATCCAACGCACGGTATCCAAGAAGTCATCACCACTCTTGCTGACTGGTCGCTTATCCGGATCGGCGGCATCAATAACTGAGATAAATGCGTCTAACTGAGAAGCTAAGCCCGCTCCACCATCACGCCACAAATTACCCGCAATCGGATCACGGAAACCAAGCTGTGCAGCAGTAGCACGCAGTGCAGGCAACTCGTCATCCTCGCCTTCCCACAGGTTAATCATAGGGAAAGAAGGAATACCCAAAGATTCCAAACGATTCACAGCAAATGGATAACGCCACTGCAATGCAGGATCGTCTTGCCATGTGGTAGCACGTGTAACTACCACGGCTGCAGCTGGCCACTGAGCACCATATTCGCGTGATGCAATGTCCAACCACTTCTGACCGCCGGCATCAGCACCGTATCCGGCTTCAACGACCACAACATCATGTAAAGCACACGCCATATCCACAGCAACCAGTCCAGGAATACCCAAAGACACATTGCCAAATGGTCCGCAGTGAATATAGACAGGAGATCCTTCAGAGCTTTCCATATATGCTGGCTGAACAGCATTGCCGATAACACGTACGATGCGTTCAATATCCACAAATTCTTTCACTAACACAGGTTGAGCAGTGTCAGTAGCTAAGCCAGCGGTCATATTGCCAATACGCTGTGCAATCTCATCAACGGAACGAGACAACGTAACAATCTGCATCATTTCACTAGCTGGGGTCAGCACAAAACGTTCCGCGAGCTTACCACCATCAACCTTCACCGCTCGCAAAGAACGGCTTGGGCTTTCTGATACACGAGGAATGAGAACCTCAGACAAAATGCCGTCGTCCACTGCTTTTTCGCAGAACGCTACCAAAAGATTCTGCGCATCAGCAATACGAGCCATTTCACCAGTCAAACCCCAGTCCGCGATTTCAGGGTGAGAAAGTGTGGATTTTCCACCACCAGAAGCACCACCCTTAGAACCAGCTGCCGTAATTCCCATGCTTGGCTGACGCAGCACAGCTGCCGCATCAATTCCGCGCTGACGTAAAGCATCAATCAAAGCAATAGTTGTGGTGGTTTTACCCTCGCCTCGTGATGCTTTCAAAGGAGTAGCCGCTGTTACGAGAACAACCTTGCCTTTTTTAAACTGTTCAGAATGAACTTGCGCATCCTTAAGGAAAGCGAAAGCATCAATCTTCATCAATTCACCATACGCACTTGAATATGCGGAAAGTTTCTCGGTAATCATCGTGCAACCTTTCATATGTTGTGGGTGGTTTATGTTGCAGGTCTATATTTTCCGTTGGGTTTTATGCCAAAACTTCTCTGATGAGATTTTCGAATGTATATAACCTCATCTATAAAGCTTTAGTTGTCCGACATAAAGAACGCGTTATGCATTGACATACTCGTGGTAAAGAGCACCTTCGATAGCAGATCATTAGTATCAGCTTGAACTGTATCGCATATTGCTTGATTAGCAGCTTCCAAAATGACACGCACTCGCTGATCCTTGGTGCTAGACACAGCGTCTTCACCTTCGGCTTGAGCAAAAGCAGCAATCTTTTTATCAGTTGCAATGACGGTAGCCACTCCTGCAGCTCCAACTTTTTGAATATAGCGATCAATATGAGCGCTGTTTTCATGGAAGCGTGCGTCTGCAAGCGCAGCAATCACACGGTTTGCCCAGTAGAAGTTATGTGCAGTATCTACCGTTTCCGTGGTTCCAGTAAGATACGCTGGAATGGTATCAATATTCGTAAAGATTGGTACGCACACATTGAATGGATTCGATCCATAAGCAGTCCACTGAATAGAGCGGGAAGCTTCTGGAGCATATGGTCGGATTTGAATAATGCACAAATCGCAGTTGCGGTTAATGCCAACGCATCGGAACTGTCCTCGTGTTGCGTCTGTACCGTTCTTACCATATGGGTCGAAAGGCGTGCCCTGATAATGACTGCTCAGCGCATACTTCACATCTTCAATCGTGATCTTATGTTCTGGCTGGCGAGCCCATGGAATATCGTCACTCATTGGAGAATGAAGGGCTTGTGGACTATCCCAATCTTCGTCATAAGGATTGAAGAAACGCTGAATCCACCATGCACGTGGAGTGTTATAGACGTGATCGGAATCGCTATGAGATCCAAAAGCTAGACGTGGATTAAACAGGCTAGCATTTTCCACAGCTAAGTCTAAATGGTTCTCTTCAATAAACTCACGTAAATCAGCAGAACACATATGCTCATCCTGATCACCAAAAGCATCATCAAGATCAAACTCATCAATGCCTAACTGGTTTGGCATGACAACATAGGAATCATCCGGCACACGCTTAGCTATCCAGTGGTGTCCGCCAATTGTTTCTAGCCACCAGATTTCTTCAGCATCACTAAAAGCAATACCGTTCATCTCATAAGTGCCGTATTCTTCAAGTAATGCTCCCAGACGTTCAACGCCGTCACGAGCAGAAAAAATATATGGCAGTACAAGAGTGAGCATATCTTCTTCACCAATGCCACCAGGAACTTCAGGCTGATCACCACGAGCTGGAATAAGTTCAACAAGCGGATCTGCACCCAGAACACGCTCATTGGATGTCAGAGTTTCTGTAGCGCTCATAGCCACATTCAACTCATTGACACCATGCTCTGCCCATAAACCATTTTTTAATAAGGCATCTGGAACCGATGTATAGCGCATCGGATTGTCTGGTAAATCAATTTCTACATGAGAAATAACACTTTTATAATGACGAGGCTGCTGATCTGGCTGAACAACCTTGAATTCTTTTTCAGTAAATTCCCCGTTCGCGGAATCTTCATTGCGCGAAATAATAGTTGAGCCATCATAACTGGCGTTTTTACCAACAAGAATAGTGGTGCAAGGCATGGAATTCCTTTCTATAGATGCTCTGTGTAAAAGCTCTTTTTCATAAGGGACGATGTAAGTAGTTGACGGTGTAATAAGTGCGGTGCGCGGCACACAATCAGTACTGTTATGCGATGACATCGTGCTTACTGAGCACGCGACGTTATGTATATTTCTCCGTAGTCAATAACAGCATCTGTACGGAAAACCGCATTACGTAACTGATTGAGATAAAAACCTTCTGAAAAACCCTCAAAAGGCTGAGCAGTTCCATACACGCATAACTTATAATCATGATTTTTATCAGGAGGCTGCGGCCCGTTATAGCGATGAATAACTGCAGGATTAGTCTGCTGAGCGATTTTACTTCCCGCTGATGTGCGCCCCTGCACTGCTTCAGGAATGAGAGATGGTAATTGATGCGAAAAATCTTCCGGAATCTGCAAGGCGTGCGAATCGTTAAAATCGAACATCAATGCGTCCACAGGAACATTAGCCACAGCCCAATGAATCCACTGAAAACCACATACAGGTATGGCGTCATCATCCACGAATTCCCAATGTAGATACCGCACGTGTGGATTTAACTGATCAATATAAAATGGGAAAGATGTTGTTGGATATCCATCTGTTCTATGTGTTTCTGGAGCAAATTTGCCATAAGTATCTGGCATCAGCATAAAATCAGCAGAAATCTTCATACCTCCAGTATGCCACGTGGCACGGAGGCAATTATTAACAAATCGACTTTATGAGATAATCAGCGCTGTAAGTAATGCTTCAACTGCTAGCAGCTGAGGAGTATTTCCTTGAATACGGCGACGAGCCACATCAATAAGCTCCATAGCATCTACGGCCTGCTGACGTGAAACTCTTACCGACATGGCTGCAATTTCCTCGGAAAATTCCTGATTAATTAAGCCGCTGACGCTTTCCGCATTATTGTGAATAACTGCAATATCACGGTAAACACTTGCAATTGTGGTCAAACCACGATCGATGACATCACGACTTAAACGTGTGACGCGTCGTTTCACATCGTCTTTCTTGCCAATGGCATTAAACTGCGAGCGCAAAGCGGAATCAATCGGATCCTCTGCAGACAAGCCATGAGCTCTACGGAATTCTTGCTGTTCACGCTCCACCTGAGCGTCAATACTGTTCTGCGCTTGATTTTGGGCTGATGTGCATAGTTCATCTGCTAGGAGCACTGCCTGAGATGAGCGCGTCATAGACACAAGATTATCCACAATATTATTGCGCATTCGCACTGCTTCAGGCTGTGTAGCGTACAGTCTCGCAATACCAATATGTCCTTGAGATAGTCGTGCAAACTGTTTCGCTTTATGCACATCTACCCCGGTAGATTCTTGAAGATAGGCTGCTATCGCCTCAACCGGCGGCACTGCCAACGTGACAATACGTGTGCGAGAACGAATAGTAGGTAAGACATCCTGCGCAGAGGGAGCGCATAAAATCCACATAGTGTGTTCGCTCGGCTCTTCAATATCTTTGAGCAGAACATTGGTTGTTCGTTCACTCATGCGGTCAACATCTTCAATAATAATGATGCGCCACGGGCACAGTACTGGCATTTGCTCCGCATGAGCGCTCAGCTCACGAACTTGATCAATCGTAATAGTGACGCGATCTGTCGTCAGAGTAGTCACATCTGGATGTGAACCCGCACGAATCTGTTTACACGTGTCACACTTCCCGCAGCCATGATTCGGGCAATTCAATGCCATAGCAAAAGCTTGAGCTACATTTGACCGTCCTGATCCTGCAGGACCGCAAATAAGCCACGACTGAGCAATATGCTGTGGAGAACGAGCTACGCGCGACAAAAGATCCACAACCGGTTTCTGACCGATAATAGAATGCCAAGCGAGCGCAAGCTGTGCTTCATGCTCCTGTGTCATTTATGCACGACCTTCGCTCTGATACCGCGCGAGTAGAGCATCAATATCTGCGCGAATCGTCTGCCATACCTCATCAATGCTCAACGATGCGTCAACAACCACACACCGTTCAGGTTCACGCCGAGCTAAGTCTAAGAAAGCTTGTCGAGTTCTTTCAAAAAACTCTTCGCCAGCAGACTCTAAGCGATCAGGCTGACCTGTTAAGCGCTGTCGCGACTGAGCAAAACTCATATCTAAAACGTAGGTGCGGTCTGGCCATAATCCATGCGTTGCAAATTCTGAGAGATCTAGAATATCCGTTTCAGAAAGCTCACGACCACCACTTTGGTATGCCACAGAAGAGTCAATATAGCGATCGGTAATAACTACCTCGCCACGTTCAAGAGCAGGACGAATATATGTATCAACGTGTTGCGCGCGGTCAGCTGCATAAAGCAGGGCTTCCGCACGCGATGATACTTCGCCGCCATGCAACAGTATGCGACGAATATCTTGACCTAAATCTGTACCGCCAGGTTCGAAAGTTATCTGGGTGCGCACACCTTTATCTTCAAGATAATTGTGCAGCTTACGCACTTGAGTGCTTTTCCCCACCCCATCGACGCCTTCAAAAGAAATAAACAAACCTTGAGACATCTGTTTACTCCTTTTTACTCATCTGATGCAGTTTTGCTTGCTGACTTTGCACGCGTTGTTTTCTTCGCTACAGACTTTTTAACTGTGCTTTTTGTAGCGCTGGTTTTCTTAGCTGCAGTTTTTTTAGCGGTAGTGGTTTTCTTTGCCGATGTTTTCTTGGCTGCAGACTTTGTGCTTTTGCGACGCTTTGTTGGTCCCGCTGCACGTTTTTCCGCGAGCAGACGGAATGCAACCTCAGGCTCAATAGATTCAGCAGTATATTGTTTTGGTACTGTGCGATTCGTTTCGCCGTCAGTAATATACAAACCGTAGAAGCCGTCTTTAATAACGACATTTTTACCATTATCTGGATCAGGACCAAGTTCACGCAATGGTGGCTTGGCTGCACCTCGCGTTCGTCGACCATACTTTGGTTGTGCAAAAAGCTCTTCAGCTTGTTCTACGGTAACTGTGAAAATATCATCTTCTGATGCTAATGAACGCGTTTCTGTTTTACCGTCCACACCTGTTTTCGTTAGATATGGGCCGTAGCGTCCATTATTTGCAAATATTTCTATCTGCTTACTATCGCCAGTTTCCTCGTTCTTCTGCTCTACTGTGCCCACTAAGCGCGGCAAATCGAGAAGCTTAACAGCATCTTCTAAGCTAATAGCGTCCGGCGTCATAGTTTTGAATAACGACGCCATTTTTGGCTTATTGGCGCTATCTACTTTTTCGTCACCCGTTGGCACGGCAGTCAAAGCAACATATGGACCAAATCGTCCGTTACGCACTTCTATGGTGCCGCCCGTTTGAGGATGCACACCCAAAACTCGCGGTCCGCCGGAATTATTATCAATCAAGTCCCGAGCAGCATCAACAGTCAGTTCATCTGGCGCCATAGTATCTGGCAAGCTGGCACGCTTTGGTTTGCCTTCAGCATCAGTATGCTCTGCATCTTCCAAATACGGGCCATAGCGCCCCACACGTACTGCTAATCCATCACCAATAGTAATAGTGTTAATTTCACGCGCATCAATATCGCCGAGTTGAGCAACATGATCGTGCAATCCCTGCTGTGCTTGCTCAGCAGAATGTGCAGCGTCAGTGCCGTCACCAAAATAGAATCGGGTTAACCATTCGCGACCCGTTTCGTCACCTTGGGCAATTCTGTCCAATCCATTTTCCATCTGGGCAGTAAAAGCATAATCCACATATTGTGAGAAATTCTGCTCGAGCAACTTAATCACAGCAAAAGCAAGCCATGATGGAATTAAAGCACGCCCACGCTCATACACATATCCACGATCAATAATCGTCGAAATAATGCTGGCGTAGGTTGATGGACGTCCAATTTCTTTAGCTTCGAGAGTGCGCACTAAAGATGCTTCGGTATAGCGTGCTGGAGGCTGCGTTTCATGCGACTGTGGTTCAATCTTCTCAGCAGCAAGAACATCGCCAGCAGACAGTGGAGGCAAAATTGTATCTTGATCATCCTTATGACCAGCATTCGCGCTCATGCGGGTAGCAACTAAGAATCCAGGGAATTCAATAACAGTTCCACTAGCATGGAAGGTAGCAGTTCCTTGTTCTCCAGCATCAGCATTCAAGCTAACAGTTGCAGTAAAACCAGTAGCATCAGCCATTTGAGATGCTAAGGTGCGTCGCCAAATAAGCGTATACAGCTTGAGCTGATCAGGAGGAAGAGAACTCGATAATTCAGCTGGATTGCGGAAATGAGCACCCGCTGGACGAATAGCTTCATGCGCTTCTTGGGCTCCGGCTGACTTAGTAGCGTACTGGTGCGGTTTCTCAGATAAATACTGAGCACCCCACTCCTGCTGCACACTTTCACGGGCCGCAGCAATAGCTTCTTGAGAGAGCGTCACAGAATCAGTACGCATATAGGTAATATAACCGTTTTCATACAAACCCTGAGCTGCACGCATGGTTGCACGCGATGACATTCCTAAAGTATTACCTGCTGCTTGCTGTAGCGTTGAGGTGGTAAAAGGAGGCAAAGGACGGCGCTTATACGGCTTTGAACCCACCGAATCTACTACGAAATCAGCAGTTTTAAGAGCCTGCGATAAAGCATGAGCTGTTGCCTCGTCCACAACAATCACGCCATCTTTTTCAGCAGCAGGCGTTATATGACCTTGCTCGTCAAAATCTTTAGAACCAGCAACGCGCGTATTATCGAGATGCGTTAAACGTGCAGTAAAAGCATCTTGCTCTACACTAGCACTGACTTCAGCAGAAATATCCCAATAAGCTGATTTCACAAAAGCCATGCGCTCACGTTCACGCTCTACAATCAAACGTGTTGCCACAGATTGCACGCGACCAGCGGATAAGCCTGGACCAACCTTGCGCCAGAGCACTGGAGAAAGTTCATAACCGTACAAGCGATCAAGCACGCGACGGGTTTCTTGCGCATCAACCATATGTGCGTCTACATCGCGAGTATGCTCTAAGGAATCAACAATGGCCGACTTGGTAATTTCATGAAAAACCATGCGCTTTACGGGCACACGCGGTTTGAGCGTTTCCACAAGATGCCATGCAATAGCCTCACCCTCGCGATCCTCATCAGTTGCGAGAAAAACTTCATCAGCTTGTTTAAGAGCAGCTTTAAGTTCTTTAACGGTTTTCTTCTTATTGTCGTCAACAATGTAGTAAGGCTTAAAACCGTCATCAACATTCACACCGAACTTACCATAAGCGGATTTATCGGCTGCAGGAATCTGAGAAGGTTGCGCGAGATCACGAATATGCCCCACTGATGCGAGCACCGTGTATTCATCACCCAAATAACCGCCGATTTTACGTGCCTTCGTAGGCGACTCGACGATAACGAGCTTGTGTCCCTTTGCCATATTTGCTCCTCTTCCCGATTCGCTCATAGTGTGTCTGGCATGACACACTCAGTTCCTTATTATGCACGCCCCCGTACCAAAGCGCATAATCGGAGTCTTATCTCCACGGCTTATACGCAACTGGGCACGCCATATTCTTCCGTGCTGTTTTCTAGAGATGAGGAGGTGCTGGAGGCCCGCCGAGTAATCCGAAACGTGTGAGCGGAGAAGCCGTCAACTGTCGCAATGCCAACAATAAACCGAACATAAACGAGGAAGAACCACCAATAAGAGCAAGAGTTGCATAGGCTCCGTAAAGCGAAACTGATTCTGGACGATATTGCACTACTGGGTAAATCTGAGATACCACATACACGCCGTACGCCACAGCAAGAGCGCCCAGAACAATCAAAACAGTAGACATAATCTGAATGCTGATGCTGGATTTACGTGTACCTAATTTATCCATGCCAGAGGCGCGAGTAAAAGCCATAGCCAGAATTCCGAGGGAAGCAACCAGAAGAATGGACATCATAGAATCTGTTGGACGATGCCAATTATCGTAAATAACCATCACACCCACACTTGTGCTAAAAAGAACTCCCCATAAAGCACACACAGCACGCAAAACTCGTGGTGCACATAAAACTAGCGATACACACGCTATCATGGCGAGCGCTGTATGACCTGAAGGTGCCGAATTAGCTGGATCAGGAATATAGGAATCTAAAACAGGTCGAGGTAAAACGCGTTTCAGCGTATACGATGATGCAAAAGCTAAGGCAATAAATATAACGGTAAGAGTAAACGTATAAAAGCGTTTGCGCAGCACAGCTATGAGTAGAGCAAAAGCGATCATCACAACACTGGCAGCAATAATCCACATGGAATCTGTAAATAGCGGTGGAACAATACTTCGGATGCTCGGGAACAGTTGGGACATATCCGACCACATCCAACTATCGAAACGTTGACCGGATAAAGTCCACACTCCTGCATAAAAAACGCCTGCTGCGGCTGCCAATCCAAGAAGAGCGCATACAACTGAGAGCACCACAGAGCTGACTCGAGGATGCGTTGCTAAGTAATCATCAGATCCACGGTCTATAACGCGAGGAGCTGTGTTATCCTCTTTTTCGCTTACAGGTTCAGAAAGCGCGTCTGGACTCTGCCCATCAGTTTGAGATGTTTGTTCGTTGCGCGTATTATCCGCGTTGGCAATCTCTACGACTTCTGACACATTCTGTTCGTCTACCATGTGAGTACACAGTAGTCGATTACGGCGATGACTGCAGGCGCTCCATAAAATCCGCACTGAATATGAACATTCACGGCGTGAGAGTAATCAGTTATGAGGTGCGGCATAATTATCATCGCTCAACCACTCACGGAGCGCATAGAAAAACTCCCACGTACCCGACAGAGGCCACTTACCCTTGCTGCATTCCTGCCCTGGGGGAGTTGGGTGGCATATCGCCACATGGGAGCTTTGTTTAGTATACACGACCCTCACGAATTGCGCGAGGCGAGTCACAATATTGGACTTTCACGATTGGACTTTCACCCGCAAACGCAAGCATGAGCCTCACCTATTGCACGCTCATAAAATCTGTATCTTTCAGATAGTTCTTCCCAGACGTAATGTCATACTGAATCAGCTTGTACTCTTCGAGGAGCTGTTGAGTTTGCTCATCAGCATGGGATACATCCAGGTAATTTCCTTCATTATCAAGATACAGCGCCTGACCATCTGGAATACGCGTCCATCCTTGAATTTTATTGACCACTGGCGGCTCCATAGCAGGAACCTTTGCGTGCAGAGCCGTCAAGAAAGCAATATATGGGCTAACCTTGGCATTCATATGCTCCATAACTTGAGCAGAGAAGAAGTTAGGTGATGTGTACGCACTATTCGTAGCACTTTCAGCAGCTTTCTTATTATCAATGCCAGACGCCTTATTTGACCAAATAAAATAATCAGTTTCGTGCAAAACAACAGAATTATTATCATCTTTAGCCGCGCTCTTGTATGCGCCTGGCAGGTGATCGCCGTAAAAGACTACAGTGATAGGACGATCCAACTTATCCAACTCATCTAAGAAGTCCTTAGTGTATCCGTCGGTATATTCCACACCCTTGGCATAGGTTTCAATAGATGACTTCTCGCTATCTCCTAGCGGAGTATCTGTTGTGCTTCGTGCCGTAATCTCATTATGGGCATAATAGTTCTTATACGGCATATGATTTTGCATAGTCACAACCTGGTAGAAATCAGGCTGTCCAGTTGTATTCTGCTTCAAAGAATCCAGCACTGAGGTGTAGGTGGATTGATCAGATACATACGGTGAGGATCCTAGCTTTGTTGTTGGCGACATATAAAGCGAACCATCCAAAGTGCTGAACTGCGAGAATCCAAACTTCCTATACACCACATGACGTGAATACATATTCGACTGATACGGGTGGAAAGCTAAAGAATTTTCCGTATTCCACAGCTGATTAAAACTTGGCGACCACTTCTGCACAGGTACGAGCTGCTGATATGGCGAGCTTAAGGACGCCGCAAAATTACCCATCGATAAGCCAGTTAAAGCCATATACTCTAAGTTCGCTGTTCCGCCACCATATCCAGACGATAGCATCAAACCAGATGTTGTTGACTCTTTAATAGCTCGCACTTCAGGCATAACATCTTTATTCAGTTCCAAACCTGGCACGCGTGCAGGATCAGAAAAAGACTCAGACAATATAAAGATCATTGTGGAATCAGTAGCTTTGGCACTGCGATGCTCATTAAGCTCTTGAGCATTCTGCTTATATCGCGTGGCAATCTCCTGCATTGTTTTTTCAGAATAATTGGCAGGCTTATCCATTACTTTAGGATTGAGCAGACGAGCAAAACCTACAGCTGTACCATTCTGCTGAGCATCAATTTTAGAATCCCACAGTTTTGGCGAATCACCGAAGAAGGTCAACATGGAGTTCGACCATGAGCCCACAGATGCCATTGACATCACAAAAGCGAAGAGGAAACTGAAAGCAACAACAGCGCTAACGATACGTTCAAGAGTGCGCACATACACGTTATGACTGATAAACACACCTTTACGTGTATCTCGATGTTCAATAATGAACAAGATAGCTGTGCACGCAATAGCCAGAATCAGAGCGCCCACAATAATCTCTAATGCGTCATCTGGCATCCAGCCGGCGAGATCTTGCGCTTTTCCGCCCGTAACAAAACCTAAATCAGATGGCACAATAGTTTCTGAACGAGTCACCAGTTTAAAACGCTCAACAACAGTAATAAAAATACAGATATCAAGAAAAATCTGGCTGGCAATCCAAAAACGGTTTATCAGCATGACCACAATAAAGTACACGAGGCCTGTAATGAGAAACTCATTGAGGACTTCGAAGTGACCTTGAAAAATTTTGCCAACAAAAGCTAGAGAATTTACTATCTCATTGCTGTCATTAATCCCCCACTGCAAGATGATGATGGCAAAAATATTCACGACGCAAAACCACGCCACATAGCTCCACGAGCTGAAATCATGGCGACGGATAGAGTTACTCCACGCCTGCGCCCAGCGATTCTGAGTTTTTTTCGATTCGTTTACTGTTTGCTTTTTCTCTACGGCCATATTTATTATCACAATCTACTTGTTATATACCGCAATTTCTTTCATACGCTTTACTAAGCTTTAATAAGCAAGGTTGCAGGCAAAAGACTAAAACACTGTTACCTGCAACCCTTTTCTCTTCTACAAGTACAAGCACTTATGCGTGCCACACATCTTTACCTTGCGCGCGAGCTTGTGCAACATCTGCATTGAGCTGAGCATTCGTTGTTTCAATTTCGCCACTAATATATTTTTCAACTAATTGTCGAGCTTCGTTATCTTCATGTTGAACTGCAGGTGACTTCATAAAATAAGCACTTGGAGCCAAAATTGGACCTGATAAACCACGGTCAAGAGCAATTTTCGCAGCACGAATAGCGTCAATAACCACGCCCGCAGAATTTGGAGAATCCCAAACTTCCAGCTTGTATTCCAAACTCAATGGCACATCACCGAAAGTTGTTCCTTCTAAGCGCACAAATGCAAATTTGCGATCATCTAACCATTCCACATAATCAGACGGCCCAATATGCACATCACGATCTTGCATCTCATGCGGAACGATGGAGGTAACAGCTCGCGTTTTAGATATCTTTTTAGATTCCAAACGATTGCGCTGCAACATATTCATAAAGTCCATGTTGCCGCCCACATTGAGCTGATACGTGCGATCCACGCGCACACCGCGGTCTTCAAATAAGCGAGCCAACGTGCGGTGCGTAATCGTAGCTCCCACTTGACTTTTAATATCGTCGCCCACAATCGGAACGCCTGCATCGCGGAATTTTTCAGCCCACTGTGGATCCGATGCAATGAAAACCGGCAAACAGTTTACAAAAGCACAGCCTGCTTCCATGGCTGCAGTGGCATAAAACTTATCTGCTTCTTCTGAACCCACTGGCAAATAGGATACGAGAACATCAACGTTATTATCCTTGAGCACAGCAGCTACATCAACGGCTTGCGCAGCAGACTCCTCAATCATTTCATGATAATAGGTGCCCAAACCGTCATATGTTGGTCCACGAAGCACCTCCACATTCAAGTGTGGCACTTCACTAAAAGTGCATGTATTATTCTGTGAAGCAAAAATTGCCTCGCTCAAGTCTTTACCTACTTTGGCGGCATCCACATCAAAAGCTGCAACGAATTCAATGTCTCGGATGCGATATCCACCAAAATTTGCGTGCATAATACCAGGAATTTTGTCGTCATCCTGAGCATTCTGGTAGTACTGCACACCTTGTACAAGAGAAGACGCGCAGTTTCCTACACCTGCGATGGCTACACGAATTACCATTATTATCCTTACATTCAAAACACTCTTAGGTTTAAGAGTACGATGACACTTCTATTAAAGGTACTAGGAAGCAATCGTAATGCCCAGCACGCCATAGCGCTTAGCACAATACATTCACGTGCCCACCACACTCGTATTTTTATTTCTTTACTATTTTCGCAGTGCGTCTAACAGCTTTCTATATGCAATATCTAGCTTACACACAGCATATTGTCATAAAACTTTCAAACAGTAGTGTGTACATACACGCTAGCGTAAACGTCTTGTGCAATCTGGGACTTTTTCACCCAAAAAATCAGCGAAAGCACTAGCCTTAGTCAAATGGCTAAACAGAAAACAAGCGGCAATACATCGCGATCACGTAGCACACGCAGCACTGGCTCGCATAACGTACGCGCTGGATCCAGCCGAAATCGTCATAACAGTCAGTATAAGAAGAATACGTCGCGCAGACCATCAGGAAATCATTCTCATAAAGCGCTGAAAAAACGTCCAATTCTCAAATATATTCTTTTGACGTTTCTGGGATTATTCATGCTAGGTGTGGCAGGTTTAGGAGTCGCCTATGCGATGATTAAAATTCCTAGCCCTGAATCTATAGCTCTCAACCAGAAAACAACTGTTTATTATAATGATGCGACCACTCAAATTGGTAGTTTTCAAGAGCAAAATCGTCAAATAATTGAATGCTCTGCCCTGCCAGATTATGTGGGTAACGCGGTTGTCGCATCGGAAAACAGAACTTTTTGGACCGATAGCGGTATCGATTTCAAAGGTATTGGACGTGCTCTGTTCAACAACATCACCACAGGTTCACGCCAAGGTGGTTCAACTATTACACAGCAGTATGCCGAACGATATTATCTCGGCGACACCAAAAGTTATGTGGGCAAGCTGAAAGAAGCGCTACTTGCTCTCAAAATTGCTCAGACTCAAGATAAATCAACTGTTTTGTGCGGTTATCTCAATACGATTTATTGGGGTCGTGGAGCATACGGCATTCAGGCAGCAGCTCAAGCATATTTTGGTAAGGATGCTAAAGATTTAACTGTGGAGCAAGCTGCTATGCTTGCTGGGATTATTCCCGCACCTTCGCTATGGGATCCAGCAGTTGATCAGACTGCTGCAACCAAGCGCTTTAACCGTGTTATTAAGATTATGAAGACCGATGGCTATATCACTTCTGAGCAGGCTTCTGCCGCAGCTTTCCCTGAAACCATTGAGAACACGAATACTGATCAGTACGCCGGCGATAAGGGTTATCTGCTCACCATGGTGAAAAATGAGCTGATTGGCACTGGTAAATTTACTGAAGATCAGATTATGACTGGTGGCTATTCAATCGTGACCACTATCGATAAAGATAAGCAAGCAACGATGCAAAACACCGTGAATGGTGATTCAACGCTGCCAGCCACTATAGAAGTTGGTGGTATGAGCGCCGATGTAGATACAGGTGAAATTCTTGCTGTCTATGGTGGTCGTGATTACAACACAAAGCAACTGAATAACGCTACACAGGCGATTTATCAAGCTGGTTCAACTATGAAAGTTTTTACGCTGCTTGGAGCTATTCAACAAGGCGTAAACCTCAACACCATTTTTAATGGTAATTCTCCACAATCATTCCCTGGGATTGCGCAGCCAGTAGCCAACTACGGTAATAGGAGTTATGGCTATATTTCTTTAACACAAGCATTGGCACATTCTGTGAACACAGTTTTTATGCATCTCAACGAAAAAGTTACGCCTCAAAAAACTGCTCAGATTGCTCAAGAAGCCGGCATCACTTCGAGCATTCAAACAGATTCCTTATATAACACTTTGGGAATTGACGCGGTTCATATGAGCGAAATGGTGCAAGCTTATCAGACAATTGCTCATGATGGGGTACGCAATACTTTACATATAGTACGGTCAGTCACCTCTGCTAGCGATGGCAATACCATGTATGCAGCGAACACAACCGGAAAGCAAGTTTTCGATTCCAACACTACTGCCGTAGCCACTCAGGCTTTGAGAGCAGTTGTTACTTCTGGAACTGGTACTCCGGCACTCAGCGTTGGTAAAACTTTAGCCGGAAAGTCGGGAACAGCAAATGACAGTACTGCTTTAAGCTTCGTAGGATTTAGCCGTCACGTGGTCACCGGGTTTGCTATATGGAATCCAAGTGATGACGGCAAAACAAATGAGGCTGTACCAAGTTTTGGAGCCTATCGGGAAGGCACAGGATATCCAACGCATTTGTTTGCTGATTATATGAAACAAGCTCTTGCAGGTGTTGCTGATGAAGCCTTCCCTACTGCAAAAACTCAAGGGGCTGTGGGAGGATCTGACGGCTCCTGGGGATTAGGGCGACCACAAATTCAAAGAGAAAATAACGAATCTCAAGAGGATAAAAAAGAATCGAATGAATCTGGCAGCAAGAACTCCACGGAGCAACCTTCACAATCCCCAAATGATTCGCAGAATACAGCACCTCAAAATCAAAATAATTCTTCTGGACAGAATAATAATAACAACAACGGGGCATCGAATCCTTCGAATGAACAAACACCACCACAGAATAATAATGAAACAAACCAGTCGCCATCGACTGGGCAGCCAGCAACAGGTGGTCAATAAAATTCTGCGCTAGCGCACATAACGGGGTGGGGCAATCTTTTAGTAGAGATTGCCCCACCCCATCGCTTATAAAAGGCTGTGTACTTAGCGTGCTGTGTACTTAGTACTTAGCGCAAAGTGCGGTTAACTGCAGATAGTATAGCCTTCAAAGAGCTAGTCGTAATGGACGAATCAATACCTACGCCCCAGATAATACGATCTTCTGGCGCATCGCCAATCTGGCATTCAACATACGAGGCTGCAACAGCATCTCCACCAGAACTTAAAGCATGCTCAGCATAATCAAGCACAGACACAGTAATGCCAAGCACAGAAATCGCATTGATAAAAGCTGCAATTGGACCGTTGCCGACGCCTGAAAGCTGACGCACCGTAGGCTCATCAGTGCTTCCTGGCAAACCATTATCCTGAATCTTCACCTTAATAACAGTGTCTGGACCGGAATCATCAGACATAATATTAACGCCAAGCAGACGGTAACGTCCCCAAATCTTCAAGCTATCGTCGTGCGTATCGGCAAGGGCTGGATGTTGGCCGCTTTCTTCAACAGGAAGATACTCATCCTTGAACAGACGCCAAATATCGTTATCTTTCACTTCTCGCTTCGTCTTATCAGCATAGCGCTGAACAACGCGGTCGAATTCAACTTGCAGACGCTTAGGCAGATCCAGATTGTGATTCACCTTGAGCAGGTAAGCCATGCCACCCTTACCAGACTGGGAGTTGACACGGATGACTGCTTCATATGTGCCGCCCACATCCTTTGGATCAATAGGCAGATAAGGAACTTGCCATAAGAAAGTATCCAAGTTAGCGTTCTGCTCAGCAGCTGCGAGTTCGCGCGCTTCCATGCCCTTCTTAATTGCATCCTGATGGGAACCAGAAAATGCAGTAAAGACGAAGTTACCAATATATGGGTGACGCTCAGACAGTTGAATCTGATTGCAGTACTCGACGATTTTACGCACTTCTTGCAGGTTCGAGAAGTCAATCTGAGGATCGATACCCTGAACAAGCAAGTTCAGCCCAACTGTACATAAGTCAACATTTCCTGTACGTTCACCATTTCCGAAAAGGCAGCCTTCTACGCGGTCTGCCCCAGCCAGCAATGCCAGCTCAGTAGCCGCAACCGCCATACCCTCATCATTATGAGGATGCAGCGACAGAACAATGGAATCACGCTGAGCTAAGTTGCGATCTAAGAATTCAATCTGATCTGCAAACACGTTTGGCGTGGTCATTTCCACAGTCGCCGGAATATTAATAATCATAGGGTGTTCAGGCGTTGGCGAAATAACGTCCACGACTGCGTCACACACTTCGAGGGCATATGCCGGTTCCGTGCCCGTAAAGGATTCAGGCGAATACTCGTAGGATAGGTCAATACCCTCAGCTTCACTCTCTAATTGCTTACAGAGTACTGCGGCATCAATAGCAAGCTGCTTAATGCCTTCTTTATCTTTGCGGAAAACAACTTCACGCTGCAAAACTGAGGTGGAATTATAGAAGTGAACAATAGCGCGCTTGCATCCACGCAATGCTTCATACGTTTTACGGATTAAGTGTTCACGAGCCTGAGTTAATACAGCAATAGTAACGTCATCTGGAATGAGGCCACGCTCGATAAGCATTCGAATAAAGTTATAATCTGTTTCTGATGCAGACGGGAAGCCAACTTCAATCTCCTTGTATCCCATAGAGATAAGGAGATTCCAGAAGCGCAGTTTACGCTCAGAATCCATAGGGTTGACCAAGGATTGATTACCGTCACGAAGATCAACGGAGCACCAGCGAGGAGCACGCTGAAGTTTCTTGTCTGGCCACGTGCGCTGCGGATATTCGAAAGGAATCTGTTTATCGTAAGATACATACTTCGTGTATGGCATACGACTTGGATTCTGAGGGCAGCCCACATAGCGCTGCTTTGGCAATCGAGGATCGTTATTCCCACCGTTTGAAGCTGCTGCCAGTGGTGCTAAATCAAATACTGAATCAGTCATTGCCCTACCTTACGAATAACGATTATGCGGACGAGTGGATATTGGTGCAATTTTCACGTAGCTTTTTCTTGTTTTCTTTACGCGAAAATCATGTGTCCCATTGTACGGGGAAGGTGAGGAAAAGAAGGCAAGCGTTCCGATATAAGAAATGTTTTGTGCATGGGGGGGTGGGGTGGGTGGTTGAGATGCGTGAGTGTGCGGCGCTTGAGCTGTGTGGGTGCGCATTTGAACGTGGAACAAATAGAACTTTGGCGCAGCATATTGGCTCAGTACGTCGGATTACAACCGGAAACGGACGTGAATCATGATTGCCTATAGCCGAACATGATTAAGGAACCGTTTTAGGCTTTTTTTGAGGTAAAAAAGGACGTGAAACATGATTGGCTTAAGCGAAACATGATTCAAGAACTGAAAATGCCATTTTTCGCACCAAAAAAGTTCCTGAAACATGATTCGCTATAGCGAAACTTAATTCAAGAACCAAAATAGCGTTAAAAATACCAGAAATGGTGCGTGAAACATAATCCGCTATAGCCAAACATGATTCAGGAACCAAAATAAGCGAAAGCACCATGAAAAAGGACGTGAATCGTGCCCCGCCACAGCGAATCACGATTCACAACAAAAATATCCAGCGTTATCGCACTGACGCCATAAAGTGAGAGAGCGGACTACCTACGCGCCCTTGGCAAAAAGCGTTACCCAACCAGGTATGACGCGAATTTGGCCATACCGCCCCTAAACGAGGAGAATTCTGACTAATCCACACGCTTGGCACACGACCGTCTGCACTACGCGAGCCAATAAGATTAAAACCGTTTTTATCTGTCAGCCAATCTGGATGTTGAGTGGCAATAGCTAAGCCTTCTTCTAAGGTAAGAGGGAGCTTATTGTCAGAGTCAATGAGCTTACGAGCTACATCAGGCTCGCGATTGACGTATTTAGTGCCAGTATGCGGATCGCACACAATATAAAAAGGACCTTCAGGAGGTTCGCAACCTTCTTGCGGCAAAAAGCTGGCGATATCGCGCGGAGGCATAGTCGTAAAGCCCGCATTGCGCCCTACTGCTGTACGCGCTATCAAGGACTCGGGGGAAACAAGTTCACGCGTTGGAACTAGCAGAATATTGTCTCCCAGTTCTTCATACTGCTCGGTATTAAGCAAAGCGATAAGAGGTTGCGCTAAAGCACGAAATTCTGCATCACTTAAATCTGCTACATCCGCATATCCTAACTCAACCAGGCGGTTGAGCTGTTTAACCGCCTGACGAGCTACCTCATTGAGTATTGCCATAGCAATGAATTTTACACGCGATCAGCGAAGTGCTTGGATACCACGACTTCTGCAATTTGAATAGCATTCAAAGCAGCACCCTTGCGCAAGTTGTCATTGGTAATGAAGAAGTTTAAGCCCTTCTTGCCTTCCACGGACTGATCTTGACGAATACGTCCTACAAAGCTTGGATCTTTACCGGCTGCTTCCATTGGAGTTGGAACATCCATCAATTCCACTCCTGGAGCGTTCTGCAAAACTTCTCGAGCCATATCAGGTGTCACATCGTTATCAAATTCAGCCTGAATGCTCATGCCATGCGAAGTGAAAACGCCCACGCGTACGCACGTGCAGGCAGCCAACAGACCAGGAATATGCAAAATCTTGCGGCTTTCATTACGCCACTTCTGCTCTTCATCTGTTTCTTCACTGCCATCATCAACGATGGAACCAATAAATGGCACAGCGTTGAAGGCAATCGTCTTAACAATCTTAGTTGGATCTGGAAAATCAATAGCAGAACCATCAAAAACAAGTTTATCTGCACCCTGCTCGATTGCTGCTTTAGCTTCATTCATCAACTGCAGTACACCATCACGTCCTGCGCCAGCAACAGCTTGATATGAAGAAGCAACTAAACGCTTTAAGCCGAAGTGATCATGCAAAACCTTCACAGCCGGCATAGCAGCCATCGTTGTGCAGTTAGGGTTAGCGATAATGCGGCTTGGAACATCGTTCAAATCTTCAGGGTTAACTTCTGCTACAACGAGTGGCACGTCATCATGCATACGCCATTGCGAAGAATTATCAATAACATACGCACCGGCCTGCGCAAAACGAGGAGCCCATGTTTTAGATGTTCCGCCGCCAGCAGAGAAGATGGCAATATCGATGTCAGATAAATCAGCAGTCGCTACATCTTCAACGGTAACGTCATGACCTTCATAGGACAAAACTTGACCGGCTGAACGAGCAGAAGCCAAGAAGCGCAGATTTTTTACAGGGAAGTTGCGTTCAGCCAAAATGGAACGCATAACCATGCCCACCTGACCGGTGGCACCTAAAACGGCAAGATTGACGCCTTTTTCATTGATTTGTACCATTAGCGACCTGTACCTCCATAAACAACAGCTTCAATGGTATTTGCATCTAACCCGAAAGCGGTATGAACGCTACGCACTGCTGTTGTTAAGTTTTCTAATGGAACAACAGCAGAAATACGAATTTCTGATGTAGAAATCATGAGCACATTAATAGACTCATCAGACAAGGCTTGGAAGAAGCGAGCAGTGATGCCCGAGTGAGTCTTCATACCCACACCCACCAAAGAGATTTTACCAATCTGAGTATTCACATCAGCCGTTTTATATCCAAGCTCTTCTTTGTGGCTATCTACGAATTCCTCCACTTTACGCAGCTGGGATTCAGGGAAGGTAATTGAAATATCTGCCACCGCATGGTCAGGATCGGCTGCAGCCAAAGCCTGAACAATAATGTCAATGTTGATGCCTGCTTCTGCAAGACCAGTAAAAACAGCAGTAACGCGACCAGGACGATCTGGAATACCGCGTAGGGTTACCATTGCTTCGCTGCTGTCATGTGCGATACCAGAAATGATAGGAGCCTCTGGTCCAGTCATATCTGGGAAAATATCACCAATTGATGTTTCTGCCATGAGATCTCCTTGTATTAATCTCGGTTTGGAATAGAGTCAAGCTCGGCGTGTGAGCCAAGCACAATAGTTCCCTTACGCTTCGAGAAGGAACTACGCACGTGAATAGGCATATGGAAACGACGAGCGTATTCCACACAGCGCAAAGCCAATACTTTTGAACCAGACGCAGCCATTTCTAAAATTGCGTCATAGGTAATGGAATCAATACGTTGAGCTGTTGGAACAATGCGAGGATCTGCAGTGAAAACACCGTCAACATCCGTGTAGATTTCACAGACATCAGCTCCTAAAGCCACAGCTAAGGCAACCGCTGAGGTATCGGATCCACCACGCCCAAGTGTTGTAGCATCGCCGCGAGCATTAACACCTTGGAAACCAGCAACAATAGCAATTTCACCATTGTTAATTGCTGCTTTCACACGATCTGGCTTCACAGAGCGAATATGAGCTGCACCATACTGTGCATCAGTCATGAACCCCGCCTGCGAGCCGGTAAAGGAATGAGCTTTCTCACCTTGCGCATGAATAGCCATAGCCAGTAATGACATGGAAATGCGCTCACCAGCTGTCATGAGCATATCCATCTCACGGGCAGGCGGATTTGAATCAATGCTTAATGCCTGATCAATCAGCTCATCGGTGGTATCTCCCATTGCAGATACCACAACTGCCACATCATTGCCTTTTTTTTGAGTTTCGATGATACGGCGAGCAACGCGCTTAATAGATTCAGCATCCGCTACTGACGAACCGCCATACTTCTGTACTATAAGAGCCACATCAATCCCATCTGATTGAAACCTGTTGGTAGTTTTATATTACGCAAATGTATTGATTTCACACGCGATTGCGCCAGTGGGTGAGATACTCACATAAACACACGAGCACACGGTAAAAATTGTTTATGCCTATCTCGTCTTTTACTTAGCTCATCATCGTGGATTATCCGCCTATCACGCACACATAGTGAGACTTATAGCCGTCTACACACTGCGACGCCCGACCAGCGCTCGGCCTAAGGTAACCTCATCGGCATATTCCAAGTCGGCTCCTACCGGCAGACCACTAGCTAATCGAGTAAGCGGAATGCCAACAGGTTCGAGCAGACGACTCAGATACGTCGTCGTTGCTTCTCCTTCAATATCAGGGTTAAGAGCCAAAATTACTTCGCGAATGCTTTCTTTATTCTCATCGGACTCAGCCTCTTGCATTCTGCGTACTAACTCAGCGATATTCAGATCTTGAGGAGCCACATTTGCCATCGGGTTAATTGCGCCACCAAGTACATGGTATACGCCGCGAAACTCATGCGTCCGTTCAATACTCATCACATCTTTAGGCTCTTGAACCACACAAATAACTGAATGATCACGCCGCGGATCAGCACAAATAGGACACGGACTGTGCTCACACACATTACCGCAAATCTCGCAAAATCGGACTTTTTCGCGCATATCAATAATTGCTTGAGCTAGTGACTGCACTTCGCTTTCCTCGGCAGAGAGTAAATGAAAAGCAATGCGTTGTGCACCCTTAGGGCCAATGCCTGGAAGTTTAGCGAAATCATCAATCAGAGTCTGAATAGCTCCATCGTATGTGCTTGGCACGTGTTCCTCTCCTGCTCATGTGCATATCATGCTGGCTTCGTATATCGTCGATATTCTCAGATCTATGCGATGCATACGAAGTTTTAATCACCTGTTTGTCTGTTTGTCTATTTGACGTTGTTACGAGGATTTTAGTGGATTTCGATCATCGTCAGCGGCAAATTCTTCAGTTTTTTTGGCATTAAAAATTTTTTCAATCTCTTGCACGCTCAACGCTGCTTGAGATTCCATCTGCTCATCATCCAGAGAATACTGATCTTCATCAGCATTAACTTGTGGTTGTAATGATGGCGTAGACGGACTAGAATCATGCGAACTCGAACCATGTAAAATCGAACCGTGCGGACTGTGCTCACTCGACGCAGCGCCCTCATCAGTTTGAGCAGATGCAGGATTCATGCCGATGTTTTCATGACCGCTCGTATAGCTGTGGTTAGCCTTCTGCAATGGTGCACCACTATTATTGTGATGTTCTGCTACGGATTCACGTTCAACATTATCCTCATGGTTATCACTTTGAGATGATGAACTGTCCCCATGCATGAAATAGTCAGCAGAACTATCGGCAGCGCTCTGGTTCGTATAACTCTCACGTTGAATATTGTGTTGAGATTCAGCCGAAACTTCCTCATGAACTGCAGACTCACCAGTGTGTGCGACCGCTATGTTCTGTGTAGTTACGCTTTGCGCAAGGTTATCTATTTGCCCATACTCATGGTCAGTTGCTGTATCTGCCCATGGGTCAATATCCGATGCATTGTGCTGACTCCACACCGCACTTGTTTGAGTAGGCATCGCTTGCGCATCGTCATGATGAGCCCTCTCAGGATGAGCACTGTCGGAATCAGTCTCTTCTCGATCACCGGATTCAGACTCTACTCCTGAAGAAGCCGGGCTCGCAGTCTTGTCTGAATGCGCACTGCCTTGCGTATGCGATAACTGTGTTGCAGACATAGTATGCATACTCGCCAGAGCTGCCTGAGCTGCCATTTGAGCTACTTGAGCTTTGACTTGCGCACGCTGTGCTGGTGTTAAATCACGCAGAGGCGTAACGGTTTGACCATCAGCGGTGCGAGGTGCAGGAGCAACAACAACTGGAACACCGTAACGTTCAAGAAGTTTTACATTCAGAATTTTCTGTAGCGTTGTTTCACCGTGCACTGGTTCACTAGATACAGCTAACCCAAAAGCATGCTGACTCAAAGGAGTAGCAAAAGTAAGCATCATAAGATGTCGCCCGGCACGTTCACTCAATTCCACATGAGGAATATGATCACTGCTGACAACAGCACGAATCTTCTGTGGTAGAGAATCGATTACTGCTTCCCACTGTTTTTGCGCTTGTGCAGGATCTAAAGGATTGTCTGCACGCTGTGCGGCAGGCGATGCCATATCTTGTTTAAGCTGAGGAGCAGAATCAGTAGTATTTTCTGGTACCGACTTCTCCGCCGATTGATGTGCGCTGTCTGTGTTCTGCTGCACTTCTTGCGGCTTAGCAGTTTGAGCTGGAACGTGTTGTGCTGCTTCAGCTGCAGCTGCTGCCTTAGCGCGAGCGCGAGGAGATAATTGTTCGCTTCTCTTACCTACCTGTGCTGTATGAGCAGTAGAACTATAAGACGATTGCGGTGCACTCTGCGTCTGCATCGGTGCTGATGCAGGTTCTTCTGCAACCAAAAGCTGAGCCGCCAGCAATTCCAAACGCATACGTGGAGACATGGTACCGCTCATAGAACTCAGAGCAGTATTAATACGCTGAGCCATCACATCTAGCTGATGCAAGTTTAGACGGGCAACTTGCTGCTGCATATCCTCAGTAATGTGCTCAGACTGATTAATATGTAATGCTGATTGTGCTTGGCTTCCTGCAATGGCGAGCACCAGCAAATCACGCACATACGCCAGTAAATCCTCTACAAATTTACGCGGATCAAAACCTCCAGTTACAACTTTTTCAATCACGCTATAAAGATCTTGCCCATTTCGCTCAATAATCGCATTCATGGCATCACGAATAAGAGTATCTGGGGTAAAACCGAGTAGCGCAACGGAATCATCGTACGTAATCACGCCATCAACAGAACCTACCATGAGCTGATCGAGCACGGACAAAGTGTCTCGCATGGATCCACCACCAGCACGCATAGCAAGTTTAAGCACACCTTCTTGCGGCTTGATCCCCTCCTTATGGCATACCTGCTCAAGATATGGCCCCATAATTTCTGGGGGAACCAGACGGAAAGGATAGTGATGAGTACGCGAACGAATCGTGCCTATAACTTTATCCGGTTCGGTCGTCGCAAAAATGAACATAACATGCTCAGGTGGCTCTTCCACAATCTTAAGCAAAGCATTAAAAGCACTGCCAGTAACCATATGCGCTTCGTCAAGAATAAAAATCTTGTAGCGATCACGTGCAGGAGCAAAAGTAGCTCGTTCACGCAATTCACGCGCATCGTCTACACTACCGTGACTTGCTGCGTCAATTTCTACTACGTCGATGGATCCTGGGCCGTTCGTTGACAAGTCTCGACAGCTTTCACATTCACCGCATGGATGTGATGTTGGTCCTTGAACGCAGTTAATACAACGAGCAAGAATACGCGCTGACGACGTTTTTCCGCAGCCTCGCGGCCCTGAAAACAGGTATGCGTGAGTCAGTTTACCTTCATCTAATGCACGAGATAAAGGCTTAGTAACATGATCTTGCCCAATAACTCCATCAAAAGTATCAGGCCTGTAACGTCGATACAGTGCTAATGCCATGGCTCTAGGCTACCTATTTCTTGGGACACATTGAGCAGGTCCTGCACGAGCAATAGCAACAGGATGAGGAAGAAACTCAATGCTTGGAACACCTTGCACCTCCACCTGCACATCGTGTCCTTCAACAGTGCAAGATTGCAGAGAAAAACGTTCATGACTGATAGCGGATTGCGCATGGTTACACGGCGATGACATTGCAGAAGAAACTTCTAACGTGTTGAGCTGATGTTCAAATGCAGCATCTAACGCTACCTGATGAGCAAAACTGAGAGCTTGTGACTGGCAGACAAGATAACTACCTGCACATACAGCAAGACAAGCAAGCACACTGACCAGAGCGATAAGAGCAACGCCTAGTAGTGTTCCCGATCCGTCATCGTTTCGCGCCCACCATGCTGCACATTTTTTACTGCGTATGATTCCTTTATTCTTGCCACGCATGGATGCTTCCTTGAGCTTGAGCAGTAACAGTAAAGGGCAACGAGGCGCGTCCCAACGTCGCCACGGAGCAACTCGTATTCACGCGGAAAGATTCCTGGTTCCACGTCAGGTGTACTGCAGTATGAGATCCAGCAGCCTGTTGCGCAACACGTACAGCCTCCTGCTGAGTAGCAGCGGTTGACGCGCCGGATTGCTGAGCAACTATAACGCTGTACGCCGCTTGCCGCGCAGCATCATGGCAATCTAATTGCACCATAATAATGCGCGTCATGCTCAGAACAAGGGCAGCAATGGCAACCACTGTAGGAAAAACAACAGCAAACTCAGCGGTGACCACGCCTGCATCATAAGCAGTCGCAGCGCGGGTCACACGCCGGTAAGCTGCACGAATAACACGATTCGCTTTATGCAATAGACAACGCATTGGTAATCAACTGAGTAATAAGCGAACGAACGGCATCTGACTTGAGCAAAGCAACAAGAATTCCAGCAAAACTCGTTGCCGCTACAAGAACTACAGCGTATTCTGCTGTAGCCATGCCATCATCAGATGTGTGTACCTTATGCGCAATATGGTCGAGCGCTGACGTAACAGCAGTTATGCCGCGAACAAGAAGCGCATTCATCATGTTTTTCATAATCATCCTTAATTGTCTTGAAAGTGAGTAAATCTTCGTAAAATCAAACTTCAAAAAGCTTGTATATTCATTGTTCAACACAAAGAGGCAAAAACAGGTGCTCAAAAATAAATGTGAACCGATGTGGATAACCGTGTCGCATCACACGCCACAAGTCACAAGCCATCTCATCGCGTAGCACAACATTGCGGATCTCACGCCGCCGTTATTAGGCAGACAATCCAAACCATGAAGACAATAAAGGAATAACAGTGAGAAGCACAAAGCCAGGTAAAAAGCACAAACCTAAAGGCAGCAAAATACCTACAGCTAATTCATGAGAAGCATAACTGAGAGCAAGATTGTCATTATCTTTTAACTGTTCTATAGCATTTTCAATTCGTAAAGCAGGTGATACCCCGCGCTTATACGCAGGCTCTAGCACGTCATGCACAATAGCAAAAAGTCCTGAACCCTCCACAAGATATGGTTTCCACACATGATCCCAGTCTTCCCCAGACTTCATTGCTTCCGCAATACTCATAAAAGCATCACCATAAATGTTATGGAGTGCGTAACCTACCATGTGCAGAGCAGTGGGCAAAGATGCTCCTTGACGCAAACAACTTTCAATCATTTCTAAAACAAGTTCAGCACTGTATGTAGTCGTATTATCCTTACGTTTATTCTCAGATAAACGCAGCACCCGTTCTATTGAAGTTGTCATCTTCTCCCCCGTTTCTTAGAATGCTCAGAAACTCGCTGAAGAGAAGATCGGGTGGCTTTTTCAAAACGCGACAGCAAGGCACGCATCCACACTAAACCGCAAATATAGAGGACCACGGCCACTCCTGCACACACCCACCCCACAGCAGATGAGATAAGAAACATAAGGCTATCCACACCTGTCATGCTGCTTACCACAAGAGTGAAAAGAGGGAGAGCAAGCAGCACGCGAATTGTCATCCGCGCAACAGCAGTGGCGTCAGCTTTACGTTGACTGCGCTTTTCATGACGACGAATATCCTCATGAAGAATTTCTAAACATTGCACTGTGGATGATCCAGCAATCTCACTGAGCTTACACACCGCATACAGTTGATTGATAAATGACTCCTTAGTCATGTAGTGGTGAAAATGCCGAGGAGATACTGTTGAGGTCACAAGACTCGTCAACATATAAGAATCGAGAGTAACGCTTGCGCTAGGGTGATGACTGATATCAGCACACGCTTGGTGGAGAGAAACACCTGATTTCAGCAGAGCAATAAGACTGACTATAAGCTCAACCGGAGTCAAACGAGCAGACGCAATAGTAGCTCTGGATTGAAACAACGACTTCACACGGTGAACAGTTCTAGTAGTCATAGATCACCTTTTTCAACACGAGAAAACTCAATAGTAGAATCCACGTCAATCTGCACAGAAGAATCTTGATTGGACAGACTGTTATACCAATCAGCGTATTGCGCAGTTTTGCGTACCGCACCGTGACCGTCCCATGAGCATAAGCGTTGTCCATACAGTTGCCCGTCATGCGATACGCAAAGCCGACCTATATGAGAAATATGACGCCCCGACGCACTGCGAACAATGTGAATAACAACGTCAAAAGCGCCTGCCGCTAGTTGGGACATAGCCGGAACAGATATGTGTGCCAGCAACCCTAATGTACATAAACGAGAAGGTACACGTTCAATACTATCTGCGTGAAGCGTGGCAATACTACCCCGATGCCCTGAGTTGAGGGCACGCAGTAAATCTGCTACTTCTTCGCCACGGCATTCGCCCAATACAATACGATCTGGTCGCATACGCACGGTAGCGCGCACAAGGTCGCTTAAAGTAATCTCCCCCACGCCTTCAACATTCGATTCTCGCATAACCAAAGATTCACTGTTATGATGTAAGGATTGCTCAAGTTCATGAATTTCCTCGACTATCACCACTCTTTCACCATGAGGAATGACCGACAATAAAGCCTTAACAAGAGTTGTTTTGCCGGCACCCGTTCCGCCGCATATAAGAATGGATTGATGAGCTGAAATAATCCGATGAAGCAAGCGTGTCCATTCAGATGGAAACATACCCTGGGCTTCTAATTGCTCGAGAGTGTTCAATCTATGCTGAGGCAACCGTATAGACAAGGACGCTCCCTGAGGAACTATTGGCTCCAGCACGGCATGGACACGGATTCCATCACGAGAAGATGCATCCGCTATAGGACAGGCATCATCTAACCGTTTTCCTAAACTTGCGCACAACTGAATTGCAAAATCCCGTACTGCTTGAGGACTCAGCCGACCTATGTCAAGATTCCTTTCCGTCATACCACAGCCTTTATCAACCCAAACGCGCCCATCACTGGTTACCGCTATATCAGTAACGCCAGGTTCTGATGCAAAAGATGTTAAAGGACCGAGAAGTGTTTTTATCATGACTGCATCAACTCCTTCTGCCTGAACGATCGCGACAGAATATAATCACGTATAAAAGCCTTCAACAATCTCTGACATGATTTATGTGTTGGCGCAATTCCCCATCCAGCATCTTCGAAGCGAGGAATGCGTGAATCGTAAGTAATCTTGCCTACAATATCGAGATGCAGATAATCCTCTACTTGCGCAGCGCTAACCTGCGAGCGATAGGAGTGGAAAAGCCCACGTGGCTTTTCGGGTGCAATATACAGTAGTGGCTCACAATATGATGAGGGGATCTCTTTAAACAACGATTCTTTAAGACTATTGACCAAGCAAGAGCATCGCACAATACCTAAAGTCGTCAAACGCATAAGAATTATGGGAAGAATAAGGATTGAAGAAGAAATATCTTTCCATGCTGTTGCAAGACGTTGAGATAAGCGGCGTCCACAATCGCAAATAATAACGTCGCAGTAAGGGGCAGCTGCTTCGTATACTGCTTTTATTTCCCACCACTGATTATGCGTTCCCTCCCAAGGGCGACTTGCCAAGAGATGCACATTCTCCCAAGAGACTAATTCATCAAGAAAACCGTGAGGATCGATAGAACCGAGGGGAGCTTGCACATTATTCCATCGCAGTCCCTCCTGTTCTTCACAGCCAGCGAGCACATCAAGACCACCACTATAAAAATCTCCATCAATCAGACATACGCGCAATCCCATCTGTGAGCACATCCGCGCTAATTGAAGCGCAAAAGTAGAAGCTCCTAATCCTCCATCTGCAGAGAAAATAGCTACTACAGGCACTGGCAGCACTGAAGTATGCGACTGCTGGGCCGTGGCATTGTTGTGATCGTAGGGTGGCGATGCTGAATAATACTGAGTCATATATCCACTGTGGTGCATAATTTTGCGCGCGTCTACTTAAACGAGCGCATGTGAACCGATGTGGAAACACGCCGAATTATCCACACGTTTCCTAGCGCTCACGGTAAATCACACATAACCGAACATTCTTCAGATTTTCCTCACAAAAATCGTCCAAAATTCTCTATCATTTCACTCATTTTCTTAAGGAAATATTCAATTGTGAAGATTCTTATTTTTATGCCGTGAAATAAGCAAAAATATTTGGCATTCTTCCTCAAAAAGAGGATAATAATAACTACCAAGAAGAAAACTTAACAGTGGGCACACATGTAACAGCCACAGAAGAGCTGAATGAGTTGGGCGGAATGAAGAGACTTAACCGCCAGAACAATGAAGTTGTGCAGAGATTCCACTAAGTACTTGGTATAAATACCGACCCTTTCGGGGGTCGGTATTTTTATGCGTACTGAACATATCTACCCGAACAACCTACATACGCATCTATATCTATATGCATCAAGCCACACAAACTCATAAAATTGTATTGACTTTCCACTTGAGTGATTGGAGTCTTGGAACAGTTCGAACAGTACCCTACGTCCCAACCGCAAAAATTCCTCCTCCACACCCACAACTTTCGGCATTGAAAACGCAAGAAGACCCTTAGCCTTCACATTTTATGCACAATTCTTCTAGTACTTAAACTTCACAGCAGCCAAAACATTAGCCTCATCGTGAGTGTTGCGAAAGTCATACGACCTAATAAACTAGAGTTATGGCGCAACAATTTACAGGTCCAAGCAAGCAAATTCTCCGCAATCACATTGCCGAGCACATTGCAGAAACCGAAAAAGAAGATAAATATTCATCCCTCACCGCGGATTACAAGCCGCTACCTGCCGATCGTTTCTACGATCGTGAGTTAAGCTGGCTGAAATTCAATAAGCGAGTGCTTGAGCTTGCTCAAGATGAGTCTCTTCCTCTCTTAGAACGCACTAATTTTGAAGCTATTTTCGCCAGCAACCTCGATGAATTCTTTATGGTACGTGTTGCTGGTTTGAAGCGCCGCATTAATTCAGGCATTGCCGTACCAAGCGCCAGCGGTCTGAGCGCTCGTCAACAATTGCGCGAGCTGGCAGATGGAGCGCATCGTCTTCAAGATGAGCACGCACATTACTTTACTAATACACTTCTTCCAGCGCTTGCTCAGGAAAACATTGTGCTCCTCAAATGGGCTGATTTAACGCCTTCTGAGCAAGAACAGCTCACCAAGGTATATCGCCGTTATATTTTCCCGGTACTTACTCCTTTGGCAGTAGATCCTGCGCACCCATTCCCTTATATTTCAGGTAACTCACTGAACCTGGCTGTTCTTGTGGAAAATGCTGCGAGCGGTAAAACTCATTTTGCTCGCGTAAAAATCCCTGATAATTTGCCGCGCCTCTTCCCTGTTGACCGTGTTGACGATGAAAATACAGCAACCACAGATCAAAATGAGCGCCGCCATGGTTTTATTACTATGGAAAATCTGGTGCTCAGCCATATTGAAACGCTCTTCCCGGGCATGACTATTAAGGAAGCGCGCGCTTTCCGTTTGACCCGTAATGAAGATATTGACGTTGAAGAGGACGATGCAGAGAATCTGCTCAATGCTATGGAGCGCGAGCTTTTACGTCGCCGCTTTGGACCTCCAATCCGTTTGGAGCTTTCCGATGTGACCAGCCCTTATTTAAGCAAAGTACTAACCACTCAGCTGGGCGTGGATGAGTCAGAAGTGTATCGTCTGCCAGCTCCGTTGGATTTGACCTGCTTATTTGAACTGCATGGCATTGATCGTCCAGATTTGAAGTATAAGTCGTTTATCCCAACGACGAACCGTCAAATTGCTCAAGTGGAAACCAGTCGAGCTCAAGATATTTTTGCCGCTATTCGTGAGAATGATATTTTGTTGCATCATCCATATGATTCATTCTCCACCTCCGTGCAAGCCTTCTTAGAGCAGGCTGCGAACGATCCAAAAGTTTTGGCTATTAAGCAAACTTTGTATCGCACCTCAGGCAACTCGCCAATTATTGACGCTTTAATTGATGCAGCCCATGCTGGTAAGCAGGTGCTAGCTTTGGTTGAGATTAAGGCTCGATTTGACGAGGAAGCTAATATTGCGTGGGCGCGTAAGCTAGAGCGAGCAGGCGTGCACGTCGTATACGGTATTGTTGGCTTGAAAACTCATTCTAAGCTATCCATGGTCGTGCGCAGCGAAAACGATGGTTTGCGCCGTTACTGCCACATTGGAACCGGTAATTACAATCCAAAAACTGCTCGAATGTATACAGATATGGGACTGCTGACCTGCGATCCAGTTGTGGGGCAAGACTTAACGCGACTGTTTAATCAGTTATCTGGTTATGCTCCAAAGTCCAGCTTCCACCGCCTTCTGGTTGCACCGCGCACCATTCGCACGGGTCTTATTGAACGCATTCAGCGTGAAGAGCAGGCAGCTCGTGACGGTAAAGAAGCATGGATTAAAATTAAAGTGAATTCCTTAGTGGATGAAAAATGCATTGATGCTTTGTATCGGGCAAGCCAGGCTGGCGTGAAAGTGGATATTGTCGAACGCGGTATTTGCGCGCTCAAGCCAGGAGTTCCAGGATTAAGTGACAATATTCGCGTACGCTCCATTTTGGGACGTTTCCTTGAACATAGCCGCATTTTCGCTTTTGCTAATTCGCAAGGCCCACAGATTGGTGAAGGTCCGATGAGCGGTCCTGAAGTGTGGATTGGCTCTGCTGATTTGATGCATCGTAATTTAGACCGTCGTGTTGAGGCTTTGGTGCGTATTACCGACCCAGCTCAGATTCAAGAACTTCTTGATTATGTGGATATGCAGATGTCTGAATCTACCAGCTCTTGGCATATGCTTCCAGATGGTTCTTATGAGCGTCATTGTCGTGATGCTGAAGGACGCCCTTTGCAAGATAGTCAGTCATTGCTTATCGATAAGCATACGCGTCGCAAGCGCTCCTAACATACGTGGCTGAAAGTTTGTTACGTGCTTGTATAACTTCTGATAAGAAAAAGTAAGCGTTCAGACATGGGGAAAAAGATTATTCAGGCTGCTGGTTCGATTGTGTATCGCATAACCGAACCAGAACAGTTGCGCGTATGTATTATTCATCGTCCTCGCTATGACGATTGGAGTTTTCCCAAGGGGAAACTACTACAGCATGAATCTTTAGCTCATGCTGCCGTGCGCGAAACTGCAGAAGAATCAGGTGCTCATGTAGTTTTAGAAGCACCTTTGGGTAGAATTTCGTATGTTTTAGGATCTGATAATTCAGACGCGGTAGTGTCGTCAACAACGCACAAAAATCAACAGAAAAAGCCGAACACAGGCGCTACAAAACACGTGTATTACTGGATAGCACGCGATATTGATACACATTTGCAATCAGCGCGAAACGCAAGTTTTGGCCACATTATTCATAGAACAGAAAAAGAAACTGATGAAATTCGCTGGCTCAGTATTGACGAAGCACTAGCATTGTTGACGCGAAGTGACGATAAAAATATTCTCCTAACTTTTTCTGAGCGTATGCAAGCGAGCAGCCAACACCGTTGCACGCTTATTCTGGCGCGTCACGCAGACTGCACGCCTAAGAAAATGTGGAATGGATCTTCTCAAACGCGACCTCTTAGCCCCCTGGGTGCCGCGCAAGCACACGCTTTAACCACTGAGCTGAGTTGCTTTATGCCGCAACATATGTATGCCGAAAATCTCACCGCGTGCATTCGCACTGCACGCGCATGGGAAGAAACCACGGGGCTCACCACACATATTATGGATACCTCAAACCGTTCCACATCAAAACATCGTATCCATGAGAAAGAGAGCACATCTGCGCCCGACACTTTCGCCCCACTTATAGCTGATGTCTTAGAATCGGTGATGCATTCACCTCGCGCTTGTGCCGCGTTCATCACTACAAAACAGCATCTATGTGAAGCTGCTGATATTCTAACTCCGCTCAGCTGTAATGACTCTATAATGCATACTCTGACAGAATTATTACGCGGTAAGAAAGCATTAGCTGCTGGACAAGCTGTAGCCATTACTCTAGAATCACGTACACAATCAGACTCAACAAATTCGTGCATGATAACAAGCGTGCAGAAAGTGGAACCAATTGTCTTCTAATTCGTATGGAATTTCTCATGCAGGCACTGCTTTTGCCGCACATCGATCAGGATCGCAACGTTTTTCTAGGCCAATGCAGCTTGATCAAGCTCTTATTGACCATATGGCTGGAGGCGCGGATCCTCAAGCAGTACGCGAATTAGCTCATTCCACAGCTGAAGCTCTACTCGATCGGGTGCGCCACACACAAGACCCTGAAGTGGTTCAGCGCGTTATTACTCTTGTGGATACGGAAGGCGTAGACACCATTGCAGAATTGTGGGCTCAAGCCGACGCAGAATCACTTCCAGGAATTTTATGGCGCTTATATACCATGCGCACGTGGATGCACAATAATCGGAAATCTTTAGCTGTGTTGTGGACAGAAGCTGAGCTTCCTCCTACCGCGGCAAGCGCAATTACTGGCGTCAACGTATCTCCTGAAGCAGATGATATTGCGCGTACGGCAGATTCCATTCTCTCCGGCGCATTTACTGGTGATTTAGCGGTTGCATTAGATCGCTCCTCTAGTTTTTGTCATGTGGTAGCCAGGGCCTTGGTGGAGCGTGCGAAAAAGTTAGCTCCTGGAGTGCATCGCGATGCTGTGGTGAAGAATGCTCGTCATTTAGTTACTACTGCACAAGATTTTGCGCAGGGAGCGAAGCTGTGGAGAAGCGGCGAGCTGTCTTAATGAACAGTTTGTTTTGTTCATCTGCTTGGGCTAGCTCAGATAAATTCGCATAGAATCGCGCACGAGTGATTTTATTATTCAAGCTACCCTCCTAAACATGTTGATGGCATAAGAGCCACGGCACTTTTGTAGCTGATTATGTGCGTAGTGATTACTGAAGATTTTCTCTTAACGAAAAATCTATACATTCACTCGTGTGTCTTGCACTCAACACGTTAGAATGTAAGTCGCGTCAAGCCGTGCTTAAGCCCCGGGCTTCATTTTTTGCCGCTGCGAGCGGCCTGCGCGCCGACAGGCGCTTTCACGGTTTGGCGTTTATCTTTTTCTATGGGTTTTCTTCACTACTTGCGCGGTCATCTCATCTCTGGTTGCACGCGTCATGAATCACAGTATTGTTTTGCACACAATCCCACATAAAGAGGTTTTTCACAGTCCTCAAAGGGATAAACGCGCGTTATAAGTTTCAGCTATATCAAGTTTCCTCAATATTGCGTGCTCCACCATTCAACTGCCCTACAATAAAAAATTATTGTATTCATAACTGTTGTGATTGGAGAAAAAATGACTCGCATTCGTACTACCCACGTTGGTTCTCTTCCACGTACCGATAGTCTGCTCGCAGCTAATGAAGCTCATGCACAAGGAAAACTCAGCGATGATCAGTTCGCTCAGATTATCACCGATGAAACCAATCAGGTTGTCGAAAAGCAAAAAAATATTGGCATCGACATCGTTAATGACGGTGAATATGGCCATGCGATGACATCTAAGGTTGATTATGGCGCTTGGTGGAGCTACTCTTTCCAGCGTTTCAGCGGTTTGGAAGTTTTGGATTACATTCCTGAGCATAAGCCAACTCCTGAAGGTAAGCTCGAGCTCGATAACTTCACAGATCGTCGTGATTGGGTGAAGTTTGCCGATGCGTATGCAGATCCAACCTCCGGCATTCACCTCGCTAACGGCCAGAGCGTTGTTTTCCCAACCATTACTGGCGAAATTACCTATACCGGTCAGGCTACTGTTCAGCGTGATATTACTGCTTTGAAAGCTGCTTTAGAGAAGGCCGGCAAGCCAGTTTCTGACGGCTTTATTGCCAGCGTTTCCCCTGCATCTGCCGCTCGCGTGGGAAACCAGTATTATGCTGATGATGAGGAAACTGTATGGGCATGGGCTAAGGCTCTGCGCGAAGAATACAAGGCTATTACTGATGCTGGTTTGACCGTGCAGATCGATGCTCCAGATTTGACTGAATCATGGGATCAGTTCAAAGTAGAACCTGATTTGAAGGCTTACCGTGAATTCTCTCGTGTGCGTATTGAGGCTTTGAATGCCGCACTGGAAGGCATTGACCCAGCTTTGGTGCGCTACCACGTGTGCTGGGGTTCCTGGCATGGTCATCACTCCACTGATTTGGAATTTAAGAATATCGTGGATTTGGCATTGTCCGTTAACGCTAACGGTTTGACTTTCGAAGCTGCAAATGCTCGCCATGAGCATGAATGGAAGATCTGGAAGGACATTGAACTTCCAGCTGAGAAGTATTTGATCCCAGGCGTAGTAACACACTCTACTAATATTGTGGAGCATCCTGAACTTGTGGCTGAACGTATCGAGCGTTTTGCATCTATTGTTGGCGCTGACCGCGTCGTTGCATCTACCGACTGCGGAATGGGTGGACGTATCCATTCTCAGATTGGCTGGGCAAAGCTCGAATCTCTTGCTCAGGGCGCTCAGATTGCTTCTGAACATCTAGCATAGTTTTATAGGCTCTTACTAATAAAAGCTCGGCACTCATGTTGCGTATGCGGTGGTGCCGAGCTTTTGTTATGCGGTTGAGAAATACGGGCGAGGTATTGGGGAGATGCCGTGTACCTCATGTACTTATGAAGAGGATTACTGATTGATTGCACATACAAGAGCCAATCATCTTTCTGTGCCACAAAAGACCATACGATAGGTGTTCACCCGCATCTTCTCATGCATAGGCGAGGTTTCACGTGGAACGCACAAGCTTGAAGCTCACAACAAGAGAGCTTCAAGCTTGTCTTGAGAAACATTGAGATGACGTATCTATTGATCTTTTCTTATTGCTTTTACTCTACGTGCAGTAACGCGAAGCTTAATAGAACGAATCGCGAACCACAATAGCGCAAAGATTATGAGTCCGATCGCAACATCAATGACATAGCTGATCCACATCCATAATGGAGTAATACGCTGAATCGTAGAATCACTAGACAATCCATTCATGGCATTGGACCGTGAAACTGCAAAACTAATATGCTTTGCCGCTTTTTGCATATTTGCAATTACGTCCTCAGTCATATCAGACTGCGATAATTTCCAGAGTGATGCATCAGAGTTGAGCCATAGATCAGTTCCCGCTTCTAAACCTTCGCGTAAATCTTCATAAGCAAAGGCAGAAAAGGACGCTTGATCAGTTACAACGAATCCTTCAAATCCCCACTCCCCGCGTAAAACATTGGTCATGAGCGCCTTATTTCCACCTGTCCAGCGAGCACCTACACGATTCATAGATGCCATGATGCCCAAAGCTCCACCATCTCGCACAGACATTTCAAAAGGCTTTAAATACAACTCACGAATGCTTTGCTCATTAGCAAAAATGGCACCACCTATACGATTTGTTTCTTGATCATTCAATGCGAAATGCTTAACCGTTGCTATAGTTCCCCGAGATCGCGCACCAGCAACAATTGCAGAATTCATAGCGCCGGATATATAAGCATCTTCAGAAAAATACTCGAAGTTACGTCCTGAATATGGACTGCGATGAATATTAGCTGCAGCACCATACCAAATAGGAACTTTGAGAGCTATTGATTCTTCACCAATAGCTTGTCCAAATAGTTTAGCCAGATTGGTATTCCACGTAGCTGCAATAACAACTTCTGGAGCATAGCCAATGCCACTTTCACCACCAACTAAGGTGCCCGAAATTCCCGCAGGACCATCCTTATCTACCGTAGCTGGAAGTTGAGTGGAATCTACATGCTTAGTCGCATATCCACCAATACGTACCAATTCGTCAAGCTCTTTAACACTCATCTGTTGAATAGCAGTCATCCATACAGGGTCACTCAATGGCGTATTCATGAGCATAGATATCTTTAATTTTCCAACTTTTTTATCTACTATCCCAGTTTTCACAGGAGCTTTTGGCTTACTGGAGGTGGTATCAATCTGGAGATCTTTCACCAACTGGGAAGGAGCTGTCCATTCACCTTCAGCAAAAGTTTGTGGCCACGTTGTTTGCCAATCAGAGCGTGACAGATATTTTGTGGAAGAGTCATACTGCGTAATATCAGCATGATCAAACTGATTAGCAATCTTCTCACGAGTCGCCTGTGATACGGCATATGTTTTGGTATCAGTATGACGAACAATTTCACGATGCACGAAGTTCTTATGCCCCTCGGAGGTCATACCGTTATCTGTTGTTTTACCTTTAGCAGCAAGAATATTATTTAAGCCATCATGAGCATTCGTACCTGCGCTAAAATAGTAATCTCCTGCTTCCACAATGTATGTACCTTCTCCATGCGCATCATAGCTTTTCATCACTTCCCGGGGCACTGAGATAGATACCTTTTGACTATGATCTGGCTTAATCACATCGGTTTTTGCATACCCAACCAATTCTACGGCTGGCTTTTCAATCCCCTGCTCTCTATCATATTGAATGTATGGCGATTGCATATAGAGCTGTACCACGTCTTTACCAGCCATTCGCCCAGTATTTTTTACGGTAATCGTGAACTCAAAACTATCTTTATTCTGTGATTGTGTAAAGTTACTCCATTCGAAGTTTGTATAAGATAAGCCGTATCCGAATGAATACTGAACCTGATGCGCGTAGTCAAAACGATCTGAAGGCTCATTTCCTAACACATGGTCTTCATACCGTGTCTCGTAGTAGCGGTATCCCACATATATACCTTCAAGATAAGCCATGTATGTATTCGCACGATCAATCTTTGAATTCTTAATCGTATAATTACCAAAATTAGCATGAGACGGAGCACTTAAAGAATCATAAGCGTATGTATCCGGCAACCGTCCTGATGGATTTACTTGTCCTATTAAGACATCAGCCACACCTAATGCACCAGTTTGTCCGAGACCACCAATCCACAGCGCGGCATCAACTTTCTTATCAACCAATGGGCCTAATTCCACAGGATTCAGGGTATTGAGTAGAACAATAACAGTCTTAAAATTCTTATGAGCCATCTCCAGTAAATCTTGCTCATTCTTATCTAACTGTAAATATGTGAAACCAGTTGCGAGGGGTTTTGTTGATATATCGGTTGTTTCACTTCCCGTACGACCTAGAATGACGACTGCGGCATCAGAATATTTCTTGAAACTTTTTGTAACATCATCGGGATAAACATGAGACGGAACTTCGTTAACTGTTAATTCTCCGCGACCAAATGCGTCAGGTATAGTTTTACGATATTCTTTACCAGCGCCTGTTTTATAAAATTCAGTTACTGTTGGGTTTACTTGGAGACCGACTTTCTTAAAAGCCGTTTCAAAATTAACAGCCTGTTTGGTATCAATTGATCCTGCACCGCCACCACCATATACTGGATCAACAAAATTCTGCCCCAAAGCAGTAATTTTTGCTGAAGCTTTTAACGGTAAAGCATTATTGTTATTGAAGAGCAAGGTGCTTCCCTCTCTGAGAATATCTGCCCCCAATGCTTTTAATGCTTTTGTTCTCTCTTCTTTACTTGCATACTTCGAGATGAAATGCTCGGTTTTTTTATTACTATGAGACACAACCTTTGTTTGTGGCTGATTAAGATGCACAGAAATAAGATCTGCATATCTATGCGCAAAGATATTAGCAACAACAAGTACACAACTCAAAACAGCTGCCAACAATATCATCAGAATAGAGATAATAAGAGGTAACGGTTTACGAACCTTACGTGTACCTTTACCGTGTGTTATCAGATCATCTGTCTTCTTCATTTTCTCTCCTTTGAAAAAATTACATGATGCCTTGTTTTTAGCGTACCCATAATTACCCAATTTCAATGGATCCTGACGTATACGACAGTTGTATGACGTAAACAGCAGATCGACATATATTGTCTTCCATAAAACTCACGTAGACTTAAAGAAAGAAGAAAAGGAGCTGCCATGTCTTTAGCGGTACGGCTGGCTATTGCAGATGATGATACTAATATTCGCGAGCTTTTAGCGCAGTATGTCGAACGATACTGTGAAGAATACTCGTCTTCATTAGAAATAGTATCTTTTGCGAGTGGAACCGAACTCCTAGACGCTTTAGCAAAACAGACTTTTGATGTCATCTTTCTTGATATTGAAATGCCTGGATTGAGCGGTATGGATACCGCTCGAGAGATTCGACGTACAGATAGCACTGTCATTATTGTGTTTGTGACTAATCTCAGTCAGTTTGCCCTTCAAGGCTATGAAGTCCAAGCTATGGATTACATAGTAAAACCTTTATCATATTTTGATTTTGCACTAAAAATGACGCGCATTGTAAAAGCTGTCTGCGGCAAAAATAGTATTGTAACTGTTCTAGAGACAACAGATGGTTTACGGTATGTAGATGTGTCTGATATTACTTTTCTAGAAGCTCGCAATCATTACATTTACGTTCATATGCAGCACGGCTATAGTTATAAAATCCGTGATAGCATGACGCATCAGGCACATCGTTTTGAAAAATACGGATTCTTGCGTGTGCATAAAAGTTTTACCATCAACATGAAGCATATTGATGCGTTATACACCAACGAAATTATATGTGCAGGAAAAAATATTCCTATTGGTAGATTATTCAAGAAACATATTCAACCCGCTTTTTTAGCGTATGCGGAAAGGCACTAAAGACATGCATATATGGCTTTTTGAATCCTCTCGGTTTATCCTGACCCTATGGATATGTATCTGGGTATTTATGCGTACCTCTGTTCCTCACGCGCGGTCCTATTCCATAGCCGCACCAATATCAGTTGCCTATGCTTTTACGCTTATCGCACTAAATCCAATCATTTTGTATTCTTATTACCCTCACCTATTTGGACATATAGATTTGCGAATATCCATGAGCCTATGGATTGCAACAGTATTCCTTTCTCCGGTTCTCCTTCTTCGCTGGTGTTACAAAACTTCGTGGACAGATATATTGTCACGATGGATTTTGGGAATTTGTATTGAGCGTTTCCTGACTACTTTTATTCGAAATATATTATTTAGTATTATTTTTCCGGATTTTATACACAGCAATCCTGTGAGCTATATACTCATTATCTGTGCAAGTTATGGAATAACCATAGGACTTGTTAGCAGATGGATAACTGTGCTCTTCGAGAAAATTAGCTATCCCTATGGTCAAGAAAATCCAGCGTTATGTGCGCTTTATATCATTAATTTTCTCGTTATTTATATAACAAGTAATTGGGCAACAGGTATTGTTGAATATCATTTTCCACGTCTTACTCAGACTTATGATGAACATAGTTTCTCAGTTTTAAGTTTTACAAGCATCATGTCAGGGTTAATAGCTGTTGTCATCTTTCTTTTCCAATACACAACTTTCTACATTATTGAGTTACGTCAAGAAACTGCTCTATTAGAAGCACTCGCATCTCAGCGTTCTAGTCAATATGCAACTATGAAAACCACTATGGAAGTCATGAATGAACATATTCATAACTTCAAACATCAGCTCCTTGCATTGCAAACAGGTGATCAGGCGGAACAGAAAACTTATGCACAGGAAGCTGAAAAGTTAATTAAACAATACGATTCTGTTATCCGCACTAATAACGAGGCATTAGACATCATTCTCAATCAACAACGCATCGAATGTGCGCGCGAGAACATTCGTTTTAGTTGCATGATTGACGACGTAAATCTAGACCGAGTACACGTCGTTGACCTTTACACGATTATGGGAAATGCGTTGGAGAATGCAAGAGAATATGTCACTACCCTAGATGACAAAGATAAAAGGGTGATTTCGTTAACGGTTCATCAACACGGTAATATTGTCGTTTTTAGCTGTGATAACTATTTTGAAGGCAACGATAAAACAGTTACGATGCATAATGGTTTACCTGTTACCACCAAAAGTCCTTCATGGTCACACGGTATTGGACTTAAATCCATTCGCTCTCTCGCCTTAAAATACGGTGGAGATATGATAGTAAATATTCACGATCATACTTTTTCACTCAAAATATCAGTAAGAGTATAAGTGTGCTGCATGAGCATCAGCACACTTACTCCTGTCTGCACATAAAACCGAATCATGACGCTGCGAATGCTTTGCGATACTGTAGCGGAGACATCTGATACTGCTTCTTAAATGATGAATAGAAATAGCTGACACTTATGAAACCGCTACTCCGCGCTATAGCCTCCATCGGAATATCTGTAGTAATGAGTAAAGCGGTCGCATATTCAAGTTTATGTCGCACAATGTACTGACCAAAAGTCATATGAGCGTGACTTTTTACGTGTCGCGCAAGATGCGCAGTACTATATCCAAGCACGTTAGCAATATGTTGCTGATCAGCATGGGCAATGTCCGATTGAATAGCGTGAAGAATTCTATTCATAAGCGCATCAGTATCTTCAATACTTTGTGTGCGCATATGCAGCACATCAAGCACTGCTATAGCTCTCGATAATGTCAAAAAATCGACTCGTGTTAAATCACGTGCATGAGATATAAAACGAATATACGCCTTGAGTAAGGAGTGCACCGTAGCTTCGGCTTGTGGATAACGTCCAGCCTCAATGAAGAGGTAGCCCGATGGAGGCAAAATATCTGTGTACTCAATAGTTGACAAATCACAACAAGACACCAAAAAATCCCGCGTGAAAGCACAATCTACTTCATGCAGTTGAGATTGAGGCGCAAGAATATGAGGAGTATGTGGTGCAATCGCACACATATCTCCCGACTTTAATCGAATTGTTACACCGTCAATCCATAGTAATACTTCACCTTCTAAAACATAGGTTAACTCCATATAGTCATGTTCATGTAAACGAGAAGGGTACGTAATATCGTGGTAGATTGTTGCCAATTGGGCGCGAGAAACATCAATATTATTCAAGGTTCGGCTTGCTGAACATATAGTTTCAAACAAGACGCAATTCACACTATTGCGACTGAGCGGTCGAGATTGAGCAAGTGTAATAGCCGCATTCCCACCATGACGAAAATCTATATACTGCTCTAGTTCCACCAAATTAGAACTAGCGCCCGACGCCACGATATCGTGAGTTGTGAAGTCCATACACGGCAGCTTGTGTACATCAATTCCGCGAATAAAACGGCAAGATTCGTCAGCAATGAACATATCTACATCAGTATAGAGCATTTTTTATAAAATTTTTCGCTTTATTCGAGAATATACTCAAACTGTTTAGTCATTATCAAGGAGGATTATTATGACTGATATGCAAAGAAAATCCACTATACGGCTCCGTATAGGTATTTTATCGCTAGCTACCCTAACCTTGTCAGGTATTTTTATTACTCCGATTATTGCACAAATTGCACAAGCCTTTCCTCATGAAAGTGCTAGCACAGTGCAATTACTTATTTCCATAAACACATTGATGAATCTCGTCGGCGCATGGATAGTCACTTCTCTGAGAAAAATTACATCACTAAAGAATATTTCCCTTATGGCAGTAACTGGCATCGGAATCTTTGGTCTTCTTCCCGTGTTTTTCCATCATTCTCTGTGGATGCTTATAGTTTTTTCGGGAAGCATGGGAATATTTCTTGGCTTTCTAGCAACAGTTCTACCCACTATTATTTCTGAGAATTTCAATAACCAGGAACGTCAAGGCATCATGGGGCAGCAGGTTGCTTTTTCTAGCATTGGCGCCATGATCTTTATTATTGCTATAGGAAAGCTAGGTACAATCAACTGGCACATTGCATACACTGCTTATGCCGCTGCGTTTATTATTCTGGCTATCGTAGCTTTTATGCTTCCAAGCGATAAAGTACACGCGAGTGACGAAACCAAAACAGATCTCCACTTACATATGCGCGATGTGCTCAGTGGTAAATCTATAACTTTGCTTGTATGCGGTTTCATTTTTGTGGCTATGATGACTTCGTATAATACAAATATTTCTCTTATTATTTCAGAAAGCCAATTAGGCAATTCACATTTTGCTGGTCTCATCACTATGCTTAACCAGATTGGCGGATTACTCGCAGGTCTTTTGGTAGGAGTTCTGGTGCGTGTTATAAAGACTCGTATGTACTCCATTGCATTTTTGTGCGAAGGTATAGGGTTTCTACTCATCGCGCTTTATCCAACAACATGGACTCTGGCTGCGGGAAGTTTTATTGCCGGAATGGGATGCAGTTTCTACTATGCACAGGCTCCGTTCCTCATGTCCGTCATACAGAAGCCTTGGCTTATTCCTGCAGGAATTGCGGTATTGACCACAGCAAATGGTTTAGGCGGGTTTGCAAGCCCATTTATTATCAATGGGATTAATGCGCTCATGTTCAATGCAAGTGCACATGGAGCTTTATTGGTAAGTGGATCGGCGCTCATTATCGGAGCAATTGCACTGTTCATAACAAATTTCCAAGCACATTGCATGTCATCACAGGAGAAGTAAGAAATTATGAAACGTTCAGAAGTATGTATTCGCGACCCATTCATTATGCCATATAACAATACTTATTATTTATATGGCACTCGTGCTGAGCAAACATGGGGAGAAATGGACGGATTTGACTGCTATACGAGCACGGATCTTGAAGAATGGGAGGGGCCATTCGAAATCTTCCATAAACCTGAAGGATTTTTTGCTCAGCGTTGTTACTGGGCACCAGAATGCTATGAACGCAATGGCAATTTTTATCTCGTCACCACTCTTGCCAGTAACTCGCACGACCAAGCGGTCTACTTACTCACAGCAAAGAATCCTTTAGGTCCGTTCGAATTCTCGCATCAACTCACTCCTCATCATCAATCATGCATTGATGGCACATTGTGTGAGGTAAAGGGAAAAACATACTTGGTCTATTCTCATACCCTTATGGATAATCCTCGTGGTGAGATGTCCGCCATCGAACTCGATTCTTTAACTCTTGCTCCGATAGGAGAGCCTCTTCATCTCTTCTATGCGGATGAAGCTCCATGGGCAACGCCAATTCCTTTCGCCAAAGAAGAATTTAATATCGATGGTGATGCTTATTTCACTGATGGACCATGCATTATTACCCAGAAGGACGGTTCTCTCTTGATGTTGTGGTCAAGTTGGAATCAACATGGATACGGCGTTGGAGTTGCGCATTCTGTTTCAGGATTTATCACTGGCCGATGGCCCACGATGATAAAGCAGTTATTGACGATGGTGGGCACGGTATGATATTTACTACGTGTGATGGTAATACGCAGTACTTTACCCTTCATCGCCCGAATGACTTCACAAAGGAACGCCCACATTTTGTAAAACTCAATGAGTTACTCGACTAAGTAATACTCTAACGTTGAGCTCGCTTCGCGCATCTATTTTCTGTTATCTTCATTATTGATAATTGTCAGATAGATATGCGCGAAGCTTTATTTTAATTTGCATAAGCAAAAGCGCTTCTACCAAAGTTGCTATGTACTCATATAACTCTGTGAATTTACCAGGTAAAAGGGTGCTGTTGGAGGGTGCGATGAAGAAAAGAGCCGAGTAAATCACTAGTAATGCGGTTGATAAGGCGGCTTACCACTCATACGTTAAAAACAACTGTTGATGGTTATTGCTATAGCTAAGCATGCTGAGCTTTTCACAGCACTCACAAATATACTATTCACTGCCATGCGTTATTTTATTCATATTGCAAAAGTACTGTGAGCATATGGAACTACAAGAAACACAGACCATTTTTACAACACGGAATTTTGCATTAGACCATGAATTGTGCTATTCTTCCATATGTTGCCCCTCTAGCTCAATGGTTAGAGCAGCGTCCTTTTAAGTCGTGGGTTCAGGGTTCGAGTCCCTGGGGGGGCACTCAAAAAATCGTCACAGGCGACGAACATACGCGGTTCAGTATTTACTTTACTTACCTTTCCATCTTCTGTAAGATCTCTGAAACGATCCGTAAATAAATCATTCAAAGGTACATTCAAAAAATTTGCTGCATTTACCAAATCAGCCAAACTCCAAGCTGTATCATTTCGAATTTTTTGCGACATCGCAGCACGCTTAATGCCTAATGCTTCACCTAATTCGGTTTGCGTCAGCCCTCTCACAAGGAGATACATCTTTATATTAAAAGATACTGTTTTTTCAACTTGCTCTGGATCAGATACGAAATTTTCAGACATTTATCTTCACTTTCATACTAATTTAAAATCTATATCAATAGTTTAGACACACCATCTTAAGTTTGTCAAAAACATACTTTAATATGTATGTTATGACTAAACAAAGAGTGTATGAAAAGACACCCCGATGAGAAAGTGGCTAAAAAAGAGCCGTATATCACAGGCTGATTTAGCAAGATCATTGGGACTAACAAGGCAAACCGTAAATGGAAAAGTTAATGGCTGGATGTCATGGACACAGAGAGACTTAAATTAAGTCAAATATACGGACTAACCGCCGACTTTATTCTAGGAATAACTCAAGCTGAAGTTGCGCCCACCGTACGGCAATACGAGCAGGCGCGTGAGCAATAATTTATTGGCTAAATACCTGACACCGACAAGTAAAAGGTATTTATTGGTTAGAAAGTTTTATCACTCATGAATAATTCTAATGATACCACTGTATCTGCGGTGGGTAACGCTAATGAGCTTCTTACTCTTAATATCCCTCAAGAGATCTTTAAGCTTGATGAAGCCAAACGTGATGAGATTCGTGCTTTGACTCCTGATCAGCAGATTCAGTGGGCTAAAGCGAAGATGGATAATCTTCGTGACTTGTTGATCACCGCTATGGATAGCGTCAATCTTGCTAATGATAATCTTGCTGCTTTTTGTATCGCGTTGAACGAGGTACTTTCTGGCGAGGCATGGGCAATCCTGGGTTATAACTCCCCTGAAGCTTGCATTAAGGAAGAGTTGAGTTTAGAGCAGTTGGGTAAGATTCGCCAGGCTCGTGGTGAAGTTTCTCATATCTTAAAAAAGCGTAGGCGGCTTCTCCAATCGAGTTATAGCCGCCAGAGCGAAGAAAATGACAGGTAGTACCACGATCAGGTGTTCTCATGCTCGAAAAACACTGCGTTTGTGTAACCTATATCCAACCGGCTCATGACCGCACTCAGCTTGAAAGACTTGGATGAATGAAATTCTGGTTGTATTTCTCCTTTAGAGGATGTACAATCAGAATTTCATATCATGATCTTTTATCTAGTCTTGCTTCTTCTCTTCTGTCTGAGCGACGTGCGTGGTAGATGCATCATCAAGGCTTGGCGTATCAGAGGTGGGAGAAGTCGATTCCACATCAAACTTTGTCGTGATAAAGTTTTTGTATCGTTCCCAGAATTCAGGAAATCTATCACGACAAAATAAGACTATTATCAGTAAGCACAATTCGAATAGCGCTATGATCATTATTCTGTCCATTACGATCGCGAAGAATGAGTGATAGTCAATATTTTGTGCACCCTTTTGTCCCATGTAGTAATCGTAGAGCCAGAATGTGAGCGGTTTACCCAGCCGAGTTGTCATCGACTCTGTGAATGTTATGAGTAGTACGAGAAAGATATTAGCGATAAGAACACAGAATTGTGCTAGAGCCACGTTTTGCCGATTGCGTTCACTATCGTTAATACTTATCCCCGATTTTTTAACGAGAAGTCGCGTATTCTCAAAATTGAGAATAAAGGATAATGCTGTAGTTAGTACAGTCATCACTTGCCAATTATCCTTACTCAAGGTTCCTAATATCATGAGAATAAAAGCTGTGATAATTAAAGCAATTATCTTTATTCCTATATCTTGTAAAACTTCCCACATACACCACATCATCAAAAAGATAATCACAAACGCTATCGCTTCTTTGACGTTGATGGGAATAATGCTGCGAGAATAAACACCAAATATGAAAAGAAACCAAAAAACCATAATCAAGAAGTCAATTCGTACTGCAATATTAGAAGGCTGATATTTAACTCCTGATCTTATTATTCCCATTATCAATCGTCGAAAGGTTAAGAAAATCATGATTTCATAAGTAACAGCTATTGATATTATTGTCGCCCAAACATTCGGAATAACCACACCTAGAATAAATACCAACGCAATACCAATTAAAATGATGTTATATGCCTTCCGATACGGATAGTTAGGATCGTCGAGATCAGATTGTTTCGATTGTTCTTTTTGTTTATTCATGTCCACTCTCCTATCTCACGACCTTTTCATGACTGCTTTTCCGTAATAGTAAAATTACATCTTTATCCTTGTTCTTAGCAAGAAGAATGACAAGTTTATTATCAGCTGTTACGTATGATCATCTAGCATATTACATGTGTAGTCTTCCTGCTTTATTGCATTGTTGCCGTGCTCTGTTGGTTAGCTTGTTCTTGTTGTGCTACTAGAGCTTGTGTTTGTATGGTTTGTTGGGCTTGCTGCTGTGCTAGTTGGCGGGTGATGTTGTGGCGGATTGTTTCGTCTGCTTGTTGTCTCATGTGCACGGGTAGCTGGTTGATTATGTCGCTGGTGATTGTTTTGTGTGCCTCGACGGCGTTGCTGCGGGTTAAGTGCTCTGGTAGCGTCACGTCGGCGAGGGCTTGCCATAATGGTGTTGCGTCGTGGTGAAGGTCGGTCACGGTGGTTTTATGAGACGCGTTGTCCTGGGTGATGACTGTGGCGAGAGATTTTTCTGTAGTGTTCATCGCTGTGAATGCTTCTGAGAGAACTTTTTTATCGTTTTCTTTCTCTCCTGTGATGATGAGTGTGTAGTGGACGGGTTTTTCCTGGGCTAGCGAGCGGATTTGATCAATGTGGTCTGGTGTGATGGTGTGAGTGGCTGGCGTGAGGATAGTGGGGTTTTGTCCGCGCTGTATGTTGTTGAGTGCTTGTGCTGCCAGGGTTGGTGTGGCTGCGAGAATCACATAAGGTTGTTCCTGGCTGAGTTGTGTTTTCGTGTTTTTGTTTAGTCCCCATAGGCTGGTGTTTGGTTCGAAAATATCCGTAGCTACCGGTGTATCACTGGTGGTGTGAGATTCTGTTTCGAGTGGCGTGAACGCGCTGATGTGTCCTTGAATGTCTCGGATGGGGCTGAGGACGCTGTTGGGGTATTTTTCTTCCCATTGTCCCTCATTGTTTTGTGTGATGAGTCCTGTTTGTGCGAGTTCTTCTATGCTGATACCGCTAGATTGCGCCCAGTCGATGAGGCTTTCGCTGCCGGTTGAGATGAGATATTTCACCGGAATGTTTTGCTGTTTAGCCCATGTGTATGCGTACTGGGTGTTGCGTGTTTTCCAGTGGTGGTAGATGCGTTCGTTGATGCTGGTGATTTTGTTGTAGGTTTTTGTGTTGAACATAATGGTTTCTTTCTTAATCGTGACATTATCGATGTCTAGATCGTTGTCGGTGATGATGTGGTCGGGTATGTAGCGTTGTGGTTTGTCTGGGTTTTTGTGGTTGAACATGCAGTTAGACAGGTTACGTCTCCATGCAGCGCGTCCTGGGTTGATACGGTAATCAATGTTTTGTCCAAAGGGACTGAACATGTTGGTGATGTTGTTGGCTGCACGATAGATCAGCGTGGAGCGTAGCAGCGTGGTGTATTCTTGGGTGGATCGGTCGAGAGTGTTGATGGTTGTTGTGCTACTTTTGAGGTTTTTCTGCCATGGCAGCGGATGAGCGAGAGCTTGTTCGACGTGTTTGTCGAGTGTTGCATCAATTTTCTGGTCTATCTGGTTTAACCAGTCTTGATATACCTGGGTCGTATCGCTAACATGTTGCGGCTGGTAAGAGTTGACGTATCCGTTCTTATTGGTCAACACGGGCGTACCACGGTACAGTGCGCTAATTTCGTTGAGTTTTCGTGTGATCACGGCGACGGGTTCCCCACTGGCTAGGGGCGTGAACAAATATTTATCGAGGTTGTTTTCTGATAGAGGCATCTCACCGCGCACGCGTTCGCTGAGAATATGGTTGGCTTTGTCAGGGTTTATTAGGTAGGCTTTTTCGTATGCGTCCACCAGTTGTGGCCACCGGTAGTCGGCCATGAGTTTGTGTATATAGTAGTCGTCGTGTGTAATGCCGAGGTTGGTTAGGATGTCGTGGGAGACGATACGGGCTTGGATGAGCTGGCGGTCTGCTATAAGTGATGGCAGTGAGTGGACATAGTCTAGGTAGTCTTGCCTGGTTTGGGTGGCAAAGACTTGGCTGCGCGTATTACAGATTGTGTTGAGTTGACTGTCTGCAAGTTCTTGTTCGGTTGGTTCAAGATCGTGTGGCGTATAATATTTTTCGGGGTCGGGGTTTGTTGTGGTGAGTGTCCATGCTTTTTTGCCTTGGTTTATGAATGTTTTTTCTTTGACGTTAGCCCATGCGATTTTGTCTTGATCGCTTACGGGGTTGAGTTGCATGTACACGTCGTTGGTTTGTTTGCCTCGTGTCATGGCCACGTAGAGCAGGTTGTGGTTCATGGTTGAGTCGGCAGCGATTAAGAGTCTGCTGGTGTCGAAGGTTGCTCCTTGGGCGAGGTGGATAGTGGACGCGTAGCCGCCTTGTGCATGTTCTTTGGCATACCAAAATGGTAGTATGGCGGTTTCGTTTTCTTCAGGGTTTTTCACTGCTATGGTTTTTCTCTCAAAATCAATGTGGGTGATGATCCAGTAGTCGCCGTTATGTACTGCCTCGTTTTTACTGGTTTTTATGCTGCTGTTGTTACGGCGGGTGACGATATGGTCGCCTACACCGTAGGCGACACCGTCGGAGAGTTCTACGCGTTTGCTTGGATTGGTTTCTACGAGGTTTTTGTCCATGAGGTCTTGGGTGAAGCGCCGATTGAGGTCGGCGACGGTTTTGTTGTCAGCGGCCATGAGGATAGCGTTGAGACCGTTTTCGATATCGGCGCGTGTGTCTTGGTAGGCTTGTTCGAAGATTTGCTCCTGGTCGAGGCTTTGATGGATTCGATTCATGGCTCGGTATTCGCTAATTGCCGTGTATGTACTGTCTTTGTTGCGATCTCGATTGCGCAGCATGATAGACACGTGTGCTTCATGTGTATCGTTGAATCTGAACAGGCTGGTTAGTTCTACGTGGTATTCGTGTCCGCGATCGTGCATGGCGGTCAGGGCTCCGGTTCCTTCACCGGCTGCGGGCAGTTGCATGTGATCGCCAACAAACAAGATGCGCGTATTGCGTTCGTATGCAATAGAACAGATTAGCGATAAATCAGTGGTTGCTGCCATACCTGCCTCATCAACGATGAGGATACTGTTTTCGGGTATGGTGTATTGCTGTAATTGGGTGGTGGCGCTGATGTAGTCGTCGTACGCGTTTTGTTTTTGTTCGCGTGTAGCACTTACAGTGTTAAGAATTTTTTGTGCTGCGTCTCGTTTTTTGCGTAATGCGCCGTGGGTTTCTTCGGTGATGATGGCTGCTATGTTGGCACAGTTAATATTCATCGAGCTTTGCATTTCTTCTGCAGCTCTAGTTGATGGTGCCGTACCGATAACTTTGCCTATACCTTGTGCGTGATTGACGACGTATGTGAGAGCTTTAAGCGTGGTGGTTTTACCTGCTCCTGCCGGGCCGATAATCGCGAACATATTTTTACGAGTGGTTAACGCTGCTACGACGGCGTCATACTGATCCGAGCTCAATGGATGGTCAGCCTGCTTGTTGTACTCGTCGAGCAGATGTATGACGTGGTTTTTATCGATATAACTGGTTTCCTGCTGGCCGTCCATGATATCAATGAGTTGTTTTTCTGCATCGATCACGGTTTGTGTCGCGTAGAGTTTTTCTCCTTTTTTCATATCAAGGATGCTATGGGCTTTCCCAGTAATGTCTTCGATAGTGAACCTGTTGTCTTGGGCGAACTGGTCAGGAACCTGGTAGATGTCTGGTGTGATTTCAACGAACTGCTCCATCATCGAGTTTGCTAGTGTATTGGCCAGCTCGATGCGGTCTGTGTCCTGGTCGAAAGCGAGACCGTCGAAGAGGCTGTGTGCGGTGGCGGCTATATGTGCTTTAGTGAATGTGGTTTTGTGTTCACCGGTGAGTCGTTGAAACTCGTGTGCTGCGTCGTGGTCGCTGAGGTGGTTGTTTTTGAGTTGGTCGTCGTGTTGTTCTTGGGCTAGAGTGTCTGCTAATCCTGGTTTGGCCAGATCGAGAACTCGGCAGCGTTGAATGTCGTCACGTGTCATGACTTGTGTGTTGTCTGTTGCTAGGTCGTCGATGATGGTGTTGGTGTCTCCGTAGAGTTTTTCGGCGTGGGGACGAAATTGTTTTTCAATGATTGTCGGGTTCGATGTTTGTGTGGTTTTTCTTTTTCTTGTGTTTGACCATGCTTTGTTGGCCAAAGTGTTCAGGGCGCGTTTGTCTGGCTTGTGTCCGGTTGCTGCCATGTAGTTGTGTAGGTGTTAAGCTTTGTGGCCACACTAAGACTGCGACTGCTGGAGGCTTTGATGAGTTCGTCGCTGATGCCGGCGAGTTCCCAGACCTGCTTGTTGGGGTTGGATATGCTTGCTCGTTTTTCCCATCGCATGCCATATCGTTTGGTCAGGTTATCACGTAAGCGTTGGGAGTGGAGAATATTGATACGCTCGGCCACTGCCAGCACGGTACGCCCGTCTAAAGCGACGATACGTCCGTCATCTCGTTGTGCGAGGTTACTGATGACCGCGTGCGTGTGATAGTGGGGTTCACCGTCACGGTTGGTGTAATGATCGTAAGCGGCGATCGCGAAACCTGTGAGTTTAACGCGCCCTACCCCACCGTGTCCTATCCTGCCGACGGCTGCTTCTTTTTCAAATTCAGCGATAGCTTCTTTCAATGCTGTTTGCCAGATCTGGTCAAGTTGGACGCGTTCCTCTTCTTTAGCCAGCATCCATAGGATACTGAAACTTTTGGGCGCGGCAAACGTGGCGTCGTAGCCAGTGACGGTCGAGCGCGAGTTAGGCAGGCGGGGGTCTCCCAGATTCATCGTAATGTGGGGTGCGAGGGGCTTATGAGTGACGGGGTCTTGCATTTTTTCCAGGAACGTATACAGTTCGTCTTTGCCGATGATGTCGCCTTCGTGTTTGTTAATCATGTCGAGTCCAGAGCCGAGCCATACCCCTGGTGGGTTGCCTTCGTGAGTGTAGTAGGAGGAGGCTCCCCTGGTCATGGCCTGCTCGCGCATGCTATCGCTAACGGATTCTTCTAAATATTTTGCGAACCCTGCGTGGATAATTTTAATGGTCATACTCATAAGAACCTCCCCTGGTGTCTTGCGACTTATATTTTTAATACTGGTTGTCTGTTTGCGTATTCTCAGGCGTATACGTGTTTGTGTTGTCTATTGGATACGCAGTATTTGTCTCAGGGTGGTCGTCTGGTTGATTGTCTGGTGGCATGGTCTGGTTGTGTTGTGTGTGAGTGTTGTCGTTTGTGATGGTTTTGGTGTCGTCTGCGATGGTGCGTAGCACGCTAGTTAGGCTGTCGACTCCGTTTGTGCGTGCTTCGGGTATGGTAATCCCCGAAGTGATGAGGCTGTCGTATTCTTCCTGGTAGTCGTGTGCTGCTTTGGTCAGGCGTTGTTTGATCTGGTTGAGTTTGCGTGCGCTCTTGTTGAAGAGTGTGCGTCGTGTTTCTATTTCTTTGATTTTTGTTTCGAGTTGTTTTTTGTATTGAGCGATTTCGTCTTCATAATTTAATGGCATAATCATGTCTCCTTAAACTTGTGTGTTGGTGCTACCAGATTGGAATGTCTTGTTGATTATCATCGTCGTCCCATGATGGAACGGTTTGGTCACGACCTGTCAGTGACATGTGTTGTGTGACTGATGGGTTGGTGTCTTCTACATGGTTTACCTCCTTGATAGTATGGTCGGTTAGTGGATGGAAAGTATCGCTCGCATTTAAGAGTATGTCCCAGTTGACGGGCGATTGTTTCAGGAATTCTTGCCAGTCCCATCCGTCGGGATTGTTGCGGTTCACACTGAGCCATCCCGTAGCGATGAGTCGTGGTAGGGTGCTGGCTATCTCGTCGAGTAGTTGCGCGTATCGTTCGTTTTGTTTGACCAAGTATTCGTCGCGTTCTTGTATCGCACGGTTTTCTTTTTGTGTGTGCCATAGTTTCATGGTCAGCTGCGCGTACGCTTCGTCCCTGGCATGATCTCGTAACCATTGCGCGTGTGCGCGTGATGACATGACGCGGCATGAGATCGAGCAGAATTTTTTGTTTTTAGTTTTTCTTAGTGTGACCGTAAAAGGCTTGCTACACCATTGACAGTTACGCTGTTGAGGTGTCATGGGTTGGTATTCTTTAACCATTTTTTCTCCTCATTCATGATGGTTCTATGAGGTAATGCTGACATGGGTGTGTGTTTATTGATATCAAGAAAAGGTTCAAGGCGTTAATTGATGCCTTGAACCATACTTAGCCCTTTATTGACGCGCTTTTAGCGCGTCAAACACCCGGAGGGTGCATTGGTTCCTAAAAATGAAAAATAAAGATTTTAGGTCTCTGAGTAAATTTTTGTGGATAGTTATAAGACAAAATTGAGTCAAAAGTTAAGTATAAAAATGAAAAATTCTTCTTCATATTTTTATAAAAAGATTGATGAACCAGTTACAAGAATCTAACGAGAACAGAGTGAAAATTAGACGCGAATTTTTCACACATTATACGCGAGCACGAAAGATGCAAAAGAAAAAGTGCACGCGATAGATTAACATCGCATAAAAACTGGAGACGAAAAACAATAAAAGTTGCACACCCAAAATTGGTGTGCAACTTTATTATTGAAAATTTTTTTATTTTCGCTTGCCGAGTCAATGTTCATGAGTTCGATAATTCTGTATAAACGTTTTGTGGGGACACTAACGTGTCCCCACAAAACGTTTTTTATAGTGTCTGTTTTTGGTGGTGTGTGGTGTATTCGTCTATGGCTTGGTTAACAAACTCGCTGGCACTCATACCGTGACACGTGGCGAGGGTTATGATTTTTTCTTTAGTACTTTTTCCAAGACGCAGAGGACGAAGCGAAGTGAAGAACTCTGTGATGCGTTCGCTAAATGTTGGTTTCAAATTCAAACTTTTCACGTATGCGCGTGCTTCTTGTCCGCGTAAGATTTTTACATTAGGACCAAGTGGAAAATCTTCATCACTTTCAATACGTGAGAGAAAATCTGCAACGATTGCTTCACGTTCTTTTCTTTCTTTGATAAAGTTCAACATTTTTATTCTCCTAAAAAGTGTGCGTACTTTTTTCTTAACTTCATACAATGAAAAACAATGAGTGTGTTTTTCTGTTCGTACGCTATAACTTCGATAACTGTATTCCTTTTTGTAATTCCAATATTAAGCGCATATGAGGAATAATTATTACTCTAAAAATCTAATAATCACAAAGAAAAATAAACAGAATAATTCTATAAAACTTATAGAACTATATTATAGTTTTAATAAATCTGCGCTTTGCATTTCTCGTATGCACTTTGGCTATTACATTTATACCTTTCGGATTCAATACTTTTATTAAGTTAATTTTCATTAGAAAGAGCAATTCTTGCAACCCTAGTGTGGTTCAAATAACGGCTCCTAAATTAGATAGATTCCATGTTATACGCAGTGGGTATCCTGCTGAGCCAATTGGTAGACTAAGGAACCGTGATTCTGTATCTGCTGCCTATTACACAGCTAGAGTGAAACTGCAGTAGAAGAGGTTTTGTGCCACAAAAACGTACTGGTATGCTCAAACGTATACAATCAATTACCCCTGCATTGCGATGGGCTCTTGTTGGTTTTTGTTTTTCTACGCTAGGTAGTAGCGCACTCGAAGGATCAATTATTCCTTCCTTAATTGTCTTGACGTTACCTTCTTGGACGCTAGCATTTCGTAAGACCTTCATGACGGTTATAGATTTTGTTTCTCCTTTTCCGCTTGGATTGTGGACAAAGTAGGAGGTTTTCGTGCGCTTGCCCTGACAGAATTGGTAGAAGGTATCCTCAGTCTTATACCTCTCCTTATTCCGATATCATCTCCATCATGGAAGTGGTCTATTTTTGTTCTATCATGTGTACTCCTTATAACAGGACAAGTTATAGATATTGCAAGCGAGGTATTTGAAGTTGATGCGGCGCAAGGTAATGAAGGAATGCTGGTTGCTTATAGCGGCATTATCGCGGTATTAGCGAGTATGGCTGGTGGACTCTTTGCTTCTCCTCCTGGCGCATGGATTGCTTCATGGTCGATTCCGGCAGTCCTTCTTATTTCAGCTTTATCATCTTTTGCTTCTGCTTCTACGCGTCTTATGATGCACCACGATATTTCTTCCCACCATCAACTCGCTGTTCAAGAAACCATAAATGAGGATTTTGATAAAGTAAGTATAAAATATGAGAGGAAAGTTACTTGGCATGTGTATGCAGGATTACTCTGCGGATCTTTCTTACTCGCTCTCGTACCTTCTAGCACGTCGTATATCCTTTTAGGGTTAGGCAATCTTTACGGAGCAAAAAATTTATCAATTCTGTATGTGGTCACTGGCTCAGGAAGTGTAGTTGGTTCAATATTTTATGCACATTTTGCTTCTACAATTGGCATGCATAGAATGGGAATATTTGGCACAATATCTACTGTGATATCGTTCGCTTTTATGGTACCTTTTTCGTCCAACTATGCCATGATGTGTTTAATTCTCATGATTGAATCAGTCGGTATCGTTCTACTTACTCATGCAATAATAGTTTCTCGACAACTTCTCCTCTCTGGAGAAGGGCTTGCTAGATTCTCTGGATGGTCTCGTTTGTATATGCCTTAGGCTCAGCAGGTGGGGCATGGATTGGCTACGTACTATCATCAGTCTGGCAGGAACTACCAATAATCTCCCTCCTTTTTTCACTTGGTTTTTATTCTCGTGGTTCCGTGACTACAAAAACAAAGAGAATTGAATAAGGACATTCCTCAATAAGTAAATTCCTCTAAAAGCCTTGTTTTTACTTGGTCTTGAAAGTGTAAATCTGTGCAAGTAAGGAAGATGATTAGATAGTATTGAGCGTGGGGGAAGAATACCCCATATCGGCTCGTGGATTCAGAGTTCGAGTCTCTGTCTGGGGGGGTACCTTTTCACACATAACCTTTCATTTTCATGTATAGAAATCTTTTATTAAAATCAGCCATAGTACACCGATATAATAAAACTCAAGTAATTTTTACGCTCTTCACTACTCTAAAAATTTACCCCTCCTTTTTGAAGCTCTACACACCGAATTTTTCGTCATCACATATGAGGAGTTTCTAAAAATCTCTCCGGAGTGTGAGCACTACGCTTCCTCTGCGGAACATTTTTCAACTAACTTATTAATCGTTCTGTACAGACAAAAATTGGTTTAGGCTTTGCGTTCAGGCTTTTGATTATGCAATCGGTCCTTAATATTGTGTAAAGCACACATTGGATGGTACTTCATCACAAAATAAGGTGTATTACACCAAAAAACATGCTAAGACATCTTACATGAGGATACTTGTTAAAATCACTGTAGTTTTTTAGTCTTACTCTGTATCTTTCTTACGTGAGCACACTAATGCAACCTACGATGTACACCAAGACTTATGAGTAGTCATACCCCTCTTACTGTGTGTTTCTTACCTACCCCATTGTGATACACACTTTAACAAAAGCGTGACGTTCTCAAGTACACAAGAAATGGCCCGCTGATTTTTCTACATCATTTTTAATACGTCTAATCTGAACGTTCATCGAAAGAAGATGCGCAGATAGTCTTGCAAGACAAGCGCAGAAATATCGAGCAGATTACTTTCCGATATCCTGATGTGCCTTAGATGAGTCTTTCCATCAGAATATCTGCACATTCAAGAAAAATTGTTAGCGATACCAACTAAAATCAATTATTTTATTCCCGTGGTTTATATTTTTCAGTAATCACAAACACAAAACAAGCATTCCTGGTGTCACCTTGCTATGTTTGCGCAAACATTCTACAATGATATTGGGTGATAGCTTCAGACATAGTTGTCTGTTTCATCGCATAAGAAAAACTCAGGTCTGAAGACGCAGACTACATAGTCCTTTGTTTGCACAGACTCCCGTCACAAACTCATGACTATTTTCTGCACACGTTTACCCACATAACCACAGAGCGCTCTTGTATCCACACAAGATTGCACTAACCACCTGGCACAGCATGACTAATCCACATGCAATACGCCACTGGATACATGTGTTGCTCATCGTCGAGCGCACATGAGAAAGAGAAGGGATTATGCAAAAAACTGGACGAGTTATAGCAGCGCTTGTAGCTGCTGCCACTCTGTTCGCCGGTAGCAGCGTTGCTATGGCTGAGGAAGTAGAATCTCCTCAAACCGCTCCTGCATCGAGTGAAGCTGCGCAACCTGCAGCGGAAGAAAAATCCACAGATGAAGAAGCTGTAGCCGAAGAAAAATCGGCTGATGAAGAATCCGCGACAGGAGAAAAATCGGCAGAATTAGAACAATTACAGTCCACTTTAGATTCCACGAAGCCAGAGCATCTTACTCCGCTTGCTTCCGGATTCCGCTCAGATGATTCAGGCACAGCTCCGTATGATTCATACAAAGCAAACGAAGAAGATCTTCAAGCTCTCAACACTGCTCGAGCTACTGCTCAGCAACTGATTGACAGCAAAAGCACTGACGAAACTGCTATCAATAAAGCTCAAGAAACGCTAAATCAAGCTTTTAAAGCCGTACGATTTATCTATCACTACACTGCAATTACCGGCACAAATGGTATGCGTATCTTTGATAACAACGGCAACCTTATTCAAGCACATGGAGCGGGATTCGTCACCGCAAAAACTTCTACGCTTGCGTCTGAAGATCAATCTATTGATGCCAATAAGGATGGCAAAGTCTATATCTGGATGGGCGAGGATAAGACAGACCGCCTCATTGCTCACGGCGTACGTATTTATTATTCCGACGATTTAATGAATTGGGTTGACAAAGGTCGCGGATTTGAAACCTATATGGGCGATAAAGATTTAGACGATAGGCTTAAGGGTTCTGATCCTGTATATAAGCAGTATTACAACACGACTGCGATGGAATCTGATCCAGATTACACCACGATTTATGGTAAAGATTTCAAAGCTTTTGCCAATGATAAGTCAAATAACAATATAAGCAGTGCAAGTCAAGCGCTTGACCATTTGCTCTGGGACTTAAAAGCACTCAAAGGCGATGGTTCTTATCCTACACGTTCAAGCGCCGTGTTTGAACGCCCAAAGATGGCATACAATGAAAAAACTGGACGATGGGTTATCTGGTTCCACGCCGACGGCCCACTGTATGGGGATGAAACAAAAGCTACGTATTCCAAGGCGAAAGCTGGTGTAGCAATCAGCGTAGGCTCTAATCCAGCCGGACCATACAAATACCTAGGATCTTTCCGCATGAGCCCAGGAACGAACACCAGCAATCCTGGTATGGCACGCGATATGAACCTGTGGATTGACGACAAAGATGCCAACCATGATGGAGTTAATGATGCCTATCTCGTATACTCCAGCAACGAAAATAAAGACCTTACGATTTCTCTTCTCGATGCCACCTATACTAAACTCGTCGTACCTAACGCACAGCAGAAAAGGGGAACAGACGTATCGAAGGGCGATACCTACAATATTGTTGCAACTGATTCGCGTGAATCTCCTGCCCCATTTAAGTGGAATGGAAAGTATCACATCATTTATTCCCACACCACAGGATGGGCACCAAACGAAAACGAATACATATCAAGCGAAACGGATAACTTCCTCGGACCTTATGTATCTCACACTACTCCATTCATTAAAGGTGATGGATACCAACAAAATCCATCAAACTCCTTCTATACACAATCCAGCTACGTCATTCCAGTAGACCCTGAAGCAGGAAAATTCATTTACTGGGGTGACCGTTGGTTTAACCCTGATACAGGCGCTGACATCAGCCAGTCACGCTATGTTATGACACCTCTGCATATGGAAGGTGACGACGTTAAGATTTACCCTCACGGCGATTGGACGCTCGACACCCTCAACCAATACGCGGCAGTCAAAGTAGTCACCGAATTCCCTCACGAAACTGGATCCATGTCCGACTTAATGAAAGAACTGCCAACAACCGTTGAAATCCTGAGAGGAAGTTCCACTACCCCTACAAAATCAAGTGTGGTATGGGATCACTACTATGGGCCGGATCAGCCAGCAGGAAATGTCACCGTCAACGGCACTCTGGGAGATCCACAAGGTGCTCGCATCAGCTTTACTGTAACGGTGTATCCGAAGAATACAGTGCTGTTTATTGACGCAGGTAGCGACCCGGCGAATGAATCAGACTATTACACGTCTATACGTGCAAACGCTCCTGATTTAATAAACAAGACCGCCTCTGATCAGCCGTATTCTCAAGGAAAATGGGGATACTCCAGCACAGTTGGAGAAGGTAAAGACATCCAAAAGTACGGCACCTCTTCTAACGACATTTACGACACGGGCTGGTACGCCAATAAATCAAAGTCAATTGACTATAAGGCTGATTTAACTGCGGGCACTTACACAGTTACCGCTGGTTTTAAAGATTGGTGGGCACAATGGAACAATCGCACTGTACATTTCGTTATTACTGATGCATCTGGCAAGAAAATCGCTGAAGAAGATGTCAATGCAAAGCAAGCACGATCTACACAGGCGTTGACTTTTACTTTAGATAAAGCTCAGACAGTTACTTTCTCTGCTCAACGTTCCACGGCTAACAATCTAGATCCTATTTTGAACTGGATTAATGTTATTCGCGCAGGTGATGATGAAGCAGTAAGCGTAAAAGCCCCTGATGCTGTCGCATTCAAACAAGGTGAGAAGATAAAACTCCCAGACAAAGTTGAAGTCACTCTAGCAAATAAGTCAGTCGAGGAACGTGCTGTAACATGGGAGTCAGTCCCAACTCCTCAGCAGCCATTCGCACCAGCACACGTGCGCGGCGTCGTTGAAGGGACTACTCTTCCTGCTACGGCAACTGTCTATATTGCTCCTGAAAACCTTGAGTATTTCATTGATGTTAATGGCGCTAAGTCCCCAGCATATAGTGCAATTGATGCAGCGTTGACGCGCAAAGCTGATGCTCGCAAGCAAACATCAGCTGCTTTCAGAGCTGCTGATAGTGCTGCAGTTGCTAATACTGCTGAGAATACCAGCGAAGAATCGCAAGGTTTAATCAACCGCACAGCAGATCAGAAGGATGACGGCACCTGGGGCAATGCTTCGAGTGATTATGGCACGCAGCACACAGATTCTGATGACCCATATATGTCTGGAATTTATGCAGGAAAGTCTGGGCAGAATAAGCCTTTGTCTTACAGACTGACATTGTCGCCAGGTAAACATGACGTATCTGTAGCTATGCATGACTGGTGGGGACATGAGCGTAAAACCATTATTACCTATGCCGTAGGTAATGAATCAGCGCAAGATTTCGCCACTGCCACTGCTACTCAATACAATGAAATTGCCACTAGGACAATCACCATTGAGGGCGATAAGCCGCAGTCGGTCATGCTGACTATGACGGCTGAGGACGGGTCTGGACCAGTACTCAGTTGGATTAGCGCCGCTCGGGTCGCAGAACCGGAGCCTGAGCCTGAACCGGAGCCAGAGCCAACGCCAGATCCAGAACCGGAACCAGATCCTACTCCAACCCCTGATCCAGATCCTGAGCCAGATCCAGAGCCAACCCCAGATCCTACTCCTGGCCCAGAAGAGCCATGTGACAATTCCGGAGAAAATCCTACTGATCCTGCACAGCCGCACGAGCATAACAATCCTGACAATAGTAGCTCTGCGCATAATGGCAAAGATAAGCAGAATTCTTCTCAATCTGGACGAGTAAAAACAAGTGTAAATAATAGCTCTCTTGCCCATACAGGCACGGCAATTTTTGCACTGACCGTGCTTGCAGCAATTGGTCTTGTACTCGGTTGTGCTCTCAGCCTTGCACGCAAAATTTAAGAGCACTATAAAAAACAAACAGCCTCAGCGCAGTTAAGAAAAGAAGAAGTGCGCAAAAGATGATTAACCATTTCAGCGCACTTCTTCTTCACACTAACTCACACCGGCTCAGAGTAGATCAGACTTCTCACAGTATCTATCCGCCAAAGGAGGAATGGATGAAAAGATACAAAAATCTTGCAGCTTTTGCTGCAGCAACCCTATTAGCCGTTGGAGTAGCTATTCCAACGGCTACCTCTACACCATCTGCCCTCGCAGCAGATGCTCAAACGATTACCGTTACACCTAACCCATGGATAACAAATGGTCCATTCGAAGGATGGGGAACTTCGCTTGCGTGGTTTGCTAATGCTACGGGTAAGTATGGTGAAGAAGGTTTTATTACCAATCGTGATGATATTAGTGATACAGCGTATAAGAAAGCGTTAGCTAACGGTAAAAAGCTGCGTGAAGAATTCTATAACAGTATTTTCAGTGAAGAAGGTCTTGACCTCAATATGGCACGTTATAACATCGGCGGAGGGAATGCTTCTGATGTTGCCTATGAGTATCCTTTTATGCGTCAAGGTGCTGCAGTTCCTGGATATTGGGCTGAGGATCCTACTGGTTCGAAAAAATTGTATGGCGGTGCAGCCACAACGCAAGAAAATAAGGATAAGATTGCTCAAGCCTTTGATCCGCAGAATGACGCGCACTATGACTGGTCGAAAGGCTCTTCTCAAGAGTGGTGGATTGAGCAAGGACACAAAACTGGAGATATCACACATCTTGAATCTTTCGCTAATTCTGCACCGTGGTTTTTAACAACGAGTGGCTATGCTACCGGCGGATCAAATGCGAGCGTGAATAATTTGCAGGATCCAGAGAAGTTCGGGCAGTACTTGGTGACTGTTACCAATCACTTGGAGAAAAAGTATAATCTGACCTTTAACACCATCGAGGCTTTCAATGAGTCCGAAGCAGCATATTGGGCAACTCCTGGTCTTCGAGCAGACGCAGATTACAATGCTTTCTATAACTATACAGGCGGAAATGCTAGTAAAGCACAGGACAACATTGACTTAGTGGAACGTTACTGGCAGCGTTATTTTACAGACAAAAATAAGAGCGTCACACCATATAGCACGGACGTCAAGAAGCCTCAAGAGGGTATGCACGTAGATAACAATGCCCAGCAAGCAACGATTAAAGCTATGCACGCGGCTATGGATAAAAATGACACCACCATGATTGTCGCTACAGATGCTACTGATTCTGGTCACATGGTCAATTCTTACAATGCTTACTCACCTGAAGTACGTTCTATGATTGGTCAATATAATACGCATTCATATGGCACAAATAATCAACGAGTAGCACGTGATATTGCACAATCTGAGGGCAAGAAGCTATCCATGAGCGAGGTGGATGGCGCTTGGCAAAACGGTGGTTTTAATCCTTACGAATTCAGCAATGGTTTAGGCATGGCTGGAAAAATAAATAGCGATATTTATGCTTTGCAGTCCAAGGATTTCAACTTCTGGCAAGTAGTAGAAGATTTGTACAATATGGCAACAGGCAGCGAAGATATTTATGGGAATACTGCCAATCCAGCAGGTGAGAATACCAACTGGGGTACTGTTTTCATTAGTTTTGATTGTACCGTTGCAGATAACGATGGCAATTTATACTCTGAGCGCGATGTAGATAATAATGGCGGTAAAACTGATGGTTTGCAGCCTTGCTCGGTGATTGTAAATTCAAAATATAATGCTGTGCGTGCTTATACCAAGTTTGTGCATGAGGGTGATTATATTCTTGCCAATGATCACACAAGTGACACGCTGACAGCTCAATCTAAGGACGGAAAAACGCAGAAAATCATTCATACAAATCCAACTGGTCAAGATCAGACTTTTGTGATTGATTTATCTCAGTTTGGAAAGATTGATGAAAATGCCGCAGGCAAACTTTTCCTCACAACTTCTCCTACAAAGGCTGAAAATTCCACAGCATATTTCGGAGCAACTCCTGCATATATGAATAAATTCAGCAATGTTGAAAAACCACAAGCTGTTACCATTGATGCTCAAGCAAAAACTGCAACGGTTACTATCCCTGCGCGTTCCATTGCTTCTCTTGAACTGACCGGCATCACTGGAGTTGCTGACAATGCGGGCATAAAGGACTCTACCGCATACGAGCTTGTGGGGGAAGGTTCACAAAAGAATCTCGCGGCTCACAGTGTTGATGACTCTGCACTCTCCTTGCAGGATTCTGCATCATCTTCCGATGCAGCAGCATCCCAAACATGGACTTTCCATGAAGTTGCTGCACCTGCTGAGCGTCCAAGTCTACACCAGTATGTCATTACTGGACCTGATAACAAAGTACTCATCGCACGTAATGATACCAATGCATTGGAAACTTTGAGTGTGGATGAAGCTAAGAAGAATGATGCTGCAGTATGGATAATCAACACCGAAAACGGGACATCTTTTAGCCTTGTTAATAGGCAAGCTCAAAAAGCTCTTGATGTCAACGGTCAAGGCAGAGAATCCGGAACAAAAGTTGGTTTATGGAATTCTGGCGGAGGAGCGCATCAAGCATGGTATGTGCGCAGCGTGCTCCCACAGAGCGCTCAAGATGTTACTGTTCATACCGCAGTTGGCGTAGAACCTGAACTTCCAGACACTGTTACAGTGAACTTCGATTGGGGCACTACAGATTCATCACACGTAACTTGGAATACGGAAAATGTTTCCACACAGGTGAAAGAGGAAGGTACTTTCGACATTACCGGCATAGCCCAAACAGCTAGAGGAGAAACAGTTCCGGTTACAGCTCATGTTCACGTGGGGTCGTTCACTGTTACTGATCCTGCTTCTATTACAGTTGGCGTGGGCACCTCAACCGATGAACTCATAAGCACTGCTCCAACCACCGTTCATGCACACGTCAAGTCCTCCCCTGCTTTTGATACTTCTGTAAAGTGGGATTTCAGCAAGGTAACGAACACTATGCTGGCTCAGCCGGGACATTTTACTGTTTCTGGTTTAGCTGACTCAGCCAGTGCAAGCTCAGACAATACGTCATCGGAGAGGGCAGCTTCAGCTTCAAACACTCTTCCTGCAACTTTGACGGTATACGTCACAGAGCGCAATACTCCTGAAAATATTGCGCCGGCTCATGCCCGTGCGTCCGCTTCAAGTACGGAAGGCAACTATGTAGCTGCACTCACCATTGATAATAATCTTGCTACTAAATGGTCTAATTGGCGTTCGGGTGGCGGCGACGATGCTCCTTGGTTGCTCTATGAATTAGATAAGGCTTACCCAATTGAGGAAGTGCATTTCTACGTAGACCAAACCCGAGCAGAAGCTGCACCACGCAAAGTTGTGGTTGAAAAGCTAAATGATGACGGCACATGGAGCGAAGTTGCACAAAGCTCGCACGTCGAAACAGAAGCTGGAAAACCTACAGTTATTTCCCTTCCGCCTGACACGAATACATCGGCAATACGGTTAAATCTCACTTACAGTACAAAAGCTGAAGAGGACTATTTTGCCAAAGTTGCAGAAGTAAAACTCATGGCAAAGATTAATCATTCACCAGCTTCAGATGCTTCTTTGGGAGATTTACGTATTGACGGCACGCGCATTGCAAACTTTAATCCAACTACGCATTCTTATACTGTTGCTCTTGCTGATAATACTGTGACATATCCATTAGTTCAGGCATTTACAGCAGATACTGCAGCATCTCTTTCTATAGAACAGCCAAGTAAGGATAACAACGGAAAGGCAAGAATTTATACGACATCTGCCGACGGGTCACAATCCGAAGAAACAATTGTTGACTTCGGCCCATTACCTGACACAACTGAAACTCCAGACACTCCTAACCCTGAGGAAAACCCTGGAGATAAGCCAGATACAGGTCAAGGCAGCGAAAACAATGACCAAGAACACGAGGACCAGGAAAACAACACCCCTCAGGATGACTCACCTGCTTCTGATGAGCCTATGACGCAGAATCAATCCAAGCAGACACCGTCTTCGGATAACGCACATTCTCGTGTATCACGAAACTCCACACTTGCTTTGACAGGCAGTGCAGTTGTCACTTTTGCTATTCTATCTGCATCGCTGAGTGCTATAGGAATGTGGATGGTGTTACGCAAACGTGTACATAAGGATTCTTTACACGATGAGGATTATAAGTTTTAATATGAACTGATAAAACTCGTCTAGAAGTTCCTCATTAGATAGGGTGGCTGTTATCTCAATAAAGAGAGCAGTCACCCTAATATTTTGTTCCCGTAATAAACCGTAATAAAAATTGGGATTTCTAAATCACCGCTGATATGAACGCTTGCCTTACTTCTATATGTGCAGCAATATTTATTGTATTTTTATCCGAATCATAAGCGGCGATGTTCCCCTTTCACCGCCACCTCCACCTCACACCTCACAAAAATCGCATAATCAGACACACAGCTACGCTCTTACTGTACCCATCTCTACCCAATATATTCATGAACAGAACAAGCATGATTGGCTGCATACCTTAACTATTTCTCTTTTCTGCGCATCCACATGATACAAAAACGGGACGCTCTCTTGCTCAGAAAACGTCCCGTTTATACTGCCTTACGTGCCGTACGGTAACAACAAATTATTTATGCGATCGTACCGACTGCTCCATGCGTTTGGTCTAAGCCCTCATAAAGTGGAAAATCATCAGCCAGCTTCGCAATGCGAGCGCGCAAAGTCTGAACATCTGCCGACTTTCCATCGCGCAATGCCGTGGCGATAACGTCAGCAACCTCAGTGAATTCAGCTGCCCCAAAACCTCGGGTTGCTAGTGCTGGAGTTCCGATGCGCAGACCGGAGGTGACCTTTGGTGGGCGTGGATCCCATGGCACTGCATTACGGTTGACGGTAATTCCTACAGCATCAAGTAAATCTTCTGCTTCTTGCCCGTTGAGTTCGCTGTTACGTAGATCAACGAGAACAAGGTGCACGTCAGTTCCGCCTGTTACTAGGGATACGCCGCTGTTTTCTACATCGGCTTCATTCAAACGGTCGGCAAGAATAGCAGCGCCTTCCAATGTACGCTGTTGACGATCCTTAAATTCTTCAGTAGCGGCAATCTTAAATGCTACTGCTTTACCAGCAATAATATGCATCAAAGGCCCACCTTGCTGACCTGGGAACACTGCAGAGTTGAGTTTCTTACCGAACTGTTCTGCATCGCGCGAAAGGATCATGCCGGAACGTGGTCCGCCCAATGTTTTGTGAATGGTGGTGGATACCACGTCAGAGTATGGCACGGGATTAGGATGCAATCCTGCCGCTACAAGTCCGGCAAAATGAGCCATGTCTGTCCACAAATATGCTCCAACTTCATCAGCAATCTCACGGAAGGCTTGGAAATCAATGTGACGTGGATATGCGGACCAGCCTGCGATAATCATGCGTGGTCTGGTTTCCAGTGCTTTTTGACGCACTTGCTCCATGTTAATGCGATAAGTTTGCGGATCCACTCCATAAGAGACTGCGTTATAGTTCTTACCCGAGAAATTAATTTTCATGCCATGGGTTAAGTGTCCGCCATGAGCAAGGTCTAAACCTAAAACGGTATCTCCTGCGTTAAGTAAAGCATGGTAGACTGCAGCATTAGCTTGCGCACCCGAGTGAGGCTGAACATTGGCATATTCAGCACCAAATAATGCTTTAGCTCGCTCAATAGCAAGAGTTTCTACCTTATCAACTTCTCGGCAGCCACCATAGTAGCGGCGCCCCGGGTAGCCTTCTGCATACTTATTGGTCAGCACAGATCCCATGGCTTGGAGCACTGCACGAGGAACAAAGTTCTCTGAAGCAATCATCTCCAAATACGTTTGTTGACGTTCTAACTCTGCATCGAGGACAGCAGCAACATCAGGGTCAACATTGCTTATTGACTCATTCATGAGTGACATACAGTTCTCCTTCTAACAATGCGAACGCATCATGGTATCTTTCACCATAATATTTACTACATTATCCTATGCAAACCGCTGATATGCATAACTTCTCACTATGTCATATCTCTTATAGTAATTTGATTCTATATTTCAAATACATTGCTCTCGCACGTAGCCCAATCTATTACTAGCTGCTTTACCTGTGCATTACGAAAACCCCTCTTGCAACTGAGTCTATTCACACATCGCTCGTAAACAATCAGAGTGGCAGTAAAAATTAATTTACAACCACTCTGAGAGATATTCCATGTGACCAGTATTCGGATATTCAGTTACTTTTTGCGTCGATACCAATAACCACAAGCTATTGCAATCACTCCAGCTATTGCCGTTGCTATCAAAACTGCTGTACTGATAGCATCGGACGTCTTAGGTAAAGATTTATTTGGTTTACCTTTAGTAGGAACCTCCAGATTCGTTGGAGGACCCTGAGGCGTTGCAGGAGGAACATAGGTATTGGTAACAGTTAAGCCATCCTCAACCTTCGTATAATGCTGAGGAGTAAAGTCCTCACCTGATTTATCTACTTCACGAACACTATAGATATAAGTTTGACCATCGTCATCAAGCTTAGCCAACTTAGACCAGCTCACCTCAGTCACACCTTTATCCAACTTCTTCAATTCAGCAGATTCAACAGATTCGGGCTGTCCACCTTTAACCATGCGATACAACTTAAAATAAATTGTCGGACGCTGAGAAGCAATTTTCTCATCACCAACCCACACCTTATTAGCTATCACATCAACAGTAGGAGGAACATACGTATTCGTAACAGTTAAACCGTCCTCCAACTTAGTGTAGTGAGCAGGAACAAAGTCCTCTCCATCTGCATTCACTTCACGAACACTATATGTATATTCTTTTCCGGAAACATCATACTTATCGAGATTCCTCCACACAACCTCAACCGTTCCAGCAGCAAGTTCCTTGACACCAACCTCCGGCACAGCTTCAGCCTGACCGCCCTCAATAGCACGATAGAGTTTGAAATAAATTGTCGGACGATCAGACGCAACAGCTTTATCTCCACGCCATTGCTTCAACGCTTTCACATCAATCTTCGGCATGACTTCATTCGTAAGTGTCAGCTTGGAAGCATCTGCAGCATCCTCAGTAGCAACAACTGTAGGATTGCCTTGTTCATCTGCTTCATACACGCTATAAACAAGACTGTGCCCATCTGCATCTTGTGCAGGAAGATTCTCGAATGCATGCTTCCAGTTATTCTCTGCGTTCAAAGAAACAGTCTCAATAGGAATGCGTTTATCCCCGTTGTGAACAGCTAGCACAGCTTTTACTTCAGGCAGTGGAATTTTATCTGCAGGCACATTCTCATTATTGCTGAATTTGTATACCCACTTTTTAGAAACTTCTTTACTTGTAATTTCAGGTTCACCAAAAATAACACCACCATTGGTACCAATACCGCCACCACGATAGCTTGTATTCTCAGTAATGCGCAAACGAGCAAGAGAGCGAGCAGCATTAAGACCTTCGCTCGCAATAACACTGTGCAATCCTTGATTGGAAATTGTGTCATCAGTCCCACCATGCAAATACACTTCTTCACCAGGATTATTGGCATCAAAACGTGCTCCACGGTTGTCATGGTAATAAGAAACCGGTGCGCCACCTAAAGCACGGTCTGCTAAATTCATGCGTTGTACGGAATTGCCGCCATAGTTATCATGTGCGATTTCAGAACCATATGTGTTTGCAGTATTGTTACTGACTGCAACTCCTCGGCTCACATATGTGGTTAATTCACCCGTAGGACACGTCCAAATACCGCCTCCAATATAGCGTGCAGAATTATTTTCAACGAGAGCATTGTAAATATGCACCGCGTAGCTCTTGGTAGCAACATATACTCCGCCACCTTGTTGTGTGGCAGAGTTTGCTTTAATATCTCCACCTTCAAGAACCACACTATTAGACACAATATTAACGCCACCACCGGTACGGTATGCAGTGTTATTGTCAATACTTCCGCCACGCATTACAAAGGAGCCAGGAATATAGCGAGAGTACTCTTCTCGAGTCAAACCACTCGCAGCACCTTCACCAGGAATTTCGTTATAGAAGTCTCCTCCCCATGTCCACAGATTCATGGCGTTAACGCCGCCACCATTGCTTGCAGTATTTTTGGTAATTTGACCACCGTTCATTTCTACATCGCCATTACCAAAAATGAGGATGCCACCGCCGCCAAAACCTGCGCGATTATTACGGATTACTCCACCATTAATAACTGCACGTGAGCGTGTAGCCTCGGCTTGTTGCTCAAGTGTTCCAGCATTTTTCCAACTTTTGATTGTGTAACCGTCTACCCAGCTCCACACTTCAATACCGCCGCCAAAGCCTTGATTGTCTGAGACTTCACCGCCGTTCATCTCAAAATAACCGCCATGGGCAACAATCACACCACCAGTATCACCGTAAGCATTAGTATTCACGCCGCCACTGCCGCGCCCCTTAGTGATACTTCCACCGTTGAGAATAAAACGAGCACGCTTATCCACAATCAGATTTCCAGCCCCATACATGTTACTTTGGGTATCATTATGGCGTTGATTATCGGTAATCGCACCATCGTTCATGGTGATGAGAGCTTCTGGACCACTGACTTTTACAGCAGCGTTAAAGGTACCGGAAATGCCTCGAGCACCTTTGATAGTGGCATGATTAATTGTGGTTTGACCATAAACCTCTAAAGTTGGTTGACCAGACGGCACAAACTGACCGCTACTGTCTAGCTGTAAAGCATCATTATCGGAACCAGAAAGAGTTAAGTGTCCTCCTTTGGAAACACTAACAAGAACACCAGTAAACCCATTACCGCGTAGAATTCGTGAATTATTCTCAAACTCTTCACCCGTATAGTTAGTCAGCTCAATATCCGCACCTGCCGGAATTTTCAGAGTCTTTTTCACAGTATATGGTCCAGAATTGAGCACGATTTTTACTGGATTGCTCCCAGCTTGGTCAATCACATATTGAAGATCGTCTGCACTATTAACATCAGCTGAGCCAGATACTTCTTCCATGTTCACAACTGAGCGCTCTACTGCGCGCGCAACACCAGAAGGCAATATCATAACAGCCATAGCACTTATTAACACAAGACTAAGAACTACAGCAATAGTAGAGCACATCTTCTGTACTGCTGTCTTGAGAATATGACGTGAGTTCCTCGCCCCTGCTGAGCTTTTTGATGACGGACGCTCTTGTCCTACAAACATGAATCCCCCTTATACCTGACGCATAGATATCGAACAGATACTAGACGTCATGTTCCTCTTCTCCCCATATCAAATCTTATCAGAGTAGTTTTTAAGAAACCTCTTAAAAACAGTAGTTTCGCGGTTAAGTCTTTAACTTCAATGTGCGTGATAAAATAAAAGAGAGGTTCTACACACAAGGTAGAACCTCTCCATAATAAACAGCGAATACTCTATGTCATGTATTCTTACAGTTTTGTCTTATATCGAAGAACAAGAGCAATACTGCAAAGAATAACGCTAAGAGCAACCATACTGATAATCAGTACACCGCTGAAATCTCCAGTCTTAGGAAGTTCGCTAGCATGAGAAGAAGTCTTCACTTGCTGCTCTTTAGCCGGCTGTTGTGGCTCATTAGGTTCAACAGGAATCTCAAGCTGAGGTTTGTCTTCCACCGCTGGAGGATTTCCAGGAACCTCATAGTACTTCCACAACCCAATAAAGACAGGATCAGCAGTCAACTCAGCAACATTGAGTTCACTTGAATCAGTGGTGAGAAGATTCTTTTCCTCGGTGGTATCTCGATACCAGTCAACGAATTCCCATGTGCCTTTGCCATCACGAACCTTAGGATTGGAAGGCTTTGAGTGTGGAGCAGACTGAACAATCTTATCCATAGCGAAATTCTTTGGAAGCTGCTTCATAACGTCTTCAGGCAGTTTCTGCCCGGACGGAATACTGTCGAAACGGTAAGTAACATTACGACGAACATAACCGAGATTCAAAATATTAGCTAGTGTTGGTGTAATTTCCGCTACGTTTCGTGAATTGAAAGAAAGCCAGCCGCTTCCAATCTTTCCTGCATCAGCAACCGCACTACCATATACGGATCCTGTTACCTGAACATGATCTTTATTATCTGCAAGCTGCTTGGCAAGATTATTGTCAATGGAGACCACTCGACCAGCAAGAGCATCTACACTCAAATCAGAACGTTGAGCAGAAATTTCTTTGCTTCCCAGAGTACGTAAGGTCATATTGCTGGTGATTGTTTCAGCAATAGACTTACCATCTTGTGGCGTTACCTTGTCCTCTGTAATTTTCTCAGCATCGCCAAGACGAAGAATGCATCGAATAATTAAGGTTTTATTGCCTGCAGGCTCCACTCCAAAATTAACTTGTGGAGAGCTATTAGAGACCAAGCTGTTAAACGCATTCTTATCGTTGCCCAATGAGGAATCATCTGCTGGATTAAAGATATTGAGCGCCTCGCCCTTATCATTCAAAACATAGAGCGGACGCCAAGAATAACCTGAGAATTCCAAGTGGAGACGTTCTGGAACGGTAAGACGATTATCTAAATCTACTTTCAAATCTACATGCGTATAATTCTTCGCATCAGTTGGCTTCATTTCAGTAGAGAAAGAATCGGTATCACCCTTCAATCGAGCATAATCACCAGTTAATACAGGTCCTACATATCCCACATGAGGATTGCGGTACACCAGCATTGCAATATATGGATTCATGGTGAAATAAGAGCTTAAAGCGACTTCGTTACCATGAGTATTATTCTTTTCCAACCACAAATCGTCAATTGTGGAGGTTTTTCTATTCTGATCGTCTGTACCAAAAGTTGCAGAAACATTATCGGTGTCTGGGAGTACTGATTCCGGTGTAATCACAGTTGATTGTGCTGAGTCAGGATTAATAGTAACTGTATTCTCATTAACAGCCTGAGAAATTTTAGACATACCGCTGAGCAATGCCAGCCCCATAGAAAATTGATCGCCTGGCCATGCTGTATTCTGCTCGTTCAAACTGTAATAAACGCCATACAATTTAGCATCTTGTGGAATACCCTGAGGAAATGCCGTAGCTACAGTATCCTCCGCAGAGAACAAACGTGCACCTTCTGGTAACTTCCCCTTAGCGTCTTGTGGCTGATCTGACCATCCCAAGAAAGTTTTTGCTATGCTACGGAATAAGCCAGCATTAGCGGCAGGCGAGCCCAACTTATCTGTTGGGTTATGGAAGTCTTTTGTCGTATCAGTTTTTGTACGCGATTCGTTAGTCCATTGTCCAATGAAGCTAACAGTAGCTTCATAGGTGCCTGTGGCGTTAGCTTCGTTAGACGCTGGTGTCTCGACAGCATCTGCAGCGTCTGCACTTCTGTTCGTAGCTGAACTATCAGCATGATCTGAGGAGTCAGAAGTATTCAAAGAATTTTCTGTTTCAGTATTTGCTTCGTCTGATGAATTCGTAGAAGCAGTATTGTCAGGAGTATTATTGTCTGGGTTCACTGTATTTTCAACGTTCACAGTATTGTCTGCTGGCGTTGAGTCAGCTGCCATAGCCACCCCAGGAGAAAGACTTATCATTGCTACACTGATCAGCAATGATACCAGTGCTTTACTTTTCTTCATACTAGTTAATCCCTCTGTAATGCGGAGCATTAGCTCAATGTTTCTCTCAATGTTTAAGAATAATATAAAAATTCTTTAAAAAAGAACCTCAAGACAGTAATTCTCATGTACTGATATCAGCATCACAAAATCTAAGACATAATCCCGCACAGTAGTATTCCCTATAAAATAATGCCCCACACTATGCAGCTATGTGCCAATGTGAAGCATCATCTTTTGTTTTATTCAGTAAAAATGTGCGGCAAGAAGTTATACAAGGCTATATGCCAATTTCCTGCTGAATGCCAGCGCATAGGGAAAATATCGAATCGAGAATTTTTCCCAGCTCTAACACGTGGTTCAATCTCAAGAAGCGAACGATAATCTTTTAACTGCTGCGGTAATGCAAAATCAAAAGTTCCACTCGCCACATAGTAATAGTTAATAGGCAGTTTTTTAAATTGCGCAGATTGCAAGGCATTACGGAATTGTGCCTGGGAGGTTCTACTTCCACTGAATGTTCCAAACCAAGAAAAGTAATCAAGACTTCCCGTAAAAGCTGAATGGAGTGTGGTCACAGCTCCTCGTGACAATCCCGCAAATGCTCGATGTCCACGACTGTGCACAAAATCTTGCGCCGTAACTCCGTCTGAATACGTAGAGTATCGCGATTCTACGTATGGCATAAGATCGTTGCGCAGCTCATCTTTAAAGCTGTAGGTCAGATCGTCTAAGGAATTGAGTTTATCGTTTTCTACATAGAATGTAGGAGTCACAATAATCATGTCTGGAATTATTGCGCGCTCAATCATGCGATCAACCATTATTTTGTTCTCTGGATGAGTTATCAACCAATATGCTTCGTTATCACCTGTGCCGTGCATCAGATACAAAATATTGTATTTCTTTGAAGCATCGTAGTTGTGCGGCAGATACACATATGCAGATTTGGTCACTTGACGTTTATCTGTTGCATAAGCCTTGGTAGAGTACGAGATTTTTTCTACAGTTCCCGGCTCAGAACTTGCCTGCTCAAAAGTATTCGGCACAGACCATATGGTTGGCTCAGCTGAGGTTTGACGATTATTGACAATAATGCCCCCTTGCCATACAACTATCCACGCTAAACAGATAGCGAGAAGGGCAATTATGGCACCCATCCGAGGTTTACGCATTGGCGTATGAGTCACTGCTTGAACAACACATATGCCAATGCAACCAAGGAGAGCGATACCAGCTTGAAGGTACATATCAGCATTGAAAATAGTGGTTTCAGGATGCGTCATAATAAAACCGCATGTTCCTGTTAATGCCACATTCAGCAAAAGCACTAGCGGACACCGTGTCTGTGCAGCTATAGCAGAAAGCAGAACCACAATGCCGTGCACAAGGAATACCGTGACCACAGGCCATAGTCGTCCAAATAACGCGTAGCGAATAACATCGCAAATACCTATCACCGAGGCAGCAATAATCACGCTTGCGTATAGTGCTGAAACACGAGAATTGAACCGCTGATGCATTCTTGTATATACCTTTTGTGTGTGCTGAGTATCGCTCATCGATAACTCCTTATGCTGTTACTTCTGGCACAGACTCACTGTGTTGCGATGACGTGCGCACAAAAATAGTTGTTGCTGCCGTCAAAACCACACTTACTGCAAGTAATGCCGCTGAAACGAGCCACAAGGTACTCAATCCCGCTACATTAGCTTTTGACATAATGCCATAGGCTTCATCAATAGCTAATTTAACGAATAATCCACTAGCTCCCAAAGTGAAAATAAAAGGGAGATATTCCAGCCACGGAATACGTGAAAGAGCAATATGTGCACATTGCGTTACAGCTGCACCAGCTAGAAGATAAACAACCATCCATGAGTGTGATCTATCCGAAGTGAGCGCATAGCACACTGCTGTAGCTACTAAGGCAATAAGTGAAAGAATGGCCGTAATATTGATTTTCTTACGCATTATTTATCTCCTTTCTGAGCAGATCGACCGCTGCGAGTGCGCTTAACAAGAAGTACGATGCAAGCCACATCAAGAAGAGCAACCACAGCTACTACTCCTAGGGCAATATTCATCCAGTATGGGTTTACTCGCTTAACTATGGTGGTTGTGGTTATGCCGTTAATACCGATGGTTCCTGAAATATTGAAGAGGATATAATGTGCTGCCTCTTGCATATTCAAGATCATCTTGTTATCGTTCTTCACCATCTGCTTGCCCACGTTATAAATGGTGTCAGCTGATGTAGCCCACATAGTATTGCCGTTCTCAAGACCTGCACCCAAGGTTTGCAGAACAGGATTAATAGCAATATCAGTATCAATAATTGCTGTTGATCCCCATTCTTCACGTACCACATTCTTAAGCAATGGCTTATAAGCCCCAGCCCAGGTGGCGCCAATACGGTTGAAAGCACCCATGGTAGCTTTGGTTTTGCCCTCGGTAAAGGTTTGCTCGAATGCTCGCAGATAAATTTCGCGTATGGACTGTTCGTTAGCAAAAGTACTCACACCAATACGATTTGTTTCTTGATCGTTGAGCACAAAATGCTTAATGAATGTGAAAAGACCGCGCTTCTGCATTGTCTGCAGCTGGCTTGTGGCAATCTGTCCAGAAAGCACACCATCTTCAGAATAGTATTCGAAATTACGACCAGCATATGGCGTGCGATGAATGTTCACAGCTGGAGCATATGCACCTGCAGTCTTGGTTCGAATCCAATCCTCTGCCATAGCATCGCCAAGTTTTTCGGCAAGTTTAGCGTTGAATGTTGCTGCAGTAACAACTTCACTCGCATAACCGGTAGCAGAAGTACCATCTTCCACATACTTACGCACATTATTACCTGCAGGACCGTCCTTCATAAAGACCTGAGGATAAGCAATTGTTGGCACTGCTATCTGTCCAGATTGAGTAACAATACGGAGCAAGTCGTCAACGGTAAGCTGCTCAATAAATGTGTTCCACTTCGGATCATCGAAGTCAACACCCACCATTTGTGCAATATTGATATTGGCATTCTTACCAGTTACTGCCTTTTTACCGGAATTATCAGGCTTATATGTTCCCGACTGATTCAGGTCTGCAATCATCTGTTCGCTTGCTTCCAAATCCTTATATGCCTGAGGGAATGAAGTCCAATCACTTCGCGTGAGATATCCTGTTTCTTTACCATAATGTTCAAGACCGGCGGAATCAAACTGATTAGTAACAGTGGATCCAGAAGCAGACTTATCTAGACGTGTTGACTTGTCAAGAGTCCACGATGCTGTCTTGCTCACATCACCATTGGCATCCATGCCTTGTGCAGTGTTGTATCCCTGTGCTGCAAGCATATTATTGAGTGCGTCATGAGCACCATTTCCCACAGCAAAATAATATGTTCCAGCATCAAGCACATACGTTTTTTGCCCTAAAGCATCATACGTGCTGTAGTCGCGCTGCTTCACATCAATACGTACCTCTTGTGATGCTCCTGGCTCAAGCGTATCAGTTTTACCAAAACCAACGAGCTGCACAGCAGACTTTTCCAAACCACCATCGGTGTATGGCTGCTGAGCATACAACTGCACTACGCTTTTGCCTGCCACATTGCCTTCATTGGTTACTGTTACGGTAATATGCACACCAGAATCATCAAAAGTAGATTGTGAAATGCGCTGTGTAAATGGCTGACCATTATCTTTGCCGTAGCTGAGACCATATCCGAATGGATACACAACTTCCTTGGTATAGTTCCAAGAGTCACCTTGCGTTGCTCCTGCGGCATCACGGGCATGAGAAGACTGGCGCGTTACAGCATCTGCATAGCGGGTTTCGTAATACCTATAACCTACATAGATTCCTTCACGATATACAACATACTTCGTTGCGGCATTGGCATCACCAATTTTTGCAGCAATATCTTTGGCATTCTTATAGGTGAAATCGCCAAAATTCACCATTGCTGGCGATGAGAAAGAATCACTTGCATATGTATCTACAAGGTGACCAGATGGGTTAACTTCACCATCGAGAACTTTAGCCAGTGCTTTCGCTCCACTTTGGCCAAGTCCACCGACCCACAAGCATCCATCAACACCGTATTCTTGGCTGTCAATCCAGCTCAATTCCATAGCATTAGAAGAATTGATAACAGCAATTGTTTTTGCAAACTTACCACTATCGCGAATCTCTTGCAGCACAGCTTTTTCTTGTGGCTGTAAAGCTAAATATTTCGTGCCGTCGCCAAAATCACCGGTAGGCATATCTGAACCTTCACCGCCCACTCGTGAAAAGACAACAATAGCAGCATCGGAAAACTCGCCATAAGAGTTACGAACGGCATCCGTATACTCCGAAATTGGTGGTTCAGCTACAAAAATATCTTTAGGCAAGGCTCCCATGTATGAACCATTGGAACGCACATAGCCTTTCTTACCTGCATAAGAACTATAAAAATCCCACACGGCCTTATTGACTGCAAAACGTTGATCTTCTTCCATAGCAGTTTTGAGATCCACTGCATTTTTAGGATCAACCGTTCCAGCGCCCGTTCCACCCAAAACAAGATCAGTAGATGAACGACCAAAAAGCGTCACCTTAGACCCTTTGGAAAGAGGCAAAACATTATTATTGTTCTTCAGCAGAGTAATGCCTTCTGAAGCAACCTCTTGTACCACAGAATCGGCTGTCTTTTTCCACTCTGCCAAAGACATACCGTTATCTTGACCATTATTGATCTTCTTACCGTTACCCTTATCGATTGTTTGGGTTGTGGTGCCACCAATAACGGTTGAAATAAACGATGCATATGATGATGCACCTGATGTAGCGCCAACAGTGAGTGCAAGCACAGTACTGAGCACTGCTACTGACGTACGTAATACACCGTGACGTTGATGCGATGTAACCATCTTTTCTCCTCCTAACAACTCTGTTGGTGAGTTATGAGTAAGGCTACACTTTTCACAACAGAACACACTTTTCTGGCAGATTTGGTTATTTATTATGCACAAACTGCTCCACGGTTACGCATACCAACCACTGCACCAAGAAGGGCAACCGCATGGAAATTCTCCATATCACAACAACGTGAGATCTCAGGATTTCTAACCCGCGCCTACAGATACATCGATATATTGTTTCTTCAGTTGAGATCAGCAAAGACGATGTTGACCACAAAAGAATCTCCTTCTTGACCTATATGGAGTGAACCGCCATACCGTTGAACAATATATTGAATACTTTTCATGCCAAAACCATGATGTATGGAGTCTGATTTTGTAGTTACTGGCAAACCATGACGCATATGTGGATGAGTAACACAGTAATTTTCCACACGAATAACCACCATGTCAGCCTTTTTATAAACACGAATTCCCACATATCGTTGGGCAATATTCTCGATAGTTTGCTCGTGTTCCAAAGCGTTGTCGAGGAGATTACCGAAAAGCGAAAGAATATCTGCCGGACGCATAAAAGATAAGCACGTACCGTCAGCAATAACAGTATGGTCAATGTGATGTTTTCTCAACAGATATGTTTTTTGATTCAAAACAGTATCAAGTTCAGCATTGCCTGTTTCGTACATATTTTCATATTGCTCAATAGCCTGCTCAATATCGCGCAACTCCTCAGAATCAATAGTTCCTGCTTCACGCAGCCGCATGACCTGATGTTTAAGATCATGAGCTTTGAGATTAATCGTATTCATGTTTTCTGTAGCAATTTGATATTGACGCGCTTCTTGCCGCATAATGCGTTCCAGCTCAACACGCTCAATCTCCCTATTACGCAGAGCAATGAAGCCAAACTGTATGGATAATCCCGCCACACAGCACAGGATAAGCGGAAGTCGCGAAACCCAGACCTGATCAATGTGATAAACCTGAAAAAGGTATTGCAGTACATACACAAAAAGCGCAGATACAACAGCAAAAACTATAACGTATCCGCTATTAATAGATATTCGTCCAATGGAATGCCACGTACGAACAAAAATATAGGCACTAATCGCATATATGATTGCGGTGCACGTAATGGATAGGAAAAACCATTGAACCGGAGACATGAACGCGCTAAATGGGGCGTAAATCAAGCCTTCCGTGTTATACGATAAATTCTGCGTAAGCTGAGCCGCCACGCAGCAGAAAAGGATGTCACGGTATTGGCCTCGAAAACATAAGCACCACATCGCCACGGAAATACAAAAAATGGTGAGTGAAAAAAGTCCAGAAATATACCAACTAATAATATTGGGTAAAGCAATCATGAGCACAAGACTTGTGCTGATAATACACAGCGTGCTGACGATTTTACGAGGCGGACGTAGAATATTCAATCCCAAGATCTGAAGAAACATAAGCTCTGCAAGCAGAATTTGAAGTATATATCCGTGCCGCACGGAGAGCGTAAAAATGCTATGAATATATGCAAGTGTCATAATCAACTACTTTGAGAAATAAAACGAGCCATCTGATCTCTGAAAGATGAACGAAACGATCGAGCAATAGGAAGTGCCTCAATTGTAGATTCACCCTGCGCTTGTGGGGTTTGCACCCATACTGTATCTGGAGTAGATCTGACTACACACGAGATATTGATTAACAACGATGTGCGTATTAGAGCAAATCCATATTTTTCTAATTGTGATGCGAGCGAGCGAACGGTGTGACGAGTACGCACATTGCCACCTTCACAATGCCAAATAACATAATGCTTATCCGATTCAATATAGCTGACATCTGATAAGGAAATATAAGTTATTTCCGCACCGTTTTCAATAGGAAACTTGTTGTCTGTGTGCACATTACGAAGAATTCGAGTGAACTTGTTGCTAAATACCTCATATTCAAGAGGTTTAAGAATGTAATCTACAGCATCAACTTCATATCCGCGAATAGCATATTGCGCCATACTGGTAATAAATACCAAGCATACGCGCGACTGCATCTGACGAATTGTATGAGCCACATCAAAACCTGTACTACCCGGCATCACGACATCAAGTAAAACCAGACTGAATTGATCGTGAAAATCATCGAGGAAATCAGTTCCTGTGGAGTATATGGTCAGATGTATTGGTGTTCCATGTTCTTGGCTAAAACGTGTTATATAAGTTTTGAGCATTTCTTGGAATTGAGGTTCATCTTCCACAACAGCAATGTTGAGTAGCGGTTTATTGAGCACGTCTTTACTCATATACTCCCCTCCGCGTCAATTCTCAATCCCTTCGCCCCTGCTTATTTCGGCTTGACTCTTCTTATTTGGCTTGCGCGGGCGTTTAGCTTGATTGTCTGCTTACTGCTTACTTATGGTCGTCGCGTTTTCTACTTGTTGAAACCGTGAAGCCACGTTTAGTCTCACCCGTGAACACTGCTTCATTATATCGAAAAATCGAGTACGCAATCTAGCAATATAATAAACACTTGTCAACAATGACGTAAACAGCTGAATTCATCTGCAAGGAATACATCTCGGCGCCAAGCTTCCATTGTGCGATTGAACGGCGCGTTTATAGCGTACTATTGATTAATCGAACAAGCTCTTTTAGACCCATACTATGTGCGAGCGAGCGCGAAATCGAAATCAATACATTGAAATCTGTGTACCACAAGAGCCGCATCTCTAAGAAGAGAAACGGCTCTACTGGTGACATTGTATATTGAAATTAGATCTTACTTCTTTTCAAAAGCAATTTTGTCATTGAAATCAGCGTCTTTTGTTTCTTGAGACATAAGCAAAGCAATCAAAGTGAGGACTGCAGCAATAGCCAGGTAAACACCTACCATCCATGTGCTTCCGCCAGCAGCTTTCCACAAAGCGACTGCAATAATTGGAGCCAATGCAGCACCCAGAATAGAGCTGATATTGTATGCGATTGCGGAACCCGTGTAGCGTACATTCGTTGGGAACATTTCTGGAAGGAACGCGCCCATAGGGCCGAAAGTAATACCCATCAAGATGAAGCCAATAATAAGGAATGCTTCAGCAACATACACGCTCAGAAGAGTACCGTGATTGAAGTCAAGGAAGAGTGGGAACAGCAAACCGAAGATAATAATGCCCACAGTTACCCAAATCAGCAGCTTGCGGCGACCAATCTTATCTGCCCATGGTTCAGAAACAAGCGTGAACACTGCGAAGAACACAACACCGATAATCTGCATGAGCACAAATTGAGTGTAAGGCACGCCTAAACCGCCCTTTTCTGTGGCAGTAGTACCCATAGTCAGAATCCATGTCGTGGTCAGATAGAACAAAACATATGTTGCCAGCATGGCGAAAGTACCCAGCACAACTTCCTTAAAGTGGAAGCGGAAAGTATCAACAAGTGGAGCTTTAACAACCTTATCTTGTTCAACAGCCTTCTTAAAGGTTTCAGACTCGTTGAGCTTAACTCGCACCCACATGCCAACAACAACCATCAGAGCGGAGAACCAGAACGGAATACGCCAACCCCATGCAAGGAATGCTTCAGACTGAAGCACAGAACTGCTTGGGTGAGGAAGCGCAAAGTTAATAATAAGGAAGAGCCCGTTAGCAATAATAAAGCCGATTGGAGCGCCGAGCTGTGGGAAGGTACCATATAATGCACGCTTATCTGCAGGTGCATTTTCCGTTGCTACTAAAGCAGCTCCAGACCATTCACCGCCCAAAGCGAAACCTTGAGTAAGTCGCAAAATCAGCAGGAAGAATGGTGCCCACAGACCAATCTGCTGATATGTTGGCAGAAAACCAATCAAGAATGTGGCAATGCCCATAGTCAGCAGGGAGATAACCAAAGTAGTTTTACGTCCCAGACGATCACCTAAGTGACCATAGAAAATTGCGCCTAAAGGACGGGCAACCATAGCTGCACCAAAAACAGCAAAGGAGCTGATCAGGCTAACGGTATCGTTACCCTTTGGGAAGAATAGGTGTGGGAACACAAGTGCAGCAGCAGTTGCGTACACATAGAAATCATAAAATTCAATGGTGGTTCCTACAAGCGAAGCAGCAATAACTTCTGCTGGCGAGTTCAAGCCCGACTTTTTGTGTGCCTCCGCCTGTGCAGTAGCGGACTGAGAAGATGTGCTGGATGACACTGTATACCTTCTATCTTTCTTTTTTACTCTCAAAAACTCATGAATGCTTTTATGCAGTAGCGCTTTTATGCGTAACACTTGGGGCAATAATACTTGGGGCAATAATGCTCCGAGTAGCAATGCTCTTATGCTCCTTGCACTCCTCACGCTTTTTCGTGGTTTTGCGTGCTTTTACGTGTTGTTACGTGTTGTTACGTGTTATTGCGTGTTGTTTTGCAACAACAGTCATGAAACAGCACCCCTAAAGCAATACTCATAACACAGCATTCATAAAAAGAGCAGCGCGGACGTTGTGCATCCTTGCTGCTCTCTATGTTGTTAAGAATTATGGCACTGCTGTAGCCGATTATGGGAAAGAGTCCACTTTATGAGAAGGAAACGAGATGAAAATCGTATTCATCAGAGGTATTCAAAGTTTAAGATTGGGAGAATTGAGGCTGAGAGAAACAGCTAGAAGCCTTTTCGAAAGTTATAAGCGCTTACAAGAATTTGCCGATGGAATCCTCATTCATAGCTCTTAATCATCACCGTGCATCTCAGATCTCCCCATCATTCGAACGACGTATTACAAGCACAACTACCAAAAGGACACGCTGACTTGACATCTCAAAATCACTGTGTATTATAGATAAAGCTGTTTTTAAACAAGCCGACGCGGGGTGGAGCAGCTCGGTAGCTCGCTGGGCTCATAACCCAGAGGTCCATGGTTCAAATCCATGCCCCGCTACCAATGCCTCAGGTTCTACATTAAAGAACTCTGAGGCTTTTTCTATATCTTCAAGATTCCACAACGTCTTTCCAGTAAACTTTGCGGATATCGCTGCAGAAGTAATCTCTAGAGCAGAAGCCAAATCTTTTTGGTATACTCCGCGCATTGCCATAGCAATCTTCATATTACGAGTTACCTTTTCTTGTAACGAGCTTTTCGCCTTATTCTTAAGTAATGGTTTAGTATTCATATTCAATAGTTTAATCTGAGCTTAAATAAATATCAAAATATAACACGCCAATTGTTTTCAAATTTAATCATTCAATATATTTGATATTTACATGAACAAATTAAGCTCAAATTTATACAGAGAGTACTCAAAAGATGGAGCACATTATTCACACTCTTGTATTTAACTCATGTGAATGTCATAATAAGCAACAATAAGTGAGAAAACAGTAATGAAGCTGCCTGCAGAATATAGCCTATCGTATCCAATATGAAATCAGGAATCAGGAGAACAAATAATGAAGGACAGTCTCGACCAAGTCGATTACGGTGACACCGTTCTACAAGATGATTCTGCTTCTGTAGATGATGTATTACAGACTGCAAACGACGTGAATATCTCGCATTCTTCTTATAAAAACATAGAAGACAATGCCAAAGAGCAAGGTCAACGAGTGCAGTATTTTATGCTTCCTAGCGTTGTATCTACTCCATGGAAAGCATTGACATACGCGCTTTTTTCTATCATCGTAACTTGTGTTGGCGCGCTAATCGTACACGGATTTTCTCATGGATGGGACAGCGTACCAGCATTATTCCCTCTTGACATGTCAAAGAGCCTTATCGGTACAGCGGTTTTTACTCTTCCTTACATCATTGTCATGGTGATACTCACCATCATTTCCCACATAAGACAGTCATATAAGCTCAATCGTCATTCATCGAGTTCTCAGCCACCTGAAAACAACCCCATCAAAGCGGCTCTCGTTTATCCTCTCGTTATAGGAATGCCGGTTGATGACTATACCAATCATAATTTTATTGTGCGTCAGCGTATTCTTGCAGTTACCTTTGAATCCCTCGTCTCCAAGGATTATGTCACAGTATCGGATAATACGTTATCTATCCCAGATATGAACAAGAGTCTTGCTGGTCTTACCGATTTAGAAAAAGCTCTTATCGTCATAGTGCGTCATATCCTCGCTATGAAAAACACCAAAACACTGTCTCTCAGTGATATACAGGATGTTTTTGCTGGACCTATTACCAATAAGAAACTCTATAGGTTTATGGAAGCTATAACAGATCGGTTAAAAGAAGTAGATAAAAGTATGGATATTATTTCAGGATTCCCCTTCTGTAATATTCTTGTTTATCCACTTCCCCTTTTTGCCGCGTATTTTCTTTTCGAAAAGAATAATATCGGTTGGATTATTTTCGGTTCTCTTCTTATTTGTGCGTTTGTATGGTGCTTTGTTTATGAACCAAATAATACTCTTGGATTTAAGGGACATAGTCTATGCAAAAAATGGAACCCATTCATTAACTACATTGTAGGGAATCCTCATGAGTGGCAGAACCCAGAAAATCGCATCTATGCGGCCGCATTCGCACAAGAATACCCTAACCACACCTTAGCTGATCTCATTGGAATACACCTCATATCAGGCCCAGACGATGAAGACAATGAAGACGATGACATTGAAGAGGACTAAGAGAACGATGAACTGCCCCACGCTTGTTTGAACATTAAGAAAACCGTCAGAGTTCAGAATAGTCACAAAGCCAGCACACCTCATCGCCACTTCTACACACGACACAACCACGACACGCACTCACACTTTCTCCATCAAATTACATTGACGTTATTTAGTGGTGCGCCCAAAATTTTGCACATTTTTATCCCCACACATTTGCTCAATATTGCACCAAATCTTGAAGTTATCCACATTATCCACAGCACCCAAAAAACACTATATATAGTATTTATATACACAGTAGACACTTTATTTAGGTCTTGAAGTGGGTTTATGATGTTATTCCAGAGTCTATGAGGGAGACCATAAAAAGGCCATAAAACAATAACTGTAAGTATTTCGAGGTGACGAATATGACGACTGCACTTGCGCAGAACGATGTTAATATTTCCATTAAAGACATCAAAGTTGAAAAGCGCGATGGTCGTGTGGTTCCTTTCGATCGCGTTAATATTATTCATGCCATGGAAGCAGCTTTCCATGCAGTCGGCGAAGAGCTCAACTCGCAAAATACTCGTCTTATTGATCGCATGACCACCTCGGTAGAAAGCACTATTGCAGGTCGATACACAGGAAATGTGCGCATTGACGACATTCAAAATGCCGTGGAGCACACTCTTATTAATAATCATCTCTATGAAATTGCCCAAGCATACACATCTTGGCGTCTCAATAAAGATATCGCACGCGCAAAAGCAAGCGATGTAAATGAAGCTATTAAAAAGTTCATTAATCGCGATGAAACTATTATGCGTGAAAACGCCAACAAAGACTCAAATGTGTATGCTACGCAGCGAGATTTGTTAGCCGGAGCTGTTTCTAAGGCAAGCGCTATGAGTATGCTCCCTCCTGAGGTTGCTAACGCTCACATTAAGGGCGATATTCATTTCCACGACGCAGACTACAGTCCATTTACCCCCATGACAAATTGCTCATTGCCTGATTTTGGCAACATGCTGGCTCACGGTTTTGTATTGGGTAACGCCATGATGGATTCTCCAAAATCTATTGGCACTGCTGCAACTCAAATCACGCAGATTATTAAGGATATTGCTGGCTCTCAGTATGGTGGTCAAACCGTCAACCGTGCTGATGAAATGCTTGCCCCTTATGCAAAGTTGGATTACGCCAAAAACATGGAAATGGCTCGCACTGTTTTCCCAGACGGTGAACCTATTGATGTGGCTCAGCGTGCTATTGCCGCTTTCAAAGAGCGCGAAGCTGACTGGCTGCATTTTGAGAACCGCGACGCTTTACCTATGGATAAGCCGTTCCATACTGATGTTGATGAGCTTGAGCAGATTCGCGAAGTTTATGCCAAGATTTTGACTCGTAAAAATATTTATGATGCTATGCAAACAATGGAATATCAAATTAATTCCAACCGCATTAGCAATGGTCAAACTCCTTTTGTTACTGTTGGTTTTGGTTTGGGTCAAGATTGGTTTGCTCGCGAAATTCAACGCGCTATTTTGTTGGTTCGTATTCGCGGCTTAGGCAAAGACCGTCACACCGCCATCTTCCCTAAGCTCGTCTTTACAGTAAAAAATGGTGTCAACGCAAAAGAAAACGAGCCAAATTACGATTTAAAGCAGCTCGCTTTGGAATGTGCAACCAAGCGCATGTATCCTGATGTGGTCTTTTACGAGAACATCGTCAAAATTACTGGATCCTTCAAAGCTCCTATGGGATGCCGTTCCTTCCTTAATGGATGGACCGATCCTGATACCGGTGAAGATGTTGAAGATTCACGCCTCAACTTAGGTGTTGTTACTGTTAATATTCCTCGCATTGCTTTGGAATCACACGGTGACAAGAAGCGTTTCTGGAAACTCTTCGATCAGCGTATGCAAATTGCACACGAGGCTTTGCAGTTCCGCATTAAGCGCTGTAAAGAAGCAACTCCTATTAATGCTCCTACCCTCTTCCAGTATGGTGCTTTTGGACGTTTGCAACCGAGCGATAATATTGATCAGCTCTTTAACCGTTCTCGTGCCACTATTTCCTTAGGATATATTGGCTTATACGAAACCGTGGCTATGTTCTATGGCAAGGATTGGATGCAAGACCATAGCTGGGATGAAAACGGTAAAGAATTTGCTCTGGAGATTGTGCGCCGTATGCATGATTTGTGCGTGGCATGGGATACTGCAGAAGGCTATCACTATTCCGTATATTCCACTCCTGCTGAATCTTTAACTGACCGCTTTGCCCGATTGGATAAAGAACAGTTTGGCGTGATTGACGGCGTAACCGACCACGATTTCTATACGAATTCTTTCCACTATCCAGTATGGCTGCGTCCAACTCCAATGGAAAAGCTCTCTTATGAGCGCGACTTCCCATACTTAGCTAATGGTGGTTTTATTAACTACTGTGAGTTCCCAAGCCTGCAGTCTAATCCAAAGGCTTTGGAAGCGGTATGGAATTATGCTCATCATATTGGTATCGGCTATTTGGGAACGAATACACCAATTGACCATTGCTTCGAGTGCGGTTTTGAGGGCGACTTTGAACCAACCGATACGGGCTTTAAGTGCCCTGAATGCGGCAATAATAATCCTAATAAATGCAATGTTACTAAGCGTACGTGTGGTTATTTAGGTAACCCGGTCCAACGCCCTATGGCTCATGGACGCCATGAAGAAATTGCGCATCGCGTAAAGCACATGGCTGGCGAAACAGGACACGTAACCCTCAAAGATGGCACTGTTCGCCAGTGGTGGGATGACGCTGAATAAAGCGCTCTAAACTCATGCCGTATGGTATTGAGCTCAATGTAGGGTTTGCTCGTCAACAAAATAGAGAACTACTCTTTAGCGGGCAAACCCTCATTTTATATATTTCTCTTACCTCTTTACTCATGTACTTTTCATTGCAGAAAGAAATCACATGTCAGAAGAATTTATCAAAACCAGTGCTTCACGACGCAGTGCTCATCGTGATTTTGCCGCTACAGAAACACATCGCGGTCCGTCAATTCCTACTGAATTAGCGAATAATCCGCGAGCTGGGCAATGGGATGGACGCGTATTATCACGCAATATTGTGGCAGATTACAAACGCTTCATTGTTACCGATGGCGAAGGCATACGCTGTTCTCTTTATGTCAGCGGATGCCCTTTCCACTGCCACGAGTGTTACAACTCATCTATTTGGGATTTTCAAGCTGGCCACGCATATACGCAAGAGTTAGAAGACCAGATTATTGCAGATCTCAGCTTAGATTATGTGCAAGGTTTAACCCTGCTTGGCGGAGAGCCTCTTCTGAACACACCTATGCTGTTAAAACTTACGAACCGCATTCGCGCTGAATTTGGCCATTCTAAGGATATTTGGGCGTGGACTGGCTACACGTGGGAAGAACTCATGCGCAAAGGAGAAACCCCCGATAAAATTGAGCTGCTGCACAACATTGATATTTTGGTAGATGGACGTTATATCAGCACTTTGCATGATTCGTTATTGCAATTTAGAGGCTCTTCTAATCAGCGTATTTTAGATGTTGCGCGTAGCTTTGAGGAAAATAAGCCGGTTATCTGGGATAAATTACATGATCAAGAACGATTTATTCCCGAAATGTATGGGAAAGAACGTGCAGCCAGTGAAGATGCTAGCGAAAATAATTAACTCATCTTTTCCACGGCTTCACAGCGCGCAATAACGCCTCTCCACGCATGAAGTGTGAAGAGGCGTATTTCATAAAATAGTGGGTGCTCACCGAGAAAAGAAAGAGAGAAAACTCCTGTGAACACTCACAATTTTATTCTCTGCAACTTTTAATGCTTAAGATCAATAACCATACGGCCACGAATCTTTCCAGCCATCATCTCATCAAAGATATCGTTAATATCTTCCATTGGACGAGCCTGACACTGAGGAACAACCTTTCCTTCAGCACCGAACTGGAATGCTTCTTCCAAGTCCTTACGAGTTCCTACAAGAGAACCAACAACGCGAATACCGTCCAGAACAAGACGTGGAATGTTCAAATCCATGGATTCAGTTGGCAAGCCTACTGCAGCCAAGGTGCCACCAGCACGCAAAGCATCTACAGCACCATTGAATGCGCTCTTACCTACTGCAGTCACAACTGCGCCATGAGCACCACCGCATTCACGCTGAACAACTTCGCCCACGTCTTCCTTCAATGGGTTGACGCATAAATCAGCGCCGAACTTCTTAGCGAACTCAAGCTGCTCATCGTTAATATCAACAGCCACAACCTTTGCCTGGAATACGTTCTTTGCATACTGCAAAGCGAGGTTACCCAAGCCACCCAAACCGGAAATAACAATCCATTCACCAGGGCGTACGCCAGATTCCTTAATAGCCTTATAGCAGGTTACGCCAGCGCAAGTGATGGAACTTGCAGCATAAGAATCAAGTCCTTCTGGAACCTTCACAGCATAATCTGCTGGAACGATGCACTCGTGAGCCATACCGCCGTCAGCAGTGTAACCTGCGTTCAGCACAGAGCGACACAAAGTTTCACGACCTGTGGTGCAATATTCGCAATGTCCACAACCCTTGAAGAACCATGCAACGGATACGCGATCGCCGACTTTCAAAGTATCTGCGCCTTCAGCTACTTCCTTAACAACGCCAATACCTTCATGACCCAAAACAACGCCAGTCTTATCACCAAAATCTTGGTGCATCACGTGCAAATCGGTATGGCATACACCGCAGCATTCCATATCCAACAATGCTTCACCATACTGCAATGGGCGCAGTTCCTTATCAACTACAGCTGCTTTCTTATCTTGGGTTGCAACGATTGCCTTCACGACAATCTCCTTTCTACATATGTAACTCTTCATTGAGAGAATCTCGACATCTATGTCAAGAACACACCACCTAGTGTAGCCCGATTTTTTCAAAATGGTAAAACGAAACACCTAAAAACGAACAGAAGAATATGTTCATATGTGCGATAAATGTTGCCATCATGAAGGTTTTTGAGAACTCATTGTGACGGCGTGTTTCTTGACTCTCAACTGTGCATATTGTCATATTGATGAGCCGCATTTATAACGCGCTGAAATCATTCACCTTTCTGGCACGCCTGAATGCTTCCGCACGGAGAAACACACTGCTCGCCATGCCATAAGCGTCGCATATGCTAAAAGCGCTAAACCGCAGCCCATAACAATGCGCACTATAGATACACCTGTCCGCGCTAATGGTTGTGGAGGAGAAGGTGGAGTTTTAGGTGTATCTGGTGGCGGTTTAACATTCGTTTCTTCTCCCGGCGCACCCAACCCATGCGAGGCTAAAATCGTGCCATTCGCATCACGTAAAGTGGCTTTCCAATAGACAATTCCTGGCTTATGCGTGCGAACCTTTGGACTGATTACCTCATAGCTTCCATCAGCCTGCTTCATAGCTGGCGTAATGGTCACGCGCGTTTCCTCAACCAAAGTCTTACTTAATCCCATATCACTCTCAGACTCCACAGCATCATAAGCAGTAAAACTCACACTCGCACCCTCAGCGAGAACACCAGTTACACGTGCAATATCAGCAAAATCTTGCCCCGCTATAACTGTTGATTTATTCACTCGGGTCACAATAGTTGCCGGCTGAACGGTGGTGACCACGCGCGTACATTCCCACTCATCGTTCCATGCGCTGGTTACTGGCATAACACGGTCGTCACCTGAAAAACTGTAGACAAAAGCGTAGTATCCATGTTTATCTGCATATATGTTCACGGGATGACCGAATGCATCAGGTTTTCCGCCGCCCACAGCTAGTGTGCCATTGCGTGCTTTATACGTAAACTGTCCAATCAGCTTATGAGTATCATCATCGCGTGGCGGTTCTGCCTTATCGGGCTTATCTTGAGACCAATACACACTCACCGTGGCATATTTTTCATCAGGCTTCCACCCGAACTGCACATTACCAGCATATTGGCCGTGATCTTCAGGAAAACCGGCCACGGTAATACGGTCCGTTAATACAGCTCCCAATTGAGCAGAATGTTCCGAAACAGTCGAATCCACAGTCACATGTTTACGCGTCGATATACTCTCCTTCACATCGAGCAGTCCCGAAATAGCGTCTTTGTCCATCCACTGTTGGGATTGTTTACTTTGCTCATCGCGCGCGATAACCCACACCCACGTGAGAAATTTTCCCTCTTCGCTAAGCAGTAAACGTTCAGCTGAAGCATTTATATCTGCAGCAGTTACTCGATGTGTTTGCTCCGCATCACTAACATCTACATGCGCTATGCCTTGTGGTTTTAATCCCATCTGTTCCAAGCGCGCAATATAGTCATACGCTTTTTCACCATCGCGTGGTTGTATCTTTGCATCTGCTGCCAACTGAGCAACTCGCTCATGTGTTAATCCTGTATATACATATCCTGTGGCATTAAGGACTACTCCATCTTCCCACGCATCACCAGATTTAACTGTTACTGTTAGGTTATCTCGAATTTCCCGACCTGCTTCTTGCGTAGCAGCTGGAACTTGGGTAGACACGATAGGTTGAAATACCTTACGCACTTCAAAACGAATGCCTTGGAATATAGCCTCTTTCATATCTCCTAAACGCACAAAATTTTGAGCACTATCCACATCATCTAAAGTGTGCACTGCAATACTTTGCGTGGTGCTCACTTGCCCTTCACCTGTAGCAATCCATTTCAGCTCAAGCGGATTTGTAGCACTTGTAACGGTAATGGAGTCAGAATTATTACTTTCGAAAAGAGCTGGACCTTTCAACCGCACAGTGACGGGGATATTTTTTATGGATTGACCCGATGCATTGGTTACGCGCACAGAGACACGTCCACGTCTTTTCGCCTGAGTATATGCCATTGTCACTTCTGTTCCAGCAACGGCGCGAGCTATACCCTCTGCCCATAGCGCACGAGCACGCTCCTCAACGCCAGGCACATCCGATACAACGGTTGCGCGATTGGCATTCCATGCTGGTCTCGATGAGTCGAGATCAAAATGATCATGAATCAGCAAGGCCAAAGCAGCATGGTTGAGAGGATCTGTAGAGCCGTGATATGCCTCAAGCAAGTATCCCATAGCTCTCGTTTCAGCTGAATCAGGAATCTGCCGACTATTACTATACGTCCACGAGGAATTCACTCCCCACTGGTGACAATACAGATAATCACCAGATTCGCTTACACCAATAACCCCTAAAACAAAACCCTGATAACTTGGCAGACGCATAAACAAACTTTTTGATGGAACAGTCAACGAACCACTGCTCGCTTTAGCTAATGCAGTATTGTGATACGCACCCGTTACCACAGCAATTATCAACCCTAAGCTAACAAGCATACTCATCATGACACGTACTGTATGTGCTATCTGTCTGGATCGATTTTTCATAACATAGTCCTTTCTCTATCTCAACAACGTCAGTGTTGTTTCTTCTAGAATGCTTGAGAAAGGAGCACATCACGCAATTTATAAAGCAATGTGAACCAATGTGAATAACTCACCTTCAATCATCTTCTTATACCCCACCACAAGTAAGCTAGATGATGAGAGTGCTGACAGATCAGCGCCACACACAGATTTCTGTGAGGAGAAAAAATGGCAGAAACATTTAATGTTTTAGTGGAAATTCCACGCGGTTCTAAGAACAAGTATGAAGTGGATCATGAAACTGGTCGTATTATGCTTGACCGTACCCTGTTCACTTCTATGGGATATCCAGATGATTATGGATATATTGAAGATACTTTGGGAGAGGACGGCGATCCACTCGACGCTCTCGTTATGATTCCAAACTCTGTTTTCCCTGGATGCATTGTTGAATGCCGCGCTGTGGGCCTGTATCACATGGTTGATGAAGCTGGTGGAGATGACAAGATTCTGTGCGTTCCAGCAGATCCTCGCTTTGACGATATTAAGGACATTGATGATGTGAACGAATTCCACAAGAAGGAAATCGAACACTTCTTCAACCAGTACAAGGCTTTGGAGCCAGGCAAGGAAGTTATGCCAGGTTCTTACTGGACAACAGCAGATAAGGCAGAAGCAGAGATTGTTGCTGCACGCAAGCGTTTGGCTGATGCTGAATAATTGCACATTTAACAAGAATGCGCAATTCTTAGCTCTTGGAATGTAATAATACAGAGCATGAAAAAAATCCTCGACGTTTTTCTCGTCGAGGATTTTTTAGTTAAGTCATCATTTTCTGGATAGAAGAGTGTTGTACGCTCAGCTATATTCGCACTGTGTTGAGGCACAACAGAGAAGTAAGCAAGTGTCTGCTACTTCCCCAGCTTTTTCTCATAAAATGCACAGAACAAGCGCACTCAAATCAGAATTGAAAAAGCAGCGCGGATTTAGAGTTGTTCAACAATAATGCTGAGCAGCACAATCATCAAAGGGAAAATTCCGCTGAGCATTGCTGCCAAGCCCGCATACCCCCACACGGGAGAAACGAGCGATTCAGATCCAGCGTTATCTACAGCCGCGCTTCGGGCGTTCAGTCCATTCTGATTGTTCTGAGCGTTCTGAGTATTCTGAGCATTGCGAGCGCTGCTCCTATCACTCGCCCATGCGCTCACACTCAGGCTAATGCACAGCACACCGGCAACCACAAAAGCTGCCACATATCCAGCCACGCTATGATGGCGTTGCACAAATTCACGAGACATTTCCGTCACCATCCAGCCGGAAGCAACCAATCCTAAAGTTCCCATAAAAATAATGGATGACAAGGATTCTATGAGCTGCAAGCGCTTCACGCGCAACATTTCAAAGAGAAATCCGCCAGCAATGAGAGCCGCCATAAGCATAAAAAGCGCCACTCCAAAATGTTCTGCAGAGGACGTGGTTAATGCAGCTATAACACCAGCGATGCTCATTATTACGGCAGCAAGACGAGATACTCCTGGTGTTGGAGTGTACAGCTCGGCTGGAAAAAGCCATGCACTCACGCTGACCACTGTAATAATAATCACAGCCATAACCCATGATGTCCATAGAGAGATATGTACTACAGACATAACAAGAAATAGCATTATCACGCAAGCACAAGCGCTTGCCGCAGCGACTGCGTACTTTTTCATTTTTTCACTCCTTGACCGCAAACCCTCACGTGCGGTAGATAACCATTACTATTATTCATAGTACTGGTCAATCAGGGCATTACACTCCTCCCCCTGTCGATCATTGTTCATTTTCTATAGGAAGGACAGTCATGAGTGATTTCACGCTTCTAACCAAGTCGACTGATCCTGCCTCCGTTTTGCCTGCTTTAGCTCTTCTTCAGCATCGTGTGCGCGTGCTACCGACGGAGACTTCGTCTTTAGTACGTATTCCTGACGAAAGCATTGTTTTTTTGGATGCTCGCGAAGATGTTGCCACAGCTAAAACTTTCTGCTCTATGGCTGCAGCATCGGGAGTGCAGTTTCCTATTATCGTTATTTTGAGTGAGGGTGGATGTTTAGCTTTTAATGCTGAATGGAAAGCCACTGATTTTGTGGTGAATACCGCCAGCCCAGCCGAAGTAGAAACGCGCGCTCGCGTTGTATCTATGGGTGGTTTAGTCAAACCTGGATTGGTTCATGAAAATGTTTCCGATTCCAAGAGCGAAAATTCCTCTTCGAATTCTTCGCGTAACGGTGTTATTACCTGTGGTGCCTTAGAAGTTGATACCGTTAGCTACACCGCCACCTTACGCGGAGAGCCTTTAGATTTGGCATATAAAGAATTTGAATTGCTGAAGTACTTAGTTCTTCACCCGAATCGTGCTTTTACGCGCACTCATTTATTGCAAGAAGTGTGGGGCTACGATTATTACGGTGGCACTCGTACTGTGGACGTGCACGTGCGTCGTTTGCGCGCTAAATTAGGTGTAGAGTTTGAGTCCGTTATTGGCACAGTGCGTAATGTGGGCTATCGTTTTGATCCTCCTCAAGGTGCACGCAATCCCGAGCACGATTCTCACGGTTCTCTTGATAGTTCAGATTCAACAGACTCACCACTTCAGAGCTTAAGCTCTGAAGATTAAAGGATGTTTGAGGGGAACGGAGAGCCGCATATGCCTTTTCGTGAAACGAAAAAACAACGTGCAGAACGTATTCATGAAGAATATGCTATTTTGTGCCGCGAGATACCACATCCAAAAGCCGGACTCAATTTCCGTAATTCTTTCGAACTGCTCATTGCCACAATGATGAGCGCACAAACCACCGATGTTCGTGTCAATTCTGTTACTCCTGAACTCTTTGATTTATATCCCACAGCTCAATCAATGGCTGAGGGAAATGTAGAGCTCATTGGCGAGATTATTCATTCCATCGGCTTTTGGCGTGTAAAAGCTCAACGTGCTGTTCAGATTGCTCAAGCTCTCGTACGTGATTTTCATGGCGAAGTTCCGCACACTATGGAAGAGCTTGTTACGTTACCCGGCGTTGGACGCAAAACAGCAAATGTGGTACTCGGTCACGCTTTTGATGCTCCGGGTTTCCCGGTTGATACACACGTTATTCGCTTAACGCGACGCTTACGCTGGCGTACTGACTGGCGTTCTTCTCACCCTGATCCTGTGCATATTGAATCAGAAATTACACAATATTTTGAACCGTCAGAATGGAAAAACGTGTCGGATCGTTTAATTCTTTTTGGCCGATCCACATGTCATGCACGTAAACCGGAGTGTTCTACGTGCCCATTACGTTACAGTTGCCCAAGTTTTGGAATGTACACGTCTTAAGTGCGCTTGGCAGTTAAATCATGCACCTGCTTTCGCTTCCTGCAAATCCACACCGTGTAGCAGCTCCTCCTCTGATTGCGTCTCCTTTTCGCGCAGCTCGTTAGGCATCTGCCGTAAACTACAACTATGAGTACAGTTGATTCCAGTCCTATGTCCGATCAGTCGCAGGCTTCTTCGCGCGCCCGCACAAGGAAGCACAGTCGCGCATCTCGCACACAGCGTTCTTCAACACAATCAGGACTGCTTTTTATAAGCGTTCTCGTTGTTCTCGCTCTCCTTGTGGCTGGCGGATGGGCTGTGATGAATCATAAAATATCTCTGCCCGGAGGGCTCGGCACCCGCAGCGGTAACGGCACTACTCTAAAAGTAGCAACCGCCCAGCCGCTGAATTCTCTCGACATGAGCAAAAATACATCCACTGCCCTCGATCAAGCCTTGCTTCACAATGTGTATGACACCGTAGTAGGGCGCGATGAACACAATAATCCTGCTGCCAATGGCTTAGCTAAAAAATGGTCAATCTCGCAAGACGGCTTACAATACACGTTCACCTTGCATAAAGGCATGAAGTTTTCTAACGGTCATACTGCCAATGCTGACGATGTTGTGGCTTCTCTCAAACGCACACTTGAAACACAAACAGCTGACTCATCTCGCTTAGCGCGCATTACACAGGTGAACGGTAATAATCTCACTGTGCAGATTACGCTTTCTCAGCCAGATCCTAACCTACTATGGTCCTTAAGCACACGTGCGGGCATTGTGTATGATTCTGAGGCCTCCTATGATGCTCAGACCTCAGCATTAGGATTGGGGCCTTACCAAGTCAAGAAATTTGATCCAGGTAAATCCTTAACATTAACCGTCAACCCTCACTACGGTAAAGCTGTAAAGGGCTATTCCACTATTGAACTGACTTCTTATCCTGATGCGCAGGCAGCCGTGGACGCGCTAGAAGCGAAAAAAGTAGATGCTGTGATTCCTTTAGCTAATTCTCCTGCTAGTGCTCATATGTCTGATGCTCGTCAAAAATTGACGAAGTTAGAGAATGTAACAGTTGCCACTACATCAAGCACACATCGTTGGGGTATTGCCTTAAACACCTCAGCAGATTCGCTCTTCTCTGACACACATATTCGCCAGGCATATCGCGCTATGTTGGATCAATCTGCTTTAATTTCTACTTTAGGTGTGAACGCTGCCCCACTTTCTGGGCCAATTCCTTCACTCGATCCGGGCTTTGAAGATCTCACGAACACCTATCATTATGATGTCAATCAAGCACGCCAATTATTGAGTTACTTTGGATATGCACGCAATTTTACTCTGGCTTATCCGCAAAGCTATGGCGATTCTTTTGCACATATAGTTGCTGGGCAGCTCAGTGCTTTGGGCGGAAGCATTACTCCACAAGCTATTCCTGATGATCAATGGCAGGCTCAAGTAGTTGAAGGAAAGAACTTTGATTTGGCACTCGTCGATTTTGCGGGAAGTCATGATGTATCTAGCATTGCCAGCCCAGATTATATAACGCAGTTCACCAGTCCTGATATGAACAATCATCTAACAGCCGTAGAGAACGCTAAAACTGATAGCGAATACGCAACCGCCTTGTCTGGTCTTGCCAATCAGCTTGCGCTTGACACTCCAGTAATCTGGGCATATGAGGAGCAACCTATTGTGGCCGCTCAAGCCGGCATTACCGGATTGCCAACCGCGATGGCTGACTCCTATGTGCGATTAGACGACATCATCAAAAAATAACGTCGTGCAGCAGTAAATACTCGTGCGAATGAGTTCGCTTTACCTGCCTATGCACTTCAATAGAGTGCTTGATCTGTCTTCGTTTTCGAGGTCCTCTCAATCTGGACAACAAGCCATAATGAAGCGAACTTTTCATGCGGATATATCCGTATTTTATGGTTATGCTGACTTTATGATTATCTGCACTTTTCAAGGCTCGGCGTGTCTTGTTACACACGTAAACTCGTGTGCATGACTAATGAAGCACACAATCACAGCATTTCTGCTTCTCTAACCCCTCTGCCAAGCAAGGTTGGCGTAGAGGGTTTGGAAGAGAAGTGGGGCGCTGTTTGGGAAGAACAGCAAACATACGCATTCCAAGGCAGCCGCGATCGCAAGGCTGTATATTCTATTGATACTCCTCCTCCAACCGTGTCGGGTAGCTTGCACGTCGGTCACGTTTTCTCTTACACGCATACCGATGTTATTGCACGCTTCAAGCGTATGAACGGCTTTGATGTGTTCTACCCTATGGGTTGGGATGATAACGGTTTGCCAACAGAGCGACGCGTTCAGAACTACTTTGGCGTACGAGTGGATACATCCTTAAAGTATGACCCTGATTTTAAGCCTCCTTTTGAGGGTACTGAAGGTAAGAAGATTCAGGCAAAAGATCAGGTTCCTGTTTCTCGTCAGAACTTTATTGAATTGTGCGAGCGTTTGACCGCTGAAGACGAAAAACTTTTTGAAAAGTTGTGGCGCACTTTGGGCTTGTCGGTGGATTGGAAGAACACCTATCACACCATTGGTGAGCATCCTCGTCGTGTAGCTCAGAAGGCTTTCTTGCGTAACTTGCAGCGCGGTCAAGCGTATCAAAAGCAGGCTCCTGGTTTATGGGATGTTACTTTCCAAACTGCTGTAGCTCAAGCAGAGTTGGAAAGCCGTGAATATGATGGTTTTTATCATAAGGTTGCTTTCCACCTCGTAGACGATAATTCTCCTATCTATATTGAAACTACTCGTCCTGAACTTTTGCCTGCGTGCGTAGCTTTAATTGCTCACCCGGATGATGAGCGTTATCAAAAGTTCTTCGGCAAAGAAGTATATTCGCCACTCTTTGGCGTGAAAGTTCCTGTTGTGGCTCATGAGGCTGCTGAGATGGATAAGGGCGCTGGTATTGCTATGTGCTGTACTTTCGGTGATATGACCGATGTGCAGTGGTGGCGTGATTTGAATTTGCCAACACGCTCCATTATTCAGCGCAATGGTCGCATAGTCATGACCACTCCTGAATGGATCGAATCCGAGGATGGCGTAGCACTCTTCGAGCAGATTGCTGGTAAAACCACATTCTCTGCTCGTCAAATTATTGTGGATGCTTTGCGTGCATCGGGTGATTTGGATGGTGAGCCAACCCCAACGAAGCGTATGACGAATTTCTATGAAAAGGGCGATAAGCCTTTGGAAATCGTTACTTCGCGCCAGTGGTATTTGTCGAACGGCGGCACTGATCGCGCTTTGAATGCAGAGCTTATTGAGCGCGGCAAGCAGCTGGATTTCCATCCTGATTTCATGCGTGTGCGTTATGAGAATTGGGTTAATGGTCTGAACGGCGATTGGTTGATTTCCCGTCAGCGTTTCTTTGGCGTTCCATTCCCATTGTGGTACCCAATTAACGCCGATGGTGAAGTGGATTATGATCATCCATTGACCCCAGCAGAAGATACTCTGCCTATTGACCCAACTATCGATGTTCCTGCTGGATACACTGAAGATCAGCGTGATGTTCCTGGCGGCTTTACTGCTGAAAAGGACATTATGGATACCTGGGCAACATCATCTTTGACCCCTCAGATTGTGACGAAGTGGGCAGAGCCTGGTGAAGAAAATGAGGCACTGTTTAAGGCTACCTTCCCTATGGATTTGCGTCCTCAAGGTCAAGATATTATCCGCACATGGCTGTTTAGCTCCGTGGTACGCGCACATTTGGAAAATGGCGTGCTTCCATGGGCTCATGCTGGCTTGTCTGGCTGGATTTTAGACCCTGATCACAAAAAGATGAGTAAATCTAAGGGCAACGTGGTTGTGCCTTCCGAACCTATTGACAAGTTCGGCGCTGATGCTGTGCGTTACTGGGCTGCTTCAGCACGTTTGGGTACTGACGCTGCTTACGAAATTGGCGAGATGAAGATTGGTCGTCGTTTGGCAATTAAGCTGCTCAACGCTACTAAGTTTGCTCTGGCTATTGGACGCGAAGATGAAAACCATCAGGTTGCTGATTCTGCTCGTGCTATATGGAATGCAGCCGATGTTATTCATCCTTTGGATCAATCTGTTATGTCCCAGCTGGCTTCTGTTATTGAAACAGCAACAACTGCTTTGAATGATTATGATCATGCGAAGGCATTGGAGACCATTGAATCCTTCTTCTGGCAGTTCTGCGATGACTATATTGAGCTTGCAAAGAACCGTGCCTATGGTACTGCTGATGCTACTGGTCAGCTTCCAAGCGCTGAGGAGACTCTGTCTGCTCGCACCACTTTGGGACTTGTTTTGGATGCTTTCGCACGACTGTTAGCCCCTTATTTGCCTTATGCTACCGAGGAAGTATATTCCTGGATGCATGAAGGTGAAGGCTCTGTGCATCGTGCGGCATGGCCGACACCTGAACTCTACCGCGCTGCTGCAGGCCAAGCAGATAGCAATGTTTTGCTCTGGGCTGGTCGCGCTTTAGCTGCTCTGCGTAAGATTAAGTCGGAAGCTAAGGTGTCTATGAAGACTCCAATTCTGAGCGCCACCCTAGCTTTAGATGAAAAAGCTATTGCTTATGTTCAGGCAGCTGCTGGCGATATTTATGAAGCTGGAAAAGTTACTGGTTCAGTTGAATTAGTTGCAGCAGATTTATCTGCTGACGATGCTAATGCTGATGAGATTACTATTGCAGCTTCTGAACTTGGTGAAGCTCCAGCGCGCAAGAAGTAAAACAACTTCTGATTATTCGTTGAGGGGAGATTCCATACAGGATTCTCCCCTCACGCGTACTTACAGATTATCCGCTGCTATAGCCGCATGGCGCTTTTTCGAGGCTGTGACCACAAAATCACGATATGCATGAGCAATACTTGGGTCTAATCCGCATTCAACGGCTAATGCGCTCATACGCGCTAATTGACGTTCTTCTCGAGCTGCATCTAAAGGTGCAAAACCTGCGGCAGCTTTTAATCGTCCCACCTTTTCCGTGGTCGTGAAACGTTGCGCTAATAGGCGCACAATTTCATCATCAATCTCATCAATATGCAAGCGAAGTTTTTCAATCTCTCGTGTCGCTTGAACAACGACTTCGGCAGTATTGCTATCTAAACTTTGCGATGAAATCTCAGTATTATCTGTCATCTCTTCTCCCTACGCGCCTTCTCATTTGCCTTCTCCTACGAACTTTCTAACAAACCGAGGCAGTCTCTCGCAAACGAAAAACTGCCTCGCTAGTCACATGAGCTAATGGTTTAGTTACCTTGAGCCATCATGCGTAAGAATTCAGCATTAGTCTGAGTCTTCTTTAAGCGACCAACAAGTTGCTGGTAAGAAGATTCAGGCTCCAAACCGCCCAAAGCACGACGCAAACGGTAAATAATAGCCATCTGAGCTGCATCAGTAATCAGCTCTTCACGACGTGTAGAGGACGCGTTAATGTCAATAGCTGGGAACAGACGCTTCTCAGATAATTCACGAGACAAACGCAATTCCATGTTGCCTGTGCCCTTGAACTCTTCGAAAATAACCTCATCCATCTTTGAACCGGTTTCCACCAAAGCGGAGGAAATAATCGTCAAAGAACCGCCATTTTCAATGTTACGAGCAGCACCAAAGAACTTCTTTGGAGGGTAGAGAGCCTGAGCATCCACACCACCAGAGAGAATACGTCCAGACGCTGGAGCAGCAATATTGTATGCACGAGCCAAACGAGTCATGGAATCCAACAGCACAACCACGTCTTGTCCCAGCTCTACCAAGCGCTTAGCACGTTCAATAGCAAGCTCGGCAACAATAGTGTGATCGGAAGCTGGACGGTCAAAGGTAGAAGAAATAATTTCACCCTGAACAGTGCGTTCCATATCAGTTACTTCTTCTGGACGTTCATCAACCAGAACAACCATCAAATGAACTTCAGGATTATTCGCCTTAATGGAGTTTGCAATATTTTGCAGCGTAATGGTCTTACCAGCTTTTGGAGGAGACACGATCAAACCGCGCTGTCCCTTACCAATTGGAGACACAATATCAATAATGCGTCCAACCATATTTACTGGTGTTGTTTCCATCTTCAAACGCTCTTGAGGATACAGCGGAGTCAACTTGGAGAATTGCGGACGCTGAGCTGCTTCTTCTAAGCTCAAACCATTAATAGCGTCTACAGACTGCAATGGCACAAACTTTTGACGCTGGTTGCGGCGATCATTGTCGCGATTTGCCTTAATAAAACCACGAACAGCATCGCCCTTACGCAAACCGTACTTCTTGACTTGCCCCATAGATACGTATACATCGTTTGGTCCAGGCAAGTAACCTGAGGTACGCACAAAAGCGTAGGAATCGAGAATATCAACAATACCGGCCACACGAATCAGCTCTTCTTCTGGCTCTTCGTGTTGCTGAGTATCTTCTACAGATTCCGTGCGGTTCTTGCGATTATTGCGCTCATTACGATTATTATTGCGCTCGCTGCGTTCTGAACGTTCTGCGCGCTCATGACGACGGTTTGCTCGTTCAGAGCGATCAGCATTGTTATCTTCATTGTCGATCTCGTCCACGTGGTCTGTGTGGCGAGAATGACGCTCTGTTTTTTCTGCTTCTTCTTCTAAACGTGCACGATCTGCACGAGACAGACGGTTACGACGATCTGCATGAGCAGCACCGCGCTGTTCACGCTGAGCAGCTGACTGAGCAATGCTTTCTGCGCGCTCACGTTCTGAACGATCTGGAAGAGCAGAAAGAATATCATTCAAATCTGCCTTTGCCTGATGACGGCTAGCTTCACGCTCTGCCTGTTCTTCCTCACTCAGCACAGCAGCTTTACGACGGCTGCGAATAGGAAGTTCAACGCCTAAATCAAGAATATTATCTGCTTTTTGTGCACGTGCAGTGCGTGACGATGTAGAACGTGATGCGCTCTTCTTCACTTCTGGCAGTTCAATAACAGGTACTTGTGCTTCAGAAACTTCTGACTCAGATGCGGTCTGTGCGCGAGATGGAACTTCTGGCGCACTCGCTTGACGAGCTTGATCAATACGCTCAATAAGTTCAGGTTTGCGCATTGCGGAGGTACCGCGAAGATGCATTTGTTTTGCAAGCTCACGCAACTCGGAAAGCTTCATATCAGCAAGATTAGTATTTGCCACGTGTGTGACCTTTCGTGAGTAAAAAACGATTCTCTCTAACAGCCATCACATAGCCATATGACTATAACTGTGAGGAAAAGTATCTACATTGAAATTTCGTAAAATAAACGAACTGTTGTAAAACTATACGGTAATTCATGGACGAGCACAACTTTTACACGCCAGAGTGTGACACATAAAGTTGTAATGTCTACCATTTTTACACACGAATCTTTAATTCTTATGACAATTCATAGCTATTCATAAAATGCGAAACGGGCTCGCTCTTCCTTATAAAGGAGAAACGAACCCGTTACGCGCAGATTACTAACGCGCTAATGAGCTAAAGCACTAAAGCCAGGCTAGGCTTAGTGGCGATGAGCGCGATAGAAGTTAATCAAAGCCTGAGTGGACTGATCTTGCTGAGCCAAAGCTGCATCATCCTGAGAAATTGCAGGAGCAATCTGCTTTGCCAAAACCTTACCGAGCTCCACACCCCACTGATCGTAGGAATCCAAGCCCCATACGGTACCTTCTACAAGGGTAATGTGCTCGTAGAGAGCAATAAGCTCACCCACAGCAAATGGGGACAAAGTATCACCCAAAATAGAAGTTGTTGGACGGTTACCAGTGAAGACGCGAGCTGGAACGATTGCTTCGTCAGTTCCTTCAGCGCGCACTTCTTCAGCGGTCTTGCCGAATGCCAAAGCCTTGGTCTGAGCCAAATAATTAGCCAAGAAGAGCTCGTGAACATCCTGATCGCCATCCTTGGTTGCATTTGGAGTGTTAGCAAATGCAATAAAGTCTGCAGGAATGAGACGAGTACCCTGATGAATCAACTGATAGAATGCGTGCTGACCGTTAGTTCCTGGTTCACCCCAGAAAATCTCACCAGTCTGAGTGGTTACTGGAGTACCATCCCAGCGCACAGACTTACCATTGGATTCCATGGTCAACTGCTGCAGATAAGCAGCAAAACGATGCAGATACTGGTTATATGGAAGAACAGCATGAGAATGTGCACCGAAGAAGTTCACATACCATACGTTCATCAAGCCCATTAATGCAACGACGTTCTTCTCCATTGGAGTTGTTGCGAAGTATTCATCGATAGCATGGAAACCGCGCAAGAAATCTTCGAAGCGTTCTGGACCGTAGACGATTGCGATGGAAGTACCTACAGCAGAATCTACAGAATAACGGCCGCCAACCCAGTTCCAGAATCCGAAAGCATTGTTTGGATCGATACCGAATTCAGCAACCTTATCCAAAGCTGTAGAAACAGCGATAAAGTGCTTCATGACTGCTTCAGCGTTCTTCTCGTCAGAACCATCGATAGCGCCCTGAGACTTCAAAGTTTCCAACAACCATGTGCGAGCAGAACGTGCGTTGGTCAAAGTTTCGAGAGTGGTAAAGGTCTTGGACACAACGATGAACAAGGTAGTTTCTGGATTGATGCCCTTGAGCTTTTCAGCCATATCGTTAGGGTCAATATTGGAAACGTAACGAGCGGTAATACCGGAATCGTTGTATGCCTTCAAAGCTTCGTATACCATGACTGGACCCAAATCAGATCCACCAATACCAATGTTGACAACGGTATCGATCTTCTTGCCCGTTACACCAGTCCACTCACCGGAGCGAACCTTGTTAGCAAATGCGTAGATATGATCGAGAACTTCGCGAACGTCCTTCACGGTATCCTGACCGTCAACAATGTACTTACCTTCATCGGAAGCTGGACGACGAAGAGCTGTGTGGAGAACAGCGCGATCTTCAGTATTGTTAATATGCACACCTGTGTACTGCTGCTGAATGCGCTCTTCCAGCTTTACATCCTTAGCCAAGTCTGCAAATAACTGCAAAGTTTCTGGCTTGATAAGGTTCTTAGACAAATCGAAGTGCAAGTCGCCAGCTTCAAAGCTCAAACTTGCAGTGCGGTTTGCGTCTGCTGCGAACCATTCGCGAAGATTAATGCCTTCAGCTTGCAACTGATTAAAATGATTCTGCAATGCAGCCCATGCTGGTGTCTGAGTTGCATCAATAGGTGGATTGATGGCCATTGCCAGTCCTTTCATACCTTTGAAATGTACGATTCTCCGTACCTAATCATTAAAGAATAGTAGGCGAAAAGGACACGTTGAGAGGGGTCTTGTGGGATTTATGGGTTGCTTGGGGTGTTATGAGTAGAAAATCCTTGCAAACGTATGCATAAATGTATGGATAATCGAGGGCGCGCGAGAGGGTGTCTGAGTGCCTATGCGCGTTTATGCGGAGAAGACACGTTACTTATTGCACCTAGACGCGTGCATATGCTATACTCTTGCATTTGTACGATGCATACGAGAGTATGTACTTGTATTGCCGCTTTAGCTCAGTTGGTAGAGCGTCTCACTCGTAATGAGAAGGTCGCCGGTCCGATTCCGGCAAGCGGCTCTTATTATGCTTACTTCCTTTGCTGGATTGAATGAGCATATTCCTTTGCGCGAGTGGCGGAATTGGTAGACGCGCAGGATTTAGGTTCCTGTTCCACTGGAGTGAGGGTTCAAGTCCCTTCTCGCGCACTCTGTATAGCACCCCTTAAAATAACACCTCTAAAACCATTGAAAACATTGGCAAGAGGGTTTTGTTTTACTTCAAGAAAAAGACGTTTTAGAGCACGTCTAGTGTTTGTATCGAAATTGCTTGATTTTATGCGTGTGGCGAGGTTGTTGTAACGCACTTGAATGTAATGCTTAGACAAGTAAATATTGGGTTGCAATCGATAGTTTGATAACAATCAGCGTAAGAATGCTGTTATGGTTCCTGAATCGTGATGCACTCAAGCCGAACTTGATTCAGGAACCATTTGACGGGGTTTTTGGGGTGAAAACGGTACGTGAATCATGATTCGATATAGCGAAACATGATTCAGGAACCAAAATAGTGGTGAAAGTGCCATAAATGGTGCGTGAAACATGATTGGCTAGAGTCAAACATGATTCAGGAACCGTTTTAAGCCTTTTCTAAAGGAATTTGGGACGTGAATCATGATCTGCTCCAGCAAATCATGATTCAGGAACCATTCCAGGCAGATTTTCCACCAAAATACGACGTGAAACAGGATCCGCTCAAGCAAATCACGTTTCACGAACTTTATCACTGCGATATCATCTCAATCACTAGGCATAAAAAGTAACCAGTAGCCTAAGCAAATTACCTATCAACTACTCGCCGCACACACGAACGCCCCGCGTCAAACCGCGCAACCTAAGCCAGCTGTTGAAAATACTGGGCAATAGCTCGCAATGCCTTACCGCGGTGAGAAATAGCATTCTTTTCCTCCGCGCTCATTTCCGCACTAGTTCGCGCACCGTCCTGCTCGCTCGGTACGAATAATGGATCGTATCCGAAACCATGAGAGCCGCGCTCTTCGCGCAAAAGAACGCCCTCCATATCTCGTACCTCCACAAATTCATGCGCTTGACCGTCAGCGCTAACATTCGCCGGAATAATGAGAGCAGCTGCACAACGGAATCGAGCTGTGCGGGCATCATCAGGAATATCGCTGATCTGAGCCAGAAGCAAAGCGTTATTAGCCGCATCGTCACCATGCTTACCACTCCAGCGCGCCGATAAAATGCCTGGAGCCATTCCCATCACATCAACAATTAAGCCTGAATCGTCAGCAAGAGCGGGCAGTCCTGTTCGTAAAGCTGCGTCACGAGCTTTGATCAGGGCATTGGCTTCAAAAGTAGTTCCATCTTCTACTGGATCTGGCAAGTTCATCTCACCCGAAGTTACGAATTCAAAATCCGCCCCCTCAACTGCTTCGCCAATAATACGAGCAATTTCTTTTAATTTTCCAGCATTATGAGTGGCTACAACCACGCGCTGAGTCATGTGTATTCCTTACTTTTCTGTGTTACTTTACTGAGCTAAAGCCTGGCGCTGGAAGTCTTGCAACTCCTTATTGCCTTTTTCTGCTAAATCAAGCAGAGTGTGCAAAGTATCGCGACTAAACGGAGCACCTTCAGCGGTGCCCTGAATCTCAATAAACTCGCCTGAACCCGTCATGGCAATATTCATATCTGTTTGCGCGCGAGAATCTTCTTCATAAGGCAAATCCAACATAGGCGTTCCGTCAATAACACCCACAGATACTGCCGAAACCTGGTCAGTCAAAACCTGAGCGTTCTGGGCTATGAACTTATGATCTTTTGCCCATTGAATGGCATCAGCGAGCGCAATATAAGCGCCTGTAATGGATGTGGTACGTGTTCCTCCATCGGCTTGTAAAACATCGCAGTCGATTTGAATTTGATTCTCTCCAAGAGCTTTCATATCGACAATTCCGCGCAAAACACGTCCGATAAGGCGGCTGATTTCATGTGTGCGTCCACCCACTTTACCGCGTGTGGATTCACGATCTGTTCGCTGTGAGGTGGCGCGTGGAAGCATGGCATATTCAGCAGTAACCCATCCCAGTCCGGAATCTTTACGCCACCGTGGTACGGAATCGCTAAAAGTTGCTGTGCACAGCACGCGCGTATTGCCGCATTGAATAAGTACGGATCCTTCTGGAGCATCTGTCCAATGACGTTCAATTTTTACGGGGCGTAGTTCATCTGTATGACGTCCGTCAGCGCGAACAATCTGTGAATTATCTAATTGACTCATATTCCATATGGTACTCTGCGGGTATCTCAGCACTGAAGCGAGCGCTCTCCATAGTTTTCCCCCGCTTTCCCCACCGCCCCAATAATTTTGAGATTTAGATTATGCTGAGCTTTAATTTTGCCCCACGTGCCGTATACAGTGGGGTGGTATGACTTTTATTGTTGCACTTTTCCGTTTTGCTACTGCTTTCTTCGCTCTGGCTGGAACATCTAAAACATGGCTGATGGGCGAAACTCAAAATCTGGTGTATTTCACGCATCAAACGAATCTGCTCATTGCAGCCGTCTTTGTGTGGGCTGGTTGCGCAAGTATTCTGAGAGGTGTTCAGCCTCCTGCATGGCTTAAAGGCGCATTAACTCTCAATATTATTATTACGGGTTTAGTGGCATGGCTAGTGCTTCCTCCTGCAAATCCAGCAACGCAGTTCTATGTGTTCGGAATTGCTTCAAGCACGATGGTGCACATTATTGTACCGATTATGGCAAGTCTTGATTTTCTGCTTTTTGATGAACATCGTCGCTTTAAGTGGCTAGATTCGCTGACCTGGCTCATTTATTTCCCAGTATATTTAGCTTTTATTCTGATTCGCGCAAAAGTTTTCCACGCTGTCGGACCTGAATCTGATGGTAGCCCATATCCGTATGGTTTTATTAATCTCGATAAGTTGGGGCTACAGCATTTCGTTACGAACTGCGCTATGTATTTAGCTATTTTTTTCGTGCTTGCGCTTATTATGGTGGTAGTAGATAAAGCTTTACCGCAACGCACAGCTTTAACTGGTTCATCGACGAATGCTTCACGATTGAAAAAAGTACGGTAAAGCACCAGAAGAACCACTACTTATAAAAAGTAATAAAGTACTGCAATGCGGATGTTCAAAAAGCTAGTTGTCATCAGCGACGTCCGCGATAAGAGAGGAAGAATCATGTCTACAGCTGCCATGCTGACCGATATGTATGAATACACGATGGTCGATGCTACGCTGCGCGATGGCACAGCTCATCGTTCCTGCGTTTTTGAAGTCTTTACTCGCCATCTTCCATCAGGCAGACGTTATGGCGTTGTAGCTGGTTTAGGTCGCATCATTGACTATATTAAGGATTTTCGTCCTAGTGAAGAAGAACTTGCTTTCTTGCGCGATAACAAGATTGTGTCTGCTGAAACAATTGCATGGCTAGAAAATTTCCGTTTTTCGGGAACTATCCGCGCGTATCGTGAAGGCGAAATGTTTTTTGCGAACTCTCCTGTACTCCAGGTAGAAGGTACTTTCGCGGAATGCACCTTGCTTGAAACAGTGATTTTAAGCGTTCTGAATTATGATTGCGCGATTGCATCTGCTGCTTCGCGCATTACCTCGGCTGCAGGTTCTCGACCATGTGCAGATATGGGCGGACGACGCGCGCATGAAGGTGCGGCTATAGCTGCGAGCCGTAGTGCTGTAGTAGGAGGTTTCGTCAGCACTGCTAACCTGGCTGCCGCTCAGCGCTACGGTATTCCATGCATTGGTACTGCTGCTCATGCTTTTACTTTGGTGCATGACAGCGAGCGCGAGGCTTTTGAATCTCAGATTGATGCTCTGGGCGTAAAGACTACCCTGCTGACCGATACGTACAATGTTGAAGAAGCCATTCGCACAGCTGTAGAAGTAGCTGGACCTGAACTGGGTGGCATTCGTATTGATTCCGGTGATTTGGCTTCTATGGCTCAAAAAGCGCGTCACCAGTTGGATGCTTTGGGCGCAACGCATACGAAGATTACCGTGACCAATGATTTGGATGAGTATGCTATTGCAGCTTTGGCAACTGCTCCAGTGGATTCCTACGGTGTGGGTACTCGCTTGGTAACTGGTTCTGGACATCCAACGACGTCGATGGTTTATAAGCTCGTGGAGCGTGAGGGTAATGATGGTCAGATGCATCCTGTAGCTAAGAAGAGTTTCGGAAAGTCTACTGATGGTTGGCGTAAACATGGCTTGCGCGTGTATGAGTATGGTTTAGCTCAGGGTGAGCTGGTACTTGCTGGTTCACAGCAGGCGTTGAACGCCTGGGAAAGCTCGCAGTATAGCGAAGTCAAGGATTTGCAGATTGTAGCTATTGATCATGGTGATTGTGATGATTCGCTCACCACACGTGAGGCTTTGTTTGCCGCACGTGATTACCATGCTCAGGCTTTGCGCGAGTTGCCTGTGAATGCTCTGTCATTGAGTGACGGCGAGCAGGCGATTCCAACTGAAGTTATTACTGTAGAGTAAAACTTTGCCGCATAAGTAAAGTAAAGCCCGTGACTGGTGGAGTCATGGGCTTTACTTATGCGCTTTACTTATGCGCGTATTATCCGACGATATTTATCGAATCATATTTTCATAAATTTTTTTGCAATCAGGACATACTGGATGCCCATCAGGCTTGTGCTTGGGAACCCATACTTTACCGCATAAAGCCACCACTGGCTTGCCGGTCAAGCGAGACTGCTCCATTCTTTCTTTAGACACATAATGCGCATATCGATCAGCATCGCTATTATCGTTCAGCCGTGTGTCTTCCTGCGTTACCGTTTCAGTACGTTCTAACGTAGACACACCTGTGCCGCTATCACTATCAGGATGAGCAAAGCCCGGCTGTTGAGCATCAAACATTTTCTTTCCTCCTTAACCTGAAGTCTACCAAGAACAAATCATATATCTTCTCATTCTAGTCGTTGCGTTACTCTTAAAGCATGACAATTGCAGTATGTCCCGGTTCTTTCGACCCTGTAACCGCGGGCCATCTTGACGTCATTGAACGATGCTCGAAACTTTTTAAGGAAGTTCATGTGGTGGTCGCAGTCAATGCTGCCAAAAAACCAATGTTTACCGAGCAAGAGCGCATACATATGATTGAGCAGGCACTGGAAGCCGACGGTGTATCAAACGTTGTTGTTTCCAGCACAAACGGCTTGATTACTGAGTATTGCACAAAGGTGGGTGCAACGCTTATCGTTAAAGGTCTGCGTCAAAATGGAGATTATGAAGCAGAACTTGGCATGGCTTTAGTTAACCGTCAGCTTTCGGGCGTGGAAACTATGTTTATCCCTGCTGATCCTATTCGCGAACATATTTCTAGTTCCATTGTCAAAGATGTGGCCCGTCACGGCGGTGATATTACCGGAATGGTTCCAACATCCGTATACAACGCTTTACTCAATGCAGTCCACGAGGAGGGTTCTTATGACTCAGGCCTATGATTATGATCCTGATGCACGATTTGAAGACGACAACACGGGATCAGCTGAAATCGCACATCAGGCAAACGCACCGATAGTTCCTGACGCACCAGCAGATAATGCATCAGCAGACAACCCTACTGTTGTTACAGAACCAGACTTTGAAGATGACGACACAAACTCGCATGATATAACCGAGCCACATCATGGTCTTGATCCTCAAACTCAAGCAGCTATCAATGCGTATATTCCGGAAACTGATGATGCCGCCGCTCTGAGCGCCAGCACAGAAGAGCAGTTCTCCACAGCATACGACATTATTGACCAAATTGATGCGCTCTTAGCCAGCGCACCAACTGTTCTTTTCGCTAAGAATAAGGTCAAACTTGAGTACGACGAAATCTACGGTCTTTTCCAAGAACTGAAAGATGTGCTACCTGTGCAGCTTCAGCGCGCTTCTGATTTAATGCGTAAGGCTGAACGTCGCCTCGAAAACGCTCAAACTCAAGCAGAAGCAATCGTCAATAATGCTCAAGCTAAGTCTGCTTCGATTATTAATGACGCTAACGATCGCGCTCGCATCCTCGCCGGTCAGGAAAATGTGGTGTCTTTAGCAACTCAGCAAGCCCGCACTATTTTGAGCACGGCTCAGGAGAAAGCAAACGCGCTAACCAAGGGGGCAAATGACTATACTGCTGATTCCATGCGTGCTTTGGATAATCAGTTAGTTGAACTGCGACACAGCATTAATACTGGTTTGCAGGTTCTTCAGGAACGTCAGCAAATGGCTTTGCAAGATTTGCCGCATATTTCTCCTGAAGATTATCCTCAGGATTAGCCGTAGCCAGTCTGTACAGTTTTGCAGGCTTGTGCAGACTGTCAGACTTTCAAACGAACATACTTGACCAAATACACATACGAACCGCAAGGATTTTCTTATGCCACGTGAACACGCCACCCCATGGTCTGTTTCCATATCCCAGTTGTCCCTTAAACCGGGCAATACTCAAACAATTGACGATTTGATTGTGCCTGCACCATCAGGAGTTGGCGACAATCTTGTGGGCATTGCTGAAGGTAGCGATGTTACAGTTGATGCGCGTTTGGAATCGTTAGCAGACGGTATTTTGTTTACCGGCACCATCAGTGCTGATTTTGATAGCGAATGTATGCGCTGTTTAGAGCCAATCCACAGCACGATTACTGTGCATCCAGTAGTGTTCTTTACCTACGAAAAGGATGCGCCTGTTCAAAGCAATTCTGAGGAAGAAGTAGATATTATTGCTTCTCAAGATGAAAGCAACGACACATATCCACTCAGCCCTGATTCAATTTATCTGAATCTAGAATCTCTCATCCGCGATAATCTGGCTCAAGCGTTACCGTTACAGCCACTAGACCGTGAGGACTGCCTAGGCTTATGCTCACAGTGTGGCATTAACCTGAATGACAATCCCGATCATAAGCATGAGGTCGTCAACATTCAATGGGCAGCTTTAGAGGGTTTTAAGGCGCAATTAGAAGCTGAAGAATCTGAAAAAGCTGCAGAAACTGCAGAGTCGGAAAACTCTGAAAAGACGGCTGAATAGCTGTTGAATAGCTATTGAAAAGTGGCGCTAAAAAACTTAAAAACTGTCACGCAATTTGCGATTGACGAGAGGTTATATTAAACTCTACAAGGCTTAAGCAAATATTCGATTCGAACAGAGGAAAACAAAAATGGCATTGCCAAAGTATAAGACCTCGCGTGCAAACACGCATTCTCGCCGTTCCAACTGGAAGGCATCTGCAACAACAACTGTAAGCTGCTCAAGCTGTGGCGCACCTGCTTACCCACATATGGCTTGCCCTAACTGCGGTGCTTACCGTGGTCGTAGCTACCGTTCTGCTATCAAGCCTGGTTTAGCTCAGTAGTTTCACAGTAACGTCACTATGGTGACAATCTGTTGTTTAGCGTTATTCGCTAAACAATCCTCCTTTATCGACGGGTAAAGGAGGATTTTTGCATGTGTGCGCAAACTTGGTGTGCTGGTTGTTGATCGAGTGAGATATGGGCTGTGCGATGTGCGGTCTAATCTGAAGTCGTAACATAAGGGGAACGAGTTCTAGCCGCTTCCTATCCGCCTTCTATCCCTATGCTTTGACAGCTTATAGATGCCTTGAAAAGTGATTGCTGGGAGCGAATCACGATTCAGGACGTTATTTAGGCTAATTTTGGGCACTCTGTTGACCCTAGGAAGTGATTCACTGTAGTGACTCACTTTTCAGGACTGATTTTGGGTGCATTTTGAGGCTATTTTGAGCCGTGGGAAGTGATTCGCTATGGTGGATCACTCCCCACGACCGTTTTGAAGCCATTTTAAGAGCAAATTTCAGCCCTACGGAGTGATTGATAATAGTGAATCACTTTTCAGGACATTTTTAGGCCAGATTTGACTACATTTTCAGCCCCTACGAAGTGATCCGCAAGAGCAAATCACTTTTCTTACCATATATAACGAGTGCTACACGCTCAACGCCCCACTTCCACATCCCTCACACGCACCACCGTTTATGCATATGCCTACAATAAGCACCATGGCTAAGAATAAGACGCATCACTCACACCTACATAGCAATACACAAACCCCTCCAATCAGTAGTTATGCCGAAAATCTGTTTACCCAACTGGGGCACACGCTCACTCCTGAGCACCTTGTAGAGGCACTCACCCATCGTTCCTTTGCACACGAACATGAAGGAACTGTAAGCTATGAGCGTCTTGAATTTTTAGGCGACGCAGTACTAGAGCTCGTAGTCACCGAAACCCTCTTTACCCAACATCCTGATTACAGTGAAGGCGCAATGGCTAAAATCCGCGCCAAAGCAGTATCTGAAGAGATTTTGGCGCCGATTGCTCGCAACTTTCTACACGTTGGTCCGATGATTTTACTGGGCAACGGCGAAGCCGATGACGGCGGCGCAGATAAAGACTCGATTTTATGCGATATTGTGGAATCCCTTATTGGCGCTGTCTTTGTAGAGCACGGTATTGATGCTGCACGCGAAACCGTTCATCGTCTCATTGATGAATCTTTGGAGAAGGTAAGCCATGAAGGTCCTTCTTTGGATTGGAAAACATCTCTGGCGAAAATTGCACATGAACTCAAGATTAATGAGCTCACCTACCGCATGGAGGTTGGCGGCCCTGATTACGCTCAAGTTTTCACAGCTTATGCGCAGCTCGAAGAGAACGATCGCAGCCGTGAGCTAGGTATTGACGCATCACAGCCTTTGGGTAGCGGACAAGCTTCTACAAAACGCAAAGCGCAAATGATTGCTGCCGAACACGCATGGAAAGCACTCAACTCTTTACAACAAAATCAAGCAGCATAACAGCGCTAGAAACGCATTGCCATAGCACATCTGACACATAGCGGACATTTACCGTCCTATTTCTGCCCTTTTACGCTAGTATTAAGCCACATACCGTCACAAGCGGTTACGGACAGTGAATACCCGTTGATCTGCTCTCATAGTGGCAGACAACGATATGCAGAAGATAGAGGTTTCTATGGCATTGCCAACACCTTTACAAGCTTTTAGCGCACTTCCTAAAACAAGTGCTGAATCCACCGTGCCTGAGGGCGAGAAAATGACGGGCGCTCAGGCTCTTGTACGCTCTTTGGAAGACATTGGCGTTACCGACGTCTTTGGTATTCCAGGCGGAGCAATTTTGCCGGTGTATCACGTCATTAATGACAACACCAAATTCCGTTTTGTTTTGACCCGTCATGAGCAGGCTGCTGGACACGCGGCTGAGGGTTACGCTTTAGCAACGGGCAAAGCAGGCGTGGCAATTGTCACCTCTGGTCCTGGCGCTACCAACACGATTACTTCTATCATGAATGCTCAGATGGATTCTGTGCCACTCGTTGTTATTACCGGTCAGGTAGGCGCTCATCAGATTGGTACAGACGCTTTCCAAGAAACCGATACTGTCGGCATTACATACCCTATTGCCAAGCATTCTTATTTGGTGACTAATGCTCAGGATATTCCTCGTGTGATTACAGAGGCTTTCCATATTGCCACTACGGGTCGCCCAGGTCCTGTTGTGATTGACTTGACTCGTTCTGCACAAACCGGCGATATGTATTATTCATGGCCACAACGCATGATTTTGCCAGGATATGCTCCAACCACTAAAGCTCATGGAAAGGTGCTCGCGCAGGCTGCTCGCTTAATTCAGCAGTCCTTCCGCCCTGTGCTCTATGTGGGTGGCGGCGCTATGCGTTCTGGCGCTTCTTCACAAGTTGAACAGCTTATGAAGATTACCAATGCTCCAGTGGTAACTACGCTTAATGCTCGCGGAATTGTTTCCGATGAAGATGAGCATAACTTAGGCATGATTGGTATGCACGGTTCTATTGCTGGAACTGGTGCCGTGCAGAATTCTGATTTGCTTATTGCTATCGGCGCTCGATTCTCTGACCGCGTAACGGGAAAGCTCGCTGAATTCGCTCCTCGCGCACGCGTCATTCATATTGATATTGATCCGGCAGAAATTGGCAAGAACCGTGAAGCAGATGTGCCAATCGTAGGCGATATTGCTGAGGTTCTTGACGCGTTAAACCCTGAAATTGCTGCACTTCAAAAAGAAGAAGGCGCTGTAGACCTAACAAACTGGTGGAATTTGCTCAATTCTCTGCGTGAGAATTATCCAACGGATTACAACCGTGCTGAAGATATTCCAACCGATGGCAGTTTGTCTCCTCAATGGGTTGTGAAGAAGCTGTCTGATGAGTCGGCGCAGAACACTATTTGGGTTGCTGGCGTGGGTCAGCATCAGATGTGGGCAAGTCAGCTGGTGAACTTCACTCAGCCACGCTCATGGCTATCTTCTGCGGGCGCAGGAACGATGGGATACGGCTTGCCTGCTGCGTTAGGTGCTCGTATTGCTTCTGAGCGTGAATGGGGTGGAGATAAGCCAGTATGGCTGATTGATGGTGACGGTTCATTCCAAATGACCTCGCAAGAAATGGCTACCCTTTTCCAAGAGCATGCTCCTATTAAGATTGCTATTTTGAATAATTCCGTTTACGGTATGGTACGTCAATGGCAGACTCTGTTCTTTGATGAGCATTATTCTCAGACCATGCTCCATGATGGTGATGAGCATGCTGGTAACACTGGTCAGGAAGAATTCTTTGATGTTCCAGACTTCGTGAAGCTCGCGCAGGCTTACGGTTGCGTTGGTTTGCGTGCCACTACCCAAGAAGAGGCTGAAGAAGCAATTAAGACAGCAAATAGCATTAACGATCGCACTGTGCTCATTGATTTCCGCGTATGGAAAGATGCTATGGTATGGCCAATGGTTCCAGCAGGAAATTCCAACGACAATGTGAATTACCGTCAAGGTGAGCAGCCATTAAAGAACGTAGCAATGCAGCGTGAGGCGGCTGCAGCTCAAGATGCACGTATTCAGGCAGAAACTGAAGAAGCAGTTCAAAATGCCCGCGCAGAAAGGTCAAATCTGTAATGGTTATCAATAATCTTTCTTTGCAGCCAGGAGCCACTCGCCACACTATTTCTGTGTTGGTAGAGAATCGTCCAGGTGTGTTAGCGCGCGTATCCTCGCTGTTTGCTCGTCGCTCGTTCAACATTGACTCACTGTCTGTGTCCCCTACTGAACGCGAAGACATTTCTCGCATTACCGTTACTGCGATGGTAGAGCCAGCACCTCTTGAGCAAATAATCAAACAGCTCAACAAGCTGCTGCACGTACTCAAAATCGTTGAACTTGATCCAGACAACACGGTAGAACGAGAACTTGTTCTGATTAAAGTGGCGGCAACAGAGCAGAACCGCTCCGATATTTTGGAGATTGTGAACCTCTTCCGCGTGCGCGTGGTTGATGTGCATCCTCAAAGTCTGACCATCGAAGCAACAGGTGCACAAGGTAAAATTGATGCCCTGCTGGGACTGCTCTACCCATACGGCGTGCTCGAACTGGTGCGCTCAGGATCGGTTGCTGTAACCCGCGGTCCTCGCGCTCTGAGTGACAAAGTAGCAGGTTCAGAAATAAACGAACGATAAAATACAACACGCATAACGCAATTGTGGGAAGTAGCACATACATACGCTACTGCCCACAATTTTGTTTTAGCTGCGCTTTATGAAAAGTAACAAACTAGCCTTCTGCGCTCACTCACCCCCCCACCTTCATATAAGAAAGTTCTAACGTCTTACGGCGTACGCTATTGTGCGAATCGCCCCATGCTTCGGCGAGAGCAGCCACGCCATCACAAAGAAAGCGGTAATAACCAGCACGATTGTTCCTCCGGTTGCTAAATCCAGGCTCCACGAAAAATACATACCCAAAATTGAAGCAGCTGAACCGATTACCGGCGAAAGAAGCATCATAACCGTCAACTTATCGGTCAGCAGTCGAGCGGTTGCAGCAGGGCCAACAAGCAACGCCAATACCAACACATTGCCAATAATCTGCACTGAAACCACCACTGCAACTGCCACCGTTACATACAACATCACATCAAGCCACAGCACAGGGAGCCCGGATGCGGCAGCCGTTTCACGATCCATAGATACACACACCAACTCTTTATGGAAAAGAAACAGCACGCCCAGAATAATCACACCCGTTACAGCAACAACTGCAATGTCTGAATTCGGTATGCCCGTAATAGAGCCGAATAAGAAAGACTCTAAAGATCCCGCGTATCCTTGTGCTTTAGAAATAATCACAATACCTAAAGCAAAAGCAGATACAAAGAAAATACCAATAAAGGAATCTTCTCTCAACCGTCTGTTTTGGCTAAAAAGCGCCACAATAACAGCTGTAATGATGCCTGCCAGAGCACCTCCAATAAGCAAGTTTCCTTGCAGAATGAAAGCGATGGCGAGACCTGGGAAAACGGAATGCGCTACGGCATCGCCAATAAACGCCATGCCGCGCAAAACTACGTAACACCCCACCACTCCGCAAATTACGCTAGACATGCAAGCTACTATAAGAGCTTTGAGCAGGAACCACAGGTCAGGATTGGCAAGGTCTAACAGAAAATCAAGAGGATTAAGCATGGTTCATATCTTTCCTAATCAGGCGGATGAGTGCAGATTCTTCACTAATATGGAATGTTTCAGACCATTGGGCAGCGTTTAATGCTTCGGGAACATCATCGCCAACGATGGAACCGTTAAAAAGTAGAATACGTGAGCAGGATTGTATAGATCCCACGATGTCATGCGAACTCATAATAATGGATTCACCTTCAGCAGTGAGCTTATGGAATAAATCGGTCAGCAATTCTTGGCTTGGCATATCTAAACCGGTGAATGGTTCGTCAAGCAGTAAAATATGCGGTTGACCAGCTAATGCCCGAGCTACCAGCACTCGCTGACGTTGACCTCCCGAAAGTTCTCCAATAACCCGATCTTTAAAGTCAAGCATTCCCGTGCGGTCAAGAGCTGTGAGAGCTGCTTTGTAATCTTCCTCGCGAGCGCGCCTGCCATACCCGATGTGGCGAATGCGTCCCATAAGTACTACATCGAGAACGGATATTGGAAAATCCCACGCCACGTCATGACGTTGCGGCACGTATCCTACATAGCGTGTGCGGTAATGTTTGTCATGCTCGGTGTGGAACAGAACTTGACCTGAATGTGCTTTCTGTAATCCCATAATGGTGCGGAAAAGCGTTGTTTTTCCTGCTCCATTGGGTCCGAGCAGTCCAACAAAATCACCTGCGTCCACACGAAAGGACACATTGTTAATCACGTGATGTTCTCCAAAAGATACGTGGAGATTTTTTACTTCCACACCGGGAATATGAATAGTGTTAGGTTTAGTCATCAAGACACCTTTTCAGTGAGTTAGCGTTCTCTCGCATCATCTGTGCATAGGTGTGCACATGAGCATCGAAAGAATCACCGTAAATAGGGCAAACTTGTATATTGTTATCGTGAGCTATTTGTTGAAGAACAGATGAGCGCGACAGCAAATTGGGTTCTAAGAAAACGGCTGGGATTTTGAGATCTCGCAGAGTTTGAGCTAAGCGTTTCCGATCTTGAATTGACGGCTCACTGGATGGGTTGATGGTAACAAATCCTGCAATTTTTATGTTGTATGCTTTCCCTAGATAGGCGAAAGCATCGTGCGTGGTGACGAGATTTCTTTTCTCCTGCGGAATAGATGCAATAGTGGATCGCACATAGTCGTCCACATCCATGAGTTCTTCTATGTATGCGGCAGCATTGCGACGGTAAGTTGCCTCATTTTTCGGGTCAACCTGAGAAAGACGATCTGCAATTGTTTTGACGTATGCAATACCGTTGCTTACCGATTGCCATAAGTGCGGGTCAATATCGCCGTGCACGTGTTTTCCTAGGACTGCTTGAGGGAGTTGATATATTTTTGACCTTTTCGCGCCGAGGAAAGAGTAACCGTGACCTGCCGGGATCTCTTTAATGGATTGTGAAGGCACTTCAACAATAACGTCGCCCGGAGCATAGTAAATGCGCTCGCGCGTAGAAGCACGTTGTGATTGTGCATCATCGGCGCGAACAGAAAAAGTGTGGGACACAATATTGTATGCAAGATCAGCATGGCCTTGATTAAGAACAACAGATGCGCCCCGCTTTTTCGCTTCTTGAGTAGCATTCACTCCCACTGCAAAAGTAAGCCGCGTGCTTGCCAAAGACTGCAACTTTTGACCTTGGGCATTGTAATGGTCTGCACGAATATCAAGAGTGTATACGCCTGGTTTGGAAAACGCCCAGCTTAAATGAGTATGAGCATCTGCTGGCAAATCCGCATGATCGCGAGCATCAATACCATCAGCCGAATTGATATACACGTCTACCTTGCCAAAAGTTCCGGTTAAATATGCGAATAGATCTCCCAGACCGCTCACCTGCGTTGCTGTTAAGCGAATCTGATCTGATCGAGCAATAGAAGCGTGCGCCGCATTCCCCCTGCCCTGCTCTTGCCCACCATCAGATGCACTTGTTTCCTGTGCACTTCGCTCCACGCGCTCGGTTGCTAATCCCAGCCAGATTGTATCGAGAGACACGTCTTCGACCATAGGAATAATATCGGCAGCGTTTTTAACGCTTTCTTCCGCTAACTGCACATTGGCAACGCCCTTGCGCACGTTCGAATCGAGAGCAGTAATAATGCTGTGCTCTTCCAAAAGCATATAGTTGCTAAAAGCAATATCTGCATACACAATATTTCGAATAGACGCAAGGCTTGGCTCGTAGGAATGCGGATCAGCATTATCCGGAATAATAGATGTGACTGTTGCCGCATCTGCCGCCACATGAGCCACCATATCGCGCAATACACCTGTGGTTGTGACCACGCAAATCTTGTTGGTGCGCCGGGCAGAACAGCCTGATGACGACACGGCAGACGTATGTGAACATCCCGCGCATACAATGCTGGCGAACACAAGAATGAAAGCGCCTACGAAACGTGCCATATGTTTGAATATTTTTTTCTTAAACATGGCTGCTCCTCTTACGCACGAGCAGTATTGCACACGTGCATAGCACACTTACTATGACCCCCGCACAAGTAATAATCATCCATTCCAAGAACGGCAGCGACGTTCCTGAAAGCGTTCCAAAGTCAGCAGCCATGCTGCCTGTCTTATTCTTGGCTTTCACAGAACTGATTGACTGGGCTAATCCTTCTTCATCTACATGACTGCTATCTCCATCAGCATTGCTTTCATGACCATCAGCGCTCGGTGCACTCGTATCTGACGCGCTCGCAATAACATCACCATCTAGCTGAGAGTTCACAGAAGGCAAGCTACCTCGCGCCCCAGTCAGTCCACCTCTAACCGCCGCTTGAGTAACACCACGTCCAGCAGATGATTGTTCTCCTGGGGTACACGCCATAGGCATCTGCCATGGATCAACCTCACCCACAGCAAAGTGAAGGGTTCGCGTCACCGTGCCCGAAAGAGCAGCATATGCAAGAGTGACTGCATAATATCCTGGAGCGCTAAAATCCCAATTCGCGTGAGTATGCGTGTTGCGCATCATGGTATAGCTATACGGCCCTGACGTAGACACAACCGCAGTATTCGCCTGACCTAAATTCCCTTGAAGCCACACGCGCACAGAGCCAGGTCCTTGCACGCGCAACAAGGTCATAGATACTGGCAGATGTGGTTTCATGGACTGATTATTCCACCCTAACCACGGCACAGCGGGCATAGCAGATTGAGGAATTGAGTAGCCTCGCCCATTTCTTGCCTGAGTCCCATGCACCCAGAAAACCACTCCAGAAGGATCACGCAAGACGTGTGAGCCTGTGGAGTCCTCTTGAACTGCCATACCCAAGCCTCCACCCACGGGAGTGTAAGCGGCAATATCCACATGACCACGGTCAATAACCATGACCTGACGTCCTCTATTTTTGAGATCCGCAAGGGTTAGGCATGATTTGTGCTGTGGATCCGACGCTGATGCACTCTGCGATGATGATACGGACGGTGCTGGTCTTGGTGGTGCGGACGGCGCTGGGGACGCTGGCACGGATGGTGATGGTTGCGGATGCGTTGTGCTTTCAGAAGGAGCAGACTGGGCAGTAGTACCAGGCGATGGAGTTGGTTGCTCAGATGGATCAGCGTCATCAGGCTGTTGATTGTGTTGCGACTGTGTTTGTTGCCCCACCTCAAAAGTGTAGTCCTGAACAACAGTTTTCATCTGTCCGTTAATCTGGGCCGTGGCTTTCATGGTTAGCACATACGTGCCTGCTCGTGTAAAAGCCCACTGCACATGCTCGTGTTGACCAATATCAAGCTGATGTTGAGTAGACCATTGTCCTTGATCCGCGGGCGCACCTGCCACCGCCGCATTAGGAGACGCCATCTTGGGATGAACAACATTTCGCCCATCCCACGTCCACATATATACAGCACCCTGATCAGGAGCACGCAGCGATTCCATGCTGAGCACAACCCGTCCTTGTGCTTTACCAGCTAAAGCTTCAGTACTAAAACCTGCCCACAACATACCTGGCTGACGCGAAAAGGGGATCTGCCAAAACTCATTATTCACCGTTGCCTGACGCAAAAAATCATATTGTGCGTCTAAGGACGGTACCACAGTTGTTTTAGCACTTTCTCCCACCACAAAAATAAGACGACTAGGGTCATAGCGAACGCCATTTTCAGCCTGAGAATCAATCTCATCTGCGCGTGAAGCCAAGACCATATTGCCTGAAGAATCCACATATGTAGCGAAAGCATCTGCATGAACGGCTCCAACTCGACACTTAGCACTCACTGGAATTTGTGCAGCTTCTTGGACAGAAGTGGCAGGAGCATCATCAGAGCGCCGAGCGTTATCGCACAGTGCGAGATGTGCTGAGGCATCTGTGCCTTGAGCAAAAGCGGGCGCACCAGCATCTATTCCCGTCATCGCCGGCACAATGCACAATAATGCCGCACACAAGCAAGCGCATAAACTTATGCCGACTCGCTTTCTCAGTATCAGCCGAGGAGATTGGCCACAGCAGCAAGGAGTCTGAGATCTAAAAGAACTATAGAGTGATTGTTTCATCAGTTCTTCTCTCCCACTACAGTATTTTCACGCGAAAAATCATCTAATGCTTTCTTCTTCGCCGAAGACGAGAACCGCATCACCATTATCATGAGAATGAGTGCAACAACTGCAATAATTGCTGCACAGCACACAATTACAGTAAGCAAACGCTGGGAGTTATCCTCATTATTCTCAAGAGATGCAGAGCCTTCAGAATTCTGGCTATCCTGCCAATCCTGCTGAGCTTCATCATGTGGATTGCTGCTATTCGGCTGCAACACAGCATTCTCTTGTTCAAGCGCATCTTGAGCGTTCACACCTGCTCCCACAGCGAAATTCAAGGTTGCTGTATGAGAAACGGTCTGCCCATTTTTTAGCGTCCCCGATGCGGTAAAGGTTAGATGATAAATGCCCTTCTTAGAAAACACCCAATTCGCATGAGTATGCGTATTTGCTTCAATCCATGTTTTTTGCGGCATAGCAGCATCTGAACTCCACAATTGTTGAGGAGCTTGAAGATTGCCGTTTTCTAAATAGACGTGAACTTTTCCAGGACCTTCCACCTTATCCAAGCTCAGATGTGCACCGTCACGAAGTTCACTGACAACTTGATTTTCTTGAGTATTCCACCCCAGCCACATCACATCGGGATTTTGCGTTTGAGGAATAACATAGAGTTTTTGTCCTGCTTGAGCGCCAATAAAGGAATATCGAGAATCTTGCGGCATGGCAATAACTGCTTTTTCTGAGACTTCCATCACCACATCAGCAGGATTACGCCATACAGGAGTAGAGCCAGTATCATCACGGATTTTAAGACGCCATGATCCTTCACTTAAAGTAGGCCCAAAATCAGCATGACCTTTTTGCAGAAGAATTTTTTCTGTCTGCGCATATGCTGGGCTTAGGTTCACAATGCCGAAGATAAAACTGAAAACAGTACAGACAAGAGCAACGCACACGACAGCACACCTAAAAACGGTACGACAAAACTTAGGTCGAGTAATCATAATAAGTCCTTCACAACACAGCAAGGTATGCAAAAATCAAGCATTCACCTTGCTACACAAAAATGCGGAATAAAAAACGATTATTAGAGCTACTTGCCACAGCAAGAAACTCTCATTAAAAAATGTGAAAGATAATGCCTTACTACCTTAAGCGACGCTTCACAACGAGAATGGTTGCCACCACTGCCATGGCACATAAAGCAAGTGTTAAGATGCCAGACGCTACCATGAGAATCCACGGTGTAGACGTGTGATCGCGCGCAGACAACTGTGAAGACTTCAATGCTTGCTTCTTGTTACCAGTTGCTTTATACGCTGTTTCTTGAGGATTGAGCAACGTGGACTGTCCAGAACTGTCAGTGGAAGAGTCTGATTCCTCTTGGGCAGGAGCAGCAATGCTTGCGCCCGTTGAGAAAATACCACCTGAACTTTCTGGAGCACCAAAATTAGCCAACTGCTGGCTGAGTGTTGCTGGACTTACTTGTGCCTCCATATTCGTCACGAACGGCGTGAACTTCGAAGCCAAGCCTGCACCACTGTGTGAGGTATCGTAAACCCCTGAATTCTTCGGCGCATCTCCAGGAATGACCGTAGGAACTGGGGCTGGCGGCACTGTAGTAGACGAGGAACTGCCTGTGTGCGCAGTATTCTGCGATGAGGAAGGCTTATTCTCTGCGTTGTTTTCGCCTTTATTATCAGTTGGGGTCTGACCAGTATTGCCAGTTGCAACACCACTTGAAGAGTTATTGTTGCCTTCTTGCACCTGGAGTACCACATCACTAAAAGAGTCAAATCTTTCATTGCGATACAAAGTGCCATCATCAAATGCAAGCGAAGCACGTACTGTTGCTCCGTCCATTGACTTGTCCACAACTAAATCAAGAGTGTCATCAACCTGCCGGATTAGAGTTTCATCTTCTACCTCAGTATTGCGTGGAATATCTATTTGAGTAAACTGTGTTTCACCTTTTTTCTTGATAAGCCATACGCGCTTTTGCACGATTGATGTCACAGTACCTACAGGATTGCTTGTCATCAAACCTTCTGAGTCCACAGGAACACTCGGATTATACAGTTTTGAGCTAAATTTAACTGTTTCTCCTGGCTTATAAACACGTTCATCAGCAATTGCGCGCACAACTGGGCGCATATCCGTGCCGTGATCGTCCACAGCAATATGTGCTTTGGCGCGAGCTAATTCTCGGGAGTGCACATCGAGAGCGCGCACATACACCATCATATTGTTCATAGCTGGCTCAGCTGGCAGATCTAAAGTATTCGCATAGAGTGTTGTTCCCCCATCAGGAGCTTCATCGGCGCGTACATAACGCCATTCAAGTTTCTGCGTTCCGCGAGGAATGTTCTCTGCCGGAATATATAGGCTCAACCCGCTGTATTCATAGGAATGAAAATGAGCGTGGGCGCCTTTATCACGATTGCCGTGAATCTTGAATTCAGAAGCAGAAGAATCGTTAGAGTCCGAAGGATTCTCAGAGGATGTTTCATCACCTTCAGATGATGCCCCAGCATTATTGCCTGGGTTATGAGGCGTAGTATCCGTATGATCTATAGGCTTCGAATCGTTTGGCTGGGTCGTATGCGAAGAATCGGAAGACGGGCTGTCAGCCAGCTCAGTAACGACATTATCCTTATCAGAATAGACTTGTCCCGTATTATCTTTAACCACAAAAGTGTAGCGAACAACACCAGTACTTACGGATTTACCCGTTGCTTTTGATGTGATAATGGTTTTTACATCAAGGTGATAAGTTCCTGCAGCAGTGAATATCCAATTTGCATGCTGGTGAGATAAAGAATCCTGATGAAGAATTCCAGGCATAGCAAAACGACTGCCTTTTTCGTCAGTATCATCTTTATCATTTTTTTCAAAAGACTTGGCGGATCCGCCCACTTCTCCTGAATCAAAAATCAACACTTTTCCATCTTCAGGAGCACTGACGCGCGTCACAACAATATCTGCTGTTGCATCGTGACTTGTGCGAGCACCGACTGCTTCCCGTCCTTCTCCTGTGTCCCAGCCAGGATAAGGAGCAACGTTCATATCGCTTTGCGATTGATCTAAGAACCAATAGCCGTAGCTAAAATCGTGAGGCAGTTCAGGATGATTAAGATTTTTCTCACTGTACATTGATACAGGCACAGTAAGTGTTGTACGGTTCGGATTGTACAGAGTGTGTCCGTATTCTAATCCTTGCAAGATCTTACCGTCTTTAATGAATGGGTAAAAGACATCAACATGCCCACGTTCAATAGTGAGATCTTGATCTTTATAGTTCATTGTGCTTGCAAAAGCTTGTAGCGAAGAAGCACCACATAAAATAGAGAGAGAAATCATCAAAGCTAGAACAGTCATTTCACAGCGTTTGAGATTCTTTACGAGGGTTGCCATTATGGTCTTTCTACCATGTAAGTTAAGAATCGCAACATTATGAGCACCGTGCCCATTGGCTCAAGTGTACCGTGTTCATGTTTATTCGGCAAGCACTCACAAGACAATGTTGATAGAGAATGCCAGCAGACGCTCTTATTTCTTTGGGGCACAAGCGCCACGTTCTCAACCACGCATGATTGATGCGGCCCTATATTTAAAGGGGTAAAAGAGTGAAACATAGGTCATACAAGCTAAAGATGAGATAAATCCCACGGTATACTCACATCAATAGATAATTTAAAACAGTGCTTCTCTGCTTCTGCTCATGAATATTTTGTATATCTTTCCTACAGAAAAGCTCGAAAATGAAAAAGATATCATGGCGTATTGCCACACTTGCTGCAATTCTCATCTCAGTCGCCGCTCTTATCTGCACGCTATTTTTCTATGAGAACCAGCCTAAACAGGTCGTTTTAGAGATTTTTGGAGTCGAAATTCCCTCTTCCATAAAAATTGAGTCTTTTCATACGGAATCCGCTTGGGACGGTCGCTTATATTATGGAAGTTTGACTGTGAGTAAAGATAGACCAACCGGGCTGGTAGATACCAAGAATTTTGTTCCACTTGCCAAAACTGAGGATTCGCGTGTATCTAGCTTGGTGAAGGACGTGAATAATTCCTTTTCTATATCCACAGCAAAACTCTCAAACCCATCCCTGCTCTACCACAAAATTACAGTTAAAGACGATAGTCTTTTAGTGATTTTCTATGATTCAGATAGTAGTGAGTATTTCTTCTATGGAACACGCTATTAACTGTACATTGAATACTCTGTGATCATCGACTGATATTCGACGAAAAGACACTAAATATGCACGTAAACGGGGAACTGCTGGCTCTATTTATTGCGCGGATAAAGCGGATAAAATAGAGCCTTTACCGTATTCGTTAAAGATTTAATCTACCAGTCTTTTTCATCAATGGATAGTAAATCTTCCGCGGCTTTTACCCCTCTACTATCTCGCTCTTTTCGAGCCATTCCATTTCGAGTTCTTCAATTTGTGAACGCGCCTCTTCCAGAGCACTGTTCAGTTCATTCAGCCCCACAAAATCACTTGGATCATGTGTAGCCATATCGGCTTCCACACGTTCAGATTCTTCTTGAAGTTTCGCGATTTTTCGCTCAATTGCGCTCATACGTTTCGATGCTTCACGTTTCGCTATGCGCGTGGCTTTATCATCAGACGCCTGTGAAGAATCGGACTGTTTTTGCGAACCTGCATGAGTGAGCACGGACTGACTGCCTGTGCTTACGATTCCACCAGAGATAGGATTATCAGCCACATCTTTACCTTCGAGCAGAGCAAAATAATCGTCTACACCGCCTGGCAAATGCCGAATTTTACCGTCAAAAATAGCAAATTGGTGGTCTGTTACACGTTCCAGCAAATACGCATCGTGCGACACTACAATAAGAGTTCCTGGCCATGTATCCAGCAAATCTTCCATAACGGTGAGCATATCCGTATCTAAATCATTGCCAGGCTCATCCATAATCAGAACATTTGGCTCATCTAACAAAATGAGTAGCAACTGCATACGACGCTTCTGTCCACCAGAAAGATCAGCAATCGGAGTCATGAGTTGCGCGGCTGAAAAACCTAAACGCTCCATTAACTGACCTGGAGTCGTTTCCTTTCCATCTACAATATAGCTTGGCTTATAACGGCTTAAAACTTCTTTCACACGATACTTGCCTAGCTTCTCCAGCTCATCTAAACGCTGCGATAACACGGCAAATTTAACAGTTTTTCCAATATTGACGTGACCTGCAGTAGGAGGCAGCGAGCCGTCAATAATTTTGAGAAGTGTGGATTTACCCACACCGTTAGCGCCCACAATACCAAAACGATCTCCTGGGCCAATAAGCCACGTAACGTTATCGAGAATGCGTTTGCCGGTAACTGTGCGTGTTACTGCTGCTCCGGTATCACCATCTTCAGTAATGTCCACCGATACGCAATCTGCTGTGCGCTGACCGTCATGTTGCTCGTAGACCTGCGTCACGTCAATCAAATCCACAACTTGTTTACCCAGACGGGACGTAGCCATTGCTTTCAGCTCCACCACGTTACGAGGTTCTGGAACATCAGCAATCAATTCTTGAGCAGCTTTCACATGGAATTTCTGCTTGGTAGAGCGAGCGCGAGCACCACGTGTGAGCCATGCCAACTCCTTGCGCGCCAAATTTCTGCGCTTAGTTTCTGCAACATCGGCTTGGCGTTCACGCTCGACTCGCTGCATCATATACGCGGAATATCCACCTTCGAAAGGATCAATCGTACCGTCGTGCACTTCCCACATACGCGTGCACACTTCGTCAAGGAACCAGCGATCGTGGGTTACTACCAGTAAAGCGCCAGCATTAACAGACCACCTATTTTTTAGATGCGCCGCCAACCAGTGAATAGTAGGCATATCTAAATGGTTAGTCGGCTCATCAAGCACTAAAATATCCCAATCACGCAGTAAAAGACGCGCTAAATCGACGCGGCGACGCTGACCGCCCGAGAGCGTTCCCACGGTCGTGTCGAGTGGAATATCCAGCAAAAGCGTTTCTACAATAGAACGAGAATTCGCATCAGCAGCCCACTCATATTCCTCGCGACCTTCTAAAGCTGCTTGCTGTACCGTAGCGGAATCGTCTAAACTGTCGCGCTGATCAAGCATTCCCAAACTTAAACCGCCGCGTTGCGTCACGCGACCCGAATCCACAGGCTGTAATCCAGCTAGAATGCGCAATAAGGTGGATTTTCCATCTCCATTTTTACCCACGATGCCAATACGGTCACCTTCAACAACGCCGAGAGTCACATCTCGGAAAATCGTTTTTGTTGCAAAATCAAGGGACACATTCTCTAAGCCAATATCATGAATAGGCACGAAAAACCTCTACAGTCGTATCTCACAGTTATATATCTAAAATTACATATCGCAGTCGCATTGCTTCAGCAATCGCATTACTTCATCGGTTATGCTACACAAGCACACGCAATACGAGGTTGCACACAATGCGCATCACTTAGTCTGCAGCAACAGCTTCTTCCATAAGCACCCGAGCATAACTGGCACAACGCGCAGCAAATGCCGAGAAAGTCGTATCCGCTATTCGATGCAAAGCTGACTCATATTCATGGAAATCCTCACGAATTTTCTTCATGTGAGACTTCTTCAAGCCCTTCACCATCTCAGGCTGTTCAAGCCACTGTTCCATAAGAGTGGGCGTAACCTCTAAATGATATTGCAAACCCACAGCTGAGCCATAGGCAAAAGCCTGCACTTTCGTCGCATCACTTTTGGCGATAACAGTAGCACCTTCAGGAGCCGTAACCACGTCATTATGCCAATGCAAAACGGTCATACCTGCTGAATCCATCGGCGCGAAATCGTGACGATTAACGCGGTCAATATGACCGAAACCAATTTCTGCTTCCTTACCTTTTTTGACTTTACCCCCTAAAGCTGCAGCAATAATCTGATGCCCTAAGCACACACCTAACACTGGTTTTTGGACTTGAACGGCTGCTTTAACTATTTTCTGCTCTGCCTTCAAGCCTGGATATTCCTCAAAATCAAGCGCGCCCATAGGTCCGCCCATAAGAACAACTCCGCAATACTCCTCAGGCGCAGGTAAATCAGGTTTTTTCTCGGTCGCAATGGTGATAATCCGAGTAGGAATGCCTGCTTCTTCAAGAGATTCCTGGATATTTCCCGGACGTTCCCATGATGCGTGCTGCACAATGAGGACATAAGGCTTGGAAGTTTCAGTCATATAAACATTGTGCCACGCGGTCTTTACGTGATAGTTATGTAACGGGCAATACTGCAGGATGTGTTCGCTGATAGCCTCTTGTTGTGGTCTGTATGCCCTGGATTGTGTAGGGTCTCAGTTTTTCGTGAACAAGGCTCAACAAAGCTCGTACGCTGTCGCACAACACTAATAATCTCTTATGTATGAGTATTACTATGTCGAAGGCAGCAGCCACACAAAAAGTCTATAACACGGCGACGCATAGCATCATTCCTTTTGAGCCTTTGCGTCCAGGACATGTAGGCATGTATGTGTGTGGCGCTACAGTGCAAAGCTCTCCTCATGTGGGACATTTGCGTGCAGCTGTTGCTTTTGATATTGTGCGCCGTTGGTTTATGAAGCTCGGTTATGATGTGACGTTTATTCGCAACGTCACCGATATTGATGACAAAATTCTTGATAAGTCTGCAGCAGCTGGACAGCAATGGTGGCAGCGCGCATATATTTATGAGCGTGAATTTACTGGAGCTTATAATTTGCTTGGCGTTCTGCCTCCTACATATGAGCCTCGCGCAACTGGTCACGTGCCAGAAATGATTGATTTGATTTCTCGCCTGATTGAGCGTGGCCATGCGTATGTGGTACCAAATGCAGATGGTAGCCCTTCTGGCAATGTATATTTTGATGTGCCAAGTTGGGACAAGTACGGCGAATTAACGCATCAAGAATCAGGCACGCAAAGCGCTGCTCTTGATGTGAATGCCGAACAATCTACAGACGCAGATGCAGAGGTAGAAGCAGCTGCACCGTCCATCGATAAGGCTGGCAACGATAAATACAATCCTGTAGATGCCGCCGACCTATCGGAAGACAAGCATTCTGCACGTGATTTTGCGTTATGGAAAGCGCCTAAAGATAGCGACCCGTTAAGCGCTCGCTGGGATACTCCTTTTGGCACAGGACGTCCTGGATGGCATATTGAATGCTCAGCCATGAGTCACAAATATTTGGGTGATGATTTTGACATTCACGGTGGCGGTTTGGACTTGCGCTTCCCCCATCATGAAAATGAGGTTGCTCAATCTCATGCAGCCGGCTGGGGATTTGCTCACGTATGGATGCATTCTGCATGGGTGACTCAAAAGGGCGAAAAGATGAGCAAGTCTTTAGGCAACGGTTTGAGCTTGGATAACGTGCTCGAAGGCTATACGCCATGGATTGTGCGCTATGCTCTGGGCGGCGTGCAGTATCGTTCTATGTTGGAATGGAGCGACCAAACTTTGCAAGAAGCACGTTCGGCGTATGAACGTATCTCCGGTTTCCTGGATCGTGCTGCCGAACTGCTTGCTCAGCACGATATTGAGATGAAAAGCACTGATGATATTTCACAGATGAGCGCTGATGATTTACCAGAAGCCTTCGTTCATGCTATGAATGACGATTTCAATATTCCTGGCACTTTAGCCGCTATTTTCAGCACTCTTCGTCAAGGAAATACTGCCATGAGTGAGAATAGGATTGACGACGTTGAAGCGAGCGCCAATGCTGTGCGTTCTATGCTTGACGTTTTAGGTCTTGATCCGCTCAGCTCCACATGGACTTCTTCTACATCGTCCAGTAATACTCATCAAGATAACGCTATGAACAGTATTCTAGATAAGCTCATTAACGCTCAACTTGATGCTCGCGCTCAGGCTCGCGCATCCAAAGATTTTGCACAGGCTGACGCTATTCGTGACGCGCTGAGCGATGCAGGTATTACTATTGAAGATGGTCCGCAAGGATCAACATGGAAAGTGGCTCGTTCCTAACGGGCAGATACCGTAAATAATCGTAAAATAAAAGGAATACTCAACCGGCAAGCCCGCCGAACGAGCAGTGAAAGAATAAGGACTTATGGCTACATTCAGTTCCCTCACCGATCGCCTTTCGAACGCTTTTAAGAATCTGCGTTCCAAGGGTAAGTTGTCTGAAGCTGACATTGACGGCACAATTCGCGAAATTCGTCGCGCTTTACTTGATGCGGACGTAGCTGTGGATGTGGTGCGTTCCTTTACCGGACGCATTCGCGAACGCGCATTGAGCACTGAAGTTAGTGACGCGTTAAATCCTGCGCAACAAGTCGTGTCTATTGTGCACGAAGAGTTGACTGCTGTTTTGGGCGCAGGTGTTGATCGTCCGCTCAATTTTGCAAAGAATCCTCCAACCATTATCATGCTGGCAGGTCTGCAAGGTGCTGGTAAAACTACCTTGGCTGGCAAGCTTGGATATTGGCTTAAAGATGCTGGGCACACTCCATTGCTCGTGGCTGCTGATTTGCAGCGTCCTAATGCTGTAACACAGTTGGAAGTTGTGGGCGAGCGTGCTGGTGTGGAAGTTTTCGCACCGCAACGTGGCGTATCATCGGAGGCTGTAGCCGCAGGAACTGCTACACCCGGTCAAGATGCTGGCGATCCGGTACAAGTTGCACGCGATTCTATCGTCTATGCACAGCAAAAAATGTATGACACGGTTATTATCGATACCGCTGGTCGCTTAGGCGTTGACGAAGAATTGATGCAGCAAGCCCGCAATATTCGCGATGCCGTGAATCCACACGAAATTCTTTTCGTTATTGACGCCATGATTGGTCAAGATGCTGTAGCAACGGCAAAAGCCTTCGACGAAGGCGTTGACTTTACTGGCGTTGTGCTCTCTAAGGTCGATGGCGATGCTCGCGGTGGTGCTGCATTATCTGTGGCTAGCGTAACCGGCAAGCCAATTCTTTTCTCCTCTACTGGTGAAGGCCTCAAAGACTTTGAAGTCTTCCATCCAGATCGTATGTCCTCTCGTATTCTCGATATGGGTGATATTCTCACCTTGATTGAGCAAGCTCAAAAGCAGTTTGATGAGGAAGAAGCCAAGAAGGCCGCTGCAAAAATGTCTGAGGGCACTTTTGGTCTCGATGACTTCCTTGAGCAGCTGCAGCAAGTACGCAAGCTCGGCTCTATGAAATCTTTGCTAGGTATGATTCCTGGCATGGCTGCTCACCGTAAAGAACTTGAACAGCTCGATGAGAAAGAGATTGACCGCACTGAAGCTATTATCCGCTCAATGACTCCTGAAGAGCGCCGTAATCCTTCTATTATTAACGGTTCACGCCGTGCGCGTATTGCTTACGGTTCAGGCGTAACCGTAACTCAGGTCAACGGTCTTTTGCAGCGTTTTGAACAGGCTGCAAAAATGATGAAGCGCATGGGAAATTCCGTTGGTATTCCTGGCATGGGAGGCGCTATGGGCATGGGCGCTCCAGCAGCAAATTCTCGTAAGGGAAAGAAGCTCAAGGCCGCTCAGAAAAAGAAGAATCGCTCTAAGAGTGGTAACCCAATGAAGCGTGCCCAGGAAGAGCAGGCATTGCGCGACCGTTTAGCAGGTAAAAAACCTGCAGCCCCTCAAGGTTCCTCTTTTATGAAGCAGCAGGACGTTCCAGACATTCCAAATACGCCTCAGCTTCCTGAAGGCTTTGGCGGATTAGGTAGTTTGCTCGGTGGCAACTAAAAAGTCTCGCCGTACAGCACAAACGAAAAGCGCGTCTTCTTCTCGAGGGCGCGCTTCGTCTGTTAAGCATTCGAGCGCAAGGTCGAAGTCAGTCCCCCGGTCAGGTTCACACTCGCGCTCACAATCAGCAAATCATCCACGCACGCTATCGCATATGAAGGGTTTTAGCAGTGCTCGCTCCGAACTCCTTGAAAGAGCTGGCGTATCCTCTAGTGCATCTAGTGTGTCCTCTAGAAGCCCATCTAGCAGATCATCTAATAAATCATCGCAAGCACGTGCTTCATCTGGATCTAAACCGTCATCTCGAAGCACACGTCCAGGTTCACTGGCACGCCAATCATCGCGTTTACCGCGTCAACGTACGAAAAGAGTTTCCATGATTATCTGGTTTTTCTTGATTATTATTGCCTTGTGGATGTCTTTGCGCTATCTGCCTGCAGGAGCAGATGCGCATAACCCGCTGCCGTACGCTATTGCGCTCATTCCCCTACTTGCTATTCCCTTGATTGCGCTACTAGGATGGTCGGTCTTCTCTCATCAGCGAGCGCACATATGGGTTAGTATCGGATTGCTTGCTATGCATCTGTTATGGTCTTTGACTTTTTATGTTCCACTTCCCGCTGAAGTCATGCCTCTGCTCGCCTCCCCCCGACAAACTTTTAACTCTGCAGTTTCTACTGAAAACACAGGTGAGCAACAGTTCGTTACAGTGATGACCGTAAATGCTCGTTATGGTCATGCCGATACTAGCGTTATTATGCATACCATTAAGCAGATGAATATTGACGTTCTTGCTGTTCAAGAGGTTAGCGATGATTTTGTGCAGAGATTGCATGATGCAGGCATTAGTCAGATTATGGCTTTTGAGCAGTTAGGTGAGAAAACCGAGCACGATAATGCTGGTTACAATGCCCTTTGGTCTCGCTATCCAGCAACTCAATCTGGATCTACTCTGCTTGAGGATATGGGGTCTCAAACGCCATGGATGCACATACAAGTGAATAACCATGCTGTGCGTATTGTGTCTACTCACCCTTACTCTCCGCAGCGCGGCGCACAACAATGGCATCACGATATTGCATCTTTGGGGCAACTAGCAACAGGAGCAGATGTTCCCACCATTGTTATGGGCGATTTGAATTCCAGCGTTTTCCATCCTAGCTTGCGTGCCACCATTAATGCTGGACTAGTTGATTCTTCCCTCGAATTGCATCGCGGCGCTCATGTCACTTTCCCTTCTTCATGGTTTATGATGCCGAGCATGATTGAAATCGATCATGTGCTCCATACACGCGAACTCACAGCAACGCAAGTTCAAACCGCTGTTATTCCTCGTACCGACCATAAGGCTCTTATCGCACGGATTACATGGCGTTAGTTATCTCTATCACGCACATCTCTTACAATAAAAACTACGCGTTTTATATAACGTTGGCATAAAAGGATAACTCATGGTGAAAAAGAAGAATACTGCAGCAAGTTTTAGCGAAGAATGGGATTATAACCATCCGTCAGGTGTGCGCGCACATGTCGCTCGTCGTACCGGGACTTCAACCTTTGTCGTGACTTTTACTCATAAAGGTTCACTGGCGCTGACGAACGGTGAGTATGAGATCCAAACCGACAGCAAATACATTCCGCATTCTATTGTGGACCGCGTGATTTCTGACGATATTGCAGCTGCTCAACGCGCATCTAAGTAAGCCGCAATCTGCCTTCTAGGCGATCTTTCAATGCGATCTTTAATGCGATCTTCAATGCAATAAAAGCGATCGAAATCGTGAAGTCATAGCGCGTGAAACGTGATCGGCTATAGTCAGTCACGTTTCACGTCCTTTTTTCAAGCCAAAAAGGGCAAAATGGTTCCTCAATCATGATTGGCTATAGCGGATCGTGTTTCACGCACCATTTTTGGTACAAAACAAGGCAAAAAAGTTCCTGAATCATGTTCGGCTATAGCGGAACGTGTTTCACGCACCATTTTTGGCATTTTTTAGAGCTATTTTGGTTCCTGAATTAAGTTTCGCTAGAGCCAATCGTGTTTCACGTACCGTTCTTGGCACTTTCACCGCTATTTCGGTTCCTCAATCATGTTTCGCTAGAGCGAATCATGATTCACGCGCCAATTTTCACCACACACTCCATCCCACACCCCACCACACCCCCAAAAAATCGAGCCTTTCCTATAAACTTGACCACGTTATCTGCGTATGTTGGCGCCCTCATATCCAATATGCGCGGGGTTACACGTTGCTCAGTGATTGCGTGCCCCACACGGATGACCTGAATAACACCCTGAATGATACAAGGAGAGCCATCTTGGCAACTAAGATTCGTTTGAAGCGTTTCGGTAAGAAGTTCTACGCATTCTATCGCGTAGTTGTAGCAGATTCTCGCGTAAAGCGTGACGGTAAGGTTATTGAAGAGATCGGCGTATACGATCCAAACAAGCAGCCTTCCCTCATCGAGATTAACTCTGAACGCGCACAGTACTGGCTTGGTGTTGGCGCACAGCCATCTGAGCCTGTATTGAACTTGCTCAAGATTACCGGTGACTGGCAGAAGTTCAAGGGCCTGCCAGGTGCAGAAGGTACCTTGCGTACTGCAGAAAACGGTCCAGATGCAGCAGCACGTATTGAAGCTGCTGACAACGAAGCTCAAAAGCTGAAGGCTGCTAAGTCTGAAGCAGCTGCAAAGGCTAAGGCAGAAGCTGAAGCTGAACCTGCAGCAGAGTCCGAAGCAGAGGCTGAGTAAAAATGTTGACTGAAGCGGTAGAGCATTTGATTAAGAACATCGTTGATTTTCCTGACGATGTGTCTGTAAAGTCTCATGACAGCGCTCGAGGCGAACATATTCGAGTTCGCGTCAATCCAGAAGATATTGGTCGCGTTATTGGACGCCAAGGTCGCACGGCATCAGCCATCCGAACCGTAGTCCAAGCTATTGCAGACCATAACGTTCGAATTGATATTATCGATGCGCGCCGCTGATTCTACGCATTCAAACCCTCAACAGCGCACGTTGTTGAGGGTTTGTCGTATTGGACGAGCACAGGGCTTAAAAGGTGAAGTGAATGTTCGCGCTTTTACCGATGACCCTGTGCGTCGTTTCGCTCCAGGAAGCGTGCTCCTGACTAAAGATGGCCGCGAATTTACTGTTGTGCGTTCACGTAATTTTAAGAGTCGCTGGATTATTTTGTTTGAAGGCATCAGCGACCGCAACGCATCTGAAGCTTTGAACGGTATTGATTTATTCATTGAAAAAGAATCCGAACCTACTGTTACCGATGATGATACCGACGAAGAAGGCTGGTATCTTGCTGATTTAGTTGGTCTTGACGTCTTAGAGGTGAACGATTCCGAGTCTGCTCGTGCTGCTGATTACGATGGCGTAGAAGTGCATGAAGTCGGTACTATTAGCGCCGTGTTTAATAACACTGCTCAAGACTTACTGGAAATCACAACCGAGGACGGAAAAACATCTCTCATTCCGTTTGTGGAACAAATTGTTCCAGTTGTTGATGTTGAGGAGGGCTATATTATTATTGATCCTCCAGCTGGATTGCTTGATCTCTAAAGTACAGACAGAGGTTGTTACGTGCGCATTGACATTGTTTCTGTTTTTCCTGAATATTTTGACGTCCTGAATTTGAGTTTGCTAGGCAAAGCTCAAGATAAGGGGCTGCTTAATTTCGGTATTCACAACTTACGCGATTGGACGCACGATGTGCATCACAGCGTTGATGATACGCCCGTAGGCGGCGGCGCTGGCATGGTCATGAAGCCGGAAGTGTGGGCTGAATGTCTTGATGATTTTCTTGGCATCCCAGCACTCGACCACATTGAGCACGCAGATCCATCGACGGGCGCCCACTCTCAAGCTATCCTCGTTTTCCCTAACCCGTCCGCCCCAACTTTTACCCAGAAAGACGCGACGGAACTCAGCCACGCTGAGCATCTGATTTTCGGCTGTGGCCGTTATGAAGGCTATGACGGTCGCCTCCCTGCCTACTATGCTGCCCAGGGCTTTGACGTGCGCGAATATTCCATTGGTGATTATGTGCTCAATGGTGGCGAAGTAGCCGTTTCAGTTATGGTGGAGGCAACAACCCGCTTAATTGATGGTTTTATGGGCAATCACGCCTCGATTGAAGAAGAATCCTATACGGGTGCAGAAGGATTGCTAGAACATCGTCAATATACCAAGCCTGCCACATGGCGCGGCATGGAGGTACCTGATGTTTTATTATCAGGCCATCATGCCAATATTGACCGTTTCCGCCGCGATGAGGAATTACGCCGCACATCGCACATTCGCCCTGATATTATTGAGGCTTTAGACTGCTCTCAGCTAGATAAAAAAGACCGCAAGCTCTTAGCAGAGCTCGGATGGATTGTCAGCGGCGAGCATCCTCGTTTGCGAAGCGAAAAACCCAAAAGCTAAAGGCTAGACGCGCTGGATATAGAAGACCGCAGTCTCTCCGTAATCTTTTCGCAAGTAAATCTCCCAGCCGTCCGGTGCGGTAATATCTTCTGAACGCACTGAACGCTCGATCATCATTATGCCGTCCTCAGCAAGAGATGACGTCAGCTGATCTATCTGCTCATTAACTACTTGAGTTGATACGGCATAGGGCGGATCCATAAAAATAACATCAAAGCTAGGGCTGTGAATATCAGCCATTTTAAGACAAAACTTTTCAGCTGTGGTTCGCGCAATTTTTACGCTTACTCCTACTTGCCCCGAGCTTTTCAAACTCTGAGCAGTCTGAGCAATAAGCGCCGCAATTTGAGCATGAGCCTCCACAAAAGTAATTGATTGAGCACCTCGACTGAGGGCTTCAAAACCTAAAGCTCCTGTGCCAGCATACACATCTGCTACGCGAGCATCAGTTAAAACTCCCCTCGCTTCCAGATGGGAAAAAATTGCTTCCTTCGCTCGATCTGTTGTAGGGCGTGTAAGACGTGCGTTCTTAGGGCTTTTAATCTCCTGCCCCTTAAAACGACCAGCAATAATACGCATTCGCTCTCCCTCCTACGAAATACGAACTACGAACTACGAACTCATAGAATATCCAGATGACTGGCGCATAAAGTCTAATACAGCACCTTTGAGCTGCACATTATCGGACAACTGCGCGTCCGCCTCATATATCTGCTCAGCATCTGCGCGTGCTTTCATAATAGTATCTGCATCCCTAACAACATTGAGTACCTTAAAGGAGGAAGTAAAGCCAGCCTGAGCTGAACGCAATACATCGCCAGCACCACGCAGTTCCAAATCTTTCTGGGCAATAACCGCACCGTCCACAGAATCACGAATCGTAGCTAAACGATCAGCAGCCACGGTATCCGGTTCAGCCGTATGCACGAAGAATGCCCACGACTGCGTGCCTCCACGCCCTACTCGTCCACGTAGCTGGTGGAGCTGCGATAGGCCAAAGGAATCAGCATCAAACACAATAATGCAGCTTGCTTGTGGCACGTCTACGCCCACTTCAATCACAGTAGTCGATACCAAAACAGGTGCCTGTCCTGAAGCGAAACGTTGCATAACATGATTTTTCGTCTCATCGTCATCACGACCCGTTAAGGTCTGAATTTCAACGCCCTTAAACTGTGGCAATGAGACTAGACGTTCACTCATTTCCTCCACTGAGTGCAAAGCTTTACGCGGCTTATCTATTTCTTCACCAGTCAGAGGGTCAACAGCCACTTCGTCAAACCCAGGATCAGATTCTAGCTCATCAGAATCCATATCTATGCGCTTGCATACCACATACACACGTTCACCAGCGTCTATGCGTTTGCGTGCATGAATAAATACTTGCTTCATCGTATCCGTATCATATTCATTCACTAAAATAGTGCGGATAGGTTTGCGTCCTCCTGGTAATTCAGTCAACCATGATATATCGAGGTTACCGAACCACGTCATAGCTGCAGATCGAGGAATAGGTGTAGCAGTCATCACCAGCATATGGGGAACCACGCCATCTTCGTTTGGCTCAGAACGCAACACTTCACGCTGTTCCACACCAAAACGGTGCTGTTCATCAATAACAACCACGGCCAAATGCGGCGCTTGGAATGTCTTGGAAAAAGCGGCATGAGTGGCCACCACAATACACGGCACGCCCGATGCAGGAACCGACAAAGCTCGACGCCGTTCAGCTAACTTCATACCACTTTGCAGGAGAACAACGGGAATGTCACTCATTCCCGCGTCAGAGAGCGATGCGCCAATACTTGCATAATGCTGTTGTGCCAGTACTTGAGTCGGCGCCACTATAACGGCTTGATGTCTTGAACCCACAGCCCTGAGGAGCGCAGCGAGCGCGACCAGAGTTTTACCTGAACCCACTTCGCCTTGCAATAATCTACTCATAGGTTGCCCAGCGGTCATATCAGCAGAAATATCTGCAATAACCGTGCGCTGGCCCTTGGTCAGCTCAAACGGCAAACTATCTACTAAACGCTCAACCATACCTGCATCATCCGAGCAATCGTAAGCGTGTGCTTCGTTATTTTCTTCGCGCGATAAGACCATCGCCATTTGCGAAACAAGGGCTTCTTCCCATCGCAACGTGGTTAAGCCACGTTCACACTCTGCTTCAGATTCGGGACGATGCACAGCTAGTAGTGCTTCAGCTTTGTGCATGAGATCGTGTTCTTTACGTACAGTCTCGGGAATAACGTCCGGAATAGCTGCGCTTAACTGCTCGATGTGCTCGCGTAGATGTGAAGAACTGTTATTTTCAGGTTCCTCGGTATTATCTGCTTGCTGAGGCTGCACTCCTGCTAAAGCCTCTAATACGGCACAGATAGTTTCATGGATATGAGCTGAAGAAATCCGAGCATTGGCGTGATAAACCGGCTGAGGCTGGCTGAGCTTTTCGATCGCTTCTTCTAAGCTGAGCGCCTGACCGTCATTATTCTCATCGCGTACTGTATATGTGGTTGGATGCGTGAACTGGATAATACCGCCATATTCGCTGGGCGTTCCTTGCACAGCAATCTGCTGACCTTCTCGCAAACGGCCCATAATATAGTCCGCATAATATTTTTTATGCGTAAAATACACGAGATGCACGCCAGCACCGGAATCATCACGCACGTCCGCCACAATGCGAGATCCTCCGCGAGCCATATTCGCCATATGTACGTGCCTAATATAGCCACCACATACTGCCGGCTGTCCAGGCACAAGCTCATTCATTGAACGCGCACAGACCGGTGCAGATACGCGGAACGGATAGTAGGTCAGTATATCTTCACAGCTCACTAATCCCAGCTTTTTCAAAGCGCCTACGCGCCGCTTATTAGTGATAAGCGTTGATAATGATGTATGAATATCAACCATATCTGCCACCGCCCCGTGCTCCGCTCTAATGCCTCTGATACTAAAAAACCCCAGGATTTCTCCCGGGGTCAGTTCGTGACAAAACTATGCCACACGACGCTGAACCTTGCCAGCCTTGAGGCAAGAAGTGCAAACGCGCAGACGAACATTCTCGCCGTCAACAGTTGTACGCACAGCCTGGAGGTTTGGCAGGAAGCGACGCTTATTACGAATATGCGAATGCGATACGCTATAACCGGTCTGTGGACCCTTACCGCATACTGCGCAACGAGCTGCCATGATGGACTCCTCTGTTTGTTTAAGTCTGAAAAACTCACATCTTCCGTGCTCCTAGTCCATCACGCCGTTGGGCACAATACACCTAGAGCAAACAACTTCTCTATGATACACAAGGAGGCAGACCTTTGCAAATTTCACTCAGAGCAGTTCCGAAGCGGTTCCCGTACAGTACTGGAGCAGTCATAGACCAGTCCGCAAGCTCTTCCATAAACAGTTACCCAGCTTTCTGTTCGCTTGCCATACCCTTCAGCGCGTGTCAGCGTGTGGCGCGAAGAACTTCTGATGAAATCACTGTGAAAATCTGAGCTTCTCAGTTGTATGCGTACTCTTTTCTCCCTACAGTCAAGCATAGAAACATGACTCATACTCATAAGGACTTGCATGAACACCGTTATACAGTTTTTTACTAAGTGGATAAACAGTCAAACTGATCGCATCATTTTTTTAGTTATTGCCATCATTCTCACATCGCTTATTTCGCGTTTTATTGCCAAAGGAATGCACGCGCTGCTTGACCGTTCCCCTATTCCCAGCGCTAGCCTCTTTATTAATGTGACGCGCGTGGGCATATGGATTATAGCTTTTATTATCGTACTTAAACCCGTTTTTGGAGTCGAAGCTAATTCTTTAATTACTGCTCTTGGAGTTGGTGGTGTGGCCATCTCCCTCGGTATGCAAGATACCATTGCGAATATTATTAGTGGTTTTGGGTTGATGGCTGGCCGCGTTATTAAACCGGGAGATCGCGTGGTTATTAATAATATTCACGGCACGGTTAAAGATATGACCTGGCGACATACGGTTGTTATTGAGCGCAATGGCAATGAGATGTGGATTCCTAATTCTGTGTTAAATACTGCAAGTCTGGAGAAAATCCTGCGCACCAATGAAGCGTATACAACATTGCGTATTCTTCTCAAACCTAATATCGATGTGCGTGCAACTGTTGCCGATATTGTGCGTACAGTTCAGGCAGCTACCGTCAACTATTCCTTAAAAGGCACCACACCTACTGTCAGATTAGTTAATTTTAATGCCTACGGTATTGATGCCGACGTTATTCTTTACGCAAAAGAGCGCACGGCATATTCCATTATTCATGACAGTGCCGCCAGGGCTTTGGTGGGTAAACCGTATTTAAGTTCTGTTCTTCCTGATACGCATGAGCCTACAGGCCCCACAGTTGCTTTAGATAATATTCAATTACCCGCCGATATGGTATCTACTCAAATTTTACGTGGACCAATTACGCAAGCGCCGCATGGTAAACCTGCGGTTAAAGACACAATAGATACCACGCAGCAGCCACGGTCACAGAAGAAACACCATGAATAAAAGTAATGTGCGGCGAGCAGAAACTCACCGCACATTTTTATTGAGAGCAACAGCCCTTCGAGCCTACTGGCTTTGCCTAGCCCCGTTTATCCTTTAACCGAGCCAGCCATGGACTGCTGATAATAACGCTGCATCACAATGAAGAGGATGGCAATTGGAATAGAAATACATACTGCTCCGGCAGCAAAACGTGCATACCAATCAGAGACATATTCCTTTTCCAACATCTTCCACAATCCCAAAGCAACTGTGTAGTTATCTTGAGTACGTGCAATAGCCTTAGCCAAAACGAAGTCAAGCCATGGGCCTAAGAAGCCCACAATTGCCTGATACACAATCATTGGCTTGCAGATTGGAATAATAATTTTCACGAAAACTTGCCAGCGAGTGCAACCGTCCAAATATGCTGCTTCATCGAGGGACATAGGAATGGTATCCATATAACCCTTCATCACATAGAAGCCCATACCTGATCCTGCAGAGTAGACAAGAATCAATGAAATAATAACAACCGATCCATTTGTTAAGCCAAATGCCTTCAAGATGAAGTAAATAGCAATAACAGACATAATGGATGGGAACATTCCAAGAATCAAGGCAATATTCATGAAGGTCTTACGTCCCCTGAAGCGCAAACGCGACATACAGAAAGACACTGCCAGCACGAAGAACATGGAAATAAGGCAGGTGAATGTTGCAATAATAAAGGTATTGACGAACATTCGAGGGAAGTTCATCACACTGGTTTCAGTGAAAAGCTGAACATAATTATTGAATGTGTATTCCGTTGGGAAGAATGTTGGCTGATACGGCGCAGTATTCTTATTAAAACTTTCTAAGAACACCCATACAGCTGGCATAATCCAAATCAAAGCCATAATAGCGAGGAAGATATGGGTCACAATATCAAGAAAAATACGACGATATTTTTGATTCTTCCAGAACGATACTTTTTCTGTTGCTGTTTTGTTCATTGCAGTACTCATTACAGGAAACGCTCCTCATTCTTATAGGAACCTGAACTGCGGTAGGTGATTAAGGAAACCACTGCAAGCACAATAAAGGTCATAATACCGATGACGGCACCGAGATTATAGTTATTCTTATCCACGGTCAGCTTATACAGCCATGTAATCAGCAAATCAGTCTTACCTGCAGATGCGCCCACTGGGGTTGGAGCACCACCAGTTAACAGGTAGATAACGTTGAAGTTATTCACATTACCGGTAAATGTGGTAATCAAGTATGGCGTCATCACAAAGAAGATGTATGGCAAAGTAACATTCACATAACGCTGCCACCAGTTTGCGCCATCAAGTTCGGCTGCTTCATAAAGTTCAGCTGGAACATTTTGAAGAACACCAGTGATTTGCATAATGGTGTATGGAATACCCACCCACAAGTTAATAACAATAACAGTGACGCGCGCCCATGTGGTATCGGTTAAGAATGGCAATGCTTGATGAATAAGACCGGCATCTAACAGCAAACGGTTAATTGCTCCGCCCTGACGCAGCATAGACTTCATAACCAGCAAAGAAACGAACTGTGGAATGGCAATAGACATGGAAAACATGGCACGCCACAATCCCTTGAACTTGGTGGTTTTGCGATCAATAATCATCGCCATGAACATACCGAGGAAGAAGTTCAAGAAGGTAGCAAAGAATGCCCACACCAGCGTCCAGACCAGAACATCGAGGAACATTCCTGCAGTTACCTCGCTGCCGCCTTGCCCGAAGAATACACCAAAATTCTTTAAGCCCACCCAATCAAAGAGAACTGCATGGTTCTTATCGTAATTGGTGAACGCCATAGAAATCATGAAGACCAAAGGCAGCACGGAAAAGACTACAATACCCAGAACTGGAAGAGACATCAAACCAATGTGGGCACGAGTATCGAAAATATCATGCCAATCTTCAACAATCGTAGTGGCGCGCCCTCGCTCTGCCACGTCGCGCTGAGCCTTGTACGAACTACGAGCTGAAAGTAGTGATAGCAGCACAAGCAGAATTAAAGCGAAGATGGCCATAACACCGTAGAGCAAAATAACTACAGAGTTATCTCCTGCTGTGTACTCCCAGAAACCGTCTACTTTGACGCGTCCCTGCTTAACAGTGCCTAAAGTTCCAAACTTCACCAAGTATGTGGAACCTGTTGTTACGAAATACGTAATAATTCCCACTTCGCAAGCTAAAAATAGCAAACCTTTAACAATCTGCTTGCGCACCAGATTGCCTAGACCAAAAATGACGTAGGATAGTTTGGTAAAAATATCACCACGCTTCCACGCCTGCCCAAACTCCGAGCTTTTCATATGACTACCTATTTTCTCTTCCTAGCATTTATCGGCGCACTTGTAGCGTCTTGAGTAATTCTCGCAGTCATTGAATCGTCTGAAGGAGAGAAACAATATCAATGACTGCGAAGAATGTTATGCATAATGACTTTTACTTCTTATATGCGTCGAACCATGCTTGCGTCTTTTCAGCCGCATTATTAGCGTTCACATCACCAGTGACGATTGCAGTACCGAAGTTCTCGCATGGATCCCAGAAATTGCTCATTTCATTCAAAGTTGGCTGAATAATTGAAGTATTAGCCAAAGTATCAATCTGAGCCTTAGCAGCTGGATCGCTCTCTACAAGGCTTGCCAAAGACTTGTCCGCTGGAATAATTTGACGCATCTCGTAATGCTTCTTCTGAGCCTGAGTAGAACCAAGGAATGCTGCGAATTGTGCGGCAATCTTTGGGCTCTTAGAATTTGGATTGTATGCCACAGAAGTAGAACCAGCGAAAGACTTCATCTGGTAAGTTCCCGATGGAACAGTAAAGCTTGGCAATTGAGCTGCTGCGTAGTTATCACCCAAAGCTTCCTTAGCATCCTTTGCGCTCCATGTTCCCGAGAAGTAAACATCTGTTGTGCCGTTCTTCAAAGCAGCAAGACCAGCGTTATCAGCATTATTATCGAGAACGAAGTTAGGATTCTTCACCAAGTCAACAAGGAACTTCGTGATTTCACCAGCATGAGGACCAGGCTTAATTCCTGCCTTAGCGTCCACACCCTTTTCACCAAAAATGGTCATACCATCGCCCACATAGAAAGCTGGTAAGTACCATGAATTTGCCACATTGAAAGATACCTTGCCCTTTTCCAGCATAGCGTTGAAAGACTTAATATCTTCTGCGCTGAACTTGGACTTGTTGTAGTACATGAACCACGTGTTACCAGACAGTGGCACACCGTACATCTTGCCATCTGCACCAGTAATCGAGTCAACCAAAGTTTGATCATTTTGCTTCTTGACCTGTTTAACTCCGTCATCAGACAGCTCACCAATAGCCTGAGCATCCACCAATGCACCTAACTGATCACTAGCAAACTGATAGACATCAGCAGCCGCAGCTGGATCCTGCTTTACTGTTGTTGCAGCATCGGCAGACGTAACCACTGTGTTCTTCCACGTGATTTTGTAATCAGGATGAGCCTTTTCGAATTCTTTCTCCATAGTTTGTAGCCAAGAATCGCTCTTCGCCTGATCTTCAGCTGCAGACCATACCGTCAACGTAGCGGTCTTAGCATTAGAACCAGAACCTGAATTTGATGCACCACATGCACCTGCACCTAAAAGCATTGCCGCAGCTGCACCAGCAGCTAGAACCTTAGCAAATTTCGTCATCTTTGACCTCCCCTAAATAGGATTCTCCATTCCAGTAGCAAAGTCTCAAAACTATGAACAACCATGTTCTTGTTGTGAGTCATGCTGCTCATCTGAGCTTTGTCACTGTTCCAATATAGCAACTTTTTGCATACGTTTGCAAACTTTAGTTGCACAAATGAAGTAAATAGGGAATATTGTTATATTCAGGTTTTATTCAGGATACATTCATTTAGTTTTTAAGAGCAAGAAATTTATTGATTTTTCAATATTTGGGAACGTTCTCACAAAAGTATAAAAAGACCGAACAGCCACATAGAGCATCTCATAAAATGGACATGAATATCATATGGCGGTACCACTCTGGTACCGCCATACATCATAAAATAAAACAACCGTCTATGCCAGTACGGTCACCAGCACTCCTATGAGCAACATAATGAGGTAGCTGCCATAGAGAACGCTGTGAAGTATTCGATTATCACGATCAAAGCCGAGCTTATAATCATTGCGATAATGCAAAATGACCGCTCCAATTCCCGGGGTAATCATGCACAAAGCACCAAAAATGCCTGATAAGAGCATCATGGTATTTTCTTTGAGACCCAAGAAATAGTAAATATAGGCAAAAACAAGCATGATCAAGCCTAAAGGAATGAGCTGCTGACGCACACCCACACGAAGCATAAGCATCCATACCGCTGCGCATATAAAAAGAACAAGGTCGAGCACAACAGTATATCGGCGAGGTGTTTTCCCTCTATTATCAGTCATCATCTTGATACTGTGTTCGCGCACACTCAAGGCGCACAAAATCAAAAGCACCGCCCACACAGGATTTTGCGAACCAAAATCCCAGATTTTTTCCGTCGTAACGTAGTCATAGGGAATTTCGCACAGAACTGCCAGTAGAGCAACTCGTCCCATATAAGCACGGCTATGACGCGTATGTTTAAAACCTTGAACAGTCAACCACGCCACAAGAGGAACTGCAAGCCACGATAACACCTCGGACACAACAGCAAGCGTTAATCCCACCATAGATTCAGTACCAAAAATATTGGGGAAAATTGCTGTGGAGAACACTGAGAATGATGTAAAAATAAGGGCAATAATTTTCAGACTCAACACTGACAAACCACGTTGTTGCACGTCATGATTACCTTGAGAACCGCCCAGAGCTCCAGAACGTACTTGAGGAACATAATGTGTTGTGCGAGCCATATTTTTCCTTATCTTCCTTCGCCAGCGAAACACTACTGTCAAGCATAACGCCGAACCTTACTGTTGACCTCAGCATAAAGCTACGTCTAAACGAAATGCCGCATTGCATAAGCAACACGGCATCCCGCTCATACTTCATTGACTTCATTGCGCTCAATCACACGGATGTAGCATATTGCTGCGAGCGCACGAACACCTACATTTAGTTTTCCAGCACACCTTCAATCAGCTGAGTAATCAACTCAGAATAAGGTAAACCACTCGCCTCCCATGCTTTGGAATACATCGAGATAGGAGTAAATCCTGGCAAGGTATTGATTTCATTGACTAATACCTCACCCTCAGGTGTTACAAAAGTATCCACGCGGCTCAACCCCGCACCATCAACTGCTGTAAATGCTCGAGCGGCTACGTGCTGCACTTTGGCTAATAACTCAGCAGGAAGATCTGCAGGAACCTCCACGTGGGAAGCTTGCTCATCCATATACTTGCTATCAAAATCATAGAATTCTGTGGTGTTAGCCGAATCAATAACCACTTCACCCGGCCATGACGTGCGTGGCTCATCACCTGAACGAGCAGCTAAAACAGCGCATTCAATTTCACGGCCGTTGACGCCCTGCTCAATAAGCACGCGCCAATCGTGTTGAGCGGCTTCTTCCACAGCTGACTGCAGCAGACGCTCTTGCTCAGTCGCATCAGCAACCCAATCTATGCGAGTAACACCAAAAGAGGATCCCGCTCGCGAAGGCTTAACAAATAATGGGTAGCTTAATCCTTCATCAACTACACGAGATCTCACCCATGCTCCATCACGCTCACTGGCATGACGCGCATCAAGCGTAAAGCCTGCAGCAACAGGAATGCCTGCTTGACTCAAAAGTTCCTTGGTAAAATGCTTATCCATACACGCAGCCGATGCCAGAACCCCACAGCCTACGTATGGGATATTCATCATGTCCAGCAAACCCTGAACTGTTCCGTCCTCACCGTATGGTCCGTGAAGCACAGGGAAAACTGCATCCACATAACCAAGGGACTGCAAGTGTCCGTCCGCTTGCACAGCGTAGAAACCTTCGTGCCCACCAGAAGGATCAAGAACAACGCGCTGGCTTGTGTCAGTAACGCGCACCTGAGGCATCTGACCAGATTGTTGAGCCGCTTCGAGAGACCAGTTACGTGGATCTTCTCCACCTACAATCCACTCGCCCTCACGCGTAATGCCAACAGGAATAGCGTTAAATTTCTGAGTATCTAGTGCAGCAAGCACTCCTGCAGTCGAAATACATGAAATAGAATGTTCGTCAGCTTTACCGCCGTAGAGAATAACAATGTTTTTCTTATCTGACATGATGATCTTTTCTTCTTGAGCTTCACAGCTGCAGTTATTTATTCTTCCAAAGAGCTATCAGCAAAAAGCTGGCTGAGCATTTCAGAGCAAGAAATTCCATGCTCAAGAACGTTATTCATAGCACTAGCCAATGGCGTTGGCACACCATACTGCTTACCTAGAGCAACCACAGCTGCTGTTGTTGGCACGCCTTCAGCCACACCATTTGATGCGGCAGTTGCTTCTTCTACGCTCATGCCTTTACCGAGATTCGAACCGAAAGTATAGTTACGACTCAGCGGAGAACCGCAGGTAGCAATCAAATCTCCCACGCCTGCCAGTCCACAGAAAGTACGAGGATTAGCGCCCAATGCCTCACCTAAGGCAGTCAATTCAGCTAGACCGCGAGTTTCAATCATGGCAGCAGTATTCTCACCGTAACCAGCTCCACGAGCCATGCCCACAGCCAGCGCAGTAACGTTCTTTAACGATCCGCACATTTCCACGCCAACCACATCGTCAGACACAAACATTTTGAAATACTCATTAGTAGCTATGGCAGCCACTTTTTCTGCAGCTTCACGATTGACCGATGCCACCACAGCTGCAGCCGGCTGGCGTTGCGCCACTTCTTTAGATAAGTTTGGTCCTGATACTGCTGCGAAACGTTCCATAGGCAGATTCAAGGCTTCAGTCACAACTTCATCCATACGCTTATCAGTGCTGCGCTCAATGCCCTTCATAAGAGACACCACAATGGCATCTGACGGAATCAAGTCAGCAAATTCTTCTAAGGCTTGACGAGCAAACTGAGCAGCAATAGCCACAATAACAATCTGTGCATCACGTACTGCCTCTGCACGATCCGTAGTAGCACGCATAGAAGCAGGAAGTTCCTTAGCTATTGGAAGACGCACCGGATTAGTATGCTGCGTATTAATGGCGTCAATAATTTCTGGCTCAATACCCCACATCATCACATCGTTGCCAGCATCAGCCACAACTTGTCCGAATGCTGTTCCCCATGCTCCTGCACCTAAAACAGTTACTTGTGCCACGTATACTCCTCTACTTCCTTATGCTCAGTTTCGTTCTCCTGATTAGTTTCACTAGCGCCTAGCTGATCTATTTGCGATGGGCGTGGTTTTCTGCTCATAGAACGGAAATCCCAACGTCCCCACGCTGGTCGTTCTTCGCCACGAATTTCTTCCATCAGTTCTTCCATACGATTGGCTACGCGCTCGGTCAGTTCATCAATAGCTGACTGTGGAGCACCGTATTCACCCCAGCTGTCACTGCCTTCGAGTAAATCAGCATAGTCAAGAGCCGTATCGTAAGCCATCACCACATTTTTGCGGGGGAACGGAAAGACGTGATTAATGCTTGCTGCGCCCCACGTCACGGAAACGAAAATAGGCACCTGTTGTCCAAGTTTACGGGAGGCTTCAAGCGCAATAATAGCTAGTCCTGGTTTAAGACTCATAGGCCATTTTTGAGGATCTCGCGTTACAGTACCCTCAGGCCAGATAGATAAGGGACGATTATCTTCAGTTAAGATGCGAACAGATTCATGAATAATAGCTTCAGCCTGACCGCTACGCCGCGGAACTGGCTGCATTCCTACAGTTTTGAACCATTCGCCAATAATAGGCCATTTTCCCATTTCTGCTTTCGCCATATATCGCGGACGGCGTCCTTGATGGAAAAGACCACACATCGGTACAAAAACATCGAACTGCGTAACGTGCGTTGCAGCCGTTATAAAAACACCTTTTTCAGGCACATTTTCTAAGCCCCATGAATATGCTTTCATGCGAGTGTGAGCCACCCACGAAATCATATCGAGCAAACGTTTAGCTTTTTTAGGCTGTTGAGCAGCAATTTCTGCATCATTATTAGTGCGCGGAACACCTGTTGGCAGGTATTCAAAGGGGTCACTGAGATGATGTTTTTGTGCCAGTTTACGAACTTGAGCTGTGCTTAACGGTGGCACAGATTTTCCTGGACTTGGTTTTCCGCGAGATACCATAGGCTCTATTCTATACACGAGGACAACATAAACATACATGAACGCTTAGCTAGCGTCTTATGATGAGCATAACTAAGCGTTCATTGTACGTTGTCATAACTTTGCTGGACCTAATTTTTAATTAAAATCTGCTCCCAAAGCAGCAAGTTTGCCACGGAAATCAGCATAACCGCGGTCAATCAAAGAAATACCGCGCACATTTGATTCACCTGTTGCTGTTAAAGCTGCAATTAAATGCGAGAAACCACCACGTAAATCTGGAACGTCAATATCGCGACCTTCTAGCGGAGTTTGACCGAAAATAACGGCAGAATGCTCAAAATTATGCTGTTCGAAACGGCATGGCAGAGAACCTAAGCATTCACGATACAACTGAACAGTAGCACCCATCTTCACTAATGGCTCAGTGAACCCAAAGCGGTTTTCATACACAGTTTCATGCACAATAGACAGACCTTTTGCCTGAGTAAGAGCCACAACCAAAGGCTGCTGCCAATCGGTCATAAAACCTGGATGCACATCGGTTTCTATTGCAACTGGCTTCAAATCACCACCAGGATGCCAGAAACGGATGCCTTCATCTGTCACATTAAATTCGCCGCCAATCTTGCGATACACATTCAAGAAAGTCATCATTTCTGGCTGAGTAGCGCCCTTGACGAAAATATCTCCTCGCGTAGCCAGCGCAGCCGCAGCCCATGATGCAGCTTCAATACGATCTGTTAATGCCGTATGAGTGTATCCCTTCAGCTGTTTCACGCCTTCAATACGAATTGTGCGATCCACATCTACAGAAATAACAGCACCCATCTTCTGCAAAATAGCAATCAAATCCATAATTTCTGGCTCAATAGCAGCACCAGATAATTCAGTTTTACCTTCAGCTAATACAGCTGCCAGCAAAGTCTGTTCGGTAGCACCCACAGAAGGATATGGAAGATGGATTTTGGTACCTTTTAAGCCGTGCGGTGCAGTAATATGAATGCCGTCTTCATGCTCTTTATCAACTTCAGCGCCCAGCTTGCGCAAAGTTTCTAAATGATAGTCAATTGGACGATCTCCAATACGGCATCCACCCAGAGTAGGAATAAAGGCTTCGCCTAAGCGATGTAGCAGTGGACCCGAGAATAGAATTGGAATACGTGAAGAGCCTGACAAAGTTTCTACATCTGCAACGGCCGGCATAGCCACATGAGATGCATCAATCGTTACCACGCCTGATTTGCCATCAACAGTCGTATCTACACCATGCAAACGCAATAAATCAGATACAACCTGAACATCGCGAATTTCAGGCACATTTTTCAGCACCGACGTTCCTGGAGCGAGCAAGGCAGCGACCATTGCTTTGGATACAAGATTTTTTGCACCGCGCACTTTAATTTCGCCACCAAGAGGCTTACCGCCTACAACATGCAATACATCGTCTTCGCGTGTCATCTCCATGCTTTCTCTTAAGGTCTTTAAAAGTCTCAGACTAATTTCTATCTCATTCTAGTGTGTCACACCTATTGTGCTGGTGCTGTGAATACATCTTCTGAGCGAAAACATTACTCACGCAGCACAAGTTAGCGCCTTACTGTCGTGACACCGCACGCACATCCAGTCCTAATCGGGCATTCCACATAGCACCAGTTGCGCTCATTACCGCTGATGCGCCGATATTGCGATACCTCATGTAATCAGCTGCAGATGTGACACCACCTACGCCAATAACATGAAAGTCCTCATCAGATATTCCCAAATTATGCTGTGCGCGACGAACACGTTCTACCATCTCTAGTCCAGCATTCTTAATAGCTGCACCGCACACACCTGAAGTTTCACGACCAACGCCCGGAAGAGCCTGATTGCCGTTCTTATCCACAAGTTTTGAGGAAATAGTATTAATGGTGGCAAAACCTTGCACGCTGCCATGCAATGCAGTTTCGCGCAGCATTGTTTCTACGCTCATGTCATCAGGCATAAAAGCGAGTTTAATAATAAGCGGCACATCGCCAATTTCATTTTTGACGGCTTCAGTAATGCGGCCCACCAATTGCGGATTATGGCACAGCAGTCGTCCGTGACCTTCATTTGGACAGCTCGTGTTCATTTCCACAACGCGAGCGCCGGTTTCGAGCACCAGCCGAGCAGTCGTCACATGGTCGGCAATATACTGCTCTTCGCTCATATCTGATGTGCGTGAACCTTGGAAACTTGCCAGAAGAACCTGCCCTTGACCTGCACGCTCAATAGCGCGCTGCATATCTGGTTGCCACACATCAGGATCTTGACTAGGAACACCAAAAGAGTTCGAGATGGAAATGCTGGCCGGCTCACCAAAATTGGTGTCAGCCAGCAGCCCTTCAACAGTTTCTGGAGAATGAGGAGTAAGCGTGCCGTCAGCAGATACCGGGTGAACAGACAGGACGTTAGGGAATGGATTGCATTCCCAAGCGCGGGAACGCACAGTTTTGTAGGTAGCAATATCGAAGCCAGCACGAAAGGCTGCCGTTGTAAAACGCTCGTTAAGCAGAGGTCCAGCTGGAATACCAAAAGGAGAAAGAACCTCTTGACCAAAGAAGTCAAAACGTGGCTCTTGCTTATCTGCCGCTTCTGCATTCTGTTCGTCTGCTAAACGCTGTAAGCCCTCGCCCGTAAAGTCACCAAAGGGACCGCGCTCATAATTGTCTTCATAGGTCAGATTGACATCGTATAAAGGCGTTACGTCCATTATTCTCCCATCCGAGGCGCGCTCTTGCGTGACTGGTGTTGTTTTCTTTAAGTGTACTGATATAGCTGATTTTATGCGATACCGTGGCGGCTAAGAGTTCACTGAAAAGATAATACTTATATTCTGTGGCACCACATACGCACACAAAAACAAAGGGGCTGCACTCACTTGTGATGAGTACAGCCAACCGTTTCTTGCTTGTGGCAAGTCATTTTGAGTTCTCACATACATGGCAAGGCGTCGCTGCCCGAACACACACATGACATCTCACATTTTTATTTTTTACCTATCAGAAAGCGGACCGTCCCATGGCACTACCACTTCTGGAGCCGACGATACTGGCTCGGAAGGCGTAGTAAGAGCAGGAATAGTTTTTGGCTTGAATGGGAACTTAGTAGCACGCATCTTCTCATATGCGTCAATATCGTCCTCATGTTGCAAGGTTAAATCGATATCGTCATATCCATTCATCAAACGCCAGCGCACATAATCATCCACTTCAAAAGGCAGGGTGACGTCTGCGCAGCTTACTGTGCGTTCTTCCAAATTGACAGTAATAGATAAACCTGGCTCTTCTTCCAAGAGTTTCCAGAGCAATTCAATGGATTCCATTGGCATAAGAGCAGCCAGCACACCATTTTTTGCTGTATTACCGTAGAAAATATCGGCAAATCGTGGCGCAATAACAACGCGGAAGCCGTAATCATGCAATGCCCATACAGCATGTTCGCGTGAGGATCCAATACCAAAATCAGGACCTGTAACTAATACTGAGCCGTTCTTATATGAATCTTGGTTCAAAATAAAAGATGGATCACGACGCCATGCGTAAAACAGAGCATCTTCAAAACCTGTTCGCGTTACGCGCTTCAAAAATACTGCAGGAATAATCTGATCAGTATCCACGCTTGAGCGCCTCAGCGGCACGCCTGTTCCTGTGAAAACAGTGAGCTTTTCCATAAAAGTCTTTTCCTTACTTCTTCGCGTTACGCCTTACGCCATAGCTGTTGCTGCAAAATCAGATACTGGCTCTAAATCACTCGGGGAGCTGATAGTTCCGCGCACAGCAGTAGCAGCTGCCACCAATGGTGATGCCAAATGTGTGCGACTTCCCTTACCTTGGCGTCCCTCAAAGTTGCGGTTAGAGGTGGATACTGCACGTTCATGTGCAACCATCTGATCTTGATTCATACCCAAGCACATGGAACATCCAGCATTACGCCATTCAGCTCCAAAGTCAAGGAAAATTTTATCCAAACCTTCTTTTTCTGCTTGCAGACGTGCGCGAGATGAAGCAGGAACGACCAGCACGCGATGTAAGTTTTCTGCCTTATGACGTCCCTTCATAATCGCTGCTGCTGCTCTGAGGTCTTCAATGCGACCATTCGTGCACGAGCCAATAAAAACAGTGTCAACAGCAATATCGCGCATTGGCGTGCCAGCTTCTAGACCCATATATTCCAGAGCTGATTGAGCTGCAGCTTTATCGGTTGGATCTGCAAAGTCTTCAGGTGAAGGCACAGACTCATTCAAAGGAATACCTTGCCCTGGATTTGTTCCCCAAGTGACAAATGGAGACAGCTCATCTGCACGCAGTGTAATTTCCTTGTCAAAAACAGCGTCATCATCAGTGACGAGGGACTTCCAATATTCCACTGCCTTATCCCACATCTCGCCCTGAGGAGCGTGAGGACGACCCTTGAGATATTCAAAAGTAGTTTCATCGGGAGCAATCATGCCCGCACGTGCGCCACCTTCAATAGACATATTGCAGATAGTCATGCGTGCTTCCATGCTCAGCTTACGAATGGCTTCTCCACGATATTCAAAGACGTATCCTTGGCCACCGCCAATACCAATTTTGGCAATAATAGCCAGAATAATATCTTTGGCAGTTACATCAGGAGGTAACTCACCCTCCACATTAATAGCCATCGTTTTGAAAGGCTTAAGACTTAAAGTCTGAGTGGCCATTACGTGCTCTACTTCAGAAGTTCCTATACCGAAGGCTAATGCACCAAAAGCGCCGTGCGTGGAGGTATGCGAATCGCCGCACACAATTGTCATGCCCGGCTGAGTCACGCCTAACTGTGGACCCATAGCATGCACAATACCTTGGTCTGCGTCTCCCAGCGGATGTAAACGAACACCAAATTCCTTGCAATTGGCTTCAAGCGTAGAAATCTGCTTAGCGCTCGTTTCGTCAGGAGATACCTGATCAATATTAAAAGTTGGAGTGTTATGATCCTCGGTGGCAAGCGTCAACTCCGTATGACGAAGCTGGCGACCAGCTAAGCGCAAACCTTCAAATGCCTGAGGACTTGTTACTTCATGCATCAGCTGTAAATCAATATAAATGAGATCAGGAGCACCATCTTCACCTGTGCGAACGAGATGATCCTGCCACACTTTTTCTGCCATCGTTTTTCCCATGTACCTATTGTGCGCGACACGAGCCCCTTGTCCGCGTTTGCATGTCACATATTGAGATGCCATAATACTTATATGACGAATGAGCAAATCAGTATCCAAAATACGAACAGCAGCCCTGCAAAGCCTGAAATGGTCAAGTCCGGCGTGGGAGTGCTCGATAAAGCAGCCTTAATTCTCGACACGCTGGAGAAAGAGCCGTGCTCACTTGCTCAATTAGTGAACGCCACAGGATTAGCACGCCCAACAACCCATCGTTTAGCTATTGCTTTGGAGCGTCACCGTTTTATTTCTCGCGATCAGCAAGGTCGCTTTACTGTGGGAGCCCGTTTTGCTGAGCTGGCAACAGTGGCTGGCGAAGATCGTCTGCTTGCTTCTGCTGAACCTATTTTGCAGACTTTACTGGAGAGGACTGGCGAATCTGCTCAGATTTACCGTCGTCAAGGCGATCAGCGCGTGTGTATTGCCGCGGTTGAACGCACCAGCGGTTTACGCGACTCCATTCCAGTAGGCGCCATGTTGTCTATGGAAGCGGGATCTGCTGCTCATATTCTGCTGGCATGGGAAGATAATGAACACTTACATCAAGGTTTACGCCACGCTCAGTTTACTGCTCAGACTTTGAATAATGTACGTCGCCGCGGCTGGAGTGAATCTATTAACGAGCGCGAAAAAGGCGTATGCTCGGTATCTGCTCCAATTCGCAACGCAGCTGGACACGTTATTGCCGCTATTTCAATTTCTGGCCCTGTCGACCGTATGGGAATTTCACCGGGTCGTCATTATGCTCCTTTGGTTATGAAAGCAGGCCGTTATTTGAGTGAAGCCATGTCCCGAGCAAAGGCAGCCTAAAGCACATAACGCAGAATGCCTGCATATAAGCCTTCTTAAAACATAAGGGTGCGAAGAAGGCTTATAGGACAAAAGATGTGGGAAACTGCCCTGAGCGGTGATCTGTATAAGCGGATCGCAGCTTGGGGTCTTTTTCTATCATTGTCTTCAGCACCAGCCTAGCCCTGAAAAGTGATTCGCATGAGCAGATCACTGCATAGGGCAGGAAATGTCTTTAAAATGGCACGAAAAGTGGCGTGAAAAGTGATTAACTAGAGCGAATCACTGCCCAGGGCCTCAAAACACCCTCAAACAGGCATAAAAACAGCCGTACGGAGTGATTCATTATAGTGAATCACTGCTCAGGGCCTTTTTTACCCCTAAAAACCCTATAAAACCTGTCGTGAAAAGTGATCCACAAGAGTGAATCACTCCGCAGGGCTCTTTTACCCATAAAAGTTGGCACCACATAAGCCCCGAAAAGTGATTAACCCTACCGAATCACTTTTCCCGGCCATAAACAAAGAAAATCCACGAACACCAGCCATGCTTTTTCCCATAAGCCTGAAGAGAAGCTAAAAGTTTCTTCGCACCCTTTTTATTTGCTTCTATCGTACTCCTTAACGCTTGTCTTAACATTTATTAAGCATTGACAATCTAAATTATTTGCGCTTTCTAAAAGTCATAAACGACACAATCCCCGCCAGAACTGCAGCCACGCTCGCGAGCACTTTCGGCTTACGCAATAAGTTAATAGCCTCACCCGTATTATTTGGCATATACGTACTAGCTAAAGCATAAGCCTTATTGCCCGACGGCTTTCCGACCAGTTCACCAAATTCTAAGAGCTGCGTGCGCGGTTCAAATGGATGCCGCACATCAAACTCAAACAATCGGGCCGCTCGCTTCTCAGGATTAGGTCCGTAAGTATTGAAACCTGCTGTTGGAGTGCTTGTCAGCAGTAAACCATCTACAACACCGGCTAAAGCATTGCGATGATCATGCGCAGCAGCAAGAGCAAAATAATTATGTTCTTGAAGGAAACGGAATTCACCACTGTCTTTATCCGGGCAGCTAATACCTTCGCCTAAATAACTTCCTGGCAGAGTCCGCTTATCATCGAGCACATAGCTATGCGATTCGAAAGAGCGATACCCTTGAATGGCATTCACCGTAGTAGCTGGTACTGGCTGCAATAAATCATAATATTTATGCACAGGCATATGCTGAAAAGCAATAGCCCTCACATTCATCTGACGTACAGCGTGCTTCAGGAATTGCATAGCACGTGCACTTGGCTGAGCATAGCCTCCTTCACGGGCATAATCACCTGAATTAATAACTGTAATGCCCATGAGGTTGCTGTTATTGTATTCATCACGCACAGCAAGAGCAAAGGTTCCAGCTTCGCCAGAGTTATATATCTGCTGATTTTTGAGCAACGATACTTCCTGGTCGCCCCCTTCACGAAGAGACGGATTAACACACCCAGGAAATTCACGATAAATATCAGTAAGCTCTTCAAGGCTTAATCCACATTGAAAATCATGATTACCGAAAGTCACAGCAAAAGGAATGCGACGATCGACCAGAGGTTGCAAGAACTGAGTAAGAGTTCCACGCACAATTTGACGTGTGCGCTCTTTATCCGCATCGCTTGGTTGTGTTGCTCGGTCAAACCAGTGTCGCTTCACGAAAGTTGGAGAATAAGCGGTATCGTAGCCAGCAATTTGATTGCCCGTAAAAATAACAATATCCGGACGAGCAGCATCACAAGCTGCAGCAATAAGTTTGACTGTATCTTTGGAAACTTTAGGCCCGTCTTGAATGTCACTGATTTGCAGAATGCGGAATTTTCCCGATGCGTGGAACTGCAATTGTCCTAAGCGCGCAGACACGGATACAGATGCCATAGTTTTTGACACATCAGTAGCTTCAGGCTCTGTATGTTCACTCCGTGTGTCTGAATTTTTAGCCATTGTTTCCTCACCACTCATGTTTTAAGCATACGCCAGACAGCCTACGCTAAGAGAAGAATGAGAAACGCCCTGCTGACGCGACACGCAAACCAGCAATATGTAAAACAAAAGTCCCCGGGAGCGAATCACCGAGAGACTTAATCGCTGGGATACCTGGACTCGAACCAAGAACGGCTGAACCAGAATCAGCTGTGTTGCCAATTACACCATATCCCAATATGGCGTGTCTTGATGTGCGCTATGCGCTACATGAAAGGCACTTCGTACCCCCAATGGGATTTGAACCCATGTTACCGCCGTGAGAGGGCGACGTCCTAGACCGCTAGACGATGGGGGCATTGAATTATCCGTCGCATCAGCTGATGCCAACGCAACGGATACTCACAATACACTAATCAAGATGCTTACGCAACTCGGCGAGTCGCGCCACGCTCAAGTCCTTCCCTAAGATCTCCATAGACTCAAACAAAGGTGGAGATACTCGGCGTCCAGAAACTGCAACACGCACAGGACCAAAGGCTAAACGTGGCTTAATTCCTGCCTTTTCCACGAGCACTGAGGTCAACACTTCGTGCACGTGTTCAGCTTTGAAATCCTCAGCAGGAATCTCTTGCAGAGTCTTTACAGCCATATCAAGCACTTCACCTGCTGATTCCTTGAGCTGCTTGCGCGCGTCCTTTTCTGGCTCAATATACGCTTCCTGAGAAAGCAAGCTAGACACCATGCCGGAAACTTCTCCCAGCAGACGCACACGAGGCTGAACAAGTTCCACAGAATCCGTCAAAATCTGACGTTCACGATCCGTTAAATCATCCCATTCTTGAGCGGAAACGGCACCATCCTTAAACAAGTATGGAATGGAACGACGCAAGAAATCATCAGGAGCCAGCATACGAATATGCTCAGCATTGATTGCAATAGCCTTGTCAAGATCGAAATGAGCTGGGTTTGCCTTCACATCGCGCACATCAAAGTTTTCAATCATTTCATCCATGGTGAAAACATCACGATCTGCAGCGATAGACCACCCGAGGCCAGCCAAATAATTCAGCAAACCTTCGCGAATAAAACCATTATCGCGATGCAAGAAGAGATTAGATTCAGGATCGCGCTTAGACAGCTTCTTCTTGCCTTCGCCCATTACATATGGCATATGACCGAATAATGGCACCTGTTGAGCAATACCGAGTTCCATCAAGTAACGATAAAGCACAATCTGGCGAGGCGTGGAACTGAGCAAATCTTCGCCACGCAGTACAACATTAATATCCATCATGGCGTCATCTACAGGATTAGTCAGCGTATAGAGCGGATCGCCATTCGGACGCACAATTACATAATCTGGAACACTGCCAGCCTTGAACTCAATTTCACCGCGAATAAGATCGTTAAAACTAATATTCTCATCCGGCATCTTAATGCGGATAGCTGGCTTACGACCCTCGTCACGGAACACCTGCTTCTGCTCCTCGGTTAAGGTGCGATCGTAGCCATCGTAACCAAAAGCTGCTGGTCGTCCTGCCGCAAGATTACGTGCTTCAATTTCTTCTGACGTGGAGAAAGATTCATAAGCAAAGCCTGCGTCAAGAAGCTTTGCAGCCACATCCTTATAAATATCTGTACGCTGGCTTTGACGATATGGACCGTGAGGACCGCCTACATCAATACCTTCGTCCCATGTCAAACCTAGCCAACGCAAAGCTTCAAGAATTTGTTCGTAGGATTCTTGAGAATCGCGCTGTGCATCGGTATCTTCAATACGGAAAACAAAAGTTCCATGAGTATGACGAGCTTCAGCCCAATTAAATAAAGCTGTGCGTACCATACCCACATGAGGCGTTCCCGTTGGAGATGGGCAGAAACGTACGCGCACATTCTCAGGAAGTTCAGGTTTAGAGTCTGTTGAAGAAACAGCTCCTGCGTTCACATTATTGTCAGTGTCTTGTGTCATAGGGACTATTGTAGGTAGGAGGCTGTATGAACGTGTTGTCCGCGCAACACGGCGTAGGTTATCCGATTAACCAGGCGCCACTTTAGGTATCCACAACCTTAACCAGGCATAACTTTATGCAGCCGCAACCGTGTTACAAGGTTACAAGAACGTGTTACAAGAAGGTAAGTAGGTAGTTAAGCTGTCCATGGCATCTTTGACGAAGAAAAATTCAGGATTACATCGATCACATCAGCAATCGAACGCACCACTACTACGCAATGCGCTGAGTCTACTTCTTCATGCCCTGCCAACTGTATTAGTGCTATGCGTGTTAGGCGGCGTATGGCAATTCAGCGCAGACACTCATCCCGACGTCGCCCGCGCTTTTGCTTCACCTAGCTCCATTGCACAAGCCATTCATCTGAATTGGCCCACATTAACCATGCATGTAAGCGTCACAATATTTGAAGCTGCGTGGGGCTTTGCCATAGCAATTGTGGGCGGCATTGCTCTAGGAGTTGCCTTATACCTATCTTCCCTAGCAAACGCGGCTTTTATGCCAATTCTCACAACAATTCAAACGCTGCCACTTATTTCTATTACACCTTTTGTTCTGTGGTGGTTTGGATTCGATGAACTGGGAAAAATTGTGTTAGTAGCCGTTTTCGGAGCTTTTCCGATTGCTATTCAGACCTCACGTGGACTTCGTGCTGTTCCGCGCTATTTTTCCGATGTGGCACTCACGTGTGGCGCAACTCGTTCGTGGACGTTATGGCACGTGTTAATTCGTGTGGCGGCACGGCAGATTTTTAGCGGCATTCGCATTGCTGGAACTTACACAATCGGAACGGCGGCAACAGCTGAATACATGGGAAGTCGCCGAGGTATTGGCATCTTCTTGCAATCCGCATACAACTCTTTCCAAGCACCTCTTGTGTGGGCGTGCACCTTATCTATTGCCATTCTGACCGGCATACTCATGCTGGCGATTATTGTTGCAGAACGACTTTTACTTGGCGGCCCTGCTGAGGATCTCATTGATTAGTTCTAAAACCGTTAGCTCTTCAAACCGTTCAGCATCTGTCTTACAATTGAGCACAGAATATGTCCGCATTTAAGGAGCTGCCATGGTTACACTTACATATTCACCGGCTTATGGTGAACCACCAATGCATCAACCTTTTTATGGCGCTAATCCTGCGCAGGCCACAAAACGCTTCTTTATGAAGTACGCAAATTTTACAGGGCGCGCTTCGCGTAGTGAATTCTGGTGGCCACTGCTCGTTATATGGGGATGTTTACAAGTATCAAATATTGTGGGAACTGTTTTTTCACGAGTCGAGATTGCAGCCGGTATCTTTGATGTTCTCCTCATCATTGGCAGCATCACGCCATTTTTTGCTGTAGCAACCAGACGTATGCACGATATTAATCTATCAGGCAAATGGTTGTGGCTTTTATTGGGTGCAAGCACTCTGGGTATATATATCTTTCTGATTATTGTCATTCAGACACTGGGCTACGCATTAACAGAAACACCATCATCTGCACCGATTTTCATTACGATTTTTATGATGCTGTTAGGATTTTTAGCCACTACTATATGCTGGATTACTTTTGTTGTTTTTATGGCTAAACCAAGTGTGGATGCAGGAGTGCGTTTTGACGTGATTCGCACAGTTATTCCAGTCGTTACCGGCGCACCTCAAACTGCGCCACCTGATATGCCCCTGCCATATCAGTCATAAATCGATATGCAAAAATGAGAGGCGGTGTATTGTGTTGAATACGCCGCCTCTTTCTTGTTTCTCTTGTTGCTACAATTCCACTTCTGGTTTGTTAGGATCATCTTTAATATGCGCAAATTTTTCTGCCAGAGCAGCTTTGCTTTTGCGCTCATCTTCTTCTTTTGCTAAACGTTTTGCTTCATCTTTATCCCACAAAATCTCATCGTGGCGATATTGCCAGTGCTGAGCTGCTGTTTCTACTAATTGAATAGCCGAGGCATCATCAACCTGGGATTCATACACGTCAATCAGTTGCTGAGCCTTCGCAAAAGTGCGCGGAGAATCACATGAATCTAAATATTCATTTGCAATAAGCATCATCAAAGCCGGTCCATTAACGGGATCTTCGGAACTGTCAACAATAACCTGAGATACCGCTGCTGCAAGTCTGAACCCACGCAAAAGATTGGATACATCGTCATCGCCATCTTCTTGGGCTTGCGCATCATCAGCATCCAATAATGCATCAATCTGACCTAAATCAGCAGAAACAGCTCCACCATCAGCTAAGCACGCAGCAATCTGCACAATAGTCATTGCATCGCCGTTCTCCTGCAGATTATGAGCCTGTTCAAAAGCATCATTCGCAGCCAACAAAGCATCAACTAAAACTTGCGGACGCCCTGGAATCTCTTCTGCCCCCTCAAAAACATATTCCGCGTCGGCAAGAGTTATATCTGCCGCTTCGGAACTATCTATTCCGAGCAATAGTTTGGCAATCTCAAAAGTCTGACGAACCTGCATATTATCGCCAAAATGCACATCATTATCGAGCTGTTGAGCTGAATCAAGCGGCCACAGCGCTTCCAAATTGGCTGCAGCTGCCTGCGCCTGCTCAAGAAGACTATGGGGAATATTCTGTATGGATTGTGTCATCTCTTCTCCTCGTTGAGCTTATGATTCCAAGGATTATTGTACGTCAGCTGCAGGGTCAGCATATTCAATACACACAAGTTTGTGCGTTCCAACTTCGAAAGTAAAACTGGTCACCGATGCGAGCGCGGTTTTGCGCAGCAACATATTGTGTTCGGGACGTCCTTTTTCTAACAGACAGCGGAAAGACCAAATAGGAGATTCGTGGGACACAGCAATAACCTGACCGCCTGCATATTCGTCAACTTTTTCGAATACAAAATCTTGCACTCGTGCGGCTATTTCTTGATAGCTTTCTCCCCAGCTCGGACGCCATAGATTGCGCACAAGCTTCCAGTTACCGTTTTTCCACAGCGCACCTTCACCGTGCCCAATGCGTTTTCCTCGGAACTCGTTACGCGCTTCGATAATGCGCTCATCAGTGGTCACAACGCTGTAAATATCATCATCGTTGTGCAGGATTCCCAACTCTTGCACAATTGCTGTTACTGTGTCAATGGTGCGATCAAGTGGTGATGAAAAAATTGCCGTTGGGCAGCTCGTTTCCGGCTTGCTGGCGAGGTATCGACCTGTTGCATGCGCCATGCGCTCACCGCGTTCAGAAAGGTGAAAACCCGGCAAACGTTCATAGAGCAGATGGTCTGGGTTATATACTTCTCCATGACGCACTAAATGTACCGTTGTGCATTGTGCTGCATGCTCTGTTTGTAATGCGCGTGGCTCTTGACTCACTTGCCAGATATTCTGCGTGCTCATTGTCCTCTTCCCCTCGCGACGTTTAGAAGTTTAGAAGTTGGAAGTTTAGAAGTTGGAACCGTTCCAGCCCCAGTCAGCCGTGGCAGTGTAGCGAATATACACATGATCTTGGGCAATACCCAGAACCGATTCTAAAGCAGACATAATCTGAGCAGTTAAATCTTCCCACGCCTGACGAGGAACAGCGGAACGGCCAAAACATTAACTTCTACGTAGGCCGCAGGATCCGAGTCATCGCCAGCGAAATAAATAGGCATGTTATCTTCAAAAGGACACATTAACCATGCCTCAGTTTTGCCAGGAATAGCCGTAATTGCTCGACCATATGCTGTTTTCAGCTCTTCGCGCTGCTGTTGTGTTGTAGGAACGCTGACATGTGTATGAATAACTGGCATTGCAACCTCGTTTCGTGAACGTATGTTTTCGCTTCTATTTTACTTACCGTATTTTAATGACCACACACCGAGTTTATGTGAGAAGGAATTTTCATCAATAGTGCCGTCTTTGGGAGCGTCAAGTAACCACTTGCGAATCACAAAGTTCCATACTGCTACAACTACGGTCGCAACGATTTTTCCACCGTTGGTATATACGGCGTAAATAGTATCGCCTGGCTGCGCGCCCGTAGGTAACATAACGTCTGTGGCAATCCACAAAATCGCAATATTAATGAGCAAACCTATAACCGATGATGTAACAAAAATGAGCACTTCCATCCAGCGCGCCATATCCTCGCGATGAACGAAAACATACTTCATGCTTGCTAGATAATTAAAGATTAAAGATAGCGCAAAAGATATTGTTCCAGCAATAGTGGCGTTCATATGAAGCGTTGCCACCAAAATATTTAAGATGCCAAAATCTAAAACTGCCGCAATAACACCAACAATACCGAATTTCGCAATTTGTGCAATAAGATTTCTCATTCTATCTATTAAACCGCGTAGGGACGAATGGCGAGCGCCACAGCTTAATCCTGCACAGAATTATTATTTCTGGACGGGGGGAGGCTTGATGGCGTGTTGGGGGGACAGCGCGTCGGGCGTGTTATCCACATCGGTTCACATTATTTTGAAAATTTGTTTGCTCTGTACTTTTCGAGTAATTGTCGATACATGGAGAATAGCAAAGACTTAATTATCGTTCTTAAAGGACATACGCGTAAAACGCTGCACGTCAATCACGTAGATATTATGCGCTCGGTAGGTATGCGATCTGATTGCTTTACTCCTGATACTCCTGACTGGCAGATTCGCGATGCTGTCAACTTAGCACGCATTTACGGCACTTATGCGACGAGTAAGAACATCGCATACTTCACACATGAATCTTCAATGATTTTGCATGGAATTTCCCCATGGAATCCCAGTCCGCCAGTGTGTGCACACGTGACGAAGCAAGGCAATAAGCGAATTCTAAAACCTGTCTCCATCTATAACTGCAGTATTGCTCAATCGCAATATTATCCCATCCGTTCTTCTTTTATACGACATGATGTAAACATAGTAAGTGGCGTACCGGCGGAATCTTTGTCACTGACATGCCTACGCATGGCACTAACACATCCACTTATTGATGGCATTGCAGCAGTATCTCAGATGCTCCATGTTATAACCGAATTCTCGCGGCACAATATGGATGCGTCGCGCACTCGAGAACGCAAAATCAAGGAATCATTATTATCCATGCTTGAAGAAGAGCGCACTCGACGACCGTTTATGAGTGGATATAAACACGCAAAAAGTATTATCGAGAATGCCGACGCCGCCTGCGAAACTCTTGGTGAAGCAGTTCTTCAGCCAATCGTAGCTGCGCTGTTTCCTCCCCAGTATGCATCACAATTCAACATTGCTATCAATGGACATAATTACTACACCGATTTTGCAGTGCTTGGACTCCATCTCATTATTGAATTCGACGGCACAAGAAAGATGGGAAGAACTGAGGAAGAATTTCTGGAGGCACGCCAGTACCAGCTGAATCGGCAAAGTGCTTTAGAGAGCTTGGGATATTCTTTCATCCGCGTCCGATGGAATGAACTGATGAACCTTCGCGCATTGTATTATCGCATACTTCGGAGCGCCCTCACGAAAAGACCTGACTTTCACGTACAGACCAATCCCCTTAAGCAATTGCTAGAAGCTGACGAGATTATTTGAGATGCCTGAGAATTGGTACCTCTTGAGTATGGTGTGTGAATAACACGCGTGAATGCCGGTGGCGATGCGGTAGCGGGAAGATGAGAATGGGAGCGCATCGTGTGGAGCATAATCATTAGCCGTGAATCACTGTTGGCTCGAGCGAATCATGATTCACGTTCATAAAATGCGGTTTATCGGGGCAAAATGGTTCCTCAAACACGATCCGCTATAGCCGAACATGCTTCAGGAACCAAAAACACCACTTTTCAACGCAAAACAGTTCCTCAAACATAATCCGCTATAGCCAAACGTGATTCAGGAACCAAAAGTCATAAAAATAAAGCAAAAATGGTTCCTCAAATACGATTCGCTCTAGCCAAACATGATCCACGAACCAAAAGTCATTTCCATGAGGCAACGTAGCGAGAAACACAGCGCAAGTAGCCAACAATTGACAGGACATAAAATAATGCTGATGAACAATCTACACATGAAATCGTTCATCAGCATGGAAGGAAGGCGAGAAAGAATCGTCGGCTTGCAGTAGCCGTTTACTCGTTAAATCCTCTTCTACTCTACGTTTGCGTGATTAGCACCAGCCTGAGCATCCGATACATTGTCGCGCTGCGAAATCTTTAGACACAAAGCATCCAAAGCAATGTGTACACTCTGATCAAATAAGGAGCTAAGCAGTTGCACCGAACCACCTGATTCACCCTTAACACGACCTGGAACCACGATAACAGCGTCTGCTGTTTGAGCCAAAGCAGATTCAGGCTTGGAAGTTACAGCGATGACTTTTACACCCAACTTAGCTGTTGCTTGAGCGTCTTCTACAGTGCGACGCGTACTTCCAGAACCGGAAATAGCTACCAGAACGTCACCCTCATGCATTGATGGGCAAATAGTTTCACCCATCATGTAGCTAGTGTAGCCAATATGCATCATGCGCATAGCAAAACTGCGCGCTTGGAATCCAGAGCGTCCCTCACCCGTTGCATAAACGCGGCTCGATGGAGCAACCACATCCAGAGCTTTATTTAAATCATTTTCATCCATATGGGCAATAACACCTTGAATTTCCTCAAGGATCACGTCTAATAAACGTACGTCAGTAGTGCTCATAATATCTTCTCCTATCTCGTCGTTATATGCTCATAGCTTGTTTGCACTGCGCGCAAGCTTGTGCCATGTCATCAGCTTTAGTAATAGCTGAGCCCATAATGGCAATTTCTACGCCTTCACGAGCTAATCCTGCCAATTGATGTTCTTTAATTCCGCCTGCAATAGCAATACGTTTAATCTGAGGGAAGCGCTGCTTAAAAGCTGCTACTTGAGCAACTGGATCAGCAGTTGCCCCGGAGTCCACAGAGGTGTGCAAACAGTACACAGCATTGTCAAAACCAGCAATACTCTCGATGCGCTTGTCATCACATTCAAGTAGATCAATCATCATCTCAGCCTGATGAGATTGCGCGCTCTCATAACACACCTGCAGAGTGCCAATCGAAGAGGAGCCCATAACCGTCAAATAGTCAAAGCCACAGTCATAGCCTAAATTAAATTCGTAGGCACCTTCATCGCAAGTTTTAATGTCACCCAATAATTCTGGTGCATTGCTCATTGCTCGTACTTTTTCAGCTAGCGGTTGTAAAGCGCGAACACCAAATTCTTTGGTTAAAGATGTACCAATTTCAATAATATCGGCGTGCTCAGCCAGAGTAGAAATAACATCTTCGGCGCGCGCAATATCCACTCGATCGATGGCTACTTGCAATTTCACAAGCTCACCTCCATGCGTTCTGTATGAGCAATAAAGTCAGCAAGCTCTTGCACTGTTGGCAAGCCTTCAGAATCAGAAACACTGGTTACCTGAATAGCCCCAATTGCATTGGCACGTTCCAAAATATGCTCGTCATCCAAACCATCAAGCAATCCAGTAATCACACCTGCTGCAAAACCGTCTCCAGCACCAACAGTATCCACAACCTCGACCACAAAACTTGGTACAACTGTTTCTACTAGCTCTCCTTGCTCATTGCGCTCAAACATTGCCGAGCCTTCAGGCCCCAGCTTAATAATGACTTGACGCACGCCCATATCTAAGTAATAGTTGGCAATTTCGCGAGGATCTTGCAATCCAGAGAATAAGCGTCCTTCGCTCAATCCAGGCATAAACACATCTGCTTTAGCTGCCAGACGGTTCGTCGCGTCAATCATCTCTTGCTCGCTCTTCCATAAGGTTGGGCGAGGATTTGGATCGAAGGTGATGGTTGCACCATGTGTGCGTGCAGTATCAATCAATTGTTCAACGGTTGCATAGGTCTGATCAGTTAGGGCGGAGAAAATGCCAGTAACGTGCACAATCTTCACGCCGTCAAAGGTCAAATCATTGACAATATCTGGGGTTGTTTGTGAAGCAGCAGATCCTGCACGGAAATAAATAACCTTTGGTTCTCCATCGCTAGAACGAACCTTCAGCTGGTATCCTGTAGCTGCCCCATCAACTCGGCGAATTCCTGTGGTATCCATCTTGATGTTCTTCATATAGTCCACAATGAGGTCGCCTTGCCAATCGTTACCGAGGGTGGTGACGTAGCTCATGGAATGACCTTGACGTTGCACTCCAATAGCCACATTGAATTCTGCGCCGGCCATCTGACGTGGAAGAGTACGTGCTTCCATGAAGGTTTCTGACGAATCTGCAATAAGGTTTACCATTGGCTCGCCAATGGTCATAACTTCTGACATGGTGTTCTTCTTTCTAAGTGTGATGTGAGGTGGGATTTTAGTTCGTGACGAGGGAAAGCGGTTTAAGGCAGTTAGCGATTGTAGGAATGAGCCGATAACGTTTATTGCTTAGGCTTCCACAACGCTTTTAACCACGGCAATCTGAGCGGCAACATCCTGAGCAGCAATTGGGAATTCAAGGAATACAGGAATATCTTCAGAAAGCTGCGTAAGCATAGGCTGCCAGTCAATAACGCCGTCCTCAAGCATGGTGGTGCTTAATTCCTCGCGAGTTTTAGCACCATTAACATTCTTCAAGTGGAAAACAGTAATGCGATCATGGAGTTGTTCAAAGGCGTCATCTGGGTTTTCGTTGCGCCAGAACCAATTTCCTAAGTCAAAGGTGTATCCAATGCAACCGTGCACATCATGGATGTGCTCCAGGGACGCACGAGTGCATTCTAAGGTTCCATTTTCTGGGGTCTGATCGTTTTCAATAGTCAGCGTCACACCGTATTCACTTGCTGCCGCATCAATACGTGCAATAACTTGTGCATCAACGTCTTTAATATCACCCTGATTAAACTTGACATTCTTAACGCCCATACGCTGTGCTTCTTGCAAGAATTCAAGGAACTGCGGATGCTCTTTCCCATCAATCGTCAAGGATTCTGGCACGGAGTAGAACAAATCTAAGCCTTCGTTCGCAGCAACGCGAGCAATAGCATCTAGTTCTGCATCATCACGAATAAATTCGCGGCGAACTTCGGCAAGAGTAATACCGTGCTGAGCGATAATTGGAAGCAGCTCGGACTGCACTGTGCCATTCTTGAGTTCGTTCATGTACACAAGTGTGTTAATTCCGATAGTGGTCATGATATCTCCTTATATAAAATGCGAGTTTGGTGTTGATATGTTGTGAGTTTTAGAACAGAAGCAAAGCTCCAGCTCCCATAATGAAGAATGATGCAATCCAATACACTGGAACACCTGTTTTAAGGAAGGTTTTTGCGTCCAGCTGCATATACTCCACAGACCACATATTCCATGACTGTGTGAAGCAAGCAGACACACCCAAAGTAGATGGAACAACGAGTAAGGCATAAAGGAACCATGCGTTGAAAACACCCAGTCCAAGCAGGATAGTAACTGTTGCCGCGCCTGCGCCAAAGAGTTCCAGTGGACCGCGGAAGAGTGCCAGCGGAGCAAGAATAAGCACAGCAAGAGCCAAGATAAGCTCATTATTAGGAATAAATTGTCCCAAAATCGGAGTAAATCCGGTCAATACGCGAATGGCAGCAGCTTGGAACATGGTTAAGCAGAACAGCATAATCAGCAAGCCGCCAATATCTCCAATAGCTGTTTTTGCGGTGGAATTCATCATATTCACAAAGCCCTTCAAAGACTTCATATTCCCCGTGACCGCAAATGCCAAAATTGTTGCCACCAGCAGGCTTGGAACTGCTTCCCACTTGAAGAAAATGCTTAACGCCACAGGAACAACAGGCATAATATAAGTCCATACTGGAACTTCTTTAAGCTCAACATGGTCTGCACTTTCGCCCACTTCGTATGGCTGACCCTGGCGGATCTTTCGCGCGTTAATCAAAATAAAAATAATGACAGCAAGCATTTGAATAGCTGTGGCTACCAAACCGAAGCGAAGATAATGATTTCCCCATGCTACAACCGATCCATCCGGAGATTTATAGCCCTCAAAGAAGGTTGCAAACTGTACGAAAAGAACTGAATTCACCCACATGGCTGCACCAATAGACAGAGTAAAAACACTCACAGCAATCTTCTTAGGCACGCCAATGCGAGACATAATAGGAAAAAGAATAACGCCAACTGCAATAGCAGATCCAATACCGTAAGCACTGGTAAAGATAAGGCACGTTACTAAAGCTACGAGAATAGTAGCTAGAACTGGACGATTTTCGCCCACCTTTGCCGTACGGTTTGAAATAGATGCAGCAATTCCGGTATCAACAAGAACACGGCCAAACCATGCTCCAAAGATAATTTGAACTGCAGTGCCTCCATAGTTAAGAGCTGGCTGAGAGAATGTATCTTTGACGAAATTAAATGGCTGATTATCGCCCGTTAAGACGCCAATATAATAAACACCCGTCCAGAGCACTGACAGTACAAAGAATCCAACAGTCAGATTGCCACCACGCATTGCATATGCAATGAAGCTGATAAAGCTGACCACGAGCAAGATTCCCATGATCCACATGCCTAGCATCATCCACTCCTCCTTGAGTTGGTATGAAATTGATACACTTGTTTTCTTTTGTTTTTTGCTTTTGTGTATCGATTTAGTGTATCGATTTAGTGTATTGGTTTAGTTTATCGGTTCACTAGAATAATACACGAATATGTGTACCGGTAAACTATCGGAGTGTCGGGATGGAGGGTCGGGAGGATTTCCGAGGAATCAAGAAAATGCTATAAGCGTTTAAAAAAAGCGGAAAGCCGGTGGATTGCGTATGTCTTATCTGCGCGCAGTGGAATTAAAAATGCACAAACGTGCTGGCACTTCTTCAAGCTCGAAGTCGCCAGAATAATCATCATAGGCACGGGCAATTAATTTGCGCGCAGCCAGACGTCCCATCTCAACAGCATCTTGATCAAGACACGTAACGCCCTGCGCAATATACTTTGCCCAGCGCTCGTTAGCAAATCCACACAATCCGACCTGTTCAAGCTGCTGAGCGGAGAGAACTTCCAACATATCTTGCATAGTTTGATCATTATTGGCAAAGAAGCAGATTTTATTGTCAGTATGCTTGTTAAGAATTGCAGCAATTTGAGAAGAAAGTTGATGCGTATCATTGTCATAAATAAGCACTTCACCAGCAAGACCGCGGTCAAGAAAATACTGTTCTACCGACTCGCGGCGCATCATACGCGTAGAAATACCATCCTGTGGGAAAGATACAAAGACCACATAATCGAAACCAACATCGACTACATGATCAAGTAATGTGAAAGAGGCTGTATGATTATCGGTCGCTACGCAATCACAAACAATTGGTTGCACAATACGGTCGAGCATAACCATCGGCTTGTGAGATGATTTTGTGCAGTAGCTTGTCAACCATTCATCATTGCGTCCGGTGGTATTGACGATTACGCCATCAACTTGAGCGTCAAGGAGAGATTCAATATTAGTGCGTTCAACCGCCGCCTGATTATTAGAATCACTAACAAGCACTTGAATATCGCGAGCGCGACACTCTTGCTGAATACCCTTGAGAAGCAGCGAGGTAAAAGGGTTGCCAATATCCGCCACACTCACACCTACCATATGACTAACGGTAGCTTTTAAGCCTTGCGCCATGCGATTAGGACGATATCCTAATTCCTTAATAACCTCTTCAATACGAGTTTTCGTCGCTTCAGACATATAGCCATACTCGCCTTGAAGATATCGCGAGATTGTCGTTTTAGAGACGCCTACTGCTTGTGCCACATCTGCCATACTTGGCTTTCGACTTTTTTTATTAGCGCTCATTCAATCCCACCGTGTGTATTCTGTTGTTAGCTCGTTACTTATGGCGCATGAATTACTTTGCATGAATTATACGCGCGATTTCAGCGTATCACATTCGTGAGTGTACCGGTTACCGTGTGGGGAAAAGTTTAGTTGCTACAACTACGAGAGGATTCTTGGGCAGTTTCGCATTAACTCAACGACCTCGTTATTCACATCGGTTCACATTTTCTGCTCACCTTGATGCTTTATGAGTAAATCTTGAATATCTAAGTATGGATACTCAGCAAGAAACAATTATCACTACTCGTCACGATCGTAGAAAAATTCAGTGCCGATACGTCACTATTATGCGCTCAGTCCTACTGCCAACTGACCATTTCTACACCGATACGCCTCATTGGTTAATTCATCATGCCGTAAATATGGCAAGAATTAAGGGCCTGCACGCACTCTGCACGAATATTGAACGCTTCAGCCAAGAGTCAGCGATGATTCTCTATCAGCTTTCGCCGTGGAACAGTACTCCTCCCGTATGTGCCGTGGTATCCAAAAGGCAGAATAGACGTCCGCTCAAAGCGGTTACAATTCATAACTGTCAAATTCCCGCTACCGAGTTCTGCCCAACCACCCTCGATCTTAACGAACAAAACGCTCAACATATTGATGGGCTGCCAGTTGAGACACTCACGCTTACAGCCATCAGAATGGCACTGACACGACCAACGATTGATGCAATTGTGGCAGTTTCTCAAATTTTGCACACTGTAACGTGCTTTTCACGCTTTACGATGGAATCTTCACGAGCACGCGAGCACAGCGAAAAGCGCGCGTTGCTCAGTTCGCTCAAACAAATCCATCAGCATTATCCCGTACTTCATAACTACCAACGCGCACGCATAATTATTGAAGCAGCTGACGCGTCGTGTGAAACAGTGGCTGAAGCAGCACTTCTGCCCATCGTTTACGCAGCTTTTCCGAACCAATACGTCAGCCAGCATAAGATTCGAGTAAACGCGCATGACTATTACGCAGATTTTGCGGTGCCAGGACCCCACCTCATTATTGAATTCGATGGCGAAGGAAAGATGGGCTCAACGGAGGAAGAATTTCTGGCGGCTCGACGCAAGCAGCTTCAGCGACAGAATACGCTGGAATCCCAAGGTTATTCTTTTATTCGTGTTACCTGGAATGAGTTAAAGAACCCGTCTGAGCTATACCATCGGCTAATACGTCATGCTGTTCACAAGAATCCAGAGTTCAGAATCCGCAATAGCGACCTCAAACGGCTCTTAGAAGCAGAGTCCGTATTGTGATGTTTCTTCGGCTTTTGTCCTGAAAAGTGATTCGCTCCAGTTGGTCACTCCGCAGGACCGAAAATACCACTCAATCTTACCGAAAAAAGCCTTGAAAAGTGATTTACCCTAGCCAATCACTCCACAGGGCTTAAAAACACCCTAAAACAGGCATGAAAATAGCCGTGGGGAGTGATTCACCCTAGCAGATCACTCCCCAGGACCATTTTTACCCCCAAAAACGCGAAAAAAGAGCCCTGAAAAGTGATCTGCCCTCATCAATCACTTTTCAGGACCGAAAATAAGCCTCAACGGCCCCACACTGCTGCCGTGCGAGGTGATTCGCTATGATGAATCACTTTTCCTGCGAGCATCAGACGGCGCATCAACCACAACACCCCCCAACGCACAACAAAAATCGCCCGCACCACTTGAAAATCAAGCAATGCGGACGATAATCTAAGCGCTCATATGAGTGTTTAGCTCATACAAGAAGCTCTAAGCTTGTGAACTTACTCAGCAACTACCTTCACAGTAAACTGTGCGGAGATTTCTGGGTGCAACTGTACTGTTGCAGTGAAATCACCAGTAGTCTTGATGTTCTCAACAGTAACAGCCTTAGCAGAAACTGGAGTACCCTTAGCACTGAGAGCCTTAGCAACTTCTGGAGCAGAAATTGCACCGAAGAGCTTACCGGATTCAGAAACCTTAGCTGCGATTTCAACTGTAGAGCCTTCAATAGTTTCCTTAGCTGCAACTGCATCCTCACGAGAAGCAAGAGCGCGAGCACGGCGAGCACGCTGAAGCTGCTCAATCTGTGCTGCTGCACGCTTAGTCCATGTGAAAGCATAGCCCTGTGGAATCAGGAAGTTACGTGCGTAACCTGCAGAAACTTCTACAACGTCACCGGACTGACCGAGACCGTTTACAGAATCAAGGAGAATAACCTTAGTGTTCTTTGCCATGGTATTATCCCTCTTTCTTTTAGCGACCGTTGGTTGCGTATGGGAGCAAAGCCATTTCGCGTGCGTTCTTGATAGCGCGTGCGATTTTACGCTGTTCCTGTACGGTTACACCGGTGATACGACGGGAACGGATCTTGCCGCGATCAGAGATGAACTTGCGCAGCAATGCAACGTCCTTGTAATCAATTTCAGTAATCTTTGCAGCCTTCAATGGGTTTGGCTTCTTCTTGAAAGGCTTTACTGGTGGCTGAGGCCTTTTGCGTGACATGTCACACTCCTTAAAAATTAAACTTTAGATTCGTTCAGATACTCTCGTATGTTTTCTCGTATATTTCTGGCTTTTAGAAGGAAATTTCGTCAGATCCGAAATCTGCGGATCCGCCGAAGCTTGAGCCGGCACCGAAGGAGTCTGCAGAATCATCTGAAGCACTCCATGGATCTGTAGATGGCGCAGATGCAGCGTTATAGCTTGCACCATTCGAGTAGTTTGGAGCTGCTGCTCCACCTTGGAATCCGCCATTACCGGCAGGCGCACCTTGATTATTTGGCGCGGAGAAGTTTCCTGAGTTGCCGGAGGATATACGGTTAACGGAGGCAGTTGCTCGCAAGAGAGATGGTCCAATATCGGTTACGCGCAATTCAACAACAGTGCGGCTTTCGCCTTGCTGCGTTTGATAAGAGCGTTGCACCAAATTACCTTGCGCAATAACGCGCATTCCCTTAGTAAGCGACTGTGCAATATTGCTTGCCATGGTGGTGTACTGGGAATCCCAGCATGAGCAACGCATAAAAAGCGCTTCACCGTCTTCAAACTGACCCGTCGAACGGTTATAGGTACGAGGAGTAGACGCAATAGTGAAGTTCACTACGCGACCTCCGTTACCCGTTGTACGCAATTCTGGATCAGCGGTGAGATTACCCACCACAGTAATAACGGTTTCTCCAGCCATGACTATCTCCGTTACTTAAAAAGTAAAATCTAAAGTTTTACGTTTACTTTATATATTCTGTACGTCTGCGTGCGCATACGGCGCAAGAGACATGACCAAATTATTCAGCGTCAGTGCGCAGAATCTTTGTACGAATGATAGATTCGTTCAGGTTCAGCAAACGATCAAGTTCATCGCTTGTTGCTGGCTCGGCAGTGTAGTTCACTACAGCGTAGTTACCTTCAGTCTTGCCTTCGATTTCGTAAGCCAACTTGCGACGGCCCCACACGTCAACATTGTCAACGGTGCCCTTTGCGTTGGTGATAGTTTCCAGATAGGTATCGACCAACTTCTTCACTGCACGTTCATCCATTTCAGGATTAGCAATGAGCATGAGTTCATACTTGTGAGCAGACATCACCCACCTCCTTCGGACTTAATCGGCTGCAGACCTTCTGCAGCAGGAGAATGTGTTTACTCGTGTGTTTGATGGGAAAATCATGCAATAGACGCACTTCTTCCCTATTCAAGACAACTCTTCAAGAATACTCGGCATACTCGACGAGAGCAAGTTTCATAACCGTAAAAATACCGTAAAATTTGAAGCTTTCTTGCAGATGCACCACACGATTAATGGGGAGAACGCACACGCATTCTCCCCATTATGAACTATCGGATAACCTCAGCATGAACTTAGTCTCAGATCATACTAAAGCAGCTTTCACTTTCTCCAACACATCACGGTTCGGGCAGGTGGCTGGACCATACTCCTGTGTTGATAATGCTCCGGCACAGTTCGCAAGCATAAGGCTATCTACCAGTTCCATTCCTTCAAGAACAGCTGCACACAGAACTCCCGCATGCGCATCTCCGGCACCATTCGTATCAATAGCATGGACTGTAGGCGTTGGAATAGCTACTGCATAGCTAGCCTCATTATTAGTACTGCCGTCATAGAACCACGCACCTTTACTGCCAGCACGCACAAGAACCGCAGCATGAAGGTACTGAGCAAGGAGCACACAGCGCTGAGCATAATCATCTGTAGCTTCAAGAGCGAAACGTGCGCATAAAATTGCACTTTCTCGTTCATTGACTGACCACAGCGGATGAAGTAACGATATTGCTTCAATACTTTCATCAGTAAGATCAGCTACCATAGGTCCCACATCAAAGAGAGTAAAACCTGTGCGATGAGCATGAGAGCGAGCAAAACGCTCCAAAGCTGTGCGATTATCCACGTGACTAAAAGAATAGCCAGATAAATAAATCACATCATCATCACTAATTTCAAAATTCTCATAAAAATCATGAGGAACCATAGTTTCCGCACCTCGCGTAGATACGAAAGTTCGCTCTCCATCCGGCTCAGTCATGGCCACGCAGATACCTGTATCAACGCCGTTGAGCTGAACTCCACTGACGTGCACGCCAATGTCATCAAGAGCTTTGCGAGCTACATCTGCCATAGCCCCATCACCAATAGCACCTACATAAAAGGATTCTGCTCCCATTTTCCGTGCTGCATATAGCACGTTATATCCACCACCAGCATGAACTCCGGAGCGTGAGGCAAAGATATCACCACCGCGTTCAGGAAGTCGGTCAACAAGTAGGGTGAAATCGACAATAACTTGCCCTAAATGTAAGAATCGCCCCTTACTCATCATGCGTCCTCCCCAATAGGTTGCGTATCATCCTTTTTCTTAGCTCCACCCATTACGGCATACAATGCGCCGCCAAGCACAATAGCCACGAGCCATGCTAATCCGTTCTTGCCAATAAATGTATGAGCAAGAGGCCCTGAGAACCATACATCATCTGCAGATACTTGCGCGGTAACAAATAAATAACCCAGTATTGAGGTGACCACCCAGCTCACACAACCAGGAATATTGAAACCTGCTGTGTACCAATATCGTGATTGAGGGCTGAGGTCTACCAATGATTCTCCATCGTATTGCGTGCGGCCAATCATATCGACTAAGAAAATACCCGTCCATGCTGCAAGCGGTACAGACAAGAGAGAAATAAAGGTAATGAATGGTCCATAGAAACCCTCAAACCCTAAAGTAAAGTACAAAGCGCCCACAGTGGTCACAATGACGTCAATCACGACTGCAAATGTACGAGGAACACGAATACCTGTTGCTAGGGTTGCCAAGCCTGCGGAATACACAGACTGACTATTACACATGAGCAACCCCGCAAATGCAGAAATCAAATACGGAATAGACACCCATGCCGGAAGCTGTTCGCGCACTGCAACCACAGGGTCAGCAGCAGACGCAATACCTGAACCGCCTGCCGTCAGAATAGCTCCCACGGTAATCACGATGAGCAATGGGATACCAGCACCTGTGGCTGCTGTCCAAATCAAAGAACGTGTAGATACGCTCTTCTTCTGATAGCGAGCCATATCAGCACCAGAGTTCACCCATCCAATACCTGTACCGGCAGCAATAGTTCCAATACCAATAAGCACTGCACTCATTGACCCTGGCTTACCCGACATAACCACAGACCAGTCAACTGTTGCAGCCAAATATCCAGCTACGAGCAGTGTTAAAGCACCAAAAACCCATGTAGCCCACTTCTGGATTTTCAGAATAAAAGAATGACCAGCCACAGCAACAATAACTGTTAACCCAACAAAAACTAAAATAAAAGCCAGCACCAACATGGGCGCTTCTTTCGCACTTACCGGAGTCTTAAAAATAATCGCAAAGAGCGATAAGAGCGCAAAAGCACCAGTAATCGTATTAACAGTTTCCCAACCTAAACGGCTAAGCAGTGATACAACCGCCAGGTCCAATATTTCCACGCACACCAAAAATGGCGCGTGACAATCCCAAGGACGGAGCACCGCCACGGCGCCCCGCAACCGAAATAACACCTACTAATGCAAACGATCCAAATGATCCGATAATTGTCACCAATATCGATTGCCATACATTAAGACCGAGCGAAATAAGTGTTGCTCCTAAAGGGATACCAAGAATAGAAATATTCGCCGCAAACCACACCCAAAATAACTGCCCCGGAGTGCCATTGCGTTGATCATCCGGAACAGGCTCAAGACCTCGCTGCTCCACTTTCGTTAGCATACGAGACTGCGTTGCATTTACCATCATGTCTCCTTCGACATATAGTTGATTGATTGTATATACGTGTAACTTTGTGCCCACCCACCCTACGAAGTGCGATGAGAGTTGATTACCTGCGCTTCATGACAGCATAGTCCACAGGTTCCACAACAGAATTCCATATTTTCTATGAAGGTTCGCGCGCATTACACGCGTGCCATAACACCATATAACTGGTGACAAATCAGAAAAGAGTAAAATAATATATGGCAATAATAAAAATTATAAAATAGACCTCCCTCTCTCAGCTCTCTTTTTATCTCTATATTGGATTCATACAAGATGCAATTTCCTGCACTTGTCACAACAAGGTGATTATCGTCGCACTGCAAGCAAACCCTCTGCCACAGGAAGAAGCTGCAGATGAGATACCTCAGTCACTGTTTCAACAACACCATCAGGGAAAAGATGAGCCATGCCTGCTGCGCCCAAGATTGCCCCACATATTGCAGCAATCGTATCAGTATCACCACCGAGGGAAGCCGCTACGCACAGCGCTTTGAAAGGGTCGTTATTGTATCGCCATGCCAGAGCACAAGCCACAGGAATGGATTCATTGGATTCCACAGATGTTCCGCATTCATACTGCAGAGCATGAAGAAAGTCAGACTCGCTCGATTGCACATAAGCAATATCTAAGGCTTTGCGAACACGTGCCATCACATCAGCTTTTGGACTCCACGCACAATCAAAATTCTGAATATGTGATTGCATGGCAGACACTGCATCTACTGCCCCCTCAAGTGCGTCATGCACACTAGCACCATCAATCCCCAGACTCACTGCAGTAGCTACCATTGCGGCCGATTCAAATCCATGAACAGTATTATGTGTTACTTTGCAGGATTCATAAATCCTGTGTGCAAGCCGGTCAATATCATGTGAAGGATTAGCGATACCAACAGGGGCAACTCGCATAGCGGCACCATTGGTTGTGCCCGTACGACCAGTTGTACGACTGTCAGCTCCTTGACGAATCTGCTCAAGGGCTAATTTTGTAGAAGGTCCAAGCAAATCAAAAGAGCCACGACGCTTCATATCATCTTCCCAATCCAAGAGACGATGAGCTAAAGCTAAAGCATCAATATGCCCTTGACCATCAATAATTAGCTGTGCCACAATAAGGGCTTGCTCTGTATCATCTGTAATAGAACCGGCAGGCATACGTGGCGCAATCGGCTGGTGCTCAATAGCATCATTCAAACCGTCGATGGAACCGTACGCCTCGCGTATCCATTGTGCACTCATACTTTGAGTTGGCATTCCTAAAGCATCACCCAAAGCTAACCCTTGCAAAGCACCCACGGCACGATTCAACATCTCTTCAGAAGTCACATGCGGTAATACTTGAGGTAATGCTGTTGCACAATTTTTGGCATATTTCACACGAGTATTCATGAGCACTGTTCCTTCCTATATTCCACATGAAGAGAAAAATGATGCGGGTCAAGATAAGAAACCACGTATTCAACGAGTTTGCCCGCTTGATTAAAGTTTGCACTTTTTACTTCCAGAAGCGGAATATCTTTTTTAGTAAAAAAGGATGCGTACTTTTTAGGCAAGGTACACACCGTTGCATCTTGTGTGCCGCTGACAGGTATCAGTCCAGCTGCTTGCATAGTTAAAGAAATAGAATCTGCCAATAATCCTTTATCCTCGAGTAACACATGGAGCAGTCGCGTTGCTGGCAGATATGATATTTCTAGGGAGATTACAGCATTATTATTTATACGTTGCCGCATAACGCGATACATATCCCCCTCAAGCTTATACAGCTGATGAATGGTGCGAGGCACAGGAATCAGATCGATCGATATGAGTTGTGTGGACGTGGGTGAACCAGCTTCGATAGTTGCATTACGCCACCCATAGTTACTGCCCATATCATGACCGTGATAGGAAATAAAACTACCTACACCTGGCTTGGTAATGATGAGATTTTGTTCTTTCAGAATATGCAGAGCACTACGCACGGTTCCACGCGCCACACCGAATTCTTTTGACATAGCAGATTCAGATGCCAAACGCTCACCATCTCGCAGTTCTCCTCTGCGAATTTTTTCCGCTAAATCTTCAGCAACACTGTGAGATTGAAGCTGTAAAGATGACTTTAACTTCGCTGTCATACGCTAAGCATAGCAGATAATTTTATACTTGTCCAATACCTGTACACTTGAAGTACACTTATTGTCTGTCTCATATGAAAAAAGTTTCCTGCATTACAGGGTACTGTAATGCAAACACAAAAAGACTGCGTTGCAGGAGCAAACGCCCACCACAACACAGTCTTTATAGTCCTACAGCTGAACAGTTATCGCACAACCACAAGCCACGCGAAACTAGCCATTGATGCGAGCAACACCACCGCGAGAAGCAACAATCTCACCAGTAGAGCCAAGACGCGCACTAAACTCACGCCCGTCAGAGCTAGTCACCTCAATACTACCGTCTTCACTCTTGCGAGCGCTGAAGCAAACTGAGCTGCCATCAATTTCGTTGACTGTTACTTTAGCCGCATCACTGTCATTAAGGAATACGCTCACTAGCGAGTTGACGCCATATTCGTATTCCGGTGAACGTGCCTCTGGATTCGTTACTATGATGCTCTCATCGCGAACCCACAATGGAACACTATCAAAAGCGTGATTCTCCTGACGCCATACGCCGTGATCAGAAACCACCTTTTCACCCGTAAACCAATTAGTCCACACGCCTGCAGGAAGATAATATTCCACATCTCCGCTATACGTAAATACCGGTGCCACGAGCAGGGACGGTCCAAACATATACTGCTTGTCTAGCAGACGAGCTGTTGGATCATCCGGGAACTCCATAAACATGGAACGCAGAAGCGGAATACCGTGCTCATGTGGTTCAAGACCGCAGGCGTAAATATATGGCATCAAAGAAAGCTTCAGCAGAGTAAACTGACGCAGCACGTCCACTGCTGTTTGCCCTGGAGCATTGATTACACCATTCTTTTCATCTTCTTCGTCAAAGAGCCACGGCACACGATACACGGTTGAACCATGCAAACGAGAGTGGGAGCCAAGCATACCGAATGCCACCCAACGCTTGTAAACAGCTGGATCTGGGAAGGCACCTTCGAAACCGCCAATATCATGACTCCAGAAACCAAAGCCTGAGCTTGTTATGGATAGTCCGGCACGCAAAGTTTGCGCCATACCATTAAAGGTAGATTCGCAGTCTCCACCCCAATGAACTGGCTGCTGCTGTCCGCCGACGGTTGCGGAACGTGCATACAAGCACGCTTGACCCTTACCGTAGGTTTCTTCCAAAGCCTCGAAAACAGCTTGATTGTAGAGCTGCGTGTACCAATTATGCATGGATAGTGTTGGAGAGCCATCATGCCACACCACGTCACGAGGAATACGCTCACCAAAGTCGGTTTTAATGGCATCTACGCCATGAGCCAGCAGGCCTTTGATTTTATCCTTGAACCATGCGCGAGCTTCCAGATTAGTAAAATCAACTAAGCCCATTCCTGCTTGCCACAAGTCAGTTTGCCATACTTCTCCATTGGCTTTCTTGACTAAATATCCACGCTCTAGTGCCTCATCGAAAGCCGCTCCACGTTGACCTAAATATGGATTAATCCATGCACAAATATGCAAGCCTTTATCCTCATGAAGAGAACGCAAAGTAGCTTCTACATCGTCTACGCTGCCAAAGAATCTCTTATCAAATTCAAAGTCCGTCCATTGGAATTCACGCATCCAATAGCAGTCATAATGGAATGCACTCAATGGAATATCTCGCTCAGCCATGCCATCTACAAAACTGAGAACAGTTTTTTCATCATATTTCGTAGTAAATGATGTGGTCAGCCACAAGCCGTAGGTTCACGCTGGAACATTGGCAGGACGTCCCACTAAAGCGGTGTAGCGCTCCAAAATTTCTTTTGGCGTTGGACCATAAATAATGCAGAAATCAAGAGCTTCCCCTGGAACAGAGAATTGAACTGCTTCTGTATTTTCACTTCCCACTTCATAGGATACGTGTCCGCGATTATTAACGAATACACCATAGCCACGCGAGGTCATATAGAATGGAACATCTTTATATCCTTGCTCTGAAGCCGTACCACCATCTTCATTCCAAACGTCAATGCTCTGACCGTTCTTAATGTATGTTCCAAAACGTTCGCCAAAACCATAGACCTGCTCACCCACAGATAAGTGCAGCTGCATGGAACTAAACACATCAGACTCATCATACGCAGTTCCATTCATGGAGACTCCGAATTCTCCGACTGGTTGAGCACTGACTGCAGCATCTGGACGCAACTTAAAACGGGCTAAAGATTTTCCGGAAGAAGTTGTAAGCTCACGTCCTTCTGCTTCAAAGGTTAAGTTCCATGGACTTCCTTTGACTACGCGAGCGGATAGCTTGCCCGATGTCAGCGTAACGCTTGCACCGTCTTCACCAATCTCGCCATCTGCTTCACCTTCGTGGTCAACAAAAATAGCACTGTTATTAAGCACATCTTCTTCATGAAGAGGGAAACCTGCATACTGCGTAGCACCTTTCCAATGTTGAGTGCGCACGCGAATAATTCCCTCTGCCGGCGATGTGATTGCTACTTCAAATATTGGCAGATTTAAGGTGTGCGCGCGATTACCTACACTGCTGGTAGTAGCCACAATGTCTAAGCTTTTTGTGCTTTCCTGAGCGTGAAGTTCATATGCTTCACGGGCGTAGAGAGCTTCTACTCCGTCACGCAGCAGCCAGTATCCGTTTGTAAACTTCATTGTTTATCCTTTGCTTTTTGAATTCTAAAAATCTAACGATTTCATATCTTATTGAGCGCATACAACTTGAGAGCTGCCGTGATTCTACTCCGTCACAGCCGCCCGCACATTGACATCCTGCCCGCCGAGCTGTTTCACGTGAAACAGCTCATACTGCGAAACTTCCATGATTTTCATCAACGAGCAGGATTTAAGCCATATGGGCTTGTGCGCTTTTATTTCACTGCACCCGTAGTAATGCCACGAGCTAATGTGCGCTGGAAGATAAGGTAGAAGACCAAGGTTGGCACAATACTAATCAGCGATGCTGCAGCAATAGTTGTCACATCCATCAGACGATCACCAGTCAAAGACGCCACAGCGATTGGAATAGTTTGCGTGGAATTATCAATCAGGAATGCCATCGGAATCATGTACTCATTCCATGTCCAAATAAAGAAGAACACAAGCATGACGGACAATGTTGGCTTAGAAATTGGATACACAATTTTAGTGAAAATTGTCCAACGATTTGCACCGTCAATAGTTGCAGCTTCCAAGATAGCTGGAGGGAAAGTGCCATACACACTGGAGAGCAAGTACGTTCCGAAAGCGCTTTGAATAACAGTAAAGATAATAACTACAGCCCACTGGGAATTATATAAACCGATTTCCTTGAACATGATGTACAGAGGGTACAGCATGGCTTCTTGAGGAAGCATATTTGCCAGCATAATCAGCAAAATAATCCAGCGACGGCCTTTCACACGTCCAATACCGAGAGCAAACGCGTTGAACATAGACAAGATAACAGCCAAAACTGCTACAAGCCCCGAAGTCCATACGCTATTCCATAACTTTTCTGGATAATTAACGCGATTCCAGAAGTTCATTAAGCCGTCAAATTGCAGTTTTGTTGGAATACTGAGCGAACCAGAACTATTATATTGAGCCGTTGTTTTGAAAGCATTGAGCAGCAGCACAATGAATGGAAAGAGCATAACCAATCCACCCACAATCAGAGCAACTAGAATAAACCAGTCACCGGCTGTGCGAATTTTGCGAGCGCGAGGAATGCGTGTTTTGTGAGATAGAGAATGTAGTGCAGCCATTTTATGCCTCATCTTCCTTTGCAACCTTCTCTTGGAGAGCGGTGAAAACAATAGATACAATCACAACCACAATGGTTAATGCCGTTGCGATGGTTGCGCCGTAACCGACTTGTTGAGATTGGAAGAACTGTGTGTAGGAGTAGTACGACGGAACGATGGTAGAAGTTCCCGGACCTCCACGAGTCAGCATATAAACTGGGCCGAAGACCTTAAGAGCAGCGATAGTACAGGTCAACGCCACAACGAAGATTTCTGGGCGGATAGATGGCAAGGTAATTGCGGTAAAGCGCTGCCACCAATTTGCACCATCTAAGCTTGCTGCTTCATACAGTTCCGGATCTACACGCTGAAGACCAGACATAAAGATAATCAGCGGATAACCCACCTGAATCCAGATCATAATCAGCATCAGAAAAATTAAAGCAGTATCAGGCTTACCCAACCAATCATGTTGAAGGCCACCTAATCCAACAGCTTTCAGAACCGCGTTAAGAGCACCATTTTCAGCACGGAAAATCCAACCCATCACCAAAGCGGCCACAGAAATTGGAAGGAGCTGTGGGAAGTAGTACACTGCACGGAAAGAGGAGGCTGCTTTGGCACCAAACTTCTTTTGCACCACGTCAAACATGAGAGCAGAGAGAATTAAACCGAGCAGAATTGGAATAATCACCATTGCAATAATCATCCAAATGGAATTCCTGAAGGACGCCCAGAATGTGGCATCAGACATGAGTTTTTGCCAGTTCTTCAGACCTGCCCACACTGGAGGCTTAATTCCACGATAATTGGTAAAACTCAGATAAATATTCCATACGGCAGGGATAACAATAATCCACAACAGCATAAGGAAACCTGGAATAAGGTAGAGCCAGAACCTATTGGACGGACTGCCTGGGATGCGTGATGCTTCTGGTGTATGTTTACTTCTACTGCCGGAAGACTTTTTCTGTGATGTACTCATAATGTGCTCCACTCATATGTCATAAAAGTTTGACGCTGGATAGGAAATGCAGAACAAATGGATAAGAAATTGATTGCAACGTTTTAGTATGAAATCAGCTATTGTGCAGCAAAACATCGTTGTGTTGATGAGCGGACGAGGATGGACGACACCGCACCACTCACGCACACATAAGAAGAACAAGCCGCACAAGCTGGGACTATAGGAGATTCGACTTAACGGCTTGTTCTCTCATGTACTCTGCTTACTCTGTCGTTTTTTTGCGCGCGATACTGCGTGCGTTATTCGTATCGCTTTTATAAAACGACATCATCGCACTATTTTCTTATACTTTTTATTCTTGTTTTTGGGCTATTCTTTGACGCCAGCGTCTTGAACACCCTTGTCATAATTCGTTTTCAGGGTTTCCAGAGTCTTCTTTACGTCAGATGTGCCATTAACGAGTTCCTGCAAAGAAGCGTTAATCTCATCATAGAATGTTGAGGTTGGCCAATCTGGGTAGAATCCTAAACCATCATTGTCTAGAACTGTATTGAAGGATTCGATGAGTTCCTTGGATTTCTCATCAGTAATAGCATCTGGATCAGCAGCAATTGGCAGACCACCAGAGTTACCCATGAGGTTTTGCACTTCTGGGCTGAGTGTAATATCGATGAACTTTGCAGCCAAATCTTTGCGAGTAGAGCGCTCAGGAACAACCCAAATGTTTCCAGAAGATCCCACAACCTTCTTGCTTTCTGGGAAGGTGGCGAAGGTCCAGTTTGTGTCAGGAATTTCAGTCTGGAATCGGCCGAACCACCATGTGCCAGAGAAGAACATTGGATACGTACCGTTCATAAATGCCTGGCCTGCATCTTCAGCTTTCGCACCTGTGGAATCTTGAGAAATGAATCCCTTCTTAACCCAATCTTGAATAGTTTGAGTAGCGTAGGTAAGCTCAGGACCATTCCAATCAACATCACCCTGATACATTTCATAAGCGTTGATGAACTTGTCATCTGCCTTACTTAAAGCAAGCTGCCACCACAAATGCTGCAATGGATATTCAGCCACACCTTCAGACAGTGGGGTCACACCCTTATCTGCGAATTGCTGCATAGCATCTTCCAACTCGTCATAGCTCGTTGGAATTTTAATGCCATACTTGTCGAACATATCCTGGTTGTAATACATAACGACATCTTCACCGTAATTGGTAATGCCGTACCAATTACCTGAGCCCATAATGCCCTTGTCGTTGTACTTTCCAGTTGCTGCCAAGCTGCCGGAAATCTTCTTATCCCAGCCATACTCTTTGACGTAGTCGCCCAGATCTGTTAACAATCCCTGACTTGCCAAGAGACCAGCAGTTGCATTGCCCTTGTTGTATTCCATCACATCTGGAACCTGATCAGAGTTCAAAATTTGTGAAGCATTCTGGCGAATCTGTTCAAAAGACTTCTTTTCGAATTCAACTTTGACACCGTACTTCTTTTCGAAGATTTCGATAGCCTTATCCCAAGCCTTACCCTGAGCACCACTGGATTCCTCATAATGCCAGACTTTTAGAGTTTTTGGATCTTTTTCTTGATTAGCCGTTTGAGATCCACAACCTGCTACGGAAAAGAGTGCAGCAACAGCAACGCCTGCGGCTACAAGTTTAGACAGTGCTTTCATGTCGTCTCCTTCGACGTTTTCTTCTTAACTCTCACCACTTCCATGTGACTACGATTACAGACCTAAGCTCATATCGACGCTATGGTAATCGTGTGCTTTATAGGTTACTGAGTAGAAGATGCCTGAAGCAATAATATTTCGATGAATTTCGACGACATTGAGGAGCAGATAATAAATTTCGACAGTATTTCGATTCGCTGCTCGCTGATTATCTCTCCTTAAAAACTACTGGCGTTCGCGTGCAGACACAGGCTCAGGAACAGGCACAGGCCCTAAAGTACCCATAGGAATATATTCGCCAGGAAGAAGTTCTACTGCGCCAGTATCGCTACGCTTGCCTTCAAGAATCTCCATTAACACGTCCACTCCGCGTTTACACGCAGTCGCGGGATCCATCGGAAACTCATCAATAGGATGTGGCAAACGAGAAGCACCATGCGTGCACGCTGAAATCACAGACATATCCTGAGGAACCCGTATGCCACGTTTATGCAAAATATCCATGAGCATACCTGCTCCCGCTGTGCTGCCTTGCCAAAAAATTGCAGTTGTTTGGGGATCTTGGCGTAAGCCCGCATCTAAACTGGATTCAATATCCGCTTGAGAGTATCCACTCAAGCCTTGGAAATGAACGTCCATACCCAAGTCCGTCCCACGTTTTACGGCAGCATCTTTATAACGCACCAGATAATTTGAACCGTCTTCAAAAGCAGTATCTACGCCACCTAAAATGAGCACATGACTGTGACCGAGTTCGTGAACTTTCGCTACAGATTCACGACCAATCTTCTCAAAGTCCAAATCCACCGACCAAATATTTTCGGTATTATTTGGATACCCCACAGCTACGACGGGCACGGGTAAATTTTTAGCAATGTCTGCGCGTGAATCCGACAAAAGCACGTCAAGCAGTAAAATGCCGTCAACCATATTGTTGTTGACCACACGATACATTTCCTCATCGCCACTTTCATGCATGAGCAACAAAATATCGTAACCATAGCGGCGCGCACGTTGAGCTAAAGCAAAGAAGAACACAGCATAATTCGTGTAATCCGTGTAGCGATGCACGGGCGAACTCAGGGCAATGACTTTGGTCATTGGTCGCTCAGTTGCGTCAAGTAATCCAAGCCGCGCAGCAACAAGACGATTCTTAGGAATATACCCCAGCTTTTTGGCGGTTTCTATAACGCGAGCGCGCGTTTCATCACTAATGGGCCGCTTTCCATTGAAAACATATGACACTGTGCTGACGGCCACCCCACTGTGCCGCGCCACGTCGCTAATGCTCATCTTCTTTGTTCGCACACTTGCATTCTAGCGAGCGCGTTAAACCGCTATGTTTTAGACGTTCTGCTCTATCACCTTGACCTAACAAGGAACGATTTATACGCGAAGTGCATTCGCTCGATGAGGATCTTCACGCAACAATGGTTCGTGACCAGCACACACACGACCACTGCCGCTTGACGCGCTCGCTACTTCTTAACGTGTTCACTGCTGCTTAACAGTGGGCGAACCAAAGAAGCTCGTGTAAATAATCATAAAATTGCGGTTGCCATACGATGAGCACTCATCACCGGTACCCGCTCCAGCTGCTAAAGCTGCAGCATTGGGCTGATACGGCGTATAAATATAAAGCACTGCAGTGGCATTATTGTAAATATAAACATTGTTAGCCCCACAAGCAGCGTTGGGAGAATATTGTATTGAGTTCAACGCCCCGGCATGGTAATTATATTCTGATTCATGATTGAGATAATACTTAAAGCGATGCGCTGCGCCATACACTTGTTTGAAGAATCCTGCATAGTTTTTATCACACGCTTGTGTATCCGGGCACGACAACCCTAATGCCTTATCAAGTTCTTCTTGCGTTACAGATGTTTTAGTAATGAGGTTCTGCTCTTTTTGCAATATGGTAATGAGCACTTTTTGACTTATTCCGCACGCTCTGGCTGAGGCATCGATAATCTGTGCTGCTGAAGCCGTTCCCGATTCGGGAGCAGTATAGGCTTGGCATTCACGGTCCGCAGCTTGCGAGGACACCGCAACATTTAAATTTTTGAGGCACAATTCTCCCGTGCAGTTCGCGCCTTGTTCCTCCAAGAAGGACTGAATTTCAGCAGCAGTCATGGAATCTGAGTCGAAGAACTGATCGTCTGAAATAATATAGCCAGGATCAAAATCATACTTCGCATAAAGAGCACTCTGAGAGCTTTGCGCCCGCTCAATTGCCTGCCGCCACGCGATGAGCTTGGAAACACCAAAAACTAAAGCACATATAAGTGCAATAGCAAGCGCCCACAGCGCTATGGTGCGCGTGCGCTCACGACTGCTGAGTTTTGTGGGAGAAGTCGATGAAGAAGATGACTTTTTCTGAACCATAACGCACCACTGTAGCGTAAAAATGTCATTAGTTACACTGCTCTTATAAACTAAACATAGAAAATGTGCATATGTAAAAGGACGAATACCATGGCTCATATCCGTAATGCTGCAGAACTTACCGAAAAAACGCCGCTACAAGCTGACGTGGTTATTGTGGGGACTGGCTTGTTTGGCCTGGTTACAGCACAACAGATTGTTGAGCATACAGATAAAACTGTTCATATTATTGATGTGCGCAACCATATTGGCGGCAACGCATTTTCATATTTTGATGAGGAAACTGGCGCAGAAATTCATAAGTATGGAGCCCATCTTTTCCATACATCCAACGAGCGCGTATGGGAGTACGCAAACCGTTTTACTGAGTTTACCGATTACGTGCACCGCGTCTACACCACACATAAAGGCGAAGTTTTCCCTCTACCTGTTAATTTAGGCACTATTAATCAATTCTTCCACGCATCGTACACGCCTGAGCAGGCACGCGAACTCATAGAGCAGCAAGCAGGCGAGTTTGCGCATATGGAACCAAAAAACCTAGATGAGCAAGGAAAAAAGCTCATTGGCGAACCACTTTATAACGCTTTTATTCGCAACTACACTGGCAAACAATGGCAGACTGATCCAAGCGAACTGCCAGCAAGCATTATTCGCCGCCTACCCGTACGTTTTAACTATGATAACCGCTACTTTAAGGACACATGGGAGGGATTACCAAAGGACGGCTACACAGCTTGGTTCGAACGCATGATTGATAACGACCGTATTACCGTTACTCTCGGCGTTGATTTCTTTGACGATTCTCAGCCATACAATAAAAAGGCACTCGTGGGAACTGTTCCTGTGATTTACACCGGCCCCGTTGACAAGTATTTTAACTATGAGCTGGGTGCACTCAAGTGGCGCACGGTTGATTTTAAAGAAAAGCGCTACGACGAAGCCGATCATTTGGGCGTACCTGTCATGAACTACGCCGATGCGGATGTGCCGTATACGCGCGCAATTGAGTTTAAGAATTTTAATCCTGAACGTCGAGATCAACACAATCCGCATAAGACAGTCGTATGGGAAGAGTATTCACGCTTTGCTGAACGCGACGATGAGCCTTACTACCCGATCAACACCGATGCAGACAAGGCTTTGTATGCAGCATATAAAGCGAAAGCTGAAGAAGAACCTTCAGTCGTATTTGGTGGCCGTTTAGGAACCTATGCCTACTACGATATGCATCAGGTAATTAATGCAGCATTAATTGCATTTGAAAAGCAGGTGGAACCGTTGCTGATGTAAGCAATGATGGCAGCAGAGGTGACATATTAACCTCCACTACAAAACTTCGCTAAACTATGTATTGAGAAAATTCACAGTAAGTGTTCGTAGTCGGTTTGCAGAGCATCTGTATTGTAAATCGCGATACTGGCTGAAAACACACTGCAGAAAGGTCGTGGCTCGCATGGAAGACAATTTACAACTATGTATTGCGAAAATGCGCGATAACAACTTCAGCGATACTGCCATCTTACAGTTTGAGCGAATGTATAAAGTATGGCAAGACGATGATGCCGGCTGGATGCGGGAAGAAGATGTTTCTCCTTTAAAGCTCGAAGATGTGCCTGCAGTTTCGGATATTTACGATTCCATGTCATCACGCACCGCTCACGCAGCCCTTGCTAAAACTGCCATTCTTAAATTAAACGGCGGATTAGGCACATCTATGGGATTAGATGGACCGAAATCACTTCTGCCCGTACGACGCCATAAAGCACGCCGTATGCGTTTCTTAGACATCATTCTGGGACAAGTTATTAGCACTCGTACACATCATAAAATTCAGCTACCACTGATTCTTATGAATTCTTTCCGAACCTCGAAAGACTCGTTAAACGTGGTTCATCGTAATAGACGTTTCCATCAAGATAATATTCCTATCGAAATAGTGCAGCATCAGCAGCCCAAGATTATTACACACAGTGGCAAGCCGGTAAGTTTCAGCTCAAATCCAGAGCTTGAATGGTGTCCTCCTGGACATGGAGATGTATATTCCACTCTCTGGGAATCAGGCATTCTTGATGTACTTCAATCGCACGGTATTGAATATATATTCATTTCAAATTCCGATAATTTAGGAGCACGCCCATCCAGCATTATTGCTGGCCATTTTGCAAAGTCTAAAGCAGATTTCATGGTAGAAGTATCCAAAAAGACTGCAGCAGACCGTAAAGGCGGTCATTTTGTTATCAATAAAGATACAAAGCGCCTCACTTTACGCGAAATGAGCCAGGTCCATCCAGATGATAAAGCGGAAGCTATGGATGAAACTATTCACCCTTATTTCAATACGAATAATATCTGGATTCGTATTAGCGCACTCAAGAAAATCTTGAAAAAATATAATGGTGTTCTCCCGCTACCTGTTATTCGTAACAATAAAACGGTGGATCCAACTGACCCAGCGAGCGTCCACATCGTTCAGCTCGAAACAGCAATGGGAGCTGCTATTAATCTTTTTGAGAATTCCACCTGTATTGAAGTGGATCGTTCTCGCTTTTTGCCTGTAAAAACAACGGAAGATCTCTTTATTCTACGCTCTGATCGTTTCCATTTGACAGACGCATATGAGCTCGAAGACGGGAATTATATTTTCCCTAATATCTCCTTAGACCAGCGCTATTACAAGAATATTCAAGATTTCGATGAGCGCTTCCCGTACGGTGTTCCATCTCTTGCAGCCGCAGCAAGTGTAACAATTGAAGGTGATTGGACTTTCGGACAGGATACCCATTGTTTCGGTCGCGCATATCTTGAAGATTTAGGGCAACCATCTTATGTACCTAATGGAGAATATATTGGCCAGCAAGGTATTGAACCGAACGAGTGGCTGCATTAACCCCTTGCTCTATATGAATTGTGGTGGCGTTTTATAAACGCCACCACAATTTTTATCTGAGCTCTTTACTGAACTTTCTTAAATTGCCAAGTTTGAGCACTACTATTATTCGCTGTATATACCCAGACATTAGATTCGGATCTAAATGCTCCATTTTGCACATCAAGCACATTTCGTGAATTCGCCACAGAGCTTATAACAAAATTGTTGTTTCCAACACTCTTCAGCTTCCACTTCTGAGCCGCCGTATCGTTATTCGTATAGATATCTACATTAGTGCCTGATTGAGTAGATCCATTTCTAATATCTAATGCTTTTTTACTACCCTTATTCGTAATACTCACACTACCTTGAGCATCATGTTTTACAGTCCACTGCTGAGCAATTGACCCATTGAAAGTGTATAACCATACGTTAGTAAGATTTGCTTGACCTCCACCATACACATCTAATGCAAGGTTTGGTGACACTGCAGGACTAATGTAATAGTCGCCATCTGTGATACCCGTAGTAGAAGTGCTATTGCTGCTTGCATCCTTGAGGTACCATTTTTGTGCTACTGAATAGTTCGCCGTGTAAATTTGAAGTTGCTTTGTATCTACAACCGCACCATTAGGAACATCTAGAATCTTGCCAGATGCCATCGAAGCCAGCATAATCTGATCATCAGCATTCCACGAAACAGCCCAATGCTGAGCCTGCGAGTGATTATTGTCGTATTGCCAAACACGTGCACCGTTAGCCGTTGAACCGTTCACTACATCGATAACACGACCAGACTTCGTATTCACAATTTCATACACACCATTACCCACTTGTTTAAAAGTGAATGTCTGAGCAGCAGATTTATTGTATGTATAAATCTGAATAGGTGCAGCATTGCTCGTAGAGCCGTTGACAATATCTAGCGCTTTATTACCGTTAGCAGAAGATAAAATGTTTACTTTATTCGTATTTTTAAGTGGCGTGGTAGAAGACATCACAAAACGTTGAGCCTCAGTTGTAGCTGGCTCATATAAAGTAATTTGAGTACCGTTCTTTGAAGACGAATTAGCCACATCAAGCACGAAATTGCCTAATGCAGTTTGTATAGCATAACCATTGCCCATGTCTCGGATATACCACTGTTGCGCGAGCGAACCGTTCTGAACATACTGCCACACTGTTTGTTTATTATGTGCAGTACCCCCATAAACATCAAGAACCTTGCCTGAAGCAGAATTTGTAATGGTATATGTGCCATTAGAGTTACGCGTAAACTTAAACTTCTGTGCTGCTGAATGATTATATTGGTAGAGATTAATTGCTGCGCCTGATGCTGTACTGCCATTTACTATGTCTACTGAGGATGAATCTTTTACACGCGAATTAATGTAGTATTCTCCATCCGGAATTGTAACTGCTGGATAGGCATTCATCTGAATCTGAGGTACAGGCGCAGGTGCAGATTCGGAGCTAAAACGATATGCATTCAAATCTACTGATCCAGTAATACCATTAATAGAGCCCGAAGATGTATATTGCCATCCCTTCTCATAAGAGCTAATGCTATACCTCGGTGAAGATCCGTAAGATGCCACCCAGTTTGTTCGAGAGTGGATATTTTTCGTATTCAATGCAGAATTCAAATAGCTGGTATACGAATAGACATTGACTTTTCCATAGCCAGATAGCTGCACATTCATAAAGAAATTATTCACAATAGTGTCGTAGACTGCAGGATCTGTTGGATGGGTATGTCCAGCATAAGTCCAATTCTCCAAATCATAAAAAATTGGCATAGCCATTTGCTGGGAGCTAGTTATGCCAGCTTTCTTCAAAATACTGACGACATTTGTGCCCTCTGCCCATGCTTCTGACCAGTTACTCGCATAGGAGTAAAGATACACTCCAAAAGGAAGCCCCACACGTTGAACCTCACGAATGTTACGCAGAGCTTTTTTATCTGTAGCATCGGTACCGTAACCAATACGAATAATAGCACCTTGAACGCCATCGGATTTTACTGCATCCCAATTAATATCGCCTTGCCATTCAGACACATCAATTACTTTGCTAGCGGGTGCTGTAAAGAGGGAACCGTTCCCCTCAAAAAATGCCTGTTGCCCATTATAGCTACCCCATTTAGCATTATAGCTACTAGCCCAATTACCCACAGAACGAACTGATGGAGTTCCAACCGTATAGGCAGAGGCATGAGTTTCTGATTGTGTTGGCTCATCTTGATAAGCATTGTGGCTATTCTCAGCGTCTGGTGATGACTGTGGGGATGCCTGCGGTGACAGCTCTTCTTGCTGAGGAACGTTGTTTGTTCCAGGAACATCACTGTCGTCAATAATTTCACGCGCTGCTTCTACCGAAACAGGTATAAATGATTCACCATTGGTACGCGCTAATGGATCAGGAACTGTATCCTCAGTACCCACTATCTGCGGATCTGTTACCTCTTCCCCAGTTTCAGCATACACTAAACGTCCATCATCTTTAGCTACGTATTCACTCGATACAACCGTATCTGTATCACTAATAGAATCAGCAATATCATCAGGCAGCTTCTGTTCCTGCGCCTGCGCCTCAACAACATCATGTTCTCGCGTAGCGGAGGTTTGATTTACTACGTTATGCACAGTTGAAGTATTCAATGCTGACGTTTGAACTTGAGACGAAAGATGAGGGGAAAAGACGATAGCTAGGCTAGTTATCACAGCAAAAAATATTCTCACTGTCTCTCCTCTTAGTATTAAAAAATTGACATTCATCAACAAATTTTTGATGATGACTTATAGTTCTAGGGTAGTAGAAAAGCAACAAAAGAATGCGTTCTTTTACCTTTTTCACAGCTCCCCTACTGTATCCGTGCTAATTCTTTACAAGTTCATTTTTTGCAAACACACCTTTAGCTATATTTGACATATTTCTTTCCCCCGTGCTACTATAAACTCCGTTGTTCTTTGAACACAATGGAGAATTCGCCTAGTGGTCTATGGCGCACGCTTGGAAAGCGTGTTGGGTGCAAGCCCTCACGAGTTCGAATCTCGTATTCTCCGCCAGCCAAGCACTCTTTGAATAAAGAGTGCTTTTTTCTTGTACCCCCTCTATAATATGCATAAGTCACAAAGGAGGGTGCATGACCGACTCAGTTCAACCTACAGTTTCGATTATCATTCCTGCTTATAATAAAGAAAAATATATTGGAGCTTGTTTGGACAGTGCGCTTCAACAGACTTTGAAGACTATTGAAATTATTGTTGTTGATGATGGTAGCACAGATAATACCAGTACTATTATCTCTGACTATGCCCACAATGATTCCCGTATTATTCATCTCACGCATAGCGATAACAAAGGACGCCATACAACTCGCCTCACAGGAGTTGCCCAAGCTTCAGGACTCTATACGATGTTTCTTGATGCCGACGACACGCTCGCACTAACAGCATGTGAAACCCTCTATAATTTTGCAGCCTCAAGACCTGATGCAGATATTGTACGTTATGGCGCGAATGTGAACATAGCTGATACAGAAGACCCATCCCTGCGCACACAAGTTGAGATTTTATTTAATGCAACTGTTGGCGACTGCAACCATGAGCAAATTCTCCAAACCTCTTTTAGTGCACCTCATGAAGCATGGGTACCTTGGAACGTAAACACTTCACTCTTCAAAACATCACTGATTCAAGAAGCCTTCAGAAATCTTAAAAATGAACGTCTTAATAAAATCGAAGATGCCTATGAATATTTAGCAATCAGCGCATTAAGCCACAAACGATATTCCTACGTTGAATATCGTGGATTGCAGTACCATTTTGGAAGCGGTATTTCTAGCCGCACTACAGCCAGTTTAGATGTTTTTGATCGAGATCAGCGTAGCGCGTGGGAAGTTGACCAGGCAGTTCAAGATTTTGCTGTAAATAATGATTCGGCTGAAATGAAAACAGCTGCACGCAATTTCCATGCACGCTCACTCAAAATTGTTAGCGATGACTTCATAGCGCGTTTATCAACGAGTGATTATTCAGAGGGATTGCGTGTTCTCCAGAAGACTTGGGGGAAACAGGACGCTTATCTTGCTCTTCACAAATACATAAATTCCCATCTTTACACCGAACTGTGTGAGAATTCTTTCCCACTGACATCGAACTTTGAACTCTGGTCAGGACTCTTCTTACAAGCCACCGAGGATGTACAGCTTGAGCTTGATGGTGCCGCTCAAGATGTACACATGAGCACGCAATATATTTTGAAACAAATTCGCGCACAAGCAGCAGCTCAAGAGGCTGAACAGCGACGTCGTGAATACGAAGAATCACTCCGCATTTTTAAAACGGGAACAAAGGCTCAGTATTATTTTGACAAGCTTCTTCCTCTAGGAACTCATCGACGAGGTTTAGCACACCGTTTAGCTAAATTGATACTTCGTCGATAGTATTTAATGAGTTGAGGGGAACTGTTTTACACCACAAAACAGTTCCCCTCAACTTTTATTATTAGTTTTAATCTTCGCCTGTTACAACAAACTTGTTATCTGCCACAGATTTCAAATGAGCTCCATATGGACTCTTGCCATATCGCTGAGCAGCTTCAAGCAGCTGCTCCTTAGAAATCCACCCATGCTCATAAGCAATTTCTTCCAAGATGGCAATAGGCATACCTTGAGCACGCTCTACCGTGCGTACAAATTCTCCCGCTTCATACAAAGAATCCATAGTTCCCGTATCCAGCCATGCAAAACCTCGCCCTAATGTTTGAACAGTCAGAGAGCCATCATCCAAATACATCTTATTTAAATCAGTAATCTCTAACTCCCCACGAGCAGAAGGCTTCACTTGCTTCGCAAACTCAGTAACTCGGTTATCGTAGAAGTACAAGCCAGTAACCGCATAATTAGTCTTTGGATGTTCTGGTTTTTCTACAATGGAAATAGCCTTGTGATTTTCATCGAATTCCACAACACCGTAACGTTCTGGATCATCAACATAATAGCCAAAAACTCGTGCTCCATGCCCAAGAGATGCAGCTTTCTTGAGCACTTGGGTCAGTCCATTTCCGTAGAAAATATTATCTCCCAAAACTAAAGCGCAAGAATCTCCATCAATGAATTCCTCGCCCAAGATAAAAGCTTGAGCTAAACCATCAGGCGAAGGCTGCACCTTGTATTGGAAGCGCACTCCAAATTGCTCACCTGTTCCCAACAAGCGCTCAAAATTAGGCAAATCATGTGGAGTAGAGATGATAAGAATATCACGAATTCCTGCCATCATGAGCACGCTCAATGGATAATACACCATCGGCTTATCGTAGACTGGCAACAGTTGCTTGGACGTTACTGTGGTCAGAGGGTACAAGCGAGTACCCGAACCACCAGCGAGAATAATACCTTTCATGAAAGCCTCATTACTTTCCTAAGAGATGATGAACATAGTCGGTCAAGTTCTCTGACCACGGCTGAGGTGTAAAACCAGTAGCCATAATCTTAGACAAATCCAAAGTACAAAAACGAGGACGCATGGCTCCACCAGTCGCTTTAGCATATTCTTCAACTGAATTACGATCGATTAACGAGCTGTCAGCGCCCATCTGGTCGAAAATGCTTACTGCAATGTCATACCACGAAGCGCTTTCACCAGAACCTGTTAAGTTGTATGTTCCATATGCAGCATTCGTATTAAGCAAATGGAAGATACCGTTAGTCAATTCGCTCACGAAAGTTAAGCGTCCGAATTGATCTGCAGGAGCTTGGGCAGTTGTTGCGCCAGTTTCCTTAGCCTCTTGTGCTAACGATACCATGCGCGAAACAAAGTTCTTACCCTCGCCCACAATCCAGCTGGAACGCACAATATAATGACGAGGAACATTAGCAATAATGGCGTCTCCAGCAGCTTTGGTCTGACCATACACACCAAGCGGCGCAAATTCTTCTGTTTCTTTATGCTCCTCAACAGTGCCATCAAACACGTAATCACTGGAAATATGCACGAGGGTAATCTTGTGATCGGTTGCCACCTTGGCTAAGTTGGCAATACCAGCCACATTAGTTTTCCATGCTGCTTTACGCCCCTCAGAAGTTTCTGCTTTATCTACTGCTGTAAAAGCAGCGGCATTAATAATAGTGCCGTATAAGTCCCAATCATAGTTCTCGTAGGCTGCTGGATCCGCAATATCAAAAGTATCTGCATCAGCAAACTCGTATCCAGCTAAACCTTTTTCTTGAACATATTCAGAAATCGATGTGCCGAGCTGACCATGAGAACCTAAGACCAGCGTGCGCTTAGGAGACATTGGTACTACGTCTTTAAGCATCGGATGATTCAAATCTGCTTCAGAACGTTCAGTCTCTTCTAATGGAATTGGCCATTGAATATTTAATTCTGGATCTGCAAGATTAACAAATGTATATGTTTTCTTCTGCTCCATGCTCCAGTGAGCATTCACCAAGTACGTGTAAGCAGTACCATCAACCAGTGTCTGGAATGAGTTACCCACGCCGCGTGGCACGAAAATAGCTTTAGACGGATCTAAGCGTGTGGTGAAAACCTCACCAAAGCTCTCGCCAGGACGCAAATCCACCCACGCACCAAATACTTCACCAGTAGCAATGGAAATATATTTATCCCATGGTTCTGCGTGAATACCTCGGGTGACGCCACGCATGGTATTAAAACTAATGTTATTTTGCACAGGACCAAAATCTGGTAGTCCTATTCCTGTCATTTTGGCACGTTGCCAATTTTCTTTGAACCATCCACGATTATCACCGTGCACAGGCAAATCAAAAACAACTAAACCCGGAATATTAGTCTGGGTTGCTTTCAGTTCTTTCGAAAATTCTAATACCATGCGTATTCCCCTAGACCTTACTGGCCCTGCTGCTTGTAGCGTGCTTCAGTAGCTTCTTTTGTCTTTTCCCACCACTGTGGATTATCAATATACCACTGAATAGTCTGCTGAAGTCCAGCAGCGAAATCAGTATGCTGAGGCACCCACCCCAGCTCGGTTTGAAGCTTTGTTGAATCAATGGCATAACGACGGTCGTGACCTGGGCGATCCTTTACATGATCAAAATCATTCTCGTCTTTTCCCATGGCTTTAAGAATTTCACGCAGAACAGTAATATTGTTCCTCTCGCCATTAGCACCAATCAAATAGGTTTCGCCGATGCGACCCTTGGTTAAGATGGTTCACACGCCTGAAGAGTGATCTTCTGTATGAATCCAATCGCGCACATTCAAACCATCACCGTAGAGCTTAGGACGCACGCCCGTAAGAATATTCGTAATCTGGCGAGGAATGAACTTTTCAACGTGCTGATATGGTCCGTAATTATTTGAGCAATTAGAAATAGTAGCGCGAACACCAAAAGTGCGGTGCCATGCGCGCACCAGTAAATCAGAACTTGCCTTTGTGGAAGAGTATGGAGAAGATGGACGATAAGGAGTTTCTTCTGTGAACTTCGCAGGATCGTCTAAAGCCAGATCGCCATATACTTCATCGGTAGACACATGGTGGTAGCGCACATTGTATTTGCGAGCCACTTCCAGCAAGCGGTATGTGCCTTCTACGTTTGTTTTCAGGAATGGTTCTGGATCTGCAATGGAGTTATCATTATGAGATTCTGCAGCATAATGCACAATGGCGTCTACTCCAGGAACAATTTTATCCAATAATTCCGCATCGCAAATATTGCCATGCACAAAAGTAACACGGTCTTCTGGCAGTCCAGCAATATTTTCGATATTTCCCGCATAGGTGAGTGCATCCAAAACAGTTACATGAACTTCTGGATGATTATTCACCACGTAATGCACGAAGTTAGATCCAATAAAACCGGCGCCACCGGTAACGATAATATTCTTTGGCTCAAAGAGTTCACTCATAGTTTCTATCCTAACTGATTATTTATAGATGCGCGCGCATCACTTCAAAAGCTTCATCAGGTTTACCATCAAAAATCTGATGTGATTTAGAAATGACAACACATCGATCTGCGAGCGCCTTAATCTGGTCTTCGCTATGAGAAACCAATACCATAGTTTGACCTTGCTTTTGCTGCTCTTTTAATCGCATAATGCATTTATGCTGGAAAGCTTCATCTCCCACAGCTAAGATTTCATCAATCAAGAACACATCAGGATCACTGTGAGCAGCAACAGCAAAAGCTAAACGCAAAAACATACCTGAGGAGTAGAACTTGACCTCGGTATCCATAAATGGTTCAATCTCACTAAAGGCAACGATGTCATCGTATTTTGCATCGATTTCTTCTTTAGACATTCCTAAAATTGCACCATTTAAGTACACATTTTCACGCCCTGTTAAATCTGGCGAAAAACCTGCACCCACTTCAATCAAACCAGCAATACTGCCACGTACCAGAACTTGACCGTCATCTGGTTGCATGACGCCGGAGATCAGCTTAAGAAGTGTAGATTTTCCAGAGCCATTCACACCAATCAAACCGACTGTTTCACCACGTTTAATATCAAAATTAACATGGTCTAAAGCAGTAAAAGTCTCGCTTACGCGGCGCCTTGATTTCGGTGTGAAAGCTTTAACAATCGCTTCTTTAATCGAGCGATTCACACGAAAGTTAAAACGTTTAGATACGTCTGATACTCGAACGGCTACATCGTTAGGAAGTACATTATCTACCACTATTACCACCTACATTTCCTGAGCAAAATTGCCTTCAAGCTTACGGAACGTCATTTCGCCAATAATCAGCATGATCCCAGAAATCACAAGGCTAGCAATTAAGCTCACTGCCCAGCCATGTGCGAAAGTAAAACTTCCGTCTGTAGATCCCCACCAAAAACCACGGTGAAATGCTTCAACCGCAATAGCAATTGGGTTCGCCATATATATCTGGAATGCCCACCCAGGAACTTGATCTGCTACTTGATGCCACGTGTAGAAGCTCGGAGCTAGCCACATAGCAACCATTGACACCAAATCAGTAATATTCTGAGCGTCACGGAAGAAAACGTTAATGGATCCGAAGAAGAGTCCTAGCCCGAAAGCAAACATGGTTAAGGATATAAAAGCAACCATTGCTATTACAAGACCTGCTAAGTCTGCTTTCCACCCCAAAAGAATAGAACCAGCAACAAGAACCAACCATTGTGGGAAGAAATGAATCAAAGAAACACGCAAAGAAGCCAGCGGGAAAAGTTCTCGCGGCATATATATTTTCTTAATCAGACCTGCATTAGAAACGACGCTCATGGTGCTGCTCATAAAAGCTTCAGTAAAGAAATTCGTTACAATAATGCCAGCGAACAGGTAGACTGGGTAATTTTCTATACCGCCTCCGCGCCCCATACCTAAGAAGATTCCCATGGCAACATAAAAAACGATGAACTGCGTAAGAGGCTTCACATACGTCCAGACCATACCTAGCCATGATCCGCGGTAACGCACCCTCACTTCTTTCTGCACAAGCAAATCGAGCAGATAACGATAGCGTGAAAGATCGAAAATGCCTCGACTTTTACCTGGCTGCGAAACAATTTCAGAAGTATCTGTCACTGGGAACCTTTCTGTAGATTTTGCGCAAAACGCAACTTTACTTCGTATAGTTTAGCTCAAGGTACATATACCACTGCTACACTAGGTGATTATGACGAAGAAAATTTTGGTTACTGGAGCAGGCGGATATATTGGACGTCATGTTGTTACTGCACTTCTTGATGCAGGTCATGATGTTGTAGCAGCAGATATTCGCACCGAGGGAATTGACGACAGAGCAACGAAGATTCAGTTTAATCTTTTTGAATCACAGGATAAGATTTTTGAAAAGTTAGGTTCTCCTGACGTATGCCTCCATATGGCGTGGCGTGATGGATTTAAGCATGATTCTGACGCTCATATGGCAGACCTTTCCAGCCACTATGCATTTATTGAAGCTCTACTCGATGGCGGTTTACAGCTGATTGCCGTGATGGGGTCTATGCACGAAGTGGGCTATTGGGAAGGTGCTATCGACGAAAATACACCATGTGCTCCAGCCTCCATGTATGGTATTGCCAAAAATGCTCTGCGTGAAGCTACACAACGTTTAGCAGGCCGTTACGATGCTACTTTCCAATGGATTCGCGCTTACTATATAGTGGGCGATGACGTTCACGGTAATTCAATTTTCTCCAAACTGTATCAGGCTGCTCATGAAGGTAAAGAAAAGTTTCCTTTCACTACAGGCAGAAATAAATATGATTTTATTGATGTAGATGAGCTAGCGCGTCAGATTGCCGCTACCGTGAGCCAGGATAAGGTGAACGGGGTTATTAATTGCTGTACCGGAGAGCCAATGAGTTTGGCTGATCGCGTAGAGCAGTATATTCGCGATAATAATCTGAACATTAGCCTCGATTATGGCGCTTTCCCAGATCGCCCATATGATTCTCCAGGCGTATGGGGAGACGCTACGAAAATTCATCAAATTCTTGGGGAATAAGGCATAAATTTTCTCATAAAAAGTGCGACTTGGTCAATCAGTAAGGGTTACCAAGCCGCACTTTTATATTTCTATGATCATTTGTTCACTGTTTAGCCAATACGCTAGGTATTGCCCTGCACCCTTTAACAATATATTTTTCTACGTAGAACAAAATTACTGAGGCTATAGCAATAATCGCACAATCAAGGAAGAATAAACCATATATCTGTAATTGAGACCACTGCATATAGTTCGAGAATAATGCGAAAACATCTACAATAATCACATGATGTGTAAGGAAAATCGCATAGGAGAATTTAGATACCCAATTGACTGGATATTCAAGAACTTTCGGCGGTTGCCCCATAAGCTGGCACAACCATACAAGCATGAGGAAGAACGCGATTCCTACAGCAGTAACTGCTAATGGGCCAGATAGGAACTCTTTCCAGTGTTGCAATATCAAAAATACGATAGACCCAACACCCACTGCATGGGATACTTTTTTTATGTAACGAACAAAATACATTCCGAAAATTATTTCAGGAAGACGCACAGTAAAAAGTATATCTTGAGGTAATTGCAGGATAGTAACACCACTCAAAATAGTTGCAATATAAAGAAGAACTACAATAACTGCAGTTGGCACAGGATATTTCTTCACTCCTACTCGAAGCAGAGGATATACCGCATAGAAGATGAGAATAAAGCCTAAGAACCACTCGCCTAACGTATAGAAAGTGGATACATACATATTAGCAACGTAGCCATCCACAGCGAAAACTGAGAAAATTATTCTCCACCATGCAGTTTGCCCAAATTGCCAACCGCTGTGCCACAGATGAAACAGATTGGCTACTATATAGGCTATCCAGAACATCGGGTAAATGGTTAATGCTCTTTTAGAGTAAAAAGTCCCCAAAGAAAGCTTTTCTTTATCTCCCTGCGTATACATGAGCGCAGCGCCAGAAATAATCAGAAAAAGCGAAACACCTAATCCTCCGATATAAATACCGAACGGCGTGTTTGCAAAAACGGGACGGCTTACCAGAAAGGGATTATTAAAATGCGTAATAACAATCAATATGGCTGCGAGAGCGCGCACAGCGTCCAAGTAGAAGAGACGAGGACGTGATGATAACATTTTCTGTTCCATTATTTTCCTCTGTTATTCTTAACCTTGTCACGTTTTCGCGTGCTAGTTAGCAATCGTCCAATAACACTAATACCTGGAGTCTGCTCCACCCATGAGGCGACAGCATTATGCAAGTGTCCTCCCAAAGACTGCCCTCTGTACAGGCGTTGCGTAATCTGAAGAAGTCCAGGTGCTAGCCACTTAGGACCGGCTGCTTTAATCATCTCTCGTACTTCGTATTCGAGGTTTGTCATCTCTACGCGTGCGAAACGTTGAGAGAAAATATAGGCAGTGAAGAAACCATTGGCTTGAGGTACATAACCATATGCACGCTCAATAAAATGCAATAACGTACCATCAATCCCGTTAGGCTCTGGTGGAAAATCTTTATACTCCCAATCACGATCGAGCAAACCATGCAACGCTTGCGGTCTAAACCAAAACATCGTACCCAAAGGAGCAACAACCTCTTTAGTTTCGTCTAATGGCACACTCATACCAAGAGTATCTTCAAGAAACCCCTTCGTACCAGCAAAATCTAATCCCCAGCCAAAAGCAAAAACTGGGAAGTATTCGGCATGGTTAGGCGCTGTTGGCATGGCCATACCCAGGCGAGGATTAGACTCAAACAAATGAATCACCTGAGACACATAAGCCTTCGACGCCAACATATTTTCAAAACACTTAACACGGAAACCATCACCCTTAGACCTCGGAGCGAGCTGTGTTACTTTCTTATCATGCATGAACGCCACATAATCGTAGCCCATTAAATCTTTTCCACCTCCAACAAGAAAAGCAGAAACATCGCGACCACGATTTTCAATACGACGAATATCCACGTTATACGGCATACCCTTAGTCTTCTCAGCAAGCAAATCAATCAACTCCTGAGAGCCCACAGTTAAGATAAGATCCGACCCTTCAGGCATGGCATACGCATAACTCAAGGTCTGATCTATCAAATCTGGGTAATACAAATGCATAACCAACGCATATTTCTTACCCTCAGGCAAAGGCGCAGAAAGCTGATCTGGAAGCACAAAATCCAAATGCAAATTCTTCTGCAAATCCGCCATATTCATCGTACGCAACGCATTTTGCCAAATAAGATCAGTATCAAAATCCGTATAATCACGCAAAAATTCAAACAAATCCAACGCAGCCGTACCCACAGACTGCGTCATCGTATCCGCATAATGATGGAAGAAAGAACGACGCTTAAAAATAGGCATACGCTTTTTCTCTACCAACTCTTTAGCATTAAGCAAAATCGGCGCGTACGAGAAGCTTTCTATATCTGAGGTATCTACATAAACATCCCACCTAAAACCGTAATTTTCGAAGCGCTCAGTAAATAATGACTCATGTTTAGCCACCGACTGGTTGTAGTCCTTAATCTCTGGGAGATTATCCCAATAACGCTTGAACTCTGCCGACGTATGTAAACTCTTACGATAAGCATGGAAATGAGACTGAATATGCTCAGGCAAATAATCTAACTGATCAGGAACAAAGGGATTATAAGGAACTTTATGGAATTTTGTAATCCCCCAGAAATCAAGATCTTTGTTTCCCATAGCGGAAAACATTTCTTCAAAAGGATACACCGGCCCCATAATCGTGGCATTAAAAAGCACAATCTCATCGAAATCAGCCAGCTGATCCCACCCATAACTATCAAGAGCGGTCTTATAAGCCCAAACATCTAAACCCTTATTTTCACGCACAATAATCTTATCCGTGAACTGCCTAAACTTAGACCGTCCCTCAGCATTGAGTTTTCCGTTCACTACCACAGTAAGGTCTGAAAAAAATGGCTGAAAACCCGCAAGTAAGGTAGACACGTAATCGTCTACCACGCCTTGGCCATCATAAAAGAAAAAAATTCCTAAACGATTCACACCGTCGGACTGTGGCAATAGCATATAATCCCTCTATCTAACTTGCATCTTCTTGCAGCATCTACTAGACAAAACAGCGTCGTATATGCAGATGCTTCCCTGTTCTAATACAAAGAATATCAGTACCTAATACCTACTTTTGCTATCTGCCATTTTTTCTTTTCATTTTTTTATATAAAAGATACGCGATAGAACGTAAGCCCGGAATTGCCTTAACGATACGCTTAAGGTTAAGCACTACCAAGGTGCGCAGATGCCCGAGGAAACTTTTACCACCATAAACAGCCTGTGTCGTTTGCTGCAAATCAGGTCGAATCCATGGACTCGAAATTGCCCTTGTTAATTCTCGTACTTCGTATTCGAGGTTTGTCATCTCTACGCGTGCGAAACGTTGAGAGAAAATATAGGCAGTGAAGAAACCATTGGCTTGAGGTACATAACCATATGCACGCTCAATAAAATGCAATAACGTACCATCAATCCCGTTAGGCTCTGGTGGAAAATCTTTATACTCCCAATCACGATCGAGCAAACCATGCAACGCTTGCGGTCTAAACCAAAACATCGTACCCAAAGGAGCAACAACCTCTTTAGTTTCGTCTAATGGCACTTGCAAGGACAAAGTTTCTTCAATAAACTTTTTTGTTCCTTCGAAATTTGGCCCCCAATTGAAAGTAAATCCAGGGAAATACTCAGCATGGTTTGGTCCTGTTGGCATGGCCATACCCAGGCGAGGATTAGACTCAAACAAATGAATCACCTGAGACACATAAGCCTTCGACGCCAACATATTTTCAAAACACTTAACACGGAAACCATCACCCTTAGACCTCGGAGCGAGCTGTGTTACTTTCTTATCATGCATGAACGCCACATAATCGTAGCCCATTAAATCTTTTCCACCTCCAACAAGAAAAGCAGAAACATCGCGACCACGATTTTCAATACGACGAATATCCACGTTATACGGCATACCCTTAGTCTTCTCAGCAAGCAAATCAATCAACTCCTGAGAGCCCACAGTTAAGATAAGATCCGACCCTTCAGGCATGGCATACGCATAACTCAAGGTCTGATCTATCAAATCTGGGTAATACAAATGCATAACCAACGCATATTTCTTACCCTCAGGCAAAGGCGCAGAAAGCTGATCTGGAAGCACAAAATCCAAATGCAAATTCTTCTGCAAATCCGCCATATTCATCGTACGCAACGCATTTTGCCAAATAAGATCAGTATCAAAATCCGTATAATCACGCAAAAATTCAAACAAATCCAACGCAGCCGTACCCACAGACTGCGTCATCGTATCCGCATAATGATGGAAGAAAGAACGACGCTTAAAAATAGGCATACGCTTTTTCTCTACCAACTCTTTAGCCGCAAAAGTAACAGGACCATAAGAGAAGCCTTCCATATCTGAGGTATCTACATACACATCCCACCTAAAACCAAGGTCAGCAAAACGCTTGGTAAATAATGATTCGTGCATCCCGACTGACTGCGTGTAGTCTTTGATCTCTGGCAAGTTATCCCAATAGGTTTTGAAAGCCTCAGACGTATGCAGTGATTTCCTATATGCATGGAAATGAGACTGAATATGCTCAGGCAAGTATCCGAAAGGACTATATCCAAAAGGATCTCCATCAACCTTATGGAATTTTGTAATCCCCCAGAAATCAAGATCTTTGTTTCCCATAGCGGAAAACATTTCTTCAAAAGGATACACCGGCCCCATAATCGTGGCATTAAAAAGCACAATCTCATCGAAATCAGCCAGCTGATCCCACCCATAACTATCAAGAGCGGTCTTATAAGCCCAAACATCTAAACCCTTATTTTCACGCACAATAATCTTATCCGTGAACTGCCTAAACTTAGACCGTCCCTCAGCATTGAGTTTTCCGTTCACTACCACAGTAAGGTCTGAAAAAAATGGCTGAAAACCCGCAAGTAAGGTAGACACGTAATCGTCTACCACGCCTTGGCCATCATAAAAGAAAAAAATTCCTAAACGATTCACACCGTCGGACTGTGGCAATAGCATAAATACTCCTAACTATCCTATCCCGGTAGAATAACTCTTAAAAACAACGTAATAATCCACTACTTATACGAAGTAGTCAACTCAGATGACTTACAGTTTCCTAACTCTACATTCCAAATGCATAAGTATAACATTAACGGAACACACAGCATGAGTGGAAAAGCATATCTGACAAGTGCTGCAGGCCCAAGTAACAATATTCCAAATTGCGCCATAAAGAATAGCGAAACAATTATCAGTGTCTTATCTCTCTTATACAACGACACTGCTACTAGGCACAGCAATATCCAGATAGGCAAAGCCTGATTACCTACTACAGTTTTAGCTGTGCTGGCTCCTTTTTCCAGTATCGCTCGATAACGTGGTAAGTAAGAAGCATAGGATACGGGTGTAAAGTTTGCAACGTTATCAGTATATGTATTAACAAAAATAAGTTGTCGAAACTGTCCATCTTGTAGCAAATCCCAATACGTAGAAGCCAAATCTGCCCACGCCGCAATATAGTACTTCGGATAGCGTTCGGCTAGTCGTATATATAGCTTTAAGTATTCCTTTTTATGCGCATTAAAACGTTGAGTGTCGAAATGATATTTTACATAGTCCACATTCGCAGAATTAAAAGTACTCAGATTTTCTGCTGGAATTAGGCTCTCAATCATCTTTTTATCTCGATTATTAAGCGTAATTTCATGAGTTGCATCTGCTACCCAAACTCGTGAAATCTGTTGAATAGGAACACTGTACATTTCGCGAGCATCTCCTTGTGGAATATGCATCATAGTAATAAAAGGTCCCATTAGAAACCAGCTCACCAGCACTGTTATAAAAAGAAGAAAAGTTACTTTCCACTTCTTAACTAACAAAATAAGCGTGCTTATCATGACCAAAGCTAATAGATAATATCCTTGCTTACGAAAAAGACTCATACCTACAGCCACACAGAAAAATGCTAAGTATCGTGAGTATTTTAATTTATGCTCTGGTATCGATAATAGATCGAAAAGTTGCAAAGAAGTTATTAAAAAAAGAACCGCAAAAACCGTATCTTTTGTGGTATTAATGGCAAGAATTTGTGTTACAGGATTAACAATGATAAAAAATGCAGCAAAAACACGCATGAGTCGTGGAGCACCATGCTGATGAAGCCAATTAAGAAGATACGTAATGCCAATACTCATGATTAGTATTTGCGCAATACTGTACAGCAACAATCCGGCCGTATACGATCCAAAAACACTCTGGCCTATAACAAAAGCACATACAAGCATTGCTATATGAGTAAGAGGATGGTGGGCTGTAAGAGTCTGGTGAGGATCGAAAACCTGAATGATCTCCACTGAACCATCGTTGCCAAATACTCCAGGATAAAAAGCAAATAATGTTGGTAAAAAGCTCAAAACCGTTAAGATAAAAGCTATCCATATACCATGTGTACCGCTAAAAATATAATCGTAGAGAAAAGTAATCTTTCTAAATAACGGCTTATCAGAGTTGATCCATGCCCCACATACTCTTTTTACGTATTTAATCAGTTTCGGCAGGGCAAAAGTAAGAAATACAAATACTGTAAAAGTTATAGCAAGTAAACCAATCCATAGAAGATTTGTGGCACCATGCATATAAAAACGAACACTGGCAGATAATACAAACAATATTGTAGCAGTGATAGAAAAAGCTATATTAACTATCACATTCCAAGGTGTTAAATTCGTTTTAGACTTCATCGTGCTGAGACTCCCTCCCAATCAAAATGCCACTCATCCTCCTATATAGGGGTCGACCATCAAAACCCTACTGTCTATGATAAAGTGAAAGGCATGATTAATGAACCCGATATCGCCGTGCTAATTCCATGCTTTAACGAAGAAGTTACTATAGGTAAAGTAATTTCAGACTTTCAGTCTACCCTACCTAAAGCGGCTATCTACGTATATGATAATAATTCGACAGATAAAACAGCTGATATTGCCCTTTCTCTTGGAGCAGTTGTACGCAAAGAACCTCGGCAAGGAAAAGGCAATGTGATACGCGCGATGTTCAATGAAATTGATGCTGATGTATATATTATGGTTGATGGTGATGACACATACCCAGCTGAGTCCGCTCCTGAAATGGTGGAAAAAATACTCTCTGGATACGACATGGTTATTGGCGACCGTTTGAGTTCAACGTATTTCCAAGAGAATACTCGCCCCTTCCACAACTTTGGCAATTCGATTGTGCGAGACTCTATCAATTTCCTATTTGGCGCGAATATTCGAGATATCATGACGGGTTATCGAGCATTTTCTTTTAGCTTTGCCAAAACTTACCCTATTCTTTCTCATGGATTTGAAATTGAAACAGAACTAACTATCCATAGCTTAGATAAGGGCATAAAAATCTACGAACTACCAGTTCGCTACAGAGACAGGCCTGAAGGCTCTACATCAAAACTGGACACGGTCGGCGATGGAGTTCGTGTATTATCAACAATTTTCACGCTTATCCGTGAACATAAGCCATTACCATTTTTTGGAACGATTGGCGTTATCCTTATCTTGGTAGGACTTATATTAGCGATACCTATATTCATCGCTTTTTGGAAAACAGGTGTAGTTCTACAATTCCCAACTCTCTTCGGGAGTTTCTTCATCGTATTAGCTGGTTTCCTATCCATTATTGCGGGAATAATTCTCGATCTGCTCGCTAAAAACGGTAGAAAAAAATTTGTTATTGACGCAAATACATTTGATTATTTGCGACGTCATACGAATTAATTCTAAAAAATTGAATATCTTAAGGTGCGTTAATGAACGAGTCTATGATTTCACTTCACTAACGCACTTTTTAGTTATCATTGTGTATATTCACACCAGCGAAAATCAGAACACTAACACCAATCCGCTAAACAGATAAAACATTCACACATGCTTCTCCCAGCAGACATGAGCGTATAACATCGCGCGAGAGACTTATATAAGACCTACCTCGAATAAAATATTTTCTCCAGAATCTTCTATGTTGCATGCAGACTGTATACAGAGTACAACGTAGGCATTGTTATATCGGTAATGATGCCACGCTATTTTACCAAGGTAGAAAATAGATAAGAAATCATCTATAAACTATTTCGATTTAATATAATCTGGTCCTTTTAACGAATAAAAATGTGAGAATTCAAAATTATCATATACCCTATTGCGCGAATACATACCCGAATAGTACAAATGGAATGCCAGAGATCTTTCCCCTGCTCCCCATAATTGATTTATGCTTGGTGCCCACTTCTGTGTCGGCACTAATTGTTGATATGGCGAGCTTAAAAGAGTCGGTAAAATTACTCAAAGATAGACCGGTCAAAGCCATGTATTCCAAATTAACTGTTCCACCGCCATATCCAGACGACAACATCAAGCCGAATGTAGTATTTTCTTTAAATTCCACGTATATGTGGCATCACATCTTTATTGCATGTCAAACCCGGCACACGCGCAGGATTTGAAAAAGGCTCCGACAAAAATAACTATGGAATCATCTAGCTGTGCAGTACGCTGTTCATTAAGTTCTTCAGCAGACTGCGTATAACGCTGTACAATCTCTTGCATTGTTTCTTCGGAATAGTTCTCCGCTTATCCATAACTTTAGAGTTACGTAAACGGACAAAACCCACGGCAGTACCGTTTCACATAGCATCTGTCTGGGAATCAACTAATGACGGATTATCACCGAAAAACTTAATAAGCGAATATGACCAACTGCCCTGCGTCGACATGGACGCCACAAAAGAAATGAGAAATCCTAGAGATAATAGCAAACTCGCTATGCGTTTAGCCCAGCGAACCAGGACTTTCTGGCTACGAATGAGTCCCTTACGCGTATCTAAATAACCGAAAAATACTATAGGAATAGTGATAATGACGAGAAATATGAAAGCACGAAGAATAATTCTTCCTGCGTTATATGGTAACCATGCAGCTAGGTTCGTAGCATTTCCGCCTGTAATAAACCTAAATCGGACGGCAATATTGTTTCTGATCGTGAAACGACTTTAAATTTTTCAATAACTGGAAGAATAACACTTAAAGTCACAAAAAATTGACTGGCTATCCAAAAACGATTGACCAGCACGAGAATAATATAGTAAACAAGTCCTAGAAGCAGAAATTCATTAATAAGCTGAAAATTACCGTGAAGAATACCTCTAAGAAACATTAGAGAGTTAAATGTTGCTTTGTCATAGTTAATTTCCCATTGAAAAAAATACATAACTCCACGAGTTGAATTCACGGCGCTTAAATATGGTACATAAAACTTTGCTCACGTAAGATTTTTATGATGCGCATCGAACCCATATTCCATTTCAGATCCGCCAGGATTTTGTGAGTTTTGCGATTTTGATTCTGTGGTATCCGTTGCAGACATGAATATCAAACCCTCTCTTATACGATTAGACTTCCTAATAATTGCCGAAACGATTATATAGCAAGCTCAATAAATGGCTTAGCTAACAATACATAACTCTCGTTTATGACTCAAAGGCAATATATACCTATTTCTTTTGCCTACTTGCTACGTCAAGTTTTGTGCTTCATCGCACGCCAAGATGCAATCACGTGCATAGGAAGTGTTACTAGCAGTTTTTACGCGCTTTATTACAAAGAATTATGTGCGTTCGACTATCAGTGCTCTGCGAATAAATAGAAAACTAAGGAATAAGGAATAGAATAGCTATTTGTGTTAAGAAACAACTTAACACAAATAGCACACAGATCCTATGCGTATAAAAGTATCTAGTTTTGGGGATTGTTTCTTTTTTCTAATATAAACAACTGACGTTCTGCTTTTTCCAAAAGAAACCTCTTGCGATAAAAAGTATGAGCAAAATCAAGTACTTTTTGCATCTCATATGTATCGAATGCAGCACCGATACCTGCTGCAATAACAGGAATTGCTCGTTGAATTCCCTTTTGGGTTAATTTTCCACCCATTTTTTCTAAAATACTTCTAAAAATGGAGTTTTCTAAGCCCTGCCTACCAGCTTTTTCAAGAGCTTTCTTTGCTGATTTATTCGCCAATGCCCTCATTTGAGTAAGAAGTAGTGTTATAGAATTTTTTGCAGCCATAGCACCCCAACCTTTTTTGGCTGTCTGCTTGACTATTTCCGCCTCGGCAACCATCATTATCTTTCCTACAACGGTAGCGATGCCTTCAGCGTTTGCGGAACTTGGACTAAGTGCACTACTAAAAATCTCGCCGGCTATCACCAGCTCATCAGGATCGTTTTTAACATCGTATCCGTAGCACATAGCAATGGATTGAACTGCTCGTTGATAGCAGAATGTACTTAACACTATGTTAGGTACTAATCCCGCAAATCCGAGTAAACCAGTGCCTCCACCCTGTGTAAACGCAGCCGCTAGATTAACAGTATTTTGATCGTTAACTATTCGGGAAAGCTCATAACTACGCGCAAAACATAACTCATCTAAGGATTTTAGTTCCTCTCCTTGATGATACAGATTTGCTTTCCGTAAAATTTCCTTTTCACTCATAGTTACTTTAGTGGCTTGAGCCTCAATAGCACTAAACCCCTTCGCTATGATTTTCATCGCTTCAACATAGAATTCTTGTTGTTGTATAGTATTTCCTGCATTACCAAGAGCATTTTTTACTGGCTTCGGCACCATAGGTGCAATAGCTTTAGCGGCATTATCAATGAACGTAGGCGCAGTTAAATCCTTATATTTATTTGTGAGCCAATCTATTTCCTTTAGCTCTCGCGAATCAAGGATATTCTTATCAAAATCTTCGCACTGTGACGTGTCGTTTTGCTTATTGTCATCATCCATGATTAATCCTTGTCATTACGTGGCTCCTTTTGCTGTAAAAAAGAAGCTGGCTTATTGACTCAACAGCATATTCTATAAATAGTAGCAAGTTCTAGTTTTTCTATGTTACTGATCTCAAATCAATACATAAACTATTGTTAGCTGCGTACCTCACCACGCCCAATTCATGGCATACCACAGCACTATTACCTGCATTATCAGCATTAAGGGAATGCCAAGATAGAAATAGTTCTTATTCGTTTTATGCCTGAAAAGGTACATACCCAGCAAAGCACCTACTGTTCCACCACAATAGGCTAGAACGAGCAAAGTCACGATTTTAACGCGCCTGTTGCTCTTAAGAGCAGCGTGTTTATCAACCGCAAAAGCGATGATCGTAAGGAGATCAACCAAGATCAAATAAATCAACAGAATCGGTTTGCCACTCACAAACTCGAAAAAATTCAGAGTAATATGCTGCGCAATATGCCCTCGCATAACCAGCACAACTACTGCTTGTATAACTATCATGCACGCTACGCATACACGGGGCATCATAGTTGCTTTCTCGGCTTTTCTATAAAACGCAAGCAACGCAAGAGCAATGCCAACCGTACCACCCAGAATGCTCATAACGCTAAGCAGCACATCAGAAACAGCATGTGATTCTTCTGTTGCTCGCTTGCACGCAATCAGAGCAACTAAAAAGCCTAACGCATTAATACCAATCAGGTAAGCAGACAACACACTCACGCGCGCTTCTTCCACCATGCACGTGCATAATGCCACGCATAACACAGCACCATAAATGGAATCATATAGAAAACAGTTGTGCGCTGCGAAGCATCGAAAAGAATGAGTATTAAAGCAACCACAGTCATAACCAATGCAAGCACAGGAATAAGAGGATACGCACGAACCTTATACGCCAATTCATCTACACTTCTACCATCGCGTGCACATTGCTTGCGGAACAGTATTTGACACACAACAATGGCGGCCCACACCACCAGCGTTGCCAAACCAGAAATTGCAACCAACACTAAATACACCGAATCCGCAGCATAGACCGAGCTGAGCAGACATGCCATGCTACCCACCATGGAAATGATTACTGCAAAAACAGGCACACCACGCGTATTTGTTTGCGCCAAACGAGGAGAAATCATATCTTCCTTAGCCAGCGACCATACCATGCGTGCGCACACATACAGTCCTGAATTAGCTGCAGACAACACAGCCGTTAGCACCACAAAGTTCATCAGATCGGCTGCATAAGGAATTCCGATAGATTGGAAAACAAGCACAAATGGAGATGTGCTCACACCCGATTTATGCCACGGGATAAGCGCCGCCATAACGCCAATAGATCCAATAAAGAACAGAACTAAACGGAACACAGTCGTATGAATAGCCTTGGGAATAGCCTTATGCGGATCTTTGGTCTCACCGGCAGCCACGCCCACAACTTCTGTGCCAGAGAAAGCAAAAATAACGGTGAGTAGAGTAGAGAAAATAGGCACAATGCCAGTCGGGAACCATCCATCGGCATAGAAATTACTCAACCACGGTGTTCCTTTCATATCGGTAACCGACGACGACATAGGTACAATACCAACAATGGCGGCAGCGCCCAACACAATAAAGGCAACAATAGCCACCACTTTAATGCTAGAGAACCAAAACTCAGCTTCTCCATACATACGCACGCTCATCAGATTAAGTGCCAGCACTGCAATCATAAAAACAGCTGACCACACCCACGTTGGCGAATTAGGGAACCAGAATTTCATGAGCATTCCAGTAGCAGTAAATTCAGATGCTAACGCCACTGCCCAGTTCAACCAGTAGAGCACCGCAACGGTAAATGCTGTTCCTGGTTCAATAAATTTCTTGGCATACAAGTGAAAACTACCGGCATACGGCATAGCAACAGATAGCTCACCTAAGCACAGCATCACGCAATATACCAGCAATGATCCAGCAGCATATGCCATGATTGCACCCAAAGGACCAGCTGCATGGATAGTTTCACCTGAGCTGACGAACAAGCCTGTTCCAATCACGCCCCCCAAGGAAATCATGGTGAGATGACGCGAAGACATACGGCGCTTTAAACCGTCATGTGTAGAGGTATGAGATTGAGTTGTTTCGTTCGCTACGTCACTGGTGCGTATCTCGTCAGTCATGCGCTCTCCTGCTATATGTATATTTCCTTGGCTTAGTTTAGCCTGACCTCATCATTGCGAGCGCAGATATTTCGTAACTATGAATCTATGGGCTGAATATCGTGTGGAATGCTTTGATTATTTCTACCGTAAACGTGCTGTAAGGCATAGTTTTAACAGCCATGACCCCAAGATGCAACAGATGGCATGAATAATGCTGGGCTGTGCGAGCAAGTTTTTTGGTGAGCTGCATAAAACAGAACGCCCTGCTGAGCACAGTGTTTGGGCAAAACTCAGCAGGACGTTTTTCGAGAGAGAAAAATCAAAAGTTATGGACTATATCGCTCCTTTCACATCATCCTCGGTCAGTTTTAAGGTTGAACAGTTTGAGCAGACTGAGCAAACTGGGCAGACCGGGCAAACTGGGCAGTTTTAAGGCCACCCAGTTCACTGTTTATCTTCTATCAGCGCTAGGCTTTCGCACGCTGTGCCGCATACTCATCGAGCAAGAACTGTGTGAGTCGACGCCCTTCCTTACCAAAAAGCACAGGCATGGAATTAATCGGCATGGTTTCAAGGAATAACTGCACGCCCAAATTATCTTCAGGAATGGCAGGCAGCTCACCCGTCTTCCCCTTTTCAAGCATGAGTTCCACAGCCTTAGAGCCAAAAGGATCTTTCTTAAACTCACCAAAGTTAGACCACTCATTGAGCGTTGAGTAGAAATCATCTCCAGCCAGTTCCACCGTTTCACGTGAAACAATATCGCGCGAAGATGTTGCCACTTCGACTCCATAGGTGCCTGGTACTACGCGCCAATCACCATCATGCTCAGACCAATAAGCAAAAGCACGATCATCAAGTTCAATCTCAACATCAACAGATTGACCTGCAGCTACGAACACTTTCTTAAAGCCTTTCAGCTCATGAACTGGACGCTGCACTGGCGACTGCTCAGCTGGGTTCACATACACTTGCACTACTTCAGCACCATCAATATCAGAGGTGTTTTTCACGGTAGCTGTGACACGCGCAGAAGTTGCTCCGGTAACATCAACGGACACATTATTGATCTCAAAGTTCGAGTAGCTCAAGCCGAAGCCAAATGGGTATGCCACATTCACATTAAAGCTGTCGTAGTAGCGGTAGCCCACAAAAACGCCTTCACCATAGTCCACTACACGATCTCCACCAGGCCAATTAACCATAGATGGATCATCTGTGAGTTCTAATGGGAAGGATTGTGCAAGCTTACCTGATGGATTTGCATCACCGAAGAGAATATCAGCAACAGCACTTCCCCCAGCCTGACCTAGCAACCATGTTTCAAGAATGGCAGCAGCATCATCTTGCCATGGATTCATTTGCACAGCCGAACCATTAGATAGAGCCACAACAGTACGAGGATTCACAGCAGCCACGCGGGACAGAATCTCAATCTGCTTAGCAGGCAGATTCAAATGCGTGCGGTCGAATCCTTCAGATTCTTCTGCCTCTGGCAGTCCCATATAAACTAGAGCCACATCCGCTTGACGAGCTGCTTCAACGGCTTGAGCAGTCAATTGCGGATCTTGTTCAGCTGCATCGAGAGTAAAGCCTGGCACAAAGCTGTACGATGCACCGCGCTCTTCCAATGCATCTAAGAATGATGTCATCTTGGTTGGGTTAATGTGCGATGAACCACCACCCTGATAACGTGGCGTGCGAGCAAATTCACCAATAACTGCAACTTTGGTATCGCTTGCCAGTGGCAGCATACCACCCTCATTTTTGAGCAAGACAATTGATTCTTGAGCTGCACGGCGAGCTAAATCATGATGAGCTTCTTTATCGAAAACGAAGCCTTCACGTTCCATTGCTGCACGAGCCTTGTCTACCAAGTCAAGCATTCCTTGAGCCATCGCATCAAGCTGCTGCTCATCTAAGCGACCATCGCGCACAGCAACTACGATTTCATCATCGGTATAGCTTGGAGGCATTTCCAAGTTCAAACCAGCATTCAACGATGCCACACGATCATGCACAGCACCCCAGTCACTCATAACAATGCCTTCAAAGCCCCACTCTTCACGCAAAACCTTGGTGAGAAGCCAATGATTTTCCGAACCGAAAACGCCATTGAGCTGATTGTATGCGCACATAATGGTCCATGGCTGAGCAGTCTTAACAATATGTTCGAAAGCAGGCAAATAGATTTCTCGCAAAGCACGCTCAGAAATACGTGCATTAATGCGCAAACGATCAGTTTCCTGATTATTGGCAGCAAAATGCTTGAGTGAGGTTCCCACTCCTTGAGATTGCACACCTTCAACAATGCCCACAGCTTCATGTCCAGCCAAATATGGATCTTCAGACCAATATTCAAAGGAACGTCCGCCCAAAGGATTGCGCTTAATATTGACACCTGAACCGAGAATTACTGCCACATCTTCCTGCACGCATTCTTCACCCATTGCCACGCCAACTTCACGTACCAGATCCGGGTTCCATGAGCTAGACATTCCTGCTGCTGGTGGGAAACACGTAGCTGGCACAGTATTTTTCATATCTAACGCAGCTACTTCAGAATTTTCCTTACGCAAACCATGAGGTCCGTCCGTGAGCATATAGCCTGGAACATCTACACGTTCAATCGCTTGGAAATGCCACGCATCTCCACCCGATGTCAAGGATGCTTTTTCTTCAAGAGTTAAATCTTGTACATTCACCATTGATATTCTCCTTCAGAATGAACACAGAGCAAGGGCAGAATAGTTCCACACAGAGCCTTTCTGCTCGATGCAGCGTAACTCTGCCCCTCCACTTGTTTATGCTAGCCCAAAATAACTGCTACATTCCAGCGACCAATTGTAATATCTTCACCTTGAGTAATCTGTGCACCAGCAGCAAGCGGAGCAGCCTGACCAGCGAGTTTACCGTCTTGACCAATAATTTCAGGCGCTACAAGAACTTCACCACTAACTGGGGAAGCAAAAGTAACCTCTTCACCTGAATAATTGAAAAGATATGTAGCTGTTTTGCCTTCCGGCGTAATTGTTTGACGTACAGTCACCTTTCCAGCCACATCAGCACCAACCACGCTAATACCTGCGTGTTCCACAGCTTCACGCAAAATCTCGCGCGTAGCTTCAGGTGATGGAATGGTAGCAATATACTGCGCATCACCACGACCAAAAGCGTGACGAGTCAAGCCTGGATGAGAATCCCACGCATAGTGATCGTACGCACCCAATACTTCCACATCGTCAGCAACCGGATTGAGTAATTCAATAAGCGCTTCGGCAGTGAAGGTTTGCGCAACCGATCCAGACACAGTCACCACACCATCAGGGCGTGTGAACTGGTTGTAGGTCACGCCAAACACATCTGTTAATCCATGAGGAGCAGCGTCCTGCCAGACCTTCGTATCGTTATCCGTCACGAAGGAACGCACAGTTGACACCAAATGACCGCCCTGCTCTACGTAGGAGCGAAGATTGTCAATGGTCTGCTGTGGAGCAACATATAATGCTGGAGTAATAACCATATCGTAGCGAGCAATACGTTCCAGATCCGCGTTCACTGGAATAATATCGGCTTCAACGTTAAGCTCAAACAACGCATCATAGAAACGACGAACCACATCGTTATACATGACCGTGCCACCGCCTGGGAATCCAGTTTCAAGTTGGAACCAATTCAGTGCAGTAAGCGCTTCATTCGACACCATCACAGCTACACGGTTCTTTTTGTGAGCGTGAATCAAACGTCCACCAATTTTAGGGTCAGCCATTTCACGACCAAAAACTCCAGCCTCTTCATACGTTGGATTCTTAGCAAAGTCGTGAGAAAGAACGCCCTTCCAATAGGTTTCAAACGAGTTATGAATGGAATGCCAATGCCAATACATCACGCCATCAGCACCATTAGCCACGTGCGAGTACGCTTGCAGACGCAATTGCCCTGGATAAGGAAGCCAGCCATGCTGTCCTTGAGCCTCAGTTTCAAGCACAATAAAGTTCTGACCATCTTTCACGCTGCGAGCAGTGTCTCCGCCGAAAGCAATTTCGTTACCCGTGAGGTGTTCTTCTGTAGGATGATAAATATCCACACCAGAAATATCTAATGCTTTACCTGCCTCAAAATGGTTAACCGCAGGCTGAACGCCATAGGAATATCCACGCCATTCATAATCGAAATTATGGGTAATAAACTGATCATCGCGTGCATATTCACGCACAATGCTTGCTTGCCATGCCAAAAATTCCGTCACCACAGCACGACGGAATTCATCGAAAGCGCCGCGCAAAGACTGGTTAATTGATCCACTTACATCTGGGAAATTCTCCCATGCATCCACTCGGTTAGACCAATAATCTAATCCGAATGCTTTGTTCATTTCATCGGTAGAATTATGGAAACGTTTGCGAAGGGATTGCACAAACAGCTTTTGCATATCTGGGCTGCAGGAGTCGTAATACTTTGTTTCATTATCTACTTGGAAACCGATGACCTGTGGGTGAGGTGCCGTGTGAGAGATGAGTTTGCGGATAATACGTTCTGCATAGAAACGATATGTTCCGTTGACAATATCCATGTTTTGGCGAGCGCCATACTTGGCTTGTCCGCTGTTATCCTGCACTGCTAATACGTGTGGATCCAGCTCTACCAACCAACTTGGTACTGCTGCTGTTGGAGTACCAATAATTACCTTAATATCGTGGCGAGCAGCAGCCTCTAATGCACGATCTACATGAGCAAAGTTAAATACGCCTGGTCCTGGCTCTTCTGTGCTCCATGTGAATTCAGCAATGCGAATTACATTCATCCCTGCTTCACGCATCATGGCGAAGTCTTCATCAATGCGTTCAATGTTGTGCGGAAGAATATATTCGTCGTAATACGCAGCTCCGAAAAGGAACTCGTCAACGTGATTCTTAGCCATAAGAAATCCTTATCTATAAAACTTATAAAGTGTGATGCCGATATATAAGGTGTGCCAGCATAGCCTAGCCATCAAAGCGAGCCAGCACACCCGATATATCTGATTATTTTTTAGTCGAGCACGAAAGTATTGAAGGAACGTGCCTTCAAGGTTACGCTCAATCCTTGCTCAGGATTGTTAGGATTAGCAACAGTAAATGGCATATCCTGGTTCAAAGCATTCTGAGCCACAACCACCACAGTGCCATCTGGGTTTTCAAAAGCAATCGCCATGGAATTGAAGTGTCCACTGCTTCCGAGCACACGAGCACCTGGCTTAACAAACTTGGAGAAATGCTTCATCACATAGTATTCAGGATTACGCGTAATTGCACCAGTTTTCGAATCCACAGAGTAGAGAGAATTCTGCATCCATCCCCATGTGGATACAACCTCAGTTAAGACCATATTCCAATAGGTATACGTGGTAGCACCGTTGCGGAAATAATGGTTGATGAGGTGGAAAATATATTCAGCATAATCCCACGCATTCTCACCATTACCACATTCAGATTCAGTTTGGAAAATTTCCATCTCTGGCCATGAACTGTGGGTACGCTGAATAGCAGCACGTCCTGCCCACTGGTATCCCAAACCCTTAATATATTGACGAGCTTTGTCATCAAAGAGAATGTTATCTACCCAGCGGTTGTAATTATCCATGCGCATTCCGTAGCCCACACCTGTAAATGCCATATCTTCCGGACCATTCAAGGTGCCGAGGCAAATATCAGCGTCAATTCCTTCACGTTCAAATGTTGGACCCAAATAATCGCGCACGAAAATTTTCATATCCTCACTGTCATAAAGGCAGCTTGGGAATTTCTGATCGGCGAATACTTCATTCTGCGGGAAGATGTGCGTAATTTTAATGCCATGTTCTGCATATGCACGCACATACTTCACAAAATAGTTAGCATATGTTTGAAGATTTTCTTCCGTCATCACCAAACGTCCAAAGTTATAAACCTTAGGGAACTTCATCCATGTTGGTGGCGACCATGGGCTAGAGAAGATTTTCAAATCTGGCTGATACTTTTGAGCACGCTGAATATAAGGAATTAAGGTTTTTTCATCACGCTCAATGCTAAAGTTTTTCAGCTCATAATCGCCGTCAGTTTCATCGTAGCTGTACCAGTCAAGAGAGAAATCGTTAGCTCCCACTGGCGCGCGATTGAATACAAAGTTCATTTCTGATGGATCGAACAGTTCTTTGAAGACCTGCTCCGCATCTTCTGGGCTGGCAATTTCGGTTAATGCTTGATAACCAAGCTCATTAAAGCATCCACCAAAACCGCGGATAGCTTGGAATTTTTCACCAGTCAGCTTAAAATCTGCAGAGTCAGCAAGCGTTGTAGCAGCAACATCCTGCTCGATAAACTTGTCGTCTTGCGTCGTTGCAATCCATGTAGTCATTTTATCTTTCCTTTGTGCACAGTTTTTCGAAATAAAAAAACGAAAATAGTTATTTTATAAGAAAGCGCATCCGCTCTTCTTGCAAAAATTAGAGTACAGATACGCTCTCAAATTTTGTGTTTTCCTCTTCGAATACGCTTTCTTATAAGTAATTCCTCGTTATAACTGCTGTAGGCTCTGTGAGCTACTTAGTAGAGCGAATCATGAGGAAGAAGACAACCGCAAGAGCAGAGAAGACAATTGCAGTTGGGAATACAGCAACATAGCCAAGAGTTGTTGCGAGAACACCAGTCAAAATAGGCCCAACCATCTGACCCAAAGTTGTTGCAATATTCAAAATACCGAGATCTTTGCCAGCATTTTCCTTGTTTGGCAGAACATCAACATTCAAAGCCTGATCAACAGCGCCGTACACTGCATAACCAAATCCTGCGAAAATTGCAAAGCCCATCATAGACCAGCTAGTCTTGAAAATCCATGGGAGTGCATAACCGAAAGCCATGAGCAAGCATGAAATAGCTACTGGAACTTTACGCTTACCAATCTTATCGGAAATAAAACCAGATCCCAATGAGCCAATAAGACCAAAGATCATAATAAGAATAGACATAGTAGCAATCGTCTTACCAGATGTTACCTTATCTTGACCAATATAATCCTGCAGAATATAAAGCTGGTAATTCATAATCATGTAGTAGCCGAAAATAAGTAATGTACGGCCACCGAATGCAAGCCAGAAGTCACGAGCACCCTTGATAGGAGGCACAAAGGAAGCCCAAAAATCAGCCCAGCCGCCTTTTACAGGAGGAAGATTCTTAGAAGACTGTTCAGTTGGCCACACAAGAATGGTAATAATACCTGAAATACCCATCAGGATACCTGCAACGATGAAGCCAGGAATTGTGTTTGCGATGAAGTATGCAGCGATGATAGTACCTACAGACTGACCAACTGTCTGTCCGAGTGCCATAAACGCAGACATCGATGCGCGCATATCTTCAGGTACACGGTCGGAAAGAGATGCGATAACTGGAGCAATCATTGCATTTAATCCAAACATGCAGACGCAGTACCAGAAACCAATCATCCATGGATTAGAAGAAACACCAGTGAGGAAGAGGGATACGCCGCCAACAATACCTCCACCTAAAATCCAAGGTGCGCGACGACCGAAACGAGATCGCGTACGGTCAGAAAGATTACCAAACAAAAGATTAGAAACGAGGGACGCAATTGCGGTGACCACATTCAGAACAGTAAACACCTGTGTTGCTGCATTAGCATCGCCTAATACATCCTTCATGTGCTGTGGGAGCAAGACAGCTGAAACAATAATCAAACCGCCCATCCACAATAATGCAAAGAGCAAGTATGCACCGTAGTAACGCAACTTCTCTGCAGTAGACAGCTTCGCAGACGGAGTCGCAATTGCTGTTGTTTCATCACTCATGATATCTCCTTTGATGAGTGTCTCCATTAACTTAACTATGAGTGCTTGCCGTTTATGTGAACGTTCACATGAGGCTATCTCATCATAACACACAGATGGACTTTGTAAAATACTTTCCTCCCCATTGAGGTATTTTCATTATAATCCCGCGGTTAATTAAATCAATTAACTAACTTAGTTATCGGCGTGTCGAAAACTTTCGATATCCTCAAGTTTTAGTCATTTAAGTGGCGCCTACGTTGAATCTCTGCCTGTTCAGCTGGAAGATTCTTTTCAACGCGCAAACCAAGCATAATAATGAAAATAACAGCCCAAGCAATCAATTCAAACAAAATATAGCATGCCTCAATTGCAAATTGCGCAGAGCCTGTTTGGTTAAAAATTTGAGTACCATCTGCAAGTACTTTCTGAACTGTGCTGTGAATACCTGAAGTTTGAACACTTGGCGCCACATAGCCTGCTGCAGATAAGATTGCATTCAACACACCAGAGCAAACTCCACCCAATGCTGTCATGCAGGCAGAATAAATTGACATGGATAACCCGTCACAACGGAAACCATTTTTCCATTCCATATGATCAAGCACATCAGAAAAAAGTGCTGTCATAATTGTCATGCCTGGAATCATACCAACAGACTTAATCGCTAAACCGATCGAGATTACGGCAATATTTGTTGGGTTTGACCACATGATTATGCCGCCAATCACACCGATAGCTAACCCGATAAGAAGAAAACGTTGTTTACCAATACGGTTTGCTATTGGCGTGGCAATAAGCACACCTGCAGCCATAGGAATTGCGCCAATAATTGCAAGGATAGTTTGTGTTTTTCCATCTGAATATGTGCCAACAACATAATTGCAGAAATATGTCATAGAGCCATTTTTCATATTCCCGGAAAACTGCCAGAGCACGTAGAATCCAATAATCATCCACCAATATGGTTCGGTAATCATGGACTTAATCTGTCTGCCCACGCTGACAATCGGTTCTTTATTCTTATTCGCAGTTAGGTTAATACTTGTTTGCGCGGCATTGTCTACCTCTTCAGTAATGCGCTCACGCGTAAAATAAAATTCGAGTACCGCCGCTGCGGCTGCTATTGCCGCAAAGAGACACATAACAGCTGCCCAACGCCCCTTCGAAACTCCCAAAAAAGACAAAATAATCGGAAAAACAATACTCATTGCACCAACAGCACCAGCTGAGGCAGTATTAGTCCACACGGATAGCTGATTGCGTTTCTGTGAATTACGAGTTGACAGCGGAACCATGAGTGAATGCCCCATGGAATATACTCCATTGGCGATGGACAAATAAAGATTGTAAGCCACCACAATCCACGTCATCTGCGCAATACCTGACGGCACTGATGCTGGAATGGTAAACAAAATAATTCCAGATACAAGCAGCATCGGCACCGCAATCAAAATGTAAGGACGAGCTTTACCGACAGATGTGTGCGTGCGATCTATCAGCAACCCCATCACAATATTGACTGCAACTGCAAGAGCAGATGAAACCACTGGAAAAATAATCAAAAAAGTACCAGATAAGCCCAACACATCTGTAAAATACACATTGATGTAGTTGAGAATAATTGCGTTAAAGAGAAGCACACCAATAGGCCCAATAAAGTAGCCCACAATAGTTTCTACCCATGTCACTTCATCACTCTTCATGCAACTGCTCAGTATTGGCAAGGACCAGAAACTATTCGTACTATTTTTCTTTTTGACCATATTTTTATCCCACCTCATATCATCTCACATCAGCAAACTCATGGAATACAATGCATAGGTTCATTAACTTTGTGAGCTTTCTAGCACATCTAGATTGCAGGAAAACACCTACTCACAAACACTTATGAAACCCAACCATGACGCCAAGCGCGAGACAAATCCCAAGCCTCGAGTTCCTCATTCGTACGATAATTACGGGGAGTTTTGGTATCATCTCGAAGTAGCTGATAATTCCAGTAAATCTGACCGGCTGATGCATTCCATGCAGCCATCTGCAAGTCATTTACTCCACGGTATACATGACGTTTAGCTTCTTCACCCTTCACCGTCAATGCACGCTTATTGACAAGACACCACTCACCAACAACCACCGGAATATGCCGTTCCACTCGGCGAATCAACCACGCATTGTAACCCACAAAAAGGCGGTATAGCCACATCGCATGAATCGGAACAAACAACTCCATCGCTGTGATGTAAATATGCGTATCAAGAATTACATTTTTCATCCCCTCACGCTTAAACCACCTATTCCACGAGCCTAAACGGAATCCGTCATGGAAAACGATAACGTGCTCTGGACGCAGTTTGGAGCGCAAACGACTATATGCTTCGCGATAGAACGGCTTTAAAAAACGGAGCGGAACATAACCGCTTCCCTTGGCCTCTTGCTTATTTTTTGCTTTGCCCGTAGAAGGCGCCGTAGCATAAACTAGCCAACTGATAGGCTCATTGAGCACCTCAATACCATAAAGCATTGGCTCATCACGATAGCGATCTGCTAAACGCTCAAGAACTGTCAAACTGTACTCTACCGCTTGCGGATTTTTCGACCACTTACACACACCTGTGATTCCGCCATTGTCATATCCATTTTGCGAACCGGGTACAGTATGCAGATCAAGGAGAATGTGAAGTCCTGTTTCCTGAGCCCATGTAAAGGCTTTATCAAGATACTCAATACATCCTGGATGACCATCAAGGTCCCCAAAAATAAAATACGGAACCGGAATACGCACTAAGTTATACCCTCGTCGCGCAATTTCACGAAAATCCTCAACGGTAACATACGAATCACGGTGCTTCTTAAGCAGCACCTCAAGAGCCTCTGGTTCCATAGTGCGATGCATCCAGATCTCATCTTCTTCACCGCAATCTTCGAAAAGTTCTGGTTTCATCCACTTTTCAAGTACTAACCAGTTACCCAGGTTTACACCGTTTATTTTTTCATCAATTCCTAGCGTCATTGCTATCTCTCTTCGTCAACATACAACAAGCACATTAATGCGTACGACTTGTTTGGACACGTTTGATTACACACATCTGAGTACGCAGTAATGAAGCTCAGATAATAAATAGAATTACTGGAAATAAAAGGCGCAGGAAGCACAACTTTGTGAGGATAATTTTGCGCTGCCCACGCCTTCTATCAAATCGCTTATGCTTATACCTTATGCCTTATGCTTTATGGCTTGACCCTAACCCCATAAACGATGCGATGAGATTTACTACTAGCGTTATGACAGCTATGACAATGAAAACAATGTAACTCATAACTGTATTAACGGGGTCAAGTCCAGCGGCCACATACCCCAGCTGATTGACCATAACAAGTGCTGACCATGACACCGCAGAGGCGGTGAGTACAGCGCTTACAACGACTAACACATTGAGCCAAGACATAAAGCCTCGCATAAGCCTCATAACCACAGCACCGATATTGGCTAGCACAGCGAGCGCTAATAATGCATACACAGCTGGCATTGTAAACATCACACGCGTATAAGTTACAATACTTGCTACTGCCAAAACTGCTGCAAGCAAAGTCAAAGCAAGTCCACCAGACATCTTCTTATTCATCTTACTTATCCTTTCCTGCCACTGCCGGCTTACGCACAGCACGCGCCCATTTCACAACACTGAGAATTGTCAATACAGCACATAATCCACACGCTGCATATAGACACCATTGCCACCATGTCACTTGGTAAACAATGCGCATATCGGATGTCAACCCATTCATCGCGCTGCTGCCAGCAAGCGTATGGAGCCAATACTTAAGATTCTGCTTCATCTCCTTTTGGAAGTTCATGTCTTTCTTGATAGACGACTTTGAAGCAGCCATAGTACCAATCTTAGAAGTGTCGTAGGCAGACGTGGTGAGCAAATTGCCACCACCAGCAAAAACTACGTCACGCCAATTCATATAATCGGCACCGTTAATCATATCGGTATAGACCGCTCCTTGATATTTCCACTCGTTACGCAGAATCTGCTTCAATAACCCTTCATGCGCACCGGCGAAAACAGTACCTGCACGGTTAAATGAGGTCATAAGACCGGTAGCAGCACCTGACGCTAGGGTATTACGGAATCCGCGAAGTTCTCCTTCTCGTGCTGCTTGTTCCGTCATAAACGTAGATAACCCACTTCGATTAGTTTCTTGATGATTGAAAGCGAAATGCTTTGGAACCATAATGCTACCTTTAGAAGTGCCACCGCGACTATAAGCGGTGCCCATAGTTGATGTCAACACTGGGTCTTCTGAGAAGTACTCATGATTTCGTGCATTATATGCATTTCGATGCAAATTTAAGCCAGGTGCCTGGGTAGCGAATGTATTAGACCACAGGTTATCTTCACCAAGAAGTTCACCTTCACGTTCCACAAGCTCAGTGTTGTATGTAGAAGCCACCACTGGCTCTGTTGGTGCCCAGGTCATCGACCATTTTGCATACTTACTATCAGGACCGACATACGTTGGCTCAGAAGCATTCTCCTTTGACCACTGGGCGCTATAACCCTCAACCTGATCATAGGTGATACCTACTGGGCCGTCAGGCAAATATCCGCCGGATAGAGCAATAGACCTAATCGCTTCAGAACCATCACCCTGCTTTTCTATGAAGTTGATGGCTTCATCAAGACTAATCTGATCAACCAGCTTATCCCACATCGGGTCATTAAGATCAGCAACTGACTTAAAGTTACCGTCCTTATCAGTATTAATCATACCGGCAATAGTTAAGCCAGCGCCTTGGCCCCACGTTACTGCTTCACCATTTTTCGTGAGTTTCGAATTGCTGTTGGTCAACCCAACCATCATTTCTTGTGTAGGAGTAAGCTCTTTGAGAGGCTTCCAACCCTTAGTCCAATCTGCTCGAGTCGTATACTCCACAGTGTTAGGGATTAAATTATTAATATCCATATTTTGCAGTGCGTTCTGCACATTCTTGGAATATGTCGTGGAATCTTCCTTATTAAGAGCGAATTTCGCTACCTTTGAAGCGTCAATATTCTCTTCATCATTAATGGTCACTAATTTATCCTTAGAGCCACGCTTTTCAGCAAGAATATTATTGAGCGCTTCATGAACACCGTTGCCAATAGCAAAACGATAGTCGCCCTTTGACAATACCCATGCGCCCTGAGAACCATTTGCATTTTTATGTGCTTGATCATAACTTGCCATGTCTTCTGTGCGGAAGGTTACATCAACACTTGTAGTTTCACCCGGCTTGAGCTCACCAGTTTTTCCAATGCCCATAAGTTGGATAGCAGCTTTTTCAAGATTGCCATTGTACGGAGTCTGAGCATAAAGTTCGACAACCGATTTGCCTGCAGTCTTACCCGTATTGGTAACTTCGATTGTTGCTTGCGACTCTTCACTGCCAATTTTTACGTCTACGCTTTTAAGCTTCTGCTCAAAAGTGGTATAGCTAAGTCCGTAACCGAATGGGTAGCTCACTTCGGAAGCATATTTCCATGCGGAGCCGTCAGAAGAGCCAAGATTGGAATCTGCTTGACCTTGTCCGAGTACGCTATCTTCATAGCGAGTCTCATAATAACGATAGCCGTTATATATGCCTTCAGACTCTACTAAATACCAATCTGCCTTATTCTCCTGTGTTAGCTTCGCCTTAGCTGTAGACTTCGTAGAATTGCTATACAAATATAATCCCCAATTCACCATCGCTGGTGTAGATGTGGAATTTACTGCATACGTATCTACTAAACGTCCGGATGGATTAGCATCGCCAGATAGAACATCGGCAACACCCAAAAAGCCAGACATACCTGGTGCGCCTGCCCATAATATAGCATCTATGTCGCTGTCATTCTTCAAGTCGCTTATTTCTAATGGGTTATCCGAATTAAGTAAGACAACAACTTTCGTGCTGTGCTGTTTTGCAAGAGCAATCATGTCGCGTTCATATTTTGAAAGCGCCAACGGCCTTTCAAACGTATCTCCCTTAGTGCCGTTCTTCATATTTGGCTCATAATCTGCTGCCTCAGTATTATCTCGTGAGATAACAACAATAGCTACAGACTGATCTGCACTAGACAACGTTGCATCGCTATATAAGTTAGCAGGAATTTCGCCAACTTGATATGTATCTGGCTCTGCATATGTAGGAGCAAAAGATGGAGTGAGACCATGCCCGGTCTGTCCAAAACCTCTACGCGCATATGACATCGCCTCATCACTGGAATACAGCGAAATCATATCTTCGTTCAAGGTAAAACCTTTTTCACGTAATGCAGATTCAATATCGTATGCTTTTTGCCCCTGCTTCACAGCTGGCGTGACTGAAGAACCAATCATGCCACCCAATGTAGGAGTATGCGAATTCATACCCCATAATGTGACATGCTCGCTAGTTTTATTTAAAGGAAGCGCAGCATTATGATTTTTCAGCAGTACGCTACCTTCTGCACTGATTTGTTCAGCAAGCTTATCCTTTGCAGCAATGAGTTCTTCAACTGTTTTAAATTCAGAATCAAAATATATACCGTCTGTAGTGTTCTTACCTGAGACCTTTTCAACACGGTAATTTGAGGTACCAAGAAATGCGTTAATAGTTGCACCATTATTGTAAGCGATAAAGGTACCTGCAACTGTTACCGCACACATTGACGCTATTACAGCAGATAAACCGCGCCAAAGTCCAGTTGACTTGTTGCCCTTCTCCATAAAAGAAACCTCCTCGTTCCTATCAGCGTAGACTGCTCCACACCTTGATTTACATATTAGAAAATGAAATTTTGAAGATAGGCTACACTGTCGCAATCAGTCGAAAAAGAGTCGTGAACTGCACCATTCAACGCTGCATTGTCGCGAACACACATGAGGTAAGCGGCGCTCCGAACTGCGCGCTAGTTTTGGCCCAATAAAACTTGAGTGCAGTTAATCATGAGATACACAACAAAATGTTGTGTAAACTAAATCAGACTTTGCTCAGCGGCATAAGTATGGATAAAGAAAACCAGCCATCTTGTGTTTGTGCTCGCACCGTTCCTTCATAGCGATGAACAATATCTCGTATACTTTTAAAACCATACCCGTGGTTGTCCTGGTTGCCTTTATTACTCCTTGGCACACCGTTATCAAACGTAACTTCGTTAACATGCTGATTCTCTATAAGAATACGAACAAAATTGCGCTGCTGAGAAACGACAACACGTATCATACGACGTGACATATCAGGCACCAGTTCGACGGCTTCTATCGCATTATCAAGCGCATTTCCAAAAAGATTGCATAAATCCATAGCATCCATGAAATTGAGAATCTCACCCTGAGCAATAACAACCATTTCAATATTTTGCGCATGACAACGCAAAGCCTTGGCGTTGAGCATTGAGTCAAGCACATCGTTACCAGTACGATGCACAGACTCAAAAATGCTAATTTCTTGTTCTAACTGATCAAGATACTTTTTACGATCTATATCACCATCTTGAGCACGTAACAATGCAATCTGATGCTTAAGATCATGATATTTACGATTCACCAAGTCCATGCTAGCCTTGGAATTTTGATATGTGTTGTGCTGCATACGTAGCATAGAACGCAGCATTGCCTGTTCAGTATTAAGCATTCTTTCACGAAGCTGCCTATCATAAACAAGCAAAACAGCTACACCACCAAAATCAGTAAGCGTACGAATAATAAAAAGCTCAGATGATAATGACGCGCTAAATGGGGTATCAGTTAAAACATAGCTGATATTACTCAAAACATAAGCAAAAGCACCAATATAAATTGCCGTCAAGAGCTCGCGCCAATGCACTGTTAGGATCCCATTCTCCCATAATTTTGCCGACCACATAAAAATGCCAACCAGAAAAATCAGTGAATGCACAATAGCTAGGCACAGCACGTTCGTTAGCGCACTATCAGGCAAATAGCCACCAGCAACAACAAAATAGTAAATTTGATACTCTAAGGAGGCCGAAAATTCTCCAAACATAAGAACTTGTATGCTGTAATAGCCTGCTTGTATTGGATTAATTCGACAAGTTGACCAAACGAAAAAATATACCAATATAAAGCTAACGAGGACGCACGGCACAAAAAGCATTTTAGGAATATCTCGTGTCACATACGTCCACAACTCAAGTAGCACTAAAAAGCTCGCAGCAATTGCCAGCAAACTCCCAAACTTATATCGATGTGGAGCTCTTACTAATAGCAGTACTACAGCAAGACAATAGCTCAAAGAATAATAAATCCCAGGAGTTTCTGCCAATGTTATGCTGGTACTCATATCCCCACCACACTCATTCTCTCATTCAAAGCATCTAAAAATTGCCTTCTACGCGCACGACTTACCAATATCGTGTCCCCGGCTACCGAAATTTCTGATCCTTGCACACCGTCTACGAAATCCAAATTAACCAAAAACATCTTATGACATCTGAAAAATACAGAGGGATCCAGTTCACGTTCAAGTTTACTTATTGTGCCGCGCCTTATGACATCTCCAGATGTAGTATGCACAATAAGTGTGTGATCACGAACTTCAGCGTAGGTAATTGTATCTGTATCTATGCGTCGTAAATTACTCTGAACTGGTATAGATATGTGTTGTTGGGGCTTTTGTCTTTTTTCTAAAGCGCGCACTGCCCTCTCAAAGTGTTGAACAAAGACATCATAAGTCACTGGTTTAAGCACATAGTCAAAAGCTCTCACCTCATAGCCGCGCATAGCATATTGGGGAGCATTTGTAATGAAAAGAATTGTTACAGATTCATCTATTTCTCGTATTTTTTGTGCTGTTTCGAGGCCATTCAGTAGATTCATCTCGATATCTAACAACACAATGTCACAGCCAATGCGATAGTGCTGCATTAATTCGTCACCGTCGCAATAGTCGTCTACATATATCTGCTGTCGTGTTTGCATAGCATAACGACGCAAAAAATCACATAACTGTCGACGGAAAATCTCCTCATCCTCCGCTATACAGACTGACAGCATACGTAGCCACCTCTATCAAATCCTCGATGTTATCTTATTCCATAATGGCACGTTTCTTACCCATATTGCTATATCTTTCAACAAAATTTTATTGTATGCTGATGCATTATGGAATCTAAAAATCAATATAAAAATAATTAGTCAGAATATCTGATTTCGCTGGACATTTTCGCGAAAACAACCTCTTATAAAACTCTGATTCCTCCTCACCTTTTCCTTCAATGAGCCACCATGCAATGCTAAATTTTCGTGTAAACCACAAAATTCTTCTGCTTTGCACGGCATCTAAGCTAAACTAAACAACATAGAGAAAAAGAAGTTTTACAAGGAAAGAGTTATGACCGATTCCAACGGTATCCCTTCACAGGGCAATTTTAATCCAGATTCACACAGCAGTGATATGGATGAATCGAAGTGGGAAATTCCTGCTTTAGATGGCATTGAGTTTCATGCATCTACCCCAGCTGCCATTGAAAACACGCAGTCCTTGGCTCAACTGTCGGAAGCAACATCGACATCAATGCGTGCTATTTCCGATAATTCTGCAGCAGGCACCGAACGAACTGACATCAGCAACTCTGATCAAGTTCCAGAAAATTCTTCTGTTGATCCAGAATCCACAGCAGCTTTTAATCCATTAGCCGAGGACGCGGATCTTTTGCCAGCAGGTACTGCTCCAGCAGATTCCATGAAAACGATTACTATTAGCTCTGCTGTAACCAGCAATAGCGCATTCTCCGATGCTGATACACCGAACGACACATCAGCGTCTGATGCCACAGCAGCTGAAGCTACCGCCGCTTTTAATCCGGTAGATACAAGACCTTCGACAGTCGAAACTGAATTAGCTGAAAGTCTATCCGTTTTTGCAGAGGATGATGACGGTGAAAAAACTCAGATTATTGCTAATCCTTTATCCGGCCGTCACGCTCATGTAGATTCACGATCCTCCGCACATAAGGATGAAAAAAACACCAAGCGTGCCCTAATATGGGGCTTAGCCAGTGTCCTTGTCATAGTTCTGATTGTGGCATTAGCAGTATTCTTCCGCAATCAGGCAACAGCTCAGACACACGAACAAGTTTTAGATACCTGCGTCGCAAGTCGTACCGCCGCCAGTCATTCCTCTCAAAAACTGCAGAAGGTCATTACAAAAAACGAAGCAGTCGCTAACACATCATCAGCAGAAGTAGAAGACACATCTGCACTCACAAAGATTAAGAATGCTGTAAGCCAGGCAAAAGCATCCATCGAAAATGAAAAAGAACTTTCACAATGTGAAGACTCTCTCAGCGATGTTCAGCTCAAAAGCATTACTTCCCAATCTGAAGAGATTGTGACCAAGCAAAATGAGTATAGCGCTAACATTACTAAAGCCGTCGTAGCAGTTGACAAGTCAAAAACAGCAAAGACTGTATCTACATCAAAAAATTCCTTAACTGCTAAGCGTCAGGAAGCTCAAACTCTCTACGATCAGTCTGCGCAGAAAGTGACAGATGAAACCACACGCGAGAATTTGCAAAAAGCTATTGCTGCTGCCGATGCTTTGATTACTCAAAACTCGAAATCTGTAACTGCCCAGCAGTACTCTGCAGCTTTAGACACTTTGAATAACACTATGGTAGCTGTTCAAAATTCCATGAAAGCGTATCAGGAAGCAGAAGAAAAGAAACGTCAGGAAGCTGAATCTCGCGCTGAAGGTGTATGCGGAACGTACGCAGGCACGTATTCTGATGGTTCAACACAATTTACTTTGCGTGGCGATTGCACCATAACATACGAAGACAATTCCACTGGAACGCCAAGTTCCTGTACCTTTGAAGACAACACCACAGGCGCTTGTGCACGCGTGGATAACGAAGATAATCCTTCACGCATTAGCTGGTCCATGCAGTGCTCAGGACAAGGAGCATGTCAGAGTGCGAACGTTACCCTGACAAATAATGGCGGAACGCCTAGCATGACTGTGGGTGGAAAAAGCTATTCTAAGCAATAACTTTGCTGCTTAACAGCGCCGTACTTCATCCCTTGTGAGGTGCGGCGCTAATATGTGACAAGAGCACTAATGCCGAAGAGAAAGCTAATTTTGGCATTGTGCGCGAATCATGTATCGCAACCAGACATCCAAAAAGAGAGAAACAAAAATAACAGAGAGGGCTAGATATGGCCAACACATCTGACGAAACAACTGAAAAAGTTGCTAGCGCGCCAGCCGCTGGGCAAGTTCCAGCATCTGCAGGCGAGCAAGAGCATCTGAAGAAAGGTTTGCAGAACCGCCACATTCAGCTCATTGCTTTGGGTGGCGCTATTGGAACCGGTCTGTTTTACGGTTCTGCTGAATCTATTCAGCTGGCCGGACCATCTATTCTGCTCACCTATCTGCTTGGTGGCGCACTCATCTTCCTTATTGTGCGCGCTTTGGGCGAGATGAGTACTTATGATCCAAAAGCTGGTGCCTTTAGCTACTATGCAAGCCACTACTGGAGCAAACGTGCTGGCTTTGTAAGCGGCTGGAATTACTGGGCAAACTATCTGCTCGTTTCCATGGTAGAGCTGGCTGTAGTTGGTCAGTTCGTGCAATATTGGTTCCCGGCGATTCCTGCCTGGGTGAGTGCTGCAGTGTTTATGGTCATCATTACCGCCGCAAATATGCTGGGAGTCAAAGCTTTTGGCGAGTTTGAGTTCTGGTTTGCCATTATTAAAATTGTGGCCGTTATTGCCATGATTATTTTGGGTGCTGTGGTTATTTTTATGGCTATTCCTGGTGCAGATGGCGCTATTCCTGGCCTGCACAATTTAGCTAACTTCTTCCCTAACGGCTTCTTTACTGCTCATCACACACAGTCAGGCGCGGGCGCTGGTGCTGCAGGTGGTGTCACTTATTCGGGCGTACTGATGGCTCTTGTTGTGGTCATGTTCAGTTTTGGTGGAACTGAATTGATTGGTATTACAGCTGGAGAAGCAGAAGATCCTAAAAAGTCTATTCCAAAGGCTACGAACGAAGTTGTATGGCGTATTTTACTTTTCTACGTTGTGGCTTTGCTCGTCATTATGTGCGTGGTGCCATGGAATAAGATTGGCGTTCCAAACGCTGACGGCGTGGTGGTAAGCCCATTTGTGCAGATTTTTGATTCTGTTGGCATTCATTTTGCAGCTGGCTTGCTCAACTTTGTGTGCTTGACTGCTGTGATTAGCGTGTATAACTCGGCTCTGTATTCCAACTCTCGTATGCTCTACTCTTTGGCTTTGCAGGGTAATGCTCCTCGCTATTTGAGTAGCACAAATAAGCGCGACGTTCCTCACTGGGGTGTTCTCACTTCTGCCGCTATCACAATTATTGCTGTTGTTGTGGTTTTCCTCTGGCCAGAGTTCGCTTTTAATTATTTGATGTCTATTGCAACATTCTCCGGTATTTTGAACTGGTCATTGATTGCTATTACTCAAATGAAGTTCCGCAAGTTTATTGGCACTGAGGGCGAGAAAGAATTAACCTTTAAGCTTCCTTTGGCAAAGATTACGCCATGGATTATTTTGGTTGCCATGTTCGTTATTTATGCGTTGATGTGGCTGTCTCCAAGCTACCGCGTAGCAGCATGGCTGCGCAATCTGGTGCATTGTTTTGCTTGTTGCCTATGAGATTACGCAGCGTGTAGGAAAGAAGAAGTAAGTTTCTTTCTTGATTAGAAGGCGGGATTGCATGCAAGCATTCCCGCCTTTTAGTTTTTTCTGTAGTGATGTCTGCAAGACAGTATAGATACAGTATCGTTATCCACACTATAAATAAGTCTATCTTTATCGTTAGTGCGTCTACTCCAAAAACTAGCTAGATTAACTGAGAACCGTTCTGGTTTACCGATTGCCACGAATGCGTTTCAGAGTTTTCTTGTCTTCAGTTTGCCAAGAACAATAATCTGCCCACGCATTATCTGTAAATAGCTTATTCATCATCAATCTCAATGAGTTCATGAGAATGAGCTTATCCTTGTTCTAACTGTTTCTTAGACTCCATCAACCAATCGTAATTGACTTTATCTGCCATAACATAAATATTCTCTAGAAGATTGTTATACGATTTCTCAGAAATAATAACAACATTTTTATTCTCTTTTCTGGTAACCGTAAGCGTTTCACAATCATCTATTACCGCATCCATATATGACTTCATTTCACTGCGGAATTGAGTGTAGTTTACTGCAATCATGATTTCTCCATTTCTTTAGTTCTACTGTATAAAATGCAGTTTTCTATACGCAAATAAAGAAATGTTGATGGTCACATGCCGTTTGCGTCTTCAGAGGAAAACTATCGAGGTGCTATCCTGTGTATCAACAGCGAGCTTGCATAGTATATTCAGGAACGGGGTAAAGAAGATGAATTGGGAATTTATAAAAATCGCGCTCATTATTTTAGGAGTTATCGCTGTTATTGCCCTCGCCTCCTACTTCAGTGTTCAAAGTCATCTGGAACGAAAAGCTGAGGAAAAAGCGCACGGTGATGAGTTTGACCGTCAGGCTGCTCAAGATTTACGAGAAATTGCCAGCCAAATCGAACGTGGCAGATCCATGTATCCTTAAAATCTACATCATCATATAAGGCCGACCGAGGGGCGAAGCTCGGTCGCCTTATAGCAATATATTGTCTGCTTTACTGCGCAGCAGCGGCAGAGGCATCACCACGAATATTATTCAATGCCGTATTAAATGCTTCAGTAGTCCAGCTGGCTCCCGCCACAGTGTCCAGCTTCAAATCTTTAAGCTGTTTTCCCACCACTTGACCATCAATCTGCTTCATAAACGCCTTGGAATAGCGTTGTGAAATGGCACTCGTATTCGTTGGCTTTACGGTCACATCGTTAATAGTTCCGTCACCTAAGGTAATCGACACATCCATAGTGCTAGAGCCATACTCACCATAGCTTCCACTCACACTGTATGTGCCGTCTGCATATACGCCAGTATCCACACCAGCTTGAGGGAATTTCACATCATTGCTCAGATTATCGCCTGATGATTGTTGTGACTGTTCAGAGTTACTGCTGGATTCACTTTGTGTATCGGTATTTGAGCCTGCCGCTGGAGATTGAGAAGCACACCCTGCCAGCAATACACCTACAGCTAATACTCCCACACTAGCTATTGCACCCTGCTTTCTTACCATGTCCCTCTCCTATTCAAAATGAGCGCGATCAATCGTATCTTTTGCCGACTTCGTTGGATCCACAAAATCTCCAGCCGTGCTGGCAATAACGGAAGAGTCAGTCGCAGCTAAAGACTCAAAATCTGCTTTAGCCTGCTCATCATTCCATTTTTCTCCCACCAGTTTACCGTGGTTGAGCATAATCTCACGCTGAGCTTGCCCTGCAACGGTGGAATCATGCGTCACCACAATAATTGTCGTACCTTGCTCATGCAGGTTCTTAAACAAATCAAGCACGATTTTTTCATTGGCTTCATCTAAGTTACCCGTTGGCTCATCAGCAAGAATAATCTGTGGGCAGTTAATCAAAGCACGAGCAATACACACACGCTGTTGTTCACCACCGGAAAGTTGACGTGGTAAATGATGTGCACGATCTTCCAAACCAACCTGACGCAGCGCTTCCATTGCCTGTTTTTCATCCACAACAGAGTGGTAATACTGCGCAGCCATCACATTCTCCACAGCCGTTAAATGCTGTACGAGATAGAATTTTTGAAAGACTAAGCCCACCACATTTTTACGCACCTGAGCTAGCTCACGTTCACGCAAATGCTCCACATTCTGCCCTTGCAAACGAACTTCACCCTGGCTCGGCGTATCTAAACAGCCAATAATATTCATTAATGTGGTTTTACCCGACCCCGAGGAACCAACAATAGACAACCACTGCCCACGAGGAACAGTCAGATTAATATCATCGAGCGCATGAAGCTCACCATAAATCTTCGATACGTGCTCTAAATGTAATACAACGTCCATTTTTACTCTTCTCTCAATACGACTGCTGGATTAATTCGCGATGCTTTGCGCACCGGGAGAACAGATGCAATAATCGCAATAACTGCTGCCACAGCGATGCAAGCCACCATAAGCCACACATTCGGCAGAACAGAACGGTCAAAGACTGCCTGAATAAGAATGACAGACACTCCACACCCCACAATCACACCGATAATGCCACCAGCAACTCCATAGAGCGCAGACTCCACGTAGAATTCACGGGCGATGGAACTATGCGATGCTCCCAAGGCTTTACGCAATCCAATTTCATTGCGGCGCTGCGACACGATGGAGGTCATTGTGGTAGAAACGCCAACCAAGGTAAGCACCACAATCACAATGGAAATAATCCAGAATAAGGTGGTGAGCATCGCAATAATGCTGGCATTAGCAGTTGAAATTTTACTCACTGACTGTGCAGTCACGTTCATGGAAGTCATGTTATTAATACTGGTCACAAGTTTCGTCAAATCTGCACCGCTGGCTTGAGAAGAATACTCAATCACATCTGCACCGCGCTTTTCACCTGTGAGGTGCTCTAAAGTGTCAAGAGTGCTATAAACCATCGAATCTTCACGACCACCCGTACTGACAATTCCAACAATTTGCATACGCGTACCGTCAGTATCCAGAATCGTTCCCAGCGCAGTATTTTTCTCAATATCACCTACAGTAATGCTTTGCCCCACGTGCACACTCAATTTTTCAGCCACATCTGTTCCGATGAGCACTTGGTTCATTTTGCCTGGCCAAGATCCGGTAATATCCCAAAACTTATTCATTGCTTTGACTTCATCGGGATCAATACCAGCCATTTGATAGGAAGCAGAATTAATACGCACCGTTTCATAACGATATGTGGCATGAATTTCATCAAAACCCGTAGCACGCATCATTTCAGTAGTATGATCGACCATCATTTTCTGAATACCATGTTCAGTTTGACCAGTCTGATTGCTGGTAACCACTAGATTAGCGCCATACGTGCGCATTTCCTCGGTCATCTGACCCGGCACCACAATACACACCATGACCAGCACAAAAAGAGTTGCAGCTCCCACTGCCGAGGCAATCACAGCCATGAGCGCACGCGAACGTCTACGCAGAACTGCTCCACGGATCATGGTCCAAAACATGGCGCGTTGAGCACGCTCTTGCTTTTTCAGATCCGCTATAGTAAAGCGTACAGCATCTGGCTTATCTTGCGCATCTGGCTCCACTGGCACATTCGGCGCATTTTCTGTTTTCTTACCTGTTTTATCTTCCATGAAGCACCTCTGCTGGTCTCAAATTCAAAATCGATCGCAATGCTGAAACAGATGCCACTAATACCGTCAATGCCAGCAGCACAGCAACAAGAACAAATACCATAGGACGCATCACAATTCCGGCATGGAATACCACTTGACCAATGCCCTGCGCCACTGCCACGCCCAGCAGAGCGCCAACTACCGCACCCAAAGCACAAATAGAGGCGGTTTCCGCCAAAATAAAACGCATAACTTCGCTATTCGTAGCGCCAACTGCTTTACGTAATGCAATTTCACTCGACCGTTCAGCAGTTGCTGCTGCCATCAGATTCGCCACGGCAATCGCAGCCGCAATAAGAGTTAAAACAGTCATCACAATCATAATGGCTTGAGTTTTTTGCATCACATTACCCTGGAGAGCAGCAATTTGACGCACTTGTTTAGCCACAGCACCTGGCATGACTTCTTCAATTTGATAAGCAATTGAGCTGACGTAGGCTGTGCAATACCATGTATCCCATTCAGTTTGAGAAACGGAATCCGGCGATTTTTCCACCTTACGTGCCAAATCATTTTCAGGAGTGGTTAGCGCCTTCACTTCCACATAGTTAATGCTATTAGGCAGATTCACCACATCTTGCAGCACCGAAGTCGGGGTAAAAATAGCTTTGTCATCATCATCACTAGAGCTAAAAATACCTACAACTTTTACCATCTGATCGCGCCCGTCTCGGCTTAAGGTCAGTACATCGCCCGTCTTTACGCCATGTTCAGTTGCAAAACGCGCGCCGACCATTGCCTCATGCGAATCATCGTGTGCCCATCTTCCCTCAACGGTTCACCAACTACGCATGGTTTGAAGCCCGACCACAGTTTTTTCTCCAGTTGGTAAATCCAAAGTTTTATGGAACCACGTGCCCACAACCGGCACTTTCTCCACATCTGCGTCGCCGGTGTTCACTGTTATATGTTGGTTGAGCTGTGGCGCAAAATTAAGGATGTTATATGCCCAGAAAATGGTCTTCATGTGCGGAAGATCAGATTCTTTCAAAAAGCGCGTGGGATCAGTTGGAGATGAGCTAGGCGTGGACGTTGAGCTCGATGAATAAAGCTCAGAAAGCACAGCATCGGACTGCGGACGCACAGTAATATTCGAACCATAGGTGGATAGCTCATCGTTGAGCTTATCACCTACATCAAAAACGACCCCGAGCATAGCTGTTGACACTGCAGCAGCGAGCAGCACCGTCACACCCATCAGCAGACGTTTGCGTAACTCTTGGGTCAGCGAGCGACTCATCATGCGAAGAAAAAACATGAATAACCTTCTTCTATCGCTTGAAATATGAACTCATGGCATCCAAATCCGTCGTTTTGACAGTAACAGTGGTGCCATCATTATCGAAGTTAAGTGGTACCGGATTGCAGCCACCTTTAAAGCCAATGGTGGCAATATTCATAGCCACATCGCATTCTTTACAAATGATTTTGCCGTCTTTCTCATAATATCCAGCGTCACCGCAGCTATCGCAAGCGTCAAGCACCACCACAACAGATCCAGCTCCCTTTTTAATTGCCAGAAAATACATGATAGTTCCATCATGTGCTTGATATTTGAAGCGGTGAAGATGACCATCATTAACTTGAGATACATCAATGCGAGCAATACCGTTATCAATCGCATATTTTTCTGGCTCAGCTAATTTAATTTCTTGATGCGTGGCAGCAACACCGTAAGTTAATATTGCTGATACAGCGCACACAGCCAGCACGCTGAAAGCTACAGCCGCATATGCGTGACGCTTAAATTTACGATGTTGACGCACAATAGCGATGGTCTCACCAGTCTGAGCGCGACGCCATCCGGCAATGAGTGAAGCCATAATTGGCAGAGCAAAAACCACTGTTTGAGCTATAACAATGCTCAAGCTATGATTCAATCCCCAAGCCAAAGCTGTAAACAATGTTTTATTCAAACGAATTGTGCGCGTACTAAACAAAATTTGCAATAAATCAATGCAATGCTGGGCTGCTATGCATACAATCAGCCCCACAGCAGTTATAGAAAAAATGCGTACGGATACGCTGCTTTTCATAGAGGAAAAAATAGCTGCAATAACCACGCTTGCAGCAATGCCCAGTGCAAATCCCACAGCGCGTAGCAACATATCAGAGGTGAAAATTGATTCACCAGTTTCCACAAAATTGGTCACATTTAAAATAACATCAGGAAAAGCTCGGAAATAGGTTACAGCAAGGCTTAAAGCAAAAATAGCATTCACGCTCTGAGCGCTGCGTCGAGACAGGTTTGGTCGCAAAGCTACATAAATGCAGGTCGCAATAGCCGCTGCATCGAGTATGACGCAAGATATCAGTGTTGGATAGTTGACAACTGTACGCTGCGTGAGCACGCCAGTTGCTCGTAAGCCAGCGAAAATCACAGCCATCACAAGACCGACGATAACGCCACTTACACGCAGGAATCGGCTACGGCTATGATACTGCACATCCATAGGACGGCAGACAGCACCGTACACCATGGTCAGCAGAATTGGCGCTAACGATCCCGGAAAAGCATGAACAAATTGCTCGAGCATAATGCAACTTTCTCTCCAACATATATTTTTACAACATATAAAATAGGGCAATTATGTGTGAGAGCACCCACCTACTTCGCATCAAGCTAAGAAGCGGCGAGTGCTCGTCACACACTGAGTGTCATACGCTCAGTTTTAGTGGCAGATTACCACTGCATTGGAGTGTAGTCCCAATCGAAAGTTGCTTCGAGAGGAGTGGTCCAGAACTTGCCTTTTACGCCCGTTTCTTTATCGACGTGCAGGGTCCAACCCTTTTCTGCAGGAGAAGCAATGCTCAACTTAACGGTATAAGAACCAGCTTTATCGAGCTTGACGTTAGCACCATAGTGTGGGCCATCGTCAGCATTCATCTGCATGAATGTACCTGAAGCAGCGGTTTCTTTCGTCTCTTTGTTAATGATTTCGTAAGATACTGTCAGATCTGGAACGAAATCTCCCTTAGAATATCCAAGATTGTTGTCCTTTAAGGCATGAATATCTGCTTCCAGATGGAAACTTGCCTCAGCAGCAGACAAGCCCATACCTGCAGGTTCCATATCTACTGGCTGGAAGTACACCATTGCAACGTTCAATGGCCCCACTTCCTGATCATCGCCAATAGGGAATTCTTCGAAACCTGCGCCGTCACTTGTGGATTCGGACTTATTATCTGACTTTTTATCTGACTTCTGAGAGCTGTCTGCATGATTATGGGTTGCCTCATTGTTGCTAGCAGTGTTACTGCAGGCAGCCAATCCCAAAGTTCCTGCTAAAACAAGTGCTAAAGCAGCTGCTAAACGTGTTTTTTTCATCTCTTTTCCTTAATCTTTTTGTTGTGAGTGAATGACATAGAATACATACAAAATTTAATTGTGAAGCTCCTGATCATTGCGAGCGCGCGTTAAACGTGCTCGTCGCACACTAGACACAATGTAGAGTGCAATAACAATAATTGCCATCACAATTTGGAATACAACGGTTTGTACGTATGGATACAAGCCGAGGAAGTCATTGGTTGGCCAGTTAGCCATATATATGCCATCAAATACGTCGGCTTCAATCAGCTCATGCAGACCAGAGCCAGCAAAAATAACAACGAGAACCGACAACAGAATAGACATAACAGTAAAGAATTGCTTATATGGAATCTTCACAGATGTGAAGCGAATAATGAGGAAGATAGCAATCAACGCCACCGTTGCAGCCAGTGCTCCCCACACAATCGGCATATAATCGTTATCTGTAGTCATAGACATGAGCGCTTCATAGAAAATAACTGTTTCAGCACCCTCGCGGAAAACAGCGAGGAACGATAAGAGCGCTAAAGACATGACTGATCCATGAGAAATGCTCTTCTTCGTTTTCTCATCTACATATGCGCTCCACGCTTCATGGGAGGATTTGCTCAGCATCCAGTTGCTGGTGTAGAGCAACATAACCATAGCAATAAGCGCCGTAATGCCTTCAAAAACTTCTTGGTGAGATCCTGCTGCTTTGAAAATAAATGTCAGCGCTGCAGCCATAACTGCTGATGCTGCAATACCTGCGACTACGCCCGCATAAATATAACGGAACATACGCTTAAGCCCCTGCTTTGCAAGATAAGCAATCACAGCAGCCACAACAAGAATGGCTTCTAAGCCTTCACGCAACAGAATAATAAATGCTTGACCAAAAGATGAGGTGACGAAAGAAACAAACGGATTTACTCGAGCGGCAGCGCCTTCATCCAGAGCTTTAGCATCGCTCGTAATCATAGATTTAAGTGTTTGCACGTTCTTCGTAATTTCAGCTTCAGATTTACCGCCCACCATGGATTTGCGGGTTTCCTTAAACTGATTTTCTACTTCAGACACGCAAGCGCCGGAAATAGCGCTCATCACCGTTTTTTCAAAGCCTAGCTTTTCGTAATATTGATAGTAGGCTTCATTCACCAAATCTGAGCCTTTGCGGCCGTTGTCGCCAGTGGTAGCTGCTGTTTGTGCTTTATCTAGAATGGAGTTCATCTCTAGGGCAACATCAGACCATGTGCGTGAACCGCGTCCCGTATTTTTACGTACCTTAGCCGCATCAAGTTTTTCGCGCTCTTGAGCTATTTTGTGTGCACGTGCTGTGGCAAATTCTCGAGGAGATGTCACCTGTGGATTCGCATCCAAAGCTACGGCTAGAGATTTAACAGCGGCAATTGTGGTTGTTACACGCTGCGGAAGAGTGGATAGCTGCGAAGACACAAAAACATCTGTTGTGAATGCCATCAGCTCTGACTGCACTGTGCGAGCCTGCTGCGCATCTACATACTGTGGTGCGACAACAGCAAAATTAGAGGCAACAAAATCCATATTGTAAGCGCGCTGAAAAGCTGAGGCAGCACTGCTCGTATCTTTCGTGTTTACAGCGGCTATACCTTCTTGAAGATCGCGTTCTACAAGAGCAGCTACCTCTGCCCATGAATCTTTATCAGCCGTGGCAGGAATGGAGATGCTCTGCTGTTCAGCAGCAAAACTAATCCCATAGCCCGTTGAGGCAGAAAAACCACCGTGCCCGAGCACGCTATGCGTCGGAATCACGAGAGAAACAAGCAACATGACAGCCATAAATATGATGACTGCCACTGCCATACATGCACGCATTATGCGACGAAATGTATGTTGGATTGCGCTCACGTCTCTCACCTCTGTACTGATTCTTTTTACCCTTCAAAAGTCAAGAGTAAAGGAATTTCGCTAAAAGTAAAGAGTTTTTTATAAATATCCTTTCTTTTGGGATAGAAAGAGGCGTTATGCTCAGTTATGGTGGAGATATGTCAATTATTCTTGATTTTCCTCAAGCACTTGGTTCGGGTATTGTCATCTCAAGTTCTGAAAAGCTGCCCGACAAGCGCAAGGATGATCTTTACATAAAGCTGAACCATATTATTGAAGATTTTGATCACAGCTTTTCACGGTTTCGTGCCGACAGTTTAGTAAGCGCACTGGCTGGCTCAGACGAGAGCTCTGTAGAATTTCCGGAATATGCCGTCCCTCTTTTTGATATTTATGATGTCATGTTTGCAGCCTCTGGAGGTACTTTTACGCCTACAGTTGCTGAGCATCTGGTGCGCATGGGGTATGGGCATAATTTCTTCGATGTGCCTAGTCAAACAGCTCAATGGGGAACTCATGTGTATAGAAAACCCGATGCTCCGCATATCTTGCATACAACACAACCCGTTCAGCTAGATTTTGGTGCTGCTGGAAAGGGCTATCTTGTGGATCTTTTAGCTGCTGAGGTCAAACAGCACCTGACGCAGTTCACGGTGAATGCAGGCGGCGATATATTTACAACCCAAAAAATGACGGTCGGTTTTGAAAATCCTTGGGATTTTAATGAAGCCGTGGGTGTTATTGAACTTGAGCCTTATACTGCGTTGTGTGCGTCTGCTCCCTCTCGCCGTCGATGGACAGCTCTCGATACAGCGAATGAAGTGCATCACCTTGTGAATGCGCTTACGGGTAAGAGTGCCACAACTGTGGCTGCCGTATGGAGCAGCGTTCATTCGCAAGATGCACCAGCATTTCCTACTGCGTGGGCTGATGCTCTCTCAACTGCACTTTTTATATGCGCTCCTGAAGATTTGCTGTTAGATTCTATTCCCCCATGGTCATGCGCGCGACTGCTCAGCAACAAGCAAGCAGAACACAGCGCCAACTGGGATGGGACATTTTTTAGGCTATAAAATATAGGATTTATCCACATATATTGATCTACTCCGTGCTTTTGTTGGACTATGAAAATAGTTACAACAAGCACGGAGTAGTTTCATATGTAAGAATAATTTAAACACGAAGCAGACAATCAAGAAATGCTTCTCTCAGCTGACAATACCTGAGCTGCACCTTACTGTTTACGTCTGCGGAGAGCTACACCAGACGCTACACCCACGGCTCCTAAGATAGCAAGTACAACAACGAACGGAGTATATTCAATGTCACCTGTTTGTGGCAATTGCTCCTGATTATTGTGATTATCTGCAGCAGCCTTTACTGCAGCACGTGGAGCATCATGCTGAGATGAGGTATCAGGGGCTGACTGCTCATTTTTGTTGTTAGATACTTCCGGTGCAGGTGCAGTCGGTGTTGTGTTCTGACGAGATTCCTCTACATGCTCCTTTTTATTGGAATTATCATCCGTAGCCTTGTTCTCATCATTCTTGTTTGTACTATCCTTATTTGTGGTGTCGTTTGCATCATCTGGTTTTACTTCTGGATTACGACCACATTCGAGTTCACATTCGCAGTCTTGTTCTGACTGTTCCACTTGCGTTTCACTATGCTCAGCCTCGGCTTGATCCTTATGAATAAATTCCCAGTAGCTATAAATATGAGAGATGGCTACTAGTCTTTCTTCACGAAGACGAAGAGAGGAATAATGCCTGTGCGTCATATCACCATCCCAGCACCAGCCTTTCCAGCGCCAGAATCCGTCACCATCTTGCACAGTAGCGTACTGCGGAGAAATCGAAATCATCTCGCCTTGAGATAAAACTTCAGTAATGACCAGGTCTTTGAATTCTGTTTCGCTCAACTTTTGTGGCAACTGCTTACCTTTAGTCAGCGAAATATAGGTACTACTAACACGCCACTGCCGTGGAGCCTGCATAGCATACGCCGTTGATGAGTGAATAGACACGCAGGCAAGCGAGCACGCAAGAAAACTTGCAATGAGAATGAAGAGACGTTTAAAAACTGAACGAGCAGTAGTTTTACGCATTACTAATCCTTAATAATATAGAGGTTGGTTGCAACCTCTATATTATTAAATAAAATTAAAATAATTTCAAATAAATTAATCCTGCTTCTTCATATGACAATATAATCCAAACAAAATAAGCCATACAATTCCTGCAATAGCTGGAATAATGCGCTGCGACGATAAGAACAACGATATGTAAATGCAGATATAGAAGGCAATACCGACAACATCAAAGAATCGGTAGCCCCGCAAAATGAAGCCATCTTCACTAAACTGCGAACTTTGACGATACTTGTAATGCGCAATCAACGTGAGCACGTAAATAAAAATAATAACTGCGCTGGAAGCTGAGGAAAACAGTGTAAAAGCTGATTTGACACCAGGAATAACACTGACAATTGGAGATAGCAGAATCAAAATAGCCGATCCGATGACTGCACGTGCTGGAACTTTAGTATCGGAAACCTGATCGAGCTTCAGACGCGAAAGAACACTCGTTTGTGGTGAATTTTCCGCCAACTGGTAAAGGTGGCGCCCTGCGGAATACAAGAGCGAATTCAAGGCTGAACTTGCTGCAGTAATGACCACGAAGAAAACAAGACCCGCAGCCCAATCCAGGCCAGCATAACGAAATACCATAATAAATGGCGAAGCGTAATTGCCTTGCGCATCAGGAGTGAAAGTCTGCCATGGCACAATGCACATCACAGCTACTAAAGCACCCACATAGAAAATGAGAATACGATAAATCAGCTGGTTAATAGCTTTTGGCAGAATTTCGCGCGGATTTTCTGTTTCCGAAACAGTTACACCCACAAATTCAATCATTTCGTAGGCGAAGAAGACCATAGGAAAAGCCATAAAGAGGTTCATCCAGCCGTGGGGAGCAAAATCAAAATTCTGCAAGAGATTCATCACGCTGGCATGACCCGCAGGAGTTGTTACACCATTAATTGTTTGAGCCGGGTAGCTGAAGTTAAGAACTAACATGGCTGCTGCGGTCAGGATCAGCCCCACAATCAAAGCAATTTTAATCATAGAGAACCAGAATTCCGCTTCGCCAAATACTTTCACGGCAATCAGGTTCACACACGTTAATACAGCAAGAAAAATAATTTCAATGAGCCATTTATAAGCCGAAATATCAATGCCGAAGGTGCCAAAAAAGCTCACACAATAGGTGGAAACAGCTGCGATCTCAGTCATGCCAATCAAAATCAGCACAATCCAATAGGACCATCCAGCAAAACGTCCCCACGCAGGGCTGATATAGCGCCCGATGAAATTAATAAACGTATGCTGACTAGGATCGCGATACATGAGCTCGCCAATAGCGCGCATCAAGATATACATGAACAACCCAACGGCAACATATACAAAAATGATGGAAGGACCTGTTAAACCAATGGATTCACCTGAACCAAGGAATAAGCCTGTTCCAATGGCGCCGCCCATAGCAATGAATTGAACATGCCTATTTTTGAGCCCTCGCTCCATCTGATTATTTTTATCCAAATGGTCAACGGTTTTCAATCCGCTGTTTTTACTCGTATTGTCCGCAGAATCCGTCATACAAGCCTTCCTATTCTCGCTAAACAGAAAACTATTGTAGCCTAGCATTATAAACAATCATCTTTTGAGGATACGATATGAATAAAATCTCCATGCGCCGAGCACATCTCGCAGATATTCCCACCATTATGGAACTCTTACGGCAAGTGAATGAAGTCCACTACCAGGGCAGACCTGATTTATTTCGCCGCGTGACTAAATATTCTGCTGAGCAACTCGCCGATATTATCCAATCGGAGGATAATCCTGTTTTTGTGGTTGTATCTGATGATGACAACGCTCAGGAAACCGTGTTAGCCCATCTCTTTTGCGTCACTCGCGATTATTCCAGCAGCGAGCTGTTCCAAGATATTAAAACGCTCTATATAGATGATCTGTGTGTATCTGAAACTGCTCGCGGTATGGGAATAGGCCGTTTTGCTATGGATTGGATATGCGCGTGGGCGCGAGAAAAAGGCTTTTACAATGTAACGCTGGGCGTATGGGAATGTAATCCTGACGCTCGCAAGTTTTATGAAGCCATGGGAATGCACGTGCAAGAAAGTATTATGGAGAGAATTTTAGGCCGATAAGGGCAAAACGTGGGATTGTTGGGGAGTGTGCTGCAGGGGTCTTTGTGAATATCGTTTTCAGAGCCAGACTAGCCCTGCGGAGTGATCTACTGTAGCGGATCACTGCGTAGGGCAGAAAATACCTCTAAAAAGGCATGAAAACTGTCCTGAAAAGTGATTCACATAAGCAGATCACTGCCCAGGGCCTCAAAACACCCTCAAACAGGCATAAAAACAGCCCTGCAAAGTGATTCATTATAGTGAATCACTGCTCAGGGCCTTTTTTACCCCTAAAAACCCTATAAAAAGTGTCGTGAAAAGTGATCCGCAAGAGTGAATCACTCCGCAGGGCTCTTTCGCCCTAAAAGTTGGCAACAAAATAAGCCCCGAAAAGTGATTAACCCTACCGAATCACTTTTCCCAGCACAAAGATAATGAACATCACCCACGCTTTGCCCTAAAGCCGAATTTTAAGGTGATACTTCACATAAAACTTGTGCGTTGCTCACGCTTCGCAAAAACAAAGGGGAAGTATTCTCATGAATACTTCCCCAGCTAAGTTTTAGACTAGCGTCTCGCTAGGTGGCTGGATTACTCCTGTACCTGGGTACGAGCAATCTTACCGTTGAAGGACTGACCTTCATCAGCATCAGCAACACCTTCACTGTTCCAAGAGAACATTGCACGAAGCTTTGGACCAACAGTTTCGATGCGAACGTTGGAATACTTCTCCTGCAGCTCCTTGAAGTGTGGTGCGCCTGCATCCTGATCATCGATGAATTCCTTAGCGAAGGAACCATCCTGAATGCGCTTCAAGTGATACTGCATACGCTCACGGCAGGATTCGTCCACAACAGTATTGGTGTAGTCACCATACTGTGCGGTGTCAGAGCAAGACCAGCGAGCCTTGTTCAAGCCACCTTCATTCATGAGGTCTACGAGCATCTTCAACTCGTGGCATACCTCAAAATATGCGATTTCTGGCTGGTAGCCAGCATCGGTAAGAACTTCGAAGCCCATTTCTACGAGCTTGTTCACGCCACCCATAAGAACGTTCTGCTCACCGAAGAGATCGGTTTCAGTTTCTTCCTTGAAGGTGGTCTTAATAGCACCTGCGCGCAAAGCACCAATACCTGCGGAATATGCAAGGGTAATATCCCAAGCATTGCCCTGTGGATCCTGCTCAACTGCTACAACTACTGGTACGCCGCGGCCTTCAGTGTACTGACGGCGAACAATGTGACCAGGTCCCTTTGGAGCAACCATGAATACTGGATGATCCTCAGATGGCTTAATGTAGCCGTAATGAATGTTAAAACCGTGTGCGAAAGCGATTGCTGCGCCTGGCTTCAAATTTGGCTCGATGTCATTTGCCCAAATGGTACGCTGGTACTGATCTGGAGCCAAAATCATGATGATGTCTGCTTCTGCAGTTGCATCTGCAACAGATTTCACCTCAAGGCCCTGTTCCTTGGCAAATTCTACAGACTTAGAATTTGGACGAAGACCAACTACTACGTCTACGCCGGAATCACGCAAGTTGAGTGCATGTGCGTGACCTTGGGAACCATAACCAATGATTGCTACCTTCTTACCATCGAGAACTGAAGGGTTAGCATCCTTTTCATACCAAATTTGTGCTGCCATGTGGCGCTCCTTTAAAATACTGCTTTTATGCTGTTTAGCATAGTTGTATAGACGCAGGATTTTGTCCCAACTCTTGGCACAATATTACTGATGGTTCATGATTTCGCAGCCTCGCATACCACTATGTGGCTGATTATTTTTGTACTTATGCATAAAGCGGCTTTTCGGGATTCTCGAAAAGCCGCTTTACATTGATATGCACAGAGATTTTATTCCACGCCCTTAATGCGCATAATAATCCACGCTGCAGCGAGCACAATAACAATGCACACTGGGAAGACCATGGCATAGCTGTGGAAAATCATAAAGATACCAGCAGTCAAAACGGAACCCATAACTGTGCAGATGGTATTAGCCAAGTTTAAGATACCTAAGTCTTTACCTGCTTCTTCAGGGTTAGGTAAAATTGCTACGTTCAGAGCCTGATCAATTGCGTTGTACACGCCATAACCAAAACCTGCAATTAAAGCGAACAAATACATACCTACAGCATTATGGAACAACATTGGCATAGCAGCACCCACGGCGAACAAGCAGCTGGACAGTGCTACTGGAAGCTTGCGCTTACCCCACCAGTCAGCAATTGGACCAGATACGAAGGCTGCGACCAATGACACTACCAAGGTAATACTAGACATGACAGCAATAACGAATTTCGCATCTTGGCTAGCCCCAGGAGCATCGTTAAAGATGTAGAACTGCACGATATACAGCTGATAGCTGGTAATCATAAAGTAGCCAGACATCATAAGAGTTCGGCCAAGTAATGCGTAATAGAAATCTGGAGCATTACGTGGTGGACGGAAAGAGTTGATGAGCATTTTTAAGCTGAACTCTTCGCGATATTGACTCTTATTGCTCTGCTCGCGTGGCCAAATTGCCACAATAAGGAAGCCCAGCAGAATAAAGATGCTACCGCCCACAATAAAGCCAACGAAGGTATTTGGCATTCGAGCACCCACTAAAGTACCCAGAGTCTGACCAGTCGTAACACCTGCACCATAAAATGCGGAAACCGTTCCGCGGAATTTATCTGGAACTCGGTCAGACATGGTTGCCACGAATGGAGCTAACAACATATTGAAGCCCACCTGTGCCACGCACATCAGGATCAGAACTACCCATGCACTACGCAAGTTTTGTGTTAATGCAATACCACATACTGCTACACCAGCAATAACGCCACCAGCAATAATCCATGGAGTGCGTCGACCGTAGCGAGAACGTGTTAAATCTGAGAGAGCACCGAAAATCAAGTTGGCAAACAGAGCTACCACAGAACCCACGGAGCTAATCAACGCAATCATGGCATCTTTGTCTTGTGGAGCAATCTGTAACAACAAATCTGGCAGCAAAACAGAGTTCATGGACAGCCATGGCACAGCACTTAAAATAGCCGCCAAAGTAAAGCCCACACCTAAGCGAATAACCTCGGCGCGGCTTGGACGATGTCCATCAGCACTGACCATAGGATCGCGCAAATCGAGGAATGCTGATTCAGTTCCCGGCACTTCAGTTGCTACTGCTGCCACTGCTGCGGCGCCAGATTCTGCGCTCATACGGGTAACTTGAATATCCGCATTTGCGCGTGTTGCGCTTTCTTCAATGTGCTCAGTTTTCATCGGCACTGCAAGACGGTTAATTGCATCCATCTGCTCGTCATCAAATGCTTCATCCATATCAGGACGGTCATCAATGCCCGGACGCTTGTATGAATTCGAACCCGGAAATGGGCCATTATTCTGTGCCATAATTTTTGACTTATCTTCTCGTGCAAAACCTTACAGAGGTTTTGTGCTGAATTTTTTTCCGTATGAAATTATATAAGATAAAAGGGACTAAGTGCGTAAAAATCTTCGCTTTATTCGCTGATATCTTGCACACGTTTGCAATAACTTCACGTGGTTCAGTAAAATATGATGAATCCCTTTTATTTCTGACACTTTTTATCCGCTTTAGGGGCGACTGAGAAAGCAACTAATCTGATAGGTTTTAGCAACCATTTGCACAAGAAAAATTATTCATACGTTTTTGTGCGGTTTTACATCATCAGCTCAATAAAAATATCCTTCGCCTGCTGAAAAACAAGCGAAGGATATTGAGAGAAATGAGAACTCTATGAGTTCGTAGGTTATTGTGTTTTAACCCTTCACAGCACCTGCTGTTACACCAGCAACAATGAAACGCTGGAGGAGCAAATACAAAACCAGGATTGGTAACATAGCCAAGAGCAATGCGGCCATAACCAGACCAATATCGGTTGAATACGTACCATAGAAGACCTGAGTTGCGATTGGAATCGTGTAAATCTTCTTATCGGTAAGCACCAGAGATGGCAGGAGGTAGTCATTCCAGAATGCCATGGCATCAATAATTGCTACGGTTGCTGCAGTTGGCTTGAGCAGTGGGAAGACAATAGTCCAGAAAGTCCTCCACTTAGATGCACCATCAATTTCTGCTGCTTCTTCAAGTTCTACCGGCACATTAGTTTTAATAGCACCATGGAACATGAATACTGCCAAGGAGACAGAGAAGCCCACGTGCATAAGAATCAAGGTGGTGCGAGAGTTAAGAACTCCGAGAGTACCGCCATACACAGATACCAATGGCACCATGATGACCTGGAATGGGATAACCATGGATGCAACCATTCCCGAGAAGGTGAGCTTAGAAGCCATCCACTTTGGATTACGCACAATCACATATGCTGCCATTGCTGAGAATAGAATGGTCAAAATAGTGGAGAATGTGGTAATAATTGCGGAGTTTCCAAAGACTCGCCAGAAATGCATCTTACGCATAGCCTTAGTGAAGTTCTCCAAGGTAAAACCATGGGAACCCACAATGCTCAATGGCTCTCCAGTAATATCACTCATATGCTTAAAAGCATTGGTGAGCACCATGAAGAATGGCCATATGAACAGCACCAAAAGTATTGCCAGGAAAACAATCATAAGTGCGTGTGCAACACGCTGACGAACAATTGCCTTATCGTTTTCAGTAGAGATTGTTCGAGCCATTATGCTTCCACCTCGCCCTTCTTACCGACGTATACCTGAATCATGCCGATAACTGCACAGATAATAAACAGAATCAATGCTTCAGCCTGACCTACGCCATAATTCTTGTAGACGAATGCCTTGTTGTACACGTGCATAGCTGCCATAACCGAGGAATTGAATGGCTCACCCTTAGTCAAAGACAGATTGAGATCGTAGACCATAAAGCAGCGAGTTGTAGACAAGAAGATGCACTGTACAAAGGAAGCGCGCATCAGAGGAATAATCACATAACGCATTGCTTGACCATTGCCGCATCCGTCAATCAGTGCTGCTTCGCGCAAGGAGTTATCTACACCCATGAAGCCTGCCACATAGATGAGCATCATGTAGCCTGCATACTGCCATACAGATACCAAGATAAGAGCAAATAAAGCACCGTTGGTAGTACCTAAAACAGAGGATGTGTCATGACCAACAATCGCAGTACCAATAGCAACAAAAGCACGGTTAAAAACGAATTTCCAGACGTAACCCAGAACGATACCACCAATAAGGTTTGGAATGAAGAAACCTGCACGGAAGAAGTTCTGACCCTTAAGCCCTGAAGTTACTAAGTATGCCAGTGCGAATGCAACCACATTGACGAGAACAACGGAGATAACAGAGTATACCGCTGTGCGTCCTAGAGCATCCCAGTAGGCTGTATCTGCAAAAGCATCTTTATAGTTTTGCAAACCAACGAATGGTTTAGTTTTCGCTACACCATCCCAGCTGGTAAATGTTAGATAAAGTCCATAAACGAATGGAACAATAACCACTGCGACGAACAGAATCGTTGCAGGGCCGGCGAACATGAGGAATTGTCCGATCTTGTAAGAAAGTTTATTCTGTTTCATTTCTCTCACCATCACTTGCGATGAATGGATTTTGTAGGACACTGCACTGTGTTGTGCGTGTTGCACATCTCTTCAGTGAGATGTTTTATGGGGAACGGAAAAGTGGCACACCCCAAGTCTTTAGAATGTACCACTTTTACCTTTTTACTTGAGGATTATAGCATTCAGAAGTTACAACACTACTGAATGGTCTTCATATCGTTCTTCTTCCAGTAGTCAACAATCTGACCAGCGAAAGTTGCACGATCTTCCTGACCTGCAAGGTACTTCTGGAAGTGGGCACCGAGCACAGAATAGTGATCATCTGGAGCGTAGTTGTAGTTCTCAATGAACTTGCCTGCATCAGAGAATTGCTTAACAGACTTACCCAATGGATCAGCTACTTCAAGCTTGTTGCTCTTAAATGGAGATACCAAGTTAGCAGTGTTTACAACCCACTCCTGACCTTCTTTATCCAGAGCGAGCCAGTTAAGGAAGTCCTTAGCAGCCTTCTGCTGTTCCTTAGAAGTGTTCTTAGAGTTATCGATGAAGAAGTACTTAGAACCACCACCAACGAGCTTGTCAGTTACTTCCTGATCGTTGTTATTCTGTGGAACAGGCATCATACCCATGTTTTTAGTTGGCTCATACTGATTGAGCACAGCCCAATCCCAGTTTCCACCAAACATCAAAGCAATTTCACCCTTAGCCAGCTTCTGCTCAGTTACTTCACGCTCTGCAGAGATTGCCTTGTCGCCCTTAGCGTAGTTGTTCTCCTTGAGCACATCGAAGGTATCCATCAAAGAATTCCAGCGTGCATCTGCGTTGAGGTCTGCGCCATCATGAAGGCTCTTAATGAATGCAGTTGGATCTGCCTGCTCTTCATATACCTGCTGGAGGTAGTGAGCACCAAGAGACCAATCTTCCTTCATGACGCCTACTGGAGATTCCATGCCGCCAGCTTTCAGATCTTCAATAAGCTTCTTAAGATCATCAGTAGTCTTTACGGATTCAGGCTTGAATTCTTTACCAGTAGCCTTCTTAATAGCATCTGCATTGTAGATAAGTCCACGAGCTTCAATGGAAACAGGGAAACCGTAGGTCTTGCCATCAACAGCAATTGCCTGCTCAGTGTCACCCACCCACTTTTCACCGCTCAAGTCGAGAGCATGTTCACCTGCCAAGCTGTACACATCCTTAGCATCCACCATAGAAAGGGTGTATGGCTGGTTTGATGCATACTTAGTAGCTAAGTGAGCTGCTACGGTATCGTTAGAGTAATACACAGATACATCTACGTCATGCTCTTCGCTATATGTTTCTGCAAGATCTTCAAACTGAGACTGAATTTCAGATTTGGAATTAAAAATAGTGATCTTGGTCTTCCCGGAACCTGAGTTTGAACCACATGCGCCAAGCATACCTACTGCTAACACCGTTGCTGCAGCTGCTGCTGTCCAGCGCTTCCAATCTTTCAACATTTTTCTCTCCTTTGTGTTGCTTCCCGTCATCGAAAAACAATGCACAAGTATTGCTTCTTTGCCGGCTGCCTCTTTATGCAACCGGTTCGATATTACATAATTCTCGAACACTTGTCAAACGGGTTCGATATGTGTGTTGTGGAGATTATGAAAGTATTATTTTTACTTGATTTTATGCGGTTTTCACACCTTTACTACGCTCAAGAACGAGCGGCATCATCACCATCGAGTTTCGGAAATATCTGCGTATATATTAAAGCGCAACAGTATTGAGGAAGAGAAATGCCAACGAGCAGCACAGCAGGAAGTGCATATCCGTAGAAAATAATGCTTGCAACTGCTGTACCTATCAGTAGCACGAGCATCATCACAGTCTGAGGAAAAAAGCCAATACTGGCAAGAAGAGCATTTTTGAGATGTTGTTTATTAGTATTGGAATATCGCGATTGAAGGATTGTATACCACTGCACAAGGGCTACAACAATCACCGTCATAATGCTCAAACCGGCTATGAGCACACCGCGCACCGCAGAGCCTGCAGTTGGAGCCAGCTTATCGAAATGCACAATAAAATAAAGGTCTGCCGAAGCAATAAGAGTAAAAACAAGCACACCGAGCCACACAGGCAGAACTTGCTTAAAGTTTTCACGCAATGATGTGAAATACATTTTTAATAAAGAGCCTTCTTCATTACGTACCATGCGCCACAAACTGTAGTGAAGAGCAGTCAAAGCTGAACCTGCAGTCACGAGCGGCAATGATATAACGAGGGTCACCACATTGAGAATGACGAGGTCGAAGACCAATCCCATCAGTTTGTAGAACCAATTATTTTGATTGAAGAAGCCATCCATACTGTTCAGACTACACGAGGCGGTCAACGCGCAGAAATCATGCAAGCCGCCACGTAAAACTATGAGGCTCCCAACCGAAGTTAAGAGCCCCATACGAAGGAGAAAATGAAATTTTGTGCGGTGCTTATGCAGCTACTGGAGGGTTTGCAATCAAATCATCTGTTGAATGTTCTCCAGCGGCGTCTGACCACTCCAAGCGAGCAACGGAAGCGCCGTTACTCTCAGCTTGCGGAGCAAAAGTCAGCGTTGCACGAGTTGCATCATCTGCCCATGTCATGGTCAACACACCATCTGCATTGGAGTAGCTAAATTCGCCATCAAATGCAGAAAGCGTATTACGGAATCGACCCAAAGCATTCAAAGCCTTAACAACAGGACGTTCAACTTCTTGAGCAACTTCTGCAGCTGAATAGTAGTGACGATTAATATCGCGACCTACATTGGTGCGCTTGAGCAAGTCCATATCGTTTCCGCCTGCCAAAGCACCCACATAGTAGACTTGTGGAACACCAGGCATAAAGAACTGAACTGCACGAGCGGCAATATACTTCTGATCGTCGCTACCCAAAGCTGCATAATAGGTGCAATTAACCTGATACAAATCCAAGTTAGATGCTGCAGCGCCGGTTGCTTCCTGAGATTCACCATGAGAATTGCGATGAATGGACTCTACCAACGCATCGACTTGTTCATCTGGAACAAGACCAACCAGAGAGCGATCCATCTGATCTGAACCAATATCGATAACACCAATACCATCGTGGGTATCGAGCACGTTCACAGCATTGTTTGGACGCACATCAATCCAGTGAGCAAGTGCATCGGTTTCACCAAATTCCAAAGCGTGCAAGAGCAAGCCTGGAATAGCAAAGTCATAGACACGGTCAACCTTTGAAGCAATCTCTACCTGCTTCTTGTAGTAAGAATGAACCTCAATCAAGGTTTCCAAACCACGCTTTTCACCCTCAGCCTTAATACGCTCAATAAGCTTAAAGGTCTTTGGCGTCATAAAGCAGGAAGAATTCTTTTCCTTAGCACCATAGCCCACAGCATCCAGACGGATCTGAGATACATGAGACTGTGAGAGCTGATCCAAAATGGAGAGCAAGTAGTTCCAGCCCATCTCGGAATCGGTATCAATATCAACTTGCTGAGGAGTAAATGTGGTCCACACTAAGCGAGTCTTACCACCCCATGTGTAGTGAGTGAAAGGCAGACCTGGACGAGGACGATAAATTGCAGTCAAGTCTTCTTCCGTTACACCATCAGGGAAGATGGACGACATGGTCAAGAACATTGGGTAATACTCTGAGTCTTCACCCTTAGCCATCACGTCTTGGAACTGCTCAGATTCCCATGACATATGGTTCACAATAGTGTCCACCATAATGTCGTGCGTGCTCGACAGTTCTGCCACGTCATCCCACGTACCCAAGCGTGGGTCAACCTTGGTATGATCAACAGGATCGAAACCAGCATCAGCGCCATCAAATGGGGTAAAGAATGGGAGGATATGAACACCTTCATACACTCCATCAAAATGCTTGCGGAGAGTCTCGGTCATGGACTTCAGCGTGCCATCACCAAGGCGATCTGCATATGTAATTAATTGAACTTTATTCTTCATCAGACCTCCATGGCTGATTGTTATTTCTCAACGCTTTCAGTATATCGAACCCGTTTGATATGTGCAAATAAGACACCCCATATGCGGCATCGAATTTACGTTTTTCTTTGCAAAAAACGCTTCGCCCCTGCAGCGCCTAAGATCTTCAGATCTTTTGAGCGGCTCAGATAGCGAAGCGTATTATGCGAGACAAGAAAAATTCTTAATTCATGACTGCATTTGAGGAATGAGAGTGGTATCACGCTCGATATATTCAAGTTTGACCGCATCGAAGCGATATGGCACACCTTCGACGTTTTCCGCCACAGATAAATACCCCTGATATTCATTTGATACTCGCTCTAGAGGCGTTTGCCCTACTATGTCTGACTGAGAATTACCAGCTTGGGCATAACGTTCTATTTCTTGCATAACATGAACAACAAGACGACGTGCCGTTTCATCGACATTTTGAGTTATCGCCGAAATCTGCTGACCTGCAAATAAACTCACATACGTGCCATCATATGCAATAACTTGCAAATCCTCAGGAACTCGAATATTGCGTTTTTGTGCTTCTTGAAGAACAGCAGCAGCCGCTAAATCAGGCGCCACAATAGCATCTACATTCTCAAAATCTTCGAAAGCTTGATGTGCAGCATTCAAAAACAGCGACAAATCAGACAAATCTTCAACAGTAACGTAATCTGTTTCAATTCCAGCGGTGGTGAGCTCATCCTCCATCACCAACTGATAACGCACAGTTGGGAAGGAACTATCGGGACGCGAACTCAGCTCACGGGCGTTGAGCAATTCAATACCGCGATCGCGATCATGGAAACGTGCGCGCGGACCACCAATATTGACCACATGCTGCACGCCAGCTTCAATAAGCACTTGAGCAGCCATACGTCCGCCAGCAACATGATCTGCTCCCACCGTAGGAATGGAATCACACAAGTAGCGATCAAACGCCACTACAGGACGTTTAATCTCTTCCCAATACTCCTGACTATTCTGGGAGTGCGAGCCCATAATCAGAGCATCCAAAGTATGCCGTTGAAGCATATCCACATATTGCGTTTCACCAGTTTGTTGATCCGCTGTGGAGCACAACAGAGCACGCATACCTTGAAGATCCAAATAGTGCTGAATGCGCGCCACAAGGGACGCAAAGAAGGGGTGCTGCAAGGTTGGCATAATAACACCCACAGTATCTGTGCGTCCCTTATAAAGGTTTTTTGCTAAATCATTGGGAATATAATTTAGCTCTTCCATAGCAGCAGTAACGCGATCGCGAGTACTTTGCGATACATATCCGCTGCTATTGATAACAAGCGAGACCGTGCTGGTTGATACACCAGCCTTTTTGGCGACGTCTCGTATTCCTACCATGATTACTCTTCTACCTCATCAACGGCAAAAACAACTGCCTGCGCTGGATTTAACTGTGGAGGACGGATGCCAAAATTGAGCAGAGCAGCTCCTGGAAGCACCACGCCTTCTTGAGTCCACCATAACAGTTCAGATTGTCCGCTAAGTTCTTCATGACTCAGTTCACGTTGAACATCTACCGGACGTACACGATACAGCTTTTCAGCATGAACACCAGGCAAACGTACTGGGTTAGCTGGGTAGTGCACCGATGTGCGCACTTGCGCAAAACGATAGAGAGCATGAGAGCCGTCCTGAGAGACCACGCCATCCACACGCACACAATCGTCGGTAACATCACCATGCACAGTTACACCAAACCCAGCCCATGGGCGAATCTGCTTATAGAGCGCCACCCACTTGCCGAGTACGTCAAGATCAGCCTGAGGCTGCTTATTCAAATCCCACTCAATACCCAAATGGCCGAACAAAGCAGTAGCCGCGCGCATGGATAGCGATGTGGCACGAGCAGTGGAATGAGCTGGGGATGCGCCTACGTGTTCACCCATCATACTTTCTGGAACGAGCAACGAGGTATAACGCTGAATATCAGCACGTTCAACTGGATCAACGCAGTCAGATGTCCAAATACGGTCTGCACGTTCCAAAATACCCAAATCTACACGACCGCCACCGGACGAGCAGGATTCAATTTCTAAACCATCGTGCTTAATCTTCAACGCATCAAAAATGGCATATACTGCTTCAACCTGCTTGCGCTGCGTTGCGGCATAGCCACGAGCTGGAGAGGCCGGTTCAGTAACAAGCTTATTGTGATCCCACTTAATATAGTCAATGCCGATTTCATCAACGAGCTTATCCATGGCATCAAAAACGTAGCGGGCAGCATCTGGATTTGACAAGTCCAGAACCTGCTGGCAACGTCCTTGCATAGGTACGCGTTGCGCAGTCGGACGCAAAACCCATTCTGGGTGAGCCTGGGCCACTTCAGACACTACATTGAGCATCTCTGGCTCAAACCACAGTCCGAATTCCATACCCTGCGCGTGAACATAGTCTGCCAATGGCTTCAATCCCTCTGGCCACACTTCTTCAGATACATACCAATCACCCAAACCGGAGGTGTCATCGCGACGGCTGCCAAACCAGCCATCATCGACCACAAAACGCTCCACACCACACGCTGCAGCTTTATCAGCCAACTGCTTAAGAGTATCGAAATTATGCTCAAAATATACAGCTTCCCAGGTATTCAAAATAACTGGACGTGGCTTGGAATCAAAGTTTGGATGCATACTGTGCACAAAGCTATGGAAACGATGAGCTACCTCATTCAGGCCCTCACCATAAGCACCGTACACCCATGGAGAGGTATAGGAATCAGCCGAACCTGCACGCAATTCAACTTCACCTGCATACAGACTTTCACCACCACCGATGAGCGGCAACGTATATACAGTTTCTTCCACAGATGTCACCGAATTTCCGCTCCAGCCCACGTGGATGGAAAATACTTCGCCATGCTCAAAATCAAATCCGCGAGCGCCAACGGTTAGCAGCAAGGTGGCATCAAAATCTGGACGCCCAACTTCTGCCACACGCTCAAAACGCCCCATGGTCAGATTCTGGCGCTGAGGGTGACGCTCGCGTAAATGATGTCCCGCTGTGGTGAGAATTTCACGAGCACCAGCAGGAACTGGATAGCTTAATTCAAGAGTGTTGACCGCCAAAATGGAATCAGCTATGGAATCAGCTTGCGCGCCCTGAGTATTCGATACAGTCGCGCGCTGACGCACCAAGCCGCCCTCTAAAATCTGCATTTGCCATACAAGCTGAACGCCCTGTTCGGCGTCCTGGGCAGTAACAGTAATCTGTGGCACTGATGCAATATTGCGTGGATATGTGCTGCTGGATTGCTGAGCTTGCTTTAGCTGTTCATCATCCAGTCCTGATAAAGACTGCGCCAGTGGGGAGAATTTATCAATAACAGCGCCATCAGTATTAGCCTGCACATCTGTAACTGTAAAGTGGCAGAAGAGTTCATGACCATCGCGCGTAACGACAAAGCGCGGAGCACCCGTCCAGCCTTCTGCTTGGACAGGAAGAACTGTTGGAAAGTTTGTGTAATCCAAACCGCCTGAAACGCGCTGGGGACGCAGAGCTTCATACATCTGGGTAGCCTTGTTCAATGCTGCCGGTTCAAGTGCACGCCCCCAGTAGACGATACGAGGCAGCTCCTGCGCGACAACAGCTAAGGTGACGGCTACACCGCCATTTTCCAGAGTGTAAACCGTATGCGACGCACCCTCAATTTCAGCGCCATCGAAAACAGTAACGCGAGCAGAAGATGTGGAAGTATTTACCATCTTTGGTCCTTTTTATGACGTGTACCGAAGCAACCATTGCTTAGGCAAATGTATTTTCTTATTTATTTTCCATGCACAAGTATATCGAACGCGTTCTATAAAACGCGCAGAAACTCACACAAAATAATAGTATTCGCAAATAAAATTCACAGGGCTGACCATGAGTATGCTAAGAGGATGCTCAGAGTATGCTGATTCCTGCAGATAGTCATTGACATAATGAGGCAATACTTCAATCTATGGCAGTACTTCATTTTGTGACGCGCAAGTGTTTGTGCAGGTATTTTTGCGCAACTGTTTTTACTGGATCTGTTTACCGTAGCTGTTTCGCATAACTATTTCGCGTAGCCATCAGCTTCACATGTGAACTGCTCCGCGAATTCAAGAAAACTCTTAACCGTAAAACTTCACGCTGTAGAACTTCTCACCGTAAAAACCTCTAACCGCGCCTCCTTCGAAAAAAATCAGTAAGCACAGCAACACAGTCATCCTCACGCACTCCGCCGTGTACTTCCGGCGAGAATCCCACATGAGGATCACGGGCAATATCCCAAACAGAACCGAGAGCACCCATTTTCTCATCCCAGGCACCAAAAACAACCCGACCCATGTGCGCGCTCACTAAAGCCCCTGCACACATGGGACACGGTTCTAACGTAACTACTAAAGTGCAGTCTTCAAAATTCCATTGTCCCCGTTGAGAAGCTGAAGCACGTATAGCTTCAATTTCAGCGTGAGAAAAAGGATCTCCATTTTCTTCGCGACGATTCCGCCCCACAGCAAGCACTTGTCCCTGTGCATCAAGAACCACTGCACCTACCGGCACATCATTCTTCGCAGCAGCTTCGCGGGCCGCCTCGAGAGCCACGCCCATAGCATTATAATATGGCGAATTCATACTGTTCAGACTATGCTGAAACTATGACTATGCATTTAACTATTGTGAACCACCCTCTGGTTGACCACAAGCTCACCGTTTTGCGTGACAAGAATACCCCTTCCAACACCTTCCGCGAACTCGTTTCTGAGCTTGTTATGCTCGAAGCCTATGAAGCAACACGTTCCATTTCTGTGGAAGATGCCCCTATCGAAACACCAGTTGCTCCAATGGTGGGCAAGAAGCTAACTAAGCCTCGCCCTATGGTTGTTCCTATTTTGCGTGCAGGATTAGGCATGCTTGATGGCATGACACGCCTTATTCCTACTGCAGAAGTGGGATTCTTGGGCATGAAGCGTGACGAAAACACGCTGGATATTGTCACCTATGCTAACCGTTTGCCTGATGATCTGACTGGTCGTCAGGTTTTTGTTGTGGACCCAATGCTGGCAACCGGCGGCACCTTGGTTGCAGCTATTGAGTATTTGAAGCAGCTGGGCGCAAAGGACGTGACAGCGATTTGCATTTTGGCTGCTCCTGAAGGCTTGAAACGCCTGGAGAAAGAAGTTGATCCAAGCATCGACTTTAAGGTTGTGGTCTGCGCTAAGGACGAGAAGCTGAACGAAAAGGCTTATATTGTTCCTGGTTTGGGCGATGCGGGCGACCGTTTATACGGCTTAGCAGATTAAGCGCCTACACTCTTTTCACTATATAAAATATCTATCTGAAAGCGCTGGGCAGCAGCTAGAACAGCTTGTGCTCGGCGCTTTTTGATGCTCATTTTTTGACGGCTGCTTCTGATGGTTTTGGTCGGATAACACTCCAGCCGCTTATCTGTAGTAGTACTTATGGGAGGTATGAAACGGCCCTGAAGAGTGATCCGCTATACCGAATCACCTCGCAGGGCATTTTTTACGGCAAAAAAGGCGTGAAAAGCGCCCTAAAAAGTGATCTGCTATACCGAATCACTCCGCAGGGCTGAAAAACAACTAAAAATGAGCCCCAAAAGCACCCTGAGAAGTGAAGCACTACAACGAATCACTTTTCACGACCGAAAATGAGGAAAAATTGGCACAAAAAGCGCCCTGAAGAGTGATTCACTAGAACGAATCACGATTCGCGCCGTAAAAAGATGAGAACAACTCAACAGCGCAACATTTACCCAGCCGCTCACTAAACTCCTTGTACCCAAAACACAAAATGCTGGGAAGCACGGCCACAACCGCACCTCCCAGCACATAGAGATAAGCTGTCTGAAACTTAGAGTCTACGATGTGATGTTCGCGCTAATGACACGCCAATCCCAGCGAGGACTACCGTAAGCACAGCCAGTCCACCAACTGTGGAGCCGGTTGTCGCTAGTCGCTTGGAATCGTGAGCACCCTTCACAGGCTTAGACGGAATAGCCTGATTGGTAATATCTCCTACGCTCACTTCTTCACCGTTTTCAATAATCGCGAAGGAACGAGGAGTGAAGTCCAGCTCATAACCTTTAGGAGCTTTTGTTTCCACCAGCTCATACTCACCAAACAGCAAATCCTCGGCGTGCAGCTCACCCTTTTCATTAGAGATAAGAGTGCGTACTACATCGCCATGAGTATTGCGAATCTCGAATTCAGCTCCAGCAAGTGCTACGCCAGTTTTGGAGTCCTTCTTCACGGCAATCATGCTGCCACGAATCTTAGAATTCTCCACCACGCCCGCATCAACAGTCACTCCGTTTTCACGGATAACAACCTCACGAGGTTCTGAATTCAGCACATAACCGGTTGGCGCTTCAATCTCGCTGAGCGTGTAGGTTCCAAACTCAACATTCTCAAAAACAGCTACACCCTCATCAGTCGTTACAGCTTCCATAACAGTCTTATCACCTTGCTTCACAGCAAAGCGCGCACCAGCAAGAGGCTTCTGATCTTCTCCATCAACCTTGCGCACCACAACATTGCCACGAATACGATAATTCTCTACGACACCTGCATCAACTGTCTTGCCATTTTCAGTTACAGAAACCTTCAGCACCTTCTTATTCAAAACGTAACCAGTTGGCGCTTCAATCTCGACAATCTCATAATCGCCAAAGACCACATTCTTAAAAGTAACCACACCATCATCAGCGGAAACACCCTCAGCAACAGTCTGATCGCCCTGCTTCAAAGCAAACTTCGCACCAGCCAAAGGCTTCTGATCATCGGCATCAACCTTCTTCACGGTAACAGTTCCACGAATCCGTGTATTTGTCACAGTGAAGCCAGCAGCTTTATCACCCGTAACAGCAGACACGAAACCTTGAGGAGTGTCTTCTTCAACAGAGTATTCAATCGGCTTATTGGTTTCGGCATTATTGATGACAAGATTGCTGAACTCGCCGGTCCAATTATTGCTCTCGTCCAGCGTTATCTTGCCAACGGCCTTTCCGTCAAGATTGCGCGCGGAATCAGAACCATCCGCCAACACTTTAACCTGAATAGGCTGTTTCTGAGCATCGTCATCTGCCCATACTTTCTTAACGGTCACTGATGTTGGAGCGGTTAAACCAGCATTCATAGCGGTAGCAAAAGGACTTTCAGTATTGACTGATGCCAAGCTTGCAGATACGTTCACTGCCCCGCTCTCGCTCTTATCTGCGGTAAAGCGCATATCATTATCATCTTTAGACACCGAGAACTGGGTGTACTTATTTGTATCTGGGTTGAACACCTTCACTGAGTATGTCGGAAGATCAGCAGCTGAGCCTTGCGCCGCATCAGCAGCTCGATCAGCACCCGCTGACGGATTTACAACGGCTTTTGCCAAACCTTCGAAGGAATACTGTCCCTTCTTATTCGTGAGTACAGTATCCAGAAGTTCGCCGCGCGCATCATATAACTCAACTCGAGCCTCTCCAATGCGTGGTTCAGCCTTCTCGTCATCTATCATGCCATCGTTATCTTTATCGAACCATACAGTTCCACCTATATGACCAGATGCAATAACAATGCCCACTGGCTGACCGTATGCCCACGTCTTTCCACTACCCAAATCACGCAAATATGCAGAGTTAAATACGTTGAGCAGACCGTTTACTTCGTTACGGTTTTCGCCATCTCGCACAGCCAAGTTGAACTTGAATTCCATGCTTTCTTGAGGCTTAAACACAGAACCCTCAGGAGATACAATCTTTACGAAAGTAACAGCATCCCAATCTGCCCCTTTCCAATTCTTTGTATCTTTATCCTCAGTCCACTCGAAGTTTGACCATTGGAGCTCATCTGCTACTGGCTGAGCATCCTTGGCATAGTACACTTTGTAGCCTGCTGGCAACTGGGATCGGATGCTGCCGTTGAGATACATATTGAACTTAAATGAACCTTCAGGCTGCAAACGCTTGCCCCAATTAGCATCCTTCTTAGGAACTGGCCAATAGAGCTGGAAGCCGTTAACATCTACATAAGTTGGGTTCGTAGAAATTAGTCGGTAATCAACCGTACTTTCTGCACCCACAACAGATTTATTCACTCCGTCATAGGTTACGTAGCGTGTGTCTGGTTGAGTAGCCATCTTTGCTGCTGAATTAGCCACTATATCTGTAGGTGATTTAAGATTGAGGACTCCATATGGAATACCCAATAAATCGTCTGTAGACCCATTGCCATTCAGATCCCACTTATCAGCAGTAAAACCATTGCCATACTCTAAGGTTTCTTTAGTATCTGTATCGAACTCATACCACATGAGCTGACTAGCAGTTCCCACTTCATCCTTTGCTGGATCGGAGGTGTAACTAATGGACAAAACTGGTTCGCCGGTATATGCCCAGTAGGACCTATTAATCGAATATGGAATATCCTTACTAATCTCATACCATGGAACGCTAGCACCCCAGGCACGAGTGGCGTGCTTATCAAGAGGATCCGTCAATTTGGAGAAATCGAGCTTATATAGTTTCGCTTTAGGATATTGAGCTTTCAACGCATCAGATACCGGAACTGTATAAATCTCTGGCTGTTTTGCGTCGTAATAATTTGAACCATGGCGGCCATCATTCAGCCACGCAAACTTCGTCCCAACGGACCTATATCTCATCGTGAAGGACATATCTGAGCCGTACGGACTAACAACATAGATCGCCTTAACAGTCTCAATACCTTCTTCTCCACTCGGCGTAAAATAGTCAAATCGTCTATCTCGTATTTGATTGCCCAAGAGAGTCTCAATAGAAGCATCATGCCATCCGCGTTGAGAACCATGACCTTGAATGAAGCTTGTACCCGTAAATCCTGTAAAAGTATCTCCCAAAGTCACATGATCAGCTGAGCGCCCCTCATACTTCAAGTTTTCATTCACTCCATCGCCATTGATATCCCATTGATCTTGGTTGCGATGATGCCAATTAGGCTCTTCCGCGCCTGTATTTTCAATGCGAATACGAGTCTTGAAAAGTTTTGGATTATCTCCCCACTGTCCCTTTTCAATCTTCGTATTATTGAGCACAACACCATAGAAAGGGAAAGTGTCTTGTATCCCAGAAGATTCCTTACCACTGTACTGATCATTTTGATAACTAATCCATTTAGTTTTTGCAGGAATAGTATCGATCTTGTATTCAATATGCTTCAGGAAAATTCCCTTATGCTCTCCAGCTCCCAGCACAGTTTGCACGCTGAAACGCTGAGGCGGATTCTCAAGAGTGTGTTCCTTTGTGGTATTAGTATTGCTATCCCAAAGCACCACCTTAAAGTCGGTGACCTTCGTAGGCTCTAATCCTAAATATGTACGAGATAGGAATGGCAAAGCCTGGGCAGTAACTCCTCCAACATGGGTATTATTCATGTCGTAATCAATGATGATGGTTTTAGCCCGAGAATCACCGGTGCCGCGGTTTCCCACAGTAAAATAGCCAAATGTACGCTGCTGCGTGTGCTCAAATCCCGGAGCACCCATATGCACAAAGTGGTCAGAAATATAGCCTTCCCACAACGGCCAGTCTTTTGCATTCCTATCGTTGTACATTGTGGTATTAACGTACACATCTTCTTGAGGCTCTACTATTTCGTAGCTGACTGTTGCCAAATTTTGAGGATTATATTTGAGATATTCAGATTCCTCGTATGGGTTGTAGAACTTAGCCCCCATATCAATCTGTTGAATCTTAACCACTGTGCCTATAGGGAAATCCTTCTTAGGGAAACGCCACATAGGATTAAAGGCTCTATCAAATTCTGTTACTGTGTATGCTTTCTGACGTTGCCATACATACAACTTCTGACCTGCAGGAACAACATAATCTGCACCAGTGCTCATCGTAAAATGTTCGCCGGAATTCAGAACACGTGGTGTTGCAGAATCGCCCTTAAAAGCTTGTGGTTCATCCCCAAACCCCAGATATTCCGCAGCTGCAGGAGCCAGCATAGCCACAAAATAATCATCTAAAACAGCTGAACCATTAGACCGCACACCAGCGTTATATATAACATCTTTACCAGTGCCGATAGGAGAATCCACAGCTAAAGCAATGTTCTGACGGCTATTTTGCATCGGTTTAATGTTTGAGCGCAAACCTACAGCCGCACTTCGCTGACCGCCGACTTGCAGATTGGTAGCAAGCTTTGTAGACACAGCATTACCAGAGGAAGGCACATAGCTTTGGGTGACGCTGATAGCTTCAGGAATATTAGACATACCGTCCACATAGTTACGACCCTCTGAATCTATACCCCACGAAACACGAAGAGGAATATCAAAAGTTACTTCTTGAGTGCCGTCTTGGAAATTGAAGCTGGTGGTTCCATCTTCAAACGTAGCACCGTATACCTTTGAACGCTTATCTTTGTCATCTGCTTGATCTTTAGGCAGCACAAGACCTTTTTCTTTCAAAGCCAAGTACCAGCCAGCGGTGGTGTCATAGTTATAGTTGCGATACTGCACACCATAATTCAGATGTACATTGATCTTCTTCTCGCTAGCAGATGGGAAAACAGCATGAACGCGAAGAGTATACGCTGTATCGATGTTTGTTTTGAAAGTGCCAGTAGGATTAGTCAGCTCAGCTTTCACAGCGCTATTACCGTCTAGGAGGTTCGCTTCAACCACTGGCTGTGCTTGTGCCGCGCGCGGTTGAGGGGCATTACGCAAGGCTGGCCCGGTTGAAGTGTCCTGCTTATCTGAAGGCTTTGAAGATTCTGACGCTTCTGCTTGCTTCTGGACAGCAGTATCACTGCCGTCACTTTCTAACTGTTCAGCAGATTCAGCCTTATCAGATGCGGATTTTTTATCTTGACCAGACTGTTGCTCAGATTCTTTTTTCTTGTCCTGATTACCGTCTTGGGTTGTGACCGTCTCAGACGTATTCGAAGCTTCCTGTTGCGGAGCCGCCGCAGCAGAACTCGCAATAGGCACAACCATAGCAACTGCTAACAGTGCTGAGACTACAATATTCCTCAGTTTCATGTTCCCCTCTTCTCCCTAACACAGAACACATTCGGCACCGCAACCGTGCAGCATATTCGCATGTGTTCACACATATTCATGGAGTTATACATATTCTATCAACATCGCATATATTTGCCCCTCTCCCGCTCAAAATTATCATTAGAATATCGGCCTTTTAGAGCGTTTCACACGTAATTTTCTTTGCTTACTCATCCGTTAACGCAAAATCAGAAAACTCAGCCTCTCCATAAAATTCCAATCACTCTTCCCAAAATGTTATCTAGCACACACTTTTATTCAGCGAAAAACATCGAAACGCACTCTTTTATCGGCTACACTTAAACGCGGAAACATGGAACATAGTTCATAAAATGAAGCATTCATAAAACTATGCCGCACATAAGCAAAGGAGCTCTTGATGACAACAGTTGCCGTTATTGGCTGCACCCATGCTGGCACATTCGCTACATCTTCTATTCTTGCCCAGCATCCTGATTGGACGGTTCACGTTTTTGAACGCAATGATTCCCTATCGTTCCTATCTTGTGGAATTGCATTGTGGGTAGGTAATCACGTTAGCGACCCTCAGCGTATGTTCTACTCTTCGCCTGAAGCTCTGACGGAGGCAGGCGCAACCATGCATATGCGTCACGATGTGCTCGACGTCAGCATTGATGACAAGCGTCTGCACGCACGCGATCTCGAAACGGGCGAAGTCACTGAATACACTTTCGACAAGTTGGTAGTAACCACCGGTTCTGCACCAGTTTTGCCTCCGATCGATGGCTTAGCTGAAGCACGCGAAGCGGGAACAGTCTTATTGTGCAAGAACTGGGATGACGCTCTCACCATTAAAGAGCGCGTAAAGGATGCCAAGTCCGCTGTTATTATTGGCGCCGGATATATTGGTGCGGAACTTGCTGAACAGCTCAGCGAAATCAACGTGAAAGCAACCTTAGTTGACGCTCTCGATCATGTTCTGCAGAATAACTTTGATTCTGCCGTCTCCGACTTAACCGAAAAAGCTTTTGAAGATCACGGAGTGACCCTTGCGTTAGGCCAGAAAGTTATTGGTTTCCGCCCTACAGACGATGGCGTAACCGTGGTAACAGAAAAGGGCGAGTACACTGCTGATTTCGCTGTGATGGGTGCTGGATTCCGTCCACATAACGATTTGATTCAAAGTCAACTGCGCACACTCGATAATGGCGCGATTATTGTTGACGAATATATGCGCGCCAGCCTTCCAGACGGCACAGTAACCAATGATGTGCTCTCTGCTGGAGATAGCGCAACCGTGTTCTACAACCCAACCCAGGCTCCTGACTACATTCCATTAGCAACGAATGCTGTGCGTCAAGGTCTGCTGATTGGCGAAAACATTGTGGAGCCAACCCATGCATACTTAGGAACTCAGGCAACGAGTGCTGTGCAGCTCTATGACTTATCCATGTGCGCCACCGGTTTGACCTATGCGTCTGCAGTACGCCGTGGATATGATGCCGGAACGGTAACTATTACCGAGGATTATCGTCCTGATTTCATGTTGACAACTACTCCAGTCACCTCAACTCTAGTGTGGGATAAGGCAACGGGACGTATTTTAGGTGCGCAGTTTATTTCTAAGCATGATATTTCTCAGGCCGCCAATGTGGTGTCTGTGGCCATTCAGGCTCAATTCAGTATTGCAGACTTGGCGGGAGCTGATCTTTTGTTCCAGCCAAACTTCAGCCAGCCTATTAACTTCGTAGGCTCTGTGGCTATTGCCGCAACCCAGCAGAAGTAATTTAGCTACGTAATGCTTTTGCCCATAGAGTAGTTGCCATCAGCGCTCTATGGGCATTTGCTTTCTCTACGCAATCCCCACGCGCTCTCTGCGTAATCTTCTCCGGCGCTCTACGCAATACACATGACACAGCCACCCACTAAAACTTAATCGGTTTTGCTAGCATAGAGCGTGACCGAATTATTAACCCCACTACTCCAATGATGGATTGTGGAACACTTTCATCTTTTAAGGACAATATATGCTCGAAGCAACTCACACATATACACCAAATCCTCAGCGATATGATTCTATGACTTATCAGCGCTGCGGACGTAGCGGATTAAAATTGCCTGCAGTATCACTGGGAATGTGGCATAATTTTGGCGATATCAATACTTATGAGCAGATGAAACAACTGTGTTTTACTGCTTTTGATAACGGCATTACTCATTTTGATTTAGCAAATAATTACGGACCAGAGCCGGGCAGCGCGGAAAAGAATACTGGTCGCATTCTTCGTGAATATTTCTCTCATCACCGCGATGAGCTGATTATTAGCTCGAAAGCAGGCTACGAAATGTGGGCAGGCCCTTATGGGGATTGGGGTAGCCGCAAGTATTTACTCTCCAGCCTTGATCAGAGTTTGCAGCGTCTCGGGCTTGATTATGTAGATATTTTCTACCATCACCGACCAGACCCAGAAACGCCACTTGAAGAAACAATGGGAGCTTTGGCGCAGGTTGTAAACAGTGGTAAAGCTTTGTATGTTGGTTTGTCGAATTACGATGGCGAGCGTTTGGAGCAAGCTACTGCAATTCTTGACGACTTACACGTGCCTTTTATCATTAACCAGAATAGCTACAATATTTTCAACCGCACGATTGAAAACAATGGACTCAAAAACACAACGAAGCGTTTAGGGCGTGGCTTGATTACTTTCTCACCTCTGGCTCAGGGCTTATTGACCGACCGCTATTTAGACGGCATTCCTGCTGATTCACGTGTTGCTCACGATGGACGCTTTTTGAACGAAGAGCAAGTCAACGCTATGCATAGCAAAATTGTTAAGCTCAATGCGCTTGCTCACGATCGAGGACAATCATTAGCTCAAATGGCGTTGGCATGGCTGCTCCACGATGACGCAGTAACAAGTGTGCTTATTGGTGCTTCTCGCCCGCAACAGATTATGGATAATATTGCTGTCTTAACGAATACGGAATTCAGCGCAGAGGAATTGCGCATGATTGACGAGATTTCGCTTGACTAACCAACGGTCAGGCGTGGTGTCGGTATGGAGTGCGCACTCTTCATTCCTAACTAAAACACACCACGCCAGCACAAACAATAAAGCCCCATAACCATTGAGGTGGAGAATCGCAGTATGATCCTCCACCTCAATCTTTACTCAATACCTTCCATATCTACCTGAGCAGAACGCCTTCGCTCATACAAAACGTAGAATGTAAAGAGCAGAATAACTGCAATCAGTGTAAATGGCACGCCAGTTAAAGCTGCCATATGGTAATCCTCATGAGAGTTCTCCAGAGCAATGCCGCCCATAATAGAGCCTAAAGAATTTCCACCGTTGAAAGCAATCTGCACCATAGCTCCAGCTAGCATTTCTCCGCCGCCCTGCCCGAGCTTAACCATAAGAAGCTGCTGCGGAGACGAAATAAAGAACATACCCACAGCACAAATAAAGGTGAGCAATGCTGAGGTTGGACGCGAACCTGGATCCATAAAAATAGCGATAAGTGCAAATACGGCAATAAACTGACCGAAGGCAGCAACTAAACCAGGAACGAAGGTATCGGTAATTTTGCCACCTACTAATCCACCCACAACCATGCCGAAACCAGCAAGAGTCATGAGCAAAGGTACTGCACTTTCGCTCCAACCACCCACGTGTTGCAACCATGGCGATACATAACTCCACCAGCAGAAAATACCAGAATTACCGAGGAAAACAGCAAAAATCACAAGCCATGGTTTCACGCTGCCCAAAAACTTGAATTGCCCCATCAAACCAGCATCTTTAATGGCGGGAACATCTGGCACAAAGCTGAGCACAAGAATAATAGTCATCAATGCCCATACGGCAAGAAAGGCAAAAGCTAATCGCCATGACAAGACTGTACCTAGCCATGTTCCAAAAGGTACGCCCACCATATTTGCTACGGTCTGCCCCATAATCATCTGGGATACAGCCATACCTTCTTTTCCCCTATCTGCCAACACTTTGGCAATAATCGTAGCTGTTCCAAAAAATGCCCCATGTGGCAAGCCTGATATAAAGCGAGCAATGAGCAAAATAGCAAATTGAGGAGCAAGCGCCGCCAGTAAATTACCCGCAAGGGTGAGCACCATAAAGAAAATAATAAAGTTGCGAGGTTTCACCTTACGCCCAAAAATCAGCATAAGTGCGCCTACGCACACACCAATGGCATAAGCCGACACATAATGCCCTGCTGTAGGAATACTCACAGAAGTATCACGGGCAGCATGAGGTAAAACACCCATCATCACAAATTCAGCGGCTCCAAGAGCAAAAGCTCCTGACGCGAGCGCAAGAATACTTTTCTTCATCGTTCTTCTCTATATTCTCTATATCTCGTTCGTCAACAGTATCTATCGTGTTATCGCTTGTGTTTTCTAGTTCTATCCGTCTTGATCGTTGGCATGCCAGTTATTTTCTTGTGTTATATCGCCGAGCATGAACTCGTCTCATAAGTACCTAAAAGTTACTTGACATCATCACAACTCCACGCACAACTCTACGTGTTAGATAATTCCCATTCCATACTGCTCTGCCAGTTGTGCAAGGTCGTGTTCAGACGGGACACCATAACAAGCTACCAGTGTATCCCATCGCTGCAGATTTTCTGCGCCAAATTTTTCGCAGCGAGCACGTGCTGTGACTGTTCTCACAAAACGCGGTGGCATTGATTTGGTATGGAATTTATCGGCTAGCATGACCAGCTCTTCATAAACAGTGCGCGGCATATAATCTGCTGGTTCAAGAGGGAGCTGAGATTTTACGCATTCCTCACGCGTAATTCCTACTCCCGTGTGGTTACGCGCAAACGCTGCAAGTTCTGTGCTGAAACCTTCATTGCGCAGAAGCTCGTATCCTCGCACACCATGCTGAATGTATATATCTCGTTGAAAAATTGGCTCAATTCCAGCACCTAAATGCTCCTCATCGAGAACGCTATATGTGCCAATATCATGAGCGAGCGCGCCAACAATAAGCGTGTGGCTTGGCTCAGTATTGGATTGATTCGCCAGTAAAAGCGCTAATCGTGCCACTATTTCGCAGTGCACAGCAATAAGACGAAAAGACTGCTCAGGATTACTTGTTGTGCGAGCACACTGGTGGTGCAGCTCCAGCAGTTGCTCTGTTTGATCAGATATATGCCATACATCAGCACTGAAAGGATCCCATTTCATATCTGCCATGATACTGTGATGTCTATGTCTATTTCCGTGAGCACTCAAGATTATGTGAAAGCAATTTGGAAGTTGCATGAATGGCATCAAGGTGAAAGTGACGAACGGTGCGTTATTTCCCCTACTGATTTAGCTCACGAAACAGGTATGCGCGCTTCGACTGTATCTGGCGCTTTATCGCGTTTAACTGATCAAGGTTTTGTGATGCACGCTCCGTATGGCGGAATTGAGCTGACAGAAAAGGGGAAAGATTTAGCCCTCACCATGCTGCGCCGTCACCGCATTATTGAAACCTATCTTGTGTACGCGTTAAGTTACAGCTGGGATGAAGTCCATGATGAAGCTGAATCTTTAGAACACGCAGCCAGCACTACCATGATTGAACGCATGGAAGAACGTTTAGGTTTTCCTGATCGCGATCCGCATGGAGATCCTATTCCTGATCGCAACGGCAATATCCCGCATTTTGACACTATTAACCTCAACCTCGTCCCTGTAGGCGAGCGCGCCATTATTGCACGCGTCAACGATGATAATAATCAGCTTTTGCAGACTCTTGAAAACAATCACGCCATGATTGACAGCGTTATTACAGTGCAATCTATCTGCGCTGATTCCATTACGTTGCAAGCTGAGGGTGGAGTGCCTTTTAAAATTTCCACCTCAGATGCGGATTTTATACGCGTTTCGCGGCTTTCATAGTTTTGTGTCTCTCATAGCTTCGTGCGCTAAGTTTCGTAGTCACGCTTTAATGCTCTGAACGTTGTACTCTGAGCGTCGTGCGCTAAGTTTCGTGCTCGCACTTTCGTTCGATGGTTTTCGCTGCCGTAGTTTCACGCTCACAGTTTCACGTATTGCATAGTTTGAACATTTTCTTTCCTTAGCTCAGCAGTCACGACTAAACTGGGGGTAGTTTAACGATGAGGAGATACCCATGAATACTATTCCAGCTGAGAACTGGTCGAATCCTTTACGCGATTCACGCGATATGCGTTTACCTCGTATCGCTGGCCCTTGTTCTTTGGTGATTTTCGGCGTAACAGGTGATTTAAGTAAGAAAAAACTTATTCCAGCTGTGTATGATTTGGCGAACCGCGGACTACTTCCTGCTGGCTTTGGCTTAGTTGGTTTTGGCCGCCGCGAATGGAGCCACGAGGATTTTGCTGATTTTATTAAGCAGAACATTATTGATCATGCGCGCACCGATTTTAATGAGTCAACATGGGAATATCTCAAGGGCGGCATTCGCTTCGTTCAAGGAACTTTTGACGATGCCGACTCATTTAAGCGTCTATCTGAAACCGTGTCAGAATTAGATGATGTGCGCGGAACTCAAGGCAATCATGCCTTCTATATGTCCATTCCTCCACGTGATTTCCCAACTGTTTCTCGCCAATTAGCTGATTCAGGTCTGGCGAAGTCATCTGAAGGCGCATGGCGTCGCGTTATTATTGAAAAACCATTCGGTCATGATTTGCGCAGTGCTCAAGAACTTGACCGCGTGGTGTCTGAAGTTTTTGATCCTCAATCAGTTTTCCGTATTGACCATTATTTAGGCAAGGAAACCGTACAGAATCTGTTGGCTTTCCGCTTTGCCAACATGATGTTTGAACCTGTGTGGAACTCCAACTACGTTGACCACGTGCAAATTACCATGGCTGAAGATATTGGTATTGGTACTCGTGCAGGATACTTCTCCGGCATTGGTATTGCGCGCGATGTTATTCAGAATCATTTGCTGCAGCTTATGGCTTTAACCGCCATGGAAGAGCCAGTTAGCTTCTCCGCTCAGGATTTGATTGCTGAAAAAATTAAGGTTCTCTCCGCTGTACGTTTACCGGAAGATTTAGCTGCTCATACTGCTCGCGGTCAATATGCTCAAGGCTGGCAGGGCGCTGAAAAAGTGAACGGCTTCTTAGACGAAAAAGGTATTGAAAAAGACGATCGCACAGAAACTTATGCTGCTATTCGTCTTGATATTGATACTCGCCGTTGGGCTGGAGTTCCATTCTACCTGCGTTCTGGAAAGCGTTTAGGAAAGCGCGTTACAGAAATTGCTGTAGTCTTTAAGCACGCTCCTCACTTGCCATTTGAAGATACTGCAACATCTGAGCTGGGCAATAATGCTTTAGTTATTCGTGTACAGCCAGATGAAGGCATTACGATGCGATTTGGTTCTAAAGTTCCGGGCACTGCAATGGAAGTGCGTGACGTGAACATGGACTTCACCTATGGCACTGCGTTCACCGAGCAATCTCCTGAGGCTTATGAACGCCTTATTTTGGACGTTCTGTTAGGCGAGCCTCCATTATTCCCAACCACCCGCGAGGTGGAACTGAGCTGGGAGATTTTGGATCCTATTGAGAAATTCTGGGAGACACAACCTCAGCCGCAACCGTATCGCGCAGGAACATGGGGACCTCAAGAAGCCGACGATATGCTGGCTCGTGATGGACGCGCATGGCGTTTGCCATAAGTTCGACAGCTAAGTTCCTATGTCGAGTGTATGTAGGCTTAACTCATACAAACTCCAACTGCTGAAGTTCCCGTTACACAACTCCCTTACACAAGCGTTATAAGAAAGACCATACTATGATTATCACTTTGCCTTCGAGCACAACATCTGAGATTTCCTCTCAGCTGGCGCACGCACACGCAAAGCATGGAGAATCTCCACAAGGTCGTGTGCTGACTTTGCTCATGTCGACCAGTGAAAAAGATTTAGACCATTGCTTAGAAACCGCGATTTTGGCAAGTCAGGAACACCCTAGCCGCATTATTGCTGTGGTGACTGACCGTGCCGATGCGCCAGATACCGACACGATTCCTGCTGTTGCTGTGGGAACGGTGGCACCTCTAGCCGCAGAAATTCGTATTGGATCTGATGGAGGCGCTGGTGAAGTTATTGTGCTACGCCCTTCAGGCGGTCTATTGCGTCACCTCGACACCTTGGTTATTCCGCTGCTTGTGCCTGATGCGCCTATTGTGGCATGGTGGTCCGGAAGCACGCCATATTCGCCTTCAAAATCTCTGCTCGGCTCTATGGCTCGTAGCTGCATTACCGATGCTCAAATGTCTGAGGATGCTATGGGCACTTTCTTGAAGCTGCGCTCTCAGCACACCCGCGTCGAAACCGATCTTTCATGGACGCGCTTAACTGTATGGCGCGGGCTTTTGGCAGCACTTATTGATGAGCCTCCTCATACTGCTATTAAGTCCGTTACCGTGCGAGGCAGTAACAATCACCTCTCGGTTGATTTATTGGGAGCATGGCTGGCATGGGCATTGAAAGTACCAGTGGAATTTGAGATTGACGATAATGTGTCTGCCGTTTCTGGCGTCTTTTTCCACCGTGAAGATGGCGTCAGCGCCATCGAACGTCCACGCGACGATTCATCGAATGTGTACATTACCAAGCCAGGCGCACACAAGCAGACTATTTCTGTTCCTCACCGCACTTTAGCGGACTGCATGACCGAAGAATTACGTCGTCTTGATCCTGACGAAATCTATAACGCGGTTATTACTGAAGGCTGGGATATGATTAGTCACGATCACTGGAACAATTAAGACTGGAGTTTTTATGGCTGATACATCTCGCAACATCTTAGTGTATAACACTGAAGACGTTCTTATTAATACTGTAGCAGCACGTTTATTGTTGCGCATTTCTGATTTACTCACTGCACAAGATCGTGTGGATGTTGCTTTAACCGGCGGTACTGATGGTATTGAGGTGCTTGCTGCTGCATCACGTAGTCCGCTCACAGCTGCTATTGATTTTTCGCGCGTCCACTTCTGGTGGGGTGACGAGCGTTTTGTTCCATCTGATGATGGCGATCGCAACGCTTTACAGGCACGTGAAGCATGGCTGAATGCTTTAGTCGATACTGGCGAATTGCCAGAAAGCAATATTCACGAGATGCCTGCTGAGCAGCGCAGCGCTTCTGAGGTGGAAACCGCCTCTGACGCTGATAACGATGCTGTGCTCCTTGCTGCAGCGCGCGATTACCAAGCTCAACTCGAGGATGAATTAGGCCCTGAGGGAGCTTTGGATATTGCTCTGTTTGGCGTGGGACCGGATGGTCATTTCGCGTCTTTATTCCCTGGACGTGAAGAAGTACGCATTGAAGATGACTCTGTGAAGTGCATTGGCGTATCGAATTCGCCAAAAATGCCTCCACTGCGAGTGAGCTTAACCGTGCCATATATTCATAAGACTGACTTCGTATGGGTCTTTGCTTCTGGTGAGCGCAAGAGCGAGGCTATTGCTCGCGCTTTGTATGAGCCAGATAATTATCATGTGCCAAGTTCTTTTGCGCGTGGCACAGAAGAAACACTCTGGATGCTGGATAAAGCAGCTGCTGCAAATTTGGCATAACACACCACGAAGAGGGGGGTTGGCACTATGAGAATTAGTGCCAACCTTTTATTTTAGGTTTATGCATTTTCTTTATGGTCGGGAAAAGTGATTCGGTAGGGTCAATCACTTTTCGAGGCCTATTTTGGTGCCAACTTTTATGGCAAAAGAGCCCTGCGGAGTGATTCACTATAGTGGTTCACTTCGCACGGCTGTTTTTATGCCTGTTTTAGGGTGTTTTTAGACCCTGCGGAGTGATTCGCTCTAGCTGATCACTTTTCAGGACAGTTTTCATGGGGTTTTTAGGGGTAAAAACGGCCCTACGGAGTGATTCGGTGTAGCGAATCACTTTTCACGGCTCTTTTGATGCCCTTTTAGAGTGTTTTGAGGCCCTGGGCAGTGATTCACTATAGCGGATCACTTTTCAGGACAGCTTTCATAAGTTTTGCCCTATACACCGCTTTTCATCAACAAGCGATCGATCCAATAAAACAGAAGCTCAAAGAAGAGCGCTAAAATCATCACCACACACAGCGAAACCATCACCGACGCATAACCAAGCTGATTCACATTCACAAATCCATAAGGGTAATAATGGGTTACTGCCCCATAAGCTAGCATCCATACAGCCCAAAGCCAAGGAATCATGTAGCTGCGCAGCAGTATCTCTCCCCGCGCGAATCCACCGAAAAAGTCTCTTGGCCCCCACATTGCCCACACAATCCACACAGCTATAGGAACCACCATGTGCTGCCACGGTGAGGTGAGCAGCGCCAATCCACGTAGATGCAAGAAAGGTAAAATCGCCACCAGAAAAACAAGGGATGTCACAGAAATCATGAGGAGCGCTGTATTTACTAAGGCTACGTGCCACGCTGTTTTACGCATCCCCAGCGCCAACATGGTAAAAACAACTGCAACAACAATATTAGACACCATCGTAAAGTAGCTCATGCCTTCAATAAAACGTTGCCATGCGCCCGCCATTCCATGCGCCGAATGGCCGTACAAGCCCGGCCAGTGTCCAGATTCGCGCGGATACACATCAAAAATATTCCCGATGTTTGTGACGATAACCCCAAACCATGCAAGTGCACTAACTACCCACCACGCTACACGCGCTCCGCTATGCCGCGAGCCACTTTCAATATAATCAGACATAAAGAAACCTTTACGGAAAACAATAAAAAACCGCGGTAACTGCGCCATATGAACACAGCCACCGCGAGCTTTCATTTTATGCAGTCTGCATATTGCAAACAATCAAAAAGAGGAACTAAGCCTCAATTTCGCTACGATCTTCACTCCACAAGGTGTGGAAAGTTCCTGGCATATCTACACGACCATAGGTGTGCGCGCCGAAGAAGTCACGCTGTCCCTGAATCAGAGCAGCCGGCAGACGGTCAGAACGCAAACCATCGTAGTAAGACAAAGAGCTGGAGAATGCTGGAACAGGAATACCTACGCGAGCAGCAGTTGCCACAACTTCACGCCATGCATCCTGAGCGTTCTCAACAGCAGCCTTAAAGTAAGCATCCTGAAGTAAGGATTCGAACTTTTCGCCAGAATCGAAGGCCTCAGAAATACGATTGAGGAACTTAGCACGGATAATGCAACCGCCGCGCCAAATACGTGCCACAGCACCCAAGTCAATCTGCCAGTTATGTTCAGCAGCTCCTGCACGAATCTCATCGAAGCCCTGCGCATAAGCAACAATCTTGGAAGCGTAGAGAGCCTGACGTACTGCCTCCACAAAGGCAGCCTTGTCTTCCACGTTAATCTTTCCATCAGGACCTGCAAGAGGCTTGGTCTTCACTTCTTCGCGCTGAGCAACCATAGAAGACAAACCGCGAGCAAATACTGCTTCAGCAATACCAGTAACAGGAGTTGCCAGGGACAATGCAGTCTGAACAGTCCATGTACCCGTGCCCTTCATACCTGCACGGTCTACTACTACGTCAACGAATGGTTTACCAGTCTTAGCGTCTACGTGATGCAACACCTCTGCAGTAATTTCTACGAGGTAAGAGTCCAAATCGCCCTTATTCCACTCATCGAAAGTGGATGCGATTTCCTCAGCGCTCATGCCCAAACCACGGCGAAGTAAATCATAAGATTCGCCAATAAGCTGCATATCAGCGTATTCAATACCGTTGTGCACCATCTTCACGAAGTGACCAGCACCGTCGTGACCAATATGGGTAACGCAAGGCTCACCTTCAGCCACTGCTGCGATGGATTCCAAAATTGGGCCGAGAGTCTTCCAAGACTCATCAGTTCCACCAGGCATCATAGAAGGACCATTCAAAGCACCTTCTTCACCACCAGAAATACCGCAACCTACAAAGTGCAAACCGCGAGCACGGATTTCCTTTTCACGGCGAATAGTATCTGGGAAGTAAGCGTTTCCGCCATCTACAATAATGTCGCCTGGCTCCATTGCGTCAGCCAAAGCGTTAATCATGGCGTCTGTTGGCTCACCAGCCTTCACCATAATAATGGCTGTGCGTGGCTTAGCGAGGCTTGCTACGAATTCTTCAATGGTTTCAGCTGGAACGAAAGTACCCTCTGAACCGTGTTCCTTCACGAGGGTTTCAGTGCGACCATAAGAACGGTTGTATACTGCTACGGTGTTGCCATGACGGGCGAGGTTACGAGCTAAGTTAGAGCCCATAACTGCTAAACCAACAACACCAATATTTGCTTGTGCTTCTGCCATATTTATCTACACTTTCTGTTGCAAAAGGTCTTCTACCAGTGTAACGAGGGCGCTAGAAAGCTGTGCGTGCGTTCGCTGAGGGTAAGAGAACTTCTTCAACGATGATTCGGATGCGCCTCGCAGAATAAAACTGTACGAAACTTATAGCACGTTTTTGAGCTCTCTTTATTTTTGACTGATTTCTGGGTTGAGGCTGTCTCCAGGAATATCTTCACCGGTATATTCTGCATGAAGGAATTCGCGCCAGAAGTCAAGGCTTTGTCCGTATGGTTTTGCATGGCTTCCCTGAGTTTGAAGCTCATATTTTGCAGCGTTCACATCTAAAGCGTTTATACCGTCAAAATATCCTTGTAGGCGGCTAAGCTCACTCTCCTGCGTCAAAAGCGGCGTAACGATGTCTGTAAGAATACGCGCACGATCGATAGGCAAGCAATCCCAGTGACGTAATTCCACAAAGTTTTTTAAGCGCACATCAGTAAATTGTGTGGAAATAATATGGTTAATTTCGTAAGAATTTAACGCTCGATCTGGATACACATCTGCTGCATTCTCATAGCTCGCCATATACACACTGCCGTCGCCAGCCTCTGGCGTATGCGTAGTATCGGCAACCATCAGTGGCGTAGCCAACACATGAATCGCTATTTTTTCAAAATCACAATGAGCATCGAATAATCCTGGAATAACTCCCGTACGACCCGTTCCTATGCCCTCCCACATATGCTGACGTAGCAGCGGAAGCCCGTTTTCTTGACCTTCAAAGAATGGAGTATTGCGGAAGAAATAACTTAAAATTGGACCAACTGCTGTGCCCATGCGCATTTTAGCAATAGCGTCCTGCTCACTAGAGAAGTCCACACTGATTTGCGTAGAAGAGGAGGCGCGCATCATATTCCAGCCGTAAGCTGATAAACGTCCTAAATATGCAGTCATCACGCCATAACGACGCTTGGGAATAATATCTATATTGCGCGCGTGACTTTTCGGAGTGTAGCCATAGGTCACTAGCCGAATGCCATGCTGGGCTAAAACTGGATCAATATCGCGCCGGAACTGAGCATATACTTCATTGAGCTCAGAAGGAGACTGCAAAATTCCTAGTGAGCATTCAATCTGCGCTCCCGGCTCAAGAGAAATAGCAATTTTGTCACGAGCCAAGCCGAGTAAATGGCCATCCTCATAGTATTCACGGCTTGCGTCATATAGCGGCGCTAAATCCGTGAGTACGTCACGAATACCGTGTTCTTCGGTATAGGTAACAGCCTCATCTGTACCCACGCGCACTGGCAAATGCTCAATTTCAACACCAATACCGTAGTTGTCACGAGTAACGCAACCGGACTCGAAAAATTCAACCAGCGATTGAACATGAGACTGATGCACAGGACCGTCAAGATGATAGTAAGGGAATTCTTTTAACATCTGATTCACTTTTCTGTGTGGCGTACCGCGAAATACGGGAGGATTGACTTAGGCAAGAGGACGAATCTCAAAAAGACCCGTTGTATTATCAGCTACCAGTATATGGTTGACTGGCAATTCTTTCCACCCCTCTTCTGCGTTCTGAGTAAAACCAGATGAAGCCACAACCACTCCTCCAGGAATTTCCTTGTAGCGTATTACGCGATAATCTGCGGCTTTTTCACGCTGACCATATGCATCATAAACTTCTGCAATGCGATGAGCTAAATGATCATGCCCGGTGGCATTCACGCAGATAAATGTTTGCTGATTATGTAATAAGCAATTGTAAGAAGAGTCTTTATATTGTTCACGCAAGGAGGCAATAGCAAGCTCTACGGATCGATCTAGTGCGTGTCCTTGCGCACGGAAATGCAAAATATGCGCGAAGTAGATAGCTGAATCTGATTTACCACCCGTCTGAGCAATTTCGTATGGAGAAACAGTTACATCCGGATTATGAACAAGATTTATGCCATCTTCAGAAGAAATATCACCGTTGTGAGCAAAACTAATACCGTGTGCAGTAAATGGCTGCTGATTTTCTGGAATCAATGGCAGATTTGAGGACGCCAAACGCAAGTGAAAAAGAGCACTACGCGCAGGTGACGAAGCTAAAGACTCGAAATTATGATCCAAGTATGCTGGCTCGGTTGTGCGATAAACATTTTCGAATACTGACGGACTTGGAGCGCCACCATCTTTGACATGACTTGCGCGATGGGTTGAGCTAATCAGACTAGAACCCCACCCATCATTATGAATGCGAGAAACTTCTTTGAATTCATCAAGCTGCGATGAACCGATGGCATCACGCAAGGTGATGTCATGATGAGAGGAAACATAGCCAAGTAATCTGCACATATATGTAAAAATAACCGCACGAACGCTCATACACGCCCATGCGGTTATTGTGATAATTTATAACGCCTAAAAAGTGGCTTTATCAAGCGGCTCGTAGCCTACTTGTTTTTATTCGGTGTCGCATTGTCAGACTGCTCAGCTGAGTCATGCGCATCAGCCGACTTGCCGCTGCCTGATTGCTCTACTGTGTCTGAGCTTGCTGTTTCGTCTGGATGCTCGGTTTTACCCGACTGCTCAGTTTTACCCGACTGCTCAGCTTTACTTGGCTGCTCACTGCCAGCATTTTTTGCGTGATCCGGAACTTCACCCGACTCAATCACAGCCACATCAACAGGAATGCCCACTTTAGCTGCCTTCTGCGCGAGAACACCTTCCAAAGTAATATTCTTCTTTGTCTTGCGCAGCTTAACGCGACGCAATGGCGCTACCGGAGAACGCGATACAAACAAAGGCTGAACTTCAACCAGTGGATTGTATGCAGAAAGACCAAACCACTTAATTGGCGAGCCAGCAGCTTTACGAATGGCATACTTCATACGCAAAGCAATAGCTCCCGAGGACGGAATATTAGATTCAGGCATCAATTCTTTATGAATCAGCACATACTTAATAGAACCAATTTCTGGATCTTCATCCACCTGAGGATAGATTGTAGTTTGAGGAGGCAAAGTGCCGTCATCAATCAACTCATGCATAATCTGATGCAGATATGTAGCTACATTCTGGCTGACTTTGAAACCAAGGCGAATGCGCACGCGGAACAAAAAGTTGGTTCCAAAGTTTTCTACTGAATATTCACGGGTATATGGATCATCAGTTACGAAAACAGAAACTGCCCACCATGCACGAGCACGCTTTTGATGATCCGAGAAAATAGAGTAGAAAATATCTGTATCTAATCGGCGCAACTCGGTATCTGAGGTCAAATAGACAACGTTATCAGCATAAAGCGGAATATTCTCATCATTATGAAGTACATTGAGTGCTGGCAGAAAATCTTCCGGTGACATATGGCGGCGCTGACTGCGCTCCACCTTTGTTCCTGTATCCCACGTGTACATAATGCCGAAAATAGCTACGCCGAGCAGCGTGGTGAACCAACCGCCGGTCATGAACTTAGACATAGATGAGATGAAGAACAAAATCTGAATTGCCAAAAAGACAATGGTGAACACAACAGCCATAATGCGCATACGCTTGCCCCACCAAATATAAGCGCCCAACAAAATGGTAGTGGTAATCATGGTGACGGTCAGAGCTAAACCATATGCGGCTGTCATGCGTTCAGAATCTTGGAAGATGAAGAGAACGGCAAGAGTAGCTACCATCAGCACCCAGTTGACCACTGGAATGTAGAGCTGACCACGCGTGCGGCTTGGATAGCGCACCTGCAAATGAGGCATCCAGTTCAAACCAGTCGCCTCGGAAACCATAGTGTAAGCGCCTGTAATCAACGCTTGGGAAGCAATAACACCTGCTACAACAGAAAGAACAACTGCAACATAGCGTACTGTCTCTGGCATCATCTGGAAGAACGGATTAAGATTTTCAATCTTTCCAATTTCAGCATTAAGCTGGTTCTGAATAATCCACTGACCCTGGCCAAAGTAATTGAGCATTAAACAAATTTTGATATACGGCCAGGTAGCGTAGATATTGCCGCGTCCCACATGTCCCATATCTGAATACAAGGCTTCAGCACCAGTTGTTGCAAGGAAAACGGTTCCCATAATGGCAAGGCTTGCACGGTTATGAGGTGAGAAGAGGAATTGAATACCGTAAATCGGATTAATTGCTTCGAAAATTGTCCAATCAGTTCCAATAGCCATCACGCCAGTAACAGCAAGGAAAGAGAACCAAATAAGCACCACAATACCGAAAATTTTACCGATGCGTTCTGTTCCTCGTGACTGAATCAAAAAGAGCACCACAATAATAAAGGTGGTAATAACCAAGGTGAGGTTAGGGTTTGCACTAAAGATGCTTTCTAACGGTTTGAGCGTGCGCAAACCTTCAACTGCAGACGAAATGGACACTGCCGGAGTAAGCACAGAATCAGCAAGGAATGCCGCTCCGCCAACCATAGCAGGAATCCAGAGCCATTTTGCGTGCCTCTTAACCAAGGAGAACAGCGCAAAAATGCCACCTTCACCCTTGTTATCAATGCGCATAGCAATGAACACGTATTTAACAGTGGTAATCAATGTTACCGACCAGAATAACAGGCTGAGCATTCCCAGAACTGCTTCACGGTCAGCATATTGAATGCCGCCCTGACCTGCAACAAAAGATTGTGACAAGTACAGTGGCGATGTACCAATATCGCCGTAGACCACGCCGAGGGCAACAATCATCATGCCCCAGGTGATTTTATCTTGAGATGTTTGCAGCTTTCGCCACCATCTACCAAACGGCGTACGAGCCTTCTTGTTTTGGAGTAATGCCGTGCGCTTTGCCTCTTCCTCGGCTAAACGCTTTGCTGCACGTTCCTCATCTGACACAGCACGCTCATCAATTTTTGGAGCTTTTGTAATGCCTTCAGGTGGCAAAATCGCTCCGGTTTCAGCTAAATCTCGTGCCAAGAGGTCTGCAGTGGTCGTGACAGTTTGTTCGGACTTTTGATCCGTGTCAATCTGCCCCTGCGCTGCTTGTTTCGCAGTATCTTTTGCTAAATGCGCAAGACCTGAGTCTTGATTATTATCGGCGTCCATTTCAGACATCATATATAATCTCCGCCTGTTTCCAGGACTTCTCTTTTCTCAAGCTCGACGCAAGCGTCATGAGCTACACCTTAAGCGCGTGGTTTGCCACACACCCTTAGCCAATAGTCGACTATTTTACACTCATGTACGGCAAAGAGTACACTCGAGCTGTATTTTCAAAGATAATAGACGCCATATCAGCCTCAGATAAGTCGCATACCTGCGCCATGCAACGCAACGTGTACGGGGTAAGATATGAGGAATTTGTGCGACCGCGATATGGCTCCGGAGTAAGATACGGCGCATCTGTTTCGATAAGAATGCGTGACTTATCCAGCACACTCAAGGCTTCGCGAAGACGTTCATTAGCTTTATACGTCAGCGTTCCCGAGAAACTTAAATACCAGCCGTGTTCATTCGCCAGACGCGCCACATCAGCATCAGCAGAGAAAGAATGAAAAATTGTGCCTTCCGGAGCACCATCAGAAAGAAGAATATCTATAACATCGGAATGAGCGTCACGATCGTGAATTTGCATAGGCAAACCCAGCTCTTTAGCCACAGCAATATGATCTCTAAAAGCCTGAATCTGGGCAGCGCGAGCTCCTTCACCAGTCCGGAAGTAGTCCAAACCTGTTTCACCAATCGCCACCACATCGTCAGGGTGTTGACGTGCAAGCTCATAAACCGCATGAAGCGCATCATCAAAGTTGACCTCGTGCCAAGGTTTGTAGGAAATTTCTAAACCATCAGGACCAACTTCACCACGATGCCCGTGCAGCACAGCCTCGTTAGGGTGAATAGCAATAGCAGCCTTGACAGACTGCGGATATTGTTTAGCAATATTCACAGCTCTATTGAGGTTTGGTAGTTCACAACCCACATCAATAAGGTGTTGCACTCCAGCGGCTTGAGCTTTACGAATCAACTCTTCTACAGAGAAAACAGGAACAGATTCCATACCGCGTTCAGCTGCCTGCTTACTCATTTCTATAGCAAAATTAACCACTGATGCAATATGCGTGTGATTATCGATAATAGGAGCACTCAGCGGTTCTGGCGCTGACGGCCAGGAACGTTTACGATGCTTTTTTGCCATATGGAATGCTTTGCCTTTCTCTGTTTTAGCTGTTCGCGTCTATAAAACTTGTATATATCTTTACTGTTTTTTGTATATATGCGTCTGTATACGTCTATATAAGAGAAAAGCCCGAGAGGAAGCTCGGGCTTGAAAGAGAAAGAGAAGAGGGGGTTCAATTATCAGTATTAACTGCCAGCTCTTAAGCTGATACTTCTTATTAAAGCTGCTCTTTCTGATGCAAATGTGCAAAATTCCTGAGCATAAGCTGAGAGTTTTGTAAAGAAAATGTGAACCCCTGCTTTTTTCTCTTGTTTTAAGCTGTCACTTATGAACACAGCTATAAACACACCGCCCATGTTCATAGCTGTGAAATCTCAGAATCAGCACTTACTCATGCACATATGCATTCTCACAAGCGGATCATCTAGTTTCACAGCTATTAAGTTATGCGTGTTTTCTATGCAGCAGCTTAATTCTGTTCAATTTTTGCTTTTTCAGCTTCCAAACGAGCCTGCTCTTTAGCCTGACGAGCATTCAACTCTGATTGGAAACGTGCCAATTCTTCCTCTACTGCTTCTACAGGAATCTTCTGGAATATTGGAGTTGGCTTAGCGATGGCAGTACCAGCTACGATGTTCTCACGCTGCCATGGGTGAACATTCTTACCCAGTTTGTATTCGCCGGTAATAATTGGGTAACTGAAGTCTGGGTTATCCAAGTCTGTTACTTCTTCCAGATGAGGAAGAGGAGAGAATACTCCAGTTCCTCCCATGGTTTCCCACACTTTTTGAGCAGAGTGAGGCAAGTATGGGGACAGGAGAACATTCACATCCATAACAGCTTGCGCTGCCGTGTAGAGAACAGCTGCTAAACGTTCAGGATTATCCTTAATTTTCCATGGCTCGGTAGCTGAAATATACTTATTGACTTCGCCAGCAATGCGCATAGCTTCAGACAAGCCAGCTTTCTGACGATGATTGTGAATGAAATTACCCACAGTATCAAAACCAGCCAAAGTGGTATTGAGCAAAGCACGATCCTCATCGGTAAACTGGGAATCATCAACTGCTGGAATTTCACCAAAGTTCTTATGAAGCAACGTAGCTACACGATTAACCAAGTTACCCCAGCCAGAAACAAGCTCATCGTTATTGTGGCGCACAAACTCAGCCCATGTGAAGTCCGAGTCAGAAGTTTCTGGACCCGCCACAGAAATGTAGTAGCGCACAGCATCAACCTGATAGCGCTCCAAAATATCTTTGACATAAATCACGATGCCGCGAGAAGAGCTGAATTTGCGACCTTCCATAGATAGGAATTCAGAGGACACCACTTCTGTAGGCAAATTTAATGTGCCCATCTCTCCAGCTTCGCCAGCCTTTGAGCCCTGGCCATTGTATCCAAGCAGCTCCGATGGCCAAATTTGAGAGTGGAAAGTAATGTTATCTTTACCCATGAAATAGTAACTTAAAGCTTCAGGATTATTCCACCACTGACGCCATGCTTGATCATCGCCGCTACGACGCGCCCATTCAATTGATGCGCTCAAATAACCAATAACAGCATCAAACCACACATACAGTTTTTTGTTCGGATTATCAATCCAACCTGGAACTGGAATAGGAATACCCCAGTCAATATCGCGAGTAATAGCTCGAGGCTTTACCTCGTTAAACAAGCCAATCGAGAAGTTAATAACGTTCGTACGCCATCCTTCGCGAGTTTTTAACCATGCCAGATTGGCTTCAGCTAAGGCTGGAAGATCCAAGAAGTAATGTTCTGTTTCCTCAAAACGAGGAGTTTCGCCGTTAATCTTCGATACAGGATTCTTCAAGTCAATTGGATCAAGTTCATTACCGCAATTATCGCACTGATCGCCACGCGCACCGTCAGCACCACAAATTGGGCATGTTCCTTCAATATAACGGTCTGGAAGAGTTCGACCAGTAGATGGCGAAATAGCTACCATCTGAGTGCCTTTGTAAATATATCCATTATCAAGGCACTGCTTAAACATATCTTGAACTACGATTTCATGATTCTTCGTAGTAGTGCGAGTAAACAAATCGTAGCTTAAGCCCAGATTACACAAGTCACTCGCAATAACGCGATTGTAACGATTTGATAGTTCTTGAGCAGTAACACCTTCCGCGTCTGCTTGCACCAAAATTGGAGTGCCGTGCTCATCTGTGCCGGACACCATCAAAACATCATTGCCCTTCATGCGCTCATAGCGGGCATACACATCCGAAGGAACGCCAAAACCAGCTACGTGCCCAATATGACGAGGACCATTGGCATAAGGCCAAGCTACTGCTACTAATACATGACTCATGCTGTTGATTATCTCTAACTGAGCCGACAAAACGCTGTTATTCCTACGTTTTATGTATGTTTCCACACTTGTCCACATACGCTCTGTGCGCACATCTGTAAAGACATACACATATTATCCACAGTTTTATGGTTATGCACAGATTTTTTCGATGCATTTTTTCCAGACCCGCTTTTTGGTATACGGTATCGCTCATGAACCAAGGAAGTTTACTCAAGAATTCAACACCATTGCCTGATAGATTCGATCCTCGCATAGGATACAAATCCGCAATGTCAGCTGGCGTATATCGCAAAAACGTCATGCCCTCAGACGAACCCATTCCGCGTGAGCTGAGGCACCCGTTGCGCAGACTCGATGATTTTCCGGGACGGATGTGTTTGCAACGATTATGCGCCAGCAATACGCTGGACCAACTCGATGAGAGCACTTTCTTTCCCTCACGTTTTTCTGTGTCGTGCGAAATGAGAGTCCACGTAGTGCGCGATATTGTGCCCACTGACTCAATTGCCTCAGGAATGCTCGCCGCATGGATTTGGCTTGGTGGAAGTTTTCCTGGACATATTGATATTGCGCGTGACAATCATTACCACTCAATTCTTTTCGGGCGTGAAGTACGTTCCACAACACGGCAAATTCATCGCTCTTATCTGTATGATTTTTCGCATTTATTGGTGACAATTCCCGAGATTACTGCGTGCGATTTAGCATGCAGCCAAGATGCTCGCTGTCATCCTACTGAAGTGGGAGAAGTAATTTTGCAGTTAGCCATGCGTTACAAATTCAGCGAGCGCGACTGCATAGAGCTGATGAGAGAGAATACTCGACGACCCCGCTATACGGCTGGATTACACCTTTTGCTACGCACTTTAGGAGGTCCACCTATTCCTCCGCTTGAAGATCGGGCACCTATTCAACCATATGCAAAAAGTCCAGAAGGTTCAGAAAAGACCAAGCAAACGGATAACTCTACTCAAGAACAAACCGCAGTAAAGAAAGAACATCATGAATAATCTTGCACCGCATCATTCACTTCATCACTTTTATCCTGGCAGCCCACCACCTCCGCCACCAATAAAGCTCACGCCAGCTGTAGCAACAAACCCTGAAACTTCTAGCGATATTTTGTGGCATATAGCGCGTCATGTGCCGGAGCTGCGATATTGGCTCATTGCTAACGCATCAGCATCTGCTGAACTTCTCGAGTTTGTATCCCAGGCAGGAGGCCCTCATGTAAAAGAAAGCTTCGATGTGTTATTTGATTCATCATAGTTGTGCTGAATACTCTTATTCGTTTTTCATATCGAGTACGCGAGCATACACGTCTTTGCGCGACACAAAGGAGCCATCTGGCAAAGGATTATCCTTAACAACCTTTGTAATCGCTTCTTTAATACGCATATTCTGCTTATCAGCAATGTCGAGCGCTAACTGAGCAAGCTCGTCTACATTCAGCACCACAGACCCTGCTGCCTGCAGGGCTTCATCTTCAGTAGCACCTGCAATAACTAAAACAATCTCACCACGAGGAGGATTATTGACTACCCCAACATGAATATCATGAATAGTGCCACGTCTGATTTCTTCATAGTCTTTCGTCAGCTCTCGAGCTAAAGCCATGAGACGCGAACCGCCGAAGGCTACTTCAAGATCGTGCATCGTTTCTTCGATACGATGCGGAGTTTCGTAAAAAACAATGGTACGCATTTCACCAGCAAGCGAGCGCAAGCGTTTCATGCGTTCTGCATGCTTGCGCGGCACAAAACCCTCGTAGCAGAAACGGTCGGTTGCCAGACCAGACAATGCCAAAGCGTCAAGAACAGCTGAAGGACCTGGAGCACACGTAACAGGTAGTCCACGTTCAATTGCACGTCGCACAATAGCTAAACCAGGATCATTGATAGTTGGCATGCCAGCATCGGACACCACCAGAACTGTTGCCCCGCTGTCTACGTCGTCTAATAAGGAATCAGCTTTACCGCGTTCATTGTGATCATGGTACGCCACTACACGCCCTGATACGTGCACGCCTAAACGACGAGCCAAGTCAAATAAGCGCCGCGTATCTTCAGCGGCCACTATATCTGCAGTTTCAAGTAAAGACACTAAACGTGCAGACGCATCTGTAGTATTACCAATCGGAGTTGCTGCTAAAACGACTCGCCCGCCGCTGACTACACCACTTGCTGCACCATAAGCTAGTTCTCGTGCATCCTTGTGAGATTGTGCGCTTTCACGTTGTTCCATGTTTACTAGACTACAACCACCCCATATCGCTCTCGGATCTAATCCATGCTGCCCCCGTTCGTGAAATATGCGCCCCGCCAACACGCAAACCGCCTATTTATGGGGAAAATGTTCATATTCCACGCATTTGAGCAGAGTATCGAAAATTTTATTTAAACTAGACAAAGCTTAAGTAACACGTACTTCCCAGGAGAATCATGGGTATTATTCACTTCTTCATTAACCTTTTGAAGAATCCGAAAGGTGCAATTGCTGGTTGGATTGCTATGGGATTGGCGCCAACTTATGCTTTTATTTTCCTTATTATTTTTGTGGAAACAGGCGTAGTCTTTATGCCATTCCTTCCAGGCGATTCTCTATTGTTTGCAGCAGGATATTTCGCAGCTGAGCCAACGTCAGGAATGTCATTAGCTATTTTGCTACCGATTGTATGGATTGCCCCTATCATTGGCGATCAGTGCAATTACTTTATTGGTCATTTCTTCGGTCGTCGCATCGTAGAGTCTGGCAAAGTTAAAGCAATGACACCTGAACGCATCGCCAAAACCGAAGCCATGATTGAAAAGTGGGGACCTCTGGCTGTATTCCTTGGACGTTTCTTCCCATTCATCCGCACTTTCATGCCATTTATTTCTGGATTGTCTGGCATGAGCTGGAAGCGATTCACACCATATAGCATGGTGGGTGGCTTAGTCTGGAGCTCTTTATTTACTTTGCTTGGCTACTTCTTTGGCGGCATTCCATTCGTTCAAAAAAACTTTGAACTCGTCATTGTTGCTATTCTTCTTGTATCTTTGGCACCAACTTTGATTGCTGCCATCCGCGGTCTTATGAATCGCAAGAAGAAAACAACGCAGTCTGTTACAAATGACGCTAAAGAAAATCCAGAAAACAATACTGAACAGAAATAATCTGCAACAGTCTTGCCACATTTCTGAGTAAAATATTCTAACGTGTATATACATCTGCGTATAGTATTATCACGTTAGATACGGGGCTATAGCGCAGTTGGTAGCGCGTTTCGTTCGCATCGAAAAGGTCAGGGGTTCAATTCCCCTTAGCTCCACGAGGGTCTGTCCACTCATTCCACCGGGCAGACCTTTTTCTTTAGAATGATAATGCTAATAATTCCAATCTTAAGAAATGTTTTGCAACAGCACCCAGTCTAAAACACATCATGTTTTAAGAATTAAGCAAATGCATGCAGAATCCATAAAAAGACGCTAAAAATAAGACTCACTACACAACTAAAAGATAACAAGCACAAGCTTCAAACATCTATCCTTCTGAAGAAAATACGTATCTTCTGAACTCCTACAGAACATACACAGTTACCCACTACTTTTAGGGAATCCTAGCACTACAATTCAAACGGATATTGTACGAGAACATGATATTGGAAGAACAGCTACCCATGGTTAGCAACACAAGACTTCGTTACACAGCACTTGACGGATTACGAGGATTAGCCATTGCGTTAATTCTCGTTTATCACTTTAATGAGCATCTTATGCCGGGCGGTTTTATTGGTGTCGAGATTTTCTTCGTGCTCACGGGCTTTTTGATCACGTCATCATTCATCAATCCAGCATCATCCACGTATATTTTGGCTCCTGCAGTTGACGCTAACAGTGACGATGCCGGCGACACTGACGCTCCCCTCGAACACAATACCCAGAAAGCATCTGACCAGCAGACAGCGCACACGAAAAAACAAATAACAAAAAAGAAAAAGCGTTCTAGTAAAAAGCGTTCTCAGAAAAATCAGTCCGTTCAGCCAGTTCAACCGCCCCAACCGACTCAAAACGTTCAACCCGCCGCAACGAGCACGGGAATCCCGACAACAGCAAAAGCACCTCAGAACACCAATACAACCACAAAACCGTTGCTGACTTATGTGCTCAATCGTTTCCTACGCATCTACCCACTACTACTGGTCGTAGTAGGCGCATCAGTTACGGCTGGTTTTTTCCTTAATAAAGACACTCTTGTCATAGCTAAAAAAGGCTTTCTGCCAGTTCTTATGTCGTACTTTAACTGGTTCTCTATCGCAAGCAGACACAATTATTTTGCAAACAGCGCTCCAGATATCTTCCATCACTTATGGTTCGTGTCTCTTATTGTGCAAATGTACGTCATTATTCCTCTTATAGTCTTTTTTGCGCACATACTAGCAAAGAAAATGGGTGAACAACGCACTGCAGTAGGCACAACGCAAACGGCAAAAGATCGCGGTACTTCGTCGGATCAGCATCGTCTAGTTGCAGCAAAAATAGGTATAGCTCTGAGCGCAGTTCTCATGTGTGCAAGCGCTATTCTCATGAGCACAATGTTCCATCTTCATCCGAGCATGGCTAAAGTGTCGCGCCTATATTACGGCACTGACACCCACAGTTTTGGCATCTTTGCTGGAATGTGCTTGGCATTTGCCTATGCCCTCTGGAAAGACAATCACAAAAAACGCGAGGAAACTAACAAAACTCTTACAGCACTAGCTCAAGAGACCGTTCACGCTGCGTCAAACACATCAGCGCAATCCTCAAACAAGAACGCAGCCGAAAGCTCAAACTCTACTGCCCCCGCCCCTACAAAGCGGCGCATATGGAGCAATACAATCTTGCCTTTCTTGTCATTCCTCGCCCTGTGCTATCTGATCATTAGCGCGTTCACACAAGAAGAAGGCGCGTTTACTTTCACCTTTGGATTGCCGCTCGCCGTTGTTGCAGTCATTCTTATTGTGATTGATTCCTTAACTGGTAAATCCTGGATGGCTGCGCTCTTTACATGGCTCCCTTTGCGTTTTCTCGGTAAAAATTCCTATGGAATTTACCTATGGCATTGGCCAATTTTTGTGCTATTACGGACAAGTATTCATTTCGATAAGGCTGTTAATAATTGGCTAATTCCATACGCTTCGATTATTCTCACCCTTGTTTTCACTCTTGCGACCTCTTACCTCGTTGAAAAACCGTTGCATGATTGGCGCAAGCTGAGCACGCTACCTAAGAGCTCAAAGAAAAATTTACAGAAGTATCGTCTTGAGATTGTTCGGATTGTTATTGCCATTATTCTCGTCATTACATCTGTGGGCGCCAGCGCCTATATTGTGCCTCAAGCGCCAGCACGCACTCAGCTTGAACAGCAGCTTTACGATGCTGCTCAACAGTTGAAGGAACAGAACAGACGAAACGAGCAGAAACGTAAGGCTCAAGAAAAAATTGAGCGCGAAGCTAAAGCTGAGTTTGCTATGCCGTCCGGCGATCAAATGAGTGGTATTGGCGATTCGGTGATGTTAGGCGCGTCCGCTGCCCTTAATCAACAGTTCCCAGGTATTACCATTGACGCAGCAGTATCACGTCATTCCTCTACTGGCGTCGGAATTATTAACACGATGAAAGCGGCTGGCAGCCTCAAAAAGTATGTGATTATTGCTCTGACAACGAACGGCTTGGCACGACTTGAAGAATTCCAGCAGATGTCTGATGCATTGGGTCCAAATCATGTGATGATTTTAGTAAACGCACATGCTGATCGATCCTGGATTGAGGGCTCAAACAATAATCTTGCCGCTTTCGTACAACAGAATCCTACCCGCGCCCTCCTCGTTGATTGGAACACTGCGGCATCTGCACACCCAGAAGTGCTGGGGCCTGATGGTATTCATACAACTCCCGATGGAGGCGGCTCTTTATACGCGCAGACCATTGCCAACGCTCTACAAAATTGGCTTAACCAGCAGATTGCTACACGAGTGAAGAGCACAACAAACAGCACAAAAGCTCAGTAGTACGCAGTGTAGTATGCAGTTTTCCTGATAAAAAAGATGAGTTGTTTCATACCAAAACACTATGAAGCAACTCATCTTTTCTATATAAAAATCTTTTACGTATAAAACATGGTGTGCGCAAAACGCGTGAATCTCGTAAATAGTAAATTGCCAAAGCCCTTCAACGGAACAATGTCAATTCCTAGCTCTAGCCCTTATGCGCGAAAAATCGAGCTATATCTTCAAGCCCCAAGCCCTCATAATCACGAATAAACTGAGTAGCTAAACCGCGCTCACGAGCATCAATGCTGGAGTATCCAGTAACCGACACCCAAGAAGCACCAGTAGCCGCAGCGGCAGTTAAGCCAGGCACGGAATCCTCAAAAATCAAGCAATCTTTAATATCCACGCCCATAGTACGAGCAGCCAAGAAATATGGTTCAGGGCTTGGCTTGTGTGGAACATCATCGTTATCGCACACGTATCCCCTAAAAGCACCTTGTGGAGCTTGCTCCTTAACATTGCGCGCCATCTTTTCCGGTGAACTGGTCACAATCATCTGGGGAATCCCGGCATCACGCACCGCAGCCAAAAGATCATAAACACCCGGAAGCCATGGCAAACGCTCAACTTCTTTCTGATACACATATTCCACCATGAAATGTGCAATATCATCAGCATTCATATCTTTCACGCCGGCTTCAATCATAAAATTCGCCACAAAAGCTAGTGAACTCCCCTGCAGCTTCCCCGCAATATCAGCAGTCCACTGCCCGCCAGCTTTATCTAACAAAACTTTCTCGCTCTGACCCCAGTAAGGTTCAGAATTGATGAGTGTTCCGTCTAAATCCCACATGATTGCAGCTGGTAACTGCGCAGGTAACTGTTGCGTTGCCTTGTCCATTCCCACACTTCACTTTCAGCGTTATTTTATGCCAACAACGATATTACCGCGTGTGCTCTAATTCCTAGCGCTATTTTTTAATTGAAGACTTTTATGCCTAGAAAAACTGAGCTGCATATAAGTGAATACAAACGAAATTTATGCAATGCATAAGAAAGAGGGCTTATTATGGCAAAAATTCTGATGGTTGTTGGCTCCCAGCGCGCTAACGGTTTCCAGGCACAGCTTGCAAACGAAATCAGCAAGATTATTGGCGACCGCGCTGAAGTTTCTTTCCTTGATTATTCTGAGGTTCCATTCGTCAATATGGATATTGAATTCCCTGCTCCAGCATCAGTAGCTGCTGCTCGCGAAGCATTTGAGCAGGCTGATGGCGTATGGTTCGTAGCACCTGTCTACAACGATACTTTCTCACCTCAGGTGAAGAACTTGCTGGATTGGATTTCCCGTCCAGTAGTTGCAAACGAACGTCCAACTGCTGTATCTAACGGCGTAAAAATTACCTTCTCTTCCGCTTCTGCCGGAACTTCTTATGAGCATATGTTTGCTGATGTAGTGCGTTTGGCTAAGTTCATCAGCATGGACGTGATGGACGAGCCACTCTTTGGTCACAGCTTGACTTCTGAATGGGCAACCGGCGAAGTTACTTTGAGTGATGATGAGCGCGCAGCTATTGAAGCTCAGGTTTCTGCTTTCTTGGCAAAGATTTCTGAGTAAAAAACTCAGCAGTGTGCGATTTTATATAAAAGCGCATGAACATTGAATAGCTTATTGTGCCTGCATTTAGTAGTGTGAATGCAGGCACAATGTGTAGATAAGCAGCAACACATAAGTCAGTGCTTCATCAGTTCTCTCGCACGGCGCGAGGTTGACCACCTCCAAACTCTGACGCTTTCTGCCCTGTCTCGTTCTGGTTACATGGCTTATTCATTGCTCTCTATAGCAGTTGCGCGTAAAAAGTTCTTCAACCTCATTCTCCAATTTCTCATTCCATGACTGTATCCAGTTCTTTTTCAGAAAATTATCAGTATAATGAGTGAGTAAGTTTCAGAATAAGTTTTCCTGCCCCATAAAGGAAGCTACATAAGAAGAGGGAAAAGCTACCATGGATAACGCAAAAGGGTGGTTGCAATATCTATCTGATGAAGATGCAATCTTTATCAAGAACTTCATGCTGTCGTCTGGTTCCCTAAAAACAATGAGCCAGCTCTATCAAATCTCTTATCCAACTTTGCGGCGCCGATTAGATCAGCTTATTCAAAAAATTCATATGTACAATCAGGCTCCTGATGATGTATTTGTTACTCTCATCCGCAGCCTCATGATGGATAAAAGGATTGACATTCAGACCGCTCAAATCCTCATTAAGAATTATCAAGAACTTCACACCCCACCTGCACCAATTGAAGAGATTAGCGAGTTACGCACCTTGAAAGATCTCAAACATTTGGCAGAAACATCGTCCCTACTTGATACAGAAGAAAACTAAACTGTATCTGCAAAACATCTCATATTTCATATGTAGATGACTAAAAGTTGCGCGGGTATGTATCCGAGAACATCTTCATGCAGATACACAATCACGCCCACTACATACCCGCACACACCATAAGCATTTTTCTATGCGCTCATTCAATATTGAGAATTCCTGCATTAGGCATTTCAGGGATTTTTTAGGGCGAAAAAGTGGCTGATGTTCGTGGATTTTTTGTGGCCTTGAAAAGTGATTCGGTAGGGTCAATCACTTTTCAAGGCCTATTTTGGTGCCAACTTTTGGGACAAAAGAGCCCTGCGAAGTGATTCACTGTAGCAGATCACTTTTCACGACAGTTTTCATAGGGTTTTTAGGGGTAAAAAAGACCCTGCGGAGTGATTCACTATAGCAGATCACTTGGCAGGGCTGTTTTTATGTCTGTTTTAGGGTGTTTTGAGGCCCTGAGCAGTGATCTGCTTATGTGAATCACTTTTCACGCCAGTTTTCGTGGCATTTTAGAGGCATTTTCTGCCCTACGAAGTGATCCGCTCATGCAAATCACTTTTCAGGGCTAGCCTGGACTGAAAACGATAATCACCAAGACCCCTCACATCACCCCCCCCCCACGACAGTTTCCCGCCTCTCGCCCTATAAAGCCACATTTCACTCCTCAAGCATTGCAACACCGGTCATGGCCCACAACAATCCCCCACACACAAAAGTCTTTCTCTGTGAGGAAACACACCCTTAGCGAGCGCTGTTACGTGCTAGAATAAAAGTTTGCAATGCACCCCATCGCACCGTTTTCTGCGTGCGTATTTGTGCCGAAACAACGCTTTTCAGATGTACGCTCTGACCCTATGCACCTTGTATAGACCTTGTCTACAAAGGATTGCACCACAGATGGCTCACAGCCTTCACATATGTGTTATCGTACCGTCTCCGTTCCTTTCGCACCGTGGTGCTTTTTGATGGTTTGAAAAGAAAGGAGAATAATGGCGCACAACACACAACAGCAGAGCACAAACACGCGCATGGATGCTAGCGAACAATCTAGTTTGTCCACACGCGAGCGCGCAGCTCTCAACCAAGCAGAATTGTCCATGCAGCAGCTGGAAAACAATAAAGGCTATGGCGATGGAGATGGTTCTGTGCGTGATTTTTTCACGCTTTTTAAGAGTCTTCGTCAGTATAAGCCAGCAGCATTAGCCACACCTGCTCTGGTTGCAATTGAAGCATTGCTCGAAGTTCTTATCCCTACATTTATGGCTTTTTTGATTGATGATGGCTTAAACAAGCAGAACATTACTCAAGTGTGGAAGTGGGGTCTTATTCTGCTGGGAATTTCCCTGGTTTCTTTGGCTGCGGGTATTGGAGCTGGTCGCTTTGCCGCAAAAGCCGCGACCGGATTATCACGTAATCTGCGTCATGATTTATTCGCCAAGGTTCAAGATTTCTCGTTCACCAATATTGATCGATTCTCTTCAGGTTCTTTGGTAACTCGTCTGACCACAGATGTAACTAATGTGCAGAACTCATTCCAAATGCTTATTCGCGTTGCTTTCCGCGCTCCACTCATGGTTATTTTTGCATGGTTCTTCACCTTCCGCATCAATCCAACCATTTCTTATGTGTATTTAGCCCTTATTCCATTAACTGGTGGCGCACTGATTGCTATTGCTGCTAGTGTGCATCCTATTTTTGAACGCGTTTTCCGCATTTACGATCGTTTGAATTCCAATGTGGAAGAGAACTTGCTGGGTATTCGCGTTGTAAAATCCTTTAACCGTGAAGATCACGAAGACTTTAAGTTCAAGCATATTTCTACTGCCATTTACAAGTTCTTTGTAAAAGCAGAAATGCGTTTGGCCTTCTTTAATCCTGTGCTCACCGGCTCAATTTATGTGGCTATGCTATCTCTAAGTTGGATGGCAGCTCACCAAATTGTGGCATCAGGCAATAATCCTGCCAACGGTTTAACTACTGGTGATTTAACTTCTCTGATCACCTATACCTTGCAAATTATGATGGCCATGATGATGATTTCCTTTGTATTCATCATGATTATTATTTCCCGCGCCTCCGCTGGTCGTATTGCTGCAGTTTTGAAAGAAGAATCAACAGTAACAACACCAGATAACGCTTTAACTGAGATTGCTGACGGTACTGTGCAGTTCAAGGACGTTACATTCCGCTATTCCGATAGCTCCGAAAAGAATGTACTCTCCCATATTGATATCACTATTCCTTCAGGATCAACTGTTGGCATTGTGGGCGGAACAGGTTCTGCAAAGTCTTCGCTTGTGCAGCTTATTCCTCGTTTATATGATGCTACTGAAGGTTCAGTGCGTTTAGGCGGACGCGACGTGCGCAACTATGATTTGGACGTGCTTCGTAATGAAGTGGGCATGGTTTTGCAGAAGAACATTCTGTTCAGCGGAACAATTGCCGAAAATCTGCGATGGGGAAATCCTCAGGCTAGCGATGAAGAAATCCGTCACGCCGCTCATTTAGCGTGTGCAGATGAATTCATTAATCAGTTCCCTGATGGCTATGATTCTCGCGTGGAACAAGGCGGATCTAACTTCTCGGGAGGTCAAAAGCAGCGTCTATGTATTGCACGCGCTCTACTCAAGAAGCCGAAGGTCTTAATTTTGGACGATTCCACCTCTGCTGTGGATACCAAAACCGACGCAAGCATTCGCAACGCTTTTGCTCAAGAAATTCCGGACACAACCAAAATCATTATTGCTCAGCGTATTAGCTCAGTAAAGCATGCTGATCAAATTATTGTGATGAGCAACGGAACCATTTTGGATTCGGGAACTCACGATGAATTAATGCAAAGCTGCGAAGAATATCGTTCTATTGCTCAGTCTCAAGAAAAGGGAGGTGCTATTGATGAGTAAAGATACACAGAAATCTGCAGAGCGCGGCGCAAAGCCAGGCACATTAAAGCGCCTGCTCAAGACTCTTGCTATTGGCAATGAACTCAAGCTGTTCGTTGTGCTCGTCTGCATCATTATTGTTGCTATTGCTAATGCAAGCATGGCATTATTCGTCAAGACTCTTATTGACAAATATATTGTGCCGCTCGTTGGCAAAGCGAACCCAGACTTTGGTCCGCTTGCTCAAATGCTGGGCGTTATGGGTGTTATTTATGCAATCGGCGTGCTCTCCAATCTGCTCTACGCGCGAATTTTGGTGAAGGTCGAACAAGGCACATTGAAGAAGCTGCGTGATGACATGTTCGAGCATATGCAAAAACTGCCTGTACGCTTCTTCGATACTCATCAACATGGCGATATCATGAGTTTCTACACGAACGATACCGATGTGCTACGCCAGGCTATTTCGCAATCTATACCAGCCATCTTCTCCTCTGTCATCTCCATGATTGCTGCTTTCATCTCCATGATGTATTTAAGCGTTCCTTTCGCGCTCGGCGTGCTCGCATACACGGGTATTGTGGTAGTGGTTATCCGCTTCCTTGCTGGAACATCGGGACGTTTCTTCGTGAAGCAGCAAAAAGCTCTGGGTGATGTCAATGGTTTTATTGAAGAAGCTATTAATGGCCAGAAAGTCATTAAAGTATTTACCCACGAGCAGGCTTCTCAAAAGCAGTTTGATGAGCAAAACGATAAACTCTTCAATGCTGCTTTAACAGCTAACTCATACGGTAACATCACCATGCCGGTTGTGGGTAACTTGGGATATTTACTGTATGTGATTATTGCTCTGGTAGGGGCTTATGCAAGTTTGGCTGCTTTCCCGAACTTCGGTTTAGCTGGCGCTTCCGCATTAACTATTGGAACGCTGATTTCCTTCCTGACCTTGTCGCGTAGCTTTATTAACCCGATTGCTCAGATTTCCAATGAATTTACCATGGTTATGCTGGCTCTTGCAGGCGCATCGCGAATTTTCAGTCTCTTAGACGAGCCAGTCGAGCAAGATTCTGGTACCGTTACACTGGTCAACGCTTTAGTAAAGCCAGATGGCAGCATTACGGAAACGTCTAAGCACACTAATGACTGGGCATGGAAAGTTCCTGAAGGTGTTGAAGTGCGCGAAGATGTGGCTGAAGTATCAAGTGCCCCAAGCAATGTGTTGCGTCCGCGCTCACTTTCTCATGTAGTAGACGGTTCTCATTCCGATGCGCTTGAAGCTCTTGTAGGCAGTATTTCTGCTGAAAGTACGCCATCTCGCGCATCTGCTTCTACACGCACCAGCGTGTACACACGTCTTCGTGGTGACATTCGCTTTACCAACGTGGACTTCAGCTATAATCCTGATCGCGAAATTTTGCACGATATTACGTTGTATGCAAAACCTGGTCAGAAGGTCGCTTTGGTGGGCGCAACGGGTGCCGGAAAGACCACAATTACCAATCTTGTGAACCGCTTCTACGACATTCGCTCCGGCCAGATTCTTTATGATGGCATTGATATTTCTGACATCAATAAGAATGACTTGCGCCGAAGCCTCGGCGTTGTTCTCCAGGACGTCAACCTGTTTACTGGAACGGTTATGGATAACATTCGTTACGGTAAACTCGACGCGACTGATGACGAGTGCATCGAAGCTGCAAAGCTTGCTAATGCAGACGGATTTATTCGTATGCTTCCGCAAGGCTACGATACTGTGCTCTCCGGTGACGGCAGCGGATTATCTCAAGGCCAGCGTCAGCTTATTTCCATTGCACGTGCAGCTGTAGCTGATCCTCCTGTCATGATTTTGGATGAGGCAACATCCTCTATTGATACACGTACAGAGGAAATTGTTCAGGCTGGTATGGATGCTCTTATGGAAGGTCGCACAGTGTTTGTGATTGCACACCGACTCTCCACTGTGCGCAATTCTGATGTGATTATGGTTATGGATCACGGTCGCATTATTGAGCGTGGAACTCACGACCAGCTCATCGCAGAAAAGGGACAGTATTACCAGCTGTATACTGGAGCTTTTGAGTTGGAGTAGCTGTCTAAGGTAGCGCTAAGGCATCCGCAATTCAAACAGAAGAAAAACCGCTTCGAAATTCCTTGATTATCAGGAGTTCGGAGCGGTTTTGTCCTATAAGCTCAGCTTTCATGCGAAGTGGGTCAGTCACAATGCCGATACTGACCCACCGCCATTACCTACGCTACTTTTTCTTATATTCCTTCATAATTTCTGGAATAGCAGAAATTACAATGAGCACAAATACTAGCGTCATGAGAGTATTTTGTTTTATTCCCCAGATGTTGCTGTCAAGTATGAACGCGACGATAACAAAGCAATTCGCAATATACGCCATTACCGCAAGTGCGAGAGTTCCTTTTGAAGAATCACTATGAGAATAAACAAAAAGGGGTATGAGTAGTACATACGATGCTAAAGCTGCCCATTGTAAAGGGCGCAGATCGTTTGGGAGGAATAGGCACAATGCTATAAGAATTAAGGAAATAGCTCCATCAATATTTTTAAGCATCTTTTTGTCTTGTAGAAACTCCATAATATCTACCCCTCTCTATCCTACATTTTTATTAGAAACGTATATTGGTGATACTTAAGAAAACAAGATCAGGGAGCGTAGACTCGAAAACTATTCCGCCAGGCACCTGACCAGCAGCAAAACCTAGAGCAGCAGCTACGACTTGAGCAATTCCTGAAGGAATTTGTACGCTCGCACCTAAAACGAGTCCTCCGAGGTGGTTGATATCCGTTTTTGATATATAGACACGTAAACCATACCAGCCAAATTCTACTTTTGATACGCCTTCCTTGTAACGAACAGCAGCTCGTGTAATAGGCATGACAGGGTCCACTGAAGTTACACAATCGGTAAAAATGACTTTCTTATTTATTGCGGACACCACTATATCTTTTGATGCAGATGCGTCTCTAATCGCTTGAGAAATCGCACTATTCGTCATGTTAATTTGATCCTTCACTAATTCCATTTCGGGTAAAGTAAGGACCTGGCTAGCAGAATGAGAATTAAGTTTATAGACATATCCGTCAAGCGAAATATGTGGTGTAGCTCTATCAATAACACTCTGTGTAAGGGCAGACCCAGAACTCCCAAGAGTTGCAGCGTAGCTTTTTTCAGATATGGAGATCATACCAACAGATATAATAAACGACACGACTAAGGAAAGATAGCGATACATATATTTTTTCATTTTTATCTTCTTTCCTAAAAAATCAGTTTTTATTCATCTTTGGATAAAAACTTGGGAATAATTATACTCTTCTTTTTGAGTAAGAATGAACATTTTCGCATGTGAATTATCAAGGCATCTTTAGATCTGCTGGCTAAAGATGCCAGTCAGACATACGCTTTATTCCTTATCGCTCAATAATTTTATAGCCTGATAGCCGCAAAAGATCTACTGTGATGCTTTTACTTTGTTTCTATTTGTTTAATATGAATTGTAAAGCCTAATGCCTTAAGAACATTTTTTACTGTTTCATAGCTTGGATGTCCATTTTCGCTCAGACTCTTATATAAACTCTCGCGATTAACATGGGCGCTTTTCGCCACTTTTCCCATACCATATGCACGTGCCACATCACCAAGAGCACTCAGCAGGATTTGAGGATTCTCTCTTTGCGCAGCTTCATTCAAATAGGATGCTATTGTTTCCTCATCGTCAAGGTAATCAACAGGATTCCAATCAATGAGTTTCACTTTCTCATTAGTCATTGTAATCCTCCATATCATTCAATAGTTCGAGTGATTTTCTTATATCTGACTCTTGCGTACTTTTATCGCCGCCAACGAGCAGTATGACCAGGCGAGCACCTTGATAAGTGAAATACACTCTATATCCCGGTCCCTTATGAATACGGCTTTCATAAAGTGCGGAACCAATTTTCTTTATGTCACCAAAAACCAAACCGTTTTCGCGCCATTCATTAATCATTGTGATTATGTAAGCTCGAATAGGTCTATTCCTCAGTTTTTTAAGCCATTTTTGAAACTGCAGTGTTGTTTTAATTTCCATATCATATTGTAGCCTCTGGACTACAATTTTTATCAAACTGCCATAGAATTGTGAACCGATGTGAATAACACAACAACCATCAGCATAGAGGGAGAACTCTCACACACCCCTTCCCCCCCCACCAATAAGAAAAGCCCGTAAACTAGCACGAAAAATGCCATTTTACGGGATTGAAAGCAAAAGCAGCTCAACAGAAAGCAGCCTACCGTGGTCTACTTGCCGCCACCTTAAACGCCGCAGCAGCCAAAGCATCCAACTTGTCTAACTGAGCCCGTTGCTCAGGCGTACTCAAAGCTTCAAAGGCACCATACCGATGTTCAGCAGCAGCACGAATTAAGAAATCAGCCAACTGAGGGTTCTTAGGTAGCACAGACCCATGCATATAGGTTCCAATCACATTGTATTTGCGAGCGCCTTCTGTAAGATCGCGTCCATTATTGCCCGTACCTTCAGCTTCAACGTGCGCCCAGGCAACAGTGCCATCATCATGCACAATCGTCTGACCTGAGTGATTCTCATAGCCCACAATCGCGCCGCACTCCTCGGTCTGCTCAACCAAGTTACCAATCATGCGCGTATCTTGCCCCACGGTATGCACGCCCAGCACATTAATTCCTGGTAAGCGCTCCCCGTCATGCGTTTCAAAATACTCACCAAAAAGCTGGTAAAGCCCGCAAATCAATAGCATTGGAACGCCATCAGCCGCCAAAGCACGAATAGTATCAGCTCTAGCAAAAAGATCGTCGCTAATAACGGCTTGCCCTTTATCCTGACCGCCACCGCCCAGAAGCAAATCCACATGCGCGGGCCATGCATCGCCCACATTATACGTGTGAATACGTGGCTCATAACCATATAGGCGAGCGCGCAATTCCACGGTTTTCACATTGCCCGTGTCCCCGTAAATATTCATATGCTTGGGATACAACGACACAATATCGAGCACGCGGCTTTCTACGCGACTTTCTTGTGATTGATTGCTTATGTGTTCGTTCATTACAATCCCACATCCTCTACATCGGCAATTGTTGACAGAACTTTGCGTGCAGTGAGCATAGACGTGTATGTGCAATATATATGCTTATTACGCCCTCGCGTGCTGCTCACAAAGTTTTTTACAGCCGTTTCAATATTGTCATTGACTTCTTGCGCTTCTACCCCATCGTAAGCTAAGCGCAGCGCCATATCGGTTGCACGCACGCCCGATACGGTATGCACTCCGCCATCAGCAAGCGAACTGAAGTCTACATCCCACAGCCAGCTCATATCGCGCCCATCAGCATATTCATCGTTGATAATAATCATGGTGTCATGATCTGCAGCATCAAAGGATTTCAAAGCTAGCCTAAAGCCCATAGGATTTTTTACGAGAATGAGTTCTACAGTATCTTCCCGCACCGTAATGGATTCTCCACGTCCAAATGCAGGAGTTACTGCCGAAGCAGCCAACACCATTTCTGCATGAGTTGGACGCTTGTTTGAGGATGCCTTGTGTGGATCGACACCGCGCATAACCGCATCCACTACTGCGAGCGCGCCAGCAGCATTAAAAGCATTGTAGACGCCTTCGAGCTTGAGCTGCGCCTTGTATGTTCCTTCTGACTGACCGAATGCAAAGGTTGCTTGCTTATCTTCTAACGCAGTAAGCGTCACAGCTGCTGGTCGGTAATGCGCTAGATGATAGGTATGAGCATCTTCTGCGTCGTGCATAGCATCATCAGAAGGGAAGAAACTCATGAGATCATCGCTCAGCCCAAAATATTCTACGCTCGCGTCACCGGTAACAACATCGGATAGAGCTGCCACGCGTGGATCTTCACGGTTAAGCACAACTGTTCCCGTTGTGGCTTCAGCAACGGCAGATAACATACGTGCGGTGGTGTCAATTTCGCCGAATCGATCAAGCTGATCACGCAAAACATTCAGCAGCAGACTATAGCGCGGTTTAACTTGCTTCACAAAATGCACAGCATAGGCTTCATCTAACTCGAGAACTGCCACGTCCGCGTGCAACTGTCCGCGCATATCCACCTGATCGAGCAACGCAGACACTACTCCGCGAGTAAAATTCGAACCGGTTGGATTCGTAAATACTCTTAAACCAAGTTGTTCAAGCATGGACGCCACGATGCGCGTGGTTGTGGTCTTACCATTCGTGCCAGAGACTAGCACCACACCATACGGCAGCTGCCCTAAAGTACGAGCCATAAAATCAGCATCAATGGTTTCTACAATCTTGCCAGGCAAAGCCGTGCCGCCGCCTCGCAAACGAGCAGCAGCACGAACCATCTTGCCAACAGCAGGTGTAAAAACAGAAAATATTGAACGCGCCATAAAAACTCCGTGCCTTATGAAAACTCAATACCACTCAATAACAGCAGTAATTAAACACCCTGACTGTAATCTGCAGCCATATCGGTAAAGCGTGACAAGTGTCCCTGAAAAGCCAAAGTAAATGTTGCTGTTCGGACCATTACGATGCTTTGCCATAATAATATCTGCCTCACCGGGGCGATCCTCAGAATTATATGCATCAGGACGATGCACCAGCATAACCACATCCGCATCCTGCTCAATAGAACCTGATTCACGCAAATCAGAAATCATTGGGGTACGGTCTGCACGTGCCTCCGCACCACGGTTCAACTGAGATAACGCCACGACCGGCACTTCCAACTCTTTAGCCAGCAGCTTGAGCGAACGTGAAAACTCAGATACTTCTTGCTGACGCGATTCCACTCGCTTACCTGAACTCATCAGCTGCAAATAATCAATCACGACTAAGCGCAATCCCTGACGTGCAAGGCGACGGCACTTGGAGCGAATTTCCATCATGCTCATATTTGGTGAATCGTCTAAGTAAAGTGGCGCATCGGAAATACGATCTTGGAAAGCGTTGAGTTTACGCCATTCTTCTTCGTTAATATTATCAGCGTCACGTAAAGCCTTAAGAGTAATGCCCGTTTCCGCGGAAATAATACGCTGCGATAGTTCCAGCTTGCTCATTTCCAGAGAGAACACGGCTGTTGGCATATTATGATGCAACGACGCTGATCGAGCAAAATCAATACCAATGGTGGACTTACCCATACCCGGACGTCCAGCCACAACCACCATCTGCCCTGGCTGTAAACCATTGGTGACGTTGTCTATATCGCGGAATCCTGTTGGCACACCTGGAGTAACCGTACCGGACTGAATCTCTTCAATATGATCGAGAGTATCGCGTACGCTTTCGCCGATGGACTGATAATCTTGACGCACATGACCATCAGATAGACGATACACAGAATTTTGAGCAAGATTTACTACTTCTTCTGCATCGGAACTTTCAGCACTATAGCCCATCTGTGCAATGCGAACACCAGTTTGAATCACATCACGCAGCATGGAATCACGATGCACAATATCGGCATAATGAATAGCATTGATAGCGGCAGGAACAGCGTGTACCAAGCTTGCCAAATAATCTACGCCGCCAATTTTGTCTAGTTCAGACTTCACACGCAAAGTATCAGCCACCAGAACAGGATCTACCTGCTCACCGTCAGCAAAGCGCTGCACAATCACAGAATAAATCGTCTGATGCTTGGGAATGTAGAATTCATGCGCATCTAAAATTTCGCTCACTTCTGCAATCACATCGTTGCTCATCAGCATGCCGCCAAGCACCGCCATTTCTGCGGTTTCATCATACGGTGGCACACCAGTAAACACATCATCAGAGCGCGTGCTTTCAGAATTATTGCGCGCAGAAGAAAAATTTCGTCCATTGCTGTTTTCAGGCATAAGCCCATTCTAAGCGGACGGTTGTAGGAAAAGAGTAAAAAGGCTGACTCTATGCACAAGATATGAAGAATTACGTAACGCTTTTTGCCTTGCGCCTTTATTCTTTATGGATTTTTATGCACAACCTTAGCCGTATTTTCCAGTGTTTATCAGTAGACACACGCCAGCAGCACACGCGTGAACTCGTTGATTTTAGCCATAACCACCGCACAGACTGCTCCCGTTTCTTGTGTGCATCCTTTCCTTGCGCGGCTGTTGTATCTCTCTCGCGCCTCTTGCGCGAACAATTTTAGCTCCGCACTTATTCACACAACCCCATTGTGGATAAACTCCCCTGTGGACAACTTCACACTCTATTCACACACACTTCATGTGGATAATTTATTCACAAAAGAGGAGTTATCCACATTTTTATGCGTGTTGCACGTGTATAACCCCGGTAGTTTTCCACAATATGCGGATAACACGGTGGATAACTTGGGGATAAATGTGTCTTGGACTTCAAATTCCGTGAAATTTTCTCCACTTTCGTCAAAATTGTCCATAGTATTGTTTCTTATGACCGAAAACCAGAGCACAGATTCTTCAACAGCACAGACAACACCTGCGCCGGACTATTCAACATCGAATAACACATCTTCAACGCGCTCAGATTCTTTCCTGAAGGATGCTTCCCCGCGTGCGGTACGTAAACAGTTAGCAGCTATTGCTATTCCCACACTAGGGCAGCTTGTTGCCGAGCCAATTTTTATTTTGGCAGACACTGCTTTTGTGGGTACTATTTCAGACACCGCTCTGGCAGGTCTTTCCATCGGCTCTACAATTATTCTCACCTCAGTAGGCTTATGTCTATTTTTGGCGTATTCCACCACTTCCCGGGTATCGATCCTCATGGGGTCAGGTCGCACACGCGAGGGACTCAAAGCTGGGGTTTCCGGAATGTGGTTGGCCACGATCATAGGCATAGTCTTAACTTTGGTAATTGTGGGCGGCGCATATCCGATTAGTTATGCTCTCGGTGCGCGCGATGCCGTTCTGAATGCAGCCACTGTGTATGTGCACACTGCCGGTCTTGGTATCGACCGGAACACTCATTGCCTACGCTGCAAACGGTATGTTTCGCGGTCTACGCAAAGCAAATATTACGCTCTGGTCTGCTGTTGCTGGAGCTGTGGTTAATATTGCGCTCGACGCTCTCTTTATTTTCGGTTTCGACTGGGGTGTGGCGGGATCAGGAATTGCCACGGGCATTGCACAATGGTTTATGTGTGCCATTGTTATTCTCTACTTGCTGCCGATTGTTCGCCGCAATAATATCTCTCTTAAGCCTGATTTTGGCGGGGTGAAGGATAGTGCTGGCGACGGGCTTATGCTTTTTGTGCGCACTGCTGCCCTGCGCGTTGGTATGGTTGCCACAGTTATAGCTGCCACAGCTATGGGTACGCGCGTTTTAGCGAGCTATCAAGTAATTAATTCTTCCTGGAATTTGGCTCTAAACGTTTTAGATGCCATTGGCGTAGGCGGACAAGCTTTGGTAGGTACAGCGCTGGGCGCAAAAAATATTAAGCTGGTTCATTCGCTTATTAAAGAGATTGAACGAGCCGGAATTGTATGGGGAAGCTATGTGGGCATTCTCTTCGCTCTGCTCGGTTGGACAGGCGCTCACCTTTTCACCACTGACTCTGCAACGGCATATATTATTGCCGTCTGCGCACTTATTGTAGGTATTTTCTTCCCCTACCATGGATGGCTATGGGCACTCGATGGAGTACTTATTGGAGCCGGTGATTTCACCTATCTCGCAAAACTGTGCAGTATTTCTGCTCTTGCTCATATTGCAGCTCTAACCGCCACATTCTACGCCGTTCATCAAACACAAACTTCGCAGCTCATGCAAGCAATATCTCTATGGCTTGTTTTCAATATTGTTTTTATGGGCATACGCGGTATAGGCAATATTCGCCGCGCGCATACAGATACGTGGATACGCGCAGCGATTGCAGATATGTAGTTTCGTGTCTAGAGTGCGTTCACACCCTGCTCATGCGTGCGCACTCGAGTTACCGATTCAACTGGGATAACCCATACTTTGCCATCTCCAATGGTGTGAGTGCCCGCTGCCTCACAGATAGAATTGACAATGGAGTCAACAGCGGCATCTTCTGCCACTATTTCAAAACGAACTTTCGGTAAAATATCCACTTCCACTGAAGTACCTCGAAATACTTCGGTGTGACCTCGTTGACGACCATAGCCATGTGCTTCAGAAATAGTTAAACCATGCACACCCACGTCCGCCAACGCACTCACCACGTCATCAAGCTTATCTGGCTGAATAATTGCAGTTATAAGTTTCATTATGCATGCCTTCCTAACGATAACGATGTGCTCGAGAAATCATACGAGCGCTCACCGTGCTGTACAACATCAATACCAGTAATTTCTGCATAGCTAGTGCTGCGCCAGCCCATAGTCTTTTCTAAGATAATCGCAAGAATAAAAGTAACGATTGCACTATATGCAATGGCAATCACAGCAATAATGAGCTGAACTGCAGTCAAACGGAAATCTCCATGCGTTACCAAGCCTGCACCTGCTGAGAAAATACCAACAAAAATGGTGCCGAGCACACCTCCAACGCCGTGAACTCCTACAACATCGAGCGAATCATCAATGCCCAGCTTGAACTTTGCACTAATAGCTACACAGCACACAGCTCCCACAATAATGCCAATAATAATCGATGCTAATGGGGAAACAACATCTGCCGATGGAGTAATTCCAACCAGTCCTGCAACCATGCCCGAGGCAGCACCCACAGGAGTTGCATGATGAGTTCGGATTTTTTCCACTAATAACCAGCCCAGCGTTGCAGCGCCGGTGCACAAGGTAGTTGTTACGATTGCATATGCTGCTGTACCGTTTGCCGCAAAAGCAGACCCACCGTTAAAACCGAACCACCCAAACCATAAGAGGAAAGCTCCCAACAAGACAAATGGAACATTGTGCGGCTTAAAAGCAGCCGTGCCAAAGCCTTTACGACGGCCAATAATCACAGCAAGAACTAAAGCTGCCACCGCTGCATTAATATGCACAACCGTACCACCTGCAAAATCATGAGCCGGCACACCAAAGAGTTGAGAAATCGCACCATCAGCTGAGAGTAAGCCCTTATTCCATACCATATGAGCCATTGGCGCATAATCAACAATTGTCCACACAAAAGCAAAAACAAGCCATGTGCTAAACTTCACGCGTTCAGCCAAAGAGCCACTAATTAAAGCAACTGTAATAATGGCGAAAGTTAACTGGAATAATGCATCCACCATAATCGGATATGCTCCAGTTCCGGTTTTATCCACAGAAGCATAAACGCCATCTTTCATGCTGATAACATCGCGGAAAAATGCTCCAGTAAGAGGATCTCCAAAAACACCACCCACTGAATGCCCTGCATAGGCAATAGACCACCCACACAGTGCCCACGCCATAGTCACTACCGCCATGGCTCCCACTGATAGCATTATCATATGGAGCACGCCCTTTGCACGCACCATACCGCCGTAGAAGAATGCCACTGCTGGTGTCATTAAAAACACAAGGCCGCTAGCAATGAGCATCCATGCTATATCCCCTGAATTCATAATCTCCTCCTTTTCTCTTGTCGAGATACTGTTATTTAAGGAATGAATTATGAAGAGAAATAGCCAAAACTGTAACCGTTGAGTTACGTGAACCGTCCCATGTGTCGAACATATTTCGAAATCGAGTCTCATTATATGTACATTTGGACGTCGGTAGGGTTGAGCTAAAAATATCAACTAATCGCTCCAACCCTTGATTTTGCTTATCTTTTTGCAGAGCGCTCCGTGCGAAAAATTGTGATGACGGACAGAATTTTTCATGGACTCGATTTCAAAGAAAAATTTTTTAATATTTTTTTGATATTTTTTGAACAAAATATGAGATGGAGGCAGACGCTTTATGCGCCGCCTCCATTGCACACGAAAAGAAAACTGAAATTAGTCGCCTAAAATGCCGTCCACAAAACCCTCAGCATCAAAGCGCGCTAAATCATCTGGACCTTCGCCCAAACCTACAAGCTTGACGGGAACCCCCAACTCACGTTGAACGGAAATAACAATACCGCCCTTAGCAGAGCCATCTAGCTTTGTCAGCACAATGCCCGTAATACCAATCGCTTCAGCAAAAACTTTTGCTTGAACCATACCGTTTTGACCGGTAGTAGCATCCAGAACAAGCAAAACTTCTTGCACAGGAACACGCTTTTCTACTACGCGACGAATCTTGCCAAGCTCATCCATGAGATTTGCCTTGTTTTGAAGACGTCCAGCAGTATCCACAATAAGAACTTGAGCGTTCTGATTTTGAGCAGTTTCAGCAGCTTCAAATGCGACAGATGCAGGGTCAGCGTCTTCTTTATCGCTGCGCACCACATTAACGCCTACACGGTCGCCCCATGTCTGCAACTGATCAGCAGCAGCAGCGCGGAAAGTATCAGCGGCTCCGAGCACAATCTTTTCATAGCCTTCGCCAATAAGCAGACGAGCTAACTTACCTGTGGTTGTGGTCTTACCAGAACCGTTAACTCCAACCATCATGAGTACGTGTGGTTCGCCGCCATCAGCACTCTGGCTGCTCTTATGCAGTTCCAACTCGCGATTATATGCATCGCCTTCTTTATCTGTATTAACAGCATGAAGAAGCTGTTCGCGCAACAAGTTGCGAATAGCAGACGCATCATGAGCGTCCATAACGCGGGCATTGCGACGTAATTCTTCTACAATCTCCATAGAAGTGTCGGTACCCACATCAGCTAAGAGAAGAGTATCTTCAACTTCTTCCCAGTCTGCTTCGGAAAGGTTATCGCGCGTCAAAATGTTGAACAGAGCCTTGCCAAAAGGATTAGCCGAATGCGATAAGCGTGAGCGTAGGCGCTGTAAACGAGTACCACCATCCTCTGGCTTATCAATCGACTGATTGCGTTCAGAAGTTGCCGGAGAAGTCTGAGGTTGAGCCTCCTCCTCGGCTTGGTGAGGATTATCTTCCTGAGCAGGGCGCAGCGATTCCTCTACTTGTTCGAGTTGTTCATCGCTCTTTGTTTCCGACGTTGACCCCAATTCGGTAGCTGGCACTTGGGTATCTGACACTCGGGTAGCGGACGATGACTGCGAACTTTTCCGCTGCCACAGCACAAACGCAATAATTCCGATAGCCACAACAGCGGCAACAATGGCAATAATTGCCCATATCATATGAATATCCATAAAACCTCGAATCTTTTCACACCGTATTCATTACAAAATCTAAATCATGCAGGCAGATAAATGACAGGCGCTGTGTCATCTGCCAGTCACGGTTATTCACCGTTTTCAGATAGTTCAGAGCTGCTTTCGGATTGATTTTCGCTCTTGTATTTCAAATGCATAGGCACCACAGACGAATTATCCCCTAAATATACTGGCGATTCTTGAGTTGAATCTGCCGTAGCATTCTCACGTAGCTGCGCAGCTAACTCGTGAATGCCGTCCTGAGGAGCATACGAAACAGGCGTTCCGGCGGTACGTGGAATACGCTTATTTTTCTCTTCTGAATCATCAACGCGTTCAAAAGAACTCAAACCGCTCGCCTGATTATTAATCACAGCTTCACTTTGTGCCCAGCGCACAATAAAGTACACCAGCACACCTAGCACAATGAGCCAAAATATGATACCGAAAGCCATACTGTTAGTTTACATGACTCCACTAGAGGCGCCGATGTCCATGAGCCATTGGCGCAGATCCGCGCACTCATCCAAGCTGACGGCATGATCCAGCGACTTATACTCGCATATTTTCAGGAACGAATTTTCCTCTAAGAAAGCCGCCAAAGAATTGGATTCAAAGCGAGGAATAACGTCATCACGCAAACCGTAACCATAGAAGATAGACGGTGATTTCATTTGCAAAGCAGCATCTTGCGGATGTGTGTTTGCCACGCTGCCCTGAGCGAGGAATCCTGACAGGCATACAGCTGCCTTATATCGCTCAGGATTAACGCGCATCAAATGCACAGCAAGCGCGCCACCTTGAGAGAACCCGAAAGGAATAACCTCACGCTCGTCCGGAATGTAGTCGTTGACCCATTCGTCAATAGCCACAGCCGCAGCATACATATCACGGTCGCGATCTTCTCCCTGCGGAACGGCTTCATGGAACCAGCTGAAAGCTCCTCGCGTTTTCGATGCCAATCCTGCAGCATTTTCGTCCATAAAAATACCCATATCATCAGGATCAAGCAAAGTGAGCGGACCTCGCAGCGACACATAATCACTGTGTGGGCTCACATAGCTACCAAAAAATTCAGCTATATCATCCTCGTTTGAGCCCCACCCATGGAGAAGTACAAACAGCGGACGGCGGGGATTATTCATGCCACGGCCACGAGAAAAAAGGGCTTGCTCCACCTGGAGCACATCGCCATAATGGCCAGAAATCGCAGTGGCTGCTCTGCCTGGTTCGATGGGAGTATGAGTCATAGTTCTACTGTAGCGCGCTTATATTTCGCGTGCTCCTGTTGTATCACGCGGGCGTGTTTTTTGGGGGGGGCGATATAAGTGTTGGAGGCTGCGAACGGACGCGAAAGCTGAGAGGCGCGTTGCAAACGTGAGCGATCGAACATGGCTCTTAAACGCGTTCCTTTTCAGTTGGAAAGCGTTATCCCCACCCCACCTCACTCGATACGTGGTACGCGACCGCAAAACTGTTTACTCGCATGACCATACGTTCACGTCCATACAGTCATATCCATACAGTCACGTTAAGAAGCAGCATATTATTCACCTGTCCGAAATTTTAACTATTCAATCCAACTATTCGATCCTAGTACTCAATCCACTGCAGAACTGACGGCACCTACACAAAGCGCCCTGTAAGCATTGTGCATGAAAGACAAAGTGCTCCCACAGTTCACTAGCCTGCACGGTACACTATAACTATGCTTTTAAGTGATCACGATATTATACAAGCGCAGTCGTCTGGTGAAATCTCGCTGACGCCGTGGACTCCTGAAATGGTTCAACCTGCGTCTATTGATGTGCGTTTGGATCGATTCTTCCGCGTTTTCAACAATCACAAGCACACATATGTGGATCCGGCAGAAGATCAGGGCGATTTAACTGAGCTGCTCGAAGTTGAGGCAGATAAGCCATGGATTTTGCACCCAGGTGAGTTTATCTTGGGCTCCACCTATGAATATGTCAAGCTTGGAACGTCCATTGCAGCTCGTTTAGAGGGTAAGAGTTCGCTAGGACGTTTGGGTATTTTGACTCATTCAACTGCTGGTTTTATTGATCCTGGCTTTGAAGGTCATATTACCTTAGAACTATCGAATGTCAGCACGCTCCCTGTGAAGCTATGGCCGGGCATGAAGATTGGGCAAATGTGCTTCTTCGAGTTATCTAGCCCTGCTGAGCACCCATATGGCAGCGCTCACAATGGTTCACATTATCAAGGTCAACGCGGACCAACTGCCTCGCGTTCTTTCGTTAATTTCTACAAAGCCGATGTGTCTGGAGATGTTACCCTCAATGACTAATACCCACACCCGCAGCCGTTCACGCATTATTCAATCAACTCGGCGTTTAGCAGCTCAAGTTAGCGGTATTTTCGCTTTTCTTTTTGTTCTACTGACCGCTCTGGTCTGGCCGGGCATCACAAAAGGTTTTGATTTAAGCATTACTCAGGCAGTCGTAGCACATCGCAACGGCTTTTTGAATGTTCTCGCACCTGTATTGTCTACATTGGGCGGCACTAAAGTTGTTTTAGTTTTTTCTCTGATATGCCTAGGTCTGCTCGCTTGGCGTAAGCATTGGCTGCAAGTCGAGATTTTATTTGGGACTTTAGCAGGTGACGTGATTATTGTTACTGCTTTTAAGCGCACGATTTCACGTATGCGCCCAGACAGCAAATTCTGGCTAGGCTCGGTAGAAGATCAGCAGTCTTTCCCATCAGGACATTCTGCGAATAATACAGTGTTATGGCTGATGCTCGCTATTGTGGTCAGCACTCTGGCGCGAACCCAGATTCAGCGTGCATGGGCGCGCGCACTCAATGTTCTCGCGATTGTTATGCCTATTCTCATTGGGTTGAGCCGCATTTATGTGGCGCATCATTGGACCACAGATGTGTTAGGCGGATGGTGCTTAGGCATTGCATGGGTCGGCTTCGCTACCTGGATTTATTTCGGACAGCTTGAAAAACTGCATATTCAATCGGCACAACATAGGGAAAGGAAGTAAGCATGGCACGACGTTCAGGCTTCGTTAAACTTCTCGCAGGAGCCGCTGCGCTTGCTGGCGCTGCTTGGGCTTTCGATAAATACGCCCAAAAAAAGCATCAACGTTCCGGCGTTTCATTAGCGATTAATACCGGTTTGGAATTGTATCCAAAACGAAGCGCACAACAGGAAATGGCATGGCTGGATGAGAACAAGAATACAGAGCGTACCGACGCAGGCGTGCCAGGTATCATGCTTAAGTCCGGCTTAGCTTCTGTATATGACGACGGCAATGACGCTGAGTTAGATACTTTTGGCATGACCACGTACCGTATCGCTCCTAAAGATTTCTCCCGCACTATTGCACCTCACACTACAGTAATCTTCGCTCATGGTGGCGGCTATGTGCAGGGAATCAATCCAACTCATCTGTTATTCCTCTCCCGCTTTGCACGTCAATGCGGAGTCACCGTGCTCGTACCGGACTATGATCCGGCGCCATACGGCACTGCTGCAGATGCTTTCCGTCAGATTACCGGCTTATACACTACGCTGCGCGCCAAAAATCCAGAAGAGAATGTAATTCTCATGGGAGATAGCGCTGGTGCAGGCATGATCTTTGGATTGGCTTTAGAATGGGCGCAGAATGGCATTCAAGCGCCTGAAGGCATTATTGCTATTAGCCCATGGGTAGATGCCACTTTGAGCAATCCTGAGATTGAAGCCTACATAAGCCGCGACCCTATGCTGGACGTGGATCGTCTGCACGTAGACGCAAACGCATGGTCTGGTACGTGGAATGTCAGCGATCCTCGTATTTCGCCAGCTCGCGGCAACTTATCTGCTTTGAAAGATACTGATGTCACGCTGCTCGTTGGCACAAATGAGATCTTCTTCCCAGACGTTACTGATTTTGCTCAGCGTTTGACCGCCGCAGGTGTGCGCACCAAGCTGCATATTGGCGAGAACATGATTCATGATTATCCAATGCTTCCTATTCCAGAAGCTGCCGAACCAATGAATCAGATTGAAATGGCTGTAATTGAGGCAGTTATCAAATAAAACATTATTGTAAGAAGTAAGTCGTGGGCGTTCCTTTATATAGCTGTAAGGGGACGCCCACTACCGTCTGTGGCGTTTGTAAAGGTACTTGAATCATGTTTGGCTCTAGCCAATCATGTTTCAGGGCATATAGTTGCCTCTTTTTGATGAATTTTTGGTTCGTGAATCACGATTCGCTTGAGCAGATCATCTTTCAGGAACCAAAACAAGCCTTTTTAAGGCTAAAAAAGTTCGTGAATCATATTTTGCTATAGCCAATCATGTTTCAGGAACCATACCGAGTCATATTCACCCTACCAAACCAGCGCGAAACAGTATCCGCTCTAGCCAATCACGTTTCAGGAACCAAAACAACCACAACAAACCCTAATCACAAGTCATCCCCCCCCCCGCAAAACCACGAAAACTACAAAATGGCGCCGCATCTTGAAACCAAGATACAGCGCCATAACTTAGAGCTCTATGAAGCCTCTAGAGAGAGCCTACGCAGTAGCCCTCTTTTTAAGAAACACGCGCACAAACAGCTTGTAAATCTCAGAGCATACAAGCAGAATTGCGGCCAGGCCGATAGCTTCAAACCACTGATGAGCGTGCAATGGTGTAGTACCAAAAGCCTCGTTGAGCACTGGAATATAAATCACAGCAAGCTGCAAAACAATTGACAACGCAATTGCTCCCCATAGCCACATATTGGAGAAGAGGTTCTTAAATGCGGATTCAGTACCAGATCGAGATGCTAGAGCGTTAAAGAGCTGAGCGAATACCAGAATAGTGAAGCCCATGGTACGCGCCATCACCATCGGTTCGGAGTGCAAGGTTTGCAATGCTGGGGTATCCGTAAAGATTCCACCTGGCAGATACAAATCAATACCAATCAGGGTTACAGCAGCCATCACTAAACCAGTAAAGGCAATGTTTGCCCACATAGCCACGTCAATAACTCGATCAGTTATCTTGCGAGGAGCAAGACCCATCACATCGTCAGTTTGCCCGTCAACGCCCATAGCCAAAGCAGGAGCAGCATCTGTCAGCAAATTAATCCACAGCAGCTGAGTTGCCAAAAGCGGAACGGTCACGCCAGTCGAATGAGGATCTTTAATGCCCAAAACTCCAGCTAAAACAACGCCGAAGAACACGGTAAAGACTTCACCAACATTAGAGCCAAGTAGGTATCGCAAGAATTTACGAATGTTATCGAAAATCACGCGACCTTCACGCACAGCTGCCACAATAGTGGAGAAATTATCGTCAGCCAAAATCATCTTGGCTGACTGCTTCGTTACTTCTGTACCGGTAATACCCATAGCCACACCAATATCGGCAGACTTGACTGCAGGAGCGTCGTTCACACCATCACCAGTCATCGCCACGATATTGCCTTGGGACTGCAAAGCCTTAACAATGCGCAGCTTATGTTCGGGAGCTACGCGAGCGTAGACAGATACTTCGGTCACAGCCTGTTGGAATTCTGCGTCACTCATAGCGTCCAACTGATCGCCAGTGAGTGCACGACGACCTGTACGTTCAGCTACTTGTTCGTCAATAATTCCTAAATCACTTGCAATACGTGCAGCTGTTAGCGGGTGATCGCCCGTAATCATAATGGTGCGAATGCCTGCACGGTGAGCTTCGGCAATCGAATCACGCACTTCGGTACGAGGAGGGTCAATAATACCGACCATACCTGTCCAAATGTAATCGCGTTCAATCACATCATCTTGCTCAGAAATATCAGCCACGTGCCCGGAAGCATCTGCATGAATTCCATCAATATCAGCCAAACGGGTAACTTTAAGTGGACGATAAGCCTGGCCTAAGGTGCGGTATGCCTGGTTAGATAAACGCTCTACTTGAGCCAGAATGTTTGCACAATCATCGTCAGTTAACGCGCGTACTGTTCCGTTGACTTCAATAAAGGAGCAGTGAGAGAGCAAAACATCTGGAGCGCCTTTTGCGTAGGCAGTCATAAAGTGATTATCAGTTTTATCATGACCAATAACAGTTTGCATTTTGCGTTCAGAGGTGAAAGGAATTTCTGCGACGCGTTCAATACCCTGATAATTCTGCAAGGCATTCACCTTACGAGCAGCTACCAAAACGGAGGCTTCGGTAGGGTCTCCCACAATCTCCCAGTTCTTCGAACCAGCTTCAGGCTTGTGTAGTTCTGCATTATTAGCCAAAGCTCCAGCCGCCAAAGCAGCAATAACTTCACCGCGCAATGGAGATTGAGCAGATACTTCGCTACCATCAACATTAAGCAGCTTGCCGCTTGGATTGTAGCCAGTACCTGTAATCTTGACTTCACCGCTTGGAGTAATAATAGTTTCTACTGTCATCTCGTTGCGCGTTAAAGTTCCCGTCTTATCCGAGCAGATAACAGATGCAGAACCCAAGGTTTCTACAGAAGAGAGCTTCTTAACAATCGCGTTATGCTGAGCCATACGCTGCACACCCAAAGCCAGCACAACGGTCATAATCGTTGCCAAACCTTCAGGAACAGCAGCAACCGCCAAAGACACGGCAAGCAGCAAAGACTCAATCACATCTTCAATACTTCTAAAGCCGGAAATAAGCCATAGCGCACCTAAAACAACAACAGCAATAATGACCACCGCAATACCCAAAATCTTGGATACGTGATCCATTTCTTTTTCGAGAGGTGTTGATTCTTCAGTGGTTTGCGACAGCATATCTGCAATCTTGCCCACCTGAGTATTCATGCCCGTGGAGGTGACAATAGCGCGACCAGTTCCCTGCGTAATCGAGGTGCCGTTAAAGACCATATTGGTGCGATCACCCAAGGATTTAACGGAATCAAGAGTGTCAACCTTCTTTGCCACAGGCAAAGATTCACCAGTTAACGAAGCCTCTGCTACACGCAAACTTGCTGCTGAGAATAAACGACCATCAGCAGAAATCGTATCGCCCTCAGCCAGAATCAAAACATCGCCAGGAACTACATCTGCAGTAGCAATGCTCATAACCCGACCGTCACGCAATACAGCCGTTTGCGGAGTGGCCATCTGAGCTAGAGCTTCCACAGCAGCTTCAGCACGGTTTTCCTGAATAAAGCCCAGAACTGCGTTCACAATTAAAATCAAAACAATAACAATGCAGTCAAAAGGCAAAGGTTCAGCATGAGCTGGATTTGTGCTGCGCTCAATCATCCATGCAATAAAAGAAATAACCGTTGCAACTAACAGCAAATAAACAAGCGGATCTTGGAACTGAGCCAAGAACTTCTTCCACGCTGGATCTTTCGGTTTTGCTGCGAGCGCGTTTGGCCCAACTTTTCTAAGCGAGCTTGAGCTTCCGTAGATGACAAACCATGAGAAATGCTTGTATTCATGGCAGTTTCAACGGTGGACACTTCACAAATAGATGGATCAGCACCCTTAAATGGGTTCAGGGAATCCTGAGAAGTCTTGTCAGATGATGCAGAAGCGGTCTGCGTTTTTTGGGTTGTACCGAGAGAATCGGTCATTACTATCTCCTAGTTCCGCCGCAAAGTAGTCAACATATGAAAGGAGAGCATTCATATGCTGTGCGGAAAATGAATATTTTAGGTTTTATTGTAACGGATAGCGTGGGATGAAAATTGTGCATGACGCGCTCGGCTGAAGCAGACTTACAAAATAAGCACATGCTCTATTCTTTTGGGATTTCAGTGAGAGTTTGCGCGAGTTTTTGGGCAATTTTCAGACGATTTCAGGCAAAACGTGCGCCATGCTCAGGTTAAACTTAGATTAAGCGTAGACCATGCACACGTTAAGCACCTTATACAATCACTCTGCGAATACCGCAGTAATTCTTCTTAGCCATACATAAGCGGCTCGCGTTAAGATTGATGCATGATTGAGCCGACACATGACTACGCACCTGTTCCTGAAACATCACAGAGCACAGCTACGTCTGCGCCCACAGCTGCTCCTTATACTGCGCCGATACCCACCCAGCGCACACTAGGTCATGCTCCAGCTCCCGGTAGTATTGATCCTCGCATCGCTACTCAGATAGCAGCTCGCAATCGTGCTACTTCACGCCTACACCCTTATGCAGCACCGTTATATTCCCCACATTCTGCGCGACCTGCAGTGCCGACCAAGTCGCGCATCATGAAAATTCCGCCTGCCGTATCATATACAGCGCCAGTTATCCCCGAGCCACTGACAACAACCTACACGCGTCCGTGGGAACTTATCCGCCGTGACGACTGGTATAAAGGTCATGGATATGCTGGCACTTTGCGCGATACGGCTCGCAACCCTTGGTGGAAGCCACTTGCGACCATCCCTATTTTTATCTTGTTCTACTCCCTCATTTCGCTGGCTGTTTATGTCATTGTCGGATTTTCTGCATTCGGACAAGTAAGTTTCTATAACTATCAGCAGTTCATAGGTCTTCACCCAAAATCTTTCCTTAATGATCCCGCTAGCCCAACTCTTATTTTGCTCACTTTCGGTGGCGTAGCCGTTATGCTACCTGCACTATGGTGAACCATCACTACCCTAAAATCTCAAAGTTTTGGCTCCCTCTCGAGCGTATACGGACATTTGAGATGGGCTCCACTCTTAAAATCCACTGCTCTTTCCTTTATTTTCTTCGGGCTGCTCAACTTGGCTTCTCTTCTTGCTGCAGCGGCAACGGGAGAACATCTTGAGATACATATGCCATCCATAATGTCGCTTCTGCTCATTGTGACTATTATTCCTATTCAGTGTGCCACTGAGGAATACGTATTCCGCGGCATACTCATTCAAGCAATGGGACGTTGGCTGCCACGCGCTGCTCATGTGCTCGTACCGATTATTCCAGCTATTATTTTCACCGCAATGCACGGCTACGACTGGATTGGATTAACCACAATTTTCAGCCTCGGTATTATTACCGGTTACCTGACTATGTATTTAGGAGGTTTGGAAGCTGGCATTGGTATGCATATTGCTAATAATGTGACTATTATGCTGTTCGCAGCTATTGGACTAGGCGATACCAGCGAATCAGAAAGTGGCGGCACTTCTCTTATTTTCGCTTCAATTGATATTGCTGTGCAGTTGGCTATTGCTGCTCTTATTCTCTTCTTTGCTGTTAAGCGTGGATGGTTTGACGCTCCGGGCCGTGATTATGCTCATGAATTCTATGAGAAGTTTATGGTTTCCATAAAGACATGGAAGATTCAGCGTCAACAGCGCAAGCAGATGAAGCGGTATCAACGCTACTATCAGCAGCAGATGGCTCAGCTTAGCCAGAACATGTATGTAGTCCAAGATGTTCAACAAAGGCAGGCATATCAGAATCCCCCAGTGCCAACTCAACCGCTCAACTTCTAAATTCTCATATGAAAAAGTGCTCAGTTCGATTTCTGTGTATTCGAACTGAGCACTTTTTCTAAATAATTCACGCCCACATCGCCTATATCAACACGCCTTCGCACCACACGTGCTGCACATCTAAACTTTCTTCATCGAGAATCAAAATATCAGCCGCGTACTGCGGTTCCAGTAAACCCAGAGGAGCGCGAGTTATATTATTGTGCTTATCCAAGCCAAGAGCACGCGCCGGTGTTAAAGTAGCAGCTTCAATTGTGGCCTGAATGTCAATTCCCACCTCATGAACCATAAATTTGACTGCATCTTCCACGCTAGATGTAGAACCAGCAATTGTCTGTGTTCCAGCAATACGAGCCTGACCATGAACAACATCCACAGCCATACTCCCCAAAGTATAGGATCCATCTGAACAGCCTGCAGCAGTTAATGAATCACTGACTAACACCCAACGATGTGTGAATAATTGAGTAGCAGCGCGCAAAATAGGAGGATGTACATGCACGCCGTCAGCAATCAACTCAACAATCATGTCGCTACTATCATAGGCGGCAGCAACAGGACCTGGATTTCTATGATTCATATCGGGCATACCGTTATACATATGCGTGAGCAGATGAGCGCCGGACGACACTGCTTCTCTAACTTGTTCATACGTGGCAGAGCAATGCCCGACTGCCGGCACAACTCCCGCGGCTGCAAGTTGACTAATTGCCGAGAGTGCACCGTCGAGTTCTGGAGCAAGTGTTACATGACGCAGCGTTCCCTGAGCAGCTTCTAGTAATTCCTCTACTCTGCCATGCGTTGGTTTGAGCAAACACTCTTCATTATGCGCACCTTTATGTTCAGCAGAAATAAACGGACCTTCTGCATGCAAACCCACAACATCAACACGACCAGCCGCAACCTCAGCAGCTCTGCGCACATTACGGAGCATATCTTTCCAAGGGTTTGTTACAAGCGATAAAACTTGCCGTGTTGTGCCATGAGTCATGTGAAAAGCGCGAGCGCAGAAAATTGCTTCAGCACCATCATCAAAAGAACTACCCCAGCCACCATGTGAATGTATATCAATATATCCTGGGCATAAAATCGAACCTTGTACATCAATAATACGCACCGATTCATGCCCCAACGACGATTTCTCGCGAACAGTATGCATAAAAGTTGACAAATCGTCACGGCTGTTTCCGCGCGCAATAATGCAGCCTCGATAAATAGCTAGCCACGCGTGCAAAGCATTCGTCTGCGCATCAATAATATGAGCGTTAATAAAAATCGTTATATCGTCTGACTGATATTTTTCAGTCGCGCTCATACGCTGATGAATAGATTGCGCCCACTGCACGCGCTCTTCATAAACCTGATTTTCATAGCCTTGGTTTTTGCGAACCTGAGCTCCTGGAACCTGATCTTTTGCCATCTTCTCTGTTGCAACCGCACTCGAATGTTTCACGTGAAACATTCTATACATCATCTCTGTAGTAATACACGCACACTACCAAAGTGGACCAACAATACAAGATACCGTGGCGCAATCGCCATGAATCAACAATAATCCCAACCTATAGCGTAAAATAGTGCTTTATGGTTAATAAAAAAGGTCCAACAAAAGGTTCCGGCGGTAAGCACCGCAATAAGTTAGCAGGCAAAGGGCCTACCCCTAAAGCTGAAGACCGCGTTTATCATAAAGCATATGCGGCAAAAAAGGCAGCCGATAAGCGCAAGGCAGCCGATCCACGTTTAGCTGCAAAGCGTCGCGTAGCAAAATTCACTTCTGATACTGATGATATTGTTATTGGCCGCAATGCAGTTCTCGAAGCATTGCGCGTAGGCGTACCGAGCCGCGATATATATATTGCTTCTCACATTGAGCATGACGACCGCACCCGTGAAATTATTAAACTTGCAGGCGTTAACGGCTTGCATTTGCTCGAGGCGGATCGCTTAGAAATGGATCGCATTGCTCGCAGCTCAAATCATCAGGGCGTAGTGTTGCGCGTGCAGCCTTACGAGTATGCTTCTTTAGCTAAACTTGCCGATCGCGCGGAAGCTAAGGCAGCCGCTTTAGCAGGAGCTTCTGCAAAGGCTCGTAATTTAGCACGCCCATTGTTTATTGCTTTGGACGGCGTTACCGACCCACAGAATTTGGGTGCAGTTATTCGTTCCGCAGCAGCTTTCGGAGCAAATGGCGTTATTCTTCCAGAACGTCGCAGTGCTTCTGTAACCGCTGCTGCATGGAAGGTATCTGCTGGAGCTGCAGCGCATATGCCAGTAGCTCGCGTGGTGAATTTAACAAAGGCAATCGAAAGCCTTCGTGAACGTGGATATTACACCATCGGCTTAGATGGCGGCGGTGATGCACTAGTGGGAGAATCAGGTTTTGAAACTGATCCACTGGTTGTTGTTCTCGGTTCAGAAGGTAAAGGAATTAGCCGTTTAGTACGTGAGGCATGTGACTCTATTGTCGGCATTCCTATGACGTCTATGGTTGAGTCCTTGAATGCTTCTGTTGCAGCTGGCATTGCCTTGTACAGCGTGCATAAGGCTCGTATTTCTGCCGATAAATAAGCAACGGTAATCTTGGCTCTACGTATATGGGGAGAGAAATAGAGCATTTCTCTCCCCATTTTTTATGTGTAACGCGCACAATGTTTCACGTGAAACATCTTATCTATTCAGTTATTCAGTCGCCCATACTGCTGCATCAGGGTCATCTTCAGGATGATAATCATCATAATCATCCATAACTCCTGAATCTGCCTCATCCAAAATAGACTGAATAGCTTTCGGATCCATCTTGTACTCGCCCAAAGCACTTTCAATATAATCTTCAACAGCCTCTGGGGTCGATACGTCATGGCCAATTTTTTCCGCCATAATCCAGCGATGCGTAAGAACTTCATGGAAGAACTGTGCTGGCTCAATCTGACTACGATATTCTGCTGGAATGGCACGCACAGTCGGCTCAAAGATTTCGCGCATCCAGTCCGTAGCCACAACTTCCATATCTTCACCCTGACGCCACGTAGACGTACGGTAGGCCTCAATATCGTTGAGTAAGCGGCGCGCCTGATTTTCTTGCACATCTAAACCAGTTAAACGCAACAGCTTACGTGAAGCATAACCAGCATCTACCACGCGCGGACGCACATTAATGCGATTACCGTCATCCGTGGTCGTGATTTCTAGCTCGTCCACATCAAAGCCCAAATCATTGAGCTTATTAACGCGCTTCTCAATTTTCCACATTTCGTCAGGCGCAAAGGACGACATCCCAGTTAATGCATCCCATAACTCGTGATAACGATCGACTAAACGATTACCCACTTCAATCTCATCGACTTCACTTGGCAAGAGGTTGCCAGAATGTAAATCCATGAGCTCACCAATAATATTAGTACGCGCCAAGTCGATATCATATTCACGCTGACCATCTGTAAGATTTGCGTGGAGAGCACCGGTTTCCGCATCTACCAGCACAGCAGAGAAATTATCTGCATCGCGTAAGAAGAGAACGTTCGATAACGACACATCTCCCCAGTAGAAGCCTTGCAAATGCAGACGTACTAAAAGTACAACCAATGCATCAATAAGACGATCTGCTGTATCTGCACGCAAATTTCTAGCAAAAAGTGCGCGGTATGGCAGTGAGAACTTAAGTTGTTCAGTAATGAGGATTGCTTCTAAAGGCTCACCCTTAGCATTGCGTCGTCCTGCAACCACACCAATTGGCTTAACACTTGGAACATCAATTTTTTCCAATTTGCGCAGCATCTCGTATTCTTTAACCGCTGAACGGTACGAGATTTCTTTCATAGCATTCACGTGCTCGCCGGCGCGCACAAAACGGACGACGTGACGAGATATACCTCGCGGAAGATTAACAATAAGATCTTCGGACCATTTCGCTAGTGGCAGCGACCATGGAAGTGTAAAAAGTCGCGGATTTGCTGTGGCAGCTGTAATATTCAGCGTTTTTGGCTCAGCACTTTCATGATCAGCTTCTTCAGATTTGACGGAAGTAGCGTTTGATAGTTGCGGATTGAAAGCGGCCATGGGTCACTCCTTCATTCAGCGTCGTATGCTTTCCATTATTACAACCATTATTACAAAAAGCGGCACAGGCCCTAAAGCCACGCGCCGCCCTTTGTATACATTGACTAATTCAAGTAATTCTTGTGAATCAGTAAATTAGTTCAAACGCAATTCGGTAGATGGTGCAAACAAGTGCATCTTTGTTGGGTCGATGTGAATGCGAACAGTTGCACCGACCTGTGGGAGTGCACGTGGGTTTACACGCACTGTGGTCATATTGTTCTGGTCAGACATTACGGATGCTGCGTCATCAGAAGAAGATGCATCAACAATGTTACCGTAAATGAAGCCATCGGAACCAAGATCTTCAACATTCAAAACATTGAGCTTGAATGCATCTGGCTCTGTATCAGATGCGAGAGATGCATCTTCTGGACGGAAGCCAATAATGATCTTGTTGTCATCCTCAGCGGTGAGCTTTGCGGTTACTTCTGCTGGCAAAGTAATTGCATCGTCACCAATGATTGCCTTGCCATTTTCTACCTTGTGAGTAGAAATGTTCATGGAAGGAGAACCAATGAAGCCTGCTACGAAGACGTTCTCAGGACGATCGTAGAGCTCAGTTGGAGCACCAACCTGCTGAAGAATACCGAGCTTAATAACTGCAATGCGGTCACCCATAGTCAAAGCTTCGGTCTGATCGTGGGTCACGTACAAAGTAGTTACGCCGAGCTGACGCTGCAATGCTGCAATCTGTGTACGAGTCTGTACACGCAGCTTTGCATCCAAGTTAGACAAAGGCTCATCCATAAGGAAGACCTTTGGCTGACGAACAATAGCACGTCCCATAGCTACACGCTGACGCTGACCACCAGAAAGTGCCTTTGGCTTACGATCGAGGTACTCAGTCAAGTCGAGAATAGCTGCTGCCTTCTCAACGCGAGCGCGGATTTCATCCTTTGGAGTACCAGCAATCTTCAAAGCAAAGCCCATGTTATCTGCCACAGTCATGTGTGGGTAGAGAGCATAGTTCTGGAACACCATTGCGATATCGCGGTCCTTAGGCTGCATGTTGGTAACGTCCTTGCCACCAATCAGGATGCGACCCTTGTTTACTTCCTCAAGACCTGCGAGCATACGCAAAGTTGTAGACTTACCGCAACCAGATGGACCAACGAGAACGAGGAATTCGCCGTCGTTAATGGTCAGGTTGAGATTGTCTACAGAAGGTGTGTCATTACCAGGATAGATACGGGTAACGTTTTCAAATACCACTTCTGCCATAATTTAATCCTTTCATTGGCAGGTACGTGCCAAACGATCCGAGTGAGAGGTTTGGTTATTTTGTGGTTCTGGAAGATAACTCTTCTTCGAGCCACTACCCACTATACACAATAGTTCGTGAATTATGCACGTGTTTCTCAAATTGCATGAAAATTTTTGCTCAATTCATCTATTTTTTTGCAAACGATTGCATTTTGGGAGTTTAGAAGAAAAGAGGAGAAGCACCTTGTACTGGAAATTCTTGCGCGTGACCAAACCTTCATAGATAGCCGATAACTCATGCCGACCACCTCATGATAAGAGGTAAAAATCTATACAGCTAAAACAGTATTAGAAAAGGAGGCAGCTAAGACTTGCAAAGCTGCCTCCTCTCAGAACGTCGCAATCCAAGCAGGATCAAGGTTTAATAATCATCATCCTCATCGAAAGAAACAGTGAGCTTATTGCCCTTAATGGTAAAGTGGCACGAACTGGAAACATACTCAGTGCTAGTTTCACTATCCCACTCGTCGCTGAACCATCCCTTCTCTTCATAAGAAAGACTTACTTTACCACCGCGAAGATATGCAATTCCATCTTCTAAATAAATCTCTGATACCTCAGGGTATGAGATTACTTTCCAAGAGAAGTTGCGATAATCCTCATCGTCCTCATCAATATAAGAATCTATTGGGCATCCTTCTGGTTCCGGACTGGTGGATTTTACACACTCATCAATAATGCTCTTAACTTGCTCAGCAATGTCTTTCTTGAGATCCTGAGTACCCTCAGAAGAAATCTGAATACTCTCGCCACTCTTCACCTTAGTGGACACGGCTTTCATGTATTTGCTTCCAGCAGCTTTTACTGGGTAAACGCCCGGATACACAACATAAACATATTGACGGGATGAAGCAGACAAAGCATTATTCTTGCCAACTTCTACACCACCGATTGATACGGACGGAATCGAATCAGGAAGCGATACAGTTGTTTGCTGCACCAAGCCTTGCGTAATCTTCCAAGAATTGAAAACGCCAAACTGCTTACCAACAGGTTTGAGAGTAACACTGCCCGTTTGAGGTGAGCCTTGGAAATTATATGTAACTGGGAAGGTTTGGCTACCATCAGCGTTCTTGGTAACCTTACCAAGCGTTGCACCTGAAATACGTGCTTCTGAGTTCTTACCCACAGTAGACGTCAGTAGAGCAGTTTGAGCGCTGGACAGGCCTAAGTTCGACAGTTTAGTAGCTTCGGAATAATTTCCTTTTTCAATAGCTTCCACATAGGTCTTCGCCACACTTTCAGCGCTGAAAACTGTGTTTGATACGATGCTGAATGCAGCAATAAGGGCTATAACAACACCCGCCACAGCAGCTCCAATAATCACGTTACGCTTCTTACGTGGATCCATTGGAGTAGAGATAGATGGAGCGGACATAGTAACAGCTGGTTGCGACTGTGGTTGCATAGTTGGCTGTATTACCGGAGTAGTTGCATTCGTTACTGGTTGCGAAATGATAGGGACTGTAGGATCTTCTCCTTGCTGAGCTGAGAAAACTTCGGTAGGATTCTCAGATCCTGTAGAGTCAGTTACAGAAGCTGCAACTCCTGCACCATCAAAACCAGCGTTCGCTGCCGTAGTATCGGCTGCTGGAATGTTTGACGTTGTATACGATTGTTCCGCTGCTTCATCAGCAACCGCAACTGTTCCACCCACAACAGCAGCCCACATGAGGGTAATCAGTGGGTAAAGAGCCTGGCCAAGTGTGCGAGATCCCACTTCGAGCAGGAAAATCCAAGCAGCAATCAGAATGCAATACCACGAGGAGATAAAGAAGCCAGCCTCACCAGAAACAAAACTTACTGTAGCGGAAAAAGCACATTTCAAACCTACGAGAGATAAGAAAAGCCAAATACCACCCGTAATAGCTGGAGCTTGCCATGAATACTTCCAATCTTTATAGCTAGGGTCGTATTCATTACGTAAAATCATGCGCAACATAATGTAAAGGCTGGCAATAATAAAGAGAGCAAAAGCTAACCACAACCATGGAGATGTAAATACCTTATCCGAGTATTTAATCAGATTAATGTTCACTCCCTCCACAGTTTGCCCCATCGTATTTGCGCCTGCGGTAAAAGTACCAAACGATCCAATGACCTGTGCCACAGCAGCAAAGAACGGGAGCACAGTTGGCAAGAGCATAAGAGGAGCAATCGTTGTAGACCTAATAGAGAGAACAATCAGCGCGATTAATGCACCGGCTCCAAAAACAGTCATATAAATTGCAGAAGACTCTACTACAGTGCGCACATAGCCGCGAGCTTCATGAGCCCACTTCCAAGCTGCGTGGAACACAGTTTTATGCCCTGCATAGTTGCTAGCTAAAGCAAAACCAGCCCATGTTGCTAATCCTGCGAGCAAGAATGCCATGAAGAATGTGGTGAGCGAAGCACCTGAGATAGTAGCTGATCCTTGAGCCACTTCTCCTAAGCCAAGCTCCTGTGCAAGACCACCAGTGCTAGTGCTTGCTCCAGTATGGATTGCTGTCACGTAACCAATAAGAACGTAGACTAAACCAACTACTAAACCTGTAAGCACACCACTGAGCGCATTGGTTCACTTCTTCATCTTTTCCAAATGCTGACCAAACATATAAGAGCCAAAAGCAGCTCCTGCAACAAGTGCAAGTCCGGACAACGAGATAGGAAGCATCACCTGCACATTACCGCTGACACCGCCAATGAGTGAGCTAGAGGCTGATCCGCTTACACTCAAAGCACCGCCCACACCAGTAGACAAGAGAATACCGAAAAATGATAATGGTGAAACATCACTATTGAGGTTGACTGGTAAATTACTTAACTGGCTCGAAGGCGCAAAATCCCCCAACGTTGAAGGTACCTGACCTGCGCCTGAGATGGCAAAAAGAATAATTTGTACAATAACCAAGACCACAGCAGCAGCGCAACCGATACCAATTGCGGCACCCATAGCCTTTAAGCGTCCTTCTGTAAACAGCTCATTGCGAGAAACAGATGCGCTAGGCGATACTGCCACTGCTGGAGCTGGAGAGCCTGCTGGAACTGCCGATGCTGTTGGCTCAGTGATTGCTGGCGCTGAGGCTGTTGGCACTGGCGAAACTGTTGGAGCTGCACCAGATACAGCTTGATCAGCCGACTGTACTGACTCCATTGGCTGTTTCTGCTGTGCCATCGGAGTGCTTTGAGTTGCCGTCATGATCGACGCTGTCGGCATCGTGGTAGTTGCAGATAGAGTCTCGTCATTGAGTGTCTCAGGGGAAAATACTGATTCCGCTTGCACAACTGGTTGTGCTGGTTGCACTGGCTGCGCAACTGGCTCTGCTTGCACGATTGGTTCAGCAGGCATAACAGCCTGATCAGTAGTTGCCGGAGCGGATGTCACCGGTATTGTAGGAGTAGCTTGACCCTCGGGAGTAACAGCCCTTTCTGCTACATCTACTCGCTGGCCACAATTACTACAGAAACTGGCATCCAATGGCAGTTCTGTACCACAGAAAGTACAAAACATATCATCCTCATTTCTCTCTTAAAAACGGCTCATGAGCCACTACTCTTAATGATACAGTGCAGATTGTGTTACCGTATGCGGCACCCTGTATACAAGCACAATTTAACCGGTGTTAATAGGAGTTAAAATTATACTTTTTTACACCGCGGTTCTTATAGCTAAAACTCGTTTAACCTGCCTGCTTGGCTTATCAAGTAGTCACGAACTCCTAAGATAGATGTATGGCTGAAATTTACTCCGCATTAGATTTATCACCAGGCGACATTGTAGGCGGCTATACTCTGCTCAACCGCCTCGATCAAGGTGGCATGGGCACTATTTGGCGCGTGCGTGATGATGGCGGGAATATTTATGCCATGAAAATTTTGCTGGACTCGCTCACAGAGGAAGACGAATCTGGTTCTTTCAATGAAGCTGACAATGATCAGTTGACTGCACGCGAACGCTTTCGCCGTGAAGCACTAGCTCTGCGCCGCATTGACCACCCTGGCGTGAATCACATTGTGGATATGGAACTCGACGATGCGCTTGCTTTTATTGTGACCGAACTCATTGAGGGCAAAAACCTGCGCGACGACGTATATACAAATGGCAGATATACTGCTGAAGATCTTGATAATCTCGCGCGAATGCTTATCGATGCAGTAGATGCTGTGCACGCAGCAGGTATTATTCACCGCGATATCAAGCCAACGAATGTCATGATTTCTCAGACTGGTCCGGTTTTAGTTGATTTCGGTATTGCTATGGGAGAGAACGAATCCCACGTCACACGTACTGGCATGGTTATGGGAACTCCTGGTTTCATCGCGCCAGAAATTATTGAAGGCGCTGAATCTGACGAAGCCACCGATTGGTGGAGCGTGGCAGCAGTGCTCGGTTTCGCTGCAACAGGTAAGCCAATCTTTGGTTCAAAACCTCTTATGACTGTTTTGGAACGCGCCGCTTCGGGCAATGCTGACTTATTTGGCTTGCCTCCTCTTACACTCAACGCAATGCGTGAGGCGCTTAATCCTGATCGTATGCAACGTTGTTCGGCTCAAGAATTATTGGCAGCTATTCATACGGAAGCTCAGTCTCCTGAAATTTGGGATAATGGTCCGAACAATATGCAGATTTTAGACTCGCATACCTCAGATAAACCAGCTGATAGAACGCATGAAGGAGCAGGACAAAAATCCGTGGTGCCCCCTTTTTCAAAAAGCTTTTCTCGCGACATTGATGCAACGCGTCTCGTGCAGGAAAGCTCGGATAATTCAACGGAAACTGTCGCGCTAGATCTTGCTGATTCATCGGGCACGCAAGTCATATCACATGCTGGAGGTTCTAACCCGCTTATTGACGCGGAAAATACTCGGATCATGGGCGCTCCATCAGCGCAGATAGATTCGACACGTGTCATGCCCTCCGGCACTTCTGCGAAATCGGCTAATAATGCTGGAGCTACGCCCGCCGAAACTACGCGCGCCGAAACTACGCGGATTATGCCGAATAATCTCACGCAATTACAGCCAGATATTCAATCCACTCGCATGCTGTGGAATGAAACAAGTGCACAACAGCCAGACCGTACGCACATATTAGCTCCGGCTACATATGGGGCTGAGTCTGCGGCTACGGAACCTGCTGTGCCTTCGTTTACATCACAGTCCGCAACTGCTCAGCCATTGCCTTTAGTCGCTTCGCCCTCTGCATACATCGCACAGGCAGCCACTGGCGATACCCAAGAAAGCGACACACCTCCAGCCGCGCCGAAAACAGTTCTCTATAAGTGGGCGTGGGCACTTGTCATAATTGGATTAGCAGGTTATCTGCCTCTAATCTCTCTCTTAGCTACGTTTTGCGCCGTTATGTGGGCATCTGTTCGCGGATCACGCATACAAGCTCGCATGAATAATCCGAATGTGTCGGGTATTAGCTTAGGTTTTGCCTTTCCATGGCATGCCATCAAAGGATTCGTGACTGCTCTGTGGTATAGCATTCGCGCAGCTTTTCTTTTAGCTCTGTTGAATGCCATTATTCTTGGGATTATTTCGTTAACCAACTTTGATGTTGACTTCGGCAGATTACCTGTTTTATGCGCCATCATCAATGTGTGTGCGATGACTATTGGATGGTTTAGCATACTGGCAAGGCCGCATCATAAGACCGTCCAGACGGGACTGAGCGCACGGGGAACAGGTTCGAAGCTCTTGCACTATATATCCATTGGATTATGGCTACTGGTTATGATTGCCATCTCTGCTCTGTGTCTTCATGCTGATGCTGTGACGTGGTATCCGTTCCCAGATCTGCAATATTGGATTATCTCCACCGTGCGTTCTTTTATTTAAAACTATCAGCACAGTCTAAAATTCAGTAATCTGTGAAAATCAAACATAACATAATGACTATGAGCTAAAGTTTTGCATATGGCTAAAAATTCTGAAAAACGCGCTATTTCTCGTAAAACGCGCATGGAAGCACGCGCAGCTGCTGAACGCGAAGCACAACTCGCAGCTGAACGCGAACGTAAAATTCAAACTGCTATTGGTGCATCCGTTGTTGCCGTCATCGTTGTTGTTGCTTGTGTAATTGCATTCTTCGTTGGACGCAATATTTATTTAAGCACTCGTTCAGCGGAAGAAGTGGCAGCAAAAGCATATGCGGCTGTAGAGAAGGTCAAAGATAAGCCAAAGAATGCATCTAAAGATGGCGGATTCATAATTTCCAAGAACGGTGTAAATAAACCAATTTCCAATGTTCCAACTATTGATGATTATATGGACTACATTTGCCCTGCTTGCGGAACAATGCATCGCTCAGCTGGGGCAACACTTGCTGCAATGGTTAACGCTGGGCAGATTAATTTGAACATTCACCCATCAGCTTTCTTAAATGCGTCATCAACTGACCAATACTCCACTCGATCAGCTGCGTTCGTGGCATATGTGGCCGATAATGAGCCTGAAAAGGTTTTGGAACTGATTGAAGCAATGTTCGCTCAGAATTTCCAGCCGCAGGAAGCATCTGGATACAAGAGCGTGAGTAATGATGCTTTGGTTAAGCTTGCTAAATCGGTGGGCGTCAGCGATACGGTAGCTGAGGCTGCCGGGAAAGGCACATATGAGAAATGGATTAACGCTGTGAGCCAGTGGTATCCAGTCGATAGCAAGCTGTGGCACCCAAGTGGAACTTATAAGGGACAGATGACCACTCCAACAGTTCTGATTAATGGACACTATTGGGATTACACGACTGCCCCATCAAGCTATGCAGGTAACTACGCTAACATGATCTTGCACAGCATTGGACTTGAAGAATCTCAGGTTGGTAAAGAAGGTGTGCTGCCAAGCATCGGCGCAGGAAAGCCAGTAGCCTTGTAAGACTTGAATACTCGCAATAGCGCTAATAATGGTATCGAGGGGTACTTGGGCGCTGTTTTCTTGAGACGGACGGCTCGTTGAAAAATTGTTTCTGACAATTATCGGCGAGCCGTTTTGTATACTTCGAGAGTTTTGTGTATAGTAGGAGCGTTGAGTTAATCAACGCCTCTATAGCTCAGTTGGCTAGAGCAGCTGATTTGTAATCAGCAGGTCGAGGGTTCGAGTCCCCCTGGAGGCTCTTTTTTATATAGTTGCATGGTATTTTCTTTGTTTACATTTTGTTCTTTTACATACACACGAAGAGTACTTATTTATTATTTTTACTTGCTTCAGCATGTTTTTTTATTACTGTATTAGTTGTTAACATTAGTTGACAAAATGTGTATCTAACGCGAGCTCTTATCGAGTTCTTATATTAGTCATTGAATAGGCAAAAGTTCTCTTCGGTAATCTAGTAAGGAGTAACATTTACTGCTATTTAAGCAGAGTAATCAGTCAACTAATCCAAGTTTTCATCAGATAAAATAATAATTTCTTCGATTAGTTGACTGATAACCTAGTACTGTTATGATGGATGATAACCTCTTAGTCTGTATAGATCACGAATGCTCCGAATTGCTTCAGTATGATTCTTCTCAAACCGATTAGGACTTCCTTTTGCTATGACGCCCACATATGCAACAGCTACCGAACATGTCGCGATTAAGATATTTATTGGTTGCCAATCTCCACAAACTTTATAGATAAAATAGGACACAATCAGAAGTACTGCAGCAACTAAAAGTATTGCCAGCAACTGTTTCCGACGTCTTTTGCTTTCTTTTTTCAGTTGAATCATACGAAATGATTCTTCTGCAGCAAGCTCCTCATTAGACAACACCGATAACGGTCTACCATACTCAGATAAGTCATTTATCCTAACATTACCGATTATGTTATTACTATTAAAATCTCGCATCGATTTCTCCTAATCTTACGAAAAAAGTCGCTGCCACCGACGACCTCTCTCCTGAGTCGGTGGCAATCTATCTCCTTGATCAATATGTACAACTCGTGGCTTGGTAACATTACCTCCACGTGGCCCTACTTCTATATAAATTCCTGGACGACGATTATCTTCACCGGGCTTGTAATTATTAGCCATGTATATCCTTCCAGATTATTTTCGTAAAAAGGAGCCCTGCTACTGATGTAGCAGTAGACATGTGCCAATCTAATGCGGTAGACTTGCGATGTCGCTTTTTAATGACACGTAAGTCTACGGACTCATCTTTTTACACTCCGACCTGTTCCAGCAGGTCGGAATTTTCTTTAACTCGGTTCATAATCAAACCGTTTTTAGAGAGTAACACAAAAACCAAGAAAAGACAAATATGCACACATTTGTGACACAGATATCAGTATTTAAAGGTATAATAAATTATTAAGGCAAACAATTGAGAGGATATACAAGGATATGAAGAAGAAAGATGTGATGAACTTAATTCGATATCACACGGAACGCAATGACGCAGCATTCCGTAACGAGGCATACAACATTGCGAAGGACTTTGACCGTTCTGGAGATACACAGCTGGCATCCTATATCATCGCATTACTTTCAGACGCTAATACGTTTACCCCTCAGATATCTAATACCTTTACGCAATCGGAATTTATCGTAAAACAACCAATTGTAAGGATGCCATTACCGCTACCTGAAGTCATCGCAAACGATATCCAGGGGATTCTAAACGCAATAGGACGCAACGTTGGTATCCATCGATTTTTATTTCATGGTTCAGCAGGTACAGGTAAAACAGAGTCTGTTAAACAGATATCGGCTATATTACAACATGATTTATATGTAGTAGACTTCAGTTCAATTGTAGATAGCCGCCTTGGTCAAACGTCAAAGAATATCGCGAAATTATTCACTGATATTAATCAGCTCGCGCAGTCTGACCACGTGATAGTGCTATTCGATGAAATCGATGCCTTAGCACTAGATCGTGTAGACTCCCATGACATTCGTGAAATGGGCAGAGCTACATCAGCGCTGCTACGACAGATGGATACTTTATCAGAACAAGTCATACTATTTGCTACAACTAACCTGTTCACAAAATTCGACAAAGCGTTTATCCGTCGTTTTGACGCAGTCGTTGATTTTGGCCGATATACCCGCACTGATTTGAATGACACAGCTGAGGGGATTATGAATGATTATGCTGGTCAGTTCTCCTTCATCGGTAAAAACATACGCCTATTCCGCAAGATACTCTCTACAGCAATACAACTACCATACCCAGGAGAGATGAAAAATCTTATCCGTTCATCTATTGCGTTCAGTAAACCCAACGATGAATTTGACTACCTGAGGCGACTTTATACTGTATTAGCACCTGAAGGAGGTACGAATATTCAGAATATTCGTGAACTTTATAAAGAAGGATTCACCTTACGTGAAGTAGAAACACTAACTGGCATTTCACGTAGCACTATTGCACGTGAACTGAAGGAGAATAGCAATGAATAACACACTAAGGCTTAAAGGAAAATTTCAAACCAGGAAAGCCCAACGCCCTGGATTCCCTACACTTCCCGTACACACAAAAGTCACAACATCTGACATAGCAGAAAAGATAAAACAGCTACAAAACGCGTATAACTTCTGGAACCATCAAAAGACAGGTATTTCACCACTGATAGAAGTACACTACAGAACAGTAGTAGCAAAGAGCAACCGCATACGGCAACTACTTTCTGGAGAAGGCAAAACATCGAATGAGTCCATTGTTGGAGCCTACTTCGAAACAATCAGTGACCACCAATGTCATGTCATCACCCATTATGTAAGTATGGAGATTATTCAATCAACCATCTCTGACCTAAAAAAATGTATAACAATACTCGAACGACATGGTGGATCAATCAGCGACAAAGAACTAAATGTTTTCACGAAAGACAATCTGGATAAGATTGATACTGAAGTCGACTTAGGAAAAACAAAATTCGCCCAGATTATACGAGATGTATATTATGTCGCCCGATTCGATGTCAAGCAGCACACAGAAAATCAGTCAGAACACTCTCTGGTCAGGATCTATGACATCGGTTTAAACATTTCTCAATCTGTAGTACTGTTAAATTCCCTTGGCGTGGATGTAATTTCAGCAAACATGCTTGATTCCACTACTGTCATCATGACCCCAGACCAGTATGACAAACTCGCTAAAACTGCACCATATCTGGTTGCTATGTCATTGAGCGATATTTCGCACCTTGAATTCGAAACTGACTCTACATACAATAACGATACACCTGATATTCCCAAGCCGGGAAACGAGCCAATTATAGGGGTCATAGACACCCGCTTCGACACAAATGCATATTTCTCTGAGTGGGTCGAATATTATGATGAGATTTCCCCCGAGCTAGGCGACAATCCACACGATTATGTTCATGGTACTGAAGTCACATCACTCATAGTCGATGGTCCGACACTAAATCCCGCGCTTGATGACGGATGCGGACGTTTCCGTGTACGCCATTTCGCTGTTGCACAGGAAGGTAAGAATAGCTCGTTTTCCATCATTACCGCGATACGTCGCATCGTTGCAATACACAGAGATATTACTGTTTGGAATCTAAGCCTTGGTTCTACTTTGGAGTCTCCAGAAAACACAATCTCTCCGGAAGCAGCAATATTAGATGAGATACAAAACGAGTATGGTGTAATTTTTGTCGTTGCTGCAACCAACAAAGGCATGAGTGATGACAGAGATCAACCTAAACGAATTGGGGCACCTGCCGACTCCATCAACTCCTTAGTCGTTAATGCCACTTCTCTACAGAATGAGCCAGCCAGCTACACTCGCGAAGGCCCTGTTCTTCATTTCTTTCGCAAGCCGGATATCGCATGTTTCGGAGGGGATACTACCAATCCTATGACTGTATATAAACCGAGTGGTGTAACAAAGACCGCGGGAACTTCATTCGCAGCACCATGGATTGCTCGAAAGATGGCATACCTAATCAACATCATGAATTTGTCGCGCGAAACCGCCAAAGCAATGCTCATCAATGCTGCTTCGGGATGGGAAGAAAAGTCTAACAACAATACCAATAAACTAGGCTATGGTGTTGTCCCGCAGCACATTAAAGACATCATAACAACACCTTCTACTGAGATACGATTTGTACTGGAAGGAACGGTTAATGCCTTCGAAACATACAATTGGCGCATTCCTGTGCCAACTACTGACGGAAAATACACCTATATTGCAAAAGCCACGCTTTGCTATTTCCCAAAATGCAACAAAAACCAAGGGGTTGACTATACAAATACCGAGCTAGATCTTCACTTCGGTCGTGTGAACGGCAATAAAATTGACTCACTCAACAAAAATGTACAGGATGACCCAACTGCCCGAACTTATGAGGGTGATGCCCGCAGACTCTATCGTAAATGGGACAACATAAAACATGTAAGCGATACAATAAAATCCAGTTTTAGGCCACGCACCACTCGAGGCATATCGTATTGGGGATTTAAAATTCGGAAAACAGAACGATTTGCTCCCCTACAAAATGAGAACAATATCATAGGTAAAAACACTGGTGAAGGTATACATTTTGGGATTGTAGTAACACTGCGCGATATGTCTGGACGCAACCGATACGACGAGTTCAAACAAACCTGTCAGCTTCAGGAAGAGCCATGGATTGTTGAAGAGATTGATATGCACACCAACATTGAGCTTTATGAAGAAGCAGACATGAACATCGATTTTGATGATGACCATAATGAGTGGAATTAGAATCTCAAAAAATTAAGCACAAGTCAAATATAGATATTGTTTCATGTAATTCAGTTTGTGGAGATTCATATACACATTCCTTCACAAACTGAATTACATGTATATGACTGTGCATATGCATTTGAGTACTGGAAAGCTAAAATATGCAAGAAACAAGAAAGGATATTCGGGGCTATCTTTTAGGAAATTTGTTGATTAGGCTTTTATTTTGTTATAAAGATGAAGTAGCTTGTGTATTTCAAATTAGTTTTTTGAAGTTTTAGTTTAGATAATTTTACGCTATCAATTTTAGAATTTCGGTGTAAGAAGATGAAAAACAACCTGGAGTTCTCTTAAATCAACGACAACTTATAAAGAACTTATAGAATCTCGAACACTATTGATGCTAACCAACATACTGGTATTCAATATCGGAGCACAGACTAAAGCATTATAAAAGCTGATTGATTTCTTCTTGAGTCAAAATTGTATTTAACCTACTTTTGCCGAGAAAATAGCTTATAGCAGGCGAAAAATTCATGCAACATTAACAATCTATCACAACGTTTACCCAATAAAATCTACCAGTATTATCCACGTTGACATATTTACTTAGATCTCTCGTATGGTCTTCTAATTATCACCATAAGCATCGCAATGATACCAAAACAAAACCTTGATCTGTATTGTATATTGCCCCTACTTTTTGCTATATTCCTTCCTGACACCATGCCAGTTAGCTACTATTTAAGTAGATAACTAATGACCTTACATCTTCATATACGCCTTCTCTATTCTCTATCCAATAACAACCATTACACTTACAGCATTACTGTCCACGTATCCAAGCAGGAAATTTAACGTACAAACTGTAGTAAGTAGTAATGTGGTAATCTACTCGTACACACACGAGACCATGATTGCTAAATACACCAGCAAACAATAGATATATTCAATTGCACAAACCTTTATCCATGATCGCGATGCCTAAAAATCCATAGATATCAAGCATAAGAGTCAACAAACCATACTTCGAACAGTGCATCACTTGTCATGGCTTGCCATAGTCATGATTAAATAACAACAATTTGTTACTTCTTCTAAAAGCTATAACTCTGATTATTATTCCGCGATATTACATCTTGCTGACTATGATACCCAGCAGTGTGTTACGCAAATAAGTACACTTCTCATCAATGCGATTCACAAGCAACCGCAACCTTACAAGCAGCCGATTAACTTAACAAACCTTACTTGTACTTAATCGTTTAAGTTGTTATTATAAGCGCCATGCCGTCTGAAGATCGCCGCGGAGAAAACAGACGTCATACATCTAAAAAGCCATACATAAATTTGTCAACGACGATAAGGACATTATGAAACGCTCAAAACTTTCCGCGTTATGTACCGCCCTCGCATTAACCCTCGTATGCGGAACTCCCAGTGCAGTAGCAACTGCGGCATCTAGAACATCCAGTTCATCTGAAAAAACCGTGTCTATTAGCGATACAGAAGCTACAGCAGAAACTCGCGCTCTTTTTTCAGCTCTGCAGAACACCTCCACAAAAGATATCCGATTTGGTCACCAACAGATCGAACTTTCTATTACCGGTGCTCAGCACGGTGATGTACACGAAATGACCGGACAATATCCAGCTGTTTTCGGTTTTGACGCAGGCGATTTAGTACACTCATCCAGCTCTCAAGCTGATGTAAATGCCGCCGCATCTACCATGGCTGCACGCATGCGCGACGCTGATTCTCAAGGCGGAATCATCACCCTCTCTGCCCACTGGGATAATCCAGTTACCAATAAAGATATGCATGACACCACGGAGGCAGTTTCCCATATTTTCCCTGGTGGCGATCGACACGCCTCATTCAATCGTATGCTTGACGCTATAGTTCAGGTATCGCAACAAGCTAAACGTTCGGATGGAACCTTAATTCCAATCATTTTCCGCCCTCTGCATGAGAATAATGGCGCATGGTTCTGGTGGGGAGCAACTCATGCGACCACTTCGGAATACAAGGAACTTTTCCGCTATATCGTTAACTATATGCGCGATATTAAAGGTGTTCACAATATGCTCTATGCATACTCACCAGGCGGCAAGTTTAATGGGAACTCTGCGGATTATCTCGCTACATATCCAGGCGATGAGTGGGTAGATGTGCTCGGCTATGACGATTATATGGATGATATGTCCACATGGATTCCAGCAGTGGTTAAAGATATGCACATGATAGATGAACTCGCTCAAGAGCACGGAAAAATTGCCGCCTTCACTGAGTTTGGACGCAAAGATATTCCGAAATCCGGTAAAGATTATGGTCACTATGACTTTTATGACGTCTTGCGAGAAGCGCTAGTAAAAGACACTAAGCATATTGCCTACATGATGACATGGGCAAACTGGGGCGGAGATGACAACTCTTTCCAATCGTACACGCCTTGGCACGGTTCTGATGGCGAAAAAGAATTCGTTGATTTTGCCCACAAGAATCCACGCGCTATGGCATCAGCTAGTAATGTTGATTTCTCAGCTAAGGTAGCTGCCGCCGCCGCTCAGCCAAGCGTACGCATAGTCACACCAGTTAATGGTTCTCGATTAACAACTCTTACTCCTACTGTGCGCATGAAAGCGGAAAACATCTCACTTGCAGATATGGATGTGAATTCTGCTGCAGTCATTCTAAGTCGCGACAGTGCCGATGACATACGTATTACTCTCACTTATACGTGCAATGGCTTTTTCCAAGCCACTCTCGATTTATCACAGCTAGGTCTTACTCTCGATCAATCGACAATAGTATTAACACCACATCTGGCTCTCAAAAACGCTCCGAATGGCGCAGTCATCTCTCCGCTACAAGATAACAATGCACAAGGTAGGATTCACGTAACTCTGGGAGAAAAACAAAGCGATGCCCCAGACATTATTGACACGTTTGATACCTATAATTCCGTAGATGATTTACGTAATATATACTCGCCAAATAACACTTCACGGAGCAATATCACTCTTGTAAATGTTCCCGGTCATAGCGAAGATCAAGCATTAAAACTCAGCTATGATTTCAATGCAACACCAGGATACAACGGCTTTGTACGCTCTTTCTCTCCTCATCGCGATTGGTCCGGATACTCAGCCATGTCTATGTATCTTGAGCCAGATGGATCTAATCATAAGTTTGTAGTACAAATCAATGCTGGTGGCGTTACTTTTGAAGCGTATCCTTCTCTGAGTAGCAAAGACGGACAGACTATTACGCTCAACTTCGGCGATGCCCAAGGAAATGGAAGTGATTTTGCTCCAGCTTCTTGGGACACTGCACATGCGGACCGTAAGCTCAGCCAAGAATTGCTCAGCTCAATCCAATCTTTCTCTCTGTATGTGAACGATAATGGCAGTTCTTTGCCGCGCACTGGCAATCTCCTCATTAATTCAGTCAAGCTGACCGGCGAGCGCGATGCTCATGCGATTAGTAACGCAGAAGATGCAGAAAATTCTGAAAAGACTGCCACTGTTCACAATGCTCAACCGTTAATTCTTGATGATTTCAACTTATATAAGAGCGACGATGCCGTTCGGAATGCGTGGAGCAACCGAAATCATACAGAAATTCTCAGCCTCACTGACGGTGTGAGTAAAGATTCAAAAGCGCTGGCTCTGACCTACGATTTCAGTAAGGGCGATTGGTACGATGTGGGACGCTATATCGGTGATAATAAGGCACTCAATGATTGGAGCGGTCAGGGAACACTACGCGTCAAAATGCGCGCAGATGGATCAGACAACGCTTTAGCACTTCAAATTGGAACACAATCAGGCCTGTACTTCCACACCGATATTAAACTCGATTTCGAGGGATGGAAGACGATCGACATTCCACTTCTTAATAATTCTCAACTTACGCAGTCATGGCCCGAGAATGAACATAAAGGCAAAACAATGATGACAGAAGATTTGAAAGGGATTAAGGAGCTTGTCATAGCTGCCAATCATTGGAATTCCGATAGCACGAGTTTGGATATCGCTCTAGGCGAGATATCACTTATTCCATCTGAAGACTCAAAAGTATCGGAAGAAAATACACCTCCTACGGTTGAAAAGACTCACATATCTTATACAGCAAATAGTCCATCAGAAGATGCAACCAACCAGCCTGCAACATCGTGCCCACTGGTCGGAGGTATTGATTCTGCCAACAATAGCGGATCTAATACAGATACGTCTTCGAACAACTTAAATAATCAGTCACACACGAAAAATAAGAGCACCCCTAAAAACGGTAAAACTCTGCATATGCCTAGACTAGCCAACACTGGTTCAACAGTAATTGGTCTGATTGCAGGAGGTAGCGCACTTATTGCAGTCGCTGCTATTGCTCTGATAATTCGTAAGCGTCTGTAACGTTCTCTTTTGTAAGAGCGCGTAAAAGCTCTGCTACATTTGTTGCGATGTAGCAGAGCTTTTTATCTGTCGTTCAATGTTTCACGTGAAACATTACATACAACAATCACGCCGCATCAATACGCGTCATGCCAGTGACTACAACGTTACAAACAGGCTGACATCACCATCATCAGGCCTATTATCGATCTCTGCATCATGCACAAACCCCAAACGCTGAGCCACCGCAAGAGAAGGCTTATTATTATGCTTCGTAAGTACCCGTACCCTCATTCCCAAGAACTCAGGTTGAGAAGAACGCACATGCTCTAAAACTGCTTTGCACGCTCGCGTCACAAATCCTTGCCCTTGAAACTCAGGGCGGATTCTATAGGCTAAATTAAATAACTGCTCACCCTCAAATTCACATACAGCAATGCCCACATAACCTACATATGCACCCGTATCATTAACTCGTGCCGTACAGTAGCCAATTCCATCACGCTTCCAATCACCAATCCACTCATCTAAAATTTCGCGAGTAGTGTCGATTGTTTTATCGGGACCAGCAGGATTAAAAAGATTGACTTCAGGCATAGATCGTAAAGCAAAAAGTTCCTCAAGATCTTCGGAGCATACGGGAGTAAGTGCAAACCTATCTACGAGAATCCTATCTACCATAAGAGCAACCATCTTTCTCTCCTCAGCGTGAGGCTGAGCAAAATACACCGTTATGCGTCTCAGTATCTCACGATTTTCAAGTCTTGCTATATCCCAATATTCGCATATCAAGTCTTCCACCTAAGCAAAGACTAATCAAAACGCGTAGAACTAGAAATAGGATAGAAAGTGCTCATGCACGCCTTCCATAACGCATAAACACCTACAGTATGTACAACACATATGAATTTAAAGGGGATGAATGATATGTCTGAATTACAAATAGCATGATTAGAATTGATAACGGTGGGAGGCATTGGCGTAATATTGGCTTTGTCCGGAATTATCATCAATATTATTGCAAAAAGCACAATAAGTCGTGTACGAAACAGACAGAAGGCATCGTGATGCAATATGGGTTTCCGGGAGACGGAAGAATGCATCCAATCGTTGAATATGTGGTAGATGGAACTTGCTATAAAGCGAAGAAAAAATTCCGTGGCGTAAAAAGAATAAGAATATCTGGATTCCCCATAAATGTGCAGTCAAAAGCCTATGAAGATGAAAAAGGCTGGCTGTATGTAAAATATGGAGCCATTACAAATTTGAATCAACTTGCAGAGCAGTTGTGGCCTATCGACAGTAAGATGACAGTTTATTATAATCCGAACAATCCTAAAATGAGCTATGTTGATAGACCAATTTCAAAAAGTTTTACTTCCATGATATTTATCATAATAGGAATAGTAACGATACTGTTAAGTGTATTGGTATTCTTTTTGATTCAACTATAAATCACAAAAGATAATTGGTAATCAGCCAAATATGAATTTCTCGTTCACTTACTGCCTCAATTCCTCATCCATCCACATATCTTTACTATGGTTGTAACCGTTGGGATTTAATTGAACCTCAGAACCATAGAACAAACTTCAAGGAGCATAATGGCACTTCGTTGGACTCCGAAGCATTTTATAACACGCAGACGTTGGCGCATTGCTATAACTGCTTTCCTCTGCCTGATTCTTGCTATTTCATCTTTCTTTATTGGAGTTTACAAATCTGTTGCTCTCAGCGTTAACGGCAAAACCACACACGTTCGCACGCTTGCCCTCACAGTCGACGGATTGCTCGCACAAGAAAATGTGGATGTCAAAACTCATGATTACGTGCATTCCAGCTCTGGAGAACGTTTAACCAATAATGCTTCTGTGCAGGTACGTAGCGCATATGAAGTAACAGTTATGATTGACGGCCAGCCGGTCGGTTTCTGGACTTATGCAAAGAGTGCAGATGAACTTCTCAAACTTTTTAAGCAAAACGAAGAGAATGCAGTAAAAGTAACTGTATCTATTTCCAATATCTACAACAAGCTAACGGGCGGCTTGGTTATAAATGCTCATGGTTCGGTCACAGTTATTGCAGATGGTAAAACAACCACAGCTCCTGACGGTAAGGTTCCAGCCGCTTCTATTTTGGATGCTCAGGGTATTTCTTTAGATCAACACGACCGTGTTTCTGTTGAGCAGAGTAGTAACAAGACGATTTTACGCGTTGTGCGCATTACGTACTCAAATTCTACGCGTGAAGTTGAAATTCCATTCACTACACGTACTGTGAACGATGACACTATGTATGAAGGAACACAGCAGGTTGTGCAGCAGGGCGTAAACGGCGCAAAGACTCAAAATTTGCGTAACACTTTAGCTGACGGTCAGGTTGAATCCAGTGAAATTATCAACGAAGTCGTAACGCGTGAGCCTCAAGAGGAAATTATTCACATCGGCACAAAAAAGAAAGAAGAAGAAGAACCAAAGCCTCAAGAAGAATCACCAAAAGATTCTCAGAACGATAATTCCGCTCAACCAAATACAGAATCTAAACAGGATAACGAAGCGAGCAAAAAAGCTCAACAAGAGGCAGAACAAAAAGCTAAACAAGAAGAAGCAGCACGCCAAGCGGCTGCAGAAGCTGCTCGTAAGGCAGCGGAAGCAGAAGCACAGCGTAAAGCTCAGCAAGAAGCTCAAGCCCAACAGCGGGCACAGCAACAGGCACAACAGCAGGCACAAAGCGGTTTATGGCATCCAACTCCAGCCCAAGCTCAGACTTATGCCCAAGCAGCAGCGGCACAATACGGATGGACAGGTGATAACTGGAATGCTCTGGTGTGGCTATGGAACCGCGAATCTGGATGGCGCTGGAATGCCGAAAATAGATCTTCTGGAGCTTATGGCATTCCTCAATCTTTACCAGGAAACAAAATGGCTACCTTCGGAGCTAATTGGCGTGACGACGCTGCAATTCAAATAAACTGGGGACTCAACTATATTGCTAAGCGATACGGTAGCCCATTAGGAGCTCAGGATCACAGCCGACGCACAGGATGGTATTAAAATCAAAACTATGACACATGAAAGCACTGCCGAATCCACTGCGCACAATGGATTATTGGGAGCATCCGATATTCGAGCTATTGCAGCCGATGCCGGTATTTCCCCCACAAAAAAATTTGGACAGAACTTTGTTATCGACCCGGGTACAGTAAGAAAAATTGTGCGCACAGCAGGTGTAACTGCTGATTCTACAGTTATTGAAGTAGGTCCAGGTTTAGGCTCTCTGACTTTAGGATTATTGGAAACTGGCGCGCAGGTTACTGCTATCGAAATTGACACTCCCGTAGCCGAGCGCTTGCCTCATACGGTGGCACAGTATATGCCCGATGCTGTAGAACGTTTACGTGTTGTAGAGATGGATGCTCTGAAAGCTACCCCAGAAAACATCGGAATTACAAGCGAGAAGCCGCTAACTCTGGTCGCTAATCTTCCCTACAATGTGGCCACTCCTATTATTTTGACCATGCTTGAGCGGTTCACTAATATTGCATCCTTTGTTGTCATGGTTCAAAAAGAAGTTGCTGACCGTTTATGCGCGGGGCCGGGCAATAAAGTCTATGGCGTTCCGAGCGTTAAACTCGCATGGTACGGCACTGCTACCCCAGCTGGCGTCATTGGTCGTAATGTTTTTTGGCCTGCTCCTCATGTTGATTCAGCATTGGTTGAATTTCATAGGTTTAACACCACCACCCATACACCACTCAACCTGCGCGACCCTGAACTTCGTACCACTGTTTTTGATCTGATTGATACGGCTTTCAGTCAACGACGTAAAACCTTACGAGCAGTACTCAAAAAACGTGTTGCCAGTGAAGCTTTTGACATAGCTGGCATTGATTCAGGACGTCGTGGCGAAACCTTAACTATTGACGACTTCATTCGTCTTGCTCAGGCTCAGCAAGAAATCAATGCAGATTGAGTACCGTTAAGATGCTCAGGCAATATCACATCACAAACTGCAGTGTTACGAATGTTTCACGTGAAACATTCGTAACCTCACCACTGGTATTACTCATTTTAGGTGCGGTCTACGTATAGAATGGCTAAAGAGTAGACGGAGGAAAAATGGCCGACAGCACGATTAATAATGAACGCGAACAGCGTAAACTCTATCTTCGCGCACGCCAGCGCATGATTCTGAGTGCAACAATTGGTTTTCTCGTTATCGCTCTTCTGATTTCTCTTATTGGCGCTTTCGGACTTTTCTCCCCTAGTAAAAAAACCTCTGTTGTAAAAGAAAGCAACTATGGCGTTATTACTGCCTGCCCTGTAAAAGATTCAGTTACTATGAATCCGTCAGAACTTACTGTGCGCGTACTGAATGGCACAAATAAAACTGGCTTAGGTACTGCTGTTGGCGAAGAACTCCGTAATCGTGGTTTTAATCTGCAAGGTGTAGGTGATTACGATTCAGCAAGCGTTCTTGAACGCACAGAAATCCGATTTGGAAAGAATTCCATTACTCAGGCATACTCTATTGCCGAGCAGTTTAATGATGCAATTTTACGCATGGATAACCGCGAAGATGCACTGATTGATGTTATTATCGGTTCTTCATTTGATGATTTGATTGACACTGACAAAACTCCAAAAGTTGGATCAAAAATTACTCCACTTCCGAATTGTGAAGACGTTTCAAAGCTGAAAAATGTTCCTGCAGCGCCAGAACATCAGGCTGTATAAAAAGCAATAAAAAGTAGGGGTTTCACAAAGAAAACCCCTACTTTTTATTGTTCACCTAACTGTTCTGCTCATACCAGCGCTTCAATTCAGCCACAGCCTCATCATGGTCAACAGGACCGCTATCTAAACGAAACTCCAGCATATGCTTATATGCTTTACCCACCTCAGGTCCAGGAGCTAATCCTAGAATATCCATAATCTCGTCACCATTAAGATCCGGACGGATTGCTTCAAAATCTTCCTTCTTTTTCAGCTCAATAACGCGATTTTCTAAATCATCCATCGCGCGCGCAAACATTTTTTCTTTTGCTTTATTCTGAGTTGTTGCATCAGCTCGCGTCAGACGATTTAAGCGATGATATAAATGTCCTGCATCTTTAACATAGCGCCGTACCGCTGCATCAGTCCACGGTTCGTCCACATAGCCATGGAATCGTAAATGCATATGTACTAAATCACTCACATCTGCAACCATGTGATTGTCAAAATGCAGCGCACGCATACGTTTCTTGGTCATTTTTGCACCCACCACATCGTGATGGAGGAAGCTGACCTTGCCGTTTGCTTCGTATTTACGGGTGCGTGGTTTTCCAATATCATGCATGAGAGCAGCCAAGCGCAAGGTTAAATCCGGACCAGGCACTGGACCGTCATCGTCTGTTTCCAAAGCAATAGCGCGATCAAGAACTTGCAAAGTGTGAGCATAGACGTCTTTATGACGATGATGTTCATCAATTTCTAATTCCAAATCAGGCAATTCAGGCAATACGAAATCTGCTAATCCAGAATCCACCAATGCCTCTAAGCCCTCACGAGGATGTTCGGACAGTAACAATTTGCACAGCTCATCGCGCACACGCTCAGCTGACACAATCTCAATACGAGGAGCCATGTCTGCCAAGGCTTCAGCCGTATCTAAACCAATACGGAAACCCAACTGTGCCACAAAACGGACAGCACGCATCATACGCAAAGGATCATCATCAAAAGATTGCTCAGGCTCTACTGGAGTCCGCAAAATTTTACGCTCTAAATCTCGGCGACCATCAAAAGGGTCAACAAATTCTAAACTTGGCACACGAATTGCCATCGCATTAACCGTGAAGTCACGACGAGACAAATCACCTTCCAAAGTCTTTCCATAACTCACGGATGGTTTACGTGAATCCACTTCATATTCATCACTGCGGTATGTAGTGACTTCCACAGAGTATTCGCGACCATCTGGCATACGTTTCAACGCGCCTAATGTGCCGAACTTGCGACCCATATCCCAAAAACCATCTCCCCATTTTTTGAGCAGCGGTTCACATTCCTCGGGACGAGCCGACGTGCAAAAATCTAAATCATGTGCTGGCCTATTGAGTAAAAGATCTCGCACCGGTCGCCAACTAAAGCTAATTCAAAGCCGTGCGATTCAAAAAGTTCGCCCAATTCTATTGCTATAGGTGAAACAGTAAGATCCACGACTATCCCTTCTAGCTCAGTGACATATTTTCGGCGTTTCGCGAACTCTTTATCTACGAAAACACGCGCTTCGTATCGATTTTAGCGCACCATAACCATAAACGTCACTCATCATGCACACGGTGGCAAGTAAACTGGTAAATATGATTACTCCGGCAGATGTGAATCGAATGCGTCAGCGTGCTCGCGCTGCAGCTCAGTCTGCCCAAAATTCAGCACAATCTCAGACTTCCTCACAAGACGAAAACTCTAACACACATATTGAGATTGCTTTCTCTTCTCACTATTCCAGCGGATATTTTATGGAAGATGAGGAGTATCGGGTTGAATACGATTTAGAACTCGACACGCAAGGTTCAGCATCAGATTTTAAGAGTATCTCCAGTTCTATTGTTCCTCTCTACAGTACGTCCACACAGACAACTAATCCTGCTGAACTGCATGACCAACTCATGGCTGCCAACAGTCATAGCAGCGCGAATACTGCTGATGCTGAAAATATTCACGATGCTTTGAGAAAACGTGTGGAACAGCTTACAAGGAAAGCTGCTGACGAGCTGAATTTAGTTCGTTCTATTCCTACGCCTGCCATTATGGCAAAACGTCGTGAAGATATGCCCACAAGTTTTGCTTCTCTAGATAACCGTGATTTGCCCGTGGTGCGTGAATATTCAGCTGGCGGTTTGGTCTTTGACGAACATGACCGTGTGGCTATTATCGCACGCCATTCTCGCTCGGGTCACCTCGAATGGTGCTTACCAAAAGGACATATTGAGAAAGGCGAAACACCTGATCAAACTGCTGTGCGAGAAATTCATGAAGAAACCGGTATTTTAGGCGAAGTAACAGATTCTATTGCCACAATCGATTACTGGTTCACTGGAGACTCTCAACGTATCCATAAACTGGTGCATCATTATGCCTTACGCATGGTGGGCGGTTATCTCACTGTTGAAGGCGATCCCGACCATGAAGCCGAAGATGCCACATGGGTAAAATTTGATGATTTAACTGACGTTCTAAGCTATCCAAATGAACGCCGTATTGTGTGGCTATACGCCAAAAAGCATAGGAAAGAATCCTAATATATGACCACATATATGAATGCTCCTCATAATAACCACTCCACACCAGCATCGCATAAGAATATATCTAGATTTTTTACGCGGTGTTTAACTGTTGCCACAAGCCTCACCCTAAGTCTGAGCGTCATGGCAGGAGCATCACACACATTCTCGTCTAATAGTCCTGCTTTTACTGCAACGTCCATAAAAACGGCTTTTGCCGCTCAGGACGGGGCAACACAAAAGCATAAGCACACACTCAGCGTGGATTCTGCAACCAGCATCATCACGTCTGATTCTGGTTATTCTGCGACTTTTACAGTAACAAATACCTCTCAAAATCATGTTCCAGAAGGATCAGTAAAGATTTCAACTGCACCTCACTACGATTTTTTGAGCAGTGATCATCTTGATAAATGGGCGCAAGGAGAGCTGCGACTACAGACAAACCATGTCTTAGCACAAGTAACTGTTCCTGCCTTAGACCCAGGTCAATCCACTCAGGTCAGCGTGAAATTAGAGGCAAATAATCCAGCCCTGACCACTGTAAATACATGGGGAGCAAAACCAGTCCTCGTGAATTATGAATCTTCGAATGCTGAACTATCCGATGTTATTCATACTTTTGTTACACGAACTAATGCAGGCACCTATGCTCAAACTCTTCCCGCCATCAAATTTGTTGTTGCTCTTCCTATCAGCACGGGTCATATTGCTACCTGCTCTCAATCATCTACACTCAGTGAAGATGCACAGTCATCTATAGCCACCCTGTTAGATGGAAATACAAAACTCAGCGATGAAAATATAGCCTCGCGCACATCCTGCGCGTCTACAATGCTGTCGTCATTAGCAGGACTAAAAGCTGAACATCCACAGATACAACTGCTCAGCGATTCAGCTCTTTCTCGTATCGCTCGGTCATCGTACCATCTGAATCCAGAAGCTACTATCCAAAATTCTGGTATGGATATTGCAGCTCTAACCGCCGCTCAGCTTGCGGATTCTTTATCGACGGCGCAACTAGCTCAAGCATCAAGCAATAAACAAACACAGTCAGACTCATCTAGCTCGTCTTCACGTGTGGATGGCGATTCTTCTGATTCTTCTGATTCTTCAAAATCGTCAGAATCCTCGAAATCCTCTACGCCTGAAGATTCTGCGAACTCCTCAGACACACCTTCAATTGCGCTTGACGGATTAAGTGGGTGGTCTAAGGACGCGCTCAACACAGCTCACAAGCTTGGTTATAACACTGTTTTAGCTACGCAAGGCTTTAATTCAACCACGGACAGTGCTGTGCACAATTCCATTGCGCGCACGACCATTGATGGCTCGCCAATGACCGTGCTTATTGCTCAGCATGAATTAAGCACTTTAGCGCAAGGCAAAGCAACAACCCAAGCTTCCGATGCAGAAGTCACATCAGCTGGTCGTATTAATCGTTTTATAGCACAAACTGCCTTTTACGAAACTCAGGCACCATATGAGGAGCGAACAGTACTCATTAATGCAGCAGATACCACGCAGAATTTTAACAGTGAACATATAGCATATATTCATTCGCTGGTAAGCGCTTTGAAATCTGCACCGTGGGCACAATTAACTGATATAAACGCGCTGATGAATTCGCAATCTGCATACATCGATAGCGAGGTGGACTCTTTTATAGAGTCTGTGCCATCTATCAATAATGCAACTGCTCAATCGTTACGTAGCATAACTCAGTCTCTTCATGACAATTCAACACGATTAAATACACTTTTTAGCAGTGTTGTGGATAGCGCACAACTCAATCCAACCGATAAGAAGTCACGGAATCCTCAAGATTTAGCAACCGGTAAAGCTAATCGTGACCACACCTTGTCAGCAACGGAATTTGCAAGCTGGCGAAACTCACTCAGCTCTTTAACAGATACGTACGCAGCTCAATCCTTGTCGAGCACAAATATTGCGGCTTATGAACAGTCAGCTCAAAAGAACAGCGCGTTGACGGCCATATCAAATGTAACCAATGCGCTCATGAAAAGCGTACGTATTTCCGTACCACAATCACTCCATGTGGTGAGTCAAACAGCTAATCTTGCTGTAACAGTATCAAATACTCTTCCGGTAGCACTAAAACTCAATATTGCTACGAAATCATCAGAAAAAGTTAATTCCGAAGTAACAATTTCAGGAAAAAATAATGTGATTATTGATGCTCATTCTGAACAGCAGATTATTCTTCCAATTCGAGCAATTTCGGGATGGAACACTACTTTTTCTGTATATCTCACCACTCCTGATGGCATGGATATTGGACCTCGCCAAACCCTTAAAATCACAAGTGCTTTTACCATTTTAGACAGCGCGGGATATGCCATTTTTGGATTATCCTTGATACTGGCTGTTCTCGGCACGAAACGTCAATTATCACGTGGCAAGAAAAAACAAACTGCTGCTCTTGCTGACGGCGACAATATCGGTAACAATACCGCTGAAGATACCAGTGACGATACCGGTGAGGATGCGCTCAGTAATACCAATCGTACAGATGAAACCCCTTACTCTTCCCCTTCCCCTTCACTAAAGGACTAATTATCTATGAGTTCTGTTGGCAAAAATTCTCTGATTATGGCATCCGGTACCCTGGCATCCCGCATTACCGGCATGATTCGATCTATCCTGCTAGCCGCCGCTATTGGCACCACAGGAATTGCTGCAAACGCATATCAAACTGGGTCAACCATTCCGCAGATTATTTACACGCTTATTTCCGGCGGCTTATTTAATGCCATTTTAGTGCCTCAAATCGTGCGTGCGCTAAAAACAGAGAACTCAAAAGAACGCCTAGATAAACTTGTTACCCTCAGCATTGTCCTTTTACTGGGTATTACTGCAGTACTTATGCTGAGCACTCATCTGATTACATCCATCTTTCTGAGTTCAGAATGGACGGGTTCACAACGTGCTCTTGCTAATGCCTTCACCCTATGGTGTACACCGCAAATTTTTTTCTACGGTTTATACACTGTTTTAGGACAAATTCTCGCAGCAAAAGATAAATTCGCCATGTATGCATGGAGCTCTGTGGCCGCAAATATTGTTAGCTGTGCAGGTTTTATTACTTTTTTGATTCTTTTTGGTAATGCTGCCCGTCAACCTTTGACTTTTTGGACGGTGGATAAAATTGCTTTAACTGCAGGCTCTTGGACTGCAGGTGTTGCTCTGCAAGCTCTCTTGCTTTTTATTCCTCTTATTCGCAGCGGATACCGTTTCAGCTTTGCTTGGGGTGTGCGCGGTATTGGATTACGCTCCATGGGAAGTGTAGCAATGTGGAGCTTGGGCATTACCATCATGACTCAAATTACATCGATTCTCATTACGCGCATTGCTTCAGGTGCCCCTTTAGCTGCGGGAGACTTGTACGGAGTGGCTGGAAACGGTTCTTATCAGAATGCTATGAGCATTTATATTTTGCCGTATTCTCTGTTTGCTGTATCCCTCGCAACAGCAATTTTTCCTCGAATGTCCTACCATATTTCTGAGCAACATATTGGAACTGCTGCAGACATTTTGAGTAAAACCATGCGTTCATGCAGTTTAATTATGTGTTTCTTCACAGCAGTAATGATGTCAATCTCTCTGCCTCTCACAGCGGTATTCTTACCGTCTATCGATGGGCATCAAATGAGTCTGATTAGCCCTATTATGTTTGCATTAACTCTTTCTCTGCCTTTTTCTTCGCTAGCTTTATTAGCTCAACGCTCCTTCTATGCTTTTGAAGATGGTAAAAGTCCGTTTATTATTGCAGCCGTACAAAGTGGCTTTATGCTCATCATTCAGATTGTCACGTGGCTGTGTGTTTCCCCCGCTCATCAAGCAACCATGCTAGGCTACTCTGCCAGCATAAGCTATATGCTGTGTATGCCAGTTATGATTGTTATGATTTACAAACGTTTTGGCCCTGCTTTCCATATTGGTATTTTCACTGTGACGCATATTAAAATTGCCCTAGCAAGCCTCATAACTTTTGGTGTATGTTGGCTTACATCGCACGGTTTAAGCAGCCTCCTTCATTTCTCAGCAGCCACCGCTCACGGTCACAAGGCATGGTTTATTGCTGTTCTTATGTGCGCAATCACAACACTTGTTGGAGCAATCAGTTATGCAGCTGTATTATTGGCTCTACATACGACTGAATTTGCAGAATCTCTTATTGGTATTGCTCGTCGTTTTAAGATGAATCGTCTGCCTATCTTCTCTCAAATTCTCAATTCAATTGCTCCACAGGAAAGCTCTAACAGTACCTCCACAAAACACTAATTTTTCGCTACATTTTGCACAGTATCCTCGTTAAAATAGTCACAGAGGTATGGATACACACTATAGAGAGACACAATGAATTTTGTTACAGGCGATATTTTATTAAATCGTTTCCGCTTGGTTGAGGTTTTACGCGATGAACCAGGTTTTTCTGTGTGGCGTGCGCACGATAATTCCTTGCAGCGCACCTGCCAAATCTTTATTGTTTCTAACTCCACTATTATTTCTCGCGTAAACACGGCTGCCTCTGCCCTTGCGTTATCCCAAGATCCTCACTTTGTGCAAGTTTTACATTTGCACCGCGATGGAGAAGTGTGTGTTATTGTTACTGACGAAGATCAAGGCATAACATTACGCGATTATCTAGTCGGTTGCGCATCAGATTCTGATGCTTTCCCCCTCAGCTTTGACGCTATACGGTCGATTATTGGCGAATTAACTTCTATTTGCCAGGAATTGGACTCGAATAATCAAGCACATTACTGCATTGATGATTTAACTGTGCGTCTTGATAACAATGGTGTGCTGGTAGCTAATTTCCCTATTTCAGCTGCTTTACTACCGCCAACTGCTCCACGTTTTAAGTCTACTAATCATGACGTGGAAAGCGTTATGGTGTATCAGATTGGTGCCCTCGCTTTTGAAATGCTCACCGGCACCCCTTATCGATCCGTACTAGCTCCTCGCGGACGCCAGATGCTTCACGATGCCCATACGCCGGACGATCTCATGCTTATTTGCACACGAAGTCTGTGTTTACCAGATGATCAAGGTCGCACACCTATTCCGCTCGTTACCTTACTTGAGATGAGCATTTTGCTTGATGCTTTTACTTCACTCAAAAAACTTAGCGCTCAGTCTGCACACCATATCAATCTCGATGATCATAAGGCTTCTGCCCCATCGATTACGCAAGCCGTGTTTAAGCATGTGAGCCCTGATGCTATAGCCGCTCTGCCAGCATCCTTAAAAAATACAGAGATTGACCATTCCCAGAAAACCCCTGAATGGAGTGCATCGGAACTTATTTTCGGCGGTAGTAAATCTGTTGATTTAACTCAGCCAGATGCTTCCACCGATCTTTTTCATGCTCTCGGTGAGCTTGATGAACATAATCTTGATTATCATTATGATCCTTATGATTTTAATGACTTTAATGATTCTGACACACAAACAGCTGGTTTACAGACTCAAGATATACGATTAGCTGTCACGCAACAAAAACAAGACAATGTTTCACGTGAAACATTGAATACGTCAGATGCTGATTTTGCTACGGACACACAAGTTGTTCCTCCTGTGTTTGCTCCACACACATCTACTTCTGCAAATTCTCATACGTCGCAATCTGCAGCTCGATCTGCTCATCAGAATGAAAAAAATGAGAATACGGCTCTATCTGGCTCCTCATCCTCCCAAGAAGCTGCATGGTTGAAGTCGGTAAAACAGATTCTACAATCGCGAGCTGCAGCATTCATAGGTATTGTTCTTATCCTTGCTGCCTTGCTCATAGGAGCTTTTTATTCTCTAGGCGTTGGCAATCTCTCTCCAGAAAATGCTGATGATCCATGGACTCACATTGACCAGGAAAAGGTTCCTTTCCCAGGCCAGGATAATTCTGAGAACAATTCCTCAGAGCCTAAGAAGTCAACGGAAAAAGCTGCACAGGATTCTGAGGATGCTAAGAAGAAAACTGCCAAGAAATCTGAGAGCAAAACTAAGAAGACTCAAAAGTCGGCGGTAGATCAGAAATCCAAGAAAAACGTTGTGGCTAAAGATAGCAATCTGAAAGCAGAAAAACTGCCGGCCAATAAAGCGGTTAAGGCTTTGCCAACTCCAGTAGGTGCAACCAATACCACACCGATTACTCCACGTGGATACACCTTCCTGAATCGTCCTGGCGGTGTTCGTGGTTGGGGTTATTCCTTCGCCTTCGATCAGCCTTCAACCTTCTGGAAAATTGAGGTGGGTAATGCTGTTGGCGGAGGTCAAGTGCATATTTATGCTGACCCAAGTTCGGATTTGCCAACCTCTGGCACAGAAGTTGCACATTTTAGTTTTGCAGATAATGGTCAAGTATCAACTGTGATTTTGAAGAAACCAGTTACTGCTAGTAGGCTCGTGGTATGGGTTGATGGAAGCGATGCTACAACTTTGCCTCGCATTATCAAGCTCACTCACTACGCATTTTATTAAGGACTGATAAGGACTGCTATGACGCACAATTCCGCTCATGTCATTAAGAATGACCCATGGTTTGGCTCCTATGCTTCTCGCGCCGAAGATATGCGCGCATCAGAAATTCGCGCCCTTTTTGCTGTAGCTAGCCGTCCAGAGGTCGTTTCCCTCGCTGGCGGTATGCCATATTTGGAGTATCTTCCTTTTGATGAGCTCTCTGAGCTTATGGCCAAAATGTTGCGTGAGCAGGGGACTAAGGCATGGCAGTACGGTTCTGCTCAAGGAGATCCGCACTTGCGTGAACGCATTCTTGACATTGTGCGTTTGGAAAATATTACTGACGCTCAAGCCGATGATGTGGTTATTACCAATGGTTCACAGAATGGCTTGGATCTCATTACTCGTCTGATGTGTGATCCTGGCGATGTAATTATTGCCGAAGATCCCAACTACGTGGGCGCTCTCGGCGTATTCAAGAGCTTCCAAACAGAAGTAATTAACGCTCATATGGATGAGAATGGCCTTATTCCTGAAGCATTTGAAGAAGCTATTCAAAAAGCACTTGCACTTGGAAAACGCGTTAAATTCCTTTACACAGTGCCTAACTTCCATAACCCTGCTGGCGTAACAATGAGTATAGAACGCCGTCCACGCATCTTAGAAATTGCTCGCAAATACCATGTTTTGGTGGTAGAAGATAATCCATACGGCTTGTTATCTTTCGATAACACAACATATCCTGCTTTGCGATCCTATGATGCTGACAACGTTGTGTATTTAAGCAGCTTTTCCAAAATTATTGCTCCAGGTATGCGCGTGGCATGGATGATTGCTCCTCCAGGAATTCGTCAGAAACTGGTGTTAGCTAATGAATCCTCTATTCTGAGCCCTTCCAATATGAGCCAAATGACAATTTCTACGTATTTGGATAATTTCGATTGGAAAAAACAAATTCAAGAATATTGTGGAATGTATAAGTCACGCTGTGAAGCTATGGATTCAGCACTGCGCACCTATATGCCATACTGCTCATGGAATAAGCCAAAAGGCGGTTTCTATATTTGGCTCAAAATCCCTGAGGGACTCAATGCTAAATCAATGTTGCCTCGCGCTATTACTGCACGCGTCGCATACGTTTCCGGCACAGCGTTCTACGATACAGGCGAAGGAACTGATCATATGCGTTTAAGCTTCTGCTACCCAACAGAAGAACGCATTACAGAGGGTATTCGCCGCCTATCCACAGTTGTTGATGATGAGCTAGCAACCGTCAATCTCTTCGGAACAGCTCATACATCTACACATACACCATCTCAGCCAGAAATCTAAGACAAGGAGAAATAATAATGACAGCTCGCGTAGCTATTTTATGTGGTGGCCTCAGTCATGAGCGCGATATTTCTCTCAGCTCCAGCCACCGTGTGGCTGGTTTCCTCGAAGATGCTGGCCGCTGGGATGTAGATATTCACGATGTTGATGGCACATTGATTGATTATTTGCTCGATCCAGCTACCCGTCCTGATGTCGTGTGGCCTCTGCTCCACGGCTCGTACGGAGAAGATGGTTCTTTGCGCGATATTTTAGAAATGCTGGACTTGCCTTACCTCGGCTCCAGAGCCAAAGCATCAATGCTTGCGTGGAATAAGCCTATTGCAAAGAATATTGTGCGCAAAATTGGCAGTATTAATACTCCTCATTCCGTTACTCTGCCCCAAGAAATTTTCCGCGAGCTAGGCGTAAAGTCTATTATTAATCTCATTGTTGATTCTTTGGGAATGCCGCTTATTGTGAAACCTCATATGGGTGGTAGCGCACTGGGGTGCACGGTAGTGCGCGATGCTTCTCAGCTACCTCAAGCTCTTGTGGATTGCTTTGCATACGATCAGACAGCACTTATTGAACGTTATGTAGAAGGCACAGAAGTATCCGTATCTATTTTGGATACGGGCGACGAAATTATTGCCTTACCACCAATGGAAATTAGCACTCCAAGTGGCGTGTATGATTATGCGGAACGCTACACTCCAGGAGCAACCGAATTTATTATTCCTGCTCGTATTGATGATGACGTATTAACCCGCGTAAAGGAAGATGCATTAACCGCTTTCCAAGTTTTGGGTATGCGAGACATTACACGCGTAGATTTTATTGTTGACGCTGCTGGCATTCCTCAATTCTTAGAGGCAAATGTTACTCCAGGCATGACGGACGTATCTATTCTTCCTCGTCAAGCTGTTGCTGCTGGATATGATTTATCTGAACTGTATTCACGTATGCTCGATGCTGTAATCAGCCAAAAACGTAATGTTCCTCATTCTGATGTTTCACTCTAAGCCATAGAAAGAAATATCATTCACGCTTATGTGTTATACCTAGCACATATATAAGGAGAATTATGACTGTTCGTAACGCCATTATTATTGGATCAGGCCCGGCAGGATATACTGCTGCCCTCTATCTGGCACGCGCTGGATATGAACCACTCGTAATTGCTGGTGCTCTTACACCAGGCGGCCAACTTGTTAATACCACTGAGGTGGAAAACTTCCCTGGATTCCCTGAAGGAATTATGGGACTTGATCTCATGGACAATATGCGCGAACAAGCAGAAAAGTTCGGTGCTGAAGTTGAATATGATGACGTGGTTTCTGTAGATTTCAGTGGTGATATTAAAAGTGTAACCACAGATATGGGTGAAACTTACGAAGCGAAAACAATTATTCTTGCCACCGGTGCGAGCTATCGTCATCTCGGCGTGCCAGGCGAAGAAGAATTCAGTGGACGCGGCGTATCCTACTGCGCAACCTGTGACGGTTTCTTCTTTAAGGACAAGCCTATTGTCGTGGTTGGTGGCGGTGATTCCGCTATGGAAGAAGCAGATTTCTTATCTCGCTATGGTTCATCAGTAACTCTTATTCATCGTCGTGATGAGTTCCGCGCCTCTAAGGTCATGCTCGATCGCGTACGTTCTAATGAAAAAATCACTATTATTACCAATACTGAAGTGAGTGAGATTATTGGATCCGCCGATCAGGGAGTAACATCTCTGCGATTGCGTAATACTGTGGATAACAGCGAATCAACACTGGATACTTCCGCCATCTTTATTGCTATTGGTCATATCCCTCAATCAGGATTCTTAGCCAATGCGGTTGATCTTGACGCTGAAGGCTATATTGTGCCAGCAGGTGAAGGAACTCAAACATCTGTTCCGGGAGTTTTTGCAGCTGGAGATGCTGTGGATAAGGTGTATCGCCAAGCTATTGTGGCTGCTGGATCAGGATGTCAAGCAGCATTGGATGCTCAATCCTATCTCATGTCTCACTAAAATAAATACCCAGTTCACATGAACTGGGTATTTATTTACATCCATCCATCGCCTGATTGTTGATGCTCTTCAGAAAGCACTGCAATAATGCGATCTAAATCTTCTTGAGAAGTAAAAGTAATCTCAATGCGCCCGCGCTTAGCAGAACCCTTGATAGCAACGCGCGTATCAAAACGATTCTCCAAACGCTGCACTAATTCAGGATTATCCCATGGATTAGAACGAGCTACACGCTTCTTTGCTGTCTGGGACTCACCTGCGGTCATAAGAGTAACAAGCTCTTCAGTCGCACGCACAGATAATCCTTCAGCAATAATGCGATTTGCTAATTTCTCCATATCCTCAGCAGAGTTCAAGGATAATAAAGCACGCGCATGGCCAGCAGATAATACTCCAGCTGCAACTTTCTTCTGAACTGCTGCCGGCAACTGTAACAATCTCAATGTATTTGTAATTTGAGGACGAGATTTAGAAATACTTTGAGCCAGTTTTTCTTGCGTTAAACCAAACTCTTTAAGCATTTGCTGATAAGCCGCAGCTTCTTCCAAAGGATTAAGCGCTACACGATGCAAATTTTCCAGTAATGCGTCACGCAGCATGGCGTCATCTGCTGTTGTTTTCACAATAGCTGGAATTTTCTCCATCTGAGCCAGACGACTAGCACGAGTTCTACGCTCGCCCATAATCAACTCAAAATGATGACCATCATGTGTGGCTGGATCCACTTCTCGCACCACAATTGGCTGGAGAACTCCAACTTCCTGAATAGAATGTGACAGTTCAATCAGCTCATCTTCGTCAAAAATTTGGCGTGGCTGATGTTCATTTGCCACAATATCGTCCAGCTTCACTTCTGTTAAATATGCACCATCAACACGGCGTAGACCAGACACCACTGATCCACCCTCAGTCGAAGAAAGCAGCGCATCTAAAGCAGCTGTGGATTCATAGTGAGGAATTGAATCTTTCAATGAAGGAATGTTGGGACGCTCTTCCTCTGCCTCAACGGAAGAAGGCATATCAATTCCAGGCATGACTGCACGACGTTTTTTGGAGGAATTCTTTTTCACCTGTACCCCTGGCTGTGTGCGCTGAGAAGTGTGCGATGTTTCACGTGAAACATTCGATTCTTCGGATTCTTCTTCAATAGTTGGAAAAAGAGCTCCGAGACCTTTACCAAGTCGAGAACGTCCAGCTGCCATCTTACGACTCCTTCTTTACGCGCTGTAATGAGGAAAAAATATGAGAGCTTTTGCGATTAATTTCTAAAGCTGCTTCTCGGTATGCAATAGCACCCGCACCACGAGGATCATAAGCAATAACTGATTGAGCAAAACTTGGCGCTTCAGAAATACGTACAGCTCGAGGAATAGTAGTTTTCAGTAAGAAATTACCGTAATGAGCACCCACCTCTTCATAAACTTCTTGACTGAGCAGTGTGCGCTTGTCATACATCGTTATCAAAATTGCAGAAATAACCAGTTCACGGTTCATATTCTTCTGCACAAGTTGGATTGTGCGCAATAATTGCCCTAAACCTTCCAGAGCGTAATACTCAGCCTGAATAGGAATAATAACTTCGTGCACTGCACATAAAGAATTTAAAACTAACAAGCCTAAGCTTGGAGGGCAATCGATAATCACGTAATCATACTGCGTGTCACTCGACTGCATAAAGGAGCGCAGCTGATCACGCAACAAATACACGCGATTCTCGAAATTCGCAATTTCCAGTTCCGCACCAGATAAATCAATAGTTGAAGGAACAACATGAAGATTATCAAAATCAGGGCAGACTTGTAGAGCTTCAGAAATCTGAGCACGCCCTTCAATAACGTCATACAGCGATACAGTTCCTGACTCATGTGCAGCACCAAGCGCTGTGGACGCATTACCCTGAGGATCCATATCTAAAACAAGAACGTTCAGACCAGCTTCAGCAAAGGCTGCAGCCAGATTAACTGATGATGTTGTTTTTCCTACACCACCCTTTTGATTTGCTACAGCAATAAAACGCGTTGATTCAGGCTTTTCAAATTTTTGAGAGGATAGGTTATCTAAGCGTTTTTGCTCGTCTGCAATTGAAGAACCAACTTCAGAAGCAGACGAATCTTTAAAAATACGCTGGATAACATCGGAAGCAGGCTCAAATTGAGAATCGTCATTGTGGAATGTTTCACGTGAAACATTACTCATTATTACCTCCGATTATTTCTTCTTAACCACTAATACTCGTGTAGATTCTAAGCCTTCTGCTACTGGAGCGTCATACACATGGGGAGAAACTGCTCCATACTTCTTCATTTCTTTAGCAGCTTTCTCTAGCTCGGCTTCAACGCTCTTACCCTTTAGCGTTATGAGCTTTCCACCCGACTTGAGCAGAGGGAACATCATTCCTGTTAATTTCGTCATAGGGGCCACAGCTCGACAAGTCGCCACATCAAATCCACGGAAGTTTTTAGGCAGAAGATGACGAATCTCGGATATCACTTGTCCGGGAATCACTTCTTGAGCGCGCGCGCGAACTACCGTTGCATTGCTAAGCTCCAGTTGGGATACAACTTCATGAAGCCATTCTACGCGGCGTTCCATCGGCTCTACTAAATATACAGGGATATCACTCATGCAGGCTGCCAAAATAATACCAGGAAATCCTCCACCACTACCAATATCGCCAATTATCGGTGGATTAACCGCACCGCCCATGTTCTGCATCTCTGCACGTAAAAACGGAACAAGAGCAGCACAGTTAAGAATATGACGCTCCCAAATAATGTTCACATCACGTGGGCCAATTATGCCACGAGGTTCCCCCTCTTTTTCAAGCTTGTCATGAAAAAGAGCGAGCTTATCATAGGCATCCCCAAGAACCTGCTGTGGAAGAGGTGAAGAGCTGAGTAGATCAGTCATTATATTCTTCTACACCATCTACATCGTCATCAAAATCATCCTGAGTATCAACCACCTCAGCATCATGCTTTTGATATACCGTAACAAAGCGCTTTGGTTCCACACCATGTGAACGAGATTTAAGACCCTCATCGCGCACAATATCATGCACAATTTTGCGCTCATAAGAATTCATAGGGCGTAAATCAACAGGTTCGCCAGTTTTCAAAACATCCTGCACAGCATCCAAAGCTGCAGAAACTAACTTATCGCGCTTACGCTTCAAGTAACCATCTACGTCCACAATAATGCGAGAACGCTCACCTGTTGACTGCTGTACTGCCAAACGTGTTAAATGCTGCAACGCATTCACAACCTGACCATCGCGCCCAATAAGATGGCGAATATCAGTATCGTCATCAGCCACAATTTGTACAACGGGACGACCTTGACGAATACCTAACTCAATATCGCCTTCATAATCAGCAATATCAAGAAGTCCTTCAAGATAGTCAGCCGCAATATCAGCTTCATCATTGAGCTGATCGAGGTTCACTTCAGTATTCTGATCCATAATGCTCCTTACATTATTTTCAGTTTAACGCCCTCTGAGTATTTTTCCTCGTGCAATGTTTCACGTGAAACATTATTTTTTATTCTTTTTACGAGAAGGCTGATAGCGTTGATTTCCACCCTTCTTTTTGAGCTCTTCTTGAGCTTCCTTAGCTTTTTGCAGCTCTTCTTCTTCAACACTTGGAAGACCAAGACGTTCACGACGCTTTTCTTCATGCTGACGATCGCGCTTCTGCTTAGTGTCATAAGCAGCAGAACCTGGGGTTGGGAAGTTTTCAATCTGGAAAATCATCTGAACAAGTGTCCATGTGTTATTTGTTGCCCAGTAGATAAGCACTGCAAATGGGAAAGCAATACCAGAGAAGATATACATCACTGGGAAAATAAATGCCATCATGCGCTGTGTATTGTACTGCTGGGTTCCAATAGATTCTTTTGGCATATTACGGCGCAAGCTATAGTACTGAGACAAGAACATGGTGATACACATATATGCCACGAAAAGACCGATAACAATTTTCCCGTTTCCGGCTGCATTCGTAAAGTTATGAGAAATTTTAGTGCCAAAAAGTTCTGTATCCATAATGTGGCGAGCAACATCTTGAGTAAATCCACCCAAAGCAGCCTTAGAACCATCTGCAATAAGAGAAATTGCAGTCAAGATATAGAACAGCGCCATAAAGACTGGACCCTGAATTAATGCTGGAACACAGGATCCCATTGGATTAGCATCATTATCTTTATACAGCTTTTGCATTTCGCGGCTCATTGCCTCACGAGATGCAGCATCTGTCTTGCCTTTGTACTTATTTTGAATTTTCTTGAGCTGTGGCTGCAATGCCTGCATACGACCCATAGATGCCATCTGCTTGACGAAGAATGGCAAAATGATCAATCGCACTGTAATGGTCAAAAATACAATGGACAGAACCCACGCAAAACCGGATCCATCTTGCATACCCAACATGACAAAGATCTTATGGAAGAAGACCATGACCTGAGTCATTAACCATTCCAAAGGGTACAAAAGTTTATAAATATGCCCCAAAAAACCTTGATCGAGATTCATTCTACTTATTTTCCCCTTCGTAAGGATGGTAAATCGGTTCTAGGCTCGGCTCTTCATGCGCTGAAGACCACGAAAATCTGTAAAAAATAGAAAACTTCTGAGGTACATCGTCGATTCCTCCACTAGACCACGGTCTGCACCGCAATAATCGCAAAATAGTGAGAAGTCCTCCACGAAAAGCACCAAAACGTTCAATAGCAGTCATCGCATACAGAGAGCAGCTCGGATAATATTTGCAGGTTGGCAAGGTACGTGCAGAAATAGTGAACCGATACCACTGAATCATTTTCAGTAAAGTTCTGCTCGCTAAGGTCACACGTCATCCTTTAATACTGCGGCACTACTGCTGCGCGGAAGTTATTCTGTCTGCAATCTTAGTAAACACTGTATGTACTTGGCGATCCAGCTCTTCAAAAGCTACACAATAGCAACCAGGTTTTGCTCGCATGACTATATCGAGACTATATCCGTTCGGAAGAAGCTGTTCATAGCGTTGCGCAAGTACGCGAAAACGGCGCTTAACCGTATTCCGTTTAACCGCATTTCCTACCGACTTTGTTACTGCAAGTCCTAAGCGAATTTTTGCCATAGAACTGACTAAGTCGTCCACTTGATGATTACTGTCAGGTACAGAAGTAACAACAAAATGGACGACTATATCTTTATCGGAAACTTTATGACGCTTCCTTAATACAGCAGTAAAGTCCTGATGACTTTTTAACCGCTCCACTGTCAGGCGCTGAGTATGCGCGAACGCTTATGCAGAAAGGGACTTACGACCCTTTGCACGACGACGATTAATAACAGCGCGACCCGCACGGGTACGCATGCGCAAACGGAAACCGTGCTTCATATGACGACGACGGTTGTTTGGCTGGAATGTACGCTTCATAATTTAACGCTCCCATTTTTTGCCGTGTCCATCACGGCTTTCCTTTTAAGTCAATCTCTACAACCTTACTCGAAACCATGTACTGAGGCAAGTTCTAGCAAGCTTTTAAGTGTTATCCACGCCACGTCCACAAGTTACCCACACCTTATCCACACTGTGGAAAACCACTCTTCACAATCCACAATTTAAATAACACGCGTGTAGTTATCCACACAATTCCTTGTGAATAAGCGGATAAGTGTGTGGATAACTTTATCCACTTATTCACAAATTACACCCATGTTATTCACATTTGTGTATTTTCAACACGCTTGGCTGTGGATAACTTTATCAACACGGTGTATAAATGATTGGGCATGGTTGCACTGTACAGTTGTGCCTTATATGCGTTATGGAATACGTATATACAGTGCATTGTGAGTACAGCAAAACCACTGCCAGTAGAACTGGAATAAAAACTGAAGTAAAACGTGTGCTCATATACATAAATATGTTCTTGCGAAGGAGGCGATATGGCAGAAATGATGGATGCAGCTGATGTATGGAATCAGTCATACCAACTTTTGCTGGATCAGCCTCTTGAATTAACTTTGCGTGAAATGGCTTGTCTTAACGATATTCGCGCCACAAATATATTCGGTACCATGATTGTGCTGACAGTATCGAGTGAATCTACGCGAACAGTAGTAGAAAAGAAGCTCCATTCAGCTCTGACCAGTATTTTTTCTCAAGTTACTGGTCAACCGATGACTTATGTTGTTCAAATTGATCCTCAGATCTTAGAACAGAATGAAGCATCTAATCCTCTGCAATTCACTGGCCCATCTACCCCATCAACTCCCTCTGTTCAGCCTGCACAAATTCAGAATTCCGCAGCTTCTCCTGCTGCATCTCATTCGACTTCAAACTCTACTGATCACGTTTCTTCAGTATCTGCGCAGCCGTCTTCACGTCACAATTCTTCTGTTGCACCTTCACCAGTATCGACAGCATCACTGAATTCACAGCCTTCACCAGTTCCTCCAGCCGTGCAGCCAGATATTGTTTCTGGTGGAATGCTCGATACTCCTGTACATACGCGTGATGAAGTCACTCATTTAAATAAAAACGCTATTTTTGATAACTTCGTGCCAGGAGAATCCAATCAGTTCGCTAAAAGTATTGCTTTTGCCACCGCTGAACGTCCAGGCATGGAATACAACCCTCTCTTTATTTATGGCGGATCTGGTTTAGGAAAAACTCATCTTCTTAATGCCATCGGCAATCAAGCTCTGCTGATCAATCCGCGTTTGAAGGTGCGATACACTAATTCCGAGGAATTTACCAATGAATTGGTTATTGCTTTGGGTAATAATGCCAGCAGCCGTCGCGCAGAAATGGTGGAGTTTAATCGTCGCTATCGTGGCGTTGATATTTTGCTCGTTGATGATGTGCAGTTCATTGCGGGACGTGACACCACAGTAGAAGCCTTCTTTAATACTTTTAACGAGTTGTATGAACAAGGAAAACAGATTGTTTTGGCCTCCGATGTGCCGCCAAAAAATCTCAAGGGTTTGCCTGATCGTTTGATTTCTCGCTTCAGTCAAGGCTTACCAGTAAGTATTGATCCTCCATCGCATGAATTGCGCGTGGCTATTTTGCGTATGAAAGCAAAAGCTCAGCATATTGATATTCCTATGGATGTGCTGAATTTGATTGCTGAAAAAGTCACCGAGAATGTGCGCGTGCTCGAGGGTGCTTTAACTCGTATTTCTGCTATGGCGAGCTTAAGTAATCAAGTTATTACCAAGAGCTTGGCTGAACAGACTCTCAAAGATTTCACGAATTCAACTGTTGAAATTACTCCAACAAATATTATCAGTTTTGTGGCACAGTATTATAAGCTCACATTTGAGGATATTGTGGGTTCTTCACGCACAAAAAATGTGGCTGCTGCTCGTCAGGTTGCTATGTATTTATCACGCGAACTCACCTCTATGTCATTGGTAGATATTGGTGCTACTTTTGGCGGTCGTGATCATTCAACCGTTATGCACGCCTGCCGTAAAATTTCTTCTGAAATGCAAGAGCAGCCAGAAACTTATACTGCTGTTACTGATTTAACAACGCAGCTCAAGCAAAATAGAAGTTTTGCTGACTAATTTTGTTGGTATCTGACTTTTCACGTCTTTCATACTTTTTATAGGCTGCGTGTTTGCGTTCTGTTATATTTTCACCATTTTTTTGCTATGCTTTTTAGGTGCTATATTTTCCGCATTTTATGCATGAATAAATCATCGTCAAAAAATAGTATTCTCACCATGTATCTCTATAAATCGATCTGACAGAACGATTTTACTGTTTCGCCACGCCGAAAGAAAAAGAAATATTATAAAAAGTTATCCACAATATTATCCACATTATGCGCAAAAACGGGTGGATAAGCCGTGAATAAGCCGTTTATAAGCAACCTTGAAATGTGGATAATTTTTTGACTATCAGAACCATGTGGATAACTACCCTACTTATCCACATTCGTTTCTCATGTTGTCCACATCCTACTTTTTCTCACAGCCCTAGCTATTTCAATGCTCGCAGCAGTTTTCCACAGTATCCACAGCCCTTATTATTACTACTATCTATATCTTTCTTATATCGTCGTAGTAATAAGCTCAGCTAGAAAAAATAATGCTCACTTCGCCAGCGAAATATCTGTACAATAGGGTTTTAGATTTTGAACGTAGGAGCAAGTTATGAAAATTGAAGTAGATTCTGCAGCTTTTGCTGATGCTGTCGCTTGGGCAACACGTATTCTTCCTTCTCGTCCAGCTGTGCCAATTTTATCCGGCATTAAGCTGGATGCCCACGATGGAACTTTGTCATTGTCAACTTTTGATTACGAAAAATCAGCTCGCGATCATGTTGAGGCATCCGTAGATGAAGAAGGAACTGTTGTTGTTTTAGGTAAATTGCTCGCAGATATTGCTAAAGCATTGCCTCAAGGAACTATTTCTTTGGAAACAAAAAACTCACGTTTGTCTATTGCTGGCGGAAAATCTAAGTTCTCCTTGCAACTGATGCCTGAGGATGATTATCCTCAATTGCCTGAAATTCCTTCAGATTTGGGTCAGGTAGATGCAGATACCTTCTCTCATGCTATTTCTAAAACAGCTGTGGCTGTGGCTCGTGAAGAAAACCGCGTTGTTCTTAAGGGTATTCGCATCAATATTGATGGCGAAAAAGTCGTTATGACCTCTACGGATCGTTTCCGCCTGGCTCGCACCAGCTTCACCTGGACTCCATCTAACCCTGATTTTTCAGGAACAATTTTGATTGATGGAAACGTGGTCAAAGATATTTCCCGCAGCATTGATACCTCAAGCAATGTGGTTATTGGCTACGACGAAGAAAAAACAACATTGCTCAGCTTCTCTAATGCTGGTCGTCAATCCACAGCGCAGCTTATTGATGGTGAATTCCCTGCTGTTGACCGCCTGTTTGTGGATGAATATCCAATTCACGCTGTTATTAATCGCAATGACCTGATTAGCGCTATTACACGTGTGGCTTTGGTGGCTGAAAAGAATGCTCCAATTCGTATGGTCTTTAGCAATAAAGAGGTACAGCTGTCTGCTGGATCTGCTGATGAGTCTCAGGCTCATGAAGTCTTAGATGCACAGCTTGATGGTGAAGCAATTACAGTTGCCTTTAATCCGTCCTATTTGAAGGAAGGCTTGAATGCAATTGACGAACCATATGTTCGTATGAAAATGGTCAATGCTGCTCGAGCTGTTGAATTTAATGGTCAGCAAGATATTGACGGCGATGAATCCTTGGATTACCGTTACTTGCTCGTTCCAATGCGTTTTATTGATTAAAACTTCTCTTACAGCTATACATGTATATTTCTAAACTTGCTTTAGATCATTTTCGTTCCTGGGAGCATTGTGTTGTAGACCTTGCTCCTGGGATTACGATTTTTTATGGCAATAATGGTATTGGTAAAACCAATATCGTGGAGGCTGTGGAATTTCTCTCCACAGGTATGAGTCATCGTACTCATACTGCTAAGCCACTCATTCAAGCAGCGCAATCCTCTGCACATATCCGCGCCAACGTGGAACTGGATAATCACACAGAATCTCAATATGCTCTTACGCTGTCTTCTCGTGGAGGACATCGTGCGCGAGTTAATGGCGGAAAATCGCAATATGTGCGCGATATTATTGGTGATATTCCTAGCGTTACTTTTGCACCTGAAGATCAGAAACTTATTTCTTCTGAGCCGAGCGTGCGACGTCAATTTGTGGACAGCGCAGCAGTTTTTCTGGTGCCAGGATACTATGACATTCTTCAGCAATATAACCACATTGCTAAACAGCGTGTAGCTTTGCTCAAAAATGTTGCTCAACTGCGAAGTAGCGTGAGCTCACAAGGATCTCCTGTTGATTTCAGTCAGATTTTTACGAGCTTGGAAATTTGGACAGATCACTTAGTACGCTTAGGAATTCAGATTACTCAAGCTCGCAGCCAGGTCATAAACACCTTAGCTCCCTATTTTTCTCAGATATATCAGCGTGTGGCGGGAGAACAGCATAGCGCACAGATCATCTACGAGCCTTCATACGCAGAAGTCTTAGAACATAAGGAGAATGAGCAGATAGCATACGAGAATATTATTAATCATTATCAGCGCTTATTTGAAGGTGAAGTAGCACAATCACGTAATCTTATTGGACCTCATCGCGATGATATATCTTTTACTCTCAATGGCATGGATGCGAAGGATTATGCATCCAACGGGGAAATGTGGAGCTTAGCTTTGGCTGTGAAAATGGCGCTGTGCGAAGCATTATCTGCACACAAATCAACATCTCCCCTGCTGATTTTGGATGATGTTTTTGCCCAGCTTGATAATTCGCGTCGAGCCCACATCATTGAGTTTGCAGCTAATCTGCCACAAGTATTTATTACTGTTGCTGCAAAAAATGATGTTCCTGAAGAATTTTTTGATGCCACAATGTCTGATCGTGTGCATTTTGTTGATGTTGAAGCTTTACGCAAATATAGTGATGCACTCCAGGATGTTCCATCGGTAGAAGAATTCATGAAGCATATAGAAAGTGCTGATCAAGATGCGTAAACCTCTTGCTGAAGATTTTACGGTGGATTGTTCGGCTGTGGCAGCGCAGATTTTTGAACCATATGCGTATCAATTCGTGCAGTCGCGCAGTTTTGATGAATCCAATCAATTAGCCGCTGAAAGTTTTGGTCAAAAAGGTCGCGACTGGGTGAATTTTGGAACAGTTTTAGCTACATTAACAAATAATCCAAGCTGGAAAAACCATATGGCGGTGGCACGTCTGTACGATGATTGGCCGTCTATTGTGGGCGATGCCATTGCTCAAAACTGCCGTGTGGGCAGGTTAAAAGCTGGAGAATTAACTGTTTTTGTCAGCTCGCCTGCATGGGCCACTCAGTTGGGTTATATGAAAGACGATATTTTAGAAAAAATTAAACAGCATATTGATTCATTAGAAATTACTGATATTCGTTTTATTGGTCCTCAGCCAGAGCCATATCGTCGCAAAAGATATTAAAAATAACTCATATAGACGTAAAAGCTATTAAAGCGCTTTACGCCTTATGTGTCGGCATATTTTGGTACCCTATTCATAATAAGTAAAAACACGTAGAAGAGCCTTTTATGTGGTTTTTAACGTGGGTAGGAGCAAAAAGAGACCTCGGACGTCACAAAAAAGTGCGAGGTTATTTTTATGATTTGGGAAGGAACGTCAGTGGCGGACGAAACAGAAAATTCCGTTCAACTTGATGACACAATGTCCCCTGAACATTACGATGCAAGTGATTTGCGTGTTTTGGAAGGTCTGGAAGCAGTTCGAGTGCGTCCAGGTATGTACATTGGTTCCACTGGCCCTCGTGGTCTTCATCATCTGGTTTATGAAATTGTTGATAATTCTGTTGACGAAGCATTGGCAGGATTCGCTTCACATATTGAAGTAACAATTTTGCCGGATAATGGTATTCGCGTTGTAGATAATGGTCGCGGTATTCCAGTGGATGAAGTGCCAGGCGAAGGCAAGTCCGGTGTGGAAGTTGTGCTTACAAAGCTCCACGCTGGCGGTAAATTCGGTGGCGGCGGTTATGCTGTTTCCGGTGGTTTGCATGGTGTGGGTATTTCCGTTGTAAATGCTTTGTCTACCCGCATTAATGTAGAAGTGCGCCGTCAGGGTTATTACTGGAATCAGAATTTTGAAAACCAACATTCTGTTACGCCACTTATTCGAGGTCGTGCCCTCGAAGAAAATGAAGAAACTGGTACATCAGTTACTTTCTGGGCAGATCCAGCTATTTTTGAAGTCACAGAATATGATTTCGAAACATTGCGTGCGCGCTTCCAACAGATGGCGTTCTTAAATAAGGGATTGCAGATTTCTTTAACTGACGAACGTACCATTGATGAAGCTGGCGATGAGATTGCTGATGAAAACACCAGTGATGAGCCACAGCATCGTAGCGTGACCTACAAGTATCCTAACGGAATTAAAGATTACGTAGAATACTTGGTTAAGGCAAAGAAAACCACTCCTGTTGAAGACGAAGTTATTGACTTTGAAGCTGAAGATCTGCAGATGGGTATTTCTGCTGAACTAGCTTTGCAATGGACTCGTGCATATTCTGAATCTATTCATTCCTTTGCTAATACGATTACCACAACCGAAGGTGGTACGCATGAAGAAGGTTTCCGTGCTGCATTAACTGGTCTGATTAATCGTTATGCTCGCGAAAAAGGTTTCCTCAAAGATAAAGACGAGAACCTCACCGGTGATGATGTGCGTGAAGGTCTGACCGCCGTTATTTCCGTGAAGTTGACTGTGCCTCAGTTTGAAGGTCAGACAAAGACCAAGCTGGGTAATTCTGAAGCTAAAACTTTCGTGCAGCGCGTGGTTACTGAAAAACTCGGTGACTGGTTAGGAGAACATCCAAACGAGGCAAAACGCATTGTGCAGAAAGCTCAGGAAGCTGCCCGCGCTCGTTTTGCTGCTAAGAAAGCGCGCGAAAATACACGCCGTAAGTCCATTTTTGAGTCTGCAGGCATGCCTGACAAGTTGAAGGACTGCCAGTCCAATAATCCTGCTGATTGCGAACTCTTTATTGTAGAGGGTGATTCTGCAGGCGGTTCCGCAATTCAAGGACGTAATCCTATTACCCAGGCTATTTTGCCATTGCGCGGTAAGATTTTGAATACTGAGCGTGCCAGCTTAGACCGTATGATGAAGTCCGATACGATTGAATCCCTCATCACTGCTATTGGCGGTGGTTATGGTGAAGAATTCGATATTGATAAAGTGCGCTACCACAAGATTATTATTATGGCTGATGCTGATGTGGATGGTGCTCATATTGCTACGCTGAACCTCACCTTGATGTTCCGTTATATGCGTCCATTGATTAATGCTGGCTATGTGTATGTGGCTATGCCACCTCTGTACCGTTTGAAGTGGACTAAGGGCAATCATGACTTTGTGTACACCGATGAGGAACGCGATCGCGCTTTAGCAGAGGGTAAAGCAGCAGGACGCCAACTTCCTAAGGGCGAAGGAATTCAGCGCTACAAGGGTCTGGGTGAAATGTCCTACCAAGAGTTGTGGGAAACTACTATGGATCCTGATCACCGTATTTTGAAGCAAATTCATATTGAAGATGCTGCACAGGCTGATGAAACCTTCTCTATGCTGATGGGTGAAGATGTGGAACCACGTCGACTGTTTATTCAGCGTAATGCTCGTGATGCTCGCTTTATTGATGCTTAAACAGGCACTGTGAGCACAATATTAGCGAATAAAGTTTTTATAAAGGGTAAAAAATGGCAGACGAATTAACGCCAGAGAATGACAATCAAGAGGCGCAGGATCTTCAGACTCAGTCAGATGGCAATACTGAAGATTTTGGTTTGATGGCAGGTCATCGCATTCAAAAAACTGATTTGCAAAAGGAAATGCGTGAATCCTATTTGGCTTACGCTCTTTCCGTTATTGTAGAGCGCGCTCTTCCAGATGTGCGTGATGGTATGAAGCCAGTACATCGCCGTGTGGTGTATGCAATGTATGACGGCGGCTATCGTCCAGATCGCGGCTACAATAAATGTTCCCGTGTTGTTGGCGATGTGATGGGTAAATATCATCCTCACGGTGATTCAGCAATTTACGATACTTTGGTGCGTATGGCTCAGAGCTGGTCCATGCGATATTTGCTCGTAGATGGTCAGGGAAACTTTGGTTCTCCTGGTGATGATCCAGCAGCAGCAATGCGTTATACAGAGTGCCGTATGGCTCCTTTAGCTATGGAACTCGTGCGCGATATTGATAAGAAAACTGTTGATTTTATTCCTAACTATGATGGTAAAACTCAAGAACCAACAGTTCTTCCAAGCCGCTTCCCTAACCTGCTTGTGAACGGATCATCCGGTATTGCAGTGGGTATGGCTACAAATATTCCACCGCACAATATGCGTGAAGTTGCTCAAGGTGTGCATTGGGCTTTGGAACATCCTGATGCTTCTAAAGAAGAGCTGCTTAATAATCTGATTTCTATTATTAAGGGACCAGACTTCCCTACAGGCGCTACTATTTTAGGTCATAAAGGTATTGAACAGGCGTACCGTACAGGTCGTGGCCTTATTACTATGCGCGCTGTGGTTAATACCGAAGAAATTAAGGGACGCTTATGCTTAGTTGTGACTGAGTTGCCATATCAGGTTAATCCTGATCGTTTAGCATCCTCAATTCGTGAAGGCGTGCGCGACGGTAAGATTCAAGGCATTGCTGATATGCGCGATGAAACTTCTGGTCGTACCGGTCAGCGTTTGGTTCTGGTGCTCAAGCGCGATGCTGTGCCAAAGGTTGTGCTCAATAACCTTTACAAGCACACGCAATTGCAGCAGACTTTTGGCGCAAATATGTTAGCTCTGGTTGATGGCGTGCCACGCACCTTGAGCTTAGATGCTTTTATTCGTCACTGGATTAATCATCAGCTTGATGTTATTTACCGTCGAACTGAGTATTTGAAGCGTGAAGCAGAAGATCGCGATCATATTTTGCAGGGCTACTTAAAGGCTCTGGATATGATCGAAGAAGTAATCGCCTTAATTCGCCGCTCTCCTGATGTAGATCAAGCACGTACTGGTTTGATGGATTTGCTTGCTGTGGATCAGGTTCAGGCTGACGCTATTTTGGCTATGCAGCTTCGTCGTCTGGCAGCTTTGGAACGTCAGAAGATTCTGGACGAACACGAAGAGTTAATGCGCCGCATTGCTGATTACAATGATATTCTTTCTAGCCCAGATCGTCGTAGAAAGATTGTGGGCGATGAAATGGACGAAATCATTGAAAAGTATGCTGATGAGCGTCGTACAAAGATTTTGCCATTCTCTGGTGAAATGAATGTAGAAGATCTTATTGCTGAAGAAAATGTGGTCGTAACCGTTACCCACTCTGGCTACATTAAGCGCACAAAGGCTGATGAATATCGTTCACAGCACCGCGGCGGCAAGGGAATTAAGGGCGCTAAGCTACGCGAAGATGATGTTGTTGATCATTTCTTCTCAACCTCAACACATAACTGGCTGCTCTTCTTTACTAATGAAGGCCGTGTTTATCGCCTCAAGGGTTATGAACTCCCAGAAGGTTCTCGTGATTCGAAGGGGCAGCATGTAGCTAACCTTTTGCAGCTAGGACCTCAGGAGAAAATTCAGCAAATTCTGTCTATTAAAGACTACGATGCTGCTGAATATCTGGTTTTGGCAACCAAGAGCGGAAAAATTAAGAAGACCCGTCTTCCTGAATATGATTCCACTCGTCAAGGCGGTTTGATTGCTGTGCGTTTGATGGAACGTGAAGGCGTTGAACTGACCGATGACGAAGGCAATACAATTCCAGCCCATGATGAGTTGATTGGCGCTGCTTTGTGCAACAGCAATGATGACATTATTGTGGTTTCTCATGCCGGAATGTCTGTGAAGTTTGCTGCTGATGACGAAACTTTGCGTCCAATGGGACGTCAAACTGCTGGTGTGCAGGCTATGAAGTTTAAGGGTGCTGAAGGCGACGACTTTTTGCTGAGTATGGCTGTAGTTCCAGCTGATACTGATTCCGATTTGCTTGTGGTAACAAGCGAAGGTTTTGCAAAGCGCACAGCATTGTCTGAATATCGCTTGCAAGGTCGAAATGGCTACGGTGTAAAGGCTATTAATTTAGTTGAAGGACGTGGTCTGCTCGTCGGTGCTGTTGTAGTAGAAGAAGATGACCAAATCATGGCGATTATGAAGTCTGGTAAGGTTATTCGTTCTGATGTCAGTGAAATTAAGCGCACTGGTCGTACTACTCAAGGCGTCACACTGGCTAAGCCAGATAAGAATGATGAAATTGTTTCTATTGCTCGCAATGCTGAAAAAGAATCAGATGATGAGAATGAAGCGACTGAAACAGCACAAGATTCAACTCGTGAAGAGGCAGTAATAGAAACACATCAAGCTACGGAATAGATAGTACATTTGTTAAGCTAAAAACAGTATGTATTCAGAAGGTATCGTAAGATGCCTGTAGCTGATAACCGAAGAAAAAAAGGGGAATCGCATGAGTGATGAAACCGAAGTATTAGATGCACAGGAAGCGGTAACTCCAGCTCCACAAGAGGAAGCGTCTCAAGAGGCAACTGCTCCAGTGGCTGAAGCGCGTGTAGCATCCAGCGAACCAACCACTCATGAGTCAACACATGTTATGAGAGCTGAGGAGCAGAAAAAATCTGTTCCTCGTGCTCGTCGTATGAAGCTGAGTTTAACACAGATTGATCCATGGTCGGTGACCAAGGTATCTTTCATGCTCTTGATTGCTGTTGCACTGATTCAGATTATTGCAGTAGTGTTCTTGTACTATGTGTTGCAGGCTGTGGGTATTTTTGATTCCCTGACTTCTATTGTGTCAAGCGCAGGTTTGAATTCTAAGGGATTCGATCTTGCAAGCTTTATTAGCTTGAGCCGTGTGCTATCTGTTTTCACTATTATCAGCGTATTTGAAATCGTAGTCGGAACAGTTCTTGCTGCAATTGGAGCATTCTTGTATAACATTGTTAGCTCCCTGGTTGGCGGTATTCACGTCACTTTGGGAGATGACTAAATACTAAGTCAACACTTGCATTATTGAGGCTCGTACACACACGTGTATGAGCCTCAACTGTTACTGCTACACTTGTGAATCATGAATGAAACAGCACAGTCGCGTTTATACTTATTGACCAGCATTGCTTGCATAGCATGGCTTATTCAGAGCATTTACAGTTATATTCAAGATGGCAGCATTATGCATTGGGCAAGTTGGGTTTTTATTGCTTGCCTTTCTCTTGTTATTGCATACACAGGCTATCAAGGCTGGACTTTGTATAAAAAAACTCGTCCTGCTGATGATGAAGACATCGACGAGGACGAGTAAAAGTCTTTTATTGTAGTTTTTACTTCTTCTTTTTCTGTGGTTTCTTAGGCTTAAAGATCTTAAAATGAGAAACAAACCATGCATGAATTGGTGGAATCTTAGCTAGAGCAAAGCCCAGAATAACTGTGCCAATAAATACCCATGACGCTGCATTTTGATTAAGAAAAATAAGAACAAGAACTAACCCCAAACACACCACACCTAAAGCAGAGCCATAACTTTCCTGCTTACGTGTCATATCTGTGGTGCGCAAAGGAAATGCTCCAAAAAGCAAACCTAAAATCATACCTAGAACGCCGCTGCCAATAATAAATGCTAAGGTCATATTCATCCTTTTGTTTAGGCTAAAGCCATTTAATTGTATCGGTCAATAAGTTTATGAGGTTCTGCTATTGCATCGGTATTTATAAATTCCTCATTGACAGTGCGTGCTCCAGAAATTTCTGCAATAATCTGCTCATATGATGTTTCTGTTGTATTGTGAATAGCGACGAGCTTACCGTGACGCATTACTGCAATACGATCAGCCACAGCAAAAACATCAGGTAAATTGTGGCAGACAAGCAGAATTGCCTTACCTCGAGCACGTAAATCTTTAATATACGATAAAACTTGAGCCGTTTGAATAACAGACAGAGATGCTGTTGGCTCATCCATAAGCACAATTTCAGGGTCATTAAGCATAGCGCGAGCAATGGCTACAGTTTGTTTTTCTCCTGTAGATAATCCTTCTAATGACCGTGAAGCGCTCAGCGGTGAAGATAATTGCGAGAGAATATGCCGAGCTTGAATATGCATTTTTTCTTCATCGCGCTGACCTAGTTGTGTGGAAAGTTCTTGTCCTAGGAAAATATTTGCTGCCACATCAAGATTCATACACATATTGATATCTTGAAAAATAGATGCAATACCTAAGTCATTAGCTACTCTAACGTTGGATAACGATACTTCTTCGCCACGAATACGAATGCTGCCCGAATCTGGAGAATACAAACCTGCAATAGTTTTGAGCAGTGTTGATTTACCTGCGCCGTTATCTCCTACAACGGCCACAACTTCGTGGGATTTCATCGTAAGATTAACGTCGTAGAGAGTTTCTATGTAATCGAAACTGAGAGTGATATGACTCAACTCAAGCAATGGTGTGTGGTCAATTGCAGTCATTGTGTGAAGTCACCTATGTCCTCAACGTGTATTCAATAAAAATTAAGTATATCATCAGATGTATTGTTCCTTGAAAGATCCTAATTATCACCGAGCTGGCGTGTGTGGGCAAGCTCGAGACTAGCTAAAGCAGCTCCTAATACAATATTATTTTCAGGATTATTCGATGGAATAATGTGAATAGGTTCCACAGCATCTGGAAAGAGAAGTCGCTGAATAGATTGCTGTAAAGGTTCTAAGAAGACTTCTCCAGCTTTCGTTAAGCTTCCGCCCATAATAATGCATTCAGGATCCATAGAAATGCAGGTTTGAGCAACAACTGTTCCAATACGTACTGCTGCATCAGAAATGACGCGGCGGCATCCAGCATCGCCCTTAAGTGCCCCCTGAATAAGATCATCAAGAGTTAACGAGCCATGAGTGAAATTCAAAACAGATGTTAACCGCTGCTCGCTGACCACTGTATCTAAGCAGCCACGGTTTCCGCAGATACAAATATCTCCAAACGGGTCAACTTGTACATGACCAATTTCACCAGCTAGACCGATAGATCCGCGGTAAATATCGTTATTAATAAAGAGTGAAGCTCCCACGCCATCGCCAGCATGAACATAGAGGAAGTTTGAAATATCTACACCAACTCCCTGCTTTGCTTCTGCAATAGCGGCAGTATTGGCATCATTATCAATAAAAACAGGGCAGTGGAAAGATTGAGTAAAATGCGCTACTACATCAGTATCATCCCAATCAGGCAAAATTCCGCGCACTCCAATTTGTTGATGCTTCCAATCAATCGGTGAAGCAACGGCTACCATAATAGCTACAATTTCATCATTCGATGCTCCAATAGATTGAATGGTTTCATAAATAAGACGTGATGCTTTAATAAGTGTGGAATCGGGTTTATGTCCAAAAGCTAAAGGCATGCTATGCGAAGCTAAAACAGTTTGAGAAAAATCTGTTATACAAATAGAAAGATTATGCCTTTCAATAGCAATACCCACACCGATACCCATTTTACGTGCAATAGATACTAAGGTTGCTCGTCTTCCACTGCGTACAGTATCTGTAGTTGTAAAAAGACCTTCTTCTACAAGATGACGTACCAAAATAGACACAGTTGCTGTGGATAAACCGGTATTTTCTGCTAACTCAACCTGAGTCATAGCACCATATTTAGTAATTGCATCGCGAAGAAGCGCCTTATTTGCTTCTCGTAACGATGTTTGAGATCCGGATATATGCGATGCCATGACTTTAAGAGTAATACACAAAAACAAAGATATTCAAATTATAAGCCCATGTTTTTCAATGATTTCTCTGAGAAATAAATCTTGTATTTAACAAAAAAACACAAAAACATAAAAAACAGCGTGTTGAATTGATTTCTTAAACTTAATAAATTACACTCGAATGTGCAGATAGATATCAAGGGTGAATCTATTCATCAAAATATCTTTCATTCCTACGAAGGAGAAGGAAATGAAATCAGGTAAGAAACTGGTAGCTCTCTTTGCTGCAGCAGCAATGATGGTTGGTTTGGGTGCTTGCTCAAGCTCACGTGGGGGCTCCGATGGTGCATCTGGAAAAGTTGAAAAGGGTGCAACAATTGGTATTTCTATGCCAACAAAGTCTGAGGAACGTTGGAATAAGGATGGAAATAACCTCAAGGCAAAGCTCGAAAAGGCAGGTTATAAGGTTATCCTTTCGTTCGCAGATGATAAGCCAGCTCAGCAGAACGCTGATATTGAAAACATGGTGAATAACGATGCAAAGATCGTGGTAGTAGCATCTAAGGATGGTACTGCTGTGGGTCCTGCAGTGGAAAAGGCACATGATGCAGGCGCTAAGGTTATTGCATACGATCGTTTGATTATGAATACTAAGGCTGTAGACTACTACGCAACCTTCCAGCTTGAGCAGGTTGGTGTGCTAGAAGCTCAGTACATTATTAAGCAGCTTAAGCTCGAAGAAGGAGCAACCGGTCCATTCAATATTGAACTCTTTACCGGTTCTCCGGATGATAACAATGCAAAGTACTTCTTCAAGGGTGCTTGGGATCTTCTGAAGCCATACTTTGAAAAGGGTGTGCTTGTATCTCCTTCTAATCACGGTGGTGGTATTAATGCTCAGAGCACTGTAGATGACACATGGCAGAAGATTTCTGTTCAGTCATGGAAGACTGCTCAAGCACAAACCGATATGGAATCTATTCTTGATTCCACCTATGCTCACGGTGAGAAGCTGGATGCAGTATTGTCTCCATACGATGGCATTACCCAGGGTGTTATCAACGCTATTGAAACCAAGCGTCCAGATATGAAGCCAGGCACAGATACATGGCCTGTTATGACTGGTCAGGATGCTATGGAAATTGCAGTAGCAAATATTGCTAAGGGCTTGCAGGGCCAAACAGTATTCAAGGATGTTAACAAGCTTGCTGATGCAGTCTACGACATGGTTGTGGAAATTGCAGAGGGCAAGGATGTATCTGGATTGAACGGTTCCTTCAATAACGGCGTCATTGATGTTAAGTCTAAGCTGCTTGACCCAGTATCCATTACAAAGGACAACCTGGATGAGCTGGTAAAGGCTGGATATATCAGCCAAGATCGTTTTGACAAGCTGACAAAGTAAGTCAGATAAGTCAGAGCTATAAGAAAATATCGGGCTGTGCGGTTGGAATGCACAGCACAGTGCACACAATTTCTAAGCCACCGTACAGCCCATTTTGTTAAAGGAGTGATTATGGCTGAAGCAGAGGTTATTCTGCGAATGCGCGATATCACCAAGACCTTCGGTTCAGTGAAGGCTCTTACCAATGTGAATTTAAGCGTTGATCGCGGTGAAATTCACGCTATTTGTGGTGAAAATGGTGCAGGTAAGTCCACACTGATGAATGTGTTATCAGGTGTGTATCCTTACGGTACATACAGCGGTGATATTGAATTTGAAGGTAAGGTGTGCAAATACAAGAATATTAAGGATTCGGAATCTGACGGTATCGTTATTATTCACCAGGAACTTGCGTTAATTCCATTCTTGTCTATTGCTGAAAATATTTTTATGGGCAATGAAGCTCAATCTCATGGTGTAGTAGATTGGGAAAAGACTCGTGCGAAGGCACAGCAGCTGCTTGACCGCGTTGGTTTGCCTGAAAATCCAGATACCAAGATTATGGATATTGGTGTGGGTAAGCAGCAGTTGGTTGAAATTGCTAAAGCCCTCACAAAAGATGTAAAACTTCTGATTCTTGATGAGCCAACAGCAGCGTTGAATGATGAAGATTCCGCTCATTTGTTGGGACTTATTCGTGATTTGCGTGATAATCACGGTGTAACCAGTATTATTATTTCGCACAAGCTCAACGAAATTGCTGATATTGCAGATAATATTACGATTATTCGAGATGGCTCGACTGTGGGCACCATGTTTATTGATGAAGAGCAGCCATTGGATCAAGATGAGCTGATTCGCAAAATGGTGGGTCGTCCTTTAACAAATCTCTATCCTGTTCATGAAGCCAAACTTGGCGATGAGGTTATGCGCGTAGAAAATTGGACTGTGCATTCACCTCTGGATAGCAACCGTGTGATCGTAGATAATGCTAACTTCCATGTGCGCGCTGGTGAAATCGTTGGTTTTGCTGGTCTGATGGGTGCAGGTCGTACAGAAATGGCTATGAGCCTGTTCGGTCGTTCCTATGGTTCCGATATTTCCGGTGACTTGTATATTCACGGTAAAAAGCAGAATATTAAGAACGTACAGCAAGCAATTAATGCTGGAATGGCATACGCTACAGAAGACCGTAAATCATACGGTTTGAATCTGCTCCAGAATATTCGCGAAAACTCTTCCTTAGCCTCTCTTACTAAGATGAGTAAGAATGGCGTTATGAATGACAGTACTGAACGCAAGGCAGTGGAAGAATATCGCAAGAACTTCAACATTAAGTGCCACAATATTGATGTGAATGTAGGAACTCTTTCTGGTGGTAATCAGCAGAAGGTAGTGCTTGCAAAATGGGTTATTTCTGATCCAGATATCCTCATTCTTGATGAACCAACCCGAGGTATCGATGTTGGTGCTAAATACGAAATTTACGAAATTATTGATCGTATGGCAGATGCAGGAAAGGCAGTGATTGTTATTTCCTCCGAACTTCCTGAACTTATCGGTATTTGCGATCGTATTTACACAGTTAATCAAGGTGTTATTACCGCTGACGTATCCAAAGAAGGATTTACTCAGGAATATCTCATGCGCTGCATGACAAAGGAAAAGGAAGAGATTTAAGATGGCAACTTCTACAGGAACTGTCGCTCAAAAGGCAGAAAAGAAGGCAAGTGATAATACACTTGTGTCCACTATTATGGGCAATTTGCGTCAATACGGTATTGTAGGCGCTCTCATTGTTATTGTTGTAGCATTCCAGATTCTTACTGGTGGCGTTTTGCTTAAGCCTAACAGCTTTGTTTCTCTGCTGCAGCAGAATGCATACGTGATTATCTTGGCAATTGGTATGGTGATGGTTATTATTGCTACCCATATTGATTTGTCTGTTGGTTCGTTAGTTGCATTTATTGGTGGTGTGTGTGCACTGCTGATGGAACATTACAATGTCAACTGGGTACTTGCTATTCTTATTAGCATTATTCTCGGCTTGGTTATTGGTGTGTGGAACGGTTTCTGGGTAGCTTATGTGCGTATTCCAGGCTTCATTACCACTCTGGCTGGTATGTTGATTTTCCGTGGTTTGGCAACAGTTATTGTTGGTGAATCTGTGCCAATTACCTCCCGCGACTTCCGTGGCATTGCAAGCAACTATGTTCCAAACTTCCTCGGTTTCGTTGGCGATATGTCTACTCTGACTTTGGTTGTAGGCGCTCTCGTTTTCGCTCTCTTCGTATTCCTGCAGTTCCGCAGCCGTGCAAAGATTGCAGCTTCTGGACTTGAGCCAGAGCCAATGAGCATGACCTGGATCAAGATTGTTGTGGCAGCACTCGTTATTGGTTTCGTCACCTACCTGCTTTCTCTCTCCGGTAGCGGTGAAAACGGTGGTATTCCATACATGCTCATTATCGTGGGTGTGCTCGTTGTGGTCTACAACTTCATCTTGACCCGTACAGTATTTGGTCGTCACGTTTACGCAGTTGGTGGTAACCGTAAGGCTGCTCGCCTTTCCGGTATTGATGATCGCAAGGTTGATTTCTTCCTCTACATTCATATGGGCTTCCTCTCCGCAGTAGCTGCAGTGTGCATGCTTTCCCGTTTGGCATCTGCAACCGCTCAGGCTGGTATGGAATTCGAAATGGATGCTATTGCAGCTTGCTTCATCGGTGGAACTGCTGTAACTGGTGGTATTGGTACCATTCCTGGCGCTGTGGTTGGTGCATTCGTTATGGGTGTTATTAACCAGGGTCTGTCCATTATGGGTGTGGATACCGCAATCGTGAAGACTATCAAGGGTCTCGTGCTCTTGGGCGCAGTGGCAGTCGATTTGATGTCTAAGCGCAAGAAGGGCTAATTAACACCTCTCCCTTCAACTCTCTCCATTAACAAATTCAAGCTCCGGCAGTCTGTGATGATTGTCGGAGCTTGGGTTTTTGTGGGGGATTCTTTGAAAGCGTCCTGAGAAGTGATTCGCTCTTATTAATCACTTTTCAGGGCCTCAAATGAGCTTAAAATCTGTATGAAAACGGCCCTGCGGAGTGATTCGCTATGATGAATCACTTTTCACGCCATATTTTGGTCGATTTTTGGCTTCAAAAAAGCCCTGAAAAGTGATTCACTACTATCAATCACTTCTTAGGGCCGAAAATCACCCTAAAATCCCTATGAAAACGGCCCTGCGGAGTGATTCACTATAATGAATCACTTTTCACGCCACAAAATGCTATACTCCCAGACTACTCAACGTATTCATCCATGAAAATATTGAACGTCAATAAACTAACTGCATAACAGACAAGCTCATAATGTCGCAGTGTCACGCAATGAATACTTGCATATGAGTATCCGCCCACAACTCGGCGTGTCGTGAAATAAAGTGAACCATTTATGCAATAACGTTTCACTGCCCCTTTTACTTCACAAATCCTGACTTATAATCAAAGTTAAATTCTGTTTAAATGAACAAAAGCGTTTATTCAAACAGACATCCACATCAGAGTTGTGTGGTAGAGAAAGAATAAATGGAAAGGGGCAAAGATGCTTGGCGTAAATATGGATGATGTCATTGCGTTACTCAAGTCTTTGGAGTCGCAGCTGATCATCATTGGTGTTGCCTTGTGTGCTGCTATTGTTCTGACAATTGCAGTGAATAAATTGTGGCTCAAGTCCCAGGGTTGGCGCAAGCTCATCCACTCATGGAGCTGGATTGCAGCTGTTGTAGCCATTCTGGTAGCAGTATCAATGATGCTGTTCGGACCACTGAATACGACCTTGAACCTCATGTCTGGTTCTGGTACGTTGAGCAGTGCAAGTAAGGCTGAGGCTGAAAAGCTTGCAACTGAAATCCAAAATGAGGGTATTACTCTTCTCGAAAATAATGATTCTAGCTTGCCATTAAAGGCAAATTCTGCTGTTAATGTTTTCGGTTGGGCTTCTTCTAATCCAATTTATGGTGGTACTGGTTCTGGTTCTATGAACGATAAGTACGCAACCACGTCCTTAATCCAAGGTCTTCAGGAAGCTGGATTTAAGACCAACGAAAAGCTGACCCAGAAGTACACAGAATATCGTGCAGATCGCCCTATTGTGGGTATGGTCAGCCAGGATTGGACTCTTCCAGAGCCTACAGCTGATTCTTATACCGATGCTGACATCTCCCAGGCAAAGCAGTTCTCCGATAAAGCTATTGTGGTTATCGGTCGCTCCGGTGGTGAAGGTGCTGATTTGCCATCTGATATGACAAAGTTGGATGTTCATGATGCTGGTTACAAGTCCAAGGTTCAGGCTTTTGGCGGCGAAGAAGCTCATGAATACGTTAATAACGGTAAGTATGCAGACTTTGAGTCCGGTCAGGGTTATTTAAGCCTTTCTAAGACTGAGCAGGACCTCGTCAAGCTCGTTACTGAAAACTTTGATGATGTGACTGTTGTTTATAACGGTGCTAATGCAATGAACTTGAGCTGGGTCAATGATTATTCTCAGATTAAGTCCGTTTTGTGGTGCCCACCAGCAGGTCAGACAGGTTTTGCATCCTTGGGTTCTATTTTGTCCGGTAAGGTCAACCCATCCGGTAAGACTTCTGACACTTTCTTGAAGGACTTCTCTAAGGCTCCTTGGTACAACAATATTGGTCACTGGGATTACACCAATATGAGCAAGTATGCTACTGATGCAGGCTTCTTCGGTAAGTTTACTCCTGCGTTCGTGAACTATGTAGAAGGCATTTATGTGGGCTACAAGTTCTTCGAAACTGCAGCTGCTGAAGGTGTTATTAACTATGACGAAGCAGTACAGTATCCATTCGGTTATGGCTTGTCTTACACCACTTTCGATCAGAAGATGGGCGATGTTACCTACGCTGATGGTCAGGTGAGCTTCGACGTAACCGTTACTAATACCGGTAGTGTTGCTGGAAAGACTGCAGTTGAAGTCTTCTACAATCCTCCATACACCGATGGCGGTATTGAAAAGGCAGCAGCTAACCTCGTACAGTTTGCAAAGACACAGATTATTGAGCCTGGTCAGTCTGAGACCGTAAAGGTTTCCTTCAAGGACTCCGATATGGCTTCTTATGATATGTCTGGCGACGGTGCTTATGTTCTCGAAGCTGGCAACTATGAGGTTTCTGTGAATGCAGATTCCCACACCAAGCTCGACACTAAGACTGTGAATGTAGCTTCCACCATTAAGTATGATGGTTCAAACACTCATAACGGTGATAAGACTGTTGCTAAGAATCAGTTCGCTGATGCAGATGGTGACGGCAGCGTAACCTACTTGTCTCGTGCAGGTAAGTTCGCTAACTTGGCAGAAGCTACCGCAGCTCCAACTAATCTTGAACTTCCTGAAAGCTATCAGAAGGTCTTCGTCAACTCTTCTAACGTGAAGGAATGGCTCGAAAAGGCTAAGAAAGAAGAAGGCAACGTTGAAATGCCTAAGACTGGTCAGAAGAACGGTGTTCAGCTCTACCAGCTTTATGGCAAGGAGTATGACGATAAGATGTGGGATAAGCTTCTTGATGAGCTTACCTACGAAGATATGGCACAGTTGATTGCTTTTGCTGGTTACAACAATGCTGCAATCCCATCTATTGGCAAGGTTCGCCAGTCTGATGTGGACGGTCCTGCTGCATTGAACAACAACTTCACCAAGCAGGGTTCTATCGGTTTGCCTTCCAGCACCACTGTGGCTTCTACCTGGAATAAGGAATTGGCTACTGAATTCGGTAAGGCAATTGCTCAGATGGGTAAGGATTTGAAGGTTACTGGTTGGTATGCTCCAGCTATGAATATTCACCGCAGCCCATATGCAGGCCGTAACTTCGAGTACTTCTCTGAAGATCCAGTTCTTTCTGGTTACATGGCATCTCTGGAAACTAAGTCCGTTCAGGATGCTGGTCTCTATGTATTCATGAAGCACTTTGCTTTGAATGATCAGGAAGATCACCGCTTGTCCATGTTGCACACATGGAGCACTGAGCAGGCTATTCGTGAAATCTACCTCAAGCCATTCGAAATGACCGTAAAGGACGGCAAGGCAACTGCTGTTATGTCTGCTTTCAACTTTGTTGGTAATAAGTGGGCTGGCGCAAATGATTCCTTGCTCAACAAGGTTTTGCGTGATGAGTGGGGCTTCCGTGGCTTCGTACTGACTGATTACTTCGGTGGCTATGGCTACATGGAAGGTACTCAATCCATCTACAACGGTGGTAACGCAATGCTTGCTACCGTTCCAACCACAAACGAAATTACTGACAAGTCTGCAAACACTGTGGCTCATATGCGTGAAGCTGCTCACGGTATTCTCTATACTGCTGTGAACACCTATGTATATGAAAAGGGTGCTCCAAAGACTGAAATCGCTTTGTGGCAGTGGATTTACTACGCAGTTGTGGCTGTTGTATCTCTCCTGCTCCTGTGGGCAGCATGGGTATCTATCCGCCGCTTCATGAAGCGCTTGAGTGCTGAAAAAGCACAGAAGGCTGCTGCTCAAGAAGCATCTGGTTCTGAGGAAGCAGAAGTAGTTGCTGAGTAATCTGAAACTCTTATAGAGCGAAGATTATAAGAGCTAGTTTTAGGCTCGTCTTCTCAGAGCATGCAACCAAGCATGACAGAGAGGGCGAGCCTCCTTCTTTTTGAGATAGCTCAGATAACAAGCTCATCAACTCGCAGTCACACGGTCATATAAAGCAGTTATATATAAATTCATACAATTCACGTTCTAAAATCTACCTTTCGTGCCAAGCGCTATCAGATGAAAAGCGTGAAACAGTAGAATAGACAACGTTAAAGCAGACAGAGAGATGTATGCAAGGAAGCTTGCATCGCGAAGGAATTAACATGGTGAATGCACAGGATTTGACGCTTATGGAAAAAGCGTCCTTGCTTTCTGGTCAATCTGAATGGGAGAGTCGCGAACTCAAGCATCGCAACGTGCCATCATTTATTATGAGTGATGGTCCTAATGGTGTGCGTCGTCAAACTGGATCGGGAGATCATTTAGGTTTGGGCGAATCTAAGCCAGCAACCTGCTTCCCAACAGCAGGCACAGTTGCTAATTCTTGGGATCCTCAGGAAGCCCGTATTATGGGCGAAGCCTTGGGTCAAGAAGCACGTGATTTAGGTGTGCAAGTTTTGCTTGGTCCGGGCATTAACATGAAGCGAAACCCATTATGCGGCCGAAATTTTGAATACTATTCTGAAGATCCTCAGCTTGCTGGCCGCTTAGCAGCAGGTTTTATTGAGGGAATTCAATCTAATGGCGTGGGTGCGTGCCCTAAGCATTTTGCTGTGAATTCTCAGGAACTCAGGCGTCAAGCATCTAACTCTATTGTGGATGAACGTACACTGCGTGAGTATTATTTGACTGCTTTTGAAATTGCAATTAAAGAAGCAAAGCCATGGACGATTATGTCCTCCTACAATATGGTTAATGGCGTATATGCTCACGAAAATGAGCATTTGCTCACCGATATTTTGAAGAATGAATGGGGCTTTGACGGTCTTGTTATTTCTGATTGGGGCGGATCCAACGATATTGTTGAGTCTGCTCGCGTTGGTGGCGCTTTGGAAATGCCTGCTGCTGGTTTGGCTTCTGCTCGTCAAATTGTTCAAGGTGTGCACGATGGTCGTCTTACCGAAGCAGAGTTAAATGCGTCTGCTCAAGACGTGCTTAATACTGTGGAACGCACACGCAATACACATCCATCCGGCGATGGATTCCTTACCGACGAAGACAAGCGCAGAAACCATGAAATTGCTCGTCGTATTGCTCAAAAAACAGCGGTTTTGCTGCGTAATGAGAATCATGCATTGCCATTAGCTCAGGGAAGTCAGATTGTGGTCGTGGGTGATATGGCTGCAACTGCACGATATCAGGGTTCTGGCTCTTCAAAAGTCAATGCGTACCGCGTGGATAATCTGCTCGATAGCTTGAAAGCTCATGAGGGCATGAATGTTCTCGGTTATGCTCAAGGTTATGACCGTCAGGGAGCCGCTCATCCTGAATTAATTGCTGAAGCTGTAAATACAGTTAATACAACGAATCCTGATGTAGTGGTGGCATGCATCGGCTTAGATGAGCGTTCAGAATCTGAAGGTTTGGATCGTTCTCACATGAAAATTCCACAAGTTCAGCTCGATATGTTGTCTGAATTAGTGGATACTGGCAAGACTATTGTGGTCGTGTTGGTAGCAGGTTCTGCTGTAGAAGTAGATTTTGCTGAGGATGTAGACGCGATTTTGTATGTCGGCTTATCTGGCCAAGCAGGCGCTTTGGCTACAGTAGATGTGCTCACCGGCGATGTGAATCCATCTGGTCATTTAGCTGAATCGTGGCCGCTACGTTACGAAGATGTGCCTAATTCAGATAACTTCCCTGTGGAGCAGCGCGATTCCGTCTACCGTGAAGGACCATTTGTAGGATACCGTTACTACAGCACACGAAATATTCCTGTGCGTTATCCATTTGGTTTCGGCCTAAGCTATTCCACCTTTGAATACTCTGCGTTAACCGTAGATGATTCGGGAGTTACTTTTACAGTCACCAATACCTCTGATATTGCTGGCTCTGATGTGGCTCAGCTGTATGTGCATCCGGCACACTCTGGCGTGCTCCGTCCAGCTCGTGAATTGAAAGGATTCCAGCGCGTAGAGTTGGCTGCTCACGAGTCAAAGCAGGTGCGCATTGATTTTGATGAATATACGTATCGTCATTTTGATGTGGCATCCAATTCATGGCAGGTTGAAGCAGGCGCGTGGGAACTGTTTGTGGGTAACAATGTGAATAACACGCCATTGACGGCAACCCATGTTATTCAAGGCACTATGGAACCTCAGCCACGCAATGAGGCTTTAGGACATTACTGGGACGGTGACGTGAAGAACATTACTGATGCTGAATTTGAAGCACTGTATGGCGGCAAGCCTGATTTGTATGATCCACGCGGTGTATTTGGCGTTAATGATGCGATTTCTTCATGGAGCTCGTCTCGTTCGGCAATTGCGCGCTTTATTGTGAACTATCTGAACAAGCAAAGCGAAAAAGCTATGGCTCGCACTGGTTCACCAGATTTGAACACACTGTTTGTGCTCAACATGCCTCCTCGTGCTATGGCAAAGATGACTGCCGGTGCTGTATCTCCAGAGATGGTGGACGGCATTGTAGACATTGCAAATAAGCATTTCTGGCGAGGACTACACCACACAATAGCTGAGTATTTCCGCAATTCCAGCGCCAATAAGAAGACATTAAAGGAGATTTCTCATGAGTAATATGAGCGGTTTTAAGAAGTGGATTAAAGAGCACCCAGACTTGTGGGAGTTCATCCTCTTCAATATCTTATCTAATATTTCTACAGCTAGCCGCTTCCTTATGCTGTGGATTTTGACTCCGCTTTTTGTAACTGCAATGGGTTTGACTGCACCATTCCACTTCCTTTTCTACAGCTATGATGTAAAAGCAGGTGGTATTGGAATGTTCTTAGCTACCATTATTGCTGAAATTGTGGCACAGACAGTCAACTTCTTTGTTCAAATGAAGTGGGTCTTTAAGTCTGATTCAAACTTCAAAGATGCGGCATGGAAGTATGTGATTCTTGCCATTATTCTGATTATTGTTTCCGGTTTTGCACCAAGTTACATTACTGCATGGAGCAATAGCATTGGTTGGGGCGCATTCGCAAGTACTCTTACTGCGGTATTCAACACCTTACTGGCAGTTATTATTTCTTATCCACTGCTCAAGTTCTGGATTATGCCAAAAAATAAGCAGAAGTAAGAGAGCGCTTGCTGATAGGTGCAGCTTTTAATGGCTGTTTGATATGATGAAATCTGTCTGGTCAATGTGCCAGGCAGATTTCATATGAGAGTAGAAAAGTATATGGCTAATAAGACTATTTCCTTTGTGGTTCCCTCCTACAACGTAGAAGATTATTTAGCGCGTTGTGTCAACTCTCTGCTCGATACAGCAGATACCTCCGATGTGGAAATCATCATTGTTGATGATGGCTCTCGTGATGGTACTGCAGTTCTTGCTGATACTTTTGCTGAGCGTTACCCAGATGTTGTGCGCGTTATTCACCAAGAAAATGCTGGACATGGGGGAGCGTGCAATGCTGGTATTGCCGCCGCAACAGGACAGTACGTAAAAATTGTGGATGCTGATGATTGGATTGATAGCGCCGCATACGTCACCTATATTACTTTCCTGCGCTCTCAAGCTATGACTTCTCAGCCAGTAGATTTAGTGGTGAGCAACTACACTTATGAGAACATAGCTAAGCGCCACACTCGCACTATCCGTTACAAAAATATTTTTGAAGCAAATACGCGTCTTACATGGGACGATATGAATCCATGTCGCATTCAGCAGTACTTACTGATGCATACACTGACTTTCCGTGTAGAAGTTCTGCGTCAAAGCGGCATGAAACTTCCTGAGCACACCTTCTATGTAGACTTTATTTTCTCTTTCCAGCCATTACCATGGGTCAAATCTTTGACTTATTTGAATATTGATTTGTATCGCTATTTTATTGGACGAGAAGGCCAGAGCGTACAGAAAGATATTATGATTCAGCGCGTTGACCAGCTGATAAAAGTCAATAAAATAATGGTTGATGCCATGCCAGCATCCGGTGAAGTATCTGATGGATTGTATCGCTATATGCTGCATTATTTAGGATCGCAGTTTATGGTGACCAGTGTTTTCCTTACTCTTTCGAAGGATCCGAAACGTTGGCAGCAAAAAGATGAGCTGTGGAATAATTTGCGCGAACGCAGCGAAGAGCTATACAAGGATCTGCGTGCGCAAGAAATTTCTGCCCGATTTATGACTATTCCTGGCGCATGGGGTCGTGGATTAGTACGTGCTGGCTATGCCATCACAAATTTTGCGGTCGGTTTTAACAGCTAACAGCGTGAATAAGTCGTAAGCTTTCAGATAAGATTATCTGAGAATAACGAGGTAGCGAAATAGTGAAACGTTGAGGCGTTGAACGAAGTTACGTGAATACTTGACAATGACAATGATTTACACAGGTTATATGCACGTGGCAATCTTCGCTCGTTAATATGTTCGATAATATATTGCTGACCTTTTATTCTTAGGTTTGATGCGGTAAAAGGCACAACAGCGGTATGGTAAAAAGCATCACAATCACCTCTGCGCTCCCTATCTCATCTAGTTGCTTTTGCTGAAAATACGTTTTGTTCTCCTGTTAAGTGAGCGATTAGCTGTGTATATGCACTTTAGCAACCTTAAACCGTTCGAATTAGCGTTTCCTCGTCATCAGTTCCTAAATTTCCATCATAGTTACGAGAGCACTTAAATCATGAGAAACGGGTATCTCCTTTTGTTCTTGCTTGTTGAGAAGAGTTATACTAATAGCGTAATCAATGCTGATTACGCTTAACGTTTTGACAAGGGAGTTGAAATGTAACAGATGTATATAGGCGTACCATGAGGATGGTTACGTTATTATTAGTTGCATCATTCGCCGTATTGCTGATGCCATGCACAGCGTATGCAAGTGCAGGTATTCCTGATGAATATACTTCAGTAGTTTCTGATTTACAGAAATCGTATGGGTATGCATATTCATACAGTGAATTGGCTTGCCGGTACAAATCGAAATGATTGGGGCGGTCTAAATTGCAGCCAGCTCGTTTGGGCATCATATATGTATGGAGCGAGCATTGATTTAGCACCAAAAGATGATTTCGTATATCCATATAGTATTCGTGACTCTCGTCTTACACATACATATCACACTATTAATGTCTAATAAGGAAAAAATATGCGGCAGATGCGTTTGTTGAAGACACTACTGGTTGCTTCTCTCGTGTGTTCTCTGGTCGGTGGGTGTTCATATATCGTTGGAGTAATACGAGGTAGTAATCGTGGTGATGGCTATAGTCGAGAGTTTAATATAGATGGTTCTAAACTTGATGGTTTACGTGTTGATTTATCAGATGTTATTGCGATAGTTCCTCTTTATGAATTGGCAGACTCAACGACATATCCTAAAGATCGTTCTCAAATCGCTTTTATATACAAAGATGGTACATATAAAATCCAAGATAACTCCTATATGTTTGGAAAGCATGTCGTGTGGACGTCAAAAGGAGTTTTCTACTCAGATAGGAAGTATGACTATTTTATCGATGCGCACTCAAACAAGATAAAAGTTACAAAACATCAAAAAACAGAATTTGAATACACGACGTATGCGCTTGATGAATCTCATTCTTTGACGATGTATAACAAGGGAATAGGTACGAAAGATAATGGTGTGTTAAGTGTTTCATCTTCTGATGGTGAATACAATGAGTTTACTTATACGCAGCAAAATGAAGGTATTCTTGGGGAAAACGTGGCTGTTTGCGAAAACGGTAATTCGTATCATGTAGCTCCAGATAATGAACGTTTTGATAGACCTATAAATGTTATGTATCAATTGACAGAAAAAAATACGCCAACTTATAAAAAAGTTCATGACATTAAAACAGTAAACGCGCAAGATTTTAGTAACGCCCAAGAAGTTTTAGAATATACCGAAAATAAGCCAGCAATACGTGTAAGGGGCTATGGAAAACCGTTGACTGTATGCAAAAATAATTGGATTTATTCTGCGGTTGAAATCGGAAAGGATTTAACAAGCTATGATTCAAACGAGAAGGGGTTCCTTTTAGGGATTCTTAAGTGGAATGTTATTAGCGGTGAGTATGCAATCACTGTGCTGAGAGATCAACATGGTCAACTTCTATATTCCCCATATGGCAGCCAATGGAATGGAACTATGTATACGAGCGGATCACTAAACGAAAATTCGTTTATTATTGCGAGCTACGATAGTGGGTCAATCTTTAATGCAGATTTAACTACCGGTAAAATGACTGAGATTGTTCCGCCACTGGTGTCGGAGGATAAATGGCCAATTGGACGGGTTTTCTTGGATTGTACTGATGAGTATATCTATCAAACTTGGCTCCCAATAAACGATGGTTTAGGGAAGCATTCATATATCAATGTGTACTCACGAAAGACAAATAAACTCGTCTCGAGTCTGAAAATTGATGATAACTTTACTAAGCATATACAAATAGACACTGTGCAACCCGGGGTAGTAGCGCTCAATCCAAAATTGTTCAGGGAAAATTAACTTGTGTTGTACTCAGTTGTAATCGTATTGCGTGGAAGATTTCAAACGATAAAACCACACGATAAATATGCTTTCCACATGGTTGGATTGCAACGATAAAAGGCAAAACAGTGTTGATAAACGCTTTTACGCTGTGATCCTCTGTGTTTAGAATATGCTCCGCTTCACGATGGCGAAAGAGTAGTTGCCACGCCACGCATCGGCATTTCACGTGCTGTGCAAGAATTACGTCGATTTGTGCTTGTTTTTCATGATGTTCTCAATCCTTATGTATCACAGCGGCGTTTTACTCGTGATTTTTGTGTATAGAGACCTTTGGAAAAGGCGGAAAACCCCAAAAAACTTCTTAAAGTGGAGAACATGGTCAGAAACGAGGGGTATTGCGGTGTCTCGCATGGCAAAGTTATACTCATCGGCGAACATTCGGTGGTATACGATCAGCCTGCTTTAGTGCTTCCTTTGCATGATGCGCGTATGAGCGTAAAACTAACACCTCGTACCGATTCAGGTTTGTTTATTGACTGTGAATATTTCTGTGGTCCTCTGCGTCATGCACCCGATATGCTCAGCAATATTCGCGTGCTTGTGGAGCGACTCATGTATGATTTTGCTCTGAATCACCAAGGTTTTAACCTTACTGTTCGTTCCACAATTCCTCATGAGCGTGGTATGGGGTCGTCTGCTGCAGTAGCGGTGGCTACAATACGCGCTATATCAAAATTTGCAGGCCGCGCCTTGAATTTTAAAGAAGAATTTGAATATACGCAGATTGCTGAAAACATTGCACATTCGACTGCTTCGGGCTTAGATAGTGCAGCTGTGGCTTCAGATAGTGCTGTCTGGTTTCAACGTGGTACAGAAATTTCGACCTTCGCTTTTGACACATCAGCAGTGCTGGTAGTGGCGGATACAGGGATTACGGGGAGCACGCGCGAAGCTGTGAGTGATGTGCGTAGCTTGCTTAAATCTTATAATCCCCATGTTTCACGTGAAACATGGTCTCATATTCACCGTTTAGGTCAGCTCTCTTATGAATGCGCTGATGCTTTGCGCGCCAATTCCATCGATACGCTCGGTGTGTGCATGAATGAGGCGCAACGTATTTTATCTCAACTCAGTGTTTCACATCCTATAATTGAGCACTGTATTTCTGCAGCTCGTGTAGCGGGAGCAGTAGGGGCTAAGCTTACAGGCGGAGGTCGCGGCGGCTGCTTGCTTGCTTTGGCTCAATCACAAAGTGCGGCTCAACGCATTGATCAAGCTTTAATACAAGCTGGAGCTATTCGCACATGGCAGGTTCCTCTTCAATCGAAAGGTATTCAATAATGTTTGATACGCTCAGCGTTGCAGCTCGCGCTCATACAAATATTGCACTGATTAAATACTGGGGAAAGCGTGATGAAGAACTGTACTTGCCTACAAGTACGAGCTTGTCTTTGACTTTGGATTCTTTATATACAGATACGCACGTGAGTTTTGATTCTCAGCTTGATGCAGATGTTTTACATTTAGCAGGTGAAAAGCAAGATGCAGCGTCTACGGCTAAGGTAGCGCGTGTTATTGATTTATTCCGTCAGCGTTACGATTGCTGTGATGCTCCAGCTGTGCGTGTGGATAGTCACAATCATGTTCCCACTGCTGCAGGCTTAGCTAGTTCATCAAGCGGTTTCGCAGCTTTAGCTTTTGCATTGCGTGCACTTTTTGAGCAAGCCTGCCCTCACCAACCACATATGAGTGATACAGAATTATCCACTTTTGCTCGCCGTGGATCAGGCTCTGCAACGCGTAGTATTTTTGGTGGTTTTGTAGAGTGGGCATATGGCACGGGTAGTGAGGATTCTGTTGCTGTTCCTGTGGATAATGCTGATTGGGATGTAGCTATGGTGGTAGCAGCTATTTCCATACAGCATAAAAAGATTTCCAGCACCTATGGCATGAAACATACTGCAGCTACCTCCGCATTTTATTCTCTGTGGAGACAAGCATCGCAGCAGGATTTGGAGGCGGTGCGTGCAGGAATTGCCTCCCGTGATATTGATGCTATTGGCGCTGCTATGGAAGCTAATTGCATGAAATTCCATGCCACCATGTTTGCTGCTAATCCGCCTTTTACATATATGACGTCAAAGAGTTTACAGGTGATTGAATTCGTGCAAGCATTGCGCAATGAAGGATTAAGCGCATACTTTACGATGGATGCTGGTCCTAACGTAAAAATTTTGTGCCGCCGCAGCGACCAACCTCAATTGCACGAGCGTTTATCTGCAGCTTTTCCTGAGATTACTCTTTTTGATGCTGCTCCGGGTGGCGCCCCTGAATTGCTTGATGATGCTCAGTGGAGTGAACTCTATGGCTAAAGGGAAACTCTACATATGCGGTGAGTATGCAGTAGTTGATGGAGGTGCTGCTGTTGTTGCTGCTGTGGATCGTCATTTGCGTGCTGTGGTTAGCGAAAGCGATGATGCGTTCATGGTCTGCGATGTCACTCAACGACCATCAATACGTACTGATGATAGTAATCGCTATGTTAAGGCAGCTTTTTGGATTGCAGCACGCTATTTAGGTGAAGAAGGCGTTACTCTTGCTGCGCATACTGCTCTTCACATTGAATCTGAATTAGTTGAAGCTGATGGGCGTAAATATGGTTTAGGATCTTCTGGTGCGGTCACTGTGGCGGTACTCGAAGCCTTACTTGAGCCCCTGATTAGTAAGCACGCGTTACCTGCAGAACATATTTACAAACTGGCTGTTCTAGCTTTGCAACTGGTGCATGACAATGGTTCGGGCGGCGATATTGCGTGCTCTGCTTTCGGTCAGCTCATATATTATGTGCGACCAGATCAAGATTTTGTGTGCGAACTAGGTAACACAATAGATACGCTGAATCTTCATGAGATAGTTAACAGCGTATGGCCTCAGCTTGTTCTGGATAGATTGCAATGGCCTATGGGAATTCAGTCTTTTATTGCGTGGACAGGTTCACCAGCTAGTTCAGCTGAACTTGTTCAAGCTGTGCGGTCGTATAAAACACACAATAGTGCGGCATACAGTAGTTTCGTGCGTGAATCCACCCATGTTTCCCAGGCAATTCGCGAAGCCTGCCGTACCAATAATGCTCAAGATTTTGTTGCAGCCTATGCTCAAGCTGGTGATCTTCTTACTGAATTTTCACGGCAAACTGGCGATTTTATGAATACGCCAGAATTAAAAAAGTGTGTGCGCATTGCACAAGAGCATGGGTGCGTGGCAAAATTCTCTGGAGCTGGCGGAGGTGACTGCGCTATTGCCTTAACGCATGAAGACGTTGATGGTCATGCCTTACGTACAGCATGGAATAAAGCAGGTATTATGCCAATGGATTGGCATTTAGGCTAAAGAAAGTAAGTGATATGACGACAATAGATCCCCATATTTCTTCACGCAAAGATGATCACGTGCGTTTAGCCAACCAGTTTTACGGCAGCGCTCCAGCTGATGCTCATGCAGAAATTGATGGTATGCAGTTTGTGCATAATGCCTTGCCTGAAACCAGCGTAGCCGATGTTGATCTTTCTAGCTCTTTCGCTGGACTTCACCTCAAGCGACCATATTTTATTAACGCCATGACAGGTGGAACTGAGCGCGCCAACGATATTAATCGTCGTCTGGCTCGAGTGGCTCAAGCAACCGGATCTCCATTGGCTTTAGGCTCAATGAGTATTGCTGTGAAAAATCCTCATACCCGTCAAGCATATGCTCAGTTGCGTGAAGATTTTCCGGATGTGCAGTTTATTGCCAATCTTGGAGCTGAACATACACGAGAATCAGCGCAAATGGTAGTCGATCTTATTGGTGCTAGTGCTTTGCAAATCCATCTCAACGCGGCCCAAGAAATTGTTATGCCAGAAGGAGAGAAGGATTTTCGAGGCTGGCAGTACACAATCAAAACGTGCGTACATGAGCTGAGCGTTCCCGTCATCGTGAAAGAAGTGGGTTTTGGTATTAGCTGTGAAACTGCTCAAAACCTTATAAAGATGGGCGTCAGCACTATTGATGTGGCTGGAAGCGGCGGCACGAATTTTATTCAGATTGAAAATGCGCGCAATAGTGAGCATCACTACGATTATTTGGAAAACTGGGGCATGAGCACTATTCGTTCGCTTATGGAAACAGTTTATGCTCGCACAAACGCTCATCTGAGCAAGGATGCGCTGCGTATTATTGCCTCCGGTGGCGTGCGTCATCCGCTCGATATTATCAAGTATGTGGCTTTAGGTGCTGATGCAGTGGGTCTATCTGCAGCCTTCTTGCACTCTATTACGAGCAGTGAGGATGCCGATGAAGCTGTGGAATCCACTATTGCTCTTATGCAGCAATGGGATGCACAATGTGCACAGATTATGGCTATGCTGGCAGCGACGAGTGTGGAACAGTTGCAGACCACAGCGCTCTATACCTTGCCACTTAGCTTGCGTGATTATCTTTCTCAGCGTTTCTCCATGTAAGACACGTGAAATAAATTGCCGCTAACATCGTCTTTGATGAGTAAAGTGTGTGAGTGCACATGGACGAGCTTTGAGGAGATATGATGACAGATAACGCAGTACGTTCTGCCGTGCGCGATTTACGCGGCTCATTAATTCGTTCTTTTGATGCCGATATTTCTAACATTGATGGCATTATTAAATTGACTTTAGGAGAGCCAGATTTTCCTACACCTGCTCGCGTAGTGCAGGCAGGTATTGATTCCATTCAGGCAGGGCGCACGCATTACGCGCCAAATGCTGGAACAATGGGATTCCGCCAGGCAGTGGTTGACTATTTAAAGCGCCGACGTGGCTTGGATTATACTGTTGACAACATTGTGGCAACAGTTGGCGGATCTGAAGCGCTATCGTCTAGTTTGGGAGCACTTCTCAGCTCAGAAACACAATCTATTATTCCTATCCCGGCTTTTGGAGCGTATAAAACTCAGACTTTGCTTGCTGGCGGAAGTCTTGATCTTATAGACACTACCGAAACTGGTTTTAAGCTCACACCGCAGCAGCTCGAAGAGGCTATTGACCGTGCCGAGACTGCAGGTAAGCGTCCTGTTTTGATTATTAATTATCCTAATAATCCAACTGGTGTAGCGCTCGCAACAGATGAGCTGAAGGCGCTGGCTGACGTGGTCACGCGCCATAATATTCTGGTTGTTTCCGATGAGGTTTATAGCGAAATTTATTACGGCGAGGGGTGCGCAGACTCTATTGCCCGCTATGCTCCAGATAATACAATACTCATTGATTCTGCCTCGAAATCCTTTGCCATGACCGGGTGGCGCGTGGGATATATTGCCGCGCCAGAGCAGTATGCACAGGAGTTTGTGAAAGTTCATCAGTCCAATGTGGCAACGGGCGCAACCTTTACTATGGATGCTGCTCAAGAAGGTTATGAGCATGGCGATGAAGATATTGAAGCTATGGTGAATGAATATTCACGCCGTCGCAATTTCATGTATAAGGCTTTAACGGATATGGGCTTGAATGTAGCGTATCCTGACGGGGCTTTTTACTTATTTATTCAAATTCCTGACTGGTTTGAAGGGTCTAGTCTGGATTTCTGCACGAAGCTTGCGTATGAAGCAAAGGTTGCGCTTATTCCTGGAGCCGCTTTTGGTAATCCACAGTCTCGCTGGGTGCGCGCTAGCTATGCGGCAAGTATGGAAAATCTTCAAGAATGTGCTGAGCGCATGAAGGTGTGGTTACAGGAGAGGTTAAAGGAGCAAAACTAGTGAGTGAAGCAACTCAAAAAAAGCAAACTGTCTCTGCCCAGTCGTCACCAGCAGTAGATAAAGGCGATGCAGGCTATGAAAAAGGTCTTAAAGCCCGCCACATTCAAATGATTGCTATTGGCGGATCTATTGGAACAGGTCTCTTCTTGGGTGCAGGCGGACGCTTAGCTCAAGGTGGAGCAGGTCTTGTTTTCTCCTATGCTTTGTGCGGTCTTTTTGCTTTCCTGATGGTGCGCGCTTTAGGTGAGTTAGCTATTCGCCGTCCAAGTTCGGGTGCATTTGTGTCGTATTCTCGCGAATTTTTGGGAGAAAAAGGCGCATATATTACCGGTTGGATGTTCTTCCTCGACTGGGCAACCACTGTGATGGCAGATATTACGGCTGTAGCTTTGTACTTGCATTACTGGTCGCTTTTTAAGGCAATTCCGCAATGGGTTCTTGCTTTGATTGCTTTGGCTGTGGTTTTTGCGCTCAATATGATGAGTGTAAAAATGTTTGGTGAAGCGGAGTTCTGGTTTGCTGCTATTAAAGTAGCCACCATTATTGGCTTTATGCTGATTGCCATTGGAGCTATTATTTTCCATGCGCATACCGGCACTGCACCTGATGGCACTGCGTACACCGCTGGTCTGCATAATATTACTGAGTTTGGCGGCTTCATGCCTCACGGCGTTCCTATTATGCTCTCCCTGACTTTGGGAGTTGTTTATGCATTCGGCGGAACAGAAATGGTAGGTGTGGCTGCAGGCGAAACTCAAGATGCGCAAAAGGTTCTTCCTAAAGCAATTAACTCTATGATTGTGCGCATTTTCGTGTTCTATATTGGCTCGGTTTTGCTTATGGCTTTGGTGTTGCCATACCTTGCTTATTCTTCAAGCGAATCTCCATTTGTTACCTTCTTCTCGGGCATTAACGTGCCGTATGCAGGTGACATTATTCAAGTCGTTGTCTTAACAGCGGCGCTTTCGTCCCTAAATGCTGGGCTTTATGCCACTGGACGCACTTTACGCTCTATGGCTATTGCTGGCTCTGGTCCTCGTTTTGCTGCGAAGTTGAATAAGAATAAGGTGCCTTTTGGTGGCATTATTATTACCTCGGCTCTTGGTTTAGTAGGCGTTGTGCTCAATGCTGTGCTTGCAGAGGATGCGTTTAACGTGATTATGGATTTGGCTGGCATTGGTATTGCTGGAACGTGGTCCATGATTTTGATTACGCATATTGCTTTCTTGCGTAAAGTGAAGAAGGGTGAAGAAAAGCGTCCTGAATATAGAATGCCATGGGCACCTTTCACCGACTACATTTCTTTGGCTTTTTATGCAGTGGTAGTGCTTTCTAATCTGTGGAGTGATTCGGGGCGTAAAACTCTGGCGCTCTTTGCTGTGGTGATTGTGGCGTTGATTGCTGGGTGGTTCTATGTGCGTGGACGTATTCAGGCGAATTTGATGGACGAGATGCTCGACGCGGAGATTGAATCGTGAGTGAATTGGGGCTGGAGTTGGAGTGATAATGCGCATGAATTGGGACTGATAACGCGCGTGAATCATGATTCGCTATAGTGAATCATGATTCAGGAACCAAAATAATGGTGAAAGTGCCTTAAATGGTGCGTGAAACATGATTGGCTATAGCCGATTATGATTGAGGAACCAAAATATCGCTAAAAAATGCCAAAACGGTGCGTGAAACATGATTCGCTAGAGCGAAACGTGACTGAGGAACCTTTTTGCCTTGTTTTGGGATGAAAACGGTGCGTGAAACATGATTTGCTAGAGCCAAACATGATCCAGGAACCATTTTGCCCTATTTCCGCTAGAAAAATGGACGCGAAACGTGACTGGCTATAGCAAATAACGTTTCACGCGCTATATAAGCTATATTTTCCTTAAAAATATGTCCTGACAAGTAATCGATAAACATAAATCACTTTTCACGGCACTTCATAGCTTATCTGATATAAAGTTTACGCATACCGTGTTTTTATTCTTCGCTAGAAGATCTTGATGTCTCCATCAATAGGTTCATCTTGAATAATTTCTTCTTCTGTAGTTGACTGCGCGAACATACTCATTTCACTATTCATTACTCTGTCCTTAAATTAGGTTGTAACGCCTCTTGTGAGGAGTTAATAAACAGTATATGATGAATATTAAAAATATACAAATAAATTGTACAAATAATTTATATAAAAGAGAAAGCGCTTAAATGGGAGATAAAAATACAAAAAAAACTCTTGCTTATGACGGGGCGGACACGAGTGCTCAGACAGCATCAGCACTGAAGGTCATGTCTAATCCCATTCGTATGAGAATTTTAGCAACCTTAAGAATTAACGGCGCTCAGACTATTGGGGATATTAGCAATCATCTCAACGAAGCGCCAGGAGCTGTGAGCTATCATATGCTTCAACTTGAGCAGGCAGGACTTGTTGTAAAAGTTCAATCTCCCGATGGTGATAAGCGGAAGAGTTGGTGGCAAGCTGCACAGCAAGAGGTGCATATTCAGCGTTCTCTTGCACAGGAAAATCCTGAAGAAGATCTGAATATGGATATTTTTCAACGTGCTGCTGCGTTGTCTTATCAGATGGCCTATGAGCGTTATCTTGATCATTTATCAAGCTTTTCATCAGAATGGGTTGAAGCGTGTACAAGTGACGATCATGTATTACATCTCACTCCGGCACAAGTAACTGACATGATTGCAGAATTGAATTCAGTTATTTCAAAATGGCAAGAAGTATCTGACAGACAGTCTGATAATTCTCATGATGTTGAAACTGTTGCGCTTGTTCTTCAGGCTTTTCGCTGGATTCCTTAATATTTCGATTTTGTGTTTAAGGAGAAATAATGGAAGAGCAGAAAAAGTGGTGGGCGTCGTCCGATTATGTGTCATGGTTTACAGCGGATACAGCATCAGCTATCGGTCTGAGTCTTCGTGCATTAGCATTGAGTTTGTTAGGGTTATCCATAACGCAGTCGGCGGTATTGGCAGGTTGGTTGGGATCCTTATCTATGGTAGTTCAGCTTATTATGACCATTTTTGGTGGGACTTTTGTTGATCGTCATAGCAGAAAAATGCTTGTTATTGTCAACGCAATATGTGGTAGCCTCATCTGGTCATGTGTAGGTATTTTGTTTTACTGGCATATGCTCAATTTTAAGATTTTACTTGTGCTGTCGCTAGTAGCCTCAGGAATAAATGGATTTCTATCGAGTGCTACAGATGCGCTTCTGAGGTCAGTTATTGAAATTGAGTATTATTCTCAAGCTCGTAGTTTGAATGAGGGAAGAGATGCCACTATTTCTATGCTTGGTAATCCAATAAGCGGTTTTCTCTATACTCTGCACCCCGCTGTGCCATTTCTTATATCTGCAGTTTTTTACTTCCTATCGGGCGCAGCGAGCATAAGAATCAAAGAACAATACGCCGATGCTCAGAAAAAATATACACAGGGTTCAGATAATCGTACTTCATTCATTGCAGATTTTACGGATGGATGGTCGTGGACTTTTCATAAGCCTTTGCTGATGAATATTATTCTTACTGCCTCTCTTATGAATTTTGCTATAAATGGAATAGAGTACTCTATTCAATTCCATTTGGCTTCCGAAGGTAAACCTGCAACTGCTATTGGTTTTATTAGTACGGGAATAGCAGTATCCATGCTTCTGGGATCTGTTATTGCCGGTGCGTTGAGTAATAAAGTTTCTGTGGGAAAAATTGTATGCTGTTCATATCTTTTTATGTGTATATGTGCTTTGCCGTTAATAATGACAGATAAATATTGGATTATATTTATATTCAATTCGTTTCTAGGTTTACCATTTCCGCTCATTAATGCCACGGTTCTCGGTTTTGTATTTACCAAGGTACCTGAAAATATGCAGGGTAGAGTAACAGTAACTCTTACAGTACCGGCTCAAGTATTATCAGCGTTTTGTGGTGCTGCAGCAGGTAGTCTTTTGACGGTTATGACTTATGTGCAAACAAATACAGTATTTCTTCTGATCCTAGGTTTAAGTTTAACAATTGTTCTGTTATCGCCATCTCTCAGACGGCTGCCGGGTTCTGCCGAATGGCAAAAAGTATCTCTATAAAAATGTATCCAACGATATATTCTCTACAATAAGCACTACCCAATATATCGCGCAATAGCACGTGCTGCTGCAGCTTCTGCCCAATCAGCCCAGTCAAAGTCAAGGATTTGGAAATTGACTTTAGAAGCCTGACTTGGACGATACCAATTAATGCCGTTGCGAATAGACTCTTTGTTCAAATTTGCTAAGAAAGATGATTCGCCACTCACAATAACCTGCTCTGGCATAGCAAAATTCGCCATGACTGCAATTAATGTGCCTAGACGGAAGCACACCTTATTGACTAATTGCTTTGCTTGAGCACTGCCAGCAATTGCATCAGCAGCAAATTCATCAAAAGTTGCTTGACGTCCAATCATGGTGGAATATTCTTCTGCCAAGGAATCATTGGTCAGGCATTGTGTGCATCCAATGTGTCCGGCATAGCAGCGGGCCGTCAGGGTCGACAGGAATGTGTCCAATCAAGCCGTAGCTTTTATCGGAATAATTAATAGGAGAGCCGTTCTCACTTAAGGAATATCCTACGCCTGAGCCAATGGTAATAACGGCAAAACGAGGCAATCCCACACCTGCGCCAAACCATCCTTCATGTAAAAGAAGAGAATCTAAATCATTAAAAATTGCACAAGGTAATCCGCTTTCTTCTTCTAACATTCCTGCTAAATCAACAATGCCATCCCAATGTAAAAACGGTGCAAAAGTTACGTAACGGTCATCTTGCGCGTGACCGCCTAAACTTAGCCCCATAGATACAGGCGCAGAGTCAAGGGTGGCGCAATAGCGTTTCACTAAATCCGCAATATGGTGCACAACATCAGTAGGCTGAATAGACTCTAAATGCTCAGTCACACATTGAGCTAATGGTCGGCATAATGCATCAGTTGCAGTAATACTCACATCTGAACCATGAATATTCACTCCAATAAATGTTCGCTCTTCCGCGCGCAAACGTAAAGCTGTTTGAGGGCGTCCACGGCGATGTGAATTTTCTTGAGAAACAAACTCTGCAGGCAATTTGCTATCTTGCGAAGCAGATTCAGACATTTCCTCAATAACATTGGCATAAATCAAATCGCTGGTAATGCGCGACAAAGCTCCCTGAGATAAGCCCAACATCTGAGCTAGCGTTGTGCGCGCAATAGGACCATACTGTGCAATCGCTTGAGCAACTTTATGCGTGTATTCGGATCCAGTGAACCATTGAGGTGTGGATGGAGTGCTCATAGCGGCCTTTCTTTATGAGATTTCTCATTGTACGTCTCGAGAAGCGCATACGCACAGCAATATAATTAGTATTATCCGTGTTATCTGCCCGTACTCATAACGCAATGTATTTTTTTCTCTACTAATAAAAATACCCCTATTTACTTTCTTTATGCAACGACTCGCAGATACTGGGAATGAAAAAAGCAAAATCTTACTATGAAAGATGACGAAAAAGTTACGGCGATGACGCTGTGGCGCTAGAGAGGCAAAGGAGTCTAATATGTCGAGGGATTCCCATGGCGGTGTGATAGCACGCATTATGCGTCGCGGTCTGACTGCTGTGTGTGCGGCTGCTATGATTGTTGGCATAGCAGGGTGTAGCGCATCACATACCCAAGTTGTTACTTTAGATTTTTTCCAATTCAAATCTGAAGCAGCAGATCAATTCAAGAAGATGGCGAAGGAATTCGAGGCTCAAAACCCTGGAATTCGTATTAACGTAAATAATTCTGCAAACGCTCAAACTGATTTGCGCACCCGCTTCGTAAAAAATCGTGTGCCTGATGTTATTACCTTCAACGGTGATATTAGTTTCGGAATGTTTGCAGCATCCGGAGTCTTCCATGACTTTACTGATGAACGTATTGTAGATAAATTGAATCCAGGCATGGTCAATATTGCGAAGAATCTCGTGCAAACCACAGATCCTGCCAAGAAGCGTTTATATGGTCTTCCATTTGCTGGCAATGCGTCAGGATATATCTACAATAAAACTCTATGGCGTCAAGCAGGAGTAGCCCCAGACAATCCTCCACAGACATGGAGTGAATTTATTGCCATGCTCGAGAAGTTCCGTGCTGCTGGCATTAATCCCGTGCAGGCAACTCTGGCAGATGCGTGGACTACTCAGGCTCCGCTTTCATCTTTAGCGGGAACTTTGGTTCCAGAAACTGAATACACCAAGTTGAAGACGGGCGAAACATCGTTTAAGAACATCTGGACAGATGTGATTGACAAGGAAATTGAGCTTTACAAGTATGCCGATTCCGAAAAAGGTGTGACCTATCAGCAAGGAACACAGAACTTTGCACAAGGCAAGGCAGCGCTCATTCCTTTAGGAACTTACGCTATTCCGCAAATTACCATGATTAATCCAGATATTGATCTGGGCTTTGCTCAGATGCCAGCAACAGATAATGCGCAAGAGCAGAAGCTGACTGCTGGTGACGATGTGATGCTAACTATGGGTGCAAATACAAAGCATCCTAAGGAAGCTATGAAGTTCATTGAGTTCTTGATGAGCGAGAAACAGCTCAATGCTTACGCAGACGCTCAGTACGCTATTACACCATTGAAGAAGACTCACTTTGGTGGCAAGGCTTTGGAAGGTGTGCGTCCATTCTTTGAAGAGAATCAAGTGGTTGACTTCTGTGATCATTACATTCCAGCCTCCATTAATATCGGTGGCTATTTGCAAAGCGCAGTGATGAGTGGCAATGTGAACCAGTTCATTACCAATATGCAAACCGAGTGGGATAAAGTCCAGGCGCGGACGTTCTAAGAGAGAAAGGAGAGAACAATGGCTAAAAAACGCACATCTGCATTCTCTCGCCGTAAGGTGGAGAGCGCCTACTACTGGATGGCTGTGCCAGCTGCAGTTCTTTTTGCAGTATTCCTCTATGTGCCTTTTGTTCAAGGTATTGCGTATTCCTTTACGAATTCGCAAGGATATGGCGATTTTAAGTGGATTGGATTTAAGAATTATTTAGCGCTGTTCCAAGATAACCGTGTGGGCAATGCGTATATTTTCACCTTCTTTATTGCTGTGATTATTACGGTGTTAATCAACTGCATTGCTATGTTCCTAGCTGTGGTGCTTAACGGTCGTATTGGTTTTAAGAACGGCTTCCGTGCTATCTTCTTCATTCCTTATACACTGTCTGTTCTCGTTATTGGCTACGTATTTAAGTACATCTTTATGCAGCCTTTGCCTGAACTCGGTAAGGCTCTGCATATTCCGTTACTGTCAGAATCTTTGCTCACGAGTGAAACATATTCATGGATTCCTATTGTGTTCTTGGCGGTATGGCAAGGTGTTGCCTACTCGGTTCTGATTTATTTGGCTGGCTTGCAGACCATTGATTCAGAAATTTATGAAGCAGCTGCTATTGATGGCGTTAATGCATGGCAGAACTTCTGGAAGATTACTTTCCCTCTGATTGGTCCATTCTTTACGATTAACCTCGTTCTGACCATGAAGAATGCTCTGGGTACATTCGATCAGGTTGTGGCATTGACCGAAGGTGGTCCAAACTCAAAGACTGAAACAGTCACCTTCCTGATTTGGAAGGGCGGTTTAACCGGTGGTGAATACGCCTATCAGACAGCAAACGCAGTGCTCTTCTTCATTGTTTTGGCAATCATTGCGTTTATTCAGTTGAAGTTCTTCGGTAGCAAGGAAAAGGTGTGATAACAATGTCTACTGCAATTTCATCCACTCGTCCTGCACATTCTTCTCCAGTGAAGTACCGCAAGGATCACAATATTAACTGGTGGCTTACTGCCGCTGTAGCAGTCTTATCTCTCACCGTTTTAGTGCCGCTCTACTTTACTATTGTTACGGCTCTTAAAACTCCTGCTGAGGCTGGAACTTTCAGCTTGCCAACAGCATGGCAATGGCATAACTTTGCTGATGCTGCTGCAAAGGTGAACTATCCTAAAGCTGCTTTAAATTCAGCAATTATTACTGTGGCTGCAGTAGTGCTCACCTTGTTAACGAATACGTTCGTAGCCTACGCAGTGGCACGTAATATGGATAAGCGTTTCTTCCGCTTCCTGTATTACTTCTTTATTGCTGCTATGTTCGTGCCATTCCCAGTAGTTATGCTTCCTATTGCTAAGCAGATGGGATCGTGGCATTTGGATAATCAAGTTGGTTTGATTATTCTCTACATGATTTTGGGTTTGGGAACGAATCTGTTTATTGCCACTGGTTTCATCCGCTCAATTCCAGTGTCTTTGGAAGAAGCAGCTCGCATTGATGGTGCTAGCACATGGCGCATCTTCTGGCAGATTATTTTCCCACTGATGAGCCCAATCAATGCAACAATTGCTATTTTGACTGCACTGTGGGCATGGAACGACTTCCTTCTTCCATTAATTGTGCTGACCGATCAGTCGAACCAGACTATTCCACTGGCTCAGTACGTTTTCAGCTCTCAGTTTGCTACCAACTATCCAATGGCATTCTCTAGCTACCTGATGGCTATGGCTCCAGTGCTGATTGTGTATATCATTGCACAGAAGTGGGTTATTGGTGGTGTGATGCGAGGAGCTGTGAAGTAACGCAGCACTCAGTGGCTTGTTTGATTAACGGTTTCAAATAGGTATAGCTGTTGACGGTTGCACTTGAAGAATCCACTCAGTAGCGATTGTCTTTCTTTATAACCTATCCCCAATGGTCTGTGTGATTTTACATCGCACAGACCATTGGGGATAGGTTTTCAGTATTTTTCTATATGGTTGATAATTAGGGATTGCCATGGCGTCTTGTATATGACTCCATTTTTAACCACAAGAGTCTCAAAATATATCCACCAACACTGAGTTCTTTCTTAGGGAACATGGTCGGTTTCTTGGTCTAAAATATCGGTCAGGATTTATGTATTTTAACTATATAGTTTTGATGATTGTGATAGTCTTCCGCATCGTTCAAAACCATTAAATATGAAAGGCTCGGCACTTATTCAATGGGGCAAAAGAAAAATAAAATAACTGGCATTGAGCTTTTTGCGGGTGGAGGAGGAATGGCTTTAGGTTTAGAGCAGTCTGGTATTGAGGATTTGGCGTTTGTTGAATATGATCATGATGCTTGTGAAACCTTACGCTTAAATCGTCCTAACTGGAATGTTATTGAATCTGATATTCATGATGTTGATTTCACTCCGTACTATAGGAAAGTTGATTTTGTCTCTGGTGGAGCTCCATGCCAGGCTTTTTCATATGCTGGGAAAAAGCTGGGTTTTGGTGATACGCGAGGAACTCTATTTGCTGAATTTGCTCGGTGTATAAGTGAAGTTCAGCCAAAGATGTTTTTGTTCGAAAATGTGCGGGGTCTGCTTAGCCATGACCATGGTAGAACGTTTGAAACTATACGACATGAATTTATTAGTCGTGGATATCAAGTTCAGTATCGTGTTCTGAATGCAAGTTATTTTGGTGTAGGACAAAAGCGTGAACGACTTATCGTTATTGGAATAAGAAATGACATTGCTGATACTGTTTCTTTTGAATACCCAATTCCTGAAGAGAAGCAAACAACTTTACGCGATGTATTGCAGAATGTTCCTGATAGTCCTTTTCAGCCTTATAGTGAGAAGAAGAAGCGCGTCATGGAATTGGTTCCTCCTGGAGGTTGTTGGGTCGATTTACCTGACGATGTTGCTCGAGAGTATATGGGGCGCAGTTATTTTTCTGGAGGTGGCAGACGTGGTATGGCGCGCCGTATTGCTTGGGATGAGCCATGTTTGACTCTTACTACATCTCCCTCGCAGAAACAAACCGAGAGATGTCATCCTGATGAGACAAGACCATTCACTGTGCGTGAGTATGCCCGAATACAGAGTTTCCCAGATGATTGGGTTTTTACAGGTACTTTGAGTAATCAATATAAACAGATTGGGAATGCGGTTCCTGTTGAGTTGGCTCGACGTGTTGGTGAACGGATTATATGTGCATTGCAATAGGAGGTTGTGGGAAAATGCATTGGAACATTGATTTTATTTCTCATGAAGACTTTAAGAATCATGTAAAAGCAACAATTCTTCATTATGGATCAAAACTTAAGCCATATAATGTGGAAAAGTTTAATTCGAATATTGTTGACCCTATAAAAATGGTATTTGATCGTGCAGTTTATGGCGAAAGCTGGCAGCAAATTATTTCTAATGAGATTTTTCGCCAACGTGATAAATCAAATACAAATGAGATTGGTTATTTTCATCAGCGTTTATTTGAGTATATAGAGAACTGCCATGTACCTGCGAATGGTCAAGAAGGTGGCTGGGATGTTATTTATGATACTCATATTGGGTATACGGTAGATGAGGGTAATACTGTTCATAAAATTTATGTTGAGATGAAGAATAAACATAACACGATGAATTCTGCATCTTCCGGTAAAACCTATATTAAAATGCAACACCAGTTATTGAATGACGATGATTGCGCCTGTTTTCTCGTTGAAGCAATTGCAAAGAAGAGTCAGAATATAGTCTGGGAAACAACGGTTAATGGGGAAAAAGTATCACACCGTAAAATTCGTAGAGTTAGCATTGATAAATTCTATGAAATAGTTACGGGTCAGTCTGATGCGTTTTACAAAATATGTATGGCTTTGCCTGCTGTTGTAGATGAGGTGCTCCGTGAAGAAGGAGGTATCGCAGAAAAAACCCACGATACTGTTTATAGTCAGATTGAAGAATTTGCTAAAAGTATTCAAGGAGTACCTGAAGATCAAGCAATGATTATGTCAATGTATATGCTTGGTTTCAATACGTATTTGGGTTTTAGAAACCACAATATTGATGAACACTAATTACGGTTCTTACTTCGGCTGTTCTAGGATAAAACTAGGGCAGCTATTTACTTTCCCTACTCTTCAGGCTCGCCCGACATGGGAATATTATCCCCATATTTTTATGATAAAAATGAACAAAATAAGAGTTAGAAAGAGCTAGAAGATCTAATGTTCTCAATCTGGCTTTCTAACGGAGGAAAATTCGCAGCTCAGTGCAGAGCGCACACGTATAGAATCAGGAAGGAGCTTCCCTATGGTCACGTCCGACCGCATGCACCTGTCAGATGATATTCGCACTAACGGTGCCACTCCTAACCCATGGTGGTCTAATGCAGTTGTCTACCAAATCTATCCACGCAGTTTCCAAGACACAAATGGTGACGGTATTGGTGATATACAAGGCATTACTCGCCGCTTAGATTACCTAGCTGATTTAGGTGTGGATGTGCTATGGCTCAGCCCAGTATTCAAGTCACCACAAGACGACAACGGCTACGATATTTCCGATTATCAAGATATTGATCCGCTGTTCGGCACTTTAGAAGATATGGATGAACTGCTTGAGCAGGCTCATGCTCGCGGTTTGAAAGTCGTCATGGATTTAGTGGTTAACCACACCTCCGACGAACATGCATGGTTCCAAGCTAGTCGCGATAAGAATGATTCACATGCTGATTGGTATTGGTGGCGTCCAGCAAAGCCAGGGTATGAGCCGGGAACTCCAGGAGCAGAACCAAACGAGTGGGGATCCTATTTTGGTGGTTCTGCATGGCAATACGATGAAAAACGTGGAGAATACTTCTTCCATCAGTATTCGAAGAAGCAGCCTGACTTAAATTGGGAAAATCCTCAAGTGCGTGAAGCGGTATACGCCATGATGAACTGGTGGATGGATCGCGGAATTGATGGATTCCGTATGGATGTTATTACTCAAGTGTCTAAACGCATTGATTCCCAGGGTCGTCTGCCGGGCGAAACAGGAAGTGAGATAGACGATTTGCCGGTGGGGCCAGACGGCTATTCCTCTCCATTCCCATTCTGCTCGGACGGTTCACGCATTGATGAATTCTTAGCAGAAATGCGTCAAGCAGTTTTTGCACATCGTGAAGGATTCCTCACAGTAGGTGAAGCTCCTGGCATTACACCACAGCGTAACGAGCATGTTACCAACCCTGCCAATGGCGAACTCGATATGCTCTTCCTTTTCGAACACGTAGATTCAGACTGTGAAAATGGCACAAAGTGGAACCCAATCGATTTACGCTTAACTGAGCTGAAACGCACATTAGGTGAGCAGCAGCGTGCAGTGGCTGCATCCGGTTGGGCAAGCTTGTTCTTCAACAACCATGATCAGCCTCGTTCAGTATCCCGCTGGGGTGACGATTCCACAGAAGAATCGCGCTCGCGTTCTGCGAAGGCTTTGGGATTGCTCATGCATATGCATCGTGGAACTCCATACATATATCAGGGTGAAGAATTGGGAATGACTAATGCACATTTCACTACGCTGGAACAGTATCGCGATTTGGAATCCATCAATATGTATCATCAGCGTGTAGATGAGGCAGGCATTCAGTCGCCAGAATCTATGATGGATGCTTTAGCGCGTCGCGGTCGTGATAATTCACGTACGCCAATGCAATGGGATTCTTCCCAGTTTGCTGGTTTTACTGCTGAAGATGCTGAGGTATCTCCATGGATTGATGTGAATCCAAACCATACGCATATCAATGCTGTTGATGAAAGTAAAGATGCGCAGTCTGTTCACGCTTTCTATAAGAAGCTGATTGCGCTGCGTCATCAGAATCCAGTGGTCGCAGCTGGTGATTGGCAGTTGATTGATGATCAGGACGAGAAGGTCTATGCCTTCACACGTTCCTTGGGAGATGCTCGCTTGCTCGTTATGGTCAATGTTTCAGGTGAAGAGGTGGATATTCCTCAAGAATCTGCAGCCTTGATTGAGAGCACAGAATTTGATGCGGATGGGCTTGAACAGCATATGCTAATCAGTACATATGACGCTGCTCAGAGTGTTCATTCGCTGCTGTCAACGAGTCTCAAAGCTTGGGAAGGCGTAGTTATTCGTCTATAATCGCCTGTAATCCGCCTGCAGTCTTTGCGTAATCGTTATAGGCAATTGGCTGAGGCGCATAATGGTCTTTAAGTCCGCGTGAGTTATATATTCATGCGGACTTATTGCTTTTCATGGCGTTATGATTTAGCGTGCACTCTGAGTAAACTATGCAGAAGTAACGTGTGAAGGAGTCAGGACTATGCGCATTCATGTGACGTATTCAGGTGGAACTATTGGCATGATTGATTCACCGCACGGTCTGCAGCCGGGTGCAGATTTGCAGGGGTGGCTTCATCATGTGCTTGCTGGCACTCAGTTGGGCGAAGAGAACGTAACGATGACCAGCTTAAGTCCTCTGATTGATTCTTCAAATGCTACGCCCGATAATTGGCAAGCTATTATTGACGACTTGTGGAGTCATTACGAGGATTCGGACGCTTTTGTGGTGCTTCACGGTACGGATACGATGAGCTATTCCTCCGCCGCTTTGAGCTATGCGCTGACTGATTTTGAGAAGCCTGTGATTCTTACCGGATCGCAGCTGCCTTTAGGAATGGTAGAAACCGATGCTACGGCTAATGTAACCGGAGCTCTGAATGCGGCTCTATACCAGCGTGCACAAGGCGTTACGCTTTTCTTTGGTCATCACCTTTTTCCAGGAAATCGAGTCACGAAAACATCGTCATGGGCGTTTGAAGGATTCTCTTCTCCATCAACTGGTCCTCTCGCCCGCACTGGTGCTCCATGGCGTTGGTATTCCATTGATCGTTCTGGGTGTGGCTGGTCGCATCCTCGCCCATACAAGCGTCATGACGTGGTGGTGGTGGACATGGTTCCAGGTATTACAGCACAGCGTTTAGAGCATTTAGTTAATCCTCGTCCAGATGCTGTTCTTTTGCGCGCTTATGGCGTGGGCAATGTTCCATCAGATGAGCCAGGTTTAGTTGAGGTTATTCAACGCACCATTGCTGATGGTGTTCCTGTTATTGTATCTTCACAGTGTCAGCAGGCTGAGGTGCTGTTAGGTCATTATGAAACCGGTGATGCCATTGCTCAAGCTGGTGCAGTGGGTACGGGAGATATGACCTTAGAAGCTGCCTATGCCAAGATTGTGTTCCTGCTGTCTCAAGGTTTGCGCGGAAGTGAATTGGCTTCGTGGATGGGTAAATCTCTTGCGGGAGAGCTGACGCCACAGATGAAGTAGGTGTGTGGTCTCCACGGGGCATACAAAGAGATTTTAGAAGTTCTCTGGCCTCGTGGCATCAGGAAGATAGACGCAACACATCTTATTGTTCTTTGGTTATTCTTCTTTATGTCTGTTATTCGTGAAACTATGCGCGGTTTTCTCAGACGTGAGGGTGTGCGAAAGAAGTAAATATGTCTCTTGCTCAGCGTGATGAGCGCTATTGGCTTTCAGCTGAAGACTGAGCAATTGAGCAGATACTCAGTTCTCACAAGCCGATACTGGACTCGGTTCTGAAGTTTTGAGCTGGCTTAATTCTAGACGGCGTGCCATCTAGAACTTGATTCGTTCATATTGGATTGAGATCAGTTTGGCTTGGAGATGTAAGAAAATATATTGATTTTCCTTACTTTTTAAGCGTTTTTAACCAGTCTGCTGCAATATCATGTGCGGATAGTTGCTCATCTACACTACGACGGTTCAGCTCTAGAAGTGCTTCAGACGTAAGGGAATCGCTAATTTTATTAACGGTTTCTACTGCATGAGCGTCAAGACGGTGAGAGGCAACAGGTACTATGTGCGATGACAAGAATAATCCTTTCGTGTCTTTAAGCACAACAAGATTATTCTTTGCAATACTTGGATTGCCCGTGTACATAATAGCCATTTGAACTTGACCGTCTTTTAGCGCTTTAACGGTTAGCGGTCCGCCACTATCTTCAATTGGTGCGAAGTCTGCTTGAACACCATACGTCTTTTTTAAGCCGCGTGGCCCGTTGGGGCGATTTTCAGCTTCGGAGTTAGCTCCCATAGTAATTTTTTCTCCTGCGGCTGTTACGCGCGCAAGATCTTCAATAGATGTAAGTGACCATTTATCCGCAAAACTTTTAGTAACCACATAAGCATCTTGATCTGTTGCTGGGGACTGCTTGAGTATGGCTAAGTGTGCCGGTGCACTTGATTTCAGTTGATGATAAACATCTTCTGATGTGGTCACCGTAGTATTTTTATTCCAATACTGTAATAATGGTCCAGAGTATTCGGGGAAAAGATCTATTTTACCTGATGTAATCTCGGGCAAATAGACTTCGCGCTGACCAATACGCATATCACGCTGTACGGTGTATCCTTCTGCTTCCAAGGCTTGAGCATAAGTTTCTGCAATAATCTCGTTAGAATAATAATCTTGCGATGCCACAACGAGAGTATTGCTTTTCTTAGCGGAACTTTCTGTCTGAGATGTGTCAAGAGCTTTTGCTGAGCATCCTGAAAGTGTCAGTGATGCAAGAAGTGTAGCAATAATCAGTGTGCTGCTGCGTTTTGTTATCTGCATAATATGTTCTCCCTAAATTGTATGCAATGAAGATAGAGTGTGTTTACTACACAGAAAAATGTGCTGGAGTAGCTTTATGCTGCGCAATATTTTGGAGGGCTGCTAACGCTATATCGGCTGCTAATGCCACCGCAATAACCAAAAGTGCTCCTCCAAGCATTTGCGCTGGCTGATTAGTTTTTAATCCGGCTAAAATATAACGTCCTAATCCAATATTGCTAGTGTAGGCAGCTAGAGTGGCAGTCGATAGAGTCTGTAATGTAGCTGAACGGATTCCTCCTAATATTGTTGGAGCAGCTAGAGGCAGTTCCACCTGAAACATCACTTGCCATGGACTCATGCCGATTGCCTGCGCACCCCACGTACATTCATGTTCCACTGCTTCCATGCCAGAATAGGTAGCTACCAAAATTGAAGGAATAGCAAGAAGAATCAGCACAAGCATAGGGGCTAATGAACCTATGCCGAGCAGCAGTCCAAGCAGAGTTAAAAGACCTAGAATAGGAATGGTTCGTCCTATAACACTAACAGATCCAATAAGAGCTTTTCCTATATGGAAATGTCCAATAATTATTCCCATTGGCACGGTAATAATACTTGCTATTACGATGGCAACTCCAGAAAAAACAAGGTGTTCAGTTAGTCGAGTTGGGATAGAGCCTGATCCGTGCCATTGCATTGAAGAGGTCAACCATAACCATACGTCGTTTATGAGTGTCATGCTTCTGCCTCCTCGTGTGCGCTACTGTAATCAGAAGAATGTTGAGAATTATGCCTCTGCCATGGGGTAAGAGCTTTGGTTAGGATGAGTGTGCCCCAATCTAAGACAAGAGTGGACATAATGAGAACTAGGAGTCCACTTGAAACTTCTGCAATAATTCCTCTTTGAAATCCGTCAGTGAGTAAGCTGCCTAACGATGGAATACCAACAAGAGCGCCAATAGATGTCATTGCCATGCTTGATGCAATAACAACACGGAGACCTGCGAATAAGGCTGGTAAAGCTAACGGTAAATCCACATGCCACCATGCTCCCCAGCGTGTATATCCCATAGCAATGCTTGACATGCGAATATGGTCAGGAATAGCAGTAAATGCGTCAACCACAGTACGCAACATAAGAGCAATGCCATATATGGTTAACGCAATAATGACGTTTGCGCCTGAACGCAATGGAACACCCAAAAATGCAGGAATAACAATAAGCATAGGTAAAGAAGGGATAGCGTAGGAAAGGGAAAAAATAGACACTATAGGTTTGCCAATTTTCGGATGTTCCTTAAGCCAGTATCCTAAAGGAACACTAATAAGAAGGGTGATAATCACTGCGGGAAGAGCAAGGGCAAGATGCTGTGTGAGCCTTTGGGTAACGAGAGGAATATTATGCGCAAGCCAACTCATTTTTCTAACACTCCCACTATGCGCCCCGTTGTATCCGTCACTAAGTGTTGACCATCAACTGTTGTTGTGCGTAAAGTACGTTGACCATGTGTCATGCCTAGAAAATCAGACACGAAATCGCTGTAGTAATGGGTTAATAAATTGCTCGGCGAGCCGAGAGCTGCAATTTGACCGTTCGGTTCTTGACTTGAATGTGCAGGGCGCAAAACTGCGATACGATCAGCAACTCGTAATGCTTCATCTACATCATGACTAACAAAAATAATAGTTTTATGTAAATCCTTCTGAAGTCGAAGGAGTTCATCTTGCAATTCACGCCGTACAAGTGGATCAAGTGCTCCAAAAGGTTCGTCCATAAGTAAAATATGAGGATTGCTTGCTAATGCGCGAGCTACTCCCACACGTTGCTTTTGCCCTCCAGAAAGTTGTGCTGGATAGCGGTCTGCTAAAGAATTATCAAGACCAACAGTGGCAAGGAGATTGTAAGCTTTGTTGAGTGCTTCACGCTTAGAATCACCTTGAAGACGTGGCACAGTGGCAATATTTTCGAGTACAGTGCGATGAGGTAAAAGACCGCCATCTTGCATCACATATCCAATTGAACGGCGTAAATGCACAGGATTCATATGAGAAATATCTTCACCATCAATAAGAATCCTGCCTGCAGACAGTTTTTCCATGCGATTAATCATTTTGAGAAGTGTACTTTTTCCGCAACCCGATGAGCCAAGGAGCACAAGTATTTCACCCGAAGCGACTTCTAAACTGAAATCATGTATAGCCTCAGTCTTGTTATACAACTTCGACACATTCTCAAAAGTGATCATGGGCATCATCCTCATTTCTATGCTTCTGAACTTTTCTTTTAGCATAGTGCTAAATACCACGATTCGAGGTGTTATTATAATAACATGATTGAAACGATGATTCTAGGGTTTTTAGCTGAGGAGGATCTTCACGGCTATGAACTGCGTCGTCGCATGGTGCAACTCTTAGGTTTTTCGCGCCCAATTAGCGATGGCACTATTTACCCGGCAATTAATCGTTTAATAAAACAGGGTTTGGTGATTGAAGAAAAGGATAAAGCGATTGCAGGTAGGGCACGTCGCCGTCTGCATCTTACCTCGCTTGGTCGTGAACGCCTCGTAGAAACATTACGTACCGCCAATGGTTACTTTATTACAGATCCAGCACGTTGGTTTGTGATTCTTGGTTTTCTTTCGCAGGTGCCAGATGATAACGATCGTCGTGCTGTGCTGCAGCGTCGTCTTGACTATATATCAAATCCCATTGGATTCTTTTCAGATCAGGAAGTTCCCTTGCACAGACATGACGTAACAGATAAGTATCGAGAAGGTATTTATATTTTTGCACGAGGAGCTAATCAAGCAGAAAAAGCATGGCTTGAGGAGATGCTGAACGGGCAAACAACGCAGGTGTGAGCTTATGGCATATGCTATTTCTGTTTCTTAGGTTCGTTGTTTCATGCATATTGATGGAATGAATTATCTATTTTTATGTTTTGCTGACTGGCATGTATCTACTGCGATGTGGAGATGGCAAAGTTAAACAAGCTACGCAGCAAAGTGCACAGTGGGATTGTGCTAATTGTTTCGTTGTGCGTAAAAAAGTACTTCAAAAGACATTGTGGAGCCGTTGGGCGAACAGCCACTATGAGACAATAGTGATTTTTCTCACATTTTAATCTACGTATATACGTATATAAACCGCGATAATCGTTGAAAAATAGCCACTTTTTATCGCGGGGGGGGGGTGCCACTTCTGGCATTAGTCCCAGAGCTTGGCTAATCATCAAGGTTGCAAGGTAAGCTTGGAACAAAGTCCCTAATTTGCAGGATTTATGCGGGTTATTGCATGGCATATCTCGTGAAAGAGGCGATTTTGGGCTTTCGATTTTGTTTTTATACGAAGAGGGGATTTGAATCTTGTATAAGATAAAAAATTTCACTGAGATAGGCAGCGCCGTCTGGAGGCGAGCTGTGGCGTCCGCTGCAGTCGTTGCCCTCTCGGTCACGGGCCTGACCGTGGCCTCTATTGGCATTTCGGCACTGACTCAGAGTGCCCATGCTGCCACACCTGCTGATGCAGGCTACGACTATCCAGGGTACAACCCATGGAAAAACAACGCGTATCAAACGGGTTGGGGTCAAGAGCGCTACACCTTTACCGGTCAGGGCATTAAGGAGGCTGGCGCTATTGAGTCTCCTGCCACAGCCGCTGATGACGAAACCGTCTCAGGTTCGGTATTCGTTCAGCGTTTTGGTACCTATAACGACGGTAATCCGGACAACCCGGCATGGCCGTCGGTTCGAATGGAAGGCGTGCGCGTCTACGCCCAGTGGCGAGCCATTGACGGTACTATTTCGCCGGTCTACACAACGACAACTGATGCTCAGGGCAACTACTACATCAAGATGAAGCCTTTCACCACGCCTGCTGGTGCGAAGTATGAGTTCACTGGAACGCCTGAGGCTGTTGGCGGAAAGAATGGTGGACAGAAGATTCGTGTCTGGTCAGATAACCCAGACCCGAATACCTTCACCGAGATGGCGAACTACATGAACCATGAGTTTGGTCCGTCTGACTATGTGACGGATAACGAGATTCGCTTCCCCGCTGGCAAGAAGGTCTCACGCGTCTTCCTCCGCTACGCTACGACTCCACAGAACAACGTCATGCACAACCTGGATAAGGTTACCTGGGATACTCCGAGGGCAAGCGGTAACTCCGGTCGAATCAGCGGTGACGTTCACTACGAGATCTTTAAGCCAACGGGTTCTTTGAGTTGGACCGCATTGGTTGGTATTCCACGCTTCTTCAAGGATAATGTCGATGTCGGCGCTCAGGGCATTACGGTTTATGCTTCGTATCTGAGTGACTACGCGGTTAACAAGATTATGGCACAAGATTCGCGGATGTTCGGCGCGCGGAACAAGGGCATTCGTTCTGCCATGTGGACTGTGGATAACGAGGCTAGGCTCCAAGACTGGATTCGTGAACAGATTGCCAAGGAAGGTAAAGACAAGTGGATTGGTGAGACTGTTGCAGCGAAGACTAATGCGGGTCATGGTATCAGTGCTGACTTCCGTAATTTTGACTTGCAGTTCCGAGGTACCTACGGTGTTAACTATGACTTTATTGGTACCTTCCCTGGAGCTGATGCCAATGCAAAGTTCCATACAGTCGCCGAAAGTCCTGAAGCAGGTGTTTGGGCTGCTTCGGAGAACCTGGGTACTGCTGGTTCCGGTGACAGTGTGCGCAAGCACGTGAATTGGGATTGGCTCTTTGTCTCCATCGATCAAATCCCTGATGGCTCGGGCTACGCATCTCCGTGGCATACCAACGGCTTTATTAAGTGGGATCCATGGAACGGTCTTGGCGGCGGTTGGGTGACGAAGGACGAGACTGGTTCTGCTGTAAAGTGGCTGGATCAGGTTTCCATTGCTCTCTTCCCTGCGGATGTTGATTTCCACGTTACCGATGGTGACGATACACCGAACTACGGTTTCCCTGGCGATACTGCTGAGACCGTGACGGCTGGACTTCCTCTCAAGAAGTACGGTGGCTTGAAGTATCAGATTGAGTGGACGAAGTCGGTTTACAACCCACAGACCAATTCCATGTCTGATCAGGGTGTTGTAGCAACCAGCCCGATTTACGATGTTGATGTTGTTGGGCCGGGCAAGATTCCGTCATTCCCTCTCGTCACCGAGAAGGACGTGAAGGTGACGACCACATACACCGCCAAGTTGTGGCCAATCAACGAGGAGACCGGCGCACGCGGTTCTACTCCGTATGGTTCGGACTTCTACACAATCGTTGTGGCGCACCGCCCTGTGTACGATCCTGTGAAACTGCGTTCTGATCCACAAAAGACTACAACAGTGAAGTCAGCTGTTCAGGGCTTCGATAACACTCGCACCGACGAGATTGAGCGCGATCCTGCAGAGAGTCTTGATCCTAAGCTGGCTGACGAGAATCCATTTAGGATTGCTGATGATTATGTAGCACCTGAAGGCTATAAGGTGAGCATCGACTCCAAAACTGGTGAGGTTACCCTTGTCGCTCCTGCGGGAGCTAAAGAAGGCACGAAGATCGAGGTACCGGTCATTTCTACCTTCGCAAACAAGAGCTACTCCTCCGGCAACGCTGTTTTCACTATTCACTCGGATAATGAAACCTATCAGCCTAAGTATGAGGATTTAACTGTTAATGAGGGTACGACTGCGAGCGGTAAGGCTCCTGTGTCTGATCCTGCTGTTCCTAAGGGAACAAAGTTTGCCATTACTGACAATGCAGGTAGGACTGGTCTGAAGATTGATGCCAATACTGGTGTCATCACGGCGACTGCTCCACAGGTTGAGAAGGATGAGCGTTACACCCTTAAGGTGACGGTCACATATCCTGATGGTTCAACCGATGTTGTCGATGCTCCAGTCATTTATAAGAATGTTCCTACTGGTGCGGAGACTCATCAGCCTGCTTATAAGGCTGTGACGGTTAATGAGGGTGCTGCTATTAGTGTGGCTGCTCCTACTTCGAATCCTGCTGTACCTGCTGGTACAACATATGCTTTCGACGGTAATCCTGCTATTAGTGGTCTGAAGATTGACGCTAATACTGGTGTGATTACTGGTACTGCTCCTCAGGTTGAGAAGGATACGCCTTATACCGTTAAGGTGAAGGTCACATATCCTGATAAGTCGGTCGAGACTATCGATGCTCCAATTACAGTGAAGAATGTTCCTCAGAATGGTATTTATGAGCCTAAGTACAAGCCTGTGACGGTCAATGAGGGTGCTGCTATTAGTGTGGCTGCTCCTACTTCGAATCCTGCTGTTCCTGCTGGCACCAAGTATGAGATTACTGATAATGCGGGTATTACTGGTTTGAAGATTGATGCTTCTGGCAAGATCACTGGTACTGCTCCTCAGGTTGATAAGGACACGCCTTACACCGTTAAGGTGACTGTGACTTATCCAGATGGCACAAAGGACATCGTTGATGCTCCAATTACAGTGAAGAATGTTCCTCAGAATGGTATTTATGAGCCTAAGTACAAGGCTGTGACGGTGAATGAGGGTGCTGCTATTAGTGTGGCTGCTCCTACTTCGAATCCTGCTGTTCCTGCTGGCACCAAGTATGAGATTACTGATAATGCGGGTATTACTGGTTTGAAGATTGATGCTTCTGGCAAGATTACTGGTACTGCTCCTCAGGTTGATAAGGACACGCCTTACACCGTTAAGGTGACTGTGACTTATCCAGATGGCACAAAGGACATCGTTGACGCTCCAATTACAGTGAAGAACGTACTTGATCCTGCGCCTTCGTATGCGGATACTGTGGTGAAGGCTGGTGAGACTGTTAAGGTTAAGCCTTCTAATAGTGGTGATGCTTATCCTGAGGGTACTGTGTTCTCTATTAAGAAGGGTTTTGAGGTTCCTAAGGGTTATACGGTTACGATTGATCCTAATACTGGTGAGATTACTGTGACTGTTGTTGCTGCTGGTAAGGATGGTGCTGACGTAGAGGTTCTCAAGGTTCCTGTTGTTGTTGATTATCCTGAGGCTTCTGGTGCTAGCGATGATGAGGTTACCGCTGTGTTCAAGTTGGATACTGATGGTGATGGCAAGGCTGACACTGATGATGAAGATGATGACAATGATGGTGTTCCTGATGATCAGGAGAATACTGATGGTACTGATCCTAAGGATCCAGACACTGATGATGATGGTGTCAACGATGGTCAGGAGAAGACTGATGGTACTGATCCTAAGAATCCTGATACTGATGGTGATGGCCTGAATGATGGTGAGGAGAAGACTCACGGTACTAATCCGAAGGATCCTGATACCGATAAAGACGGTATTAATGATGGTGACGAGGTTAATGGAACCAAGAATCCGTTTAAGGATGATAAGTCTGATCCAAAGGGTAAGCCTGGTAATACTGATCCATTGAACCCTGATTCTGATGATGATGGTGTGAAGGATGGCGAGGAGATTAATACTAAGGTTGATCCTAAGACGGGTAAGACTGTTGATGATCCTGATGCTAAGGATCCGAAGACTAACCCTAACTCGAAGGACACTGATGGTGATGGCGTCGAGGATGGTCAGGAGAATACTGATGGTACTGATCCTAAGGATCCAGACACTGATGATGATGGTGTCAACGATGGTCAGGAGAAGACTGATGGTACTGATCCTAAGAAGTCTGACACTGATGGTGATGGCCTGAATGATGGTGAGGAGAAGACTCACGGTACTAATCCGAAGGATCCTGATACCGACAAGGATGGCATCAATGACGGTGACGAGGTTAATGGAACCAAGAATCCGTTTAAGGATGATAAGTCTGATCCAAAGGGTAAGCCTGGTAACACTGATCCGTTGAAGGATGATTCCGATGGTGATGGTGTTAAGGATGGCGAGGAAATCAACACTAAGGTTGATCCTGAAACGGGTAAGACTGTTGATGATCCTGATGCTAAGGATGATAAGACCAACCCGAACAAGAAACCAGATGATAAGGTTGTTGATCCTAAGCCTTCGTATGCGGATACTGTGGTGAAGGCTGGTGAGACTGTTAAGGTTAAGCCTTCTAATAGTGGTGATGCTTATCCTGAGGGTACTGTGTTCTCTATTAAGAAGGGTTTTGAGGTTCCTAAGGGTTATACGGTTACGATTGATCCTAATACTGGTGAGATTACTGTGACTGTTGTTGCTGCTGGTAAGGATGGTGCTGACGTAGAGGTTCTCAAGGTTCCTGTTGTTGTTGATTATCCTGAGGCTTCTGGTGCTAGCGATGATGAGGTTACCGCTGTGTTCAAGTTGGATACTGATGGTGATGGCAAGGCTGACACTGATGATGAAGATGATGACAATGATGGTGTTCCTGATGATCAGGAGAATACTGATGGTACTGATCCTAAGGATCCAGACACTGATGATGATGGTGTCAACGATGGTCAGGAGAAGACTGATGGTACTGATCCTAAGAATCCTGATACTGATGGTGATGGCCTGAATGATGGTGAGGAGAAGACTCACGGTACTAATCCGAAGGATCCTGATACCGATAAAGACGGTATTAATGATGGTGACGAGGTTAATGGAACCAAGAATCCGTTTAAGGATGATAAGTCTGATCCAAAGGGTAAGCCTGGTAATACTGATCCATTGAACCCTGATTCTGATGATGATGGTGTGAAGGATGGCGAGGAGATTAATACTAAGGTTGATCCTAAGACGGGTAAGACTGTTGATGATCCTGATGCTAAGGATCCGAAGACTAACCCTAACTCGAAGGACACTGATGGTGATGGCGTCGAGGATGGTCAGGAGAATACTGATGGTACTGATCCTAAGGATCCAGACACTGATGATGATGGTGTCAACGATGGTCAGGAGAAGACTGATGGTACTGATCCTAAGAAGTCTGACACTGATGGTGATGGCCTGAATGATGGTGAGGAGAAGACTCACGGTACTAATCCGAAGGATCCTGATACCGATAAAGACGGTATTAATGATGGTGACGAGGTTAATGGAACCAAGAATCCGTTTAAGGATGATAAGTCTGATCCAAAGGGTAAGCCTGGTAATACTGATCCATTGAACCCTGATTCTGATGATGATGGTGTGAAGGATGGCGAGGAGATTAATACTAAGGTTGATCCTAAGACGGGTAAGACTGTTGATGATCCTGATGCTAAGGATCCGAAGACTAACCCTAACTCGAAGGACACTGATGGTGATGGCGTCGAGGATGGTCAGGAGAATACTGATGGTACTGATCCTAAGGATCCAGACACTGATGATGATGGTGTCAACGATGGTCAGGAGAAGACTGATGGTACTGATCCTAAGAATCCTGATACTGATGGTGATGGCCTGAATGATGGTGAGGAGAAGACTCACGGTACTAATCCGAAGGATCCTGATACCGATAAAGACGGTATTAATGATGGTGACGAGGTTAATGGAACCAAGAATCCGTTTAAGGATGATAAGTCTGATCCAAAGGGTAAGCCTGGTAATACTGATCCGTTGAAGGATGATTCCGATGGTGACGGTGTTAAGGATGGCGAGGAAATCAACACTAAGGTTGATCCTGAAACGGGTAAGACTGTTGATGATCCTGATGCTAAGGATGATAAGACCAACCCGAACAAGAAACCAGATGATAAGAAACCAGAGAATGAGCAGCATAACCCAGCTTATGATGAGGGCTCCGGTACACCTGGTACCACTGTTGGTCTTGACCAGAAGGATAAGACTGTTCCAGAAGGTTCGAAGTATTCAGTTCCAAAGGATTCACCAATTCAGGTTGATCCTAATACTGGTAAGGTCACCGTTCAGATCCCTGCTGACGCCAAGTCTGGTGATGTTATTGAAGGTACAGTAACGGTTACTTATCCTGATGGCACCACTGACACCGCAAAGGTTAAGGTCACAGTTACTGAGCCAGATAAGCCAAAGCAGAGCACGGAGCATAATCCGGGCTACGAGCCAGGCACAGGTAAGGCTGGTGATACTGTAACCATCGAGCAGACTGGTGATAAGACTGTTCCTGAAGGTTCGAAGTATTCGGTTCCAGAGGGTTCACCAATTAAGGTTGATCCTAATACTGGTAAGGTCACCGTTGATATCCCAGCTGATGCAACACCTAACCAGGAAATCGGTGATACTGTAACAATTACCTATCCTGATGGTTCAACAGATACGGCAGACGTTGTTGTTACTGTTGTGCCACCTACCAAGGTACTTGATCCAGCTCCTGCATATGAGGATACTGTGGTCAAGGCTGGTGAGACTAAGAAGGTAACACCTAAGAACAATGGTGATAAGTATCCTGAGGGTGTGAAGTTCGAGATTGATAAGGACTTTACTGCTCCTAAGGGTTACACTGTCACGATTGATGGCGCTACTGGTGAGATCACTGTGACTGTTGCTGCTGCTGGTAAGGATGGCGCTGATGAGGAAGAGATTACGGTTCCTGTAACTGTTACCTACCCAGCAGACTCTGGTGCTGTTACCGATCATGCGAATGCTACATTCAAGTTGGATACTGATGGTGATGGTACGCCTGATTCTGAAGACACTGATGATGATGGTGACGGTGTTCCTGATGATCAGGAGAACACTGATGGTACTGATCCTAAGGATCCAGACACCGATGGTGACGGCGTCAACGATGGTCAGGAGAAGACTGATGGTACTGATCCTAAGAATCCTGATACTGATGGTGATGGCCTGAGTGATGGTGAGGAGAAGACTCACGGTACTGATCCTAAGAAGTCTGACACTGATGGTGATGGCCTGAACGATGGTGATGAGGTTAATAAGCATCACACTGATCCTAAGAATCCAGACACCGACAAGGATGGCGTCAACGATGGTGACGAGGTTTCGGGCGATAAGAATCCGTTTAAGGATGATAAGTCTGATCCAAACGGCAAGCCTGGTAACACTGATCCTAAGAATCCAGACACAGATGGTGACGGTGTAAACGATGGTGACGAGATCAATACCAAGGTTGATCCTGACACGGGTAAGACTGTTGATGATCCTGATGCTAAGGATGATAAGACCAACCCTAACTCGAAGGACACTGACGGTGACGGCGTCACTGATGATCAGGAGAAGACTGATGGTACTGATCCAACCAAGTCTGACACCGATGGTGACGGCGTAGACGATGGCCAGGAGAAGACAGACAAGACTGATCCAAAGAATCCTGATTCCGATGGTGATGGCTTGAATGACGGTGAGGAGAAGACTCACGGTACTGATCCTAAGAATCCAGACACTGATGATGATGGCATCAACGATGGTGACGAGGTTTCGGGTGATAAGAATCCGTTTAAGGATGATAAGTCTGATCCAAACGGCAAGCCTGGCAACACTGATCCAACGAAGTCTGACTCCGATGGTGACGGCGTTAAGGACGGCGATGAGATCAACACTAAGGTTGATCCTGAGACGGGTAAGACTGTTGATGATCCTGATGCTAAGGATCCAAAGACTAACCCTAACTCGAAGGACACTGACGGTGACGACCTCAACGACGGTGAGGAAAAGACTCACGGCACCGATCCAACAAAGTCCGACACTGACGGTGACGGTCTGAGTGACGGTGACGAGGTTAATGGAACCAAGAATCCGTTTAAGGATGATAAGTCTGATCCAAAGGGTAAGCCTGGTAACACTGATCCACTGAACCCTGATTCTGATGGTGACGGTGTTAGCGACGGTGACGAGTTGTCTGGTAAGGGCAACAATGGCAAAGCTACTAACCCTAACAAGGCTGATCGTCATGCAGTGATGACTCAGAAGCTTGCCAAGACCGGTGTTAGCGTAACATCAGTAATCGCTCTGAGCGTTCTGATGGTTGCTGCAGGTGTTCTGATGGTGCGTCGTCGCAAGAACAGTTAGTGATGACTGAGTCAGAGTAGTTGGAAAATCACCGTCCTTCTACTCTGGCTTGTTTCACCCAGATAATCTAAAGCATTCACGCCCATGTGAATCCTGAAGATGGATTAAAAGTGTGGGGTCGGTTCGCATTGTGCGGATCGGCCCCACATTTGTATGCCTACAGAATTTAGTTTTCTGCACGAGAAAGCAGAGCAATCAGAGTAAGCAGAGTAAGACCAGCGAACTAACATGAGAAACCAATGTGTAGCGTCTCGCTCTTACGGCAGAGGAAGGCTCTTATACGCGTCTATTGCGTACACTGAGGGTTCTCCATCATAAGGGGAGAGAACTTCCATTTCAGCGCCTTCTTAAGCCCATATGTCGTTATAGCGTTTGTGATACTCGTTCTTCGGCGGTGCATCATACTTATGGCAGTACTTAATGCCACGCAGTCTTGTGGTGTAGGTGTTGAATTACAGGAGAGAGTTGATTCAGCACACTGATGGTCTTTTCTTAACTTAACGTCGAGGTATTGTTCCGAGTATTCTTCGGTAACTCACATAATGTACGACTGTTGTATGCGCAAAATTCGTGGCACAGTTATTGGGAGCGGGTTTCGTGGTGGTTAATCATTTTGCCCGCTAGTTTTTAATGATGGAGGTTCCTGAATCATGTTTGGCTCTAGCCAATCATGTTTCACGCACCGTTTTTATCTGGAAACAGCTTAAAAAGGTTCCTGAATTAAGTTTCGCTATAGCGAATCATGTTTCACGCACCATTTTTGGTGTTTTTAGCGCTATTTTGGTTCCTGAATCATGTTTGGCTCTAGCGAATCATGATCTACGTACCGTTTTCAGCACAAAACAAGGCAAAAAGGTTCCTGAATTAAGTTTCGCTATAGCCAATCATGTTTCACGTACCGTTTATGGCACTTTCATCGCTATTTTGGTTCCTCAATCATGATTGGCTATACCTATTCACGATTCAGGAACATTACAGATAGAATCACACGCCGCACTAAAAACCTTCAACAGTCCTCGCTTAACACAAACAGCTCACATAAAATCTTTAATGGGAAACTGTATAAGGCGTGTACGAGCTTGTTTACGCATCGTATGCTGGGGAGAATAGGCTGTATGTCTGTATTAACGTGTGAGGGATAATATACGGCTTTTAAAACAATATTTGAGTACCTATTACTCACCAGATTTAATGCATACTCAAGAAACATGATGTGAGTGCGAATAGCATAGTGTATCGTTTTGTAGACATCATCCCCGGGGGCTATGTACCTTCTGCGTCGCGTACTTCTCGGCGTATAGCACATAGGTGCTGTGAAAAGTGCCGTACGATTGGCGTGCCTCCCACGTGCATCTTAACCTGAAAAAATAGCCTATTTTTGAGAGATTTAGACATGAAACTAAGAAACAAAAAACCCCTGAAAACCTAATGTTTTCAAGGGTTTAACCTAGTGGAGGTAAGGGGACTCGAACCCCTGACCCTCTGCTTGCAAAGCAGATGCGCTACCAGCTGCGCCATACCCCCAACGAAGAAAAATCATACCACGCTTAGTGGACTGCGACACGCTATTTCTAGCGCTTGCGGAGGGACTCGAACCTTCGACCTCATCCTTATCAGGGATGCGCTCTAACCTGCTGAGCTACGGCCGATTCTTCATTTATGGCGTTGTGATTTTTTCACAACAAAAGAAAATAATAGAGCATCTTACTGGCAAAGTCAATTCAAATTTATGCGCGTGTCGCGAACGTGTAGGAAAGACGCATAGCCCATATGGCACACTAGGAACATGCCTCAGCTGTACGAACTTGATGTTGACGGTTTTCACGTCACAGTCATCTTAAAAAACGTGAAAAATATGTATCTGCGTGTAAAACCGCCACTAGCTCAGGTGGAAGTAACAGCACCGTATTATGTGCATCGTGCTGATATTGAGCAGTTTATCCATTCTCGCGCGAACTGGATTGATACAGCGCGCGATCGTATTATTCTGACTCAATCACAGCGCACCACACCACATCTCTTAACTCAATGGACGCCGCAGAAAGAAGAGGAAGCACGCACAATCCTTGAACAGAAAGTTCCACACATTCTGGCTCGATGGAGCGCGCGTATTGACCGACTGCCTTCACATATTACGTATCGGCGCATGAAGACGCGTTGGGGGTCATGTACGCCTGCCACAGGGCGTATTCGCTTAAATTTGGCATTAGCCTATGTTCCAGAGGATCTGCTCGAATATGTTGTGGTTCACGAATTGACTCATCTGTATGAACGCGGTCATGGTGAAGGTTTTAGAAACAGAATGAGTAGTTATATGCCTGATTGGCGTACAAAAAGGCGAGCACTCAACTCCTACGGGAGTTATTAATTGCACTAAAGAATGTGCAACGAGTGCTCGCCCTGTGGCGAATAGAAGGAGGTGGGGAAACTATTCGCCATTCGGGATAAATTCTTTATTCCCCTCCACCCACGTATATACCTTTATTTTACTTGTTTTCGTCCGTTGTAGCAATTGCGTTCGTCATTTGTGTGAATAAGTCTTGATATCCGCCAGGTGTGGATGCTGGAAGTACCACGGTTTTGGCATTTGTTGACTCAGACAGTGAACGCATAACATCCAGATACTGATTGAATAAGACCACATTATTCACATCTTCAATATTCATGCCCACATTTTGTAGGCTCTTAATCTGGTCCACAATACCATTGGCAATTTCTCGACGATAATTTGCCTGACCTTCACCCTGCAGACGGGTCTTTTCAGCATCTGCTGCTGCTTGTGCCTCAATAGCAATACGATTTGCTTCAGCACGTTCACGAGTTGCTTCCTTTTCACGCTGAGCAGCGTTAATGGAGTCCATAGCAGCCTTTACCTGTTCAGATGGGTCAATTGCTGTAATCAAAGACTTCACCACAGTAAAACCAAAGCGAGCCATTTCTGCGCCCACAGTTTGCTGCACATCGCGAGCTACGTCATCTTTACGAGCAAAAGCATCATCCAAGCTCAACTGAGGAATAGCGGAGCGTAAAGCATCTTCCATATATGAGCGAAGCTGTCCAGCAGGATCTCCTAGCTCATAGTAAGCAGTAGCAACATTTGGTGAGTCCACGCGGAACTGTGTAGACACCACAACATTAACGAAAACATTATCCAGTGTTTTCGTCTCAACTTTTACCATCAACTGCTGCACGCGCAAACCAGTTTTATGAGCAATGCGGTCAATGAATGGGATTTTGAAATGTAGACCAGCAAGACTGACCGTATGGAACTTACCTAAACGTTCAATAATAAATGCTTGCTGTTGTGGTACTACATATGCACATGATGTGATGACGAAGAGTGCGATGATAATCCAAAAAATAATGGTCACCATTCCTGTTACCATGTCTTTCTCCTTTGACGATATATGTGGTTCGAGAATATCAAAAGAAGTGGTAATCGTGGAAAAAATATTGTGAGCTGATACACCAGTCTTACATTATGTATAATAAAAGGCTTCTCCGTGTGTAAGAAGGAGAAGCCTATACTGATGTTAAAATTTCATCGTTTTATGCGATGTGTGCACGTAAGAACCACTGGAACTTTTCCAGATCCTGCACGTGGTCTTGAATAATATTCGAGCTGACCACATCAAGCTCATCTAGCTCAGCAATAGCATTACGATCATTAGCAATGAATTCGTCATAGTATGCAATAAGAGCCTTAATGTAGTCTTCAGTGGAGCGCACGCCGCTCAGGTCAAACTCAGCCCAGTCGCGATTGCGCACAATAGCGTCTGGACGACCATCAGGGCTGCCGCCGAGTTGTGCAATACGTTCTGCAGTTTCATCAGCCTGATTGAGTACCACATCAACCTGAGGGTCAATCATTTCGTGTACGCCAATAAAGTTTGGGCCGCTCACATTCCAGTGTGCGTGCTTTAAGATAAGAGCTGCGTCTTGTTCTTGGCTTAAACGGCTCTGTAAAATAGAGATTGCTTTCTCGCTTGATGATTCACTCAAGCCTGCAATAGTGTAATTCAATGCCATAATAGCCTTCTTTCCATTTTTCCGTAGTTCTAACTTTACTCTGGATTGGCTCTAAAATTGCCGCTGCGCTATAGGTGTCGTCTATTTCACAGTATTATCTAAACTCATATCTTCATGCTTGCGCACTTCAATGGTTTGAATGCGTCGTCCTTCAACTTCTTTAACAATCATGTCATAGCCATCATCATCGGTAAGGACTTGACCTGCATAGCCTAGTTCACCAGTGCGAGCAATCATATAGCCTGCAACTGTTTCATAAGGACCGTCATTAAGAGTAATACCGGATACTTCTTCAAAGTCTTCTAAAGTCATTCCACCGTCAACAGTGAGAACGCCATTGACGAAAGCAGTATGTGCAGAACTATCGGAATCTTCTGGAAGATCGTACTCATCGTGAATATCGCCCACAATTTCTTCTGTAATATCTTCAAGAGTAACAATGCCATCAGTTCCGCCATACTCGTCAATAACCACGGCTAAATGGATCCCTCGTTGACGCATCAGGCTCATGCTTGGCAGAATACGTGAGGTTCCGGGAAGCTGCAAAATATCGCGTGTAACATCGGCAACAGTTTGAGCTTGCGGGTCACGAATGTCAAGCAGATCACGCACATGGACGAAGCCAAGAATATCGTCAAAACTTTCACCCGTCACCGGGAAACGAGAGTATGGCTGATTGCGCACAAAAGCTGCGGCGGCAGTTAAACTCATCGTACCGTCTACGAAAACCACATCTGCACGTGGTCGCATCACTTCAGCCACAATGGTTTGCTCTGCTTCAAAAACATCAGCTAAAATTTCGCGTTCATCGGTGCTTAATCGAGTATTTGATGACACGAGCACGCGCAGCTCGTCGTTGCTTACTTCGCTTTCTACTTCATTAGGGTCGAAACCTAGCAGGCGCACAATACCGTTCGTATTCTTGCCGATTAACCAAATGATAGGAGAGGTGAGCGTAGCAAAAACATCAATAATAGGAACCATAGCGCGTGCGATTTTCTCACCCTGCTGTAGAGCAATGCGCTTAGGAACCAGTTCAGAAACCACAATAGAAAAATAGGAGATAAGCAGAGTAAGCACCACCATGGTTAAACCACTTGCGAAGCCCACAGGCACACCTAGAGATTCCAGCCATGGCACAATGTGCGGCGAGAGGGAGCTGGCACCGAAAGATGCTGAGAGGAATCCGGCTAACGTTACTCCAATTTGCAGAGCTGACAGGAATCGGTTTGGATCGCGCGCAACTCGAGCCACGTGTGCGCCACGCTCATCTTCCTGCTCCATGCGCTCAATTTGGCTGGTTCTGAGCGATACCAGCGCCATTTCTGTGCCCGAGAAAATACTTCCTACGAGCATAAAGAGGAAAATGAAGAAAATATTAAGCCAAACGGGCATCAAAATCAGTCCTCAACTTAAAGAATGTTGTTCAAGAGTGTTATGGAGTATATGTTAGAAGCTCAACACTTCTACCAGACCATTGCTCATGGTGTATCGTGCGCCCACAATCTTTAGTTCTTCAGCAGCCAAAGCGCGTGCAATAATAGGGCTGCGTTCAACCAGTTGCATAATGAGCATAGAAACGTGAATACGTTCTACATCATCCTGAGAATCAGCATCTTCAGCAGCTTCCATTGTGCCAGCAACCTCATTGATAGCGTATTGCAAGGAGGTAGGAACGGAGCCAGTTTTAGCACTAGTGACGGCTGCTTCCAATAGGCCGCAATGTTCATGGCTCATAACCACAATTACTGACACGTGCAAAATATCAACAGCGAATTCCAAGGAATTGATGACGGCTTGGTCAAGAACTCCACCGACTGAGCGAATGGTAAAAATATCGCCAAGTCCTTCGTCAAAAATAATTTCAGGACTAACACGAGAATCGGAGCAAGCAAGAACAGCTGCAGATGGATTTTGGCCTGCGCATAAACTTTCACGTGTATCTTTATCTTGCCATGGATGCACAGCCTCTCCGCGTGCAAAACGCTTATTGCCTTCGAGCATGCGAGTCCATACGGAATTTGCTTGGTTTTCATCAGCTAAATCACTCATAAGCTCTAGCTTACTCGGCTAATACGTCAAGCAGTATGCTTTCAGGTTCACAAAGCATAAAAAACAAGCTCCACACCACATATAATGCACGCATATATGCAGTATGGAGCTTGCCTCATAAATTACGCAATTAAGTATCAGCCAGTATTCTGCAGGCCGGCAGAAACACCGCTTACAGTGCACAGAATCAGATAAATATAATCACCAATCTGAGACTCGCTGAGCTCTTCCTTATCTACACGGCGACGCAAAGTCTTCAAAGCACGCACTTGCGCAATAGACAGAGCATCTACATAAGGAGAACGTAACTTAACCATCATGCCCAATGTGCGTGAATGTTGCAAAGTCCATTCAGCATCCTTAATAGCAAGAACCCACTTATGGGTCAGAGCCATTTCATGAAGCACCTTTTCGCTCAAATCTTCGCGATTGCCCATGCTTAAGTACATACGAGCAATGCGCTCATCAGTCTTAGCCAAAGACATTTCGATGTTGTCAATAAAGGTGTTAAATAATGGCCAACTCTTATATGCATCACGCAATGTTTCGAGGTCTCCGAACTGCTCGCAGGCTGTTCCTAAACCATACCAAGCAGCAAGATTGATGCGCGCCTGTGACCATGAGAATACCCATGGAATAGTACGCAAATCATCCAAAGACTTAGCACCCAAACCGCGCTTTGCAGGACGAGAACCAATTGGCAGCAAACCAACCTCAGTCAAAGGCGTCACAATAGAGAACCATGGAGCAAAATCTTCGCTTTGCAGCAAATCCAAGAAGCGCGCATGAGAAGTTTCGTCCAAAGCTTGAGCCATTGGAGTGAACTTCTTAGTCATCTCAGTATTTGTCTTTTCCACCGAAGGAGCAGACTGAAGCAGGGTTGCTGCCGCCACAGATTCAACGTGGCGTGTTGCCAAAGTGCGGTTACCGTAACGAGCGAAAATAACTTCGCCTTGCTCGGTCAGCTTAAAGCGACAGTTCACAGATCCTACTGGCTGAGCCAATACTGCACGGTTAGCAGGGCCACCGCCGCGACCCACAGCGCCGCCGCGACCATGGAAGAGGGTGACGTCAATATCGTTTTCTTTAGCCCAAATAGCAATCTTTTCCTGCGCACGGTGCAAGGCAAGAGTTGCAGAAGTTGGTCCAGCATCCTTAGAAGAGTCAGAATATCCCAACATGACTTCCATGCGACGTCCAGTTTGCTTCAAACGCTGCTGAACCTCTGGAATCTTAATCATGTCATCAAGAACAGAAACGGAATTCTCTAAATCTTCCAGCTGCTCAAACAAAGGAATAACATCCAAAATAGGAGCATCTGCAGGGTTAGCGAACGATAAACGATTCAATTCGTAAACGTCGCGCACATGCTGAGCGGACTTAGAGAACGAAATTAAGTAACGTCCAGCAGCCTTACGTCCATGACGGCGCTGAATCCAACCAATAGCGCGGAAGGTATCGAGAACTTCCACGGTCATTGGCTGCAGTGAACCGCGCTCGCCATGCAAACCGTGCTCACGAATATCTTCCAAAGCGCGAGAATGCACGAGAGAATGCTGACGGAATTCCATTTCAACCATGTGGAATCCGAAGGTTTCTACACGCCAAATCAGCGCCTGAATATCTCCGTAAGCAATACGCACAGCACCGGCTGCAGCCAAAGAGCGCTGAATAACACGCAAATCCTCTAAGAAATCATCGGCGTTGGCGTACATCAAATCCGCATCGCGTGCCACGGTAGCTTCCAAACGGTCAGCCATAACCAACATAGCTGCGCGGTGAGGCTCACTCGTAGAAATAATGTCTGCGCGACTGGTTAAACGCTCACTCATTTCCTTTTGACGACTCCACAAAGCCTTCATCTCATCGCTTGCAGGCGTAGTGGAGCTTTCTACCGTCAAACGTGTTGCTGTTTTACGTGTAGCCTCAGCAAGTTTAGTCACCATATGGTCGTAGTACTTACGAGCTACTTGGCGAGAAACCTTTGCAGTAACGTTTGGATTACCATCACGGTCGGAACCTACCCAGCTGCCTGGGTGGAAGAAAGCAGGGCATACAGGTGGAACAGTTCCAGCTTTTGAACCCAAAATCCAATCATCAAAACGACGATACACATTAGGAATAACACTAAACAGGGTAGTGTCGAAAACATTAATAATAGTGTCTGCTTCTTCAACAGGAGTTGGCTTCTTCAAGCCAATAGGAGAAGTGCGGAACAGTGAGTCAATCTCAGAATGGAGACGACGATCAATTTCAGCACGCTCAGATCCACCAGTGCGGTCGCGTTCATCAAGGAATGTTGCGATGCGGCGAATCTTGCCTTCGACTGCTTTACGTCGAGCTTCAGTTGGGTGAGCAGTAAATACAGGATGGAATTCAAGCTTTTCGAGCAGCTCATTCGCTCCTGCCAGACCTACTTCGTCAATCAAGCGCTTATATGCTACGGTCAGCTCATTAACTGGATCGGTAGCAGAGCGTGTATCCACTTCCCATTCACGGTTTTTCAGAACGGCAACGCGATAATTTTCTTCGCACAGATTTGCCAAGTGGAAATACACGGTGAAAGCGCGTGACAGCATAGTTGCATCTTTAAGCGTGGAGTTATCCAGCAAATCTGCTGCTTTCTCCAAACCTGCTGCAGCTACGCTTGCTTCTTCAGCAGTGTCATTATTTTTTGTATTGCTTGCCACAATAACGTCTTCACGCAGCTCATCGAACTGAGCTAATAACTCGGTATCATATTCACCGAGCACATCGCGCAAAATATCCAAGCATAATTCCAAATTATCTTGGAGACGTTCTGGCAGATTTTTTTCAGTCAATTGGACCTCCATCCAACACCTCTGTGGTTGTTCGGTCTTTCGACTATCTGAGGCTCCTCCCCAGTTATGTGAAGTCAAACGTTGCGAACCCAAAGCCACGTGGATATTGATAACCTGACGTGTTTTAGTGTACGCCGGACGCTGTAACGAAGCCAGTTTTTTCCACGAGTGCGTTCCATATAACGGTCGGACGGTTATGAAAATAGTCCAAAAACGTAGCTGATTGTGGGCACTGTCAAGCCTAACTTCAAGAATAGAAAGAGTGGAGAATGAGCTTAATCAGAAGAGGTTGAGAAGAGTTGAGAAGAAGCGCAGTTGAGAAGAGGAGTGGAGCAGAAGCGGCTAAGAAGAACCCGAGAAGAAGAGGCTGAGCAGAAGCCAAGAAGAGCCTAAGAAGAAGCCTTGAGTAGAAGCGTTGAGCAGAAGCGTTAAGTTCGCTGCTCTTCATCAAGAAACTCAACCTCGCAAAGAAACTCAATCTCGCAGAAAAACTCAATCTCACAGCCAATCCATTACGAATATAACGAAATCAATGTTGAGAAAGCCGGGGCATGGAATGTCATCACATATATCATCTACTTCGTCGCCCCTTGCACGGCAACATCGCCATTCTATTCCCTTAGATATGGATGATATTAAAGCTGATTTGGATACTCCTGTTCAAGATGCGTGCTTAGCGGCTAAAGCCAGCATTATTGTGCGCACCGAATATTTAGATTTGAGTGCGGGGACGGGAAGTTACCGCGTTAAAGAGATTATGAATCGTATTGGATACGCTTTAGGCGTGTATGTGCGTGCTGAGGTCAATCTCACGAGTATTGAAGCGTCATGCTCAGATGGTAAAGATCGCGTCACTGAGGTCGTTGATTTGCCTAGCGTGGGCGTGAATACAGAGCGTATTTGGCATATGGAGCATTTTGCGGATTGGCTCACCGTAAGTTTGGGGCATGAAGGCGTGTATCACACGGACGCTTCTCTGCAACAGAGTAGCCATGCTGATTATGGTTTCAATTACAACGATTACGGATTTGAATACGGCGATTACGGTTTTGATGAGCGTTCTGAAGTGGGAAGTCGCGCTCACAGTGTGAGTGGTGGGAATGGGGAGAATAGCAAGAATACTGATAGAGGGGTGAACGGCGCGAATGCTGATAGCGCGAGTGCTGCGAACGGCAATAGCCGTAAGAATAATAGCCGTAAGAGCCGCGCTAGTTCCGGAACAATTATTACCGTGCGTCAAGCTCATGCGCGGTTAGATGCCATCGAAAAGAAAGCGCGTTTGTATGGCCCTCTTATGCAGGCTTTAGGTGCTGCTGTGGCGTGTTCATGCTTCGTCTTTTTACTTGGCGGGGCTGTGTATGACATGCTGGGGGCTTTTATTGGGGCAGGTGTTGGACAATATGTGCGCAGCCGTTTGAATGCTAAACATTTGAATCAATTTGTGGGTGTTGCGGCAGGCGTGATTGTGGCGGCGCTTATAACGATTGGAACGTTACGTCTTATTGGTTTTGTTGACCCGAGCGCATTGGGGCACGATACGGCGTATATTGGTGCGATTTTGTTTATTGTTCCGGGCTTCCCTTTGATTACGGGTGGTTTGGATTTTGCTAAACTTGATTTCCCATCGGGAATTCAGCGACTGACCTACTTTTTATGCATTGTGGGCGTGGGAACTTTGGCAGCATGGTTCGTGGCGACGATGGTGGGGTTGAGTCCGAATGGTTTTGAAGCGCCGTATATTCCGATGTGGTTGAATGTGATTTTGATTTTTATTACGGCCGTTGGTGGGGTATGGGGCTTCTCCGTACTGTTTAATTCGCCGTGGAAAATGGCTTTGGTGGCTGCTGGTATTGGAGCGGTGGCAGATACGGCTCGATTACTCATGGTGAATTATGGGCATGTTACTTTGGAGTTTGGAGCATTTTTAGGTGCTTTGATTGCCGGGCTTTTAGCTTCTGCATGGCGTATTTCAGTGCGTCGCGGATTCTTGCCAGCTAGTTTAGGTTTTCCTCGTATTAGTTTAACTGTGCCTTCTATTGTGATTATGGTTCCAGGATTATATATGTATCGTGCCGTGTATGAGCTGGGAAATCTGCAAACGGTTGATGCTATGGATTGGATTTTCAAAGCTATGTTAGTTATGGTCGGCTTACCAATCGGCTTAGCTTTTGCACGTATTTTGACCGATAAAAACTGGCGTTATGATCTCTAAACTGCGATTAACTGCGCTGTTAGCTGGAAATCTTGTGCGTGAGTTCGCCTTGTCGTGACGGTTCAGGCAGAATAAGACTATGACTGAAAATATCACTGCATACCCCGCCCAGCGCGGGACGATTGAAGGTTTAAGTAATATCGAAGCATTTGGCGATTCAGCCGTGCGTATTAGTAAGACGCTCTACGATTATGAAGCTCCTTACAGTTTGGATCATCCGATGATGCGTCGCCATCGTCCGGAAGTTCTCGCTCCTGCAGGCAATCTACAGACTGTGAAGTTAGCTATTGATTACGGTGCAGACGCAGTGTATTGCGCAGGCAAAATGTTTGGTATGCGCACCGCACCAAAAAATCTGTCGCATGAAGACTTAGAAGAAGCAGTCCGTTATGCTCATGCGCGTAACGCTCGTATTTTTATTACCTGTAATGTGCTGCCAACCAATCCAGAAATTACGGGCATCGAAAAATATATTGGTGAACTGGCAGATATTGGCGTGGACGCTGTTATTGTATCCGATATTGGCGTGATGATGATGGCTCATCGTGTGGCACCTCAGCTGGAAATCCATATTTCCACGCAAGCTGGCGTAGTCAATTATTTAGCTGCGAATTCACTTTACGAGTTAGGCGCTAAACGTGTTGTGCTGGCACGTGAATTAAGCCTGGATGCTGTGCGTGATATTCGTAAAAATACGCCATCTGACTTGGATATTGAGTGTTTTGTACACGGCTCCATGTGTATGGCTTTTTCGGGACGTTGCTTGATTTCTCAGCATATGACAGGGCGCGATGCTAATCATGGTGACTGCGCACAATCATGCCGTTGGAAGTGGAGCGTGGTGGAGGAACACCGTCCAAACGAGTTCTATCCTATTGAACAAACTGAACATGGCGCGTATCTTTTTAATTCTCAAGATATGAATATGTTGGAGCATATTGATGATTTGATTGATGCTGGTGCTACCAGTTTGAAAATTGAAGGTCGCGCAAAATCTGCTTTGTACTCTGCAGTGGTAACGAACGCATATAAGATGGCTACGAATATGTATGTTGAGCAACGCGAATCAGGTGATTTTGGTCATCTGGAGTTGCCGCAGTGGTTGAAAGATGAACCTTTTAAGGTGGTTCATCGCCCGTACTGCACAGCTTTCTATTATCCTGAGAATCCTGCAGGTCAAGAAACACATAAGGGTGGATATATTAATGACTGGCAGATGGTAGGCGACGTTATCTCCTGGCAGGACGGTCGCGTGACTTTTAAGGCGAAAAATAAGATTATTCCTGGTCATACCGTTGAATTTGTGCGCCCAGGAAAACAGCCTTATGTGGTAACAGTTGCTGATGATATTTGGGATGAAGACGGCAATAAAGTAGAGGCTGCTAATCATCCAACTCATATTTTCTCGTTGCCGTGTGAAGAACCGATGGCTCCTGCAACGCCTATGCGTGCGCCAAAATTAGCTCCTAAGAAGCCAATTAGGCAGTTCCGCAAAGAAGACTTGCTTAAAGAGAAGCAAGAGCAACAAGAGCAGTAGATTAAAGCAGTATAAAATGTGAGGCGTTGACTGCAAAGTCAACGCCTCACGCATAGCACGTGGTATTAGTCTTTTTTCTTAATACCAGGAATAGGCATTTTAGGGAAAGGCTTATGAGCAACTGGTGTAGCTGCTGGCTTTTCCTCTGCGCGCTTTGCTGCCTGAGCAGCCCATGCGGCGTAATCGTCCAAATCGTCTTGAGAAGTTTCAGCTTCTACGGATTCGGCTTGTTCTGCAACGGTTTCAAAGTCACCATCATCAACAGTATTCTCAAGAGAATCTGCATCATCATGATGGCTCAGCTCCTTAGCGAGCTCGTCGTAATCTGTATCAGTTGTCAGATATTTGAGCTTACGGGCAATCTTTGTCTGTTTTGCCTTCTGGCGTCCGCGGCCCATCTGACCCCCTTCGCATGCTCATTCGCGCTCAATAGCGCACCATATCTAATTCATCTCTCATAGAGTACCACTACCCCTTAATGTCGGCTAAAACTTTTAGACTAAAAGCATCAAAATATGGCTAGAAGCTAAAGAAAGTAGGGCATAATGACCGATGAACAGCATATGACTGCTGCTGGAAATGAAATGAGCGCAAGCTTCTTAGCTGCAAAAGAACGTTCAGATAAAACTGCTGCCAAGCTTGAAGCCAATCCAGGCGCTTTTACTATGCTCACTGGTGACCGTCCAACAGGACGACTGCATTTAGGCCATTATTTTGGCTCAATTAAAGAGCGTGTGGCAATGCAAAACAAAGGCGTGAATACAAATATTATTATTGCTGACTATCAGGTGATTACTGACCGTGATACCACTGATAATATTCAAGATAACGTGTTGAATTTGGTTTTGGATTACATGGCTGCAGGTATTGATCCAACCAAAACCATGATTTTCACGCACTCGTCTGTGGCTGCTGAAAATCAGTTGATGTTACCTTTCTTATCTTTGGTGACTGAAGCTGAGCTGCATCGCAACCCAACCGTAAAGTCTGAGATGGAAGCATCAGGACACGCCTTAACTGGCTTATTACTCACATATCCAGTGCATCAGGCATGTGATATTTTGTTCTGCAAGGCTAATGTGGTTCCAATTGGCAAAGATAATCTGCCACACGTAGAAATTACACGCACTATTGCACGTCGTTTTAACGAACGTTATGCCAAGAAAAACCCAGTTTTCCCAGAGCCAGCAGCAATTTTGTCTGAAGCTCCTGAAATTCCTGGCTTAGACGGTCGTAAGATGAGCAAATCTTACGGAAATTCTATTATGCTCGGTGCTACTGCTGAAGAAACAGCAAAGCTGATTAAAAAGAGCCCAACAGATTCTGAACGCATGATTACTTTTGATCCAGTCAACCGTCCACAGGTGTCTGCCTTGCTGACAACTGCTGGTCTGACTTCTGGTCGCGATCCTCGCGACATTGCAGAAGAAATCGGCAATGGTGGTGGCGGAGCTTTGAAGGCTTTCGTTATTGAATCCGTGAACAATTTCTTAGCTGAACATCGTGAACGCCGTGCAGAACTTGCTAAAGATATGGATAGTATTCGCGATATTTTGCATGACGGCAATAAGCGCGCTAATGAGATTGCTAATCAAACTCTTGATGAAGTGCGCGAAGCTATGGGAATGGTGTATTAAAGCGACAAGGCTATAGGAAGCTATAGGTGTCTATACTGGGGCGAGATGTGGAATAATCCTCTCTCGCCCTTTACTTATGCGTCATTGTGGTGAGTGTGGTTAGTCGTTGCAGTCTCAATAAAAGGCTCACTCCTAGATTTCAACAGGCAGCGGAAGAAGTGCACTCAAATCATCGCGCTCGCCTACTGCAGAGATATTGCCTGCCTCTTTTTCTTCGTGCCAGCTCGTTATGCCACATGCTAGACGCAGCCATACTGCTGGTTCAAGTTCAATGACATCAGGAGGAGTCAGATTATGCGGATCTGAACGTGGTCCCTCTAAAATCTTGACTGCAGCAAAAGGCGCGACGCGCACTTCTACGCCCTCGCCAGGAGCGCGCAATTGCAACATATAGAGTGAATAGCGCACAGCCATAGCCATATCACGGCGACTCAATTGAGGAGCAATGGTAAGAATTTCATCAGCTGAATGCGCTTGAGTAACGCTTTCGTGTGCATTTTGCGCCCAACGGTGAAGGGCGCTTTCGCCCTCAAGAATATCTTCTGCTTTAATTACTGGCATATTAGTAGGCTACGCGAGATGTGTGTTCTGGCTCAAGTCTAGGTGTTTTGTGCAGTGCTGAATCAGAAAATCATCATGTGTTGCCACAATAACGCAGGAACCATTGCGAGTTGCTTCTTGAAATAGTCCCAGTAGCAGCTCTTTATTTGCTGCATCCAAGGAAGCTGTTGGTTCGTCTGCAAAAATATACTTTGCATCTTTCCACAGTGCGCGAGCAATTCCCACACGTTGTTTTTCACCGCCAGAAAGCACAGCGGCCTTGAGGGTTGCCATTTTATCGAGACCAACAGAGCTAAGAATTTTATGTAGTTTAGCGCCTTCAGGTGTAGATGGATTGAGTACTTTCTTTGAATGGCTCAAAGTAATGTTATAAGCAATGTTTTCATCGTCAATAACACCGTAATCCTGGTAAATAAAAGCTGCGCGATCTCTCCAAAAGCTTCGGCGATTTTGTGCAGACCAAGATCCGCGATGGCTAATTTTTACCTCACCTTTTTCAGGGCGTATAAGCAGACCTAAAATACTAAGCAGTGTTGTTTTGCCACACCCAGAAGGTCCCGTGAGCGCAATAAAATCGCCGCTTTGAGCGTTGAGAGATATGTCAGAAAGAATAGTATTGTGTCCAATACTGTATGAAATATGTGAGGCGATGATGCTCATGTTTACCACTTCCTTAACGACATATTGGTGAAGGTTTTAGCGCATGCGCGCAGATAGAATATTGATTCGAGAGCAATGCAGGCAACAATAGCTCCGGCAAGAATAAAGTAGGAATATGCAATACTTAGCCAGAATGCTTGCTGCATGGCATAGGTTACTCCTGCTACCGCAAGAATGAGTACAGTTGATACCAACACAGAATGAGAAATAATCTCTAGGTGTGAATGACCTGAACTCATGAGCAGGAAGATAGTTTTACGCTTATGAGCACTCCATATGCGTGCGGATTGTGCAGCTGCAATAATAATCACAATGATGCTGGCAAAGAGAGTGCAAAGGCTCATAGCAAACATCTGCTCAAACATTTGTGCTTCATATAAGGCGCTATCTGCAATAGTAACTACTGAGTTAATCTGAGTTTGCAGGTGAGCATCATTAATGAGCTTATTGACCACGCTTTCATTCGTGAAGAAAATATTGGCAGAGGTAAGTGCAGGAATAAGGAAAGAGGATACCGATAGGTAATCAGTAGGCTTGTCAAAAACCAGTATGAGTGGCTTTGCGCTAGCGGTAATACGTCCTGTTGTTCCGTGAGAGGAATCTAATGCTGGGAATTTTTCTGAACCTTTCCAGACATACATATGGTTGAAAAGAGAATCCTTACTATCCTTGTTCATCCAGATGGAGTTGTAGCTTTTAAGGCTGTTCTTGAGCGATGCGGAGTTGAGATCTTGCTCAGTAATTCTTTTCAGATTTGAGCTTGATAATTTCATTGTGTTGAGGAAGGATTGACTGGTCACAATGACGTTATCAAATTGATTGTGTGATTCGCGCAGCATGGCCTTCTGCACATTTCCATGATTTTGGTTGTCAAGAAGAGCTGTAGAGACATTGTACGAAAGATTAAGATCTCCAGAAGAATCTGCTGATTTGAGGAATTGTGTGAACGCAGGAACTGTTTTTTCGTAATCTTCTTCAGTGCCTCCGACTTGCACGGCAACAGCATTTTTATAATTTCTCCATCGTGCTGCACTTTCCATTTGATCGTATGCCGACGAAACAGCAACGATGGATTGTGGTACAGCCAAAAAGACTAAGAATAGTGCCACGATTTTAATGAGTGCGGTGCCTATCTGGGTCTGTTTATATGCGGTTGTTCTATGGCCAATTTGAGATACTGTAGGGCAGAGGACTACTGTAAAGATGAAACAGAGCAGACCTAAAAGAGCTATGACTGCGAGCACGGATATGCAGCAGGAGAGAGTGAAGTTAAGAGTAAATGGCGTGCGATGCCATAGTGCGTAATACAAGCAGACAAGAGCTAGTGTAATCAGCGCAGGAATAGCATAGATTTTTACAAAAGCGATAGTATCTTGCCAGGCAATAGCGGTTGTTGGCACACCATTAGTAAAACGAATAATATGGGACTGTCTGCGAGTAGCTATCCAGCCCCATACGAGCATGATAATAAGAGTAAGAAGAGAGTAGAGAGTTAATGAACCACTGGTACCCTTCTGGGGCATAATAACGAAGCGTGAGGCAGGTTTAGCTTTGCAGGTAGGCGCAGTGGAATCAATGGTTTTGGCGTACTGTGAGAAATTCTCACATGCTTGTTTGGTATTAAATGCATAGATTCCTGAAATATTCAATGTTTTATGCTTCTGCGCATGATAAGAATATATTTTTCCTGTGCGATTAAAAGTAAACCATGTGATCTTTTACTCATTTTTATAGTTCTGTGGCGCAGTCCCAAAATAATACACATTAAGACCGTGAGCAAGGTTGTGAGGATCTGTTTTTACAAGAAGTATAGGCTCATTAAGCTTCGTTGATATGTCAGAGATATGTTGTGCAATCTCTTCTTTCGTCACTGTGGTAGATGAGAGCACAGTTGTTACAGAATACTGGGTATTGAGTGGATAGGTGCTTTCATCTGTGGATATGGTTTCCGTTCCCAGAAAAGCAATAAGTAAAACCATGATTACTGCAGCAGCTCTGAAAAAATGCTTTAACATAATAATCTCTTTAATATAACAACGTAACGAAGCTTAATGAATTATCGGTGAAGCTCTGAAACTAGCAGACTCTGTAGTAATACTGAGCAGAAATAAAACCAGAGATTTTTCTATCGCGCCTATTATGAATTAAAAATCATTCGTCTTGCTCTAGGTGAGTTTTCTAGTATGCAACATGATAGTAATTTGAAGATGTATGTGAAAAATCAATCTCTATATCTTGCTTTTTATGGAAGTAAGTTTTGCTGGTAGACTGCAAAGAACAGCTATATAAAGCTAGATAAAGCCTATTTTATGTAATAACTTTCATGGGCAACCTCTTAACATCATTGTTAATACTGTAATGTTTTCTGCAAAAACGTTACATAGAGTATAGCATCGGCATGCATACAATACATGAAAACTAACATTTTATAGAGAAACTATCACACTGACGGCAACGAAAAATACCTATTTTTGTACATGTGCATAGGTGAGAGAAACAATACTCACAAACGTTATATTTTCGATAGCCATATTGAAGTTTGTGGTGCATCTTCCCAATGCAAAAGGGAGGCGCTCGCACGCCTCCCTGTGACCTCACGGCCGTAATGTCTTAAAAAGACTGGGGTAATGTTTCAGTCGCCTTTCTTACTATGTATCAAGCTCACAAGGAGCGGCTCCTCTGCATTACCATTCAACGAATAGCTAGATTTTCACGCCTACTCTTCGTCTATATCTTCGTCTGCAACTTTTTCAGATTCTGCAGCAACTTCCTTAGCTGCGCCGTTGCCTAAATCGACAGGAGAAGAAGAGTTCTCCCATGGCTCTTCCCATGGATCGTACTCTGGGTTCTGCTGCCTATAAATGTATAAACCTACGACGCCTGCGAGCAAAGCGCCAAAAAGCAGCGCGAAGAACTTCCAGCCATTACCAGATCGATTGTTCTCCATAGAGTGCTCCTTCCGTCCGATCACTCACCATCTGCGGTGACTTATGCTCTCAATTCTAGCGCGAAATTGTGAAAGTGGTGTGCTTTTGTAATTTTTTAAGATAGTCTTTTACGCCTCACAGCGAAGAATGGCAGTTAGTATAGTCACTATGACAAATCCTTTTACCCCGGGCGAGTCGGGACCAGCAGGTCCATGGGATCCACGCAATCCTTACCGCACCCGCCGCAGCTTACGTCAGCGATGGCAGCAGTTTACGCAGATATGGTCGAGAAATTGGCGGATGAATGGGCCTAATATTACTCAGGCTCTTGTAGCTGTCAATATTGTGGTGTTCGCTGTACAGCAGCTACTTCGTCTCTTTCCTGGTGCTAGCGTTGCGTTTACGGCGTATGGCGCTCTTATTTCCAGATTCTCGCTGATACATCCGTGGACTTTGCTTACTTCAGCATTTATGCATACCGGGTTTATTCACATTCTGATGAATATGCTCATCTTGTATTTTACGGGCAAAGAGTTAGAAAATCTGCTGGGGCACTGGGCATTCTTAGGTATGTATCTCATCAGCGCAATAGGCGGTAGCGTGCTGTATGTTGTGTGGTACGGGCTATCTTTGTCAGCCGCTATGGGCGCCTCGGGCGCCATTTACGGTCTGTTTGGCGCTATGATGACCGTGTATAGCCGCATGGGTTCACGCAGTCAGGGCGTGCTTATGTTCTTGTTCATTATGCTTTTCGTTCCGATTTTCTTTGGCAACGTTGCATGGCAAGCACATTTGGGAGGATTTATTACTGGAGCTGCATTATCAACTCTGATGATGCGAGGTCTGCCTGCATGGCGTTCTGCCAGTATTAATAAGAGAATGGCTATTTATGGCAGTTTTATGACCTCTGTGCTGCTACTTATATGGGCACTGCGATGGATTATGGTGTTCGTTGCTTAGCGCCACAACGAGTCCACAGAAATAGCATTCAGAAGATATAAAAATGCGCTGATTCATAAAAGATTCAGCGCATTCTCTTGTGTTTAAAAGTTTAGTGCCACGACATCATCAAAACGAATCCCACCATCATAATGGCAAAACCGATGGCGAGGTTCCAATAACCGATGCCTGGAATAGGGTAAGCATTGTTAGGCGTAATGTAATACACAATCACCCAAATCAATCCCAAAACAAGGAAGAAGCTAAACAATGGCACAAACCATGCAGGGTTAGACTTGGTACCTTCCACAGCCTTTTCCACGCGGCGAGTTTCTTCCTCAGTACGCTTTACAGCAGCCTGTACGCGAGGATTTAAGGACTCTGGATTATCCAACGTCTTCTTTAATGCTTCTGCAGCACGGATGCCAGCTAGCTCTTCTGCAGATAATTCTGCCTGGTCAGCAGATGCGTCATCTGTAGTGTGCTCAGCGGCGGTGTTTACTGATGTGTCTGCCGCTTCAGCAGTAGAGGTGTTCAGTTCTTCTGAAGTCTCTACAGTTTCTTCGTTTTCAGCCATGAAAGCTTCTCCTTCTGGTTTACGCTAATAGATATAGTAATAAAAGCGTGGGAATTCGCCAGCATCTTGTTAATGAGGGGAGATACCACAGTATGAGCGCTCCTACTCGCCAGTTACGAAAACGGCGCGGTCGTCATTCTCGACGCCCTAGTCTGATTGGATCTATCGCCACTTTTATTTCCTTTGTTTTAGTGGGATGGATTGCTGTGACGAATGTGCAAAACTCAGATAATTCTTATCATTCAAATACTGCTGAAGTTATTTCTAGCCGTCAAAAACGCATTGCAAAACTACAAAAAGATATCGATACAAAAGCTGGACAGCTCGAAACCTTGCAAAGCGTGGTTGCAGATTCGGATGCATCAGCTAATTCCCAAAACTCAGATAATTCACTGAGTAAATTGCCGGCACTACAAGGAGAAGGCGTAACTGTTACGTTGAATGACTCACCTAAATGGGATTCAGCGTCTAAAGATAAAAATGCGAACCCCAATGATTATGTTGTGCATCAGCAAGATGTGGAAGCTGTGGTCAATGCGATGTGGGCGGGTGGTGCAGAAGCTATTACTGTACAAAATCAGCGTTTACAGCCTACTTCCGCGATTAAATGCGTGGGTAACGTACTTTTGCTCAATGGTAAGCAGTACGCGCCACCATACAAGATTTCAGCTATAGGCAACATTGATAGCTTGCGGTCTACAATTGATAATTCAGAAGCAGTAAAAATATATAAGCAATATGTGGAAGCGGATGGCTTAGGTTGGCAGCTCGAAGAAAATCGTAATCTGCGTTTTCCTGAAGTGCCTAGCTCGCTGCAGCCTATGAAATATGCTGTTGCTGTTCGCAAATAATACCTAGGATTTTTACAAGAGATAAGGCAAAATATGGATCACAAGAGTAGCCAGCGTGTTCCAGCTCATAGAGCATCCAGAACATCGAGCACACTCAATACGGTTTTGGGTGTAATTGGGGAACTTCTGCTCGTTTTTGCTCTCGTCACAGCTCTCTATATTGTGTGGCAATTGTGGTGGACGGGTGTTGAAGCAGAGAAAGTGCAACTTCACGATTCCACAACGTCAACATGGGCTGAGCCGGCATCTAAAAACGGTAGTGTTCAGGTGGCTGCAGATAATTCTGCGGACACAACTCCTATTGAAAATATAGAGTGGCGCAACGGGGATACTCTCGGTAAACTCTACATACCTCGTTTCGGTCAAAATTGGACGCGTACGGTTGTTAACGGCACGGATGAAGCACAGTTAGCTCGTCACGGTTTAGGCCATTATGAACAGACACAAAAGCCTGGTGAAGTGGGCAATTTTGCTGTGGCAGGCCATCGTGCTGGTTACGGTGAACCGTTAGGTAATGCCGATAAATTGACGAACGGCGATTATATTGTGATGCGTACTGAGAATTACTGGTATGTGTATAAGTATGAGAAGACTGAAATTGTTACTCCAGATCGCACAGATGTGATTGCTCCGGTACCAGGCGATGAAAATGCCACTCCAACTGAGCGTTATATTACCTTAACCACTTGTGAGCCTAAGTATTCTACGGCTACGCATCGCTTGATTGTATATGGAAAGTTGGTGAGCTGGTCCAAAGTTTCTGACGGCGTACCGAGCGTGCTAGCGCAAAAGGGCACTAATGGTAAGGTCACTTTTACAACAGACTCTACGCGCTCAGTTGCTTCACGTATTCCTGATTTGCAGGTTGTTCTGCTGTGGATTGTAGTAGCTTATCTCGTGATTGCTATTGCTGCTGCAGTGGCATGGCGTTGGCCAGCAGTGCGAGAATATCGTGAACGTGAGCGTTCCCGTCAAGTTTTCAGTCTCTTCGGCTGGTTTATGCGTGCTCAGCCAGGAATTCTTCCTGTTCGCATTGTTTTAGCCTTGCTTGTAGTGCTAGCACTTACCGTTGCTTTCTTCCAGTGGGGATACCCGTGGGCGGCAGTACATATTCCATATCTACAAGTGTCGTCTAACTACGTATCTGTTGGCTAAACTTGCGACTATAAAATTAATCTCTCGTTGCACATATGTACAACGAGAGATTTTTTGTTAATGCTTATACCCCAAAGCGAGGCTAAGTCTTGCTTTATTTTGTGCTGAGCGTTACTGTTGCGTTTTTCGCAACTTCAGTAGCTGCAGTTACCTCAGCGCCGTTCACATAAATATGCGTCACTTTAGCGCTGTCCGTTGGACTTTCGCCAGCTTGAGCAGCCGTATTTAATCCAAGCACGCCCAAAGCCCATGTAGCATTCTGATAGGTTTGACCAACATACTTTGCTGGATCCAGGTTCACTTTCTCTTCAGGCTTCGCGCCTTTAGAAATGACCAAGGTAACTGAAGAATTGCGTGGCACAGAGGTTCCTTCTCCAGGTTCTACGCTGGATACAGAACCTGCTGGAACAGTGTCACTGTAATCACCATCTTTTACCACTACAGAGAAGTGATGATCGGTCAGAATTTTCGTTGCAGCATCTTGCGCTTGTCCAGTTAAGCCAGTTGGCACTGAAGTATTGCCAGAAGCAACATAGAGCGTAATAGTCGATCCCTTCGTTGCGTTGGTTCCAGCGGCCGGGTCAGTGCGCGTAATGCGATCCTTGTCAATACTGTCAGAATCTTCACCAGACGTGGAGCCCACCTTAAAACCAGCCTTTTCTAAGGTTGAGCGCGCTTCATCTTGTGTCATGGACGTGACATCTGGCACAGCAACGGATTGTGGGCCAGCAGAGAACCATACTTTAACTATGCTTCCCTTAGCAAGCGTTTGTCCGCCTTCAGGAGACTGCTTAGTAAAAGTTCCCGCATCAGCAGTGGAATCATTATCTGTTTCAGCTTGGAAAACGAATCCCGCTTTCTCTATCGCTTCTTGAGCTTGAGCCTGCGTCATAGAAGATGTAATCGTTGGAACCACGCCTTGCTGATTACTCGTGCTGATATACCACCAGCCACCCAGACCAGTCAGCACTAGCGCCAGAACAACAATAGTTGCCCAGATGGCAATCAGCTTCTTACGCTTCTTTTGCTTCTGGGCTAAAGCCGCTTGACGTTGTTGCGCTCGACTTGGCGTTGCAGTAGCAGTTGATTGTGCTAAATTAGCCATTTCATGGCTGTTCAAATCCGCTGTAGCATTCACAGGAAGAGCCTGCGTGCGCGGCAAAGCCTGAGTAGCGTTGACATCAGATTGCGTTGGAGTCAAAGGCGCAACTGTATTTGTTGCTCCCTCAATAACCGGGGTGCCGCCGGCGGCAATTGTCGCAATGTCTTTACGGAATTGAGCCGCTGTTCCATAGCGCTGGGTTCTGTCCTTAGCCATAGCTTTTGCGCACACGGCATTCCAGATGGAATCCAATGCTGGAATAACATCTGTTGGTTGTGTTGCTACTTCGCTGACGTGCTGGTAGGCAATTGCAACAGCAGAGTCACCGGTAAATGGAGGACGGCCAGTAAGCATTTCGTAGAGCACGCAGCCCGCTGAATACAAGTCGGAACGAGTATCCACCACTTCACCGCGAGCTTGCTCTGGGCTGAGATATTGAGCTGTGCCCACCACGCCCTGGTTTTGAGTCAGAGTCGTTGCAGAATCATCAAGCATACGCGCAATACCGAAGTCCATGACTTTTACTGCGCCCTGCTCGCTAATCATAATATTGCCAGGCTTAATATCACGGTGAATAATGCCCATGCGATGCGAATATTCCAAAGCGTTGAGCATACCCAGCATAATCTGGCTGGCATCGCGCTGATTCAAAGAACCATTCACCTTCAAAATATCGCGCAGAGTTTGACCTTTCACATACTCCATAACGATATATGGCACGCGCACTGTACGGCCAGTATCTGGATCCGTAATCTCTTCTTCATCGGTATCAAAAATGGACACAATATTTGGATTATTCAGAAGAGCAATAGAGCGTGCTTCCAAACGGAAACGCTTCAGGAAGGTTTGATCATTTGCTAAATCTGAGCGCATGATTTTAATTGCAACAGTACGTCCCAAGCGGGTGTCAATACCCTTGCGTACTTCTGCCATACCGCCGTGTCCAATCAGATCGCCAACGGTGTATCGTCCATGGGAGAGAGTCGATGGTGTAAAAATACTCATCGTTCACCTTCCTTTGCGTCTGCTGTATAAATAAATCGTGGATAATGTTTTGCGCTACGTATGATGCGCGGTTCAATTGCGTCTTGTGGGGCTGTTGTATCATGCCATCTACGCGCGCTGTCGTGGGAATACGGAGACAATTCTTGAGAAGACTCCAAGGCTTCCCGGTCAAGCAGCCGCCGCTCAATCTTGGCTAAAGTGCGAGAAATAACCAAAGCATTATCTGGGCGGTCTGCAGGATTCTTTGAGAGCATACTCATCACAAATTCACACAGCTGCCAGTCAATAGAATCAGGCAACGGCGGAACTGGCTCATTAACGTGAGCGGCAGCAATATCTACCGGAGTTTTACCAGTAAATGGTCTATGCCCACATAAACCTTCGTATGCCACCACACCCAAAGAGTAGAGATCGGATTGAGGCGTCGCTTGCTCACCTTGAGCTTGTTCAGGTGAAATATATTGAGCAGTGCCCACCACCATGCCGTCTTGAGTAATCTGGCCTTGATCGGTGGAGTAGGATACCCCAAAATCAGTAATTTTTACTTCGCCAGTAGACGAGACCATAATATTCGCTGGCTTCACGTCACGGTGAATAATCCCGTGCGAGTGAGCCACAAAAAGTCCACGAGCAGTTTGAATTAAGATGGGCAGCAGCTCTGTGGCTGGCATAGCACCACGCTTCTTAAAAATTTCTGAGAGGCTTGGGCTTGGAACGTACTCCATAATGAGATATCCAATGCCATTCTCTTCATAATATTCAAAGAGAGCAGCAATATTAGGATGCGCAAGATTCGCAGAATTGCGAGCTTCTGCACGCAGTCGTCGCAGCTTAGAGTCATCTATGGTCAAATCGGCGCGCATAGCTTTGATGGCTACGGTACGATCAATTTCCATGTCTTGCCCGCGCCATACTTCGCCCATGCCGCCTTGCGCTAAACGCTTGTCTAAGCGATAGCGACGGTGAATTAACTGTCCTTCTACTAATCTCATGCGAGGTACTCCTGGATTAGAGAACGCATCATTGGTCCTGCCTCTTGAATACCGTACCCGTTAATGCCGTGCAAAACAACACTAATAGCGATTTTAGGGGTGCCGTCGGCTGGAGCGAAACCCATCATCCAACCATTATTCGTGTCGTTACCCAACTGAGCGGTTCCTGTTTTCGCAGCAATAGCTATATTGCCTATTTTCAAGCTTGGATTTCCATTATCAACAACTGAACGCATCATAGACGTGAGATTGTTGGCGGTCTGTGAGCTGAACGCTTCTGAGAGAACGGTTGTTTGACGTTCAGAAATAACAGATAAATCGCTGGCTCGCACGGAATCAACCAGAGTTGGTTTTACCATAACGCCGTTATTGGCTATGGTGGAGGCAATCATAGCGTTGAGTAGTGGAGTAGCAGTAACGTCTGCCTGACCAATTGAGCTGAGCGCTAGTTTATCCGGGCTTAACGAGGTAGGGAATTGGGAGGCTACGGCTGTCATTGGCAGACCTAAAGTATCAGATCCATCCACGCTAATGGTGTTGCCGTACCCGAGTTTTTTAGCCATTGCGTTGATTTTATCTTCTCCTAAACTAACACCGAGCTGAGCAAAGGCAGTGTTAGATGAGTAGGTTAATGCATCATTCAATGAGATTTGACCGTTGACTCCATTACCGCCACTTTCTGCATTCGGTAAGTTTGTTTCAGTACCAGGCAGAGTATATGAAGCGCCAGCTGGAATCATAGTATCTGGGTTATATTCGCCTGACTCCAATGCCGCAGCAGCGACCACAACCTTAAAAGTTGAACCTGGAGAATACAGCTGACGTGTAGCACGATTAATAAGTGGACTAAAAGCTGTCTGCGTCAAAGATGCATAGGTATTTGCCACTGCAGCCGTATCATGGCTAGCTAAAGCATTCGGATCATAGCTTGGGGTTGAAGCCATTGCTAAAATTCGTCCTGTTGATGGTTCCATTGCAACAACTGCACCATCATAGCCGCCTTGTTCCAGCATATTGTAAGCCAAGTTCTGCAGTTTAGGATCAATCGAGGTGGTGATAATAGCACCAGAATTTTTTGATCCCGTCAGCAAATTATGCAGCTTAGATAACCATAAAGAACTAGAATCTCCCGTCAACTGTGCATTACGAGAAGCCTCTATGCCACGATCAGCTCGCACAGATACAGAGAAATAGCCTGTTACGGGAGCGTAGACGGGGCCGTTTGAGTACGCGCGTTGATACTTAAAAATATCTTGAGATTCAGTTGAACTAGCCAGCACACTACCGTCGCTCGCTAAAATAGAGCCACGTGGTTGAGCATACTCATGGTAGAGTGCACGCATATTACGGGGATCAGAATTAAGCGCTTCGGAACGCGCAACCATAAGAATACTGCACGAAATACCTAGCACAACGAAAAGAGCAACAACAACATAATAAATATGACGAACTGTACGGTTCACTGTTCTTCTCCTTCCTGCGTAGGTAAATTCTGAGTAGCTGGTGATGTTACGGATATAGCTTCAGAGGTGACAGCACGTGGTTCCTGCTGCTTAGCGGCATCGTGTTCTTGAGCTTTCTTCTCATTCACAGCTTCTAAAGCAGCTAAAGCAAAAGTATCCGAGCTAATATCTTCCTCAGGTTTACTGCCTTGATGCGAAATAATCAGCAGCATTGCAGCCACAATCCAGTTCGCAATCAAACTAGAACCACCAGCAGCCATATACGGCAGGGTTAAACCAGTTAAAGGAATAACCAGAGTAATACCACCCACCACAGTAAAGACTTGGAAAGCCATAGTGAAAACAAGGCCAGACGCTAAAAGCTTGCCGAAACCATCTTTCACCTTAATAGCTGTAACAATTCCCGTGCCAATAATCACAATATAGGTGGCGAGAATAGCGAAAATACCAGTTAAGCCTAGCTCTTCGCCGAGGGAAGAGAAAATAAAATCAGAATTAGCTAAAGGCGTTAGGGCTGGGTAACCCTGCCCTAACCCGGTTCCCATTAAACCACCTGAGGCTAAGCCAAAAATACCGGTGACTAACTGCTGCGAACCGCCCGGAGCTTGATACAGTTTATCGCTAAACGGGTTGAGCCATGCTTCCACACGGCTATTCACATGGCTAAACAAGTGCACGGCGGCAAAAGCTGCCACCAGGAAGAAAACCAAGCCAATGAGAATCCAGCTCATTCTGCCGGTTGCCACATAGAGCATACAGACGAACATGGCAAAGAAGAGCAAACCAGTACCCAAATCCCTTTGGAACACCAGAACGCCCATACACGCGGCCCAAACCACAATAATCGGACCGAGATCGCGCAATCGTGGCAAATGTAGAGCGCCAATTTTTTTGCCGCCTACAGCTAATTGGTCTCTATGATCGAACAGATAAGAGGCGAAGAAGATAGCCATAAACAGCTTTGCAAATTCAGCCGGCTGAATGCTGTGTCCAAATAATCGAATCCAAATGCGGGCGCCGTTAAGTGAAACACCTAAACCAGGAATCATAGGGGAGAACAGCAGAATCAAACCAATAATCATGGAGATATAGCTGAATTTTCTAAAAATGCGATAGTCCTTAATAGCGAAAAGCAATACAGATGTGAGCGCTAAGGCTAAAATCAACCACAAAATCTGGTTTGCTCCCGCAGAAGAAACTCGATTTAACGTAGCATTTTCATAATCAATGCGAATAATCTCCATGCAGCCAATCAGGCTGAGCAAAATAACGCCAAAGAAGAAGTTCTGGTTTGCATACTTTTTCACAGTGAGCAACACAACCCAGAGCACTACACACAGGCCTGCAATAATGCCTAAAAAAGTGGCGTAGCGCACTGGAATGTGCCCAGCTACTTTTTCAAACATTTGCATAAAACCTATAACGCTTAAGCCTGCCACCACAAGCAGCAACACTAAGCGATGCAAGAACTCACTTCTCATTCGTGCTCCTTGCTTGCTTTTCAATGCTGCTGACCGTGTTGCGGGCATCGCGGTAGTCTTGAGTTTCAATGCCTTTGCGAATGCGCTCCTGCCAACCTTGAGGAAGTTCCTTCATGGTCACAGTAGTATCTTCAAGCACGTGGTTGAGGGAATATCCGAATATGTTCGTATTCACACCCTGGTAAATCGCCACCTGACCATCGTGATCTTTAATAAAATAGCGGCTCTGGCTCCAGTTGTAGGTCATAATGCTTCCCACTGCTCCTGCAATAATCAGAAGCAGAGTAGGAATAGCCCATAAAATACGGCGACGCAATGTGAAACGACGATGCTTTTGAGCATCAGTGATGCGCTTGACTTTTAGTGCGTCTATAACTTCAGGATCATGCGGATCATCAATAATAGAGCCATCTCGCTTGAGAATAACTGGTATTTCACCTGTTGCCTCTACAAGTCCTGCTGTATCGTGCACGTCGTCCACAACATGGCTTGGGCGAACAATACGCTGAATTTCGTAGCGTGCATCAAAGTCTTCTTCGTCAGAATCGGCATCATGCACAGATGACTCGATCAGCGATGCCACACCAAACAACGACGTGGTGCGCGTATGCTGATCTGCGCGCGATATATTGTCGGTATTTTCAAGGTTTTCGCTAGTTTCAGCCGCAACCGTATTTCCTGCCGCACTACTAGTTTCAGCCGCATCGCTAGTTTCGGCACTTGCCTCATTTTCAGCGCCGTTGATATTGTCAGTGCTTTCGCTCTTGTGCGCTATAGCATTGAGTGTCGAAACAGCCGCACTAGCATTCTGAGCCGCAGCATTATCCGCAGTAACGTTTTGCTCCGCACCGTTCTGTGATAGAGCATTATCCGCCGTGCCATTCTGCACGTCAACCTTTTGCGCCGCAGCATTATGCGTCCCAACCTTTTGTATCCCGACGTTCTGCGCCCCAAAAGTCTCAGGGCTAGAGCTATCTTTTTCGCGCGCTTGTGCGGTTAACTGAGCTGCACGTAATGCTGGGGAGTTAGAAATATGATCAGGAATAAATTGCGGTGCAATTGCCACCAACATATTCAGCGTATCGGCAATAGGCTGCGGCTTTGTGCTCACAGCGCCTGCAATCAGACACATTTCATCAGAAGAATTAGTCAGCGCTGTAGGAATCTGAGGATCATTCTCCTCATAAGAATCTGCAATAACAACAGAAATGTTATCGGTGCTTCCGCTTTTTTCGGCTAAGCCCACAAGAGTTTGAGCACATTCTTGAGCATGAGGGTGAGTAATAAGAATATCGCGCAGAGAATCATCGCTAATAACTCCGCTCAATCCATCGGAGCACAGCAGCCATCGATCGCCAGGTTGAGCTTTGCGAATGGACACGTCAGGGCGCGGATCAATATCGAAATCGCCGAGCACACGCATAACAACATTACGCTGCGGATGTGATTTTGCTTCGTCCTCGCTAATACGACCGGTATCAATAAGATGCTGCACATAGGAGTGGTCTTTGGTCACACGAATAATTTCGCCATCGCGCAACAAGTATGCACGAGAATCGCCAATATGCGCTAAGACCCAATAGCCGCCTACCATCGCCACAGCTGTTACGGTTGTGCCCATACCGGCAAGCGCTTTTTCACGACGAGCTTTGCCCACAATGGCATCATGCGCAGCAATAATTGATGTCGTGAGCATTCCGGCTACATCTTCAACAGACTGAGCTTTATTAGCAACTAAAGGGATATTTTCAATATGAGCCAAAGAGCGTACGGCAATAGTTGAAGCTGTATCGCCTCCAGCGTGACCGCCCATTCCATCGCACACGGCAACGAGGCGAGCTCCCGCAAAAGTGGAATCTTGATTGTCTTTACGCACTAAGCCTATGTCAGACACGGTTGTGGAAATCATGCTCAATGCCATAAGCTACCTCAATTCAAAAGTGGTAGCACCTATGCGCACAGGCACTCCCGAAGGAAGTAAACATACGTTGTGAATTGACTGATCTGCAACTTTTGTACCATTTGTGGAATCTAAATCTTCCACAGCCCATTGCCCTGAATTGACGTCTAAAAATACGCGAGCGTGATGTGAGGAAACAAATTCATCATCAATCACAATATTATTATCTGCTGCGCGTCCTAAAGAAATAGAACCCGTGCCCAGTGGCATGGTTGTGCCCGATAACGGGCCGTCAATAATAGTGAGCACTGCAGGAGCTGATGTTGCAGGCTGAACAGCAAACTCATCAGAAGTGTTCTGCGCTTGCTCAACGGGAACAACCACAGGGCCATCTGAACCTACTGCCACCATATGCTTATCGCGTTCACGATGTGGATGCCGTTTCGAACGGTGTGGCGCTAGAGACACAACATCGCGATTAATCGCTCGCACAGTCAGCCATACGAAAAGCCATAAGCCAATTAAAAAGCCGTACTTCAGGATGGCAAAAGTTAAATCAGTCATAATACTAAGAGATTTTACTCCGTGGTTGCACTTGACCAGAAGAGAATGCGTGTACGACCGATAGTAATGGTGTTTCCATCGAGCAAAGTTGCAGCAGGAGTTTGATGTCCTTCCACATAAGTGCCATTGGTAGAGCCCATATCTCGTGCAATCACACCATTATCCGTAATATCAATCTCTAAATGATTACGGGAAATACCTGGGTCGTCAATAACAATATCGCTGTTAGAGCCGCGACCGATAACAGTTTTTGGTGCAGTGAGCAAATACTGACGTCCGTTAATTTCCAAAACTGGGCAATCTTTAGTCCCAGAATGTGTGGTTACTGGAGCTGCATTGCCTTGAACGGATTCAGAGCTGACCGAGAAATCACTTTTGGCAAGATTGAGGTCTTCTTCAAAAATAACAACCACAGGACCAACAAAGGCATAATGTTGGCTTTCTGCATATTTTGTTAAATTATCGGCAAGTTCGTTTGCCAAAGTTTCGCTACCCCATTTTTCAATATTGTCGAAATCAGGAGTGGACAGTTTTATGCGATACTCGTTAGGAGCAACAGTGCGATCTCGACCTACGCTCATGCTTTGAGAATCAATTTCGCGCTCTAAGGCGCTGGACAAATCAACTGGCTGCAGATCTTTGGAGCCAAAACGAGAGAAAGCACCCTCAACTGCACCTTCCACACTTTTTTCCAAGCGATCAAGGAATCCCATACTGTTTCCCTTCCTAGAGCTATGCACATAACTTCTTATATTTGTAGTGCAAAAAGTCCGCCAGAGGTGGTTTTTGCGCGCATTCTCACACGCCATACACAACTAGAGGGCATATAGAGGGTATATATTCATGTTTTGTGTAGGCTGGATTGCTCTTCTGCCGACTGTTACGCAGTTACGCAGTCATGAAATTACTCAGTTACGCAGTTACTCAGGTGCGCAGTTATGCAGTTAGGCGTATGAAATCCTTTCTAGCGCTTTTATGAATACTCGATAGATGCGCTGTAGATATTCAGTCAGATCTTCACTAAAAGATGTCTGAATGCCCTAACAGTAGTCAACGCCACAAAAACACGCTTAGATAGTGCTCTCTGTTCGTCTTTATTCAAGCTATGATTAAAGAATAGTGAAAATAGGGGGAGGCAGTATAAAGTCTGCCTGATAATAGAGGGACGTAGATGGCCATGGTAGAACTAGACGAGCGCGCTACGCAATATGGCGTTACTTTTCTCGATGATACCAATGACAGCTCTTACAACATTGGTATGAAAGGCGTAGAGGCGGTGCTTGAGGCTTCCACGCGTGAGGGTTGGGTAGATGTGGCTACGTCGGACGATGTGGCAGGAACAGATTTCGCAAAAATGAAGTCGGCTCCTACTCCTGTTGTTGCAGAAAACGGCAATAAGCTACATTATGTTCATATCTTGAGCCGTAGTCCGCAAGAAAATACACCAACAATTGTTATTTTCCCTGGTTTTACGGAAATGATTGATCATTTCATGGAAATTGGCTACTACTATTGGCAGGCCGGTTTTGATATTTATATTCTGGAGCATCGCGGACAAGGACGCTCTCCGCGCGATGTGAAGAATTTAGGATTGATTTGGATTGATGATTTTCGTCGCTATGTAGCAGATGCACAAAAATTTATTCGCTCTATTGTGCGACCTCATAGTGCATCTTCGTTTGGTGAAAAAGCTCCTGTGTATGTGTATGGGCATTCCATGGGCGGCGGTATTGCTGCTGCACTGGCTGAGCATGATCCTGATTTAGTGGATAAATATGTGTTGACCTCGCCTATGATTGCAGCTTTAAGTCCGCTGTCTGCATGGTTAACGAATGTATCAGCATCTATGGGTGCTTTCTTTGCTAGCAAAAAGCAGATTTTTGTGCACCCAGATAAGCAGTTCAATACTGAGTTTGATGAAGAATTTGCAGCTGGCTTAAACCATGGTCGCGCGCTGTGGCTGCATAATCGTCGTTGTGCCGTGGAAACAAATCAAATGTATGCTGCCTCATATAACTGGGTTAAGCAGGGGTTGAACCTTAACCGATATATACGTTTGCGCAGTAATGAAGAGCGCATTCACACTCCTATGCTGCTTTTCCAGTCTGAGCATGACGCATGGGTGAGTAATGAGCAACAAGACGCTTTCATTGCCGATGTGAATAATGCTGCTGAAGCTGCCGGGCGCACGGCACCTATTACGAAAATTTTTATGGCAGGTGCTCGTCATGAGTTGGAAGCAGAAAAAGCTCAAACTGTGCGGGATATGGTCGTGTCTATGTTGGCATTTTTGACGGAGGGGACGGCTCAAGCCTAGCTGAAGAAGCTGAAGCTCTGTGCGGCTGGTTTTGTCTGTGATAACTCGTATGCGGTAACGGTTTGTCTGTGCTTATGTCTTAACAAAAGTGACATTCAGGGGCAATCTGACACTTTGCAATGGTTATGTGAAGATGAAGTTCTTACTCGCATAAAGCCTTGAAACTCTTTATTTTCAACGTTTTACAAGTTGTGATTATGTGAATAAGCGTGCATTTTTATGCTCATAACATAGATAGTCTAGAAGCATTGTGAGTAGTATGGCGTACAACGTGTGACGCGTGCTTATGCCGTGCGTAGGACGTGCTCAATACTTCATGAAGATAACAATAAGTATCCAAGTCTCAGAGAAATAGAAGAGGAGAAGAGGATATACGTGTGGTCTATACTCTGGCATGATCTGAAAAAGATTTTCACGAATCCTGTGGCAATTATTATTACCATTGGCATTACTATTCTTCCTTCTGCTTACGCATGGCTGAATATCATGTCTAACTGGGATCCTTATGCCAATACCCAACGTATTTCTGTGGCAATAGCTAATCTCGATGCAGGCGCGTCCTCCTCAATAACAGGCGACGTGAATGTAGGACAACAAGTCGTCTCCCAGCTCAAAAAGAATCATCAGCTTGGCTGGACTTTCGTGTCAACAAAAAATGAAGCAGTAGGCGGCGTGCAATCAGGACAATACTATGCTGCGGTTGTAATCGATAAAAATTTTTCGCGCTCTTTGGTACGTATGATCACCTCTGGCGGTGACAGTCCTGAGCTGAACTATTACGTTAATGAAAAACTTAATCCGATTGCTCCAAAAATTACCGACTCTGGCGCCACTGCTCTGGATACTATGCTCAATTCAGCTTTTGTAGGCACAGCAAGCACGGCAGTTGCTCAGCAGCTGCATATGAGCACAGATGAAGCGAAAACTTTGGTTGAAGGAGCGCATACACAAGCCATAGAAAAACTAGATGACATGGTCAGCACTCTTCATGAGGCGCAAGACGGTTTAGACAAAGCTCGCACGTCGCTAACAGATATGGCTCAGAGCACGCAAGATGTGCAGCGTGCTATGAAAAGTACTCAAGCGGCTGTTGAATCCGCTCAGCAAGCGGCACGTCAAGCACAGAAAACAGCGTCCACAAGTTCACAAGCAGCGGCTGAGTTTTCTCATGCCACAGCTAATACGCTGGGATCAGGGTCAGCAGCATTATCAGTACTTGGTGTGCAAGCAGGGCAAGTAGGCACCACTCTGAGCTCCTCATTAACAACGGTCAACTCAGATGTGTCTACCGTCAGTGCACGTTTAGATTCCCAACTTGCACGTCATGAAGCAGCAATTGCTCAACTCAATTCCCTTCTAGACAATTCATCGCTTGACCATAATTCACCGGAATATACCCAACTTGAATCAGCCCTAAAAAATCTGCAAGATACCCAAGCGCAGTATCGCTCAGCAGCAGATGCTTTTAGCGCGAAAACCCAAGAGTCTTTAACATCTGCTCATAGCGCAGTGGCAAATCTCTCCTCGGCTTTTGGATCTACAACGTCTAGCGCTTCCTCAGCTTTAGGCACAGCGTCGTCTGCTATGAACGGTTCAGTAGGACAATCCTTAGCATCCAGCATTGATGGCGCTGCATCTCTGGCATCAGTAACGCAAGCAGCCTTAGGACAGTTGAACACGTCTTTGAAGCAGTCTGTCGATGTAGTAGATCAGTTGCACACCATAATGCTGAATACTGCTCATACTATGCAGGCAAGTGAAGATTCTCTTGAGCAAGTCATAGCGCATATTGGCACAGTACGCACAGATCTGGCTGCCATAGATTCAAGCCAGTTAGCTCAGGCGCTGCGTAATACGGATATTGATGCTAGTGCAATCGGCAGTTTTATGCAATCGCCTACGCAACTTGTGCAAAAAAGCATATATCCGGTGCATAACTATGGTTCAGCAATTGCACCATTCTTTACTAATATCGCCTTGTGGGTGGGTGGATTCGTGCTCATTGCTGTGATGAAAATTGAGGTTGACCGCTCTAGTATGCAGGCTGCACGTCGCGCTCGCAAGCGTCGAGCCTCGCGTTATCGTGGCTCGCATTCTGGTGAGAGTGCAGATAATCATCACTTCACTATGCTCTCATCTAGAGTTACTCATTTTGTGCATAAACGGGTCCGCAATTCAGAAGCTTTTATGGGTAGATGGTTGCTTTTCGCTCTTATTGGTCTAGCTCAAGGTTTTGTGGCTACTGTTGGCGATTTGATTATTGGCGTGCAAATGGAGCATCCTGTAGCTTTTGTGTGCGCTGGAATGTTTACATCCGTTGTGTACGTCACTCTTATTATGGCTCTGGCTGCCACTTTCCGGCACATTGGTAAAGCCTTGGCAGTGATTTTGGTGGTTATGCAAGTACCGGGATCTTCGGGAACTTATCCTATTGAAATTATGCCGGAGTTCTTTCAACGATTAGAACCATGGTTACCTTTTACTTACAGTATTAATGCAATGCGTGAAACAGTAGCTGGATATTATGGCCTAACGTATTGGAAGAATATGGGTGTGCTGTGTGCATATCTTGCCGCTGCTTTTGCCCTGACTTTAGTTGTGCGTCCATATTTGCTGAACTTAAACGCATTATTTGATCGTCGATTAGCTGAGACTGATTTGCTCCTGGGTGAGGAAACACGTGTTGAGGGAGCGCGTTTCCGTTTAGGCTCTGTAGTGCATATGCTTATGCGTCACGATGATTTTGGGCGCTCGCTACGGTCTAAAGCTGCTCGATTCGGCGCTTTATATCCGCGTTTAATCAGCTATGGTATGGTTGCTATTTTTGCAATTCCTCTGCTTTTCCTGGTTCTCCTCTTTACGGTGGAGGCCAAGATAGTCTTTCTTATGCTTTGGCTGCTTTCCGTTGTTCTTTTAGACTTCTACCTCATTTCTTTGGAATATATTCGCGATATTTATGTGCGAGAACTGGGTATGAGTGAACTTTCTGGGGAAGCGCTGCGCACGCAAGTGATGGAGCGAGTAGCGCGCCGCTGGATTCACGACGAGAGTGATGATGAAGTCGACGATGAATCAGATGATGACCAATCCCACAATAATGCTGACGATGATGGTGTCCAGAGCCACGATGACAGTAATAATCCAGACCATGACGCCAGAATAAAGAGAAGTGAACCGAGCGGTGCAGCAGAAACCGCAGAAACCGTAGAAGATGCTGGAGTAAAGGGCGAGACAAGTCAGGATAAAGAAAGCAACAACAAACCAAGCGACGGGAAAACAAGTAAGGAGGTGCGCCACTAATGGAGAAAGAACACAACAATAAATCTGCTCATGAATCTGCTCATGACTCTGCTGCAGTCATAAAACGCACGTCCTCAACGCGCATTCGCCGTCAAAATCCATTGGTCAACGTCTTCAAAATTTTTATAGAAGATCAGCGCGCACTTTTTCGTAATGTTATTGGCATTGTTGTTGCACTGGGATTAGTGATTGTGCCTTCCATGTACGCCTGGTTTAATATTGCCGCAAGTTGGGATCCATACGGTCATACCAGCCAGCTTAAAGTTGCTGTGGCGAATACCGATAAAGGCTATTCATCAGATCTCGTGAGCGTTCCCATCAATGTGGGTAATAACGTTGAATCTTCACTGCGCAAAAACACGCAGCTTGATTGGCAGTTCGTGTCCAAGAAAAAAGCCATAGACGGTGTTCATTCCGGTGCTTATTATGCGGCAATTATTATTCCTGAAGATTTCAGCTCTCATATGCTTACCTTCTTTGACACTCATAGCAGCACAGCAAAAATTGAGTACTATATTAACGAAAAATCCAATGCTATTGCTCCAAAAATTACGGAAAAAGCTGCAGATACCGTGGTTCATCAGATTTCTGCAACTTTCGCGGAAACTCTCGCCTCGTTTGCTTTAGATTTGGCTCATCATGTCAATGATTTCTCACATAGTTCACAGGGACAAGAATATGTGAACACAATGGTTAATCGCTTGAATACCGTGGCTAACGATATGGATGCAGCCGCCCTCCAAATGGGCTCATATGCTGCTTTGTTGCAATCCAGTGCTGATTTAGTTGAATCCTCTCAGCAGATTATAGACGCGGGAACAAGTGGCTCCGATGATGTGCGCAGTGAACTGAATAATACAGTGAACAAAGTAAAAAACCTCAGTGATGCTGCTTCATCGGCTGGATCTTCTGTGTCTGCGGCTCTTCAATCTGCAGATAGCAGTTTAGATTCTGTGCTTCGCCAATTAGATGCGCTCACTGAGCCAATAAATAGCAACGTGAACACTGTGAACACACGTTTGATTACTCTGGGAACAGCTCTAGAGGGGGCAAACCCATCATATAATTCTCTTATCTCTGCATTAGAGAAGGCTAAAGAGCAGATGAGCAGTTCCACTTCTCTAACTGACGATGCTCGCGCTCAAGCAATAGCATCTCTTGATAGTCTCATAAAACAGTTGAACCGTGCTTCTGACGATGTTGCGGCTATCGGTTCGCAGATTTCTACAGCCGGACAAGATATTAATACGGTCAATTCCACTGTGGCCGAGCAGAAAAAACAGTTGCGCAGCCAAGTACAGTCAGTCAAAACGACGCTGGCTGATGCTACAGCATCATTTAAGAGGGATGTAAAACCGCAGCTGGATGCGCTGACTTCAGATATGTCTACCGTTTCCAGTCGCGCTCGCGCTGCCTCTGCTTCGGTGGAATCGGTACTGCGAACCTTGCGTAATCAGGGTTCGCAGTCACGCACAACCATAAATAATGTGAGTACTGCGCTGACCACTACGCATGATGCTTTAACGTCCTCTGCTTCCTCTCTGCGTACGCTTGCGAATGCCGTGCGTGAAGGTGTGGATGAAAAGAGTAACAAACTTGATGATATTGCAGGCAACAATTTAACATCCACACAGTTTGCCGCTATGCTCTCCTCACCAGTCAAGCTGAAACGCCATGCAGTTTTTTCTGTGGCTAATTATGGCACAGCTATGTCAGCTTTTTACACCATTTTGGCTATTTGGGTGGGCAGCGTTTTTCTTGTGTCCATGATGAAGGTGTCGGTATCGGACCGACGCAAAGTGCGTGTTCTCGGTTTATCGAGTACCGACGAACTGTATGAGCATATGCCACAAAAATCAGAGCCAGAAACTGCTGGTAATGCGCGATTGTTTGGTTTGGGGCTCGGCAGCGAGTATTGGGGGCGCTATGCAAGTTTCCTTCTGATATCTTTGCTGCAATCAACCTTGTTGGTCATGGGCGATTTATGGTATTTGAAAATTCAGTGCGATAACCCTCTCTTGCTTTTCCTCGCAGCCTGGTGTGCCAGCCTACTGTTCTCTACGTTGATGTATGCCTTGACCTTAGCTCTCGGCGCTGTGGGCAAAGCTATTGCGGTTATTATTATGGTCATGCAAATTGCTGGTTCTGGCGGCACCTTCCCAGTTGAGCTGATGCCAGCGTTCTTCCAATGGGTATATCCTCTTCTGCCTTTCCGATACGGTATGAAAGCTATGCATGCGGCTATTGCGGGATCGTATGGAAATGAGTATTGGGTAGCTCTTGGTCAGTTCATGCTGTTTATGATTCCAGCATTATTTATTGGCTTGGTATTGGCACGTCCTCTCGTGAAGTCAAATACGTTGATGGAAGAATTGAGTAAAACAGGAGTTTATGGAGAGTAAATCAGATTAATGCGCTATGTATAAGACTCTTTTTGGTAGCTTCTAGGTGTTGGCGAGTACAATGAAGATATACCTAGATTCTCGCAGGAGTTTCTAGCAAAAGAAAAGAGGAAAAAATGAAAAAAGAAGTGCGACTGGTCAGCATGGTTGTTGCTGTCGCCATGCTTTTTGCTGGTGCTGTGAGTGTCTTCTCCGCGCCGTCGGCTTATGCAGCTGATGCCAACCTGCCTATTGCGCAGTATGTAAAGTCTTCTGGTGCTGCTGAGTGTGTAGCAGAGCCTAAGAGTGCTAAGTATAATGGCACAGTTGATATTAAGGTTCCATTGAGTACTGTTCTTTCCGGTCATGATGCAGATATGAAAAAGGCTGCCGACAGTGGTTGGTATCCTCACGGTCTGGAGGGTAGGAATAAGATCGCATATATTGCCTATAATGTTACTTTCCCAGAAGGCGTAACAGTAGGCCAAATTACCACAGCTAATAGCTCTTCTATTGTTAATGGAAATCGCATTGTATCGAGCGTATCTGGTCGAACTGTTAGCTTTAAGATTTACTTTAATGATGTGAATTGGGCGGGTATTTATGCAGCTTATCAGAAGGATCAGCAAGATCCTGCAGCGCATACAGTAAACCTGACTATTCCTTATTCTCTCAATGTTAACTCACCTGAGGATGCTCAAAAATTCAGTAGTGAAAGCATTACGGGATCAGGATCATTCTCTTTCTACCCAAGCGGATTCGCTGCTCAACTTGGATATGGTCTTGTTACTTATAACGCTGATCAAGCATCAGTGTCTTTTGTTAGCGGTATGAATGAATGCTTCCCAGCTCCTGTAATGAAAACCACAAAGTGGGTGGATGTAGACGGTGCAGAGCTCAAGCCAGCTGCAACAGCTGAAGATTTTGCTGCTGCTGGAACTTTTGACGGCTATGAGTTTGTGAGTGAAGCAGTTTCTGAAGATGGTAACACCAAGACCTATACCTTTAAGAAGGTTTCCACTCCATCTGAAACTATTCCAGAAGGTACAAAGAAAGCTACGATCACTGCTGATTTGCTTGCTGCTGTAGACGGCGGTGCTCGTGATACTCAACACAACAGCGTGATTGAAGCTAAGAGCAAGTCTTCTGCATTTGCTGTAACTGGTCTTTTGCATGTTAATGACATTGTTAAAGGTCAAATGGGAGAACTCATCACCAAGTACGAGCAAGCTCCAGAAACTTTCAAAGATATTGTTTTGAGTGATGTGAACTTCAACTTTGAGGCAAAGCTCGCTCTGCCTCAAGAGCTTGATTTCTCTACTGCATCTAATTCTTCCTACAAGCCACAGCTGGAAGGTGCACCTGGTTTTGAGGTAAAGAACACTGTTTTCGACGGTAAAACTGCTACAGTAACCATGGGCTTGCAAGATCCAGAAAAGATTACCACCTTCGAACAGCTGAAGAAGATTATTGATGGTTTGAAAGATGATTTGTCTGTAACCATCGATGGCGTTGTTTTTGCTGATTCTGCTCAGCCAGCAACAGAATATACAATTACGGGTGAAGCAGCGGGTACCTTCAGTGCTACTGCTACATATCAGAGCATAACTCGTTCTTTCGCATTCGAATATACGGCAGAGCAGAAAGCTGAAGAAGCTGATTCCACTGGTAAAGAAGGTTTGTCTCTCACAGTTAAGTATCTCAAGCCTGTTATGAACGACCTTCCTGCGGATTTGCGTGGCGCTGAGTCTGGTAAAGATTTGGATACTACTCATGACAAGGTATATCGTGCTGAGTCCAAGTCTTCGACTTTGTCTATTGCTGGTGTGCTTCATGTTGGTGATTCCGTGAAGAAGCAGATGAAGGAAATTGAGGATCAGTACAATAAGATTCCTGGTGATTTCCCAGCAATTAACTTGCACGATGTACTCTTCGGTTTCAACGCTAGCTTGACTGTTCCAGAGGGCGTGCAGTTTGGTGATACGGATATTGCTCATCTCAAGCTCGATGGTGCACCTGGCTTCCACATTGCAGCTGACAAGACTAAGTTTGAAGGCAACACACTGAATGTGCGCTTTGAGATTGATAATCCGCAGGATATTACAACCTATAAGAAGCTCAGTGATATCGTTCGTGGTCTTGATGATGATTTGACCATTACTGTTTCCGGTGTGAAATTTACCCAGGCAGCACAAGCAGGAAATCAATACACTGTTAAAGGTGACGTATCTGGCTTCTTCAATGCTGTGGCTACATTAAATACCCGTGCCATTCCATTCTCCTTTGAATGGAATGGTGTGCAGAAGGCTGACGAGGCAGATTTTGCACAGTCTGAAGGAATTAATTTCACTGTGGAGTTTGCACCTGAAGCTGACACACCTGATACTCCAGATACGCCGGATACGCCTGACACGCCGAGTGTTCCTAAGGCTGAAACTCCAAATAAGCCAAGCAAGCCAACACCTGTTGCTGGTAAGCCGGCGAAGAACCTTGCGCGTACTGGTACAGCAGTAGTGGGCATTCTGGTTGCGGCCGCTGTTTTGCTTGCAGCTGGAGGCGCTCTCTTGTATCTTCGCAAAAAGTCAGAGTAAGTTTGTTGCACCTTTACGGGCATACTGACTGACTTTTACGACTAAGGCTCAGCATTCATAACGAGTGCTGAGCCTTTCTCAATCTTCAATCTTACTGGTGTGTAATTTTATGCCTGAGTGCACGTTCTAGCTGAATGCACCTTTATTCGCCGGAATGTTTGTAAATTGTCCAACATTGAGCTACATAGTGCGCCATATCTTCAGGACTTTGCACGCACCCTTGCGCAAACCATGTGGCGTGCACATGAGCAAGTCCACCAAAAATAAAATTCTGGAAGTACTGTTCCCCGTGAGCATCCAAAGCATCTGTATGCCATAAACCTTTTATTTTCGGATAAAAACGACGATTATAGGTATATGCCACCTCATTAAACAGCCAATGCGGATTATGCTGCATAATGGCTCGTAATCGACTATATCTTTCTCGCCAAAAACTAAAATACACAACTAAATAATCTTCAAATGTTGTGCCACCACTGTGCGCAATGCGTTCATAACATTCGTCATATAAATCTTCGAGCAAGGCGTGCAAAACATCTTCTTTAGATTTGAAATAACGATAAAATGTCTGTCGCGTACTGTGTGCATGAGCCACAATCTCCTTCACTGTAATCTCTTGTAAAGGGTAAGAGCACAGTAAATCAGAAAGTGACGTGGTGAACTTTTTGCGAGTGGCTAAACTTCTTTCACTCAGTTGTGCAGTCTTTGGTGCAGGCATAAATTCAGTCTACCAAGATGTTTCGCAGTGTTCTATATGAGCATTTTAGCCAGTGTTAGTTGTGCTCAACATCACATGTGATGTATATCAATAGTTTAGAGCTTGAACAAACTTTGCTTGTGGTGATACCTTTACAAGTAAGAGGTCGACAAAGCAGACGGCCCACATTCTGAAAGAGGGTTACTCAATGACTAACAATGCGGTTTCAACTCAGGCAACAGTTCCAGCAAGTGTGGCAATGCTTCGTGTTTTGCAGTCCTGGGGAGTAAAGCATATTTATGGATACCCAGGTGGTTCTTTTAACTCCACAATGGCTGCTTTAGATGCAGAAAAAGATCGTATTCAATATATTCAGGTGCGTCACGAGCAGGTAGGTGCTTTGGCTGCATCCGCAGATGCTAAGCTCACCGGACGCGTGCAGGTATGCTTCGGTTCTGCTGGTCCTGGCGCTACTAACTTGCTCACTGGTTTGTATGATGCTCGAGAAGATCATGCTCCTGTGGTTGCTCTTATTGGTCAGGTACCAACCACGAACATGAACTACAATTACTTCCAAGAGTTCGCTGAAAATCCTATGTTTGAAGATGTTGCAGTCTACAATCGTACGGTTATGACTGCGGAAAGCCTTCCATATGTGGTCGATAAAGCTGTACGTGAAGCATACAAGCATCAGGGTGTGGCTGTAGTTGTTATTCCAAATAACTTCGGTTATGTACAGATTCCTGACGAACCATATTCCAGCTCTTCTCCAACCGATCGCAAGCCAGCTCCTCTTCCTCAGCCAACTGATGAAGAAGTCCGCACTGTTTTAGACATGATTAAGTCTGCAAAGCGCCCAGTTATTCACGTGGGACGCGGTATTGGAGCAGGTGGCGAAAAGCTTGTAGAACTCTCGAAGAAGTTGCAGATTCCTCTGGTTCTCACCGGTTTGGCTAAAGGTCTGGTTCCTGAAGATTATGAAGGCAACTTGGGCTACGCTAACCGTGCTGCTTGCAAGGCTGCCGATGAAGCCTTTGCTGCTGCTGATTTGGTGATTGCTCTGGGCTCTAACTTCCCATTTGCTAATCTCGTCTATCGCACACACAAGTTCACCTTTATTCAGGTAGATGCAGATTCAGGTCAATTCGGCTCTCACCACTTCTTGGATTACGGTGTATGGTCAGATGCTACTGCTTTCGTAGAAAAGGCTTTGGAATTATCTGAGCCAGCAGAATCTTCTCCATTCTTCCGTGCAGTAGTAGCTGCAAACAAGAATTGGCGTGAATACATGGATAAGATGAGCAACCGTCCATCTGATCCTCTTGAGTTTGAAGCAGTCTATAAGGAAATTAATCGCATTGCCGAAGAAGATGCTGTCTTCTCTATTGACGTAGGCGATAACATTATTAACTCCTTCCGCTACCTGCACTTAACTCCAAAGAATAAGTGGACTATTTCTGCTCTCTTTGCTTCCATGGGCTATGGTGTGCCAGGTTCTTTGGCTGGAGCTTTGAGCTTCCCAGATCGTCAGATTTTCAATATTTCTGGTGATGGCGCGTTCTCCATGGTTATGCAGGATATTATTACGCAGAAGAAATATAATCTGCCAGTTATTAATATCATCACATCGAATGCATCCTTAAACTTCATTAAGTCTGAGCAGGATGATTTGCCTATCCCACAGCATTCCGGCATCTTCATTGAAGATCAGGACTTCGCTATGATTGCCCGCGGTATGGGTGTAGAAGCTGTTACTGTGCGCAAGTCTGAAGATTTGCCAGCAGCTTTTGATAAGGCAGTAGAAGTGACCAAGGCTGGACGTCCATTCTTGATTGACGCCAAGATTACAGACAAGCGTGGTCTGCCAGTGGAAGAGCTTGAATTGCACGTGGAGAACGGCAAGTTCGTAGAAACCATTAACCCTGGATACAATGCAAATGGCACATTGGAGCATCCAGACAGCGTTGAAGAATTCTTCGCAAGCTATGATGGTCAAGAGCTTAAGCCAATTACTTATTACTTCGATCAAGAAGGTGTTGTAGCTTAAAATCTTTGATTACTGCTGAAGGCTCCCTGCGGGGAGCCTTCGCTTTTTATAGTATTAATCAGCGTAGGGCAGATGCGCTAAACCTGTTAGACGCATATTCGGTCGGGCTATTTATTTGTCAGCGTACGGCAAATTCGCTAAACGACGGAAAACGGCGGGGTCAGTCCAATCGAAGAACTGACTTGTTGCGGTATCCATAGCGCCAATAGAATGCATATCATCCTCAGTCAGCTCCATATCCCACACATCATAGTTCTGGCTAATACGAGCAGGAGTTGTGCTCTTAGGAATAACTGCAATGCCGCGTTGTAGCAGCCATCGCACAATAACTTGCGCCACGGTTTTCTTATGTTTTTTAGCGATCTCTTGCAGTACTTCGTGATAGAAAATATCGTTTTTACCCCGAGCAAAAGGTGCCCACGCTTGAGGCAAAATCTCGTAATCGCGCATATAATTCACATCGTCAATTTGCTGATGGAGCACATTTATTTCCACTTGATTGACTTGCGGAACAATCTCATTGAACGACATAAAATCTTCTAAACGTGCACGCGAAAAATTGCTGACACCAATAGCGCGCACCTCCTCATTTTTGAGTAACTTGCTCAACGCTCGCCACGCTCCAAAAACATCATTCATAGGATTGTGAATCAGATACAAATCGAGATAATCCAAACCAGTATGTTTTAAGGATTTCTCATACGCATGGAGTGCGCCATCATAGCTCGTGTCGCTCACCCACAATTTGGACGTAATAAAAATATCTGTGCGCATAATACCCAGCTCATCAGCGGCACGACGTACTGCTCGCCCCACTGCAGCTTCCGTTCGATAAAACGCTGCTGTATCAATTAAACGATAACCAGCCTTGAGTGCTGCAAAAACAGCTTCTTCTGCAGTTTCATCGCTAATTCCTAGGCCTTGGCTTGCGCTTGGTTGAAATGTTCCAAAGCCTAGTAATGGCATCACAACACCGTTATTGAGTGTGACATAAGGTGACAAGTTTGACATGGCTCTCCATTTAGTTTCTGTTTGGTTTTGCTTCTTCTTGCTTCTGAATTACTTCTGTATTAAATCGGACAGTTCATCGTAGAGCGCGAGTGCCGACTCTTGCTCGCTTTTTCCTAAGAAGTAGATGGTCGAATCATGAGATTTCTTGCCGTTGATCTTAAATTTCATCGAGCCTAACTTGTGGTGAGAAGCGGTGAATTTCACAGCATCAATCGTATTGGTGAGAACCTTGGTTTCGTTATGCGTGCCGAAGAGTAAGAAATTCAGCAGACCTGTTCGCTTAATGGTTAATAATTTGTCACCGTTTGGATATGTATGGATGTCTACGGTGCTTTGACCCCAATGTGTAAATTCGTAATTGGTCATACTATCCTCCTTCTTAATATCTGAGTTTACTATCTTACAGTTCAAGATGGTAAGGGCGGAAGGCTGTTGGGCTATGAGTGAAGGGTGGTTTTGGTGGTGTGGGGATGGGTGCTTGTTTTGGTTCCTGAATTATGTTTCGCTATAGCGAGTTGTGTTTTACGTCCTTTTTGGGGCGGAAAATTGGCTGAAATGGTTCCTGAATCATGATTGGCTCAAGCGGATCATGATTCACGAACTTTTTTAGCGTTAAAAAAGCTTGTTTTGGTTCCTGAATCGTGATTCGCTATAGCGGATTGTGTTTCACGTCCTTATTTCCCCTAAAAATCGCTCGAACTGGTTCCTGAACCATGATTGGCTGTAGCGAGTTGTGATTCAGGAACATTACGAAGACCTACATTCAAAAATAAGCGTTCTTTTTATAAACGATGAAGATTGACAGTAGTATTTCTGTTGTGTCAATGCGGATTTGTATATGTGATGTCCGAGCGTAAACAGGCGTGTATTTTTATTGTGCAATGTTGTAAAAATTGTTGTAGAAAACGTTGAAATCGGCTTTAGAGGTAAAGGAAAAGGCTTCTCAACCCTTGTTTTATTTGGTTTTGAAGCCTTTTATTAGTGGTGCGCACGGGGGGAGTTGAACCCCCACGACCTTAGCGGTCACTGGCACCTGAAGCCAGCGCGTCTACCATTCCGCCACGTGCGCAAACAACCCCACATTAGCATATGTTCTGCAAGTGTGCAAAATTTTAGACTATGACGTTATTTGAGCGTGTTTAATGTTTGCTTAAGCCTTGACCGGGCCAAAGCGAAGAGGCGAAGCAGGGAAGCTGAGAGACTGAGCACAGATCCTAAGCGTAGATACAAACCGTAGAGCACGATCAAGCGCAGAAGGGGCTGCTGTATCAAGCGACTTTGAATTTCACTCAAGCTCACCTAATCGTAGCCCTCGGCTAGAAACTATCCTTTTGAACCATTGGCATAGAAGCGTGCTAAATAGTCGTTCTTAAAGTCGTGGAAGTATCCGCCATCAATCGAAGCGCGGATGTCATCCAACAAACGAATAAAGAACCGCTCGTTGTGAATGGTTGCCAAGGTCGCTCCAGTCATCTCGCCAGAACGCAGCAAATGATTAACATAAGCGCGCGTGTAGTTGCGGCAAGTGTAGCAATCGCAATCGTCCTCAATAGGGGAGAAGTCGAATTTGTAGGCGGCGCGTTTAATATTCCAGCGTCCGTCCTTGGTAAACACAGCGCCGTTACGAGCTGTTCGCGCTGGAGCCACGCAGTCGAAAGTATCTCCACCGTTTTCTACGCCCGCAAAAATATCGTCCACTGCTGCAATACCGAGCACGTGACGTGGTTTATTTTCTGGCAGTTCATCGCAAATCCATGCGCACGTTTCGCCTAGAATTCGCTTTTCAATAGCTCCGCCAATACCGAAACCATCGAAATCTAACGAACCGATTTGAGCGGCGGCCTTGCGTCGCAAATCCTCATAATTTGCACCTTGAACCACTCCAAAGAGGGCTTGATATGGCTTGCCTAAACGTTCTTGCGTCAAACGTTGATGCTCGGCAACACATCGCTTTGCCCAGCGGAAAGTGCGCTCAACAGACTGTTCCTGATAACGGCGCGTGTTCATAAGCGTTGTCAGCTCGTCAAAAGCAAACATAATATCAGCGCCAATATTATGCTGAACGCGCATAGAAATCTCGGCAGAGAAACGATGCATACCGCCGTTGAGTGGAGACTTAAAACTCACGCCGTCTTCGTCCACAAAAGCTAAGCGTTCCTTGCCTTCAGCAATCACGTCATCACTTTTCATGCCTTCAACGTCCATAGCCAGAGTTTTTTTGAAGCCTGCACCTAAACTCATAACTTGGAAACCACCGGAATCAGTGAATGTTGGCTTGTCCCAGTTCATAAACTCGTTCAAACCGCCAGCAGCATCCATAACAGCCTCGCCTGGACGCTCGTAGAGATGGAAAGCATTGGCGAGCATGACTTGAGCGCCGTTATCTTCCATCTGTTCGCGAGTAACAGCCTTCATCGTTGCTTGGGTGGCAACTGGCACGAAACAAGGTGTCTGAATATCTCCGTGAGGCGTATGGATAGTGCCGGTGCGTCCGTGTTTGCCGTCAAGGCGCGTATGAATTTCAAAACTGAACGCGCTGCGATCTCCCGGTTTGCATGGTTCAGCTCCACGAGGAGAGAATTTTTGCTGAGGGCGAATAGTGCCTTCTGGAGCGGTGGTCATCACCTTGACATAGTTGAAGTGAGGAATCTTCTTCTTTTTCTTCCTCTTCTTGCGACGCTTCGTGCGTTGTGGCTGCTCAGGCGTGTCAGAAAGAGCTGCGTGTTCAGCGTGTTCGGACACTGATACGTCTGGATTTTCTTCGTTTTGTTCAGTGTTATTGGCTACATCAGTCATGTGTTCTACTGTATTGCATGGCTTCTATGAACGCTACTTGTGTGCGGGGTCAGAGATGCCAAGATGCGTGTAGATATTATGTTGACATACTGTGTTCACTCAAGAGTTTGATATTTTATAGGTAGTTTTCAGGTTATTCTCAGATAAGTGGGTTTTTCTAGTACTCAGGACATGAAGAACGTTTAATATGACGTTTGTAGTTGCTGAAGGAGAATAATGACAAACGAAAATATGGAACAGCCTCAGCGCGAGGAAAACAATAAAGATTTATCTCAGTGGAATGCCGGTGATCAGGCACAACAGAATGCTCAGCAGTCACCAGCAGATTCGCAAGCCGCAGCTCAGCCGATGAGTTCAGCCCACACTGCTCCAATGCCTGCTACTCCACAGATGCCACAGGTATCCTTCTCTGCAAGCCCGGCACCTCAGCCAATGCAGCCGACCCAGCCATCTCAGCCATCTGCTGCCCAACAGGCACAACAGTACGGTTATGCGAATAATGCGCGAAGTGCTAGTGCAGATGGTGCACGTACGCAATATATTCCACAGCAGCCTGGATACTTTGCACAGCCACCGCAGCCAACGCGTCCAATGCCTCCAGTGCCTAGTGCTCCTGCCCATTATGCTCAGAATGCTGCTTATCAATCGGCTCCAGCGCCTGCCATCAATAATCCAAACGCTGCGTCACGTCCTGCTATGCCACCTCAGCAACAGGCTCAGCCTTTATTCGCTGCGCAGGCGCCATTACAATCTCAATCTAGCAGCGCTCAGAATAGCGCTCAGGCAAGCACTCAGACCAACGCTCTGAGCGGATCTCAGCAGTACGCGCAGCCAGGCGCTCAGAGCGGTTCACAGCCAAGCGCTAACGCATACGCTCAACCTGGCAATACCCAGCCAGGCGCCCCAGCCTACACCGCTCCAGACACTTCTGCAGCAGCGATGAATGCCGCACAAAATAAGGCTAAAAATGCTTTTGCAGATCCAGCTAATGCGTATGGCACGCAGGCAAGCGTCACCGCTTCAGGTGTGGCAGCTAATGCAGACACGGTGGGCAACTTGATTAAGAAAAATCGTGCCGTTACTTTGTGGACTTCCCTTGGTGCTGCAGCTGTTGCGGCTCTGCTCGTAGCAGGTTTAGGCTATGCGGGTATTCGCACAGGTGTGGTAACCGTGCCAAGCGATACCTCCTTAAGCTCTATCGATAGCTCTACTGGTGCAGCAGGTACAGCAAGTTCGTCTGCCTCCAACGTGAATTGGTCTGCTGTTGCTAAGAAAGTTTCTAATTCCGTTGTATCTATCCAGGGAACTGTATCTAACGGTTCAGTTATTGGATCCGGAGCTATTTTAGATAAAAATGGCAATATTATTACCAATAATCACGTGGTATCCGGCGCTCAGAATATTCAGGTAACACTTGCTGACGGAAGCATTTACAAGGCTAAAATCGTGGGTACAGATGCGACAACCGATTTGGCTGTTATTAAAATGGAGAATCCTCCAAGCAATTTAACGGCAGTAAGTTTTGCTAACTCCGACGATCTTGCGGTGGGACAATCTGTTATGGCTATTGGTAGCCCTCTCGGCTATGCCAATACTGCCACGACTGGTATTGTTTCGGCATTGAACCGCCCTGTATCGGTTACGAGTGAAGATCGAAGCGGCAACGTGGTTGTTACTAATGCAGTTCAAATTGATGCGTCCATTAATTCAGGTAACTCGGGCGGTCCAACATTTGATGCCAACGGTAAGTTAATTGGAATTAACTCATCAATTGCAACTACTGGAAGTTCTAGCTCTTCTGAAGGATCTGCTGGTTCTATTGGTATTGGTTTTGCTATTCCATCAAATCTTGCGAGCTGGGTATCGAGTGCTTTGATGAAAGACGGTAAGGTTACTCACGTTTCGCTCGGCGTAACAGTTAAATCTGATACAGCAACTGCAGACGGCGTAACGCGTTCAGGCTCTCAAGTGCAAAGCGTTGTGTCCGGCTCGGCAGCTGAAGCGGCAGGAGTTAAAGAAGGCGATCTTATTGTGGGATACAATAAGCACTCTGTAAGTTCCAATTCCGCATTGTTGGGTTATGTGCGTGCCACCCAAAAGGGCGAAAAGATCACCTTAACAATAATCCGCAATGGTAAAACCATTGATCTCACTGCGACTATGGATAAGGAAGAAAACACTACCACGTCCAACTCCGGAAATTCCAATAATTCGCAGGACCCAAATGGTTCAGATAATGGTGATGGCAACAATCAGGAGCGTAATCGCAACAATAGTGGTAGTAACGACGATGATAGCAATGATATGACTAATCCATTTGAGGAGTTCTTCGGACGCAACTAAGAAAAAGCGCAACTCACTAATAGTCGCGAGCATCAAAGCAAATAAAAGCGCATAAAAGCGAATAAAAGAAATAATGTTGCCCTCTCTATGAGTTGCTCCTCGTCTCACAGCTCACTGTTCGTATGTGTTATAGCCGCATACAGACAGTGAGCTTTCTTATATATCATGTTCACTGCGTTCCATTTGCCAAGATTTTCCTATACTCTAGAGCTATAAGAAAGTTACATCATGTTAAGAGATAGGGTATGATGCGAGATTTTAAAGTTGCCGTTATCGGCGCAGGTCCAGCAGGTGTATATGTTTCTGATATTTTATTGCGTCAGATTGAAGCAAAGCGTGAGGAATTAGGCTTAGGAGAAAACGCTACCGCACAGATTGATATTTTTGAAAAACTTCCAGTACCTTTTGGGCTGGTGCGTTACGGCGTAGCTCCAGATCATCCAGCCATTAAATACATTATTGGTGCTTTGGAAAAAACACTGAACAATCCGCAGATTCGCTTAATGGCAGATGTGGAATTTGGGCGTGATATTACGCTAGATGATGTACGCGCTCGCTATGATGCTGTCATTTTTGCTACTGGTGCGGTTGATGATCGTCCATTAACGATTTCTGGTGCAGATGCTCGAGGCGTTTTTGGTGCTGCTCGTTTTGTGGAATGGTATGACGGATATCCAACAGCATCTCCTCAATGGGATTTGAGTGCTTCTCAGGTGGCTGTTTTGGGTGGCGGTAATGTGGCAATGGATATTTCCCGATTACTCGTGCGCTATCCTGATGATCTTCTGCATACCGATATTCCTAACAATGTATATGACGGCTTGGCTGCGAATAAGGCTCAGGACGTTCATGTTTTCGTGCGCCGCGATGTAACGCACGCCAAGTTCTCTGTGCAGGAGCTGCGCGAGTTGGAGGCTTTGCCAGGCGTAGAAATCGTTACTTTTGACGAAGATTTTTCTGAAGATGCTATTACTCCAGCGCATATGGAGGTAGCGAGCGAAGATAAATTGACCCGTCAAATGGTTGATGAATTGCAGACAGTGCGTCAGATGAGCCTAAAAATGATGGCTGATCATACTGATTTTGAAGGAAATCCTGCAAAGCGCCGCTATATTTTGCATTTTAATGCCAATCCAGTCGAAATTATTAAGACTGAAGATGGTCGAGTATCAGCAGTTCGCATAGAAAAAACAGTAACCTCTGCTGATGGAGTGATGAGTGGAACTGGTGAGTTCATTGAAGTTCCAGTATCTGCTATTTACCATGCTATTGGATACAAGCCAGCTGAAATTCCAGGAATTCCTTATGATGAGCAGGCTTATACCCTGGATAATACGGGCGGACGTATTGCGGGACTAGAGTTCGTGTATGCCACGGGCTGGGCTAAGCGCGAACCTGTGGGCTTGATTGGCTCGACCAAGTCGGATGCTTTGGAAACTGTAGAAAATCTGCTGGCTGATTGGGCTGCTTCCGATGCTAAAGGACGTATTGCTCAGCAGCCGGATGGGGATATTGCTGATATTCTCTCCCAGCGTGGAGTACAGCCATTAGATTATGCTGCATGGCAACGTGTTGATGCCTATGAGCGTGCTCTTGGTGCTGAAGTGGAACGCGAACACATTAAAATCATTGATGAAAATCAGTTGCGTTCTGTGGCTCGTGGTGAGAAGTAGTCGGCAGGCGTAGCCGAAGATTGGAGAAGCGATGAAAATTCGCGGACACGCAAACGGTCTGAAAACTCTTCTGCTCTTTTCGCTCATGTGGGTGCTCATTTTTCTTGTGTGGTTCTTTACGAGCCGTTCCACGGGAACATTGGGATTTTACGTGGCTGTGGCCGTCGTCATGACTTTTGGTAGCTATTGGTTTTCCGACAGCTTAGCGCTCAGTTCTATGCAGGCTGTGCAGGTTAGCGAGCAGGAACAGCCACAACTGTATGCAATTGTGCGTGAACTTGCCACAAAGGCAAATAAGCCAATGCCACGCATATATGTGGCTCCTACCATGTCTCCGAATGCTTTCGCAACTGGACGTAATGAGCGTCATGCTGCAGTATGCTGCACTCAAGGTATTCTGCAGCTGCTCGATGAGCGTGAAATTCGTGGTGTGCTCTCTCACGAGCTTATGCACGTCTATAATCGCGATATTCTCACGTCATCTATAGCTTCAGCTATGTCTATGGTGATCACATATTTAGCGTATTCGCTCCGTTTCTTTGGTGGTGCGTCACGTAGTGATAATGATCGTGACAATCAAGTTTCTGCTATTGGAGCTTTGCTTACTCTTGTGCTCGCACCTATTGGAGCTTCCTTAATTCAAATGGCTATTTCTCGTACGCGTGAATATGATGCTGATGAGGATGGGTCTAGTCTCAGTGGCGATCCGCTTGCTTTAGCATCAGCGTTAGCGAAGATTGAAAATACCGTGCAGCAAGTACCGATGCGTCAAACGGCAGGTACTGAAAATATATCTGCATCTATGATTTCTAGTCCGTTTAGAATGCAGGATATTAATCGCCTATTTTCTACTCATCCACCTACAGATCAGCGTATTGCGCGATTACAACAGATGGCTGATGATTTAGGTCAGCATAGCGATAGAGAATATGCGTCTTCGTTTGATGGCGGTTATCAACAATATTAAAAGCAGCAGTAAGCATAACGATGTGGGCGAATTCAGTACTATGGATCCGCCCACATTTTAGGTTTTATAGGGCAAGGTGTGGCTGGTGTTCATGGATTTTCTTTGTTTGTGCCGGGAAAAGTGATTCGGTAGGGTTAATCACTTTTCGGGGCTTATGTGGTGCCAACTTTTAGGGGTAAAAGAGCCCTGCGGAGTGATTCACTCTTGCGGATCACTCCGTACGGCGGTTTTTATGCCTGTTTGACCGTGTTTTTAAGCCCTGCGGAGTGATTCACTATAGCGGATCACTTTTCACGACATGTTTCATAAGGTTTTTAGGGGTAAAAAAGGCCCTGCGAAGTGATTCACTATAGCAGATCACTTCGCAGGGCTGTTTTTATGCCTGTTTGAGGGTGTTTTGAGGCCCTGAGCAGTGATTTACTTATGTGAATCACTTTTCACGCCAGTTTTCGTGCTATTTTAGAGGCATTTTCTGCCCTGACAAGTGAGCCACTGTAGCGAATCACTTCCCACGACAGTTTCCCACGTATTTCGTATTCCCTTAATTATCGTGACCAATTTGTGCAAGAATACTCTTCTCGTTATACGTGGCAAAAAGTATTCCGCCGCCTAAGCACAGCAAAGCAGCAATAAGAGCAGTTAAACGGTATCCCGTGCCGGCGTTACCAATCAAAGCAACCGAGGTGAAAATAATCATCGCTACTGATTGCCCCAGCTTCATACTAAAAGTGCGAGCAGCATAGAACATTCCTTCGCGCTTTTCTTGAGTTTGAAGCGAATCAGCTTGAGCAATATCGGCTAAGACTGCCTGAGGAAGTATGCCCAAAATAGCCATAGGCACCGCAGCTAAAATAACCATAACCATTGCCCAGACGATAGATGGAATTGAGAATTTGCCCGCCTGAGAGGTCAAAATAAAGCCGAGCACAAAAATCATAAAAGCGCTAAAAACAAGAGGTTTCTTGCCTATGCGCTTTGCTGCAATATTGACAGCAGGGTAGAAGATAAGGGAAATAATTGTCATACCAGCAAAGAGGAAGAAAGTCATGGACGCGTCAAAACCCATGAGCTGAGTAATGTAGAACGGCATACCTGTTTGGAAAATGGTTAAACCAATCCAGTAGAGCACATCGGAACCAATAAAAATCTGGAACTGACGGTTCTTAAAAGTCTTACTCAAACTTTCCCATACGCCAATTGTGGATGGTTCCATAGTGGCATAGGTTTTCTCATCAATAGTGAAAGTAGGAACAAGCATACAAATAATAGCAATGCAGCTTAAAATCCCGACAGTTACACGGAAATTCGTGACGTATCCCCACTGTGGTGGCAAAATTCCAGCAATATTAGGGACGAGATAAGCCATAGCTGTGCCAATAAAGAACGTGGTAGAAATAGAAGTCGATACGTTAATGCGCAGCTCTTTTGTGCTGCCCAGCTCAGGAATGAGGGCATTAAATGGCGTGCAATAGCAGGTCATGCAGAAGTAGAATGCTAAAACCAGAACAAAGAGAATCACGTTATTGATTGCCGATTCATGGTTGATCGGCATAATAAAAATTGCTGTGGTAATGACGCCAAAAGGAATAGCTGCCCAACGCATAAAAGGCATACGTCTGCCGCGCGGATGAGTGGAGGCATCAGATTTTCCGCCAATCCATGGGTCGAGGAAAGCGTCAATAAGACGACCGCTAGCAGTAATAATGCCGATGGTGGTTAAGCCTGCCACGATAATGCCTTGAGTAATGTAAATAGGCACACCTTGAGATTGCAGATCTGCACTTGGTTGATAAAAATACACGAGCCAATTGCTGATAATTCCAGCTAAAATGAACCAGCCCAGCTGACCGACTGCAAAAAGCCACAAAATGCGTGAAGTGGCAAGTTTTTTGATTGATGGAGAAGAATCATGAGGTGTGAGTGTTGTACGTGGTGTAGATGTATTCGTTGTATTCATAACGTCCTCCTTTACGTGTTGAGCAGTCAAGCTGAAGCTTCGTCACTTTCTCGTTTTATGTAGGCGTGCGCAAGCATATGCCCGTAACTACAAACGATGCCTATACAGCTGTGTATACGCATCGTCTATCTGTTTAATCTATTCTAACTCAGTGAAATTAGTGCATAAAAACAGCCTGGAATAGCTGCGTTAGAGCATAAAATTAGTTGTTATTTCATAATGGCACAGCAAGTGGTACACTATTTCTCGTGCTTCGTGTGCACTTTTAGAAGCACTATTGCGAATGTAGTTCATCGGTAGAACGAGAGCTTCCCAAGCTCTAGAGGCGGGTTCGACTCCCGTCATTCGCTCCACTTCAAAACCTTTGAAATCACTAGCCTTTCAAGCAATAGAAAGACAATGAAAAGGCTTTATATAACTTTTCTATAACCTTAAAAATAGGAGCATTCTTCATAAAGGAGTTGGTTGTGCAATACGGTTATGAAAATGTTGAAGGAGTCAATGTCTTTTACCGTGAGACCGACAAGAAAGATTTACCTACGTTGGTGCTCTTCCACGGTTTCCCGTCTGCTAGCCATATGTATCGCAATCTTATACCAATTCTGGAGAATGATTTTTATTGCATAGCGATGGATTATCCAGGGTTTGGGCAAAGTGATATGCCTTCGCGCGATAACTTCGAATACACCTTCGAACATCTTGCCCAGATCTGTGAGCAATTCTTGCTACAGCGTGTCATTACTCGATTCTTTATGTACGTTTTTGACTACGGTGCTCCGATTGGATTCCGCATTGCAGAGCGGCATCCCGAGTGGATTAGTGGAATTATTTCGCAAAACGGAAACGTCTATCGTGAGGGGCTTGGCCCTAAGTGGGCTGCTCGAGAAGAGTACTGGAATAATCCAACTCCAGAGTTGCGAGAGCAGTATAAGAGTGCTTTTTCACGTGAAACAGTGATAAGTCAATATACATTTGGCACACAACCAGGTAGCGTTGCGCCTGATGGTTATGAGCTAGATCTTCACTATGCAGAAAAACCGGAATACGCCGAAATTCAGTCCGATCTCATTTTTGACTACCAAACCAATGTTGCTTTGTATCCGAGATTTCAGGCGTATCTGCGCGAATATCAACCTCCGCTATTAGCGGTGTGGGGCAAAAACGACCCGTCGTTCATTTGGGCAGGAGCACAGGCTTTCGCTCAAGACTTACCGCACGCAATCATAAAGCCCATGAATAGCGGTCATTTTGCGTTGGAATCGTGCTGCCAAGAGATTGCTGATGAAATTCTCAAGTTTAAGCATACAGTCCTGAATTAATGGCAAAACAGCTCACCAGGCAAGAACAACACTGGTCTATGTGGGCTAAAGTGATTTGTCAGCTTCTTCAATTGGTAACTGCTTGCTCATGAGATACGTGTCTGACTTGGCTTCATTTATTGTTAACGAAGATCTGATCTTAAGCTAATGCTGTTTGCAATGTAGAACGGGTTGTGGGTGCGCTTGTGGTAATTATTGGGTGTTTGTTTACGAAGCTCGCATGCAATCGCGTACGCCTTTTGGGAAACGCCTTCAGCGAGATCAGCGCTGCCACGCTTAAGTAATTGCCAATACTTGATTTTCAGTTGAATGTATGCGCGCCGTAAAACAATCTGTTCTTCTTGCTCTTGCAGAACCGCATCGTGCTCTGCAAGAAGTTCTGCTTGCTCCGTGGCGTAGGTACTGCCCTCGTCTGCTCGCGATATATATTGACGGATGCGATTGAGTGGCATTCCCGTTGCAACTAAGCACGCTATGCGGCTCAGAAGTTCCACGTCTTTTTGCGAGTATAGGCGGTGCCCGTTTTGCTTATTGCGTGCAATATGGGGAGTTAGTTTTATTGATTCGTAGTAGCGCAAGGTTGAGGTGGGTAGACCGGTCAGTCGTGAGACCTCGCTGATAGGGTACATAATTTTCTGCTCGCTCATACGATCAGTTTAAGAGCACATATTTTTTTCAGATCCAAATTCTCGATTTTCGCTATTTTTGTGGATAACTGTGCCTTGCTCCCTGCACTGCCTTTACCAAAACTTCATAAATCTTCACGCACTTTAAAACATGACGGCAGTATTTAAGCCATTTCGCTAGAGTATCGCAAAATTTCGATTTGACAACGTGGTACACTGGTGTATCATAAATATTGGTACACAGATGTACCACAAGCGAATTGGACAAGGCACTGCAGTGAAAAAGCGCAATGAGAGGCGCACATCACACGGATAAACCAACAAGTATTCGGCAGTGTTGGAAGGAGCAATAATGCGACATACAAAAAAGATTCTTGCTGCTGTTGTGGCAGTTTCAGCACTCACAGGTCTTGCTGCATGCGGCAACTCTCAACAAGGATCATCTAAAGGCGATCCAAATAAAGCACAGATCGTCTTTTGGGGTTGGGATTCCGGTAATTCCATGAAAGAACTTGTATCTGATTTCGAGAAGGCGAATCCTGGAATTACAGTTAAATTCAATAACACTGGAACTGCATCAGAAACTCAAACAGCTCTCACTAATGCTGTTGCGGCAGGTAAAGGTGCTCCTGATGTAGTCATGCTGGAAGATCCAACAGTTACTCAATTCGCAGTAACTGGTGATCTCGTTCCTCTTAATGAGTTCGGCGCGGATAAATACGCGAAGGATTTTGCGGCAGGCCCATGGAATAAACTCCAGTATGACAGCAAAACATATGCTCTTCCTATTGATTCTGGTCCAGAAGTTTTCTTCTATAATCAGGCTGTTTTTGAGAAAGCAGGCGTAGACGCTTCTCAGATTAAGACGTGGGATGATTATTATGAAGCAGCTAAGAAAATTCGCGCAATAGGTTCCTACATTACCAATAATTCAGGTTCCTCAATGGAATATCAGCCATTTACCGCTCAAGCATGGCAAGCAGGAGCGCAGCCATGGAAGGTTGATGGAGAAAAGATAACCATTGACATGACAAAAGACTCGGGCATGAAGAAGTACATCGAGTTCCAGCAAAAGCTCATCGATGAGGACTTGATTGACACTAAGATTGCTAACTGGTCTGATGATTGGAACCGTTCCTTGAATGATGGAACTCTGGCTTCCCTAACCATCGGAGCGTGGATGCCAATTAATCTGATGAATGGTGCTCCTGATCAGGCAGGTAACTGGCGTGTGGCTCAACTTCCTCAGTGGGAAGATGGTCAGCAAGTTTCTGCTGAAGATGGTGGTTCTGCACTGGCAGTTGTTAAACAGTCTAAGCAGCAAGCAGCCGCCTATAAGTTCGCAGAATATCTCACACATGGTAAGGGCGCAGATACGATGGCTGCAACCGGCACATTCCCTAGCCTTAAGCGTTTGCTCGAGTCAAAAGATTTTACAGATCCACAGGTGGAAGCAAATAAGAAAGTCAATGACTTTTTCGGCGGACAAAATGTGAATGAAGTGCTGTCACAAGCAGCTCAGCGCGAAGTAAGTAAGTTCCAGTATCTTCCATACAACCCATTTGCTCAAACCACCTTTGGTGATCAAATATCTAAAGCATATTCCAAAGAAATTACTTTGGAAAAAGCATTCGAAAACTATAGCAAGGCTTTAGCTGAACATGGAGAGCAACAAGGATACTCAGTTACTAATAAAGGGTGAGTAGCGGGTACAGTGCAATAATCGTCCAAGGTGATCGACTCTAGTGCAATGCAGATGCGCTACGAGTGGAAACATGAACAGCGCTAGTGATTGGCTGCATCGTGCATGAGCTCGGTCTCCTTGGGTATGTATTGCAATCATTCCTGCAGCTATCAAGATTGCAGAACATCAAAATTTCAGAATTGAGTACGTTCAATATCACACATCCATCACACTGCATAACGCGGTGCATAGAGCATAGAACAACACGAACATAGAGCATAGAACGCGCACAGTGCAGTGCAATCTGTGTATCTCGTGCAACACAAATATACGCGATATGTAGTCCCATGTATAACCCATCACTGTGGAGAGGGAAGAAGGATTTCAATGAAATCTGAAACTTTAATGGCAAAGCCTACGTTGAGTGACGGTCTGAATAATCAGGGCATTCGCCATAAAACTAACGACAGTATTGAGCAGGACGCTCAGCAGAGTGCCAGGGCAAATAAACACAAGCAAGATTGGCGCGGATGGAAATTCGTATGGCCGTTCTCCTTAGCTTTTATCTTCGTTTTTATTGTTCCGGTTATGTACGCTATTTGGATTTCTTTCTTCCAAAATCGAATGGTGGGAGGAAATCGCTTCGTTGGCATGGCAAACTATCAGCGTCTGCTTGGTGATACTCAATTCTGGAGCGCAGTAAGTCGCGTAGCACTTTTTACTGTGGTGCAGGTACCTATTATGCTCTGCCTTGCAGCTCTGATGGCGTTGGCTTTAGACTCCATGAAGCTGCATGGTACGAAGTTTTTCCGTATAGCTACGTTTTTGCCGTATGCAGTTCCTGCTGTGGTATCCACTTTGATTTGGGGCTTTGTGTATGGGGCGAAATACGGTCTTGTTGGCTCTATGAATTCATGGTTTGGGTGGCACGTAGATGTGCTGACTCCTAACGTCTTGCTGGCTTCCATTGGAAATATTGTGACGTGGGGATACGCCGGCTACAATATGTTGATTTTCTACAGTTCGCTGTCTACTATTCCTCGTTCTCTTTATGAAGCTGCATCAATTGACGGGGCAAGCGAATGGCAAGTTATTAAGAGCATTAAATTGCCAGAGCTAAAAGGGTCTTTGGCTATTACCGTGATTTTCTCTATTATTGGCAGCTTCCAATTGTTTAATGAGCCAAGCATTCTACAAAGTATGGTTCCTGGAAATGCAGTGACCACCTACTATACGCCAAATATGTATGCGTACAATCTGTCGTTCTCGGGCAATCAAAGCAATTACGCTGCAGCGTTGGCAATTGTTATGGCAATTATCACTATGGCTGTTGCCTATGCAGTACAGCTTCGTGGAATGAAAGAGCAGATGAAGTAAAACATTCTGCCCGTACAAGTAGTAAAAGATTTTGGAGATTGATATGGCAACAGCTCACACAGCAACTATGATGACAAAACAATCCGTTGCACAGATAGAAAAAGAAGCTCGTAAACGCGAACGTGAACGCGCTCGCCGCGTTCGCAAAGATGAAATTGCAGAACGGAAGCGTGCAGCAAAAGCCGGTTTTGCCAATGTGGCGAATCCTCGACGCAGTATAACGCTCACTCTTATATGCGGTATCTTTGCGTTCTACTGTCTTTTCCCCTTCATCTATTTATTGATTAACGCAACCAAAACTCAGGCAGACTTCACCTCTACCTTTGGTTTGGGCTTCGGTAAGAGTTTTGCTCTATGGGATAATATCGTCAGTGTTTTCACCTATCAGGACGGTATTTTCTCCCGCTGGTTTATGAACACGATTATGTATGTAGTGCTTGGTGCTGGCGGTGCGACTTTGCTTGCTATTATGGGCGGTTACGGCTTAGCAAAATTCCGCTTCCCAGGGCGTAAAGCAGTGTTTGCTGTGATTATTGGCTCCATTTCTGTGCCAGGTATTGCTCTTGCTGTGCCACAGTTTTTGCTCTTTGCAAAGCTGGGATTAACAAATACTCCATGGGCAATGATTATTCCAAGTCTTATTAGTCCTTTTGGTCTGTATCTCATGTGGATTTTCTCGGATCAGGCTGTGCCAACAGAACTTCTTGAGGCTGCTCGTGTAGACGGTGCTGGAGAAATGCGCACATTCTTTACGGTGAGCTTGCCTCTTCTTGCTCCAGGAATTGTTACTACCGCTTTGTTCACTATCGTGGCCACATGGAATAACTACTTCTTGCCTTTGATTATGCTGAAAGACTCCGATTGGTATCCGCTGACTATTGGTTTGAATCAGTGGAAAGATCAAGCGTCCACAGCTGGTGGACAAGCAATTCAAAATCTTGTTATTACTGGTTCGTTGATTACGATTATTCCACTTGTTATTGCTTTCCTGCTTTTGCAACGTTACTGGCAGTCAGGTTTGGCAGCAGGTGCTGTAAAGGAATAAAGCAGATTCATTGTTCTCTACTTTCAATATTCAACTGTGCGTTATCGCGTGCAATCGATAATGCAGACTAAAGGACGTATCACTATGCAACGTAAGTTCACATGGCCGTTACTGCTCACCCCTCATGGCAGAGGTTTGGCATTTGGGGGAGATTACAATCCGGATCAATGGTCTGAAGAGACGTGGATTGAAGATATTGAACTGATGAAACGAGCTGGCGTTAACGTCGTTGCATTGGGAATTTTCAGTTGGGATCGTATTCAGCCACAAGAAGATATATGGGATTTTGCTTGGCTTGATTGCATTATTGAACTTTTGGGTAATGCTGGCATTGCGGTGGATTTAGCCACCGCTACTGCGAGCGCACCAATGTGGTTGTATAAAAATTATCCTGAAGTATTACCGGTGGATAAATTTGGGCATACTGTTCACCCAGGTTCTCGCCAATCGTGGAAGCCAACAAGCCCAGTATTTCGTCGTTTCGCTCTGGAATTATGTCGCAAGCTTGCTCAGCGTTATGCGCATAATCCGACTGTTACCTCATGGCATGTGGGCAATGAATATGGCTGGAATAATCGGTACGACTATTCGTATGAATCTGAAATCGCTTTCCAGTCGTGGTGCGAACGAAAATACGGCACAGTTGAAGCGCTCAATGAGGCGTGGGGAACAACTTTCTGGTCTCAAGAAGTACGCAGCTTTGACGAGGTGAGTGTGCCGCGGCATATGGGTACAGATGCTATGGTTAATCCATCGCAACAGCTTGATTTCGAACGTTTTGGCAATGATATGCTTCTCGAATTTTATTGTGCTGAACGCGATGTTATTGCGCAGATATGTCCGGATAAGCCATGCACAACAAATTTCATGATTTCTACAGACCAATGTTCCATGGATTACGAACAGTGGGCGCATGAAGTTGATTTTGTCTCGAACGACCATTATTTCCACGAAGGTGAATCTCACCTCGATGAGTTGGCATGCTCAGATGCTTTGGTCAGCAGTATAGCTGGCGGTAAGCCATGGTATTTAATGGAGCACTCAACCTCAGCTGTGCAATGGAAACCTATTAATGCTCGTAAACGACGCGGCGAATTAGTGCGTGACTCCTTAGCTCACGTAGCTTTTGGTGCTGATGCTATAGATTTCTTCCAGTGGAGACAATCGCGTTTTGGTGCTGAAGCCTTCCACTCCGCTATGCTTCCTCATGCGGGCGCTGATACTAAAATATTCTCGCAAGTATGCGAGCTGGGAGCTGATTTAGCAACGCTAAGTGCTGCAGGAGTGCAGGGGAGTATGCTTTGCCATTCAGATACTGCCATATTATTCAGTGCTGAGTCTGAATGGGCTACACGTTGTGAAACCTTGCCAAGCCGTGATCTCAATCATTGGCATGAGGTTCGTGATTGGTATAGGGCTTTTCTTGATGCAGGACAGCGCGTGGATGTTGTTCCGCTTCATCGAGATTGGAGCGAATACTCTACGATTGTGCTGCCAAATATATTGGTTTTGAGTGACTTAGATGTTCAACGACTTGAAGAATTTACGCGCTCGGGTGGCACAATTGTGGCAGGGTATGCTACCGGTCTTGTAGATGAACGCTTCCACGTGGGCTTGGGGGGATATCCAGGTGCAGGCAAGGGGTTGTTACGCAGTATCTTTGGAGTGTGCGGCGAAGAATTTAATATTCTGGGTGAGCAGCTAGAGGGTGAACCTGTAGATATTGAACTTTCGAATGGTATGAGTAGCTGTTTTTGGCAGAACGACATGAAAGTCAATGAACACACTGAAATTCTTGCCACATACGAGGGGCACTCTGCTCGTAGCTGGGAGTTAGATGGCACGCCAGCACTCACAAGATCATTGTATGGTCAAGGAGTGGCATACTTCATCGGCTGTGATTTAGGAGCTGCTGACAAAGTCAGTTATATTGGCATATATCTTGAAGAAAGCAATAATAATGCACAGCTTATGCATACGCAACGTATAAGTGAGGACTTTGTCTTTGACTTTTATATTGCCCGTGACGTGTCGGCTATGAGTGCATCTCAAGATATTCGCATCACGATTGACTCCGACAGCGATATTCTTATTGCGCACCGTGCGTATGAATGTGAAAACCCTCAGAGTGAGCTGGTGGATTATGACAGTAATAAAGTTCCTACTACACATATATACTGCATAAGCTCCAATGGTATACTCATTACAAGGAAGCCCCGCTCATAAGCTCTCGTGGAGTGTGTATACAAAGAAGTTTTCTATAATCGGTATCAAGGTATGCAGCAGTGCGCCATGTAATTTCCTATGAAAGAGGTGATTACTATGAAAAGCTCCTCCCCAGAGCATAAGAGGGTAACACTGCGCGATGTAGCCCGTGAAGCAGGTGTATCGCTCAAAACTGCTTCCAACGTGATTAATGGTTCTGGACGTATGGCGCAATCTACGAGGAGCCATGTTCAGGATGTTATAGATCAGCTTGGCTATAGAGTTAACGTTGCTGCACGAAATCTGAACCGTAACCATACAGGATTTATTACCTTAGCTGTGCCGACGTTAACGCCTCCATACTTAGCTGAACTAGCTAATCGTGTTATAGATGAAGCACGACTTCGCAACTACTCAGTGTACGTTACAACCTATGCAGAGGGTTCTGCACAAGGCGCTCGCAGCTTGTTGGAAGACTTTAATAGCAGCGTTTCTGACGGCATGATTTTGTCGATGAGTGAGGTAGAAGAGTTTCGTCCTGAATATTTACGAACTGAATATCCGCTCGTCTGCGTGGGAGCACGAACTACATGGGGTGTAGCAGATCGTGTTGCTCTTGATGACGTTCATGTGGCGTCTATGGCTACCCGATACTTGCTTGAGCGCGGTTCGAGCAAGATTGCAGTTGTAGGTGTACGTGATGCGAGCATCAGCATGGATGCCATGCTTAAGTCAGCTGAGGGAAACGCTCAGCTGCGTTTGCGTGGAGTACTTGAAGAGTGCCAGCGCAGTCGAATTGATGTAGATAAAAGACTTCTTGGATGTACCGGTCAAGATTGGACAATTGGTTCAGGTTACCGCGTTGCAGAACGGCTTATTGAACAGGGTATTGCGTTTGATGGTGTTGTGGCTCTTAATGACCAATTGGCTATAGGTGTGATCTCTGCTCTTAAATCGCATGGAATCGAAATCCCTCGTGATGTTCAAGTTATAGGCTTTGACAATATTGAAGAAGCGGCATATTTGCAAACACCTTTAACGACGATGGATTCTCGGTTAGCATGGATAGCGCCTACTGCTGTAGATAGAATTTTAGGTCGTATTGATGGCACAATTCATAACCCTGAGTCGATTATTGAAACTTCTCGTGTGTTAGCTCGGTCTACAACACGATAATCTTGTTTTGCGATGTGTGCGCGCTCGCTCACCTTTCAGTTCGGGCTTATTCTTACTGCTTGTGTGGGGCACTGAGCGTGCCTCTTACCAAAACTTCATAACACTTCAAGCACTTTAAAACATGAGGTCAGTATTTAAGCCATTTCGCTAGAGTATCGGGAAATGTGACGAATATCTCACCTGTATTTTTATACACACAAACTAGTATTACGCAACTTTTTATCTGCTGAAAAATGGCTTATTTTCAACATTTTTAGAGATTTTTAATATGAACAAGCGTGTAATTTTATACACCGTGTTTCCTATATTCATGCATGAACGTTTTACATAGTAAAATTCAGCCATTTCTCAAGGGTTTGAGGTCTTCCTCAATGCTAAAATTAGAAAGATTTAGTTTTATTAAAGAAATTAAAGAAGATGAAGGGGAAATAATGGGCAAACCAACACATTCATCTCGTCTGAGAGCTGTGCTGGCTAGCGCGGTGCTTATACCATTGGCTTTTTCGGGCCTTACTGGTGTAAGTCATGCAGCCGATCTTACAGTTCCTGATAATCCTAACCATTATCAAGAATACCAAAGTCAGAATAAGGAATCCGTTAAATCTGCAATGAATTGGGTTGATTTCGGTCAATTCACTAATCTTGCAGCTGACGGTACCTTGCAGGTTGGTAGTGAATATCAGAAAGAAATTGCCCCTGGGTATGTGGTTCATATCCGTGTAGAAGGGTTACAGCCATTTAACGCCACTGACACATATAAGCAGCGTGTTGAAGAGTATGGGCTTGCAGACAAACTACCTGCTTTGGCACAGTATGATTCAGCTGCTCAGAACTATTCTAATAATGGTAATACTAAGCCAGTGGGTCTTATAGGCCGAGGTCTTGATATTCCTAACTCAAACCTTGCTTATAATGGCATTAGCTTTGATAGTAGCCAGAAAGTTGCTCTCGGAGTGGTGACACCTACTGGTGGTGCGCGAAAAGCAGACTGGGGCGTGCAGCTTAAGGTTTGGGGCGTGTACGGGGGCATGGAATTTCCAGTTGACGCCGTCGTAGCAGATGCCGAAGAAGCTAATCTTGAATATGTGCTTGCTACTACAGATGGTGAACCATTTGATTTGCTCACTGAAATTTCAACTCCGGGTCAAACAAAGGGTAGTTACAAAGCTTTTTCGTGGAATACATGGGTAAAGAACGCCGGTGTAGGAGCGCGTGGAGATAGTATTAGTGATGCTGAAGCTATGGGCTTCTCTAACTTTACGACTGATCCTGCGGTAGCTGATAAGGCTGTGCGTAAGGAAGCTGGAACAGACATTAATGGTAATGCCGGTTGGTACATTGATGGTATTGGCACCCAGATCTTTGGTCCAACACTGGACACGAAGGGTGAAAAACTCTCATCTCCATTCGCTCTTACCCGTAATGTAACTAACTTGGGTATGTATGTGCGCACACACTGGAATCAGGCTGTGATGCTTGGATTCCTTGTTGCAGACTATGGTGATGCTCCTGAATCTTATGGAGAAGCACGCCATCTCATCAACAATTCTGGGCAGCCTTTCATTGGACGCGTGAAAGCAGATGTAGATCTCAAACGTGAACAACGAGGAGTTGAACTCAAGGATTGGTTTACCGATGATCTCGACACCTTAGCAGACGATCAGCCAGATGAAGGCTTAGATCAACTTGCAGCAGAAAATGGCAATCCTGTTCATTATGATGCGTTGAATAAGTCAACAAAAATATGGATGAACCCAGGCTCAAAGAATCAGGCTTATGCTCGCGCATGGATTGATTTCAATAATAACGGTGTCTTTGATGATGACGAAGCTTCACACAGAATTACAGTAAGCTCTGCAGGATTGCAGGAGATTACTTTCCCGAATGCTCCAGATTGGGATAAGAAAGCGCATAACTATGGAGTGCGTGTTCGTATAGCCAATGATGGAGCCGATGTGGACTCTCCAACCGGTTCTGCTTTCTCTGGTGAAGTTGAAGACTTCCAACTTCAAGTTCCAGAAGCTGAAACAGCAACCTCTGATGGTCTTCAGGGGCAGTCCCAAACTAAGACTGTTACTTTCAAAAATGGCGATGGTTCTGCTTTGACTCCATCAGCAGACAATCCTGTTAAGTTTGCAACTATTAAGAACGTTGATGGTAAGCAAGTTGTAGAAACATCAGATGCAACTGAAATTCCTGCTACGAAGAATGGCAAGGAAGTTGGTAAGTACACGATTGATGGAGCAACAGGTAAGATTACCTTTACTCCAAACAAGGATTTCGTGGGTACTCCAGATCCTGCCAACTTCGTTCTCTATGACGATTCCAATAGCCCAGCTTATGGCACATATACTCCAACAGTTAGTGCTGTAACTCCTTCTGGTGAGGCTGCTTCTTCGACTGGTGTTCAGGGTAAGTCTCAGTCTGGTACTCCTACTTTTACTCCTGGTGATCCTTCTGTTCCTATTGATGAGTCGAAGGATGCCAAGTTTGTTGTTGATGGTAAGCCTGTGGACGATACTGAGGTTCCTGCGGTGCAAGGCGGTAAGACTGTTGGTAAGTACACGATTGATCCTAAGACGGGTAAGGTAACCTTTAGTCCAAATAAGGATTTCGTGGGTACTCCAGATCCAGTAACAGTTCAGCGTGTGGATAAGAATGGTACTCCTGCTACTGCTACCTACACGCCAACAGTGACTGCTGTGATCCCATCTGGTGAAGGAACTTCAAGCACTGGTGTTCAGGGTCAGCCTCAGTCTGGTAAGCCTAAGTTCACTCCTGGCGATCCAGCAGTTCCTATGGATGACGATGTTCCTGCAACTTTCGAGGACGGTAAGACTGAAAAGACTGTTGATGGTGTGGGTACATACAAGGTTGCTGATGATGGCACTGTAACCTTCACACCTGATAAGAAGTTCACGGGTACTGCTCCATCGGTGGTTGTGAAGCGTGTGGATAAGAATGGTACTCCTGTTACCGCTACTTACACTCCAACGGTTACACCAGTAACTCCTTCTGGTGAGGCTGCTTCTTCGACTGGTGTTCAGGGTAAGTCTCAGTCTGGTACTCCTACTTTTACTCCTGGTGATCCTTCTGTTCCTATTGATGAGTCGAAGGATGCCAAGTTTGTTGTTGATGGTAAGCCTGTGGACGATACTGAGGTTCCTGCGGTGCAAGGCGGTAAGACTGTTGGTAAGTACACGATTGATCCTAAGACGGGTAAGGTAACCTTTAGTCCAAATAAGGATTTCGTGGGTACTCCAGATCCAGTAACAGTTCAGCGTGTGGATAAGAATGGTACTCCTGCTACTGCTACCTACACTCCAACCGTAACCGCTGTGAAGCCAAACGCAAAGGAAGCAACATCAACTGGTAAGCAGGGTCAGCCTCAGTCTGGTAAGCCTGAGTTCACTCCTGGTGATCCAGATGTTCCAATGGATGACGATGTGCCAGCAACTTTCGAGGACGGTAAGACTGAAAAGACTGTTGATGGTGTGGGTACATACACTGTTGCTGCTGACGGTACCGTCACCTTCACTCCAGTCAAGAACTTTGTGGGTACTGCTCCATCGGTGGCTGTGAAGCGTGTGGATAAGAACGGCACATCTGCTACTGCTACCTACACTCCAACAGTTGAGCCAGTAAAGCCAAATACAACTCCTGCAACTTCGACTGGTGTTCAGGGTCAGCCTCAGTCTGGTAAGCCTGAGTTCACTCCTGGTGATCCAGCTGTTCCTATGGATGATGATGTTCCTGCAACTTTCGAAGATGGTAAGACTGAAAAGACTGTTGATGGTGTGGGTACGTACAAGGTTGCTGCTGATGGCACTGTAACCTTCACTCCAGTAAAGTCATACACTGGTACCGCTCCATCGGTAACAGTTAAGCGTGTGGATAAGAACGGCACATCTGCTACCGCTACATACACTCCAACAGTTACGCCAGTAACTCCACAGGGAACTCCTGCAACCTCAACTGGTAAGCAGGGTCAGCCTCAGTCTGGTAAGCCTGAGTTCATTCCTGGCGATCCAGCTGTTCCAATGGATGATGATGTTCCTGCTACTTTCGAGGACGGTAAGACTGAAAAGACTGTTGATGGTGTGGGTACATACAAGGTTGCTGCTGACGGTACCGTTACCTTCACTCCGTTGAAGAACTTTGTGGGTGAAGCTCAATCCGTGATCGTCAAGCGTGTGGATAAGAACGGCACATCTGTAAACGCTACTTATACGCCAACCGTTACTGCAGTAAAGCCAACTGGTACTCCTGCAACCTCGACCGGTAAGCAAGGTGAGTCTCAGTCAGGTACTCCAACATTCACTAACGACGACGAGCAGAAAACTCCGCTTGTTCCAAGCGAGGGTAACCCTGCACGATTCGTAGTTGACGGCGTAGCAACCGATGAAACAAGCATCGAAGCTACAAAGGATGGAAAGATTGTTGGTAAGTACACCATCGATCCAAAGACAGGTACTGTAACCTTTACTCCTAATAAGAGTTTTGTGGGAGAACCTGATCCTGCAACAGTACAAGTTAAGGATGCAAACGGCACTCCTGCTAAGACAACCTATACTCCAACGGTTACTCCGATTACCCCAACCGGTAAGGATGCTACTTCTACAGGATTCCAAGGTGAACCTCAGAGCGGTAAGCCTGAGTTCACTCCTGGTGATCCTGATGTTCCTATGGATGATGATGTTCCTGCAACCTTCGAAGATGGAAGCACTACTAAGGCTGTTCCTGGTGAAGGTACCTATACTGTTGCTGCTGATGGCACCGTGACATTTACTCCTGATAAGAAGTTCACAGGTGTAGGAACTCCTGTAACAGTCAAGCGTGTGGATAAGAACGGTACTCCTGTTACCGCAACTTATACTCCAACGGTTGAAGCTGTAACTCCACAGGGAACTCCTGCAACCTCGACCGGTAAGCAGGGTCAGCCTCAGAGCGGTACGCCAACTTTCACGAATGGCGATGAAGCAGGTTCACCATTGAAGCCAACGAAGGATAATCCTGTAAAGTTTGTTGTTGATGGTAAGCCAGTAGATGATACTGAGATTCCTGCTGTACAGGGCGACAAGACTGTTGGTAAGTACACTCTTAACCCTGGAACAGGTGAAGTAACCTTTACTCCAAATAAGGATTTCGTGGGTACTCCAGAGCCTGCAACTGTTGAGATGAGAGATAAGAACGGTACATCAGTAAGCACAACTTATCGTCCAACAGTTACAGCTGTAACTCCACAGGGAACTGCAGACTCAAGCACTGGTGTTCAGGGTCAGGCTCAGTCTGGTAAGCCTGAGTTCACTCCTGGTGATCCTGCTGTTCCTATGGATGATGATGTTCCTGCAACCTTTGAAGACGGTTCCACGACTAAGACTGTTGATGGTGTGGGTACATATACTGTTGCTGCTGATGGCACTGTAACCTTCACGCCTGATAAGAAGTTCACGGGTGACGCTCCAGCGGTCACTGTGAAGCGTGTAGACAAGAACGGTACTCCTGCCACCGCAACTTATACTCCAACAGTTACGGCAGTAAGTCCAACGGGTACTCCTGCAACCTCGACCGGTAAGCAGGGTCAGCCTCAGTCTGGTAAGCCAACCTTTACTCCTGGTGATCCAGCTGTTCCTATGGATGATGATGTTCCAGCTACTTTCGAAGACGGTTCTAAGACGAAGACTGTTGATGGAGTAGGAACATATACCGTGGACCCTGATGGCACCGTGACATTTACTCCGGATAAGAAGTTCACAGGCAAAGCTCCAGTTGTAACTGTGAAGCGTGTGGATAAGAACGGTACGGCAGTAACCTCTACTTACACCCCAACTGTTGAAGCTGTAACTCCAACCGGTAAGGATGCTACTTCTGAGGGGCCTCAAGGCGTTCCTCAGTCGGGTAAGCCGGAGTTTACTCCTGGTGATCCTGCTGTTCCTATGGATGATGATGTTCCTGCAACCTTTGAAGATGGTTCTACGACTAAGACTGTTCCTGGTGAAGGTACATATACTGTGGATCCTGATGGCACTGTGACTTTCACTCCGGATAAGAAATTCACAGGTGTAGCAACTTCTGTAACAGTCAAGCGCGTAGATAAGAACGGTACAGAGGTAACCGCTATTTACAAGCCAACAGTTACGCCAGTAACTCCAACGGGTACTCCTGCAACTTCAACCGGTAAGCAGGGTCAGCCTCAGTCTGGTAAGCCAACCTTTACTCCTGGTGATCCTGCTGTTCCTATGGATGATGATGTTCCTGCAACCTTCGAAGATGGAAGCACTACTAAGACTGTTGATGGTGTAGGTACATATACCGTGGATCCTGACGGCACCGTGACCTTCACTCCGGATAAGAAGTTCACAGGTACTGCAGATCCTGTAACAGTCAAGCGTGTGGATAAGAACGGCACAGAAGTGACTACGCAGTATCGTGCTACTGTCACTCCAGTAACGCCAACTGGTTCTACATCTACTTCGACCGGAAAGCCAAGTCAGCCACAGTCTGGTAAGCCTGAGTTCACTCCTGGCGATCCTGATGTTCCTATGGATGACTCTGTACCTGCTACTTTCGAGGATGGAAGCACCACTAAGGTGGTTCCTGGTGAAGGTACATATACTGTGGATCCTGATGGCACTGTTACATTCAAACCTGAACCAGGCTTTGTGGGCAAGGCTAAGGGCGTTAAGGTCAAGCGCGTTGACGTGAATGGTACTGAGGTATTAGCTTTGTACCAGCCAGTAGTTGAACCTGAAACTCCTGAGATGGTGAAGATGGAAGTGAAGAAGGCTCTCGCACGTACAGGCGCAACCCTACCAATTGGTTGGATGTTGGGACTGTTCGCTGCTGGTGCGGCATTCTGGTTTGCTTCTCGCCGTCGGGGTAAAGCAGATTTCTAGAAACTCGATTAACACTCAAACAGAGTAACTAGATAGCGTCAAGGGTGGTTAGGTGAATGCCTAACCACCCTTTTGCGTGGCGTGGGGGCGGTTATGTGAGCCGTGTTTTTTACGAACTGTTTTTTCGTTGATTTAGTAGCAATCTGGTTCTTGAATCATGCTTGGCTATAGCGAATCATGTTTCGCGTCCTTTTTTACCGCGAAAACAGCCTAAAAAGGTTCCTGAATTAAGTTTTGCTATAGCGGATCATGTTTCAGGAACGTTTTTGGGGTGAAAAATGCTGTTTTTGGTTCCTGAATCATGCTTCGCTCAAGCGGATCATGTTTCGCGTCCTTTTTTACCGTGAAATTAGCCTAAAATGGTTCCTGAATCATGTTTGGCTCAAGCCAATCACGATTCGCGCACATTCCCGATTAGAACTATTCTGCGTTCATGCCCCTAGTCATACAAGAATTCAACTAAGTGTTACTACACTGAGTTGGCACAATCACCGTTTGAATTTTCTTGAGTTGCTTCGCTTCTTCTGCCTCATAATTCTCATCTCTCCACTTCCTGAAAACAAGATGATCTCGCCCTTATAAAAAGACCCTCATAAACACCCAAAAACGACTCGCATAAAAGCCCCTTAAAAATCTACACCAAAGAGCGCATAAACCCTTGAAAATTCAACCTTTTTGCTTGTTTTGGCATAAGAAAAATTGTCCCGGGGGGGGGGTAGCTTTTGAGGTGAATCATATTAAGCATCATTTTATAAAAGTGAAGGCTTAATCATCTTATTAAGGGAAAGAGTACATTAGGTGAATATTCATATTTCCCGACGAGTCAAAAATATTGGGGTATCAGCTGCAGTGGCGACAGCTTTATTATTGACCCCGCTTGTCGGTTTCTCACAAACAGGAGCGTTGTCAGCTGACAATGACTCCGGAAATGTCACACCAGTAGCTACGTGTGCAGTAGGCAATCCTTTGTCTGCATACCAGCCTAAGGAAGTTACACCTGAAACACAGGTGGAGTACAACAACGCTGGAGCGACCAACACTCCGCCAACTGTCAATAGGCCATCTAAGGCAACAATGGCGATGACTTTTAATGGTGAAGGTGAAAAGGCCGTTCATCCTGGCGACTGGTTCTACGTCTACAGTCAGAACTTACCGATTGAATTCGCACGATCTGTCACCGTGGATGTCAATGGTGAGCAGATTCCGATTGCAACCGTTGAGCATGAGGAATACGTCAGCGACTACTACCGCGCTATGGATTCTAGTGATCCTACACGCTTTGATATCTCCGCAGACAAGAGTCCTGTCATCAAGGGATACAAGTACAAGTTTACTTTCAACCAGAACGTTGAAGGACTGAAAAACATTAAGATCCAGTCCACTTTAGGTAACTCCCAGCAGTCAATCGCATTCACCAAGAACGCAACCGTTAAGTTCTTAGCGCAGGTCAATGGTGAAACGATCACGGAGCAAGAGTTCACGCTGCCGGCATGGAACAGCGGTATCCCTGGAGGTTACAAGCGTACACCACGAAATGACGGCTCGGGCTCTTATGCTCGTATGAATGCGATGGTCTGGGACGCTCGACCACTCAGTGGAGAAGTGAAAGACCGCGACTTCATGAAGGGCTTTAAGTCCGACGGTACCCTTGTGTTCAACGGTGAAGTTGGCGGCATGCCTCAGGGCTTTGTTGCAACGATTTATCCGAAGGACACTAACCCGAATCCGTGGACGTGGGCTGACACGAACATTGTTGGCTCTCGACTTCCGGTATATTACATGCCTTATGATCTCAACGGTGCGCCTCAGACCGGTAACTCTTCGGACGGAACGACTTTCGTGACGCCAGACAATATGTACGCCATCATTGAGAAGATTAGCGCTGATAAGAAGACCGCGACAGTCCGCTTCTTCGGTGACTACTCTCAGCCTGGCTTCGTTGTCATGGGCACGATTAACCCGGATAAGCTTCCTGATGGAAAGATGGGCACCCTCGGTGTGAACTTCGACAATGCCGAATGGAATCCGGCTACGCTTCCAGAAACCTCAATGTATAACGAAGCAGCCATTGTGGATGCAAACCCGAATTCCACGGCGACGATGACATCCACCGGATACAAGCTGAATATGCCGAACCCGACGCAGGGTGGAACTAGCCGATACGGTGCTGATAACCGATACAAGGCATCGCCTGCTACCACCGATAATCCTGAAGTACTCAAGAAGGGCGATATCATCGTTCACTACGTTGATACTGAAGGTAACATCATCAAGGACCAGGTGACCGACACCGAGGCTGAAGCAGGCAACGTCTGCAAGGCGTACGACACCGTTGTGGATAATCGTCCTGCAACTATTGAGCATGGCGGCAAAACTTACAAGCTCGTAGCTAAGGGTAACTACAATGTTGGTGAAGTTCTTGACGAGGGCAATCTGTTATCTGTTAAGGAAGGCAACGAACACGCTGCTGACCTGAAACCTGCAAACGCAATCGACGGCACTACGCCAACTGGTGAAGTACTTCAGGGAACTCACCACGTAACCTACGTGTATGAGGTTGCTGAGGGTTCTGTAACTATTAACTATGTGGATGTAAACGGTACTGTTATCAAGAATCCTGTCAACGATACCGTTGATGCAGACCTTGATACTCCATATGACACTACTGCTAATTCCGCTGATAAGCGTCCATCAACTATCACAACTGCTGATGGAAAGGTCTATGAGCTTGTTCCAGCGGGAGATTATCCAGTAGGTACTGTTGGAGATGATCATAACGTTACTGATTCTAAACTTAAGTCGGTTATCGGAGCATCTGATCCAACTGGTACAGATCCTGCAGGCAAGATTGCATCTGGCAATCGTCACGTAACATATGTGTACAAGGAAGTTAAGGGTAAGGTTGTTGTTAACTACGTTGACACTGACGGCACAACGATTGCCGACCCTGCAACTGACACAGATTCAGCTACTTATGCAACAGAGTATGACACTGCTGATCTTAAGCCAGAAACCATCACTACTAAAGATGGCAAGCAGTATAAGCTCGTTCCAGCAGGTGATTACACAGTAGGTACTGTTGGAAAGGACAACAACCTGACTGTTTCTCAGAAGGATGGCGTCATTGCATCTGAAGATGAAACAGGTGGCAATCCTGCAGGTACTGTTGACAAGCCTTTGACCACTATTACGTATGTATATGAAGAAGTTAAGGGTGATGTTGTTGTCCGCTATGTTGATAATGACGGCAATCCATTAACAGGTGGTACAGGTAAGTTTGACGGTTCCGATAAGACGCTCACAATCGGTTCTGTTAAAGCTGCAGATACTCTTGACCCAGATGATAAGGATTCTGATTATCCAGCAGCTGTAGAAAACACTCCTGCATCTTCCGTAGGTACTGATTACAACACTGAAGGTAACTGGCCTCATACTATTGAGAAGGACGGCAAGATTTATGAGCGTGTGCCAGCCTTGACTCAAGGAAAGACTGAAGGCACAGTTGTTCCAGGAACCACAGTTATTACATATGTGTATAAGCTGAAGGAAGAACCTGCTAAGACAGGTAATGTGGTTGTTCACTATGTCGATACTGATGGACACGTTCTTGCTACTCCAGTTAATGACACTACCGGTGCAGATGTGGACACTTCTTATGACACAACTGACTATAAGCCAGAAGTGATTACTAAGGACGGCAAGACTTACAAGCGTGTATCTAAGGCTGCAACTTATCCAGCAGTGGGCGATGTGAACGAGACAGGTTTGCTGACCGCAGCTAAGGATGGTGCAACAGGCTATCTTGCTAAGCCTGCTGATGAAACTGGAAAGGTTATTGACGGTACTCTTGACGTAACCTATGTGTACGAAGAAGTTAAGGGTGATGTTGTTGTCCGTTATGTTGATACTGAGGGCAATCCATTACCTGGAACTGGTACATTTGATGGTTCTGACAAGAAGCTGACCATTGGTGAACTTTCTGCAGACAAGACTGTTGATCCTCAAGATAAGGATTACCCAGCAGCTGTAGAGAATACTCCTGCATCTTCCGTAGGCACTGATTACACCACCACTGAGAATAAGCCAAACCGTATTACCACCGCTGATGGCAAGGTTTATGAGCTTGTTCCAGCATTAACTCAGGGCAATGAGGAAGGCAAGGTTGTTGAAGGTACAACCGTTATTACTTACGTCTATAAAGAAGTTAAGGGTGACGTTAATGTAACCTACATCAACACTGATGGTGAAACTATTAAGCCTTCTCAAGATGTTGTCAGCCAAGGCTCTGTTGGCTCTGATTACGATTCCACAACTGAACAGTTCAAGCCAGCTAAGATTACAACCGCTGACGGCAAGGTTTATGAGCTTGCTCCTGCAGCAACCTACGGTGAAGGCGATAAAGCTATTGTGGTTGATGAAAACAATCACAAGGAAGGCTCCGCTGACATCACTGGCAAGGTAACTGAACAGCTTCAGACTGTAACCTACGTGTACAAGGAAGTTAAGGGTTCTGTAACCGTTAACTATGTTGATGAGGACGGTAATCCAATTAAAGATCCTCAGGACGTAGAAAAGGATAAGTCTGTTGGCACGCAGTACGATGCTACAACTGAAGCTCTGAAACCAAACACCATTACTAAGGATGGCAAGACGTATGAGCTTGTTCCAGCAGGAAATTATGGAGTTGGTTTAGTTGACGAGAACGGCCACAAGGTTGATTCTGCACCAGTAAACGGTAAGGTAACTGAGCAGCCTCAGACTGTAACCTACGTGTACAAGCTGAAGGAAGATGCGAAGACCGGTGACGTTAAAGTTACATACGTTGACGTAAACGGCAAGGAAATCAAGTCTGCACAGCAAGTTGCCAAGAGTGAGGTCGTAGGCACTGACTACAACACCACAACAGATGAGTTTAAGCCATCTACCATTGATTTCGAGGGTAAGACATATGAGCTTGTTCCAGCAGGTACCTATACCGTTGGTCAAGTTGATAATAACAACCACTTAATCACATCTGATCCAATTACTGGTAAAGTAACTGAGAAGCTTCAGACCGTAACCTACGTGTATCGTGAAGTTGTGAAGACAGGTAACGTCATCATTCATTACGTTGATGAGCAGGGTAACACCATTGCTACTGACGTTAAGGATGAGGTCAATGCTCCAGTTGACTCTGACTATGACACCACTGATCACAAGCCACAGCTGATTGACTTTGAGGGCAAGAATTACGAGTTCGTCAAGGTGAAGTCTGGTGATGTTGAAAAGGGTAAGGTTAAGGAAGGTACTACCGAGGTCACCTATATTTATAAGGTGAAGGAGGAGCCACAGCCACAGCCTAAGACTGGCGATGTGATTGTTCACTACGTCAAGCAAGGAACTGATGAGAAGCTGCAGGGTGACGTACTTGACACGCCAGCATCTCCAGTTGATACAGAGTATGACACAACTGACAATAAGCCAGAAACCATTGTGACAACTGATCGTGATGGCAAGCAGCATTACTGGAAGCTTGTGGGACACAAGACGGGCTCTGCTGATGAGACCGGAAAAGTTGTTGAAGGAACGACCGAAGTAACTTACGAGTATAAGGAAGTTGATGCTCCTGCTCCACCAGCTGGTAACGTCATTGTTAGCTACAAGGATACTGAGGGTAAGACTATCAGCCCTAATGTTGTGGATGTTATTGGTGCACAGCCAGGTTCTGACTATGACACTCTTAGCGACCACCGTCCAACCACTATCACATCTTCTGATGGTACAAAGTATGAGCTAGTCCCAGCTGGTAAGGACTACAAGGTAGGCGAAGTCGATAAGGACGGTCACTTAGTCAGCTCTGACCTTGTAAAGGGCGAAGTTGAAGCTAATAAGACCAAGACTGTAACCTACATCTACAAGAAGGTTGAGCAGCCAGGCAATCCAGATGAGCCACAGCCTAAGACTGGCGATGTTATTGTTCACTATGTTGATGAGGATGGCAATAAGATTGCTGGTGATGTAGTGGATGCTTACAAGCAGCCTGTTGATGATCCTTATGACACGACTGACAATAAGCCTAATACCATCATGCATGATGATAAGACTTATGAGTTTGTCAAGGTGAAGTCTGGTGATGTTGAACAGGGTAAGGTTAAGGAAGGTACTACCGATGTAACCTACATCTATAAGCTGAAAGAAGAGCCTCAGCCTGATCCTAAGACTGGTAATGTGATTGTTCATTATGTTGATGAGGAAGGCAATCCAATTGCTGACAATCAAAATGATGAGACTGATACTCCAGTGGGTAGCAGGTATGATACTACCGATCACAAGCCTAAGACCATCACTAAGGATGGCAAGACTTATGAGCTGGTTAAGGTGAAGGACGGAGATAAGGAGAAAGGCAGCGTTGTAGAAGGTGACACTACCGTGACTTACATCTACAAGCTGGTTAAGACTCCAGAAAATCCGACAGATCCTGAGACTCCGCAGGATCCACAGACGCCTGAGACTCCAAACAACACTCCAAAGCCTACGGTGAAGTTGCCGGGGAAGTCTGCTTCCCTTGCACGTACCGGTGTTGCGGTTGTTGTGATGGTTGTGGCAGCTGCTGTAGCGGCTGTGTTTGGTGGTGTTCTGATGGTTACTCGCCGTCGTCGCAATAGCTAAAGGATGAGTCATAGCTGACGTGTGTGGCTATGGTTGAAATGGAATAGACAAGTGGGTGCTCTTTTGCAAGAGTGCCCACTTGCGTTTTTTTGGGGTGTGTGGGGGTGGTGTATGGGGCGGTTATGTGAGCCGTGTTTTTTACGAACTGTTTTATCGTCGATTTAGTAACAATGTGGTTCTTGAATCATACTTGGCTATAGCGAATCATGTTCCACGTCCTTTTTTACCGCAAAATTAGCCTAAAAAGGTTCTTGAATTAAGTTTTGCTATAGCGGATCATGTTTCAGGAACTTTTTTGGGGTGAAAAATGCTGTTTTTGGTTCCTGAATCATGCTTCGCTCAAGCGGATCATGTTTCACGTCCTTTTTTACCGTGAAATTAGCCTAAAAAGGTTCCTGAATCATGTTCGGCTCAAGCCAATCACGATTCAGGAACCGCAAACAATAACACCTCGCTGCAATTACGTATCGCAATCACACCAACCAGCTAGTTTTCACGTGCGCCTCAGAGCTATCACCATCACAAGCACACGAAAACCCTCAAATAATCGCTTACACAACTAGCATTTATATGGATTCATCTCATCTGGTAGCCAGAAACTTGTCACGTCCTTTTTAAGCTCCATCTGCTCCGCAATAGCACGGTTGAGTAAGTCAAAAGGAAGTGGCTTGCTCAGAGGGAAGTTCGCTGTGCGTTTTAAGCATTTGTATCCAGCATCAGTCAGGTCAGCGCGCATACGTTCCAACACCACGTCTTCTGCGGCGAAACTGAGATGCTGTTTCGAGGCGGAAAAGCCCACAATAAAAGTTCCGTGATGCGTGAACATTGGCTGATTCCATGCAACACGGGTCTCAAGTTCAGGATGATTTTCGATCATCCATGTGAGTAGTTCACGCATAAACTCACGCGTCGTGTCCGGTACTCGAGGTCCGTTTAGATACTCTTCAAAATCGTTAGGTAAAAGAGCTGGCGTGTGTTGGGTAGTAGGCATGCTTATTGCATCTCCAATGATGTGTAGGGACTATGATTATCTCAGTATACACTGCGTGAACATCGCGAAACGTGGATTTGAACGTGAGTGGATTTGAACGTGAGGAGCGTAACAATGAGCCAGTCAAAACTGAAACGTGTATGGCAGAGCATGATAGAAGTGCCCATGCTCTTCGTTACTCTTGGCGTCTTGGTAGTGCTTGTGTTCATGAGCTTACCAGACATGAGCGCTTTTGCGCAGTATCGCATCTGGATTGTTGCTGTACTGGTGCTTGTTACTGTTGTGGATACTCTCATCGGCATGATTGCAGACATTAAGCAGGGTCATGTAGGTCTTGACGTGCTAGCAGTTGTGGCGATTGTGTCCACGTTGGCGGTGGGGGAATATTGGGCGTCGTGGACGGTTGTCCTTATGATTTATTCCGGCTCGGTAATTGAAGCCTACGCTCAGGGCACAGCAGAACATAACTTGACTGCTCTGCTTTCCGCCGCACCTCACGAGGCTCATAGAATTTCGCGCGCGGACCATGTGAACAATGCAACCGCCACTGCAGACACCACGGTACACGACGTGGATGCATCCGAAATAAAAATCATGGATTTGCTACTTATTAAGCCCGGCGAAACTGTTCCCGTTGATGGCGTGGTCATGAGTGAGCGAGCCGTAGTTAATTTGTCTATGATTAACGGCGAACCTTTACCTCAAACAGTGCTCAACGCTCAGCGCGTGCCGTCAGGCGCTATTAATGATTCAGACACCTTTATTCTCCGTGCTATTGCGTCAGCTGAAGACTCCCAGTATCAACGAATTTTGTCGCTGGTTAAATCTGCCCAGGAATCCCGCCCAAGCTCTGTGCGCACTGCTGATTTGCTTGCCGTTCCTTTTACGGTGCTTGCTTTTTTCATTGCTGGAATTTCGTGGTTCATCAGCGGCAATCCGGTACGCTTTACTCAGGTCTTAGTTTTGGCCACACCATGCCCACTTCTGATTGCTGCACCCGTTGCATATTTGGGCGGTACTTCGCGTTTAGCAGCATCAGGAGTTTTGATTAAAGGTCAGGAAATACTAGAACAGCTAACAAAAGTATCTGATATTTTCTTCGACAAAACAGGAACTTTAACAGTAAAACAGCCGCAAGTGGTGAATGTGGAACGCGTCCACACGACTGAAAGTACTGAAAATACTGAAGGTACTGAAAATACTAAAGAAACAGTAGCGCTATCTGATAATTTAATGGTGGCAGTTGCAGGTGCAGTGGAATCTTATTCAATCCATATTTTGGCTTTAGGTATTGCTAGCGCTGGGGCTAAGGCTCGCGCTCAGTTGAACGCGCAGGAGCGTGCAACGTTAAATATTGACGCAATATCTCATGTGTCTGAGCGAAGCGGATATGGAGTATCTGCACTGGTAGATGGTCACGTAGTGAAAGTGGGACGGCAAGCATTTGTGATTGATGAGAAAGATAGCTTAGGTTTCTCTAAATCAGGACGCTTGCCACAGCATAATACCCGACCATCAGCTCTGAGCGCGGCTATGCCACATCAACGCACCAAAGAAAAAGTGAGTGCCCAATCAGCTTTTCCGCCATTGCCGGCAGACATGATGGCTGCGTACGTGTCGATTGACGGTGTGCTTGTGGGGCGCATCGTGCTACGTGATATTACGCGTGCACATGCTGCGAATACTATGAGTAGATTGCGTGAGCTGGGCGTGAAGTCTATTTCTATGTTGACTGGTGACAATTCAGAATCAGCACATCGCATCGCTTCTGAGGTTGGAATTGCGTCAGAAAACGTACACTCCAGCTTGCTGCCGGAAAATAAACAGCGCATTCTCAATAATTCTCGACAGAATGCTTCGGGAAGTCTGATGATGGTGGGCGATGGCGTTAATGACGCTCCTGTGCTGGCGGCTGCCGATATTGGTGTGGCTTTAACCGATGGTTCATCCTCCGCTGCATCTCAAACTGCTCACATGGTTATTATGAATGATAATCTCAGTCTGATTCCTCAATCTATTGAGATTGCTCGCCGCACGCGTTTAGTTATGCTGCAGTCCGTTTTTCTTGGTCTGGGGTTGGCTCTGGCGGGTATGATTGTAGCAGCATTCGGAGTAGTTCCTGCAGTTGTGGGTGCTTTTGGTCAAGAGGCAATAGACGTGGTGTCTATTGTGTGGGCGCTCAACGCTGTACGCGATAAAAAGTAGGAAAAGTAGCTAAAAAGTAGGTAAGAATGACAGTAGCAACACCAGAACAATATTCCGCCATGTTGGCGGCAGCTCGTGAAGGCGGTTACGCTTTTCCCGCAATTAACGTGACTAGCTCCCAAACGCTCAACGCCGCTTTACAAGGTTTTGCACAGGCTGAGTCCGATGGCATTATTCAAATATCGGTGGGCGGTTCTGCATATTTAAGCGGTCAAACACTCAAAAATAGAGTAGTGGGTTCGCGTGCCTTTGCTGCTTATGCGCGCGAAGTAGCCAGCCAGTATCCGAATATTACGGTGGCGCTGCACACGGATCACTGCGCAGAACAATATTTAGGTGAATGGGTTGACCCTTTGCTTGACCTTGAAATCGAACAGGTAAAACGTGGTGAAGATCCGCTTTTCCAATCCCATATGTGGGACGGTTCAACTGTTGAGCTAGGTCGTAATCTGCAGATTGCTCAGCGTTTACTGGAAAAATCTGCTGCGGCGCATACTGTGTTGGAAATTGAAATCGGTGCTGTGGGCGGTGAAGAAGATGGACATCGTGCAGAAATCAACGAAAAGCTGTATTCAACTCCTGCAGATGCCGCTCGGGTTGCGCACGAGTTAGGTTTGAGCACTGATGACAATGGGCAAGCGCGTTATATGGCTGCATTCACTTTTGGCAACGTTCATGGTGCGTATAAGCCAGGCGTGGTGAAACTTCGTCCGGAATTACTGCAAGATATTCAAAGCGAAACAGCTACTGCATATGCTCAAGCTCCAGGAGCGCACGATAATAAGCCATTTTATTTAGTATTCCATGGCGGTTCTGGCTCTACTGAGGACGAGATTGCTCGCGCTGTGCGTTACGGTGTGGTCAAAATGAATATTGATACAGACACTCAATATGCTTTTACCCGTGCAATAGCAGGACACATGATGAGCAATTATGATAAAGTCCTCAAAATTGATGGCGAAGTGGGAGATAAATCCCTGTATGATCCGCGTTCTTGGGGGCGTGAGGCAGAAGATTCTATGGCAGCGCGTGTGGTTGAAGCTTGCGTGCAATTAGGTTCGGCAGGAAAAGCGCTCGCATAAGCTGCTTAAGCCGCATGAACCACTTGGAGCAGCTTGAAGCTACTTGAAGTTACTTGAAGCGGCGTGAAGCACAAGCCGATGCGTCGTCAGAAAGAACACAATAATCACTTCCATGGCGCAGAGGTAGATTTCACACAAAAGCTGAGTTGTTATGAACTCAGCTTTTCTTTATTAACGTATGCGAAGAGGGTCGGCTCGTAGAGCGCTACGAGTATTCTCAGAATGTAGTTCTTTTATGCGTGAGGAGATCATATGCCAGGCGTTATTCTTGTAGGAGCTCAATGGGGCGACGAAGGAAAGGGCAAAGCTACCGACCTTATTGGTGGTCAGGTCGATTACGTTGCCCGTTTTAATGGCGGTAATAATGCTGGACACACGGTTGTGGTGGGCGATGAATCTTACGCATTGCATTTATTGCCTTCCGGTATTGTGAACTCAAACGTAACTCCTGTAATCGGTAACGGTGTTGTAGTAGATCCTGAAGTGCTGTTGGAAGAAATTTCTGGATTAGAGGCACGCGGTGTTGACTGCTCTAAGCTGCTTATTTCTGATTCCGCACATATTATTGCGCCATATCATCGCGTTATTGATAAAGTTACTGAGCGTTATGCAGGAAAGCGTAAAATCGGTACAACTGGCCGCGGTATTGGTCCTGCGTATGCAGACAAAATTAACCGTGTGGGTATTCGCGTACACGATTTGTATAATCCTGAAGTGCTGCATGATAAGGTTGAAGCCTCATTGCGCCAAAAGAATCAAATGCTGGTGAAGATCTACAATCAGCGCGCTATTGATGTAGAAGAAACCGTTGCATATCTCCTTGATTTAGGTGAGAAGATTCGTCGTTACGTAGCTAATACCGGTTTACTTCTCAATCAAGCTTTAGATCGTGGCGATGTGGTGCTTTTTGAGGGCGGACAAGCAACTATGCTGGATGTGGATCACGGTACGTATCCATATGTCACCTCTTCGAACCCAACATCGGGCGGCGCCTGCACAGGAACTGGTGTTGGCCCAACGAAGATCTCTCGCGTTATTGGTGTTTCCAAAGCATATATCACACGCGTGGGTGAAGGTCCATTCCCAACTGAGCTGGATAATGAAGACGGTGAATGGCTGCGTCAACAAGGTCATGAATTTGGCGTAACTACAGGTCGTCCTCGCCGTTGCGGATGGTTCGATTCTGTTGTAAACCGTTACGCAACCCAGGTCAATGGTCTTACTGATATTGTGCTTACCAAGTTGGATGTGCTTACTGGCTTGAAGACTATTCCTATTTGCGTAGCTTACGATGTGGAAAATGCTGATGGCACGCATACGCGCTATGACGAGATGCCAACAGACCAGGATGCTTTTGCGCGCGCAACTCCTATTTATGAAGAGATGCCGGGCTGGGATGAGGATATTTCCCACATTCACAATTTTGAGGATTTGCCACAAACAACTCAGAATTATGTGCGTCGTTTGGAAGAGCTATCCGGTTGCCGTATTTCCGCTATTGGAACGGGTCCACAGCGTGACCACATTATTTCCGTTCATTCCTTACTTGACTAACCTGAATATACCGTAGTAGAGCACAATCGTTTATCTGTAGAGTAGGCAATCGTGGCAAAACACAGGTCTTCGGCTTCGGCGCATAAACCGGTAAGAAAGGCTCGTGCCGCTCGCACGCCTTTAACAGACGTATGGATTTATGTGGTGGTATTTGTGGGAGGTAGCGTGGGCACAGCACTACGCTACCTGCTCACAACCGCGCTGAACGGTCAACCGCATACGCTGTCTATTCGCTGGGGAACTTTCAGTGCTAATATGATTGCCAGTTTCGCCTACGCTTTTCTGGTAGCTGTGTTGGCGCAAACTTTATTATCTGATCAAGCCTCAGCACCTTCTCGTCGTGCCGGTGAACTCTTAACACGCGGCCTGGGTATGGGTGTATGCGGTGGATTATCTACTATGTCTACTCTCGCCTTGGAAATTGCGGCCAGCGGTTTGGGATGGGCATACGCCAGTATTTCTTTATTAGCTGGTATAACGATGGCCGTTCTCGGTGCCCTTTTGGGCAGCGGCTTAGGAAAAATCCTTGATTCTCACGGTGACGAATCTAATCACTCTCAAGGACGTGCGAATACTTCACGCGCTCGCAGAGCAGGTCATGCTCAAGTCAAGTCGCAGGATTTCTCGGATCGGACTAGCCATCGAGCTGCTACGAGGCAAAAAGCTAGTGAAAATTCTTCACGTTCACGTGCGCGTAAACATCGCAGGCATTAAAGTCGTCATCAGAGCCTTAATTTAGCGGCACTGTCAACACTGTCAACACTGTCAACACTTTTCAGCACTGTATAAGGAGTGTGTGATGACCGACCTAGCACAAGCGAAAGCCGTGCCTAGCCCCTCTATTCATAGCCCCTCTGTTTCTGGTTCGTCTATGTACGGAATGTATCGTCCTGCTATGGATCGCGTTCTTTCCTACGTTGTCACAAGGTTAGAAGCAGCCAACGAGCGTACGCGTAACGCTACCGGATACAGTTTGTACGAACATATTAACGTGCGTATTAAAGCAGACGATAGTATGCGCGAAAAGTGTGAGCGAAAAGGCTACAGTCCCACCGAGCATAGTGCATTAAAAGAGGTACGTGACGCTATTGGCATTCGTGTTGTTACAGGTTTTATTGACGATATTCAGCTTGTAGTTGACGAACTGCGTTCTATGGACGGCATCAGTATTGTAGAAGAAAAAGATTACGTTTTTAATGCTAAGCCAAATGGATACCGCTCTTATCATGTGATTGCCAGCGTGAATGATCCCGATGGAACAGTTCCTGATTGTGAGGGACAGATTCCAGGTTCTTATTATGTAGAAGTGCAGATTCGTACTATTGCCATGGATTCGTGGGCTGCTTTAGAGCATGAGTTGAAATATAAAAAGGGTATTAAAAATCAGGAGCGTATTGTTGCTGAGTTAAAGCGTTGCGCAGATGAACTCGCTTCTTGCGATATGAGTATGCAAACTATTCGTCATCTTATGAATGCCAAAGATAATGGAGCTGATTAAATGAAAATTCTCATTGCTGAAGATGAGCCTGCATTACGTCGCGCGTATACGGTGGCTTTAGAACGTCAAGGCTATGAGGTTGTAGTAGCAGCGAACGGTCAGGAAGCTCTTGATAAGGCTGATAGCCATGCTTTTGACGTTATGATTTTTGATATTATGATGCCCATTAAAACTGGTTTAGAGGCTGTAGAGGAATTGCGCGCTCGCGGCAATTCCACATATATTATTATGCTTACTGCGATGTCCGAGGTGGACGATCGCGTTACCGGGCTTGACATGGGCGCTGATGATTATTTGACGAAGCCTTTATCTCTTAAGGAGCTACTGGCGCGCTTACGTTCTTTGGAGCGTCGCTTTGACACGAATTTTGCGAGTAAAGAGATTAGCTGCGGCAATATTACGCTGAATGTGCGTGAGCAGGAAGTATCTGCCCACAGCTCCATGCGCTTAAACGCTAACGAAGCAAAACTCTTGGAATACTTGATTTTGAACGCACAGAATAGTCCTGTTACGCATGACGATGTGTATGCTCATGTGTTTGAGAATAATGACGAAAAAGATGATGGCTACGTGTGGATTTATATGTCCTATATAAAAAACAAGCTGAAAGCCATCGGTGCTCATGTGCGTATTACTGGTGATGAGGGCGGTCCGTACAGTTTGGAGATTGTAGATGCTTAGAAAACTGCGTTTACGCTTTACCCTGATTGCTGCTTTAGCCGTCCTGATTATTACAATTGTGCCCATCACAGTGCTGAATCTTGCATCTCACTGGGAGTCGGGCCGTGAAACGGGCGTGCTTTTACATCTGATTAATGCAAACCGTGGTACGCTGCCCTCAGAAAGAGTGGATAACGTTTTGGGTGGCATTATTGACGATGGGGATGCGCAACACTATCAATATTTCAGTATTGTGCGCGATTATCACGGCAGTCTCAGCGTTACGAGTAAACGCAATCTAGATAATCTTTCCGACGACCAAATTCTTTCCTCCGCCGACGCAATCCTGCAAACAACCAGCTCATCCGGAACGGTAGTCATTGGTGACCAAAGTTTCTCCTACCAAGTTTCGCCTGAGAATTCAGGAACGAGATTATCAGCCATCAATATCAACGCACAAATAGCTAATCGCAGTCGACTTTTTCATATTTCTCTTGTGATGTTTCTGATTGCGCTCTTCTTCTTTATTAGTGTGGCTGCCATTATTTCTAAATGGGCAGTGCAACCTTTTGTAGATAATTATCAGAAGCAAAAACGTTTTATTACTAATGCTGGTCATGAGCTGAAAACTCCATTGGCTATTATTTCTGCCAATACTGAGCTACAAGAAATGATGGAGGGTGAAAGCGAGTGGAGCGCATCCACGAAAGCTCAAGTGGAACGCATGACAGCCTTAATCAATCAGATGGTATCTTTAGCACGATTAGAAGAACAACCTGATATGACGCTGGGTGATGTCAACCTTTCTGAAACTGTGCTGAACGCAGCGTCGAGTTTTAAGAGTTCCGTGTTGCGCGATGGTAAAAAGTTCCATATGGATATAGCTGAGAATATTCACATTAAAGCAGAAGCAAAATCTGCATTTGAATTGGTGAATATTCTGGTCGATAACGCGAATAAATACTGTGATGATGGCGGCACGGTATCCGTTACACTGCGCAAATCGCGCAACCCGCGCTATAGTGCACATTTAGAAGTGACGAACACCTATAAGGAAGGCAAAGGAAAAGACTATTCTCATTTCTTTGAACGCTTTTACCGCGACGATGAATCGCATACCCGTAATACGCCATCACATAAAACAACCTCCGGTTTCGGCATTGGACTGAATATGGCTCAAAGTATGGTTAAGCTATTTAAAGGTCGTATTGACGTGCGATACAGCGAGGATACTATTATTTTCGTAGTAAGACTTTAGTAAGGAAAAACAGTGTCTGTCATAACGCTTCTCACCATTAGCCTGTGTGGCGGTTTAGGTGCGGTGGTCCGCTTTGTTGTTGACACCATGATTAAGCTAAAAACAACAACTATTTTTCCTTGGTCGACGCTCATTATTAATACATTGGCGGGTCTGCTTTTTGCGGCTTGTGTCATTTTTGTGCGCGACTATGACGCCACATGGTATGCACTTTGTACGAGCGGCTTTCTTGGTGGATTCTCAACTTTCTCCACGGCGATGAACGAGATTATTCAGCTAGCGCGCGCTCGCCATTGGGTGGATTGCGTTATTTACGCTTTATGGACTATTGCTCTGCCCGTATGTGCAGTGCTGACAGGCGTGGCTATTTTTACTGCTATGCACGGATAAATATTAAAATATGGGTGTTTTTTTGAGGGGGGGGGCTCAGCCTAGGGGGGGGCGATGCCTAGGTTGATGCCCCTTTTTGATACTTATTTTCAGCACCAGCCTAGTCCTGAAAAGTGATCTGCTACAGTGAATCACTGCGCAGGGCAGAAAATACCTCTAAAATGGTGCGAAATCTGGCGTGAGCAGTGATTCGCTTGAGTGGATCACTGCTCAGGGCCTCAAAACACCCTAAAACAGCCATAAAAACAGCCGTGCGAAGTGATCTACTATAGTGAATCACTCCGCAGGGCCTTTTTACCCCTAAAAACCCTATGAAACCTGTCGTGAAAAGTGATCTACTACACCGAATCACTCCGCAGGGCTTAAAAACACCCTCAAATAGACATGAAAACAGGCGTACGGAGTGATCCACAAGAGTGAATCACTCCGCAGGGCTCTTTTACCCGAAAAGTTCGCACCATATAGGCCCCGAAAAGTGATTAACCCTACCGAATCACTTTTCCCGGCACAAAAAATGCATGAAAATCAGACACGCTTTGCCCTAAAAGCCGTAAAATGTGTGCTGGTAAAAAATTAGTATGCCGATGAGCACAGCAGATTAAGTTCTTCGCGAGCCTTCTTCTGATCAGTTCCTGTATACATAACCACAATGCCATCTCCGGGCTGAATAACAGTTGATGATTGCGGTACGAATTCTTGTCCGCCGCGACGTACAGAAATAACTGAAGTATGCTCAGGCCAATCAATCTGCCCAATAGAATGTCCCATAGCGCTACTATCTAATTCAACCGGTAAGGATATAAGTGCTGACTGTCGGGTTTTGTCTGCTGACGGTTTGGAAGTCTTCATAAAACGATCTAGAAGCGCATGATAAATCGGTTGAACGTGGAAAGCATCGGAAACAAATAAAGCAATAAGAGTAACAGTTGCTACTGGCAGCATATGCACAAGCGAACCAGTCATTTCAATAACTAGCATCATTGAGGTAATAGGTGCTTTGACTGAAGCCGTAAGAGTTCCTGCCATGGCGAGAACAGCAAAAGTGGCAACAAGATCAGGCGAGAGCGAAAAATTCCCCATATTCAAGTAGAGAATGCAACGCGCAAAAATACTGCCAGCCACAGCGCCAACTGTCAAAATCGGTAAGAAAATGCCTCCTGGAGCGCCACTACCAAAACTTGTAGCAGTAAAAAGCATCTTCACAAGAAGCAAAATAATCAATAAGCCTAACGGGCTTGATGCTTGCTCGGCAAAACTGATCAGTGAAGCCCCGCCGCCCAAGGCGAGAGGAAGAGTTAAACCAACCACTAAAGCAATAGAGAGAGCAATAAATAAACGCCAGTGGGGAGCAACACGACCGTAGGCTGTTTGCAATCCCAACAGTAAAGCATTCATAGCGGCGCCTATTATTCCGCTGATAAGTCCTAAAGGAATAAGCCACACATAATTGAATAAATGCAGTTGCGCAACAGACACGAAATGTAAAACGGGCTTAAATCCGAGGAAAATTTTAGACATTAAATCAGCAGTGAGCGCAGCAGTAGTAGCCGTAAGCAAAACAGTGGGATTGAAACTGCGATACACCTCTTCCAAAGCAAACATCATGCCAGACAGAGGTGCGCTAAAAGCAGCTGAGAGACCAGCCGCTGCGCCTGCCGCAGTAAAATTATCGCGCTCAATATTGTTCTTACTCATGCGCGAACCAATACCGGCAGCCGTTGCAGCACCAATTTGAATTGACGGGCCTTCGCGTCCTAAGCTCATGCCGAAGAATGCGCAGACAATACCAGCAGTAAAACGCACCAGCAAGATTGCCCACCAGCGCATACGCAAACCCCACAGCAGAACACCTTCTACTTGCGGAATGCCTGAGCCCGTAGCCATAGGCTCCCAGGTTACAAGTTTAGCTATGCACCATGCGCTTACTGCGGCGACCATAGCCCACAACGCAATAGCAACGGGGTGAGCACGCAGATAGGCATACATGTCTACTGACCAGGCATTGCTATATGCAATAGCTGCACGGTACGCCACCACTAATAATCCAGCGCCAGCTCCACACATCATGCCACGCATAGCAATCGACCATTGACGACGATGCGAACCAGACAACAATTCATGTATATGCGTGCGATAGCGTAAACGTGCAATATTGCGCGTGTGATACAAACTATTGAATGCAGGAGTGCGCGCAGATGAACGCGTTGCTGCATCGCCTGCTAAAGCCGACGTGGAATCTAAATCAAAATCATCGGCAATATCATCAGGAACATCTTCATGAACAGCATACGAGGCAGCATCGGTAACATCGTGAACATCGGTAGCATCATTGCTGCGAAATGCCTTGGTCTTCGTATGAGTAGGATGTTCGTCATGATGAGAATCAGATGCGGACGTGTGAGCGGTCATAAAGCCTCCTTCATCTGTTCTCGTATTATATTTCGCGCGACGCGTCGACACGTGTCGGCGTTTAGCGTCACGTCTACACATCTCTGCACGTCTGCACGCGACTGCGCCACGGTATGCTCGCAATAAGCGCTGACAATACGCGTGCCAACAAACGCTTCCAATAAGCGCTCGCAACAGGATCATGCAAGCATCACATGACATATGTAATTCATATCTTACTCGGCGTTGTTCATCTCACTCAGCGTGCCGAAGCCTTTTCTGTACAGACGTGCGGTTTAGACTATGAGAAGTACGTGAGGAGACATCATGACCCCAGAAGAAATCAGTGCATACGTTCAGCGCGATCATGCTGACGACTTAAAAACTGCATCCGAACGTTTGCAGTCGGTTGCTCGTCATACACAACTTGAAGAATCACAGATTCTATCGGAAAGAACTGGCGCTCGCGTGGTGATGAAGCCAGAGAATCTGCAGAAAACAGGATCCTTTAAGCTGCGTGGAGCGTATAACAAAATTGCTTCGTTGTCCCAGGAGGAATTAGATCGAGGCATTATTACTGCATCTGCAGGAAACCATGCGCAGGGCGTAGCGTATGCAGCTCGTGAACGTGGAGCGCACGCAACTATTGTGATGCCACGTATTACGCCACCAATTAAGGTTGATGCTACCCGTGCCTTGGGGGCAACCGTAGCTTTGGAAGGTGACGTGTTTGATGAATCGAGCGCTTATGCCGCACACGCTGCACGCACTCAAGGTTTGACCTTTGTTCATCCGTTTAATGATTATGAAGTGCTGACTGGTCAGGGCACAATTGCTATGGAAATTCTTGAGGACTGCCCAGAAGTTACAGATATTCTGGTTCCTCTCGGCGGCGGCGGGCTAGGCGCCGGCGTTGCTATGGCTGTGAAAACTTTCGCTCCTCATGTGCGAGTTATCGGTGTTACTCCTGAAGGTTCTGTTGCTTTTCAGCAGTCATTCGCATCCGGCACGCATAATGTGCAAGCTGCTTCCGCTGTGCACACGGCCGCAGAAGGTGTTGCCGTACGTGAGCCAGGTGGTCTAACCTTTGCCTTGCTGGAGAAATATTTAGACGGTTTCGTCACCGTATCTGAGCGTGAAATTTCTGAAATGATCCTCCTCATGCTCGAAAAGCATAAGATGGTGGTTGAAGCTGCCGGAGCTGTATCCTTAGCTGCATTGAACGTGCTCGATAAAGTAGTGTCGGTATCATCCTTAGAAGCTCAAGGGCTTGAGAACGCTGAGATTTTGGACGTTCCGCCAATGAATGAGCGCGTGATTGTTCCTATTTTGTCAGGCGGAAATATTGATACGGTAACTATTGGTGCTGTTATTCAACGCGGTATGATTTCGCGCGGACGTATTATGCAGTTCGGCGTGGAGCTTCCAGATACGCCAGGACAGTTAGCTCTGATTGCTCAAATTCTTGCTGATTTGCGTGCTAACGTTATTGAGTTGAATCACGATCAGTTCAAGGCACAATCGCATTACACGAATGCTGTGCTTTTGGAAGTGACAGTAGAAACTAATGGACCTGATCATATTCAGCAGATTATGGATGCTTTACATATGAAAGGTTTCCGCGTAAACCGCGTGTATTAAAGCGTTTATCCATGGGGACATAAACAAGGGGAGAATGCAAGCAATGAAGGCCTGCATTCTCCCGTTTTTATATATCGTGCTTCTATGGTGCTCATAGTGGGGCTTAGGTCACGACTGACAACAGAAGAGAGTGGTTTGATACTCGTATACTTCTCAGTTGAGTGTGAACGTAAATTCCGTATCACCTGAACCGAATATGTCTTTTAACTGCGAAGCACTGAGATTTTTAATAGTGCCAATCCTTGTTTCGCTCCACTCGTTATATCCATACATAACCACCAGTTGATTTCCTTGATAGAGCATAATATCTCCCGGCTGCATAGATACGTGCTCATCGCTACGCGGTAGATTAAACCCAAGGGATCCAACTTTTTCCCAACCCGCGTAGTCCTGCGTCCTCACTGTGAGAGGTCCTTGAGCCAGTCTATTCATCAACTCTTCGGTGGCGGCGTTATGTGCCAGCTCCACATCCATCACATGACCATTGGCGTGCAGCTTTATCATTGTGTTTTCCTTTGTTTTCTTATCTCCCGGAGCATTCGATGTGTTCGAGGAATTTGCATTATTCTGCTTGAGCGCGCTCTCATTTTGTGGCGTCGATTGTGCGTGCTGTTTTTGTGGAGCACACGCCGTGAGAATAGCACATATAAGCGTTATATTCAGGACGTGCACAAGGATGCGCTGCAGTTTTTCTTTCATCATATGCGTGGCTTTGAATGAGTTTTAGTGTTGTTCTAATGAATTCAGCATCTGTGCGTATGCGTTCTGCTGAGACTGGAGAGACTCAGCAGAGATTGACAGTGCCCCGTAGGTAATGAATGGGTTTTGCCACTGAGTGCCAATAAGATGCGAGGTTGCTTTTAGCGGAGCGAGCAGCTCGTCCACTGTATATCCGCAGCCTGCAGTGTTATAACTATTGCGATCTGCTCCCGTGCTCACTGCAATTTGAAGCTTTTTGCCGTGAAGTTGTGTGCCGGTGCTCCCATATGCCCAGCCATACGTGAGGACATCATCAAACCATGTGGTCAGCAGAGGAGGCACAGAGTACCAATAGAACGGAAACTGCAAAACAATCGTGTCAGCAGCTTCCAATAGACGATGTTCTTCGTCAACGTCAATTCTCAAATCGGGATACAAAGAATACATATATCGCACATTTGCATTCTCTACCTGCTCGGCGGCCTGTGCCAGAGCGCTGTTGATTGTTGACGATTCTATATGAGGATGAAATACCAATACTTGTGTGGACATGACTAGCGCCTTTTCCTATTCAAATCGTGTATAAAAATAATTTTGTGAGGTTTTGAGATTTGTGAGATGGACTGTAACTTACTGAATGCTTTTGATTACGCGTGCAGGAACTCCTGCAGCAATAACATTGGCAGGAACATCTTTAGTGACAACCGCTCCAGCAGCCACGATCGAGTTTTCTCCAATAGTAACGCCTGGAGTTATAGTCACCTGCGAGCCTATCCATACATTTGGTTCGAGGATTATAGGTGCTGGGTAAAGTGTGCCGCGATCGTCTGGCTGAATGCCGTGATTGAGTGTGGCGAATACGGCATTATGGCCAATCTGACAGTTATCTGCGATGAAGATGCCGCCCTGGTCTTGAAATCTCGCCCCAGAGTTAATAAAAACATTCTTGCCAATATGAATATTTTTTCCAAAATCACTGGTAAAAGGTGGAAAGAGAGTAAAGCTCGCGTCCACAGATCGACCAATGAGCTGCGTCATCAGTTCACGGATTTCATCTGGCGTGCGGTACGAGGTGTTCAGTGCGCTGGTAATGCGCCGTGCCTCCTCACTATAGCGCAGCATAGTGTTGTGCTCAACACTCTCAGGAATGAGCGGTTTTCCAGCGTTGAGATGTTCAAGTAGTTGAAGAAGTACTTTAAATTCTTGCATCAATTTTTTCCGTTGGTGTAGAACAGTCTTGTTGTATGTGAGCGCAATAAATTTAGCGCAGTTCGTGTATGAGATCGGATGCCTGCTGAGCAAGCTCCTGAGCTAGAGAGGTGTCTCTAGCTTCAAGAGCTTTCCAATATTTGATTTTCACTTCAATGTATTTACGTCTAGCACGAATTCTTGCTGCTTCCTCTTTAAGAACAGCATCTTGCTCAGTCAGAAGCTGAACTTGGAGTGCACTATTACGAGCTCCATTTTTGCCATTATGAATGTATTGGCGCATATTTTCAATGCTCATGCCGGTTGCAGCTAGACAGGAAACCCAACTGAGAAAGTCTAAGTTACTCTGAGTGTAGATTCGATGTCCACTTGAATCATCGCGCTGAATAGCAGGGCAGATGCCAACACTTTCGTAATATCGTAGAGTTGATGCTGCTAAGCCGGTCAGTTTTGCAACTTCCGTAATGGTATATGTACGTTCTGGAGTGTTCATAATCGTATGGTAAAAATTCGTTCGCGTTACATAAAAGATTACTTCTGTGGCATGGTAACAAAAGTCTTGATGGCTTCGCGATTATGCATAGCGCGATATCCTTCAGCAATATCATCAAGACTTACTGTCTTGGTAAAGACCTTGCCTGGTTCAATTGCGCCCTTGAAAATAAGGTCAATAAAGTGTGGCAGATACTTGCGTACCGGTGCTGGACCACCCATGAGATGCACTTCAGAGAAGAACAGGTTCAAACCATCGATTTTTACGTCGTGCGATACCCCAACATAGCCAATGTGACCGCCTGGGCGAGTAACAGCAATAGCTGTTGCCATGGATTGCTGAGTACCGACTGCCTCAATAACTGAGTGCGCACCCAATCCATCAGTGAGCTTCTTGATAGCTGCAACGCCTTCTTCACCGCGCTCTGCAACCACATCTGTTGCACCAAATTCGCGTGCTAACTTCTGACGATCAGCGTGACGGCTCATAACAATAATGCGTTCAGCTCCCATCTGCTTCGCGGCTAAGACTGCGAGCAGTCCAACCGCACCATCGCCGACGACAACAACTATTTTTCCTGGTCCTGCTTGAGCTTCGTCAGCTGCAAACCAACCGGTTCCTAATACATCTGATGCTGCCATGAGGTGCTTGAGCTGATCCTCATTTGGTACGGCAGGAGTGGCAACAAGTGTGCCGTCCGCCAACGGTACGCGAGCGTATTCAGCCTGAGCGCCAGACATAAAGCTGCCATGTACGCATCGCGATGGATATCCTGACGCGCAAATCTCGCAGGTGTTATCGGAAAGGCAGAATGAGCCAACAACAAAGTCGCCGACCTTAATCTGTGTGACGGCAGAACCGACTTCCTCAACAACTCCCACATATTCATGACCCATTGCTTGAGGTTCGCTAATCTCGTCGTCGCCTCGGTAAGGCCACAAATCCGAACCGCATACACAGGTGGCTGCGAGCTTAATAATAGCGTCAGTAGGCTCAATAATGTGAGGTTTTGCAACCTCATCTACGCGCACATCTCCAGGTCCGTACATGTACGTTGCTTTCATGTTTTACTCCTTTTCTATGTTCATGTACTTTAACTTTAGGGGACTTAAAGCGCTTTAAGTCAAGTGGGGCTAAATATCAAGGATTTTTTAGACGGTTTATCCTAACAATCTGTGCTCAAAATTTCGTGTACTAACCGTGGCACAACCACTTCAATGGGGTCGCGCATAATATCGTTACTGTCTGCGAGCTCGTCCATATGCGTTGGCTGGGCATTAATAATGCGAATACGTTTGTTGAGCTGTGCAGCGTAAGGAACTAACGAGGCAGCTGGATACACCTCTAAACTAGAGCCAATAACCCAGAGTTCATCGGACTCTTCAATAAAAGCTGCTGCTTTCTCCATAGCACCATACGGAAGAGCTTCGCCAAAATAGGTGACATCGGTTTTCAATAAACCTGTGCAATCCGAGCAGTGAGGGTCAGGGGTATCGTCGAGCCTGTCCATAATTTCGGACGTTGCATACTGTTTGCCGCAATCCAAACAATGTGATGTGGCAATAGTGCCATGTAAATTAACCACTTTATTAGGTGAATTGCCTGCTTGCTCATGAAGACCGTCAAAATTTTGCGTGGCAATGCCAGTGAGTAAGCCCGACTGTTCCAGCTCAACAAGAGCTTTATGGGCTGGTCCAGGCTGAGCCTTCCATACTGCTGACTCCTTCTGCCAGCGCCAAGAGTACTCACGTGCCTCAGTGTTATGTAAGAATAAATCGATATCGTACACGCGTGTTTGTTCAGGATGTTTGGTCCACACGCCATCTGGTCCGCGAAAATCCGGTATGCCAACAGAGGTTGAAATTCCTGCTCCAGTAAATATTGAAATCGTGTGCGTGCTCATGATTCTCCTTACTTCTGCCGTAGATTTTGCTGTAAGTTCTGCTGTACTTGCGCGCCGTATGTGCAGTTGGATGCGGTACAGTTCGGTTGAGCAGTCAACTGCGATCCGTGTTGTGGAGCTAGATACACCAACATTCGCACACAGTTCTGCTGCCTAGACCTCTCTTCTCAGTATTGTAAGGCTTGTGGAGAGTATTGCACATGGTGAATGCCTGGGCAGTGGGAATGGTGATGGGAATGGCAGTGGAAATAAAACTGAGTAAAGTTATGCTCCAGTTCCTTCTCATCTGAGAAGCTGGAGCATAATCGTATCTATTTTTTATGTTAAGAAGAAAATTGCAAAAGGGCTTCGGCCTACAGATAAACTGTGTCAGATCCGCGCCTATCTGCCCTAATCAGTGCTGACTACTTGTCGTTACGCAGATCTTCTTTAATATCGTTCTTGATTTCTGTTGCTTTCTTTTCAAGCTCAGCCTTCTTAACTGCTGCGTCAGCCTTCAGCTCATCAATTTTATCGCCAGCTTTGTCTGCTAAATCAGCTGCCTTGTCTTTAATATCTGATGTGACATCAGCAATTTTTTCGCCAGCATTGCTTGCTACATCTTTGAGATTATCCATGATATCCATGAGAAATCCTTTCGCTTGTGGATTTATAGCGTCGTTATAACCGCTTTATGCGGCGGTTTTGCTTCAGTTTTTGTTTTAGCGGTGAAGCGCGGGAAAGTTAGCGCGCTTACATAAACAGTGCAATAATTATATGTCAGTTTTATTGATTGATTTTTAATATGGTTTATCTTTTGGAATCGTGTTGCTGTGCCGCTTTCTTGAGGCAGACGTGGCGAATGATTGTAATAATGAGCAATTTGGGTGTATTAGCTTTGGGTTTTAGATTTATAGATGTGAGAGAAGAAAAGTCTGAGATGAGAGAGTAAAAGTCGGACCAGTGGGATTTGAACCCACGACCTCCTCGTCCCGAACGAGGCGCGCTACCAAGCTGCGCTATGATCCGATATATTGCAATACCGCGCAAAACTACGCAACACATTGCAGATTTTTGAAGAGCTTGTCATGTCAAGCTGAACTTCGCTGGTAATCCTACTCTTTCCTAGCGCCAATATGCAAGTGTCAAAAAATAAATGGGTGCTGAGTGAGCATGGTTGTTGCGAGCAGAGAAAAAATAGAAGATAATAGTAGGAGTGAAAACAATATAAATGCTGCATATACAGCGTAATCTTGCGGATGTGTAATTCCGACACGCCGAGGCTTGCGTGTGTGGTGTGTGTGGTGTATTGTTTTTATTCGCTGCCTGATGCGGCTGAGATTCTCTGGTTGGGGGTTTTGGTTGGTTTGTGTTGTGGTGGTTTGAGAACTCAAGAGCGTGTTTTGTACTACTTTTTATGTTTTGATAATGCCAGTTTGATCATGTGATGCCTCGTGTTTTTTGTGGGGTGTTCATGTGGTTGTTTTTGTGCGTTAAGGATGCTTGATTTTTTGTTGAGTGTTTTTTTCGTTGATTTTTTTATTATTTTTTTGTGAGTCTTTTTCAGGACTTTTCATGAATGTTTTTTGTGGAGGGTTTGATTCTGGCTCAGGACGAACGCTGGCGGCGTGCTTAACACATGCAAGTCGAACGGGATCCTGCCTGGCTTTTGTTGGGTGGGTGAGAGTGGCGAACGGGTGAGTAACGCGTGATCAACCTGCCGTGTAGTTTGGAATAGCTCCTGGAAACGGGTGGTAATACCGAATGTTCCGCATGCTCGCATGGGTGTGTGGGAAAGTGTTTAGTGCTATGCGATGGGATCGCGTCCTATCAGCTTGTTGGTGGGGTAATGGCCTACCAAGGCTTCGACGGGTACGCCGGCCTGAGAGGGCGGACCGGCCACATTGGGACTGAGATACGGCCCAGACTCCTACGGGAGGCAGCAGTGGGGAATATTGCACAATGGGCGAAAGCCTGATGCAGCGACGCCGCGTGCGGGATGACGGCCTTCGGGTTGTAAACCGCTTTTATTGGGGAGCAAGCGCGAGTGAGTGTACCTTTTGAATAAGCACCGGCTAACTACGTGCCAGCAGCCGCGGTAATACGTAGGGTGCAAGCGTTGTCCGGAATTATTGGGCGTAAAGAGCTCGTAGGCGGTTTGTCGCGTCTGGTGTGAAAGTCCATCGCTTAACGGTGGATTGGCGCTGGGTACGGGCAGGCTAGAGTGTAGTAGGGGAGACTGGAATTCTCGGTGTAACGGTGGAATGTGTAGATATCGGGAAGAACACCAATGGCGAAGGCAGGTCTCTGGGCTATTACTGACGCTGAGGAGCGAAAGCGTGGGGAGCGAACAGGATTAGATACCCTGGTAGTCCACGCCGTAAACGGTGGATGCTGGATGTGGGGCGCTTTCCACGGGTTCTGTGTCGGAGCTAACGCGTTAAGCATCCCGCCTGGGGAGTACGGCCGCAAGGCTAAAACTCAAAGAAATTGACGGGGGCAGGCACAAGCGGCGGAGCATGCGGATTAATTCGATGCAACGCGAAGAACCTTACCAAGACTTGACATGTTAACGATGGCCTCAGAGATGGGGTGTCTCTTCGGAGCGTTTTCACAGGTGGTGCATGGTCGTCGTCAGCTCGTGTCGTGAGATGTTGGGTTAAGTCCCGCAACGAGCGCAACCCTTGTCTTGTGTTGCCAGCACGTTATGGTGGGAACTCACAAGAGACCGCCGGGGTTAACTCGGAGGAAGGTGGGGATGACGTCAGATCATCATGCCCCTTACGTCTTGGGCTTCACGCATGCTACAATGGCCGGTACAGCGAGGTGCGATAGGGTGACCTGGAGCGGATCTCTGAAAACCGGTCTCAGTTCGGATCGGAGCCTGCAACTCGGCTCCGTGAAGGTGGAGTCGCTAGTAATCGCAGATCAGCAACGCTGCGGTGAATGCGTTCCCGGGCCTTGTACACACCGCCCGTCAAGTCATGAAAGTGGGCAGCACCCGAAGCCGGTGGCCTAACAGTTTTTCTGGGGGAGCCGTCTAAGGTGAGGTTCGCGATTGGGACTAAGTCGTAACAAGGTAGCCGTACCGGAAGGTGCGGCTGGATCACCTCCTTTCTACGGAGTTTTGTGCAACCATGTTTTTTGTGGTTGGTTTTTGTGCATGACCTTTGTTCACTCTTATGTGTTAGGGGTGGGGTTGTGCGTGGTGTGGAAATTATCAGAATGTTGTTTTAATGAGTGGTGTGGGGCATGCTTTTGGGTTTCCGGATTGCTACGGCTTTTTGGGTTGCCTGCTATGAGGATTAACACTTGTTTGTGGTGTTGGTTGTTGTGGTGTGGTGTGGTGGTTTGATAACTGGATAGTGGACGCGAGCAACAATTACTTTTTTTGTTTTTGTTGTTGTAATTGAACTGAACTTCATTTTTTTGTTGTTTTGTTCGATCGTTTTGTGATCATTTTTAGTGTGATGATTTGTTGTCTAGGAATTTTTGTTCGTTAGGTGTTTAACAGTGTTTTTGTTGTTAAGGGCTTAGGGTGGATGCCTTGGCACATGGGAGCGATGAAAGACGTGGGAGGCTGCGATAAGCCTCGGGGAGCTGTCAACCGAGCTGTGATCCGAGGGTGTCTGAATGAGGAAACTCACGGGTAGGAATGCCTGGTACCCATTTTTTGTGGGGGCGTACGTAGGGAAGTGAAACATCTCAGTACCTACAGGAAAAGATATTCCGTGAGTAGTGGCGAGCGAAAGCGGAGAAGACTAAACCGGTTGTGTGTGATACTTGTCAGGGGTTGCATGATCGGTGTTGTGGGATGTTGCTGTACTGGTTCTGACAGGCTGGTGGCAAGTGATAAAGCAATGTGTGAGCTGAACAGGATTGAATGCCTGGCCACAGAGGGTGATGGCCCCGTAGGTGTATGCGCGTTGTCTTGCTGGTGATTGTCCCGAGTAGCACGATACTCGAGGAATTTCGTGTGAATCTGCCCAGACCGTTGGGTAAGTCTAAATATATCCATGTGACCGATAGTGAACGAGTACCGTGAGGGAAAGGTGAAAAGTAGTTCCAGGGAGGACAGTGAAATAGTTTCTGAAACCGTGAGCTTACAATCCGTCGGAGCCTTGAGGGGTGACGGCGTGCCTATCGAAAAATGAGTCTGCGAGTTAGTGGTATGTAGCGAGGTTAACCCGTGTGGGGGATCCGTAGCGAAAGCGAGTTTTAAAAGGCGTTTTAGTTGCATACTCTAGACCCGAAGCGGGATGATCTATCCTTGAGCAGGTTGAAGCAGGGGTAAGACTTTGTGGAGAGCCAACGCACCTAGGTTGAAAACTGGGGCGATGACTTGTGGATAGGGGTGAAAGGCCAATCAAATTCCGTGATAGCTGGTTCTCTCCGAAATGCATTTAGGTGCAGCGTCGGTTTTAGTTTCCAGGGGGTAGAGCTACTGGATGCTTGCGGGCGTATAGGGTACCAATAGCAGCCAAACTCCGAATACCTGTGAAGTGGTGGCCGGCAGTGAGTCAGCGGGGGATAAGCTTCGTTGTCGAAAGGGAAACAGCCCAGATCGTCGTCTAAGGTCCCTAAGCGTGTGCTAAGTGGGAAAGGATGTGGAGTCGCATAGACAGCCAGGAGGTTGGCTTAGAAGCAGCCATCCTTGAAAGAGTGCGTAACAGCTCACTGGTCTAGTGGTTCCGCGCCGACAATGTAGCGGGGCTCAAGCACACCACCGAAGACGCGGCAATCAGCTTATGGCTGGTTGGGTAGGAGAGCGTTGTCTACTGGGGTGAAGCAGGCGTGTAAACGTTTGTGGACTGTAGACAAGTGAGAATGCAGACATGAGTAACGAAAGACGGGTGAAAATCCCGTCCGCTGGATGACTAAGGGTTCCAGGGCCACGTTCATCGTCCCTGGGTGAGTCGGGTCCTAAGGCGAGGCCGACAGGCGTAGTCGATTGGATGAAGGAGTTGATATTCTCCTACCAGTGTATTCTCGACCATTCCGAGGCTTACTGTACTAACCTCACGCTTATGGAGATTGTATCTTTCGGGGTATGGTTTTTGTGGGTGTTTGGGATCTTGGTTTGTAGTAGGACAGCACAGGAGTGACGCATCGGGATAGCTGAACTGTCAGGTGGTTTTGGCATGGTAAGCACGCAGCCTGTGGGATAGGTAAATCCGTTCCACATATAGGGTGAGGTGTGATGCGCATCAACTTTTTGTTGGTGTTTTGGTGATTCTTGGTGTCAAGAAAATCTTCGGTGTGAGAGGATATATCTGCCCGTACCCTAAACCGACACAGGTGGTCAGGTAGAGTATACCAAAGCGATCGAGCGAATCCTGGTCAAGGAACTCGGCAAATTACTCCCGTGCCTTCGGTATAAGGGAGACCCTTGATGGTGAAACCCCGTGCGGGTGGAGCTTTTGGGGGTGGCACAGACCAGGGGGTAGCGACTGTTTACCAAAAACACAGGTGCATGCGAAGACGTAAGTCGCTGTATATGCACTGACGCCTGCCCAGTGCCGGAAGGTTAAGAGGATCCATTAACTCTTTTGGGTGAAGTGGTGAATTTAAGCCCAGGTAAACGGCGGTGGTAACTATAACCATCCTAAGGTAGCGAAATTCCTTGTCGGGTAAGTTCCGACCTGCACGAATGGCGTAACGACTTCCCCACTGTCTCGACCAGGAGCTCGGTGAAATTGCAGTACGAGTAAAGATGCTCGTTAAGCGCAGAAGGACGAAAAGACCCAGGGCAGCTTTACTATACCTTGGTATTGGCATTCGGTGTGGATTGTGTAGCATAGGCGGGAGACTGTGAGACCAGGGCGCTAGCTTTGGTGGAGTCGTCAAGTGAAATACCGTTCTGTTTATATTGGATGTCTAACCTCGAACAGTTATCCTGTTCAGGGACAGTGCCTGGCGGGTAGTTTAACTGGGGCGGTTGCCTCCTAAAGAGTAACGGAGGCGCTCAAAGGTTCCCTCAGCCCGGTTGGTAATCGGGTGTTGAGTGTAATTGCACAAGGGAGCTTGACTGTGAGACTGACGGGTCGAGCAGGGACGAAAGTCGGAAATAGTGATCCAGGTGCCGGCGTACGGACGCGGCATCGCTCAACGGATAAAAGGTACCCCGGGGATAACAGGCTGATCATTCCCAAGAGTCCATATCGACGGGATGGTTTGGCACCTCGATGTCGGCTCGTCGCATCCTGGGGCTGGAGCAGGTTCCAAGGGTTCGGCTGTTCGCCGATTAAAGCGGCACGCGAGCTGGGTTCAGAACGTCGTGAGACAGTTTGGTCTCTATCCTCTGCGCTCGTTGGAATTTTGAGGAGTCCTGCCCATAGTACGAGAGGACCTGGGTGGACGAACCTCTGGTATGCCAGTTGTCACGCCAGTGGCATGGCTGGTTAGCTACGTTCGGAAGGGATAACCGCTGAAAGCATCTAAGCGGGAAGCCCTCTCCAAGATGAGAATTCCTGACACTCCTTTTGAGGGTGTGTGAGACTCCCGATAGATGATCGGGTTGATAGGCCAGGTGTGGAAGCGTGGTAACATGTGGAGCTGACTGGTACTAAGAGTCGAAAACAATAACACAACACACTACACAATAGTGTGGTTGAACAATCTTTCTGTGAATAAAGGTTTTCTGATAACAAGGAATACTAAAAATATTGTATTGCGAAACGATTAACATGAAACGCGTCTGCTCGCCGGTTACCAAACCAACACGAACAATGTCTGCGAGTTGTTGGCTTGTAGAAAAAGATAACTGAATAAGTGAGTATAGTTTTTTGCGGTGGTCATGGCCTAGGGGAAACGCCCAGTCTCCATTTCGAACCTGGAAGCTAAGACCTAGCACGGTGATGGTACTGCACTCGATAGGGTGTGGGAGAGTAACACGCCGCCGCAAACCAATCTTCTATGAGGGGTGGTGTGGTTTAACACGAATACTGTTAAACCACACCACCCC